>CAYGPF010000001.1:0-124027 GCA_964351785.1 uncultured Rhodomicrobium sp.
CCCCCCCCCCCCGCCCCCCCCCGCGCCCCCGCCCCCGCCGTATAGGTTTCAGCCTCGGTGCCGGTTTTGCTGGAATTGGACCGGTAAATCACCGGCCTCTCAACCCCCGGACCCTGATAAGGGAAGCTGGGCTTTACGGGCAAGGCAGGCCTCAAGCAGGGTTTTCGCCCGCGCTTTCACCCGCCAGCCATATGTTAAAACCAGCCCCTTCGTCGAGGCTTCATCCTCATGCAAACGCAAGCCAGCTTCGTTCTCTCGAAACATGGCCTGCCTTGCCTTTGAAAATCCTTTGAGTTGTTCCGCAATATCAAGGAACCCCCAGTAAAGTTCTGGCGAACGCTGTATCATATCCTGCACCCTGCCTTCAGATGTTTCGCCGACAAAACTTTTTATCAGGGGTTCAGAGCGGCGCTGAAGCGAATCTGCCAACCCGGCTATAAAAAAGGTTTCACTGAGAAAATCAGTTCTGGCCAGGCAATTCTGAGGCACCTCGCGTTTGAGCAATAAATGATAGAAGCGCTGCACACTTACCTTAATATCCCGGCGTAGCGGCTCTAATGAGCGTGTCATCGCCTGTATGCGCTGATGCAGCAACCCTTTAAACAGCACATGATCAAGCCCTTCCTTGCCGCCTTTATCGGCCACAGCCTCATCAATGATCCAGAGAGAAAATGTTCGTTTATGGACACCCCCCGCACACTGCAGCGCAGCACCGGTCAGCTCACAGACCATCGCACCGGCAACGGGCACACCTTCCATATAATGATGCGCAACATAATCAACATCAACCAGCTGGAGGGTCACAGTCCCTGAACCGCCAAGACGCTGCGGGTCAACACCGCGAAAAACACATTGCAACTGATCGCGGCAGGCCCCTGCCTTTTTCAAAAGCCTTAAACCAGAACCCCCTTCATAAAAGGTGGCAGGCTGCGTTAACCCCGCGCTGACATAACACCCCTTCTCACCGCAAAGCACCAGATCCGCCCCGAAGCCAATATCCCAGGCTGACCCATCCGCCATTTGCGGCGTGACGATTGCGGCAACAGTCACGTTGCCAGCCTTTGCCTCATTGTTGGAATGTCCCCCCGTTTCAGCTCTGACCATCCGGCTGCCAAAATCAAAGAGCATCAAGATCACCAGAAACCCGGAGAACCAGTATATTATTTTGAAGAATAATCTGATCATGCCTCGATAATAGGCAGAAAGTTGGGCTTTTTTTAAGCCGGAAAACCAAAAAAACTTAAAGCAAGGAATAAAGCTGCTATCACCAGATCATGAAAAACCTGATCATCTAACATATGAGCATGAAACACATGGGCATTTAACATCTGGGCATGAAACACTAAAGACTTTTGCCCGCGCCGACCTTGCCGGCCTTGTAGATAAGCCGCAAAATTGAAAGATCATCTCAACCCTCATTATTTATCATGAAGGTCTGATCCCCATCGGATCAAAATGAACCTTTTCCCACAATTGCAGAGCACCATTAAAAATCAGAGGCAATGCCCTTTTTTTCCCAGTCCCCAAAACGCACAGGATCAGGCCCCTTCCGGCCACCGATCTCACCGCTGGCCTGAAACTGCCCCTGCTCCTGCAGGCGCCGTTCTTCCGCTTCGGCCAGTGCCCGCCTCGCCTGAGGCGACAGTTTTTTTAATGCCATCTTTTTTTCTTCCATTTTCACCAATCCCTTGTTCTCAGGCCATCAAAGACCCATATTTAGGAAACGCTGGAGAGAAAACATATCAAATTTTTAAAAACTTGACATATAAACAGCCTGGATGAAGCCATCCACATTCTGCCAGAATAGAAAATATCAGGAAAAAACCCTTGGAATCTCTATAGATTTGGCGAACCGAACGATCAGGAGAAACACCCCATGAGCTATGTAAAAACCGCAATGCTGCTTGCTGTCATGACCGCTCTATTTGTGGCCATAGGTGGCATTTTAGGAGGACAGACAGGCATGTTGATCGCTTTTGTGGTGGCTTTGGCTATGAACCTCTTCAGCTATTGGAACTCTGATAAACTAGTTCTGAAAATGCATAACGCTGTAGAAGCTGATCGACAAACAGCCCCTGAATTATACGACATCGTAGAGCAGCTGGCGATCAACGCGGATTTACCAATGCCCGCCATCTACGTCATTCACACGGACCAGCCCAACGCCTTTGCAACAGGCCGCAACCCGGAAAACGCTGCCGTTGCCGCAACCACCGGTCTTCTGGACGCCCTCACAAAAGAAGAGGTAGCCGGCGTTATGGCCCATGAATTTGCTCATATCAAAAATCATGACACCTTGATCATGACCATCACCGCAACAATCGCCGGTGCCATATCAATGCTCGCCAATTTTGGTTTGTTTTTTGGCGGACGCCGGGAAGGCGGCCCCGGCCCAATCGCGACCATCGCCCTGATTTTCCTCGCACCGATGGCAGCCGCCATAGTGCAAATGGCGATCAGCCGCACCAGAGAATATGAAGCCGACCGCATTGGCGCTGAAATATGCCAGCGCCCTTTATGGCTTTCCAACGCTCTTTATAAAATCGCTGTTGCAGCCGGTCGCACCCCGTTCGAGGAAGCGGAGGCAAACCCGGCCGCCGCCCATATGTTCATTATCAATCCACTCACCGGCGCCGGGATGGATAACCTTTTTTCAACCCACCCCAATACAGAAAACCGCATCAAAGCGCTTGAAGATCTGGCTGAGCAATGGGGCCAGCTTGCATCAGTTAACGAAGCCAGCCGGTTGGCTGATGCCACAGCCGGGCCCTGGGGCCAGAAAAGCAAAGACAAGGAAGATGATCCCTTTGGCGGGCCCTGGGGGTGATGCCAGGCACTCCCTCAAAACACTGAAGGCAATAGGGTTTATTTTCTGGCAAAAATGGCTGAAGCCGTAAGCCCGGCAATCACCGCAACAAAAACCGCCAGTAACCCGTAGATCAACGGATGATCAAAAGCGAGATTGTAAAGAAACCGCTCAAAACCGGATTTATGGATCGTAAGCTGGGTAATCCGACGTCCCAGTAATTTACCACCCCGAAACAGATAAACATCGGCAAAAAACGTACCCGACGGCACATTGGCATCAAGCGCGATATTCACCTGGAACAAACGGTCCCCGACAATTTTAACACCTGCCGCCCCGGCCTTATAAAGCCCCTGGCGCTCCATCAGCCGCACCACCGCTTCCGAGTAGTGTTCAGCAGTAGTGGTATCCTCCACATTGATCTCTTTGGAAAGTTGCGCCACCAGCGCATCAAACCCGATGCCCATATTCTCCAATAAAGACGCGGGCGCAATGTCCAGCAAAGGCCGCGAACTGGCAACTGAATAATAAAGGGGAATGTTCTTGATTGTTTTCGGGTTGGTGTTCACCCAGACGCCAGCAATATTTTCTTTCTTGCGCGCCACCAAAGACGAGGAAGGCCCCCTCACCACAACAATCACATCAGGTTTGTTATCTTCAGAAATTTCACCCTCAATCGCCCCAAACAGGAAAATATTGGCGCCGGTAAAATTCCACTCAATCGGCACTTTATCCGCTGTAAGGTCAGTTATCACCCCATCAGCCCTGAGCGGTGCTGAAAACAGCATCAGCACCAAACCGCATAGACCTGCAAGGAAAATGCGGTGCATGGGCAGAAGCTTGCAAGACAAACCCATTAACATCAATCTAAGGGAGCGTGCCCTCATAGCGCACCTCCCATCAGCGGTGATAGTGAATAAATCTCATCTGGTTTGACAATCAGATCAACCGCCATCCTGAGACAGACCGCAAGCACCAACAGACCCAGCAGAGCCCGCATCTGCTCACCCCGAAGATGCTGCCCGGCCCGAACGCCAAGCTGGGCCCCGATCACACCGCCCACCATCAGCATGACAGCCAGCAGAATATCTACTGTCTGATTGGATGTGGAATGCAGAACCGTAACAAGCGCAGTGATGAACACAATTTGAAACAGCGAAGTGCCCAACACTATATTTGTTGGAATGCGAAGCAGATAAATCAAGGCAGGAACAATAATAAACCCACCGCCCACACCCATAATGGCAACCAGCAAGCCAACCATGACCCCAAGCGCCAGTGGGGGAATGGCACTGATATAGAGTTTCGAGTGATGAAACCGCATCTTGAGAGGCAGACCATGCACCCAGTTATGCCGTGTTTTATGTCTTTTTTTACCCGGTGAGGTGTGCCGTGCCCGGATCACTCTCAGGCTCTCAACCACCATAAGGCCGCCAATAGCCCCAAGAAAAGTGACATAAGCCAACTGGATGACAAGGTCCACCTGGCCCAACTGGCGCAACCATTTCATAAGCTGCACACCAAGCACCGCACCAACTGCACCGCCAATTATCAATAGGGTGCCAAGTTTAATATCCACATTACCGCGCCGCCACTGGGCCAAAGCCCCCGAAACTGAAGACGCCACAATCTGATTGGCCCCGGTCGCCACCGCAACCGCCGGGGGTATGCCAGTGAAGATAAGCAGCGGCGTCATCAAAAATCCACCACCAACCCCGAACATGCCAGAAAGAAAACCAACCGCACCCCCCATTGCCAGAATGGCAAAGAAGTTCACTGAGATTTCAGCAATCGGCAGATAGATTTGCATCAGTAAAACACCCAACAAACCGCAAGCAAAGATCAGATCGAAACAAATTCCCCATGAAGATCATAGATATGAAGATCATACGTATGAAAACCATAGGCATGAAGACCATAGGTAAGAAGGCCATGGGCAAGAGCACCACGCCCGGTGCCTCCCTCATTTACAAAAATTCACCAAAGACACAGCATCCAGACCCTCAGAACAAAAAATAATCAAGTGAAACAGCAACAGATAAAATCATGGGGCAAACCACAGATCTTCAAGGTTGACCCTGACCTGAAAATGCCTCTGAATGAGCCCCCCCTGAATAAAATGCCCCTGCATAAGGATATCCCTGAAGCTAAATGACCGGTGACTTCCAGAAACAGGAAACACATTTCAAGACCCATACTAAACCAGATTCAATTGAAAAATCATCACCCGATCAATAATTTATTTGTAATTGCAGAAAGCCGCTATACCGGCCCCCACCAGAGAGGAAAAGCTGAGCATTGAAAGGCAAATAAAATGCGAAGTTGTAGGAAATTAAAGGGCAGCTTTATTCAGAACCTTCAAAAGACCTGGCGTAACTTTCCCGGTGATCGGTAAACCCTTGTCTTTTTCAAACTTCTTGATAGCGGCAATGGTCTTCTCATTCATCGCCCCATCTGCATCAACCACCTGATAGCCAAGCTTGCGCAACAGGATTTGCGCTGTCAGCACACGTGAGCGCTCCACAGTCTCATCAGCATGCGACATGGTGCTTGTGACATGTGACCGCTTCAATCCAACCTGATTGGCCTTTTTGTCCATTATCTGGGGTTTCCACGCCTGTAGCATGTTGGCGGCAAGCAACAGATCGCTTTTCTTGAGCTTCTGGCCAAGGATATCACGCCGCTTGGCCGCTTCAAGGTCTCCATGTCGCGCTGCCAGTGAAAACCAACGATAAGCCTCAACCTGATTTTTCGGAACCCCGACACCATTTTGATATAAAATGGCCAGGTTAAACTGACTATCCGCCAGATTGTAGGAAGCTGCCTGTTTAAACCAGTAAATGGATGCCTGATAATCTGGCTTGTCACGGTTCAGCGCGGTATTAACCACCGCCAGATTGTGCATCGCCTTGACATTCCCTAGCTGAGCTGCCCGCAAATACCAGATTTTAGCCCGCTCCAGGCTTCGCTCCACCCCTCTGCCACGCTCATAAAATGTACCGAGGCGATATTGAGCAGGGGCAAACCCCTTGGCTGCCGCCTGCATATACCAGCGCACAGCTTCCTCATAATTCCGCTCGATCCCCTGCCCAAGCGCAAACCGCTGCGCCACCTCATATTGTGAAACCACATCACCATTGGCAGCAGCATGGCGCAGTGAATAAGGCCCGATCAAAGCGGGCGGCAGACTGAGTTTACCTGTTGCCATGGGCAACAGATTTTCCGGCGAAATATCAGCCCCGTTTTTGTCTTTGGCACGCAGACGTTCTGACAAACGGTTGTCCATTTTTGCAGCTAGATCGCGTGGTTCAATATTCCCGGTTATACTTAGTTCATCGCCGGAGAGGCTGCTATCCTTCATCTCGGCCTGACTTTTATCACCCTTGATACCTTTTTGATCCAGCTCTTTAGCCATGGGGTTCGGGTTCACACCCTTGCCATCACCTTCAATGCCCCCATTGATAAATGATTTGAGCTGTGCCAGCTCAGAAAAGCTCTTATCACCAAGAGCAATGCCAAAAGCTGCCAAAAGCAGGGCAATCGAAATCACAATAAAGGCCGGGCGTGCCATTTGTTTGGGAATCGCCTGCATTTCATCATCATTGCTCACAATGGTTGAAGCCCGAAACTGCGCCCGCAGCGCTGCAGTCTTCGCGGTGATCGGATCAAGTGGCTCATCTGCCTCATACAGACCGGCCATATGGCCCGGCATCGCCGACATCGGATTACCATCACCAGCCCTATTGCCAAACAAGCGCTCGTCTGCCTCATTGTGAAACAACTCCCGCATCTTTTGCATGGAATCATCCGCTTCAGCTTCAGGAGGGCTTTTCAGCACCTGCGGCATCTCGCCGGGCTTTATCCCTTCAGGGGTCTCCAGCGGTGCTGTCTCTTTTTGCAATTCAGCAGTTTGCGGCTCAGTTACCTGCACATCCGGTTTTGGAGGCAACGCATCAGCCTTTTGAACCGGTTCCTCCGGTAGCACTGGCATATCACCCGCTGTGCCATCAGCCCCCCCTTGCAGGGCTCTCCGCTCGCCAATCACTGGTGATGGCGGCAATGGCGGTGCTTTTTCAGGCGTTTGTTCCCCACCCTTTACCGGATTTTCTGGAGGCGCCACAGGGTCAACGTGTTTTTCAAGCTGGTTTTGCGCTTGTTTAAATTGATCAAAGGCTGTCTCGAGTGCTGCCAGTCGCTGGCCAATGGCTGTATCTTCAAGCGAATTTAATGTCAACGCGACCGCTGATTTTGCAGCTTCAGCAGCCACAGATTGCTGCGTACCAAAATGATGACCGATAACCTGTTCCAGTTGACTGATACGGCCCATCAATTCACGCCGAAATACCTGGACCTCATCTTTTTCAGCGACCATCACCTCTGAGCTATGCAGGGAAGTTGTGATCGGGCCTTCAAATTGAACAGGGCTGAAAATTTCCTGCCTGCCCCGATCAGGCGCACCGCCGTCAAATCCACCGGTTAACGGCGCCGTATTCAACTGAGATCTGTCCCTGAGCGGCGGGTCGATCGCATTCGTCAAACGATCAGACGGATCAAGGGAATGGCGGTCCTTGAAATAGTCCCTGACATCATTCAGCACTTCGCTATAGGGAGCCAGCAAATCCATCGGCTCGCTGGCCTGGAACCCTGACCGATCAGGGCTTGGTTTGCTCGCATCATTCTCATACAAGTCTGCATCATATCCACGAAGTTTACGCTCGGTCTGCACTGTTGCATCCTGCTGACTTTCAGACATGATAGAATTGATTTTGCCAAGAATTGAATCCAGATGCGGAGAGGAATGCGGCACACCAACCTGGTCGCCATGCACCATATCCTGCCCCTCAGGCGAGGGTGTCTCATTAAAGGGATCATCCTTGAGATCATGCAAATGCGGGCGAGGTTGTTTTTTACCCGGGAGAACCGTCATCCATTCAACCTTATCATTAAAGGAGCACCTCCTCAGGAGGAAGGGTGCAAATTCAACGCAAACGAGATAACGCTTCAAAATATTAAAAACGCAGAGTCTTAAAAATGGATAAGTGATTCACCTGATGAACGCACCCCCTAAAAACACATTATTGCCTGAAAACACACAACTTTACTGTAGTATGAGACCTCAAAACCTCATATTCTGTCATCCTTATGTCAGCACACACCAAACGGAAGCCAGAAAATCCGTCATGATTCCTACAAATTGTCATGATTCCGAACCATCATGTGGCTGATTAATAACAAAAACAAAGCCTGTCCCATAAGGGAGCTTTCAACCACAAGTTTCTTGCAGAACCCATCTATCTGACGAATGAGGGAAATCCCATGCCGAATTTCCAAACCACTCTCAAACTGATTAGCTGTTTGCCCCTACTCCTTGCCCTTGGCCTTTTTTCCTGGGGAGCGCTGACCACAGCCAGCCTGGCCCATGAGAACGATGTGGCCGGCGAGCAGAATGCCACTGGACGCTACAGTATGCTGCAAACTGAAAATGGCATCATCCGCCTCGATAAAGAAACCGGTGCCATGACCTCCTGCAAAACGGGGCCAGAAGGCTGGATATGCACCCCCCTCAAACAACAGAAGAATACGGATTTAGAAACCAACCAAACAGTGGAAAACCTCAAGGCTGAGATCAAAAGACTGGAACAGCGGCTGGCTGAGCGCGGCGATGATAAAATTGATGACCTCGATAAAAAGGAAAAGTCTCTCAAATTACCAACTGACGAAGAAGTTGATGAGGCGATAGAATATATGGAAAAAATGATCCGTAAATTTGGCGGTGCCATGAAACGGCTGAGAGAAAAGCCAGATGAGGATGAGATCGAGCTGTGAAGCAGCTGCCCTCCCTGAAAGCGCGATTACTCCCCCAATCACCAGCCGATATTCATCCAATCTGGCTTCAAATCAAAGAAATCAATTCCGCCAGGTTCAACCAAAGAACAAACGCCAACAAGGGAGAGAGGGCAAGACCCTTATCCTCTGCCAGGCGTGCGCCGCGGCATGACATTTCTGAGATGACGATCATAAATGGCCTCGCCGCCCGGTGTCCTGATATCATTTAACCGCTCTCTGTCCGCGTCACTGGCACGGCGTGAAAATTGAGCGATCACCAGCCCGTAAACCAGCATCAACAGCATGCCGGCAAAGCCAAGTCCAAATAAATCCAGCCCCATAGGCCCGCTGGCCCGGCCAATCTCTGTCACAAACAATATCCAGCCGGCCAGTAAGAACCCTGAAACAGACCCGACCAGCACACCCACAACAGAAAACCTGTTCACCCAGACAGAGAGCAGCAAAAACGGAAACACACCAAGCGCACAAAACAGAATCCCCGCCATAAAGCTCTGGAACGGATCTATATGAAACTGAAACGAAAGACCGACCAGCCCAAGCATGACCAGCACAATTGCCAACCGTCCCCACAACAGCGACTTCATGCCAAACACATCCGCCTCCATCTGCTCTTTTCGCAAATGGAAATCACGCACCAGATAGAGCGACAGCCCCATAACCCTGGCCAGCAAGCCGGCCAGTGCAGCTGAAAGCAGGGCCGCAACTGTCAGGGATTGCAAAACCTCAAAATATTCGGCAATCATGGGCAGACCAAGAAAAATACCATCTCTTGCCATATGCAGATCAGCCCCGGTTAAACGACCATCCCCGCCCCCATCCTCAATCGAGATCAAACCCATTGATTGCAGCGTGGTGATCCAGGCAGGCAATGCCTCTGTAATGATATTCACCTGCGGATCAAATAACATATAGCGAAAAAAGATCACATAAGCTGGCACCGTCAACACCACAAACCCAATCAGTGCAGCGCCCCACGCATAACTTTTGCGTGCCTGAAAAGCCGTTGAAGCCACGCCCGCCCGCATGACAAGAGCCGGCATTGCCGCCACCCCGCCAGCCATAAGAAAAAACATGGCCAGTTTATCAAACAGATCAAGCGGTCGCAGACCGCCCAGAAAAGAATGCTGCAGCACAACAGGTTCACCCCCGACAACAGCTTCAATAGCGCTCACACCCCCCGCCTTGCTGTCACCTCCCAGCGCTTCAAATGTCGCCAGATCATCGATTAAGCTGCCATAGGTAAAGGGAGCAAGTGGCAAATTGGTATATTTGAGGGCAACCAGTACCAGCGGCACAACCAGCCCGATCACCAGTACAATGGCCAAAGCGCACTGGCTCCAGCTCATCGAGCGGACCCCGCCCGGTAACAACATCAACAACACAACACAACCGGTAAGCAATAAAGCGATCTCAGGCGTCACCCCCAGCAAAGCCGGCATCACCGTCTTGATCAATGATAGCTCCCCAAGCGCAAAGCAAATTGCAGGAACGCTCAGTAACAAGGCAAATGTCACCCCGATCATACGGTTATTATACCTGAGCTCAAAAAATGCCGGCAGCGTATAGCCCCCTGCCTTGCGCACGAAACCGGCAAACAGGACACCAGACATCAGGACACCAACAAAAACCCCGAACAACAGACCAAACCCGTCAGTCCCCCAGAAATACATGGCCCCGAAAAGTCCGGACAATCCGGCACCGCCCAGCGCAATCACCAGAATGGCTAGGCCATTTAACCCTGAGGGAACTCTGCGCCCGGAAATAAAAAACTCCTCCCGCACCCTGCTCATGGAGGCAACCGCAATCGCCCCGCTGAGGAAAACCGCAGCCATTGGCAAACTGAAAATCAGCGCGCCATTGATTTGCCCCATATATTCAAGGATCAGCAGCACAAGGCCAAGCCCGATAAAAGCTGCTGTAAAAATACCGTAATAGACCCCAAGCAGCGGGTTCACCAGTCGATATCTAGTATTCATTCACCCCGCCCCTATAAATCTTCATTGGCTCCAAAATATTCGTCGACCCCGTCCTGACTGTGAACAAACCAGAAGATCAATCCCGTCACCACAAACACCAACCCCTGCCCCATGAGCAATAACCCAAGGGGAAACCCTAAAAATTCAAGATGATCAAATTGTCCGGCAAAGCCCAGCCCGCCAACCAGTAGCAACATAACCGCCAGTAACAGGAAAGCCGCTCGCCAGTAAGTCGCAGCCCAATAAGGGCGAAATCTCTCAATATCCACGAAAGACCCTCTCCAAATGTGACGCGAATTGGAATACCCCTTTCATATGCAAAGCATAAATACATAATAATTTTAGGGGTTTACAAATGCACCTTATTCTAAATAATGAAAAATCCATGGCAGTGAAAATGCTAGACTATAAAATTGCATCCGTCACGCACTTGATTAATCGCCAACCATTACGGGAACAAGACTATGGGAATGATAAAAGAATTCAAAGAGTTTGCATTAAAAAGTAACTTTATTGACATGGCCACCGGTATCATTATAGGCGGTGCAATCGGTACAGTCGTCAAATCACTTGTGTCAGACATTATTATGCCGCCGATTGGCCTAGCCCTTGGCGGTATTGATTTTAGTGACCTTGCCATCACCCTGAAAGATGCAGCCGGTGACCAGGAAGCAGTTGCCATAAAATACGGCTCTTTCATAAACAATATCATCAGTTTCCTCATCATCATGGGAGCAATTTTCATGCTGATTAAAATGATCAACTCCGCCAAAGCCCAGTTTGAAAAAGAACAGGAAGAAGCCCCATCAGAACCACCGAGAAACGAAGTTCTGCTTGAGGAAATTCGTGACCTTCTGAAAAAATAAGGTTCTGGGTGAGCCCCTGTGACGACAAATTCCTGGACGAAAACGCAGCCCTGCATACCGGGCTGCGTTTTTATTTCTATTTGTTGATGATTGCTTTGAAAATCCAATATGGACAAAAAAACAAATTTGCCAAACAATAGACCCCTCCTTAAAGGAGCTGATAAGACTTAGCCATATCTCAAGGCGTAGTCATATCTAATGAGCAAACACGCAAACCCCGAATGGCGCAAACCGCAAAGCAGAGGAAAACAATTCCAGATGCCAACTTATGAGTACACCTGCAAAAAACATGGCCTGTTTAAAGCCATGGCACCGCTGGCTGATTTTGAAAAACCGCAGGACTGCCCCGAATGCGGCAAAGCCGCCCCACGTAATTTGCTCTCAAGCCCTTTGGTTTCCAGCCATGGCAACACCAGCCCCAAGGCTAGACAAACCGGTCATAAAGGGCGTAAGGTCAAGCATGCAGCCGGTTGCCCCTGTTGTTCCTGAAACCTGCACTCAAGTAGCGTCAACTGAGCCCATCAGGATCAACCTCACCCATAATTCTCCATCGGCACCCCGGCGATCGCCGTGATATTCAGAAGGCCCCGCACCGTGATCGAGGGGGTCACAATATGCGCCCGATTGCCAAGCCCCATCAATATCGGCCCGACCTCCAGCCCCCCGGCACTGGTTTTCAGTATATTGCGAACGGCACTGGCGCTGTCATTCTGCGCAAAAACAAGACCGTTCGCTGCCCCCTCAAGCCGTGACGCCGGCAGGAACCGCTCCCGCATCTCCGGGTTGAGGGCAGCTTCAACATTCATTTCTCCATCATATTGGAAATCCAGCTCCTGCTGATCCAGAATGGTCAGGGCGGCCCGCATTTTCTGCGCGGACCTCGTGTCGAGATTTCCAAAAATAGAATGACAGCAAAGTGCGATCTTGGGCTCCTGGCCAAAGCGCCGGATGTGGCGCGCCATCCCAATGACTGAAAGCGCAATCTGCTCTGGTGCCGGATCTTCATGCACTTGTGTATCGGCAATAAAAAGCGGCCCATCTTCAAGGATCATCAGTGAAAGCGCCCCAACAGGAGAGCTCCCGATCGGATGCGGGGTCCCGGCTTTGCCAGCCCCCAATATCTGATCAATATGTTTAAGGTGCCACATATATTGCCCAAAGGTACCGGCAATCAGACAGTCAGCATCACCAAGCTTGACAGCCATAGCCCCGATAGCCGTGGTGTTGGTTCTCATAATGGCTTTTGCCAGATCCGGCGTGATACCCTGGCGTGAGAGGTGATGATGGTAACCCTCCCAATAGCGCCGGTAACGCGGGTCACCCTCAGGGTTCACCACTTCAAAATCTTTATCCGGTGTGAGATTAAGTCCAGCCCGTTCAATCCGCTGGTTGATCACTTCCGGGCGCCCGATCAATATGGGTTTTTCGGACATGTCCTCAAGGATAATTTTACTCGCTCTCAGCACGCGTTCATCTTCCCCTTCAGCAAAGATGATCCGCCTGCTGGTCTTCACAGCCGCCTCATAAAGCGGCCTCATGATCAACGAGGATTTATAGACCGCACTATCAAGCTCTTCTTTATAAGCCTCAAAATCAGTTATCTCCCGGGTCGCCACACCAGAGTTCATGGCTTCTCTTGCAACCGCGCTTGCAACCACACTCATTAGCCTGGGGTCAAAAGGTTTTGGGATGAGGTAATCCGCACCAAATGTGAGCCGCTCACTTTTGTAAACAGCTGCCGCCTCCGCGCTTGTCGTTTTTCTGGCAAGTTCGGCAATCCCCTCCACACAGGCAATTTGCATTTCATCATTTATTTCTGTTGCACCCACATCCAGCGCCCCCCGGAAAATATAGGGAAAACAGAGCACATTATTCACCTGGTTGGGGTAATCACTCCGGCCCGTTGCAATGATCGCATCGGGCACAACGGCTTTGGCAGCTTCAGGCAAGATCTCAGGCACCGGATTGGCCAATGCAAAAATAATCGGTTTTGCATTCATCTCAGCCACATGATCCGGCTTGAGAATATCGGGCCCAGACAAACCAAGAAACAGATCAGCCCCCTCAATCACCTGATCAAGACGGCGCAGATCCGATGCCTGGGCATAGGCAGCTTTCTGAGGTGTCATATCTTCAGTCCGCCCCTCATAGACCAGCCCGGCAATGTCACACAGCCAGACATTCTCACGTTTCACCCCAAGCTTTAACAACATATTAAGGCAGGCAATGCCGGCAGCCCCACCCCCCGTTGAGACCACTTTGATATCTGATAGTTTTTTACCGGCAACATGACAAGCGTTCAGCGCCGCGGCCCCAACAACAATCGCCGTGCCATGCTGATCATCATGAAACACCGGAATGTTCATGCGTTCACGGCAAAGTTTTTCAACAATGAAACAATCAGGCGCCTTGATATCTTCAAGGTTGATCGCACCAAAAGTCGGCTCCAGCGCCACAACCACATCAACCAGCCGCTCCGGGTCAGTTTCATTTATCTCCAGATCAAAACAATCAATCGCAGCAAATTTTTTAAACAGAACCGCTTTCCCCTCCATAACCGGTTTTGAGGCAAGCGGGCCAATATTACCCAGCCCAAGCACCGCAGTGCCATTGGAGACAACAGCAACCAGATTGGAGCGGGCCGTATAACGAGCTGCATTTGTCGGATCTTTCTTGATCTCCAAAGACGCCTCGGCAACGCCGGGAGAATAGGCACGGGCAAGATCAAGCTGGCTTGCCATTGGTGTGGTCGCCCGGATCTCTAGTTTTCCAGGTTTTGGAAATTCATGATAATCAAGAGCGGCACGGCGCACCGTTTCTTCTGTTTTATTGTCTTTTTCCACGATCAACCCCTTTGTGATTGCTGGCCAGATATAACTTTTCCCTGTAATCCTCACGCACACAATACATACCCTGATTAATGCTGATGAATGAGGAGCCTGACTTCCGGGTTTATTTCACTCGGTATAGTTTGTGAATAATGCTGATCGCACCAATAACATCCCGCCAGCAATGAACAGCTTTGAAGGTATAGATGATTTACAAAGAGCGGTAGACCCAATCTCCAGACCAGGCATCATTTTCACATATTCAGTAATGCCTGTTTTAAAACTATGCCTGTTTAGTTCGGTTTAAACACCGCAACATCAGTTTCAGAGAACTCTCTCAAACCATCCCAATAAAATATCTATGCACCAGGATGGAGCCCGGAACGGGTGAATTGGCGGAGAAAACAGCAAAGCCCGGAGCGTTGCGCCCCGGCGAAAGCCTGAGTAGGGTGAGGAAGAGCCGTGAATGAAAAAGATGGTGCCGCTGGAGGGAACCAACTAGGTACTTAAGTATTTGAAAATAAAGGATTAATTTTTACAGAAAATAATCTTCCACCATTTTTCCCACCATTTATTTTGTGGTAGCCAGAGGTGGTCTGGGGCGGCTTGAAAGGCGAAAACAAAATCTTATATGTATATGTCCTGCAGGTTTTTCAATTTAAACCCAAGGGTATTGCAATACTCCTTATACATAAGGAGTTATTGTAATGAAGAGGTTCCTTTCCAAGAAACAGGTGATGGAGCTGACCGCACTTGGTGAAGAAACCATACGTCGCTGGGAAAATGACGACAAATTCCCCAAGCGGATAAGATTGTCACCTACCAAGACAGTATGGTCTGAAGACGAAGTGCTAAAGTGGCAGCAACAAAAGCTGGACGAAAGATAACTTCACAAACAACACTCCTGTTAATGGAGTAAGGGTGATTAAGCTAACACTTGATCACCCTTTTTGGTTTGAAAAATAAAAAAACAGAACCTGTTATAAACCTTACGGTTAGAGGTTACTGTTAGTACTGAATTAAATCGCTTTAATTAATGGTATATACACATAAAGGTACCCATAAACGGGACGAACAGACACAAAGAATGGGATGAGTTTGAACCATATTTGGGACGAAAGGTACCCATAAACGGGACTAAATGTACCCATGTTTGGAACTGGGGATATCAGCGGGAACTGGGGACAATCAGGTGCATGTAAGGATGGTACAATGAACATAATAAGTATTTTATGAAAGGGGGAATTTCTTCAGCGCCGTCAAAAGGGAACAAGAATGCTCGCTTAGTGCGTGACAATACATTAGTTAGATCATCATATCGAACAACTGCTCCAGAAGCACGTTTTGTTAATTGGTTGTTTTGGCAATATCAACAAACAAAATCGAGAGAACAAGTTATTTATATTAATGAGTTGGCTGAATTTTGTGGTGTTAAGGGCCGCAGTGTTTATCAGACGATGTATGACATGTGTTACAAACTACAAAGTCGAGTTGTAGTTATTTGGGACGCTGATGAGGGTGTACCGAGTTTTGTGAATTTCACCAAAAGTATTACACCAAACTTGGGAGAGGGAACAATAACTGCGGTGGTACATTCGGATTTGGTGCCGCTTTTGGATGATAAGGTTATCGGGAACCAAACAATAACCAGCTTACAAATGGGGAGTAAGTTAAAAAGTTTTTACGCAATGCGAGGATACGATTTGGCGATGTGCCACGGCTTCCGAACAAATGGATTTATTTATCACTTAGAGGAATTAAAGGCGGAACTCGGTGTTCTTGAATTGCAGAAGAAAAATAAGAAAGAAGTAAAAATCAAAAATGATCGTTTTCCTGAATGGAAAAAATTCAAACAAAAAGTTTTAGACCGTATTGAAAAAGAAGTTTCAGAAGCAACTGACATAAAGATAAAATTTGTACCTATCCGAAGCGGGCGAAATGTTACAACCGTTCAGTTGATTGCGCATAAAAAAGGTAACTCAATTTCTTATGAAGGTCTTACGGGTGGGGAAGTGTCTCTTGTTAAGATGTTAGAAAAAGTTGGGATGCCTAATAGTGAAGCACGACGTTGGGTGAAAAATTTTAGTGAAAGTGATCCATCACGAATTACTTGGCACGCACGACAATGTTTGAGTAAGAAAAAACCGTTGGCTTGGTTGCGGTCGGGCTTAAAAAAAGACTATCGCAAATCCATGGTATCTGACCGGGATGAACAATTAGCTGATATAAAAAAACGCAACCGGAAAACATGTAAGGGTGATGGTGTTCATGCTGGAAAGCAAAAAACACTAAAAGAATTGCTGAAAGAACGGGAATAAAAAAGACCAGAGTTGATCTGTGCAAGCAATTGAAAGATTGCATAATCAATCGAGTTGATCAAAACTTAAAGCAGGGAATTAGTTTTTATAATATTGTAAGGGTCGCACAAGATTAGATTTACGATTGGCTGTGGTCAGTATTGGCACCATGATGACGCTTGTGAACATCACGAAGTTGTTTGTTGGTGACGTGAGTGTAAATTTGAGTGGTCGCTACATTTTTATGCCCCAGTAATTCTTGTACCGCACGCAAGTCTGCACCATCGGATAAAAGGTCAGTTGCATACGAATGACGAATGGTGTGCGGTGTAACTTCTTTATCTACACCAGCCAATGAAGCGCAGCGCCGCACCAGGCGTTGAATAGAGCGTGGTGTAAGCCGGCGTTCATCAGAATTAGCTGATCGATAATTTACAAACAATGGCGGAAATACATCATGGCGAGTTTTCAAATACAGGTGCAGCCATTTGGCTGCGCGTGGTGAAATAAAAATCGTGCGGGTGCGCTTACCTTTACCAACTATCGGTAATTCAATGGTGTCAGTCGGTGGTGCTTTAGCGACCGACTTAAACTGATCTACATTCAAGGAAACCAGCTCAGCAATCCGCATACCGGACGAGAAAAATAATTCAAGAATGGCCCGGTCACGCAAACCGTTGAGGGTATCAGTGTCGGGTATTTCAAAAATAGCCAGCATGTCGTCGGCTGTGAGAAAGGTGACGCTGTCTGGCCTTGAATGTTTTGGCAATGAGACCTTTGAATAGGGGAGCGCTTCAATTTCACGTTCTTCAAAATACTTTAAGAGCGTGCGTAAGGCAGAGAGATAATGTTTTTGCGATGACTTAGAAAGATTATTACCGGATTTAATGCGATATTTTTTAGCCAGGTACAAACGGTATTTCCAAATATCATCGGCGGTTAATTCATGGGGGAGTAAGTGTGGCCGCTTGATGTATATGAGCCAATTAGTAAAGACGAGTAGGTAATGGCTGTAGTTTTGCTGAGTGGCGTTAGTTAGACCCTTTTCAATTTCGCAATACTCAAGAAAAGGTGTGATGTGCTGCACTATAGGCTTGGCATTAGAGACAGGCATAATTGGGTGTTTAGTCCAATTATATTACTTTCAATTTAACGGCTACAGTTAAGGGTGGGGACAACGTCGCATTATGTTTATAAAGCGACGCAACGCTAATCAAATGTCCTCATTGAGTCAGTTAGCGACTATCCAACCACCTGGTTATTTCGGTCGGCTACGTGCCAAGAGCAGAGATCGGCCTTAATGTATTATTTGAGGATTTTTTCTGCGCTCAATAGAAACTATGAAATATTTACATTTTTAGAATGACGCTATTAATAAATTGGTATTCATTAAACGTTTTAGAGTACAACCATTGTCTCATAGAAACACATCTCTCAGCAATCTTCCTGATAGCACAAAATTATTCCGAATTTTCAATCTGTTCGATTTCATAAATTCGCTCGAAACCAATACTATTAGACTTTCACAAGTCTCCAGAATGGAAGATCCTAACGAGCTATTTGGGATCTATTTCGACTTACTTGTTTCTATTTTTGGGCCAAGCTGCGAAGAGGAGATTGACAACATACAAAAGGAATTTAGCAAGGCACAAACTCACCACTATATGACTAGCTGGACCCGGACCCACTCAAACATAGCTGTTTGGTCTCTCTATTCACCAAACAGAGATGCCATACAGGTCTGTACAACATTTGGTAGTCTCAAAAAAGCAATTGATAAGCGTTACCAAGATTACCCATATACGTTAGCATTTAAGCTCCCAACTAATGATCCAACTGATCTTTTTATGCCACCTACATATGGAAAAGTTGATTATGTTAATTTTGAGGAACAATATTCTGAGCTTAAGGATAAATGTGTAATGTACTTTGACGAGAGAGATGCGTATTTTAAAAAAAATATTGCTATAGGATCGGAAGAAGCCGCAAGGGATTGGAGTTCTCAAGATGATAAAATCAGGCAACGCATATTTGGTAAATCAAGGCATGGCGGCCCATTACTCAAAGACCATCGTTACAAACATGAAGAAGAAGTAAGATTTATTCTCAATCTTAAACGTCGAGATGGGCGATCAGAAGAAGAGTACAGAAACCATCGAATGGCTCCACTGGACGATCCTGCAAAAACACCTGATCCTGAAGCTTGTCCAGAAAATATCTTTGTACCATTTGATTCAAGAGATTTTTTTGAGATAAAAGCTGATGGGCGCATGGACAATTGGAAGTTTGATGTAGTTAAGACTATCCTAGAAAAGTACAATAAAAGCATTAAAAAAAGTGATGCGTTCAGTCAATTGCGGATCTAACAGATTTGATCAATATGGGTTCGCAAAACTCAAGTCACCTCTGGGTCAGTTAGAGACTAAAATGATCCCACTGTGAGATGGTCACTTACGTGCCAATTCCTGAAATGATAATTGGTTAGCTCATTTAAGAGCAGAAATTCATGAGTGCAGAGTTTGCTTGAACGTCTCTCCCAGCACGACGCCGGTCGCAGCAATGACATCGGCAACCTCAATCCACTGTTGTGCAGGTTGTTGGATCTCTACTTTCCCCGCCAGCGCGCAGACGCGTTGACCGATGCCCAACTCATTCCAAAAACGCCGATCACCGTGTGACGACCAGCTGGTCGCTGCGGTCAATAGAAAGGGCTCTGCCTTTTGCGGTTTGATCAATTCTAGTACGTCAAGGAACAGGATAGCAATCGACGGACAAGCTGCGAGAGCCACGACGATTTCGGTGAGTACCGGCAAGATGGGGACGATCTGTTCGTCCTTAAGATCCTTGGTGTAGGACGTATGGTGTCCAAATCCGCCGTCGATTTTACAGAAAAACGCCAATATCAGCTCGTTGAGATGAATTTCCAAGCCGCCACGCGGTGACCGGCAATGGCGTTTCCAAGGAGTTGTGGTCCTCAGGCGTGCCCAGAGCCGGTAGCGCAGATCGACCAGATACTGCGTATCTGCGGCAGCGCCTTCGATATGGTTCAAATCACTTTTGACGAGAAACGCTGCGGCGGTATCGATGAACGCCTCATCGCAGAATTGGTCGAGAACATCGAAGACGAGCGTGTTGCGCTGGTTGTCAGTCCATGTTTTGGCACAGATTGCGGCACACTCGAAGAGCGCGCGTGTCCAGGACCGCTCCAAATCGGTGCCATCTTCATCCTCCTCGCCGTGATCGTTCGCGTCGATTAGCCAGTCACGATTGGCTTTGAGTACTGCAGGAATTGTGCCGCCGTCGGTAGATTGCTCTAAGGTGCGCAGCCACACTGCAGCAGTGCGATCATCGAAATAGGTGTCCGGCCATTCAGCTTCGAGACACCTCTGAGGTTGCATCGAATCGCCTCTCAGCAGGCGGATTGACCGCTTCGGTCGGCGCTGCCGCCGCAACGGCGGCGACGGCCATGTCGGCTCGTCGCCACCATGTTCGATCCAATGGAGTTCTGTCGTGAGCCTCGTCGATTTGGTTGCGCTAAGTTGTGACTGGCGTGCGTCGAAAGCTGCTTGGTCTTCATCGTAGTGCTTTTGCCGACAGAACTCGCATGTCTGAAGTCCAATACGGATGGTGGAGCAAAGCAGTTGGTCACCGAATTGTTTGGCGGCCTGAGGATGGCGAGTGAGAGCGGCCGCAGCGCTTGCAGAATTGTTGCTCACCGCGTGCAGTAACACACGCCGATCATCGGCGCGTTGGAATCGCGACGCGAGATAAAGACGACCGGTGATGGCGAGCGCGTGCGCGTCATACATCACGTCGTAACGAAGATTGGGCGATTCGCGATTTGTTCGCTGCAGGGCTCGATCGAAGATCGCCGACAGCGTAGCCTGTTGTGAGGAGACCGTTTCGTCCGTTCCGAAGCGTGCGAGGAAAGCCGCGGCCGCGACGCGGGCAAGCCAAGAATCGTTGGGGTTGTGATGATCGCTCGATTGTTCAGATGAGGCATCGGCAGTAGAGAGCAACACGGCCTCGGCGTCAGTTTCGTTGATCGTTATGGAATGTTTCTCGGCATCCATAGCCATGCGCAGCTCGAGCGAACGGTTGAAGGCAGTATTCTCGGCGGCTAAACCAGATGCACGCTCGTCAAGCCAACGCGCTTGTTCCTCTGGCAAGCGAAGCGACCACCTCTCGCGCGTTTCCCCGTTGGCATCTACTTCAGTGATTAGCTCGTAGTTGGTCTTCGAGGCGAGATGCTGAGCATGGGACGACATGAATTTTTCGGAGGTCCAATCGACGGATGCATTATTCCACACGCCGAACCGGGCGACGGCCTCGTCCAATTTGGCGCGCAGATCGTCGGTCGCCTCATCTGACTGGCAAAGCACGATCTGGCTGATGGCATTGTGCAAAGCGACGGTACGCGAGGTTCGTTCTGCTAGATTTTGCTCGATCTCAGCATCTGACTGGTGACGATAGTGCTGAAACAATCCGACCTTACCTCCCGCCATCTTATCGGCGACGTCGTGTTGGGCGCGGATCGTGTCGAGTGTCAAGAGTTCGGGCGAGGCGACAAGTTCGGTGAGCAATTGGCCATCCAAGGGAGAATGCGAGAGCACGAGATCAACAATCACCAGCAGGAATGCACCGCTCATCGGGTCGTCGCCAATGAGCTGGGACACAACAACTTGCAGCCGTTCGCCGGCGTCTATGCGTTTGTGCGCCGAATATTCCAACGCCTTTAGGGCCAAGGCAACGAAGGTAGATGGTGCATTACCGCGCGACCACCCATAGCTGAAAACTGGAGATACGCAGCGTTCGCGTCCCGCCAGCGTAAGGACAAATCCGTCCTTCGATTTAGTCGTGCCTTCGTCTGAAGTTACGAGACCACGGATCAGGTCGATAGCGTTTTTCCAATCGGCGGCAAGGAGATCGGCAAAAAGCCCAATGCCACAGCGACCCAACACGAAGGGGTGTTCCAGTATCGAGGGTGTAGGGTATTGTCTCTCCCGTCTGGAGGCGCTGTGTTCTTCATCTCGTTTGACGGAGTTAAGAAACGCCGCACAAAACGCAGCAGGTGCTGCGTGTACCAAGTTCCCCGGGAACTCGAGGAGTTGCAGCATCTGACGACTAGGTTGTTCGGAGTTTGCGATCGCCGAAATGTAGCGAGCCGCAGCGGTTGGTGATGATCGAGCATGGAGTGCAAGTTGGTATCGTGCAGTTTCGAGTGCGTCCTGCCCGACGGCATACTTGATCTCGGGTAGGGCTTCACCAGGCTTTGGCAGTGACCGGTCATCCCCTTCGATCTTGGCTATGAGCACGTCGGCAAGACGATCCAAGAGGAGCGGCGAGAATTTTTTTTCGCCGAAAGCGGCAAGCGTCAACCAGCCCTCAAACAAGGAGACCGTTGCTGCCAATACATCAGGCGGCAGGCGATCGATTTGGCCGAGACACCAGACAATCATCTCGGGCCATTGCGGGCCTGCCGGCAGGATGAAGCCTTCAGGAATGGTGGCGCCAGGTGGCAGCACTTCACAAAAGAGCGTTTCTGCGGGTTGTCCGTGTGATGCGATCACACGGCGGATTAGGCTTGCCGCACGCTCACCCTCGCCCTCAAGCAACAGATCAGTGTGCCGCGCAAGAAGTGTGCGGGCATGTTCTGAGCGCACAAGCGCCAGCAGCGCAAGCGCTGTCCAGCCGCTCTTGGCATTCAGGCCTTCAAGGTTATTGATGATGGCGGGCCACGCGTCTTTCTCGTCACTCTCGGCCAAACGCCGACAAGCCAACTCGAAGCCGCGGCTCAGCCAAAAGGGTGGTAGCGCATCGAGGGGCAGCGTCTTCGCGCGTTCCGGCTCTTCGGAGAGCGCACAGGCAATGGCCCAATCGGCGAAAAGATCGTGCTCAAACTTGACGCGATCCGTTGATATTTGAACCAGCACGCCGTCCGCTATCAGAGTTGCAACCGCGCTCGGTTCTTGCGTTGCGACGCTAACCAGCGTTTGGCCGTCCAATAAGCCTTGCGCTACACTCAACAACACGCGCCGCCTCGCGTGGGTACCTCCGGCTACACCACCAAAGACATGCGCGCCGGACGACCACCAATCCCAGGCGAGTTCGGCCTCGCTCAACACTCTGTCGGAATTGAGATGGGTGCTGATCAACCGCCGGAGGATGAATGGGTTTCTGGATAGCGCTTTTGCCGGATGGTCTGGCTGTAATAACGGCGCAAGCGCAGGCGTTGAAGCTGCCAAGTCAGCGGCCTCGTCGTCATCCAGACCTTCGACGTACAGCTGGTGCGAGGTCTTCAAGCACGCCATGAGGTCTTCACCGAACGCGAGAGCGGCTTGTTCCTGCCAGCCAGGCCGGGCCGTGAACAGAACGGTAACGCCTTGCACCGTGAGCGCTGACGAGATCACATCGATGACGGTCTTGAGTTGCCCATCATCGCGAAAGCGATCGAGACCATCGATACATATCAATCCACCGCCGTCGCACGAAAGATCCTCGAGAAACTGTTCGGCCGTGGCGTCAATCGCGAACCGGCTTTTGAGAGCCGGCCAGCCGCCGGGTGGCGTTCGATCAGGCGCAAGCACAAGCACCCGCGACAGCATATGGCGGCCTTCGGCTGCGGATTTGAGCAACCCGGACTTGCCTGCGCCGCCTGGGCCTGTGATTTCGACGATGCGCGAGTCAGGCTCCGCCTCATCGAGCAATTTTTCCAGTTGGCACCGGCGATGCGTGCGGCCCAGCCTTTGATGGCTGACGGTTACATTGATGTCGCGCAGCGCGACCTGACTCAGTTCCTCGATATGTTCTCGGGCTTTGGCTAAATTGAGCGATGGGCCGATCTCGACGCCCTGCTCGTGGAGAGCCGTTTTCAGATGATCGTGGTTGGTTTCGCCGCCTATCGCGTCGGAGCGATGGATGAGACCGAACAAGACGTCATAAAGGTTTGCTTGATTGGCACCTGAGGTGAGCTGCCGCGCGCGCGCGCGATCGTGATGTTCGGCGATCGAATTTGGTCGCGCATAGTCAAACACGAGTACTGAGAGCGATTTGGCCACCTCGAAAGCGATTTCATCGGTTCCGCAGCCACAGTCTGCAAGATGCTTTTTGAGGGCGCCAACGAAGCGGCGCATATCCTCGTTGCCGCGCCCAGGCGTATTAAGAAGTGTCACGAATGACTGCGCGTCGGTCACGTGCCGCGACAGCTCAAGGGCTTCTTGGACACCGTTTTCGATGGGACCGGAGGTGCGCTCGAGAGCAACAGCGAAGCGTCGATCGGGGTCATTATTGCGGCCCTCTACGATAGCGGCGACGATAGCTGCAAATTTTTCGTCGCCTTGCGTAAACGACATAGAGCGCTTAGCTTGCACTTCGAGGCATTTTTCTTCGCCCGCCTGCGTTGTCGCCTTAACGACAATGTCGTCAAGCGGATGTCCTTGACCGCTGCGCTGGAACTCTAGCCGATCGACGATCGCGCCTGGAAGCCCAAAGGCCTCCGTTTGCACAAGTACAGCAAGCGCATAGTGGGTCGCGACTTTTACTTCAAATTGAGGGCCAGCTGGTCCAGCCGCACGTGGGCTAGTATCCTTCTTCAGTCGTGTGCCCTCAGTCATTGTAGTTCTCTGCAGTGAACGGGGAAAGGTTGTGAGTTAGTATATGGCTGAGTTGTTTCATCTTTCTGGTAATCTTTCACACTTCCCGGAATTCGACGGGATGTTTTGGCGCGACATCGACCTTTGCGTAAACCAACCTAGTCAGCAGAAAATCGATGATGCGCCACTCGACGGCGGTTTCGTCGGGGAGTTCTGGATCAGTGGGCCTCAATGTATACCCGTTGATAGAGTTCGCAATGTTACAATCCTTTTTAGCACACTTCTGTTGATTCGAGGCAGGGTACTGTCCTTGATTAAGATCGCAGAAAAGATTGAAATTTGATCCGCTGACGCGATACACCTGAGACCGGACATGTTCGGCGCTGTCTTTTTGCGGTGCCGTTCACGCATCGCGCCATGTTAGCTATCGGAAGTTCGTCAGTGTCAGCTTCACATCCGATAGCGAGCGTGCTGAGAGGTATCGAACAAGCAGTCTGTTCCGGAACATCCGAAGACCGCCTTTGTATAACAACGGCAAATTCTGTCTACAGATAATTGAAAAGAGAAAACTTCTCTATCGGGTCAATAGCGCTAGTTTTGGTTGGCAAAATTGAGTTCTGCATCTCCCTCAAAAGCGGCTTTCTCTAAATTCTAAAGAAAGATGCCCTCTCAGAGCAGCAACCCTACTTCTGGACCTTTATGTACAGATGCATGTGAAAATAAAAATTATTGGAATATTTGTTATGCGTCGATCGTCGAAGCCGGAGTAGCTTAGAGGTTTACCAAACGCTCTGTTACATTACGCTTACCGTGCACAACTCGTAACAAAACTAGGTGGTTGTCAGCTTCATTATAGTCGTAGATAAGGATGTAGGGTAAGACAAGAATAATTCTGGTATCAGCTCCTAAATATGGCCGCAACGCACCAGAAGCGGGCATGGCTTGGATTTGCTCAAGAGCGTCGGCAAAACGATTGTCATATTTTTGGGCTGTTAACTCCCCGGCTACGTCGGTAAGATGCTCTAAAATTGAACGAACGTCGCTTTTTGCTTCATCTGTAATTCGCAGGGTGATCATAGAGATCTAACGAACTGCATGTTTGCGTAATTGTTCGATAAAGGACGCAGCATCGCTAACGCGGCCAGCAGTTACGTCATCACGTGCTTCATCAACTAATGGTTTGGCCCAGGCTAAATCATCAGTTTGGATGGCCATCAGGGTTTCGACAGCAATATCAGCGCCATCATCAACAGATGCGAGTATTCCGTCTTTGACCTGTTGTTCAAGCCAGGCTTTATTATCGGGTTTTAAAGTAATGCTCATGATTTTGTTTATAGCACAGTTTCTGAAAAAATACTCCCCTACCCTACAGCACCTAGTCAAGCAATTGTAGCAATCCAACCACTGCGGCAATGATGATGATAGTTTGGGCCGTTATCACTTTGTAAAATTCAGTTTTGAAACCCATTAAATCTTCTTTGACAGCGGTAACGTCATTCTTTGTGGCAACATCATTAAGTTGGACGTCCTCGAAAACAGCAACAACCGCCTCAGCTTGTTTTTCGGTATAACCGGCTTTTTTGAGCACGGTTACGGCTTTGTGACTTTCAATCGTTAGTGTGGCCATATATCGAAATTGTACAACAAAATTGTTTAACTGCAACTCCCCTACCAGTTGATCACCGGTAACGGTTTTTCAGGTGTATTGTCGTGAATGCGATTGTACGGCGAATAGAGTGCAGTTTCATTTTCAACGCTTGATGTATTGAGTTCAGTGCCAAGACCTTCGCTGAAGTCATTTTTTGAGTTTGTAGGTACATATACAATTGTTGGGATGAGCATAGGATGTAGCATAGATTTTTGAATTAGATTTTGTTTGCTTATTTTAGCAAATTATTGTTGCGATGGTTACTCCCCTGCTTTCGGTGCATTTGTCATTCGATTAGGTCTGCAAATCGTCTATAACACGAGCAAAAGATTTTGTGGGCAGTCTTGCTAAATCTGCTGCATTTACAATGTCTGACACGTCGTTGTTTAAATGAGTTCCAACGGGTAATTTTTGTTTAGCTTCCTCTACTGCAGCAAGCAGTCGTTTGGTTTCGATTTGGCGGTCAATAGCGTACTTGGCAATAGCGGAGAGGTCTTCTTCCAAAACTTTTAATTCGTGTTTGTGTTCCCTATCTTGAACTTCAATTTTTCCTTCAAGAGTTTTACGATCTGTTTTCTCCTCATTGTAAAGGTTTTCAAATTTTTCAGATAGCGTTTGCATGAGATTATACATTTCTCTGGGAACGGCGTCTGAGGGCGTCTCGGTTGGCGTTTCGCTTTCTTCTTCAGGTTTATTAGGAGCGTTTGGCTTTGTTGTTGGCTTTTCCTCTTGTTCTATTTCTTCGGTGTCTTGGCCAGCGCCTGTGGGCGTCTCGGTGGGGGTCGCCCTTTTCTTAATGGCGTCGCCGTCAATAATAAGTTGGTATGGTTTGTGTTGAGCTATACGAGAAAACTCTGAATAAAGATCATCATTAGGATGTATTACAACTACATCAGCGATCTTCTTATCTTCGTTCTCATCGGCATAAATATCAAGCGAACGAATAGTAATTTCAAGTTTTGATCCCCCACCCTTTTTAGCAACAGTTCGCCCGTGAAGCTGTTTATAATCTTTAACAAGTTTTTGGGTGTAGCGGTCTTTTAGGTAGATATCATGCTTTGCTAACATATACAGGCGTGCGTTATCAGTAGTTTTAACGGCGTCGCCCTCTGGCGGCCAATCATCATTCTCTAATCCAAAATATGTTGTCTTTTTTTGCTTTTTGACGGCGTCGCCGTTGTTATTAATAACGGCGTCGCCCTCAGACGCCTTTGTAAATTCATTTGGTTTAGGTTGAGTAGAACCGTTGAAATTAGCCGAGCCGCCCTGGAAATCAGGAGCGCCGCCGTTTTTATTGTCTTTACCAAATAGGGAACCATTGTCGTTTTCCATACACTAATTTTAACAGCGATTAGTGGGTCAAAACTAAAGGTTGTCCCCATTGCATTAATACCAACCATACTCATCTCCAGAGCGGCGGTTTACTGGCGGTGAAGAACCATCCTGTTCTTGAACTCGGTTATTATAACGGTTCCTATTACGGTAACGGCGGCGTACTTTTGGTGGGGGAGCATCATCCCAATCAGAAGGTCTTCTGCGCGCCGGTCGGCGATACTTTTCAAGTATCTTCTTTACAGCATCCTTCGATGGCCAGGGGCCAATCCGCACGGTGCCAACATTTTTCTTTGTCGGCTTTTTCTTGGGTGCATTGTTGTATTGTCTCGTTGGTGGAGGTGAATAAACCGGTGGTGGATTGTTTTGAATTACCGGCGGCGGCGTGTGTTTAATTGGCGGCCGGTTTTTTAGAATTGAACCAAAAATTACAAGAAAGATAAAAACAAAAACAAGAGAAGCAACAATGTTTTTAATCGCATTTAATATTGGCGTTGGTCGTGGAGTAATGAAAGGGGTTTGGTTATTACGTCGAGCCGGCGTCGCTGCTGGCGGTGTGTAAGCTGGGGGTGGCGGTGTGTCAGCAACGTGATCGGTATCGTCAGTTACCGTAAACCAACCATCGTCGGAAATTCGTCTATCATCGTGTTGGGTGGCCATATGATTATTCCTATCGGGTGGCGGCAATTCGAGAACGGGCGATAGCAACAAATTCAGGCTCACGCTCAATGCCAAGAAAAAAGCGGTCTTCCATTTTGCAGGCGACACCGGTGGTGCCAGATCCGGCAAAGGGGTCGAGCACGCTGCCACCGGTTGGTGTTTTGGTAAGCCGTACTAAATGAGCCATCAGATCAATTGGCTTTACAGTTGGATGAATATTGTTAGCGCCATGTTGGTTACGTTCTTTACGCGACACTTTCGGACAATAGAAATAACGGTGCCAAGGTTCGGCCGTATCGGTGCCGGTATTTTCAATCAACACATTGGCAGGGAAGCGGGGCTTTTCATCGGTTGCGTTCATGGCGGCGCAAGCTTCGGCAGCGTCACGACAGCCACCAATATTTAAGCCGGCAACTTGGTATTTGGTGGCGTTATCAATATAGGTGGAGGTGTTTGGTTTAAAGGCAACAATGATGGGTTCATAGGCTGGTTTCAAGGCGTGTGAATACCAACCGTCCCAATGCTGCGCGAGGGGACTGGCCGGCAGGGTTTCATCAATCAGACGCGGCCGGGTTTGGCTATCACCAATATTGCGGAAATTCTCAGAACAATTGTTGCCTTTGCGGCGACTATACGCCGGCCGGCGAATGCCAAAAGCTTTATCAAGCTCTTTGGCGATATCTCTGGTTTTTGGATACCCGGAACCATAAATCCACATCAGGCAATCAGCTAAGATAAAACCGGCGTCTTCAACGTTAACCGCCATGCGGTGCTGGGTTTTGGTGCCGGCAAAGATTAAAGCGGTGGCACCGGGCTTTAAGACGCGGAGGCAATCACGCCAAAAATCAACCGACGGTATATCGTAATCCCAAACGCGGTTCTGAAATTTTAAACCGTACGGCGGGTCGGTAATCAGGGTGTCATACGTGTTATCGGGTATGTTCGCAAGAACGGTTTGGTTATCACCTCCAACAATAACTTGGTGGTTGCCATCGGTAACAAACGGTGTCTGGATGTGTCGGTTCATTCTGTTAATCCCAATGAAAAACACGGGCGATACGAGAGGGTGTATCGCCCGTATCTCTGTTACAGATTTGGTATTGTCGACATATTAGTCGTCGGCGTTTCAACGGTCTCTGGCGTGGCTGGCTTTTGATCAGCCGGTGCGCGTTTACGCCGCTGCGTTTGCCGCGTGCGTTTACCGTTTTTAGCAACGATCTGATAGTGAATGCCGAGTTCCTTGAGGGTAGCAATCGCGTCATTGGCTTGCTCCATCGCTTTGTCTCGGGCTTCGTCAATCAGTTTTTGACGTTGCTCTTCCAGATCCTTGATCTGGTTAATCATTGAGTTTTGCATATTGTAAATCCTTTACAATCTTAGGGGTTGGGGGGATAAGTGAAACCGTGTCGCCAGTGGCATCACGCCAAGGCACCGTCATCACGTGCAACGCATTCGATACTTGGTGCCAATCGGCAAACAGAAACATCGAGGCGTCTTTATCACCGGCGATATCTGTTAGCGCTTGCAACATGGTTTCAATGCGTTGCTGACTGGTCGTGATTATTAAAAATCTGAGATTGTTGATGTTGTAGCGGCGGCTATGAACATCGGCGTGAAATCCGCTCAAATACCCTTCAAACTTTCGAGCAATTGAAGAGGTTTCTTTTTTAGAACGAACCACTGGCATCGTGCCGCGATCTGCTTCGGCAAAGAAATAAAAACGGCGGCGCGTGTTGGTTAAATCAAGCCCAAGCACGGCGTCAGGAACGTTGGTGGTCTTAAGCAAGCGACCATCAGCGGTGCGTATATGGGTTTGCCAGTGCCAAGGTTTTGGATCACGAACCGTGGCGCGCGGCGCGCTCTTTAAAATTTCACCGGGACGAAGCACTTCGATGGTGGGTAACTTGTCAGCGGCGCGCCAAAAGGCATCTTCGATGTCACCAATGCGTAGTGTGTGATGGATGTACTGACGTTTAACACTGCGATTTTTATCAGACCAACTTGATTTTGGTGGCATTACGCCATCAAGTTCGGCAATAAGTTGTGCACCGCGATCACCAAGGGCGTAAATCTTTTCCGGTTTACCGGTGGTGCAATGGTCGTCTAACTGAGCACGCGGTAAATCAAGATAGCCATGATCGTAGAGTAAGCGAACACGGGCGCGGAGATGTTTCTCTGAGCGGTGTGAAAATCGGCGCAATATATCGCTCATGCGACGAAATCGATATTTTCCGACATATTTAATAATGTCGACATCGTCTTCCGTCAGGCAGATTTTCTTCGCCGGTGCACGCTTAAATAACGGTCGTCTTTTGCTACCCATTGAACCAACACCTAATATTCATCGCCGTCATTGTTTGACGGTGGTTGGTTGTTGTTGGTGCGTTGGTGCCGCTGACGAGGCGCACCAACTTTTTGCCGGTTGCGTTCGAGTAAACGCTCGTAGGCATCGGCTGACATTTTTGGCTCGCGTTCGGCTTCCAAAAATTGGGTCGTTGAAATGGTGGCCGATTGCGTGATGTTGCGCGCAAATACGGCCCATTCGGCGCTTTGAGTAGTCTTGCGTACGCTCTTAAGAATTTCCGGCGTTGTATTCATTTCTTTTGCGAATAACTTGGCATCGGCATCGCTAATTGCACCGGTGTAACGAAGCGCGGGAACGCCGAGCATGGCATCAAGAACACCAGCTTTGCGCATCTGCGAAAGCGCCTGGAAAATAAAGTGTAGCGAAACTGAGTATTTACGGGCCTGGAAGAGAAGTTGCTCAACGGTTTTTTCAGCGCCCGACAAATATTCATGCGCTTCGTCAATCATAACTATTGATAAGCAGCGTTGTTCGCGCGGGATAAAAGCCCGTGCCATCGCTGATTGAAAAATTTTGGCCAGCCAAAACCGGCCAAAAACGGCACTGCAATCAGATTTCAGTTGTGCTTTGCTGGTGTTTATAACTGTCAGCGAGCCAGGTGTGTTCATGGCCTCGCCAATATCGAATTTGTTTTCGGTGTGCGCAAACATTCGTTCAAACGCCGGGTTTGCAAGAATTTGATGCAACCGCGATAAAATGTGTTCGCGGGTTTGGCGGTACTGTGATCGTTCTTCAAATAACTCTTCGATAAAATCTTGAGCAGTGGGGGAGAGATTGAGGGTGTACTGCATGAATGGATCAGGTTCGCGCAGTAACGCGATCATGGTGCGCAAATTGGCATGGGGAATTTCCAAAATCCAAATGGCCAAATATTCAAACACCAATTGCATGCGCGGTGTTAAGCCAGAACCAAACAATCCCTCGCAGCAAAACTTGAAAGTTTCAATCACACCGGCCAACATCTCTTCCCGTTGGGTTTCGGAAAGGGTGCCGGCAAAATTACGGTTCCAGGCAAATAAATTTAAAGCCGGGGGATGGATATCAGTTGGATCAATGATCGTGAGTTTATCGTTCAGGGCTGGATCAAAGCGTTTCAAACGTGAAAGTTCTTTCAGACAATCGCCCTGGCTGTCGACAAGGATCAAGCTAGGTTGAGCTGGGCTATCGAGATGCCGTAATGAAATTGACTGCAAGAGTTGCGTTTTCCCGTGGCCTGGCAAAGCGGTAATGGTGACCGCTTCAGGCAGCAGCTTGTTAGGAATGATGAGCGACAGTTTGGTGTTTAAAAGATTTTCAAACGGCGTATCCGATAGATACGTTGAGACCAGTTTGTCAATCGACACCTTACTATCAGCTGGCCACGTCAATCGGTACGGCCGCTTCTGGGCTTCGGCATACGTTAACCGCGATGCAGCCAGTAGATTTTTCAGAATGGTATTACCCATACGTGCACCTGGTTGTGGCGTTTGATTATTTAAATCAGATGAAAATTTGGTTGCCTGCTTAACCAAGTCATCGATGGCTTCAACCGGATTTTCAAAAAACGTATATAGCGGTGCGTGTACGGTGAGCACACCTTCGGCTTGTTGTTGGCTTTGGCGACAAGCGTTAACGATGCTCTGAAACATCGGTTGCAGGATGTCTTGAAAATTGGCCAGGTGCGTGGCTTCGTTTTTTAGATATTCAAGTCGCTGCGCGACATTATTGCGGGTTTGGTGCGCGGCGAGTGGATCATCTTCCGTTGACTGTGGCAGCGTATATAAAGGTGTCGTTTCATTTTGAATGATGCGGGTAACGGCATTAGAAAACGCACGACGAAACTCAGCGGGGAAGTTGCCTGTGCCAAGTTGTTCAGAAACTATTCTGTGTGCAATGCGGTCGCGTGTTTGTGCATTACGTAACGGAGACAGGGAAATCGCCTGGCGAAGCGCATTTAACGCGGCGTTGGTTTTAGAATTGTTACGAACAGCCACCGGCGTGCGGTTGGAAAGTAGGCCAGGTGAACGCGGGCGGTTACTTGAGGAAATCAGTTTAGCCATCTAGTGGTACCTCCATTGTTGATGGTTGGCCCAAGCTGCGGGGGGCGGGCCGTCTTCGTCTTCAGCTCCATCAGGAGCCAAAACTTGTTCTCGGTTCATTGAGAAGGCTTGCGCGTCTTCGAGACTTTGGTGAAGTTCGTCAAACGTAGCGACTATTTGTTGTTCGCACTGCACCAACTCACGTAGGTCGGGACACTCGATGGTGAAACCCTCGATGGCATCTCGCACGGTCAGCACAAAGGAAAATTGTGCTTTAGCGGCATTATAAATAGCCGACATGCTATCGGCTAAGATTTTTCCGGCATTCTCTGAATGGAAGATTGGACGGTCAACGCTGCGCTTAAAAGCGTTGGCGGCCGCCTGCTTTCTTTCTACGAGTTCAGGCACCGCAAACATGTGTTGTTTGTATAGTTGGTGGCTGTCGATGAGGTGCAGTTCGTCGGCCGTGCAAATCAGAATTACATTCAATATGTATTTCTTGAAGACGAAAAACGACTGACTATCATCTCGTTCAATGAGCAATTCCATTATTTTCTCCTTCTGGAAAATGGTGACATCATTTTCAAAATCATCCGGTTGCCCAACAGCAACAGGGCAATGACGGCGCGTGTGATGAGAACTGTTACGACAAAGAAAAATATGAATATTTTTTTCATGCTAAAGACCCTTCTCAATTGATGGGGGAGGGAGCACGATGTCGGTTAGTTGGTCGGTAAAGAGTTCTGGCTTGATGGTAAAGCGCGCCACACACGAACCGCCCTGGTTGAAAACAATGACGATATGGTCATTTTTGTAGACAACGATTTCAAGTGAGCCGTCGTGTGTGTGCGCGATTATCATGAGCTTATTTACCTTTCTTTTTTTTCTTTTTATCCGCGCCAGCGCATTCACGGCCGAAGTCGCTCACACCGCTTTCGCATTCGGAAATAAATTGACCGGTGCCCTGGAAACATTCTTTGCCAAATTGAATGAAGGCGCTGCCCCATTCACCGGCTTCTCGCTTCATAAACTCTTCCGGTTTCATTACCTTACCGTTCTTGTCACGGATAATTGGTGGTCGTAAGTTTGGTTTCTTCATCGTTTTTCTCCTTTTAGGCGGCTTCACCTGAAGCCAGTTTCAGTTGGGGGTCGTTAGTGCAGATAGGGCAATCGGGGCGTGGTTCGATGTAGCGGGCTTGATCGGGCAAGCCGGCATCAAGAAACACCTTGCGCAAAGTCCATTCGCGCGGCCGATTAGAAATCAAACTGTCAATCGCATGCAGGGCATGGCCGGCGGCGACTGAAAGAATGTCAAAAATGCCCGGCAGATTGCACGGGTATTCGTTGCTATTTAAAAATTCTGGAAACGCACAAATCCAGCAAGCATTGCCTGGCTCTTGCACAAAAACAGAACAAGCGTTGGCGTCACGGCTAACGGCGGGGAAGATGACCGGTATGTCATGCGCGTGGGCAAACGCGGAAACAGCGCGGCGGGTCGGATTGTTATCAACGCCGCAGACAATAATATTTGGCAGTTTATTTGGTTTGCTGTCGAGGGTGTATCGCTCTTGAAAACGGAGACGGCGCGCCGTGACGCAAAGCGGCGCGTAGGCCATTTTGGCAAAATGCTTGCCGGCGACAAAGGCTTTATATTTGCCAACGTGTTTGATTGAGAACGGATATTGGCGCGAGAGGTTGCTGAGCTCGATGATGTCGTGATCTAACAGCTCAAGATAACCAGCACCTTTAAGAACGACACCAAGGAGAATGGGTAAGTTGACGCCACCGCAGCCAACAAAACAATATGATGTTACTTGATGGGCGGCGTGGGAAAACCCATCCACTTTGGCCTGCCGGTCATTGATTTCATTGGTGATACTGTTGGCCGGTGGGGAAGCCTTATACGTCTTACTATTCAACCAAGAGTGCATTTGTTTTATCCTCCAGGTTGACCTTCAAAACTTTTTCACGTGGGTTATCTTCAATCAGTTCAGCGCCGGAGCCGAACATAGTGAGTTGAAAATCTTCGACGGTTGAAAACAGGCGAAAAAACCCATCCATGCTGGCAATACCGCCAAGCACATGGGACATGCCAAAGTCGATTAGGCGCTGCTGGTGCACCAAGTCGGTTTGCGATGGTTTGGTTGAACATGCCCCCGTAGTGGGATGGTTGTGTACCATGGCCCATAGTTTGTGACCGTCATTAATCAAGGTATCTATGAGCGCAGCTGAGTGACCGGTGTGGGCTTTGACATAGCCGACGGATTGGTCAGACATGCGCACATTAAGAGGGTCAATCAGGGTAACCGTGCCATCGGTTTCATCTTCGATACCAGTCATAAACAACATGCGTTCACGCCGTTCAGGGTCACTGGTCAAATTAACAACTGTGCGCCGAAGGGTCACTGAAGACATCTTTATATGGCGCGATTGGTTTTTCGCGCGGCGGGCTTTTTGTTTACGGTGCAGCGTTTTCTGAAGCGCGTTTATTGCTTCGCCCATCTGGTCGAGGTAGGCAAAAGAAGACTTAACCTCTGCCGGCAGTTTGGTTGAGCCGTTATCAATTTCGTAACGCAGTGCGTCCAGGCGATTGTGCATCTTCTTTTTGCAAATGCCGATCATCGAACGGATTTGCCGGTGGGCCTGGCGTTCGTCAAGTTTTTGGTTGAGCAGTGAATTGAGCATCTCGTTCTCCTAGCTAGCCGCGTTTGAGGGCTTGGTTCAAAAGTTTTTCGACATAGAAAATGACCGAGGATGGGTCCATATCGATAGGTTGCTGGTGCAGATGAATGGAGAACCAGCCGTTTTTGGGTAAACGAGCAAAGCAAATAAAACGGCTGTGCTTTTTGACTTCAATGGGCGGGTGCTTAATGTGAACATCAAAGATATCACCGCGTCGAATTATCTTGCCGGCGAAGGTGCCTTTGTTACACACGTAATAACCAACCCATTGATTGCGGCTTTTGCGTTTCCAACCTCTAACGTCAATCAGGGATTTTGAACTGGGTTGAACATGCGTATGGTTTTTACGCTTTACCTTTGGTAACGAGCCCACTGGCTGGTGCCACGTTACCGTCTTCACTTTTTGCACTTTTGGCTTGGGGTTACCAAAGGCATACGAAAATATTCCCATTACACCGCCCCCCCGATACCGGCGTCGATGTCAGCAACAATGGCCAACATGTCACCATCTTCAACAGCGGCATATAGATTGTCGGTGAGATTAAATTGCTGATCTGGATTGGCAGGGTTCGTGATGGAATGCCCGGTGGAGACATTAAGATCGTTCAGTACGTCTCTCACTAATGCTCCGGGCATGATGGTAAGAAATTCATGTTCACGATTGGTACCAATAAATTTAACAGAAAGTTTTTTGCCTATGTCTGACATCTTTTTAATCCTTTTATTTATGTTGGGTTGTCTACGGGTTTAAGCGGGTTGCAAAACAGGCTTGGCGACGTAAACACAAAGCCATTGGTCAGAGCCGACGTTAATGGTTTTCCCGCCCATCTCTAATTGCTGTTCGGGGTCAGTGGGGTTTCTAAATTGGTAGGGATGGGCTCGGTCGAGTATCCGAGAAATGGTCGCGGATTTTTTAAGCTGTTTGTAGACCAACTCTTCAAGTTTCGGTTCAGGATGAACATCGAGGTACGTGATATATGTTTTTTTAAAATTGCGGGTCATGTGCGTGCTCCTTTGTTAAAAAAAATGGCAGCACCAATAAATCGATGCTGCCGAGTTGGGAGGCTGCCAGCGAGGAGGACTGGCAAGGGTGCTGGTCAGGCACTGGGTTGTAAGCGTTATCGTCAAAAACAAGTGGCATAAAAAACCTTTTGAACTTGAGTTACGTACTATTATCTACGTTTCTAAACCGTAGAGTTTTATACAATTCATATTTTGATTAGTACCGTAGAGTTTTGACGGAAGCAAGTCTTTTTTTAAGCTAGTTGAATTTCTGTTATATATCAGTATATTAGCTACAGGCTTCTGGTGTTGAGCCGGTTTCTGAAATGGTTCGGAAATCGGCAGTAACACTGGAAGGAATGTCAAAATGAAATTGACCTATCCTTTGAAACCAAAGGTCAGATGCATTCTTTTGGCGATTGAAGAAAATGATGATGAAATTTGCGGACAGGAAGTTGCGAACTTGTCTGGAGTAAACGTCAATTCAATTTATGTTGTCCTTCGCGATATGGAACGCGCTGGCCTGCTATCATCGCGGGTTGAGAAAATCCCAGGCGAGCGCAATCGTCCAAAGCGTTTCTATCGGCTTATACAAGGAGGGAAAAACGTTCTTAAAATTCAGAGAGCATTTGAAAAAATTTCAAAAGAAGTGTGCGGTGACACTGTATAAAAAGGGGCGTCTTATTGTAGACGCCCTTTTAATTTTTCAGGTGGGGTTTTGTTGTTGATTGATCGGGATTTGATGAAGCCGGCATAGCAGTTGTTTCATCTTCTAGATGATCTGCGTATTTGTTATGGTGTTTTATTATATTATTAATCAGCTTACGTAATTTTTTAGGTAAAGTGTCAATGCTATTTGGGATGATTTGATGGGGAGGTCTAGCTTCATAAAATTTAACTACTTTTTTAGGTAAGTAACCATATTTAGGTTCTTTAGCTTCAACATATTCAGTTACCGGTTTGCCTTCTATTTCTATTTTATCAGTAACGAGAAGTTTTGCTACAGTGTCATCAATTACTCTAATTATAGAGTGCTGTGGTGGGTTCAAAGAAGTTATATGATCAACATAACGATTGATTGTATCTATGTAGTCTTCATTCATCAGAGGAATATCGGCGGGTGGTTCTTTTGGAATTTCTCCGATTGAAGCCGGAAAAACAATTAAATCTATTAGGTCGTTATTATCTGCAAAATAGGTATAGACGTATTTGTAGATGATTGGAGCTCTATACGTATCTGGAATATCATAAAGAGCTTCTGGCCAATTTATAGATTTTGGTTCAATAACGATTTTATCTTCATTTAAAATCTGTCCAAGAACGGGAGAAATTTGAAACTCTTCATGTAATTTATTAAAGCGAGCATAAAAATCGTAAGCGAACTCAACATGATTTACAGTTTTAAGCTTGGAAATATAAGCTTCAAGGAAACAGATAATCGTTTTCTTTCTGAATAAAGCTTTATCATCGTACCAATTTGATTTTTCAGTAACTAAATCTTTTAACCATTGTGGCGGCACTTTTTTTGCTATGTCTAATGACGTGGTAAACGCTAAAGTAGCTAATCCTTGGTCTGTGATTTTGTAAAAACGGCGTGGGCGATTGCGCTCACCTGGTATTTTCTCAACTCGAGATGATAGCAGGCCAGCGCATTCCATGCGGCGTATTACCGGGTAAACACTATTTTTGGATATTGTTTTATCAATTTTAATGATATCAGCACCAGACAGTTCAGAGTGCTGGTGAAGTGCTTTGAGTATTTTGATACGGTTAAGGTCAGCCTTAGGCATAATACATAGTCGCCTTAAATTAAGGTCAGTTGTTGACACAAGTGTCATGTTCTCATGAAAAGTACTGATATTCGTTAATAAAAACAAGTGAACAACCTTAATTTGCTGATTTTTAAGCAAAAAATTCCTGAATTTCAGCCGAAAATTCGGGCGAATTTCGCGCGCATACAATCCACCAGTAGCAGGGTAGGGCCCCTGCGGGATGGGGGATTGTATCAAGGGTGTTTTGGGGAAGTTTAACGCCGCCCGCCAGGGGGGCGTTGAAGGGGATACATACAAAAGGGGCGCAATAGTGATGCCGATTCACGAAGGAAGAGAGTGAAGTCGGAGGGTGGCGAATGTGGGGTTTTCGCCCGTAGGTGGCTGTTTTTTCATACATTTTTTAGAGTTTTACTGCGGGAATTAAGGTTCCCGGGGTTATTCCCATAGTATTGGGCTGCAATTTGGGGTGAAACGTGGGCGTTTGGCATTGCTGGTGAGACGCGCGTTGGTGTTTGGCATTGTTGATGAGCTTGTTTGGTAGCGCTTTTTAAAAAAAATAATACCGCTACCAGTTTATTATTGATAGCTATATTTGATAGGAGTTGGTATATTCGCGGTGATAAGAAATTCCGGTAGCGGTACTGAGGAAATAATCAATGGCGGTAATTGTGGTAGCGGCAACTAAAGGCGGGGTAGCTAAGACAACGCTGTCAGCTTGCTTGGCGGTGTCGGCGCTGCAGAACGGATATGAGTTAACGTTGGTTGATCTTGACCGGCACGTTGATGGCCTCGGGTCATTGTCGCGCTGGCATCAACTGCGTGAACAACATGGCGGTGCGTTGCCAGCCTTGCAACCAGCTTTGAAATATCCTGATGAAGAAATCCAGGCAGCCATCAATACCGGCGCTGATTACGTCATTGTTGATACCCCGCCCGGTAACATCCGCCGCACCACCGAAGCAATTGAGGTGGCCGACTTAATAGTTGTGCCATGCCGGCCGTCACCAATCGATGCGCTTAGCATGGACGCCATTGTTGACGCGGCGCTGGTGTTCAAGAAGCCGTTTGTATTTGTGATCAGTGTTTCCAAACCAAATTCCAAAATGTCAGCGGGCGCGCGTCAGTATCTCAGTCAGTACGGTGAGGTATTGGCTGGTGAGGTAAGTGACCGGGTGGCCTATGCCAGCGGTTTTTTAAAAGGTTTAGTTGGCCAGGAAGTTTCCAAAGACAAGCAGATTAGATCTGAAATGAATGCCTTATGGCGGGAAGTGGCGCGGCGCGCTAAGCCGTCAACGCGAACCACGAAGGAGATTGCCGGTGAGTAAGGGCAAAGACGAAACCAATTCCATCGATATCAAACAAGCCTGGAAAAATTTGGAACGGCCGAAAAAGAAAAAGCCTGGCCAGCGGATAGCGGAGCAAGCCGCGTCAGAACGCCAGCATACGCAAAAGACTGACCGCCGGCGTACCGGCCGCACCACCCAAATGAATTTGAAGGTGAAAGATGCGGTGCACAAAGAAATTAAAGCCCTGGCTGAAGCGAAAGGGATGGTGATGGGGGAGTTATTAGAAATTGTCTTTACTGAGTGGAAACAGAAAGGTGGGAAATAATCATCATGGTAATACGTGTAATCGCTGGAATGTTTGGAGTTGTGTGCGGGGCAGTCGTAGTTGGAATTGTCGCGCGGTACGGGTACACGTCAGCGTCCACGCATTTTGATGGATTAATTTCAGCGGTTTTGTTTGGCATCATCGCCACCGGCGGGTTAGTTGGTCACGCGGTCGCGGTTCGCATCTGGCGAAAAAAAAATAAAATCGGCGCGATGGTAATTTTTCTGATCGCTACCGCTGCGTTGCTGGTGAACCTATCAAATTCGCTAGGGTTCATTTCCGGCCGGAGTGATGTCAGAGAAGCAGAGCGTGCGCAGAAACTGGAACAGTCGCGCCGGGATAACGCTACCTTAGACCGATTACTTAAAGAGCGATCAACTTTGCCAACCTTTCGGCCGGTAACGGAAGCTGGCGTAGCGGCCGCTAAAAAAGCGGCTGTGAGTGCTGAGAAAACACGAGCCGCCGAATGCACATTGCGCGGTCAACGGTGCCGTGATCGGGAAACTGAAGTGCAGCAAGCCCGCAGCACGGTCATAAAATTGGAAACAGACCTGGCCCTTACCAAACAAGCGACCGACTTAGACAGAAAAATCGAAACCATCCAGGAAAAGTTAGAGCGTTCAGAACCAGTATCAGCTGCTGATGCCCAAACAACAGCGTTGACGACCATCTTTTCCCTTCCGGCGGCAACAGCGTCAACGTACCAAAAACTGATTATGGCGTTGGTGGCAGAGTTGTTAATTGTCGGCGCGTTTCTAACCGTTGAGTGGTTGCGAGTTGAGCCGGCCGGAGGCAAGACCAATCAGAAACCGGAACGGCAGAAACGAAATCAAATGGCCATGAAAAATATGTCAGTGCCAAAAAGCAAAGCGACAGACGTGGTGTTGGGAGAGGTGAGTGATTTTATCAAAGCTTGCTTAGAGCCACATGAAGAAAGTCAGGTGGTGATTGCCGAACTGTATCAACCCTATTGTGATTGGTGTCAGGCAAACAACCTGGCGGTGTGCAAGCGAACGGAATTTACAACCCAATTTTCTGCGGTGGTGGCTGAAGCTGGTTTTCCGCATCAAGACGGCGCGGTTGAATTTCTTAAACTGAAACAGGCTGCCTAAGAAATAACGTTAGCGAATGCAAAGAAGATTACGGCTGGCTATTTTCGTCAGCCTTTTTTCTGCCTCAGCGGCTTTCTTCGCTAAGAAGGATTGTATCGAGATGGCGTAGCCGCCCAGCAATATTTCAGGCGGCGGTTTTTTAGTGGGGCGACCCGAACCACTACAACGGTGACAAATACCGTTATGAAATTTACGACGTTCGCGCGAGTTGCGGCATTGAGGACAGCCTTTCATGAGACTGCGTGTTCCGGGTCTGCCTGTTAGTCGTTGGTGCATGATTGGATTGAAATTGGGATAGGCGCGGTAACCTGCGTACTTATAACTATAAGCCTGAAGAATAGATCGTCCAGTTGACAAGACAGAACATCAACGGGCCATTGCGGCTACCGAACAAACACAACGCCGTAGGGAGGACTATCGAAGGACAGTCCGAGCCCTGGCGAGGAGCTGTCCGCCGATAGTCAGAATACCGGCATCTATTAATTCACAATGAAATCAACCAGTTACATGAAATATCCGGGTGGTTGAGGTATTATTAGCCGAGTTCCCTAAGGATTGGGGACGCATGAACAATCAAACAGAAAAGGAGGATTAGTCATGCAGGTTCTTTTATCCTATCTCGGCGCAGCATTGTCCTTCATTTTGCTGCTCGTGTCCGCCAGTATGAATTGGCGGTTTGGATATGCTCTCGGCAGTGAAGAAATTGATAAACACATTTACGGCATCGCTAGTGCGTCTGCGGACGGCTTTAAAGCCGTGCTCCCATTCTTCATTGCATTATTGTTACTTGAAAAGCGTAAAATAGCCGTCATGGTTGGCTGCTTTGCGTGGTTAGTGTGTACTGGTTACTCACTCACTTCTGCCATCGGTTTTTCGGCATTGAATAGAACGGAAACCACTGGTGTGCGTGAACGCAGTGTATCGCAGGTGGCGCAAGCCCAAGATGATCTAAAAGTGGCGCGGGCTAAGTTGAAAAAACTGCCAGCCCATCGATCAGCTGGGGTTATTAAAGCCGACCTGAACGCCAAATGGCAAACGCGGTATCGCTATGAAGCAAAACGCGTCACGCTCAAAGAGCTGACCGACAGTTGTGCTGAACCAGTTGGTCCGAAAACAGTGTCGGCGTGTAGTCGCATTAGCGTGCTCAAACAAGAGCTGGCGGTTGCGAATAGTGAAGCTGCGTTGCGTAAGCAAATTGCTGATGCCAACCAAGTCATTGATACAGCCAGCGGTTTAGCGGTTGCGGGTACCAGTGATCCGCAAGTGGCTATCTTTGCCAAGCTGTTTGACTTGGAGGAAGGTACCATTCGAACGGTACTTATAATCCTGGTGGCTGTCTTGGTTGAAGTTGGATCAGGTTCTGGATTTTTCCTGAGCCTGGGCTTAGGCCGAAATGCCATTCACTTGCGATTAACCAACTACCGGCAACCGGCGGAAAACCTGGCCAAACAATTCTTTATTGAATGTGTTGACCGGGTTGAGCATTCCAATGCCGGTGCGTCTGAATTGCATGACGCATACAATGCCTGGTTGCTTACCAATTCTGGCGGTGCAAACAAACCGATGACCCAAACAGCGTTTGGTCGTTGGATGTCAGGTCAAGGTTTTGAGAAAATCAAAATCAACGGCCGCTACCACTATCTTGGTTTGACGCTTCGAGATAACACACAACTCTGTTTGGTCAATTAGTCGACCAGGCAGCATAGGCCCTGGCAAATTTTGCCAGGGCTTTTTCTCTTGTTTATTTGGTCTCGTTGCTAATAACAGCAGGCAATATAAGCGGGGGGTTGTGAAGTGCTGAAACTAAGGGGGCTGGGTATACTAAAAAATGTACTGAGATCTTTAATGATTGTCACAGAAGGAGTTACTGAAATGGCAACAAGTACAAAAACAAAACCAAAAGATGAACCTGAGGTTCAAAAAAAAGAACCACCGACCTATAAAATTCGTAAGGGCTCGATGCAATTGGCCGCTTGGCCAAACATAAATTTCGACGCAGATGGGCGAGAATTTACCACTGACAGCATTAAACTAGAACGAAGCTGGACAGATAAAGACGGTAACTGGCATAGCTCAGATATTATTCTGCGAGAGAAAGACTTTGCGACCATCAGGTCTTTGTTCGATAAATATGAACAGAGCAAGGTTAAGGTTGGGTAAGTTCAAACTAACAAAAGGCCGGCATGTAACAGTGCCGGTTTTTTTTACAGCACCAATTTAGGGAAACATAGGTAGGCAGCGCGGCCCACTATTGATACGTTTGGAAAGGCGGATGTTTGCAGAGAAGTAGAAAAAATGTCGGATGAAAATCATGATGATCTGAATTAGCAACAATCCTGAGAAGCACAGCATCCTTTACGGTCGACTAAAACACGGTGTGGAAGCTCGGGTCGTCATCAATCAATAGCTTATACAGTAAAATTAAATTCATCCACATCAAGCCTTGAAAATGTGTCCGCCATTATCAGAGACGACGACCCTAAAAGTGGCCCATTACCACGAGGCTTGACAGAACCGCAATTTTTTCAATTTATGTGCTAATAGTCTGATCGTACACCCGGTATTTTATATTGAGCCACAATCATATCCAAGAAAAGTTGTACAAATCATTTTCAAGAAATATCGACTGTGATGAATATTTTAAGGGATGTCTTATTTTTTCGCGTATAAGCCACTAATGAATGAGGTGCAATTATGCTAAATGAAAAATTTGATAAGATGCTTGCCGCGTATTTTAACAAAAGCAGCAGCAATAATCGTTTAGACCAACTAGAGCGAGATGTATGGAAAAAGATTCATTTTCGAGAAAATGAAGAATTTACGTCTTGGCACAATACAGTTTTGCTCGTGTTCAACATGCCTAAATTTCAAGTTTCATCTGTAGCTTTTGCATTGTTAGTTGGCCTTGTCCTCAGTCCAATCATTGCGTTAGAATTTAAAAAAGAAGTTAACCAAGCGCCTCTAGATTTGAGCGTTTTTAAAATAAACGCTCCCTATTTGACGACCAATTTGATTGAACAAACAAAATGACAATAAAATATATTAACGCCGCTTTTTTTGTTTTAATTATTTTGGCTGCAGCATTTAGTGGACTTTATTTTGGCCAATATATTTTAACGGAAAGCCGGACACACCCTCATTCGCAGTCGGTCAGTTGGCATGAGGCTTTACATGATAAATTGCAGCTTACGGCCGATCAACATGCTCAACTGGTTGTTATAGAAAATCGCTACTTCAAGATTCGCAAAGACCTAGAAGAGCAGATCAGATTGGCCAATTTGCAGCTTGCGCAAGCAATTAAGGATGACAAATCATTTAGTGCAAGGGTTCGGGTGGCAACTGGGAAAATTCATAAAGCGATGGGCGAATTGCAGAACGCAACGCTGCAACATTTGTTCGAGATGCGGCCACTTTTGACCGACGATCAAAACCGCAAGCTGGAGCAAATGGTCACGGATGCCTTGCAACAAAACTGAAAAGATTTCGGTAAATGAAAGCACCGATGACAAAACACTGATCCAGCTTGTAGTAGAGGGTCATGAGGCCGCATTAAATGTTCTCATGACGCGTTACAAGCATAAACTTTTTGCGTTTATTTCAAAATATATCAAAGATGAAGATGAAGCATATGATATTTTGCAAGAAACATTCATTCGTGTTCATTTAAAAGCCAATACCTATAAACCAAACTACGCATTTTCAACTTGGTTATATCAAATCGCGATTAATCTTTGCCGTGATTGGGGTAGAAAGCAGAAGTTAAGACGGTTTCTCTCACTCGATGCCAAAACTGGCGATGATAATTCACGCTCTCTCTATGATAGTATTGAGGATCCCGTCGCTGACGTTGAGAATTTGGTTGACACGCGCATGCAACTTCAGATGTTGGACCAAGAAATTCAACGCCTGCCGCACAAATTAAAAACGGCTCTTATACTTTTTGCTATCGAGGGTAATTCTCAAGAAAAGTGCGCGGCGCTACTTGGTGTGACCGCAAAAACTATCGAAACACGTGTCTATCGAGCACGTAAAATTCTCTCCCAAAAATTGACAAGATAATTTTGAGGGATTTGGCTGGTTTCATCGTATCAGGCAAATGTTCACTAAAATGCTTTTTGGTTTAGGAGAAAATCATAATGTCCAGCTTCAGTATTATCTCTGTTTTAATTGGTTTAGCGATCTTATTTCAGCTCTGCTTCACAAACGGTGCTCAAGCTGGTGGCTTATCAAAATACAAGAAATCGCGAATCACACATTCGCGCACTTTTGTAACGCCCAAAAGCAATCCCGAGCACTTTCTTCGTTTTAATGCCTCACGCACTTGCGGCAAAGGCTTTAATCCCATGGACAAACGTCACCGCAACCATCATAGATTCAAAAGAGCTCATGGACATATTTATCCGCCCTGGCGCCCAGGTTGTCCAGATTAGAAAAGGTTTCCCTATTCCATGTGCTACCATAAGTAGCTCACAAATAATAATTTTTGAGGGGTTTTGCCAAGCGTGACGTATTAGGAAAATCAACTTGTTTTACTTTTTCTGTTAAGGAGCCAACCGTCATGTTCAATATTAGATTTATCCCATTTTTAATTGGGGTTCTTATCTTAGTTCAGTTCTTCAACATTGCCAAAGCTAAGGCTCATAATTCGAGTGAGCTCAATAATTTATCTATTGAAAACTTACATCCTTTTGAGAAGTCAAAACGAAATTCAAAACATTTTCAGCGGTATAAAAAATCACGCAACTGCACAAAAAATTATAACAGGGGCAGAGCAGGCCATCGTAAACGTCACAGATTCACTAGAGTTACCGCTAGTAGGAAAAAGCGTTCATTGGCGGGATGTAGACGTTAACATGTAGTTTAAAATCACATATCCTACTAACAAAGACACTCATGTTTTTGATTTTGAGGCAGGAATTACGCTAGTCCGTATCTGCTGGAGGGTTTAAATTGAAAAAAGCGATCATCGTTAGCACCGTAATTTTTTTTGTCACAATCAGTTTGTATCTAAAGACCTTGCAAGCACATGAAGGTGAAACGCATGCTCCAGCTCCCGGTACAGAGTCGGCCGCGGGAATGGCGTCAAAAGTTATGCTTTCAGATGCTGCAATTCACAACCTTGGTATTTTAACTGAGCCAGCAAAAATTGAAGAACTTGCTGAATCACTTGATCTTAATGCAACGGTTTCATTTTTACCTGAAAAGCACGCGAAAATATCACCTCGTTTTGATGGAAAAGTGAAAGAACTCTATGTTCAGATTGGAGAGAAAATTGCTAAAGGTCAAAAATTATTATCGGTTGATCCGGTAGCATTTGGCAATCCTGGAGTCATTATAAAATCTCCAATTGCCGGATATATCATGCGTCAAGATGTGGTAATTGGCCAATTTGCAACGAGAGAATCCGTTGCAATGGAGATTGCTGATCCATCACAAGTTCTGGTTACTGGAAAAGCATTTGAAACCCCTGAAATTGCACGGCTCAAAGTTGGACAGAACGTAAAAGTTTCAACACCCTCACATCCCGGGCAATTATTTGTAGGGACGGTGCAACGACTTGATGTAGCATTAAAAACAGGTAGTAGAACTCTTGATGTTTATGCTCTGGTAAATAACCCTACTGGTAAGTTGCTAGGCAACATGCAAGCTATTCTCTCTGTCTCAATCACAAAACCGGAACCAATATTGGCGGTACCAAGCCGGGCTATTCTTGGCGATTCCGGCGATATGTTTCTCTATGTAAGAAATAAAAACCAATTCGAGCGACGCTCCCTAAAACTCGGCAAAAAGTATGGTCCCTTGCACGAAATTATTGAGGGGGTTTTTCCTGACGAACAAATCGTTGTGCAGGGACAGTATCAACTACAATTTGCAAAACCCGCAATCAAGGAAATTCCAGAAGGAGCCCCAAAAGATGATGGGCATACACATTAAGGGGCCCCAAATTGTTTAACGCCATTATCAGTTTCTCGCTTAAGAACCGGTTGTTAGTGATCGCCGTGGCATCGCTTTTGATGGTTTATGGTGTTTTTGTAATTGTCAAATTACCCGTTGATGTTTTTCCAGATTTAAATCGGCCAACTGTCACAATCTTCACTGAGGCAGAGGGATTGGCGCCAGAGGAAGTCGAGGCACTTGTAACCTGGCCAATTGAAACGGTTGTCAACGGCTCTACAGGCGTCGAGCGAGTTCGATCCGCATCAACCATTGGGCTATCAATTGTTTGGGTTGAATTTGGATGGGATGTGGATGTCTATACTGCGCGCCAGATAATTGCCGAAAAGCTTCAGCAAGTACAAGAGCAACTCCCAGCGAACACAAACCCTGTTATGGGTCCAATTTCTTCTATCATGGGAGAAATTATGCTCGTTGGATTGACGTCAGATAATGCAGAAATTAATAGCATGGATTTACGCGGTATTGCTGAATGGGATATCCGTAATCGACTGCTAGCTATACCTGGTATTTCTCAAATTACTGTCATTGGAGGCGATTTAAAGCAATATCAAGTGTTGGTCGATCCATATGCAATGCGTGCCTACGGTCGTTCTCTGCACGATGTAGAAGAGGCCATAACGAAGTCCAATGTTAATTCAACCGGGGGGTTTTTACTAAAGGAATATCAGGAAGGTCTAATTCGTAATCTAGCACGAATACGAACAATTGATGATCTTGCTAATTCGACACTCGAAGCTTCAGATAAGGAAGCGCCCCCACTCAAATTAAAACAGATTGCTGAAGTCAGACTTGGTGGGCCACTTGGTAAACGCGGTGATGCAAGTGTAAATAGCCAACCAGCTGTAATTCTTTCAATTCAAAAACAACCAGGTTCGGATACCATTACTCTGTCCCGTGCAATTGAAGCCGAACTTAAGTCTATTCGGGAGGCTTTGCCAAAGGGAGTTGTCGTCCATGATGACATTTTCCGTCAAAGCAGTTTTATCGAACGTGCAATAGCCAATGTTGAAGAGGCCTTGCGCGATGGGGCAATTTTGGTCGCTATCATCTTATTTTTGTTTTTACTCAATTTCAGGACAACGTTAATAACGCTTACGGCTATTCCCCTCTCTTTCGTACTGACCGCCATCGTATTCAAAATCTTTGGCATGAGTATTAATACCATGACACTTGGTGGCCTGGCTGTTGCGATAGGTGAGTTAGTCGATGATGCGATTGTTGACGTGGAAAATGTTTTTCGACGCCTTCGCGAAAATCGTCATGCAGCAAAACCAAAACCTTCAATTAAAGTTGTCTATGAGGCGTCGAGAGAAATACGAAACTCCATAGTATTCGCAACAATAATTGTTGTGTTGGTATTTATACCGCTCTTTGCGATGCAAGGCATTGAGGGGCGCATTTTCCTCCCCCTTGGGGTTGCCTATATAACATCTATTGTTGCGTCTCTTTTTGTCTCATTAACAGTAACTCCTGCTCTTTGTTCTTATCTGCTGCCAAGAATGAAGCGCATGGAACATAGCGACGACGGTTGGTTAATCCGTCAGATAAAATCGTTTGAAAAAAGAGCCTTGGATACATTGATGCCAATTAGAAAATTAGTATTGGTGACCGTAACCATTTTCTTTTTCGGCGCTGTTGGCATGGTGCCATTTTTTGGTCGGGAATTTTTGCCGGAATTTAATGAAGGTAGTGTCACAATAAATTTATTGCTCCCACCTGGCACATCTCTGAAGGAGTCAAACCGTATTGGCTCGATGATGGAGAGACTTATTCGCGAAGTTCCCGAAGCCACAAAAACCGGCAGACGCACCGGCCGAGCGGAACGAGATGATCATGCTGAAGGTGTGCACTCAACGGAGATCGAAGTTGAGCTGAAAGAATCTGAACGATCCCGTTCCGACATCTTGAATGATATGCGAAGCCGTTTGGACAAAATTCCCGGCGTTGCAATAAACATTGGACAGCCAATTTCCCACCGCATTGATCATATGATGTCTGGGGTTCGTGCTCAGATCGCAATTAAACTTTTTGGTCTCGATCTTGCCGTACTACGCACCAAGGCGGAAGAAATCCGTCAGGTAATGAATGAGGTCCCAGGTGTGGTTGACTTGCTTGTCGAGAAACAGGTGTTAATTCCTCAGGTGCATGTTCGCTTTGATCGAGATCAAGCCGCTCGCTATGGATTAATGGTTGGGGAAGCAGCAGAGTATGCAGAACTTGCAATGCAAGGCAAAAAACTGACGGAGGTTCTCGATGGGCAGCGCACATATGATGTTGTAATGCGATTAAAAGACGAGGCTCGAAATGATATCGAGGCAATCAAAGCTATTCCTGTAGACAACGGGCAAGGTAGCATTGTTCCGTTGGGACTTGTGGCCCAGGTGGATCAGGCGAAGGGTCCTAATATTATTAACCGCGAAAATGCCCAGCGACGGATTGTTATTCAAGCCAATGTTGAGGGCCGCGATTTGGTAGGTGTTGTTCAAAGTATTCAAAAGGCTGTCCGAGAAAAGGTCAATCTTTCTCCGGGTTATTATGTCACTTATGGTGGACAATTTGAAAGTCAGGCAACAGCTTCTCGCATGATCGCATTTCTAAGCCTGTTTTCACTCACCGGGATGTTTATGGTTTTGTACTCCCATTTCAAAAGTGCCAATCTTGCTTTGCAGGTGATGCTATCGATCCCGCTTGCATTCATTGGTGCAGTTGTCGGTGTCTGGATGGCGGGTGGCGTTTTCTCAATAGCCTCAATGGTGGGGCTGGTCGCTCTAACGGGTATTGCCGCTCGAAACGGCATAATGATGATTGCGCATTACTTACACCTTATGGAGCATGAAGGTGAGAAATTTGATCTCGCTATGATTTATCGCGGAACATCGGAGCGAATAATTCCGGTCCTGATGACTGCACTGGCGGCTTCTTTAGCGTTGGTGCCACTCATAATATCAGCAGACCAACCAGGGCGAGAAATATTACATCCAGTAGCCGTCGTTATATTTAGCGGCTTGTTTTCAAGTACAATTCTCGATCTCACTGTGCGGCCCCTCGTATTTTGGAGCTTCGGGCGGAACCCGGTTAAAAAACAACTTCCATTTGCATTTGATCAAAAAGGAGAAAATCCATGAAAATACGACTAATGAGTGCAATGGCTTTTGCATTGCTAATAATTCTGCAGCCAGTTATCGGCTACGCGCATGGTGATGAACATCACGCTGAAGGGGAACAACATGCTGAAGAAGCAACCCAAACAAATGATCAAGCCCTAAAATCTTTAGAAGAAGGTATCGTAGTAATGGCTTCAACTATGTCCGACGAAAAACGCGAAGAAATGTTTAACGATGGTCCTATTATGGAAACCTGGCACACTAAAAGCGTCGCAATTGATGCAGCGATGAGTGCAATTCGTAAAAACATTACGAACACCGACAAGGATAAGAAACGCCGGATAGAAGGAACATTGAGTCAACTGGGATTAACAATAGATGCCTTCCACGCAGCCACTCACAAACGTGATCTTGAGGGTGCTCAATCTGCGATAAAAAAAGCAAAAGGGGCGCTTAAACTATTAAAGGTCTATTTAAAATAACTTTTGACTCCGTATCATACTACCGGGTTTAGTTTGAATGTAGAGAGGTAGAGTTATGACGCAATTATCAGTTGGAAAATTAGCGAAGGCTGCGGGTATAAAAATTGAATCCGTGCGCTTTTACGAAAAACGTGGATTGCTTCCAGAACCCAACCGACTCCCATCTGGTTATCGTATTTATTCAGGAGAAACTGTTAAACGCATTCGGTTTATAAAACGCGCTCAAGAATTGGGCTTCACGCTCGAAGAAATTGCAAACCTCTTGGCGATCACAGATAATCCAAACGCCGACTGCGGTGATATTCGCGATCAGGCTGAAGATAAAATTGCAGATATCAAGCAGCGTATTAATGATCTAAATGCTATGCATGCCGCGCTCAGCAAATTACGTAAATATTGCCCGGGTAAGGGTATACCAATTGCAGATTGCAGCATTGTTAAATATTTCTATGGCTCCTGAATTTTTTTAAATTATTGCAAGTGGCGTGTTGAGGTAAATTGCTTTCAGAACATTGTCCGATGCTCATCAAGTCGCAAATTTTCATCTAAATAAAGCTAGAACGAAAATACTTTCTTCAATTTAAATTGAGGGATGAGGTCACTTCGTTCGTATTATCAGAAAAGCTATCGCGCAATTAGAGCGCAGGGTCATAGGCTTTTGTCGAAAATTATAAGCTGCTTTGTTAAAGAAATCGAACATTACGGCCGCTACAAAAATGTAAATGTGTTTATGAACCACATTATCCCAGCAGCCTTAAGTTTAGGTCTGCTGATTAAAGATCATGAACACCCAGAGGTTAAAAATGGCAAGCTCTCATACAGAAAATGTGCATGAACAAAACGATACTTGTCATCCGAAAGGGAGGTTCGATTATTTGCTGTGGGGTTCTCTGAGCTCGATTATAATTCTGTACATTATCCAATGGCTTTTCGTGGACAACGTCACTGATATTAGATGGTTTAAAATTCTAGCGGAAACTGTTTTTACATTGATGAATACGATTTGGTGGGGCATCACCATTGGCATCGTAATGGTTGCAGCACTTTCAAAAGTTCCTCGTGAATTTGTAATGTCGATATTAGGACGTGATGGCGGCCCTAGCGGCATTATTCGAGCAACGCTTGCTGGTGTTTTGCTTGATTTATGCAGTCATGGCATTCTGATGGTTGGGGCGAAGTTGTATGAAAGAGGCGCAAGCGCTGGACAATTAATTGCCTTTCTGGTTGCCAGTCCTTGGAACTCGTTTTCCCTGACGCTTGTTTTGATCGCATTAATTGGCTTACCCTGGACACTTGGCTTTATTGGTCTCTCACTCATTATAGCTATTATTACCGGTTTAATATTTGAGCGGTTGGTTGAACACGGAACACTACCAGCAAATCCAAACACGGTAGATTTACCGGCTGATTTCAATTTTTGGGATGAGACCAAAAAAGGACTAAAGAGAACTAACTATTCCGCAACCTTTTTTAAAGAAATGGTTCTTACCGGAATTATTGAGTCACGTTTAGTATTGCGTTGGATTTTATTCGGTGTGCTACTTGCTGGATTTGTGAGAGCCTTCGTAGATACGGGTACATTTCAGACTTATTTTGGACCAACCATAGCCGGATTAGGTTTAACGATTTTAGTGGCAACAATTTTAGAGGTTTGCTCTGAAGGCTCCGCGCCAATTGCCGCTGATATCTTGACCCGCGCAAATGCTCCTGGCAACAGTTTTGCATTCCTGATGACCGGTGTTTCTACCGACTACACAGAAATTATGGTGTTAAAAGACACAACAAAATCATGGAAGATTTCTCTTTTTCTTCCACTTATTACGCTACCGCAAGTGATCGTTGCCGGTTGGCTCATCAACATCTCAACGACAGGAGGATAAAATGGCAATGTTCCTAGCTGAAATTACATTTCTATTAGAACTGGCAATGTTTGTTGCGGGTTTGGTATTGCTTTACAAAGCCCACCAACGAGCGTCTAGCCTACTCAGTTGGGCTGCTGCAATTTTAATTGTTGGAAGTTTAGTAACAACTGCATGTACTACCTATTACTCATTGAAGTATTACAATCAAGGAGCATTTGAAAAAGCATATTTAATGGGCAAAATCACTATAAAGAAACGTGTAAAAAAGCTGCCGAGCAAGCAGTTGCGCGGTGATGAATTGTGAGCCCCAATATTTATCTCACCTTTCCATCTTAATAAGTAAATGAAACACTACTCCCAATAATCTTTTTGACATTAGTTAGCAATTTTTTTGAGGGGCTTCGTGAACTTTTACGTATCAGCCCCATAAACAAATTTGCAAGAATAAGGAATAAATATATTCCTATGAAATGTCAGAGTTTCCAGAACGATTTAACCGCGGGTCTAATCCCTAATGACAATTTTTTACTGCATCAATGCATGGGTCGCCAATCATGCGTGCACAATAAACGTGCAACCATAAGCGTTGAGTCTATCAACGAAATCAGGGGGAAAGCAGTGTTTCGAGCCATTTTTACAAGTCTCATAATCACCACAAGTTTATCAGGCTGTTTAAGAGAGCCACCGAAAATATATTTGCCAGTGGGCCACCCAGCTGACCCAGAAACGAGACCTGGCAAAGCCATAAAAATTACCAGGGCACTTGAAGCAGAAATTTTGGATGCAGAACCCATGTTGGGCAAGCAAAAAGTCCAAAATGCAGAAAAACGATCTAATGACCATGGCGGTCATCAAATGCATAAACACTAAATCTGCTGGAGAAAAAAATGACCAAGCAAATAAAATCTGCAGCAGCAATTGTTATTGTGGCAATTGGGCTTTCTGGGTGCACCCAATTATCAGCGGAACAAGCTTTTTTAGAAGTTTCAGATAACGTTTTGGAGCGGACCGGTCGTAAGATTCTCTGGAATACAGGTTCTCCTGAAGATTTACATGCGCAAGATGTAATGAAATCAGTTCTCTCTCGTCCTTTAACAGCAAAAAATGCAATTCAAATTGCTCTTCTTAATAACAAAGAATTACAGGCGTCATATACCAAACTAGGAGTTGCTCAAGCGGATTTGGTTCAAGCTGGTCTTCTAAGGAATCCGATTTTAGACGGAGCAATAACTTTCCCAGAGGGGGTTAGCACACCAAATTTAACATTTGGGCTTGCTATAAAATTCATTGAAATTCTTTGGATCCCATTAAAAAGAGAAATAGCTCAGTCAGAACTTGAATCCGTAAAGATAGAAATATCTGGAATGGTTATCGATATGGTAGCAACAACTCATAATGCTTACATAGATTATGTGGCAGCGCGTCAGCAGGTAGAGCTATTTCAACAAGTTATTCGATCAACCCGAGCAACTGTCGAAGCTGCTAAGTCACTGAGAGAAGCAGGTAATATAACAGCGCTTCAATTCAACCAACAAAAAAACATTTTGACATTGGCAAAACTCGACCTCGCTAAAGCAGAAGCGAATGAGGTTGAGATGAGAGAAAAACTAAACGTTTTAATGGGGCTCTCAAGTGCTGATACTGAGTGGCGAGCCCCAAAAAGATTGCCAGCTTTGCCAAGAAAAAAACTAAGTACAGCTCAATTAGAGAAAAGGGCAATTGAAAATAGCCTGGATTTGGCAAAAATTAAACAAGAGCTCATCACCCTAGCTACAAAATATCAATTAACACGCGAACAATCATTACTACCAGACCTTGAAGTTGGCGCTGAATATGAGCGAGATGATGGAGAAAGACAATATGGCCCCACTTTTGAAATTGAAATCCCAATCTTCGATATGGGGGAAGCCAAAAGGTCTAAGGCCAAATTGGAAATTGAAAAACTCAGAAATCAATATTGGGCACTAGGTATAAAAGTCAGATCTACGTCAAGATTGCTCCGAGCAAGGCTATTAACTGCACGGAAAACCATCTCTTATTATCAACGCACTGTTTTACCAGAAAACAAACTAATCGTTTCAGGAATGCAACGAGACTACAACGCAATGCAAGCTGGGGTTTTCCAGCTGATCACATCAAAACGTCAACAAATTATTGCCGGTCAACAATATATTGAAGCGCAACAAGCTTATTGGCGTTCTCGAATTGCCTACCAACAATTAATTCATGGACGTCTACCCGGAAATACTGGTGGATCTAATATCAACAATGCTGTGGCATCAGTCGATAATGCAGAAGGAGGTCACTAGTGGACAAATCTCGCAGAAAATTTTTAGCAACATCTGGGCTTGCTGTAGCCGGTATTACGTTTGCAAGTAAAGAAATTGTGGCTCAAGAATCACATGAGGGTCACAATATGGAGAAAAAAAAGAAACTGCCAACAAAAGTAGTTGGCAGTGGAAAATATAATACCCCAAAAGGAAATGAATTTTATGCCCGAACTGTTGATCCAGATGATACTTACCCGCCTGGCCAGTCTGGTAAAGATTATACTCCTGTGGTCGTACCAAATGGCAGTACATTACCTTTTAAAATAGTTGATGATGTCAAAGTATTTCATATTGTCGCTGAGGAAGTGTTTCATGAATTTGCGCCAGGTTTGAAGTCTCATTGTTGGGGATACAACGGACAAGTACATGGTCCCGTGATTGAAGCGGTAGAAGGTGATAATATACGCATTTATGTCACTAATAAATTACCAGTATCCACTACTGTTCACTGGCATGGATTAATTTTACCTATGGGAATGGATGGTGTCGCTGGTCTTACACAGCGTACAATCAAACCTGGCGAAACTTTTAAATACGAATATAAATTGGTTCAGCATGGAACCTTTATGTATCACTCACATAAGGACACCATGACTCAAGAAGGTATGGGGTTAATGGGGATGTTCATTGTTCACCCACGCAAACCCAAAAGACCTCGACCTGACAGAGACTTTGTTCTTCTTATGTCCGAATGGGATATTAAACCAGGAACTTACAGGCCTGATACAAGTGTTTCCAGTGGTTTTAATACACTCACTCTAAATGCAAAAGTTTTTCCTGGAACCGCACCCCTGGTTAGTAAACTAGGTCAAAAAATCCGAATTCGTGTTGGTAATTTATCGGCCATGGACCACCACCCTTTCCATTTGCACGGTTATGCATTCAAAGTGACTGAGACTGATGGCGGTGAAATTCCTGAAACAGCTCAGTGGCCTGAAGTAACTGTATTGGTATCTGTTGGCCAAACAAGAAATATCGAATTTGTTGCTGATAATCCTGGTGATTGGGCAATGCATTGTCACATGACACATCATGTTATGAACCAAATGGGGCACGGTTTACCAAACATGGTTGGTGTAAAAGCCCAAGGACTTGATCAGCAGGTAGGTGATTTACTGCCCGGCTATATGACAATGGGGACAAAAGGAATGGGAGATATGGGTTTGCATGCTCAACATATGGATATGCCAGAAAACAGTATTCCAATGGTTGGTGTCCAAGGTCTGCATGATTATATCGGAATGGGAGGTATGTTCACTGTTTTTAAAGTGAGAGAGGATTTAAAGACCTATGATGATCCAGGATGGTACAAGCCTCCAAAAGGGACTCTCGTGGGCCCGGCGACAACTACTGATTTAAAGCGAGATGGAATTAAAGTTTAGGAAAAACTGATGAAAAAAATTAAATTGATATTTCTCATTGGATTTCTGGTCATTTCATTATTTTTTGTAACATTACCTTTTCAAAAAAAAGAGATGGGTATTGAGGTCAAAGTTCCTAAACAATTTTCAGAAGCTGGCAAAAAAGGGAGCGTAATTTTTGAAAAAAATTGCTCAAGTTGTCACGGCAAAAATGGAAGAGGAACCCAAAAAGGGCCGCCATTAATTCACAGGTATTACGAGCCCAGTCATCATTCTGATCGTTCATTTTATTTAGCAGTTCAAAATGGCGTTAGGGCACATCATTGGCAGTTTGGAAACATGCCACCTATCAAAAGTGTAACAATGGAGGATGTAGAAAAAGTTATACCTTTTATTAGAGAAATCCAAAGAGAGAACGGGATTTTTTAGGGAAAAATATAGATTAAAAACCAGACGTTTTTTTAAAAATTATCAATGTAGAAAAGAGGAAGCAAATGTTAATCTTGCCTATTAAATCTAAGAGCCTAATGCTCACACTTTTGATGATGATTGCTTTATCAATTGCGCTCAGTTCACAAATTCATGCTGCTGGTAAAGGACATCATGATCATCACAATCATGATAAACACAAAGCACATATGATCGTAGGTGGAGGGCCTGGTAAAGAGTCTGAAATAAACCGGACTATTGAGATTATTGCGTCAGATGAGATGAAATTCAGTGTTTCTACTTTAGAAGTGAAAGACGGGGAAACCATAAAGTTCATTCTGATTAACAAAGGTGACACCACCCATGATTTTACAATAGGAACCCCAGAGGTACAAAAGGCTCATCAAAAAGAAATGTCTAAAATGATGGAAGCTATGGATTCACCCGAAGGTCATAAAATGGCTCATAACGATCCAAACGCATTATTTCTTAATCCAGGTGAAAAAAAAGAATTAATTTGGAAATTTAAACAAACAGCAAAACTAGAATTTGGATGCAATGTTCCAGGACATTATCAAGCTGGGATGAAGGGTCCCATTATATTTAAAAGCAAATAGCCTTAGATGTTTTCTGCAAAAGTTTTCTTACAAACCCAGCCAATAATATATAGCAGTGGCTGGGTCAATTAGTGGGCACCGCGCCTCCAAGTAATCACCTTCCAGTCCATTAATCTTATCGATTTGGTTATTTTAGGCGTAATTACAAAAGATAAAAATCGACGTAGAATTTTTGTAGAAGGAAATTAGTCGAATACAAAAAGGGCCTTACAAATGAATCACTCCCATCAAGGCAGATCAGCAAATTACAGGAAGAACAGTTTGAGTGTCGTTGGCGCGGTGTCCCTAGGCACCGGTGTGATGATTGGCGCAGGAATACTAGCTTTAACAGGACAAATGGCGGAACTAGCTGGTTCTTTATTCCCGTTGGTGTTTTTGGTTGCTGCAGTTGCCACAGCGTTTAGCGCATATTCTTACGTGAAATTGTCTAATGCTTTTCCTTCTGCCGGCGGAATTGGCATGTTTTTAGAGAAAGCCTACGGCAAAACCACGATGACTGCCGCTAGCGCTCTGTTGATGTATTTTTCGATGGTTATTAATCAAAGTCTGGTAGCACGCACTTTTGGCACCTATACCATTCAGCTTTTTGATCTGGATCCTTCCACGTGGATCGTCCCCGCCTTGGGAGTCGGTCTACTGCTATTTGCCTTTCTGATCAATATTACTAGTAATCGTTTGATCGGTATCGTTTCTCTGATTATGGCCTTTATCAAAATTGGTGGCATAGCCATTTTCGCGCTCGCTGGTTTATGGATTTCTGGGCTTACTTTTGAATCACCATTTGTACCTAACGAGCATACCTCAACGGAAGGATTCTTGGCGGCAATGGCTTTGGCGATTCTGGCCTATAAAGGTTTCACCACTATCACGAATAGCGGTTCTGAAATCATTAATCCTCATCAAAATGTTGGACGAGCTATCATCATCTCAATTTTGATTTGTGTTGTGCTCTATTTCTTGGTCGCCATTGCAGTGTCAAGCAATTTAAGTCTGGAAAATATTATTGCGGCTAAGGATTTTGCATTGGCAAAGGCAGCACGCCCTGCCTTTGGGGAATTCGGTTTACTGTTCACCGTAATATTAGCAATGGTAGCAACTGTCTCCGGGGTAATTGCAAGCGTATTTGCTGTATCACGCATGCTGGCAATGTTGACCGAGATGAAACTTGTGCCGCACAGTCATTTCGGTATGCCAGGTGACATTCAGAAACATACACTCGTCTACACAGTAGTATTGGCTATTTTACTAACTGTGTTTTTTGATTTGACTCGCATCGCATCGCTTGGCGCCATTTTTTATTTGACGATGGATATCGCTGTGCATTGGGGCGTTTTTCGTCATTTACGGAAAGAGATTAATGCCAATCCCCTTATCCTATTAGCCGCCATATTAATTGATGTGATAGTGCTGGGTGCGTTTCTGATTGTGAAATCAAGAACTGATACGACTGTGATATACGCTGCCGTCATCGGTATGGCACTGATCTTCATTGGCGAACGTATTTTTTTACACGCGAATTATACCGATCGGAAGCATCAGTCTTAGTTAGGAACTATAAAATTTAAAGCTTCAAGGTTCTTCAAAGACTTTCAATCAGAAGACGGAACCGAGCGGAAAACTAACACCCAAAATCACCGCATTCTTGAATATTGATGACTTAGCGTGAAGTTGAGGACTTTCTACTTGACCCTTGACCTAGGTCAAGGGTGTAAGATCAACTTCTTAAAGGAGACAAATAATGGCGAAATTGACCATAGGTAAAGTGGCAGAGGCCTGTGGTGTAAAAATTGATACGCTACGCTATTACGAGCGAATGAGACTGATAGAACCGGAGCGACGCACTGCATCTGGCTATCGCATCTATCTCCCAGAAAGCATCCGCCGAGTAAAATTCATTAAGAATGCACAAGGGCTGGGTTTCTCGCTTGATGAAATTCGGGCATTGCTTGAATTCCATGGTTCAGAAATCTCGACGGCTGGAGACGTATTACAGGCTACGGAAAATAAGATTGTCGAATTTCAACATAAAATTAAAGAGTTACAAAAAATTCACAAGGTTTTGGAAGACCTCGCAGCCCAATGTCCCGGAATTGGACCGGTAAGCAATTGCCCAATTCTCGATCATTTGTATCCCCCAAAAAATGAGGGGTAAAGCAGGAAGTTGCGTATTAGATAGAGACAGAAACCTAATCCTGATCGAAAAAGATCATAGGAACGTACGCAACCATGATGCCAAGCAATTTAAGACGGCCATAAGCATGACAAAGATTGCAGCGGACACCAGTAGTAGGAGACACCATGGAAGAAACACATGAACATAATTCTAGACAGGAAAATAAACAGGCCTGGTGGAAAACACCGTTTGGTCTGACTGCGATATTCTTTTTTGTAGTTGGCGGATATTTCCTGATTAAAGAACATGGAGCGCATATCGGCGCTAATTGGATCTGGTTGATTCTGCTGGCTTGTCCATTAATGCATGTCTTTATGCATGGAGGCCACGGTGATCATGGTGGACACGGCAAAAACAGTGAATCTGATGGTGAAGAGGAGAAATAGCAAATGGAACAGGGCATGGTTTCTTATGGCCTCTGGTCACTGCTGATTTTAAATTCGGCGATTTTTATTATTTTCGCGTTTAGTTTTGCCAAACCGACGACCAAAACCGACTGGCGCAGTTTCGGGGCGTTTTCTGCTTTTCTGGTAGCGTTGTTTACAGAGATGTATGGTTTTCCTCTGACGATCTATCTACTCTCCGGCTGGTTGCAGACAAGTTACCCGGACATTAATTGGCTTGCCCATGATTCCGGCCATCTCTTGGAGATGATGTTTGGTTGGGAGGCCAATCCACATTTCGGTCCCTTCCATATACTAAGTTTTGTCTTTATCGGCGGCGGATTCTGGATTTTAGCAGCGGCCTGGGACGTGCTCTATAAAGCGCAGCGTGAAGGAAAAATGGCGGTGACGGGGCTTTATGCAAAAGTTCGGCACCCACAATATATTGGCTTTATCTCCATAATGTTCGGCTTCCTTCTACAGTGGCCAACCATCCCGACGTTGGTGCTGTTTCCGATCCTGACCTACATGTATATCAGATTGGCAAGAAGTGAAGAGCTGGATTCAAAAAAGCGTTTTGGCAAAGCTTGGGATAAATATGCTGCCCATGTTCCGCCATTTATCCCTAAATGGGCATCATCTTCCACATCTCAGAAAGAAACATCATCGTGACCGATCATAATCATAAACAAGATTGTTGCTGTAGCGCTCCAAAACGCCAATTCCATAAACACAGCAAACCGAAAAAAGAAAAAAATGGTTGCTGTCTAGGCAATGATGTCAATAGGCCCAAAAAAGAGAAATCAGAAAAATAACGCGTAATCTGTTGCAATCATATCGGTGATGGAAAAAACAAATGAGCGTGCGAAAACAATATATCAGGCCGATTAAAGTAACGATTTTAATGACGTTAATCGCTGAACTCAGTTTATTCATTGTATTTGGCTTGATACTTTTTCCAGAAGGCAACGTGATTTATAAACTTGCATGGGCTGGGTTTTATTGCGGCGTAGGTATGGGAGCGGCAACGGCCGCCATGATAATTTTTTTAGTCGTGGGGCGGTATGAGGGAATGAAAGCTGTTTTGGTTGGTTTCATAGTCGCAGTCTTTTCCTTATCTGCATGCAACATTCTCTGTTTGACCATTGATCAGCAATATAATTTCTTTGGCGGTCGAGATGCTCCAGGACTATTTTTCTGGAACGGTATAGCAATGATTATTCCAGGTAGTGCTCTTCTTTCATGGTTGTTATTTACGACAACTGGCAACACGATCCTAGATCGATGTAAATTATAGTTTAAGGAAAGTCCTCAATGAGCACTCAACACCACGAAGCAAACGCTCAAGATCATTCCGACTGCGGTCACCACCATAAATCCAACGATGAGCGTGTGAAGAATGGCAAATATGATAAAGTTCCAAAAGGATTTACCGGGATAGTTTATACTTGTCCTATGCACCCGGAAGTGCGTAATCCGGGTCCGGGGTCATGTCCGATCTGCGGGATGGGACTTGAAGCAGATACGGCTACCGGTACAGTGGATGAAGGTCCGAATCTGGAGCTGGTGGATTTTACCCACCGCTTTTGGGTCGGCGCGGTACTAACAGTACCGTTGCTTATTTTAGCCATGTCACCCTACATTGGCTTTGGCCAGATCCGAGAATTTTTTGGTGAACGCATCACGCTCTGGATAGAATTGTTATTGGGCACGCCCGTGATCCTCTGGTCGGGTTGGCCTTTCTTTGAGCGGGGGTATCATTCATTCCGCACGATGAATTTGAATATGTTCAGCCTGATTGGCATGGGCGTGGCAGCGGCTTATATTTTCAGTATTATCGCTGTCATTATGCCCGAGATATTCCCGGACGGCTTCCGTGATGCCAAGGGCAATGTCGGTGTTTATTTCGAGGCGGCTGCAGTGATTGTCACATTGGTTCTTCTGGGCCAGATTATGGAACTGCGGGCGCGCGAGCGCACCGGATCAGCCATCAAGGCCTTACTGGATATGGCAGCAAAAACCGCACGCGTGATCCGAGATGACGACAGCGAAGAAGAGATCCCATTAGAAGATGTGCAGGTTGGCTTTAAACTGCGTGTGCGTCCTGGCGATAAAGTGCCGGTGGACGGCGTTGTACTTAAAGGCCGCTCTTCAGTGGATGAATCAATGATTTCCGGTGAGCCTGTCCCAGTTGAAAAAGTGGTTGATGATAATGTGACCGGAGCCACAATCAACGGCACCGGTTCATTGGTCATTGAAGCCACACGGGTGGGTGCGGACACCATGCTCTCACAAATCGTTGAAATGGTGGCCAATGCACAAAGATCGCGCGCACCGATCCAGAAATACGCTGATATGGTCGCCGGGTATTTTGTTCCCATGGTGATCCTGATTGCGATTGTATCTTTCATTTCCTGGGCGATCTGGGGGCCGTCCCCGTCGCTGACTTACGGTCTTGTTTCCGCTGTGGCGGTGTTGATTATTGCCTGCCCCTGTGCACTTGGCCTTGCAACGCCAATGTCGATTATGACCGCGACAGGGCGAGGCGCACAAGCCGGTGTTCTGATCAAGAATGCCGAAGCGCTGGAGCGTTTTGAAAAAGTGGATACGCTGATCGTCGATAAGACCGGTACGTTGACTGAAGGCAAACCAAAGCTCGTAGCCGTGCTCCCTGAAGACGGTCATGACGAGGCTGAAGTGTTGCGCTTGGCCGCATCGCTTGAGCGCGGCTCCGAACATCCGCTGGCTGAAGCGATTGTAAATGGGGCTGAAGAACACGGTGTTAATATGGCTGATGCGACGGACTTTGAAGCCGTTACCGGCAAAGGTGTGAAAGGTGTGGTCGATAGCCATAATGTCGCACTAGGTAATGCCAAGCTGGTTGCCGAAATGGGATTGGATGGCGGAAAGCTTTCTGAAGCCGCCAATGCACGGCGCGATCTAGGTGAAACCGTTATGTTTGTTGTCTTGGATAACGCGATTGCCGGGTTAGTCAGCGTGGCCGATCCGATCAAGGAAACGACACCGGATGCTTTAAACGCATTGCATAAACTTGGTTTCAGGATCATCATGGCGACCGGTGATAATGAACGTACAGCCAATGCTGTAGGCAATCACCTTGGTATTGATGAAATCCGCGCCGATGTTCTGCCAGAAGACAAAGCCCGCATTATCAAGGAGCTTCAGGATCAGGGATCGAAAGTGGCTATGGCAGGTGACGGAGTGAATGATGCGCCAGCCTTGGCGCAGGCCGATGTTGGCATTGCCATGGGCACGGGTGCAGATGTGGCGATTGAGAGCGCTGGATTTACGCTGATTAAAGGCAATCTGGACGGGATTGTCCGAGCGCGCCGTCTGGTGCGTGCGACAATGCGCAATATACGCCAGAATTTGTTTTTTGCTCTGGTTTATAACGCCGCGGGTGTTCCGGTCGCGGCTGGGCTTTTATTTCCGTTCTTTGGAATATTGATCAGTCCGATGTTCGCAGCATTTGCAATGAGTGCGTCATCTATTTCGGTTGTTTTAAATGCGCTTCGATTGCGCCGCGTAAAGATTTGAGGAGCCAAGTGATAGTTTTGAAGCTCTAAAGACGGCAGGCATTGTAAAATTCTTTCTCTGCTATACGGATCTTGGTTCCGAATAACGAGCTTGATCTTGGTTCTTTATGGCCGTGAATTTTGGCGTGTCAGGAGATATAAACCATGTGCATGTCTGAACCCGTCAGTTTCGTTGCCGGAGGCATTTTACTCGCAGGCGGGGCTTGTGCGGCGTGGAAAGCCTATAAGATCAATATGCGTTATTTTCCGGTGGCCATGATGCCGGTGCTGGCGGGTGTTCAGCAAATAATGGAAGGCCACGTCTGGATGGGATTGAATAATGCCGACCCGAATATGGTCTGGTGGGGCGCGATGGGTTTTATCTTTTTCTCGTGGCTGATTTGGCCGACATGGATTCCTTTTGCCATCTATTTTTTGGAGCCTCCAGGCAGCAAGCGCAAAAGAATGCTTCTGATATTTGCACTGACCGGACTAATACTGGGCCTGACCTTGTACATCCCCCACCTAGTCAATCCCGATTGGATCAAGGTGGCTGTCAATAATCATTCGATAGCCTATGAAGATACGATGTTTCTCGATTATTTCATCCCGCGGGATCTGACTTATGCGATTTACGTATTTTTGATTGTTACGCCACCATTAATTTCAACCTATTTTCATATGCGGCTGTTCGCTTTGACTCTGATCGCTGTAATAATTGTGGTCTGGGTTTTTCTGACATATGCTTATATATCGTTCTTCTGCCTTCTAGCGGGCGTAGCCACTTTGCATCTGATTTATATCATCGTTAACAACAAATGTTGCCGGGAATGCCCCGAGATATTCAATTAGATAATTTTGAACTGTGAATCCTATCGACGCCCGAGATGAATAGTATTTTTATTCAGTCGACATAAGGCACCAAACCAACAAGTTTGCCATTTACGCCTAACTCTTTAACGATTTTATCATGTCAAGTTAATTTGCGCCTTGGTTCAGTTATCGACTATCCAATACACCGGTCATTGTGGTCGGTTTGGTGCCAAAAGGAGAGTCGGAGTGGCCTGTCAACGAATCTCGGTTGACGCAAAGCATTTGCGATAGAGAATGCCGAAACCAGTAGTTGGTAAAACGACCCATTGAAGAAATGGCGATAATCCAGTTCCAATGACTGGCACAATCGGCATTAAATCGCTATAAGCCCAAGCGCCACGAACCTCGGTATTTAGCCATTCGCTGAAGATCGCGTAGCTTAATCCTGAAACAATTGTCAGTGCCGCAACACCCAAGAAGTAATCGTTTGGCCAATTTTTGTTGCCGAGGACAAACAACGAACCAATCAGGCAGGACATTGCTATCAGAATATCCCCACCCGTGCAGTGCACCGCCGCGAAAACAATTTCGGAATGAGTCCCAGTTTGCCAGATCGTATAAAAGGGTAGCTGCGCAAACTCCCAAATTAGGTTAGTGATAGCAATAAAGCCTAGGTAGATTCTGATAGCTCTCAACCAAGTCATACCAAACCCTTGTACCAGACATATTTTTAGATCGATCAAATCGGTCTACACTTTCACTTCCAATTAGGGAAGAAAAGGTATCAGAAAAGTGTTTCAATTCCTATGCAGATCACAGTAAGCTCTAGAAAATGCGCCAAGTACAGACAAGATGGAATTGGTTACTTGCCGCAGAAACGTTCTTTCTGGATTGGTGGGCAAGGAACCGTTCCATAGGAACAGTAAACGCAGCAGTCGCCTGGTTTCGGTTTCAACATAGAGCTGCAACCTTTGCATTCATAGAACCACTGGCAGGCATCTGTTGGCATAGTCTCGGTTTCTGCATGAGCGCAATGCGGGCATGTTATGATCGATTTCAATTGCATGGTTGATAAACAATTTTTCTTACAGGTTAACCTGCAAAAGTCGACGCCTCCGCGATTGATTTCCAGTTTCTTCTCGTGTTTTCAAATGCCGCGATTGCGGTATTTGTTTCGTTTTCAATCTTGAACCGCACTGCTGTTTGTAAAATCTTATAGTCTCGATACGAACATTGGCATTATTTGCAACTTCACCAATTCATATCTTTGTCACTCCTGATTTTACGACCCTAAACACCGTAGTATACTACGGAGTCAAATGTTTTTTGTTTTCATAAAATAGCTATGTCTGGATGCGGTCAGAAACAGAAAGTTCCGTTTATCACAAATACCGGTAAGTCGAGGCAAACAATGTTGCGTTTTAAAAATGCCTGTTTGTGGGACAGGCAGTCAACGATAAGATTTGGTAGGTCAAAGAAAGCTGATACCGTTGCAAAACTCAGGCGTCACAATTCGTTTGAATTGAAAGATTTCGAGCCAACAGATTAAACTATTTTGTAAAAGAAGTGAGGACGAAAGTTAAAAGAAGAAAAAAATATGACTCTACGTTTCAATCCACTTTTGTTAAACCGGAAATTTCCCCAGCCGGATAGACCTAACATGATTAGCTGATCAGCACCTGAAACAACAACTCTATAAGTGCCCAACAACCAGGAGGATTGACAGTCGTTTATTAATGTTAATAAAACAGAGAAATAAGTGACTTACACACGACCCCAATCGGGGGTCGTTTTTTTTAACGCGGCAACACCGGAACTTCTTGACCAGCCAACGTCGTACACCTGAAATTTGGATGGTACGGGTTGTTATCACACCGGGCAAACATTTCGCGATCATAAAATTTTAAAAATTCGGGATGAATGTTAAACGGCTTTTCCAAAAAAATTGGTGCAAGTTTATCAATTATCGATGCCAGGTGTCCTGGCGTTTTGGTTTCGGTGATTACACTAAACGAAGTTATCCCTAATTGTTTGAGGTGAAGCCACTTGCGAAAGTAAGCGATGTAGCCGACATATTTGGCAAATAATGAATTGTTGTTAAAGGCTTTGGGGGAACAGCGAATAAACTCACCCGGCAAAATGGTTTCACTCTCTTCGTTGCTTTCATGAAAGAAAAAATCTTCAACCGTTTTTGCGTGGCTAAACAAGCCATCCGGTTCCACCAATGTTGGCAGGGTCACCGTCGTTAAATCATTGTCATAATATCTAGTTGGTTCCGACATGTCATCGCCGGTATCTTCAATCAGGGTTGGCAAGTGAATGCCCCAATCAAAGCGCGATTTTAATGCTAGTGGCACCTTCGGTTGCGGTTTGCCAATTGTTTCTGGTGGGTTGGCAATAAAACTGTGCGCCATGATGTTGGTGTCAGTTTTAATATCGTAGGCTGGTTGATTGCGGTTTTTCTTTGGTACCACCTCTGTCCAAATCTGCGCCCCATTACGAAAAGTGAAATCACCCAAAGCTCTGGCATTGCGTTCATAATTTAGCAGTGCTTTGGTTTCATTATGCTTATGCTCCATCCGTTTGAAGCTGGTGTAGGTGCTGTCTTGAATAAAGCGTGACACCGGTACTGGGTCGGCAAAAAAGGCGTGGTGTAAATCTATGCCAAGCGCTTCCGCTGACAGATACATTTTTTCAGAGCCTTTCAATGGATGAAGGTCTTTTTGTTGGTCAGGCCGGGCGATAAAGCCGTTGTGAAAAAGTAGATATACAATTTGGTAAATCGTTCGCTGCGGGACATGTGGGAAAAGTTCAAACAGTTGATCCATGCGAAGGAGCGGCCGGCGGCAAATTTCCGCGTTCACTTGGAGGCGCAATGGTATCAATTTAAAATTAGGTGGGTCTGCCAGGCGCTCAAATTTTTTGGCTTTTGGTTTGTCTGGTGTAAGGGTGGTCATAGATTATTGGTTAGTTGAATAATTAGGCTTGCTTCGGCCGGCGTCGGCGTCGTCGCGTCGGTACTTTAAATACCGGATACTTAGCTTGCGTGGCGGGATGTTTTTTAACTGTTGCATCGACAATTTTTCTAATCGCCGCTTTGGCCTCTTCGCCGCGGTCAGTGATTGAACCATCATCAGTTGGTTGGTGTGCCAACACAACTTTTCGAGCCAGCTTGCGCTTTTTGAGCGCTGCTTTTCGTTGCCGGGCTCGTTCTTCTGGTTCAATCAGTTCTTTGCGGAACCACCGCATATAGGCTGCTTCAACTTCTGCACGTGGCCGCGCGTAAGTTTGGCGCACATACTCTTGAATTAATTGTGCGCGATTATAGGTTTGAACATGTTCATGGTCTTTATCAATTTTCACGTCATTTAAGGTTTGACCTGGGTTGCCATGCCTCATCAAACGGACAACTGCTGTACCGCGTACTTGCGTTGTATATACGTCTTCTGGAACGTGTCGCATTTTTTTACGAAACCGTTCAGCATCGATGGCAGAGCTACGCAGTGCAATGATGTTTTCAACATTGGAAATCATCGCTTTCACTTCTGCGTCCGGCATCTGGTCGGTATATTGCGTGGCAATAATCAGGGCCAATTTGTATTTTCGCAAATCAGGGTACGCGGTAATTAACGCTTCGGTTGGTATGGCGTGTTTTTCATCGATACACAGGAAGTGGGGGATACGGTGTTCTTCCGGAATACTTTCTTGCTCATAGGCCGCATTCAGAATATTAGAGACGGCCAGAGAACTCATTAACTTGGCTGAAGTTTCTCCCAGAGCACCTTTGGGGAACCGTAAGATAACGATTTTCTTTTGCGCAATGGCGTCCTTAAACTGGAAGGCTGGTTGATACGGCGACAGCAAATTCCGCACTAAGGGATTGGAGACAAACTTACCGATTTTATTTTCAATTGGTTTAATAACCTCTGATCGTTCTCTCTCTGACAATCGATTGAACTCAGTTTTATAGTGGCGGATGACTTCTGGATTGGTAACGTGGCTGAGAACTTTTTTTCGATAATGCGGATTGGACAAGATCATATTAATTGACAGCAATGTCGGTTGCAGTTCATCGGGCGCATACATTAGTGCATGAACCGCAGACTGCAAATACCAGTCTAGTCGCTCGCCCCAACTATCCCGCCAAATCGATTTGCACGCCTGGGTAAAGTTTTCAGCGACAATCGCACGCCGGTTAAGCGGAACTTTATAAAAGGGATTAAAGGGAATGACGTGCTCGGTGTCACTTGGATCAATATAAATAACTCTATCCATTAGTGCCGGCGGAATGGAATTGAGACTGTCTTTTGAAACATCACCATTGGGATCAATTAAAGTGCAGCCATGTCGATGCTGCAGAATTTGCGCGTGCAGCGATTTTAAGACCACGGTTTTACCGGTTCCGGTTGCGCCGTTTATTAAGAGATGTTGAAAAGCGTCGCCGACATTAAAACCAATGTCAGAAACATTCCAACTGCTACGTGTACCAATGTGTAGATAGTTGTACTTTGCCATAAGGCAAAGTCAGCCTCATTTGCTCCGCAAAAGAAACGCTTCATCACGTTAAATGTGCGCAGGGTTGATCTCATCAAACTGATGCACCGTTCGGAATGGTGCGTGAGTTTGTTTGCACCGGGTTCCGAAGCCGCAGTGCAGCACTTCCCGTCGAGGCCGAGCACGCTGTTACACTAAATCAAAAATGATACACCGCGCGATCGTGTGTTGGTAATCGCGTAGTGGAGCACTGCTGTTTAGTGTAATGAGCTCAAGACCCAAGCTTAAAACTAAGATTGGAGGGATGTGTGAAACGAGGCTGACTTTGACCTACAGCCGAAAGAAAGAGCGGGAAAGATCGATACTCTCAGCATAGCAGGTACCACTTTGATATCGCATGAGTTTTTCCACTGTCAATGGGTAGACAAGCCTCCAAAATGATAGTCTGGACGTGGTGAAGTCGTAAGTTCCAGAGAACCTTGAAAGGAGGTATTGGATGTTTAAAAACGATGTAAACTACCCATTCGTTAAAGAACAAGCGGATATTGTGGCGGTCTTAGCCTTTTATAACATTAACCTACTCGGTGAAGGTGAACAAAGGCGTGGCCTGTGTCCGTTTCATGATGATGAAAAACCGTCGCTGAGTGTGAATGTTGTGAAAAATCAGTGGCGGTGTCACGGTTGTGGTGCCAAAGGCAATATCATTGACTTGGTACAAGAGCTTGATGAGGAATTGCAAAACCCACGTAAAGCGGCGCAACAAATCGCGCACATCAGTGGTATTCCTGGCAAACCGAAAAGTAAATTTGTACCGCCATTGCAATCAAAGCAAAAACAGCCAAAGCCCAAAGCGGCGGCCGCTGAACCAGCTCAAGAGATTGCAACTGCAACGGCGGCCGACACTGAACCTGCAGAAGATATTGACGGTATTGAAATCAACAAGCCACTCACCTTTGAATTGCAATTGGCACCGGTGGTGCCAGGCGAAGAAACGGTGCTGAATGAGTTTGTTGAAAGCCACGGTCTACCCTATGAACGGATTGCTGATTTAGGGATTGGCCTGGCGCAGCGCGCTAGCATGCAAAACCGTCTGGCCATTCCAATCTTAAATGCCAGTGATAAACTGGTCGCGTATAGCGGCCGGGATGTTGGCTTGTTGGATGATCCGGATGAACCCAAATATAAATTTCCAAAAAATTTCCGCAAGGAGTTGGAGATTTATGGTTGGAACGTCGCGCAACATTTTGAACGCGTGGTCCTGGTTGAAAGTTTTCTCTCGGTGATTAAACACGGCGGGGAAGCGAGTAAGTATGGCGACACCGGTTTCGGGGTCGCCGCCTTAATGGGTACCAGCATTTCAGATCAGCAAATCAGATTGCTAACGCAATCATGTTCGCGGGTCATTGTATGCTTCGATGGTGATGAGGCCGGCCTTACGGCCGCGCCGAAGGTTGCCGGACGAATTGCTGCCAGCGGTATGTGGGTGCAAGTGCATAACTATGCGGACGGCAAGAAACCACATCACGACGACATTGATGCCTTTTGTACTCGGTATGGGTAAGTTCTTTAACACACCAGTGAGGTCGGCCTTTCGAGGCCGGCCTTTTTTGTGTCCACCTAGCGGTGGTCACTTGTAACACACCTATTGGGTTGGCCTGGCGGCCAGCTTTTCCGTGTCCACCTAGCGGTGGACACCACCAGCATGCGATAGCGAGCAACAGCCGGCGTGCCGGCAGTAGCCCCACGTGTGGTCGGCTAGGCCGACTAAAATCGGTGTGGCGACGGCCCGCCATGTGTTATGGCGGGGCTAGCCCAAATCGGCGCCGCTGTCCCGTTCTGGTTACAGGGACAGTGGTGCTGATGCAGCCGCGCTGTTAACTCACGCTAGTGAGATTAATAGTGGGGACAGCGGTTTTAGTCGGGCTTGCCCCGACCACACGTGGGGCAGCAGTTAAGCCATATTTGGCTTTCTAACTTTGCAATTTGGGGTACCGAATTGCAGAGTTAGCGCGAGCGAAAAAATTTTATTTTTTTGCAAAAGTAGTCTGTCGGCACTAGCCGGCAGCGTCATAAAAGACACCGCTAAGCAGCAAATTCGCTCATGTCTTTTATGTTTCTGCCACCAGTGAACTTGGCTCGATGGTTCATCGAGGCTGGGGGTGAATGGCTTGGTGACAGTGGTTAAGTTATTGGGAAAGCAAATAATTTTCCCATTGCTCCAATAAAGCACGGCGTTTATCTAAAAGCTCGGAGCGCTGATAAGCGCGCTCGACTTCGCTACCAACTTTGTGCCCTAGGCACATCTCTTTAATATTGTGCGGTGCGTTTGTGCATTCTTCACACCAAGTGCGAAAAGTGGCCCGGAAACCATGTGGTCGTTCATCGTAACCAGCCCGTTCCATAAAACGGGACATAGCAGCATCAGATAGTGGTTTGCCGCGACTGTTAGGAAAAACAATTTGCTCTGGCTTGGTAGAAGTAGATTTAGACAAAATGTTAAGAGCTTCGGGTGTCAAAGGTATAGACCGACCAACGGTGGTTTTGGTATTATCGACCGGAATATTCCAAACATCATTTTTGATTTCAGATAAGGTTGCAAACCGGACTTCAGCTGTTCTGGTGATGGTTAATATTAAGAAACGTAATGCCAAGTTAGAGATTAAGTCAGATTTGCAAAGCATTTGATAAAACTTCGGAGCATCTTCATAAGGAAGTGAAGGAATATGTTTTGTTGTATGGTTTTGTTTACCAAGTAGCTCCTTGGCTTTCATTACCGCATGCAGATCAATATTTAAATCAAGTGCAGCGACATGCTTTAGCGTTAAATTTATGCGATTAAGCGCTTTACGAGCCGTATCCGGCTTTTTATGCCAAATTGGTGCTAAAACGTCTTTAATAACGTGTTGGTTGATGTCTTCGATGAAAGTTGAGCCAATTTTAGGAATGACATGCATTTTTAAGGGAGACATCCAGCGACCAGCCTTACCGGATTTTTTAAGTTGGGCTTGCCGAGCTTTAAAACAACTATCAATCGCTTGGGTAACGTTCATATTACGAACACGTTGCTTTTGTTGACGACGTTCTTTGATGGGATCTATACCTTGACGTTTAGTAGACCGAATATGAGCGGCAGCCGCTCTGGCCTCCGCGATTGATACCTCCGGCCAGCTACCTAAACCCATCTCGCGACGCTTTTTGTCTATACATATACGAAGCACCCACGAACCAATATCTTTAGAGGATTTAACGAGGGTGAGACCATGACCATCAGTATGTTTACCAGGGCCGAGATTTTTAGCTTTCGTATGAGTGAGCGAATTTGTTTTTGCCATCTGCTTTCCACCATTTTTTCCACCATATCAGGTGTGATAACGCGTGTCACCCTGGGGCGGTCTGGGGAGGTTAAAAAAAGTAAGTTGCTGTTTTTGTTTAATTTTTGTGGAGGTGTGGGGCGGTCTGAGGAGGGTGCCTGGTGCCGCTGGAGAGAATCGAACTCTCGGCCTCACCCTTACCAAGGGTGCGCTCTACCACTGAGCTACAGCGGCTCTGAAAGTTAATAACCCTGCCCGCTAAACGGATTACATTGAACCTGAAATCTGCCAGAAGGGGGGCTTTAGAAGCCGAATGACCGCGCGAACACTGCCACAGGCCAATCCATCTTGCAAGTCAATAAAAACCGTTCCTGATCAAGGTGAAACAAAACAACTGGACAATAAACATAACAAATGGCATTCCAACCGCGTATAACCACAAAACAACCATTGAACAAACGTGAAAAACCCCCAAAATGGCAGACAATCATGTCCCTGGCCCTTCGTTCCCCGGCCTCATAAAAACTGTGGTTGAACGAGTTAAAGACAGCGCTTTCAAATAATGAACTCCAGATCAGACAAAACAACAAACCGAGCGGATAAATTGAAAGACAATTTGCGCAGCAACCTGCAGAAACGTAAAAACCAGGCCCGTGCTCGCAGCACAAACCCTGCAAAGCACTCCCCCACTGCTAAAGATGACCCTAAAGAGGGACAGGAAAACAAAGATGGATAAAATAGAGATCACCGGCGGCCAGGAATTAAACGGTCAGATTGAGATCAGCGGCGCAAAAAATGCAGCCCTGCCATTGATGATCACCAGCCTCCTCACACCGGAAACCCTGACCTTGAAAAACGTCCCGACCCTGCGGGACGTCCAGCAACTCACCAAAATTCTCGGTAACCACGGTGCTGATATGGCAGTCGATGGCAAGCGCGCCAGCGGCAATAAATACATTGGTGAAACCATCCACCTGACCGCCCGTGACATTGTCGATACAACCGCCCCTTATGAAATGGTTTCAACCATGCGCGCCAGTTTCTGGGTGCTCGGCCCGCTATTGGCCCGTTGCCATCAAGCCAAGGTATCCCTGCCTGGTGGCTGTGCCATTGGCACCCGCCCTGTTGATCTGCACCTGGAGGGCCTTGAAGGTCTCGGTGCAACCATCGACCTTCAGGATGGCTACGTGCTGGCCAAAGCGCCAGGCGGTCTGAAAGGCGGCCGGGTGCGTTTCTCCAAGGTCTCAGTTGGCGCCACCATCAATGTACTGATGGCAGCAACCCTTGCCAAAGGCGAAAGCGTTATTGAAAATGCCGCCATTGAACCTGAAATCGGTGATGTCGCCAACTGCCTTGTAAAAATGGGCGCAAAGATTGAAGGCATTGGCCGTAAAACTCTGCATATTCAAGGTGTCGATCATCTTGAAGGCGCTGTTCACACTGTCTTGCCGGACCGCATCGAAACCGGCACCTTCCTTATGGCGGTGGCAGCGACCGGCGGTAAAGTTGAGCTGAACGGCGCCCGGCCAGACACCCTCACAGCCGCAATCGAGGTTTTAACCGAAGCAGGTGTAACGATAGAACCAACAGACAATGGCCTGCTTGTTGAACGCCGCGGCCCGGCACTCAACCCCATACATGTTGAAACCCAGCCTCACCCTGGTTTTCCAACTGATCTTCAGGCCCAGTTGATGGCCCTGATGACAATAGCAAATGGCCGCTCTGTGATCCGAGAGACCATTTTTGAAAACCGCTTCATGCACGTACAGGAACTGGCCCGGCTTGGTGCCAATATCAGCCTCAACGGTGACACTGCGATTATAGAGGGCGTGAAAACCCTGCACGGCGCCCCGGTTATGGCAACCGATCTGCGCGCATCAGTATCACTGGTGATAGCAGGTCTCGCAGCTGAGGGGAAAACCCTGATCAACAGGGTGTATCATCTGGATCGGGGATTTGAAAAAATTGAAGAAAAACTGGGCGGCTGCGGCGCTCTTATTCAACGGGTCAGCGAATAACCCTCCCCAAAAATTGATCGTTTATCTGAGCCTTAAAAACAGCTAGATTACGGCAGCAGACCGGGCCAGACAAACAAAGCCAATTTCAACCAAATGATGAGCGATTAAAAACGCAATTCACCCATGCCAGATCAACCAGAAACTGAACAGAATAAAAAAGACGGACCCGTCCTGTTACGCCTGATGGCACTGGATGAAGCGGATCTTGAGGTGATCTCAGCCCACTGCCAGGACGCGGTGATGCGGCTCGATGACATGGCCTATCTCCCGAACGAACAGCGCTTCGCCATGGTTCTCAACCGATTTGACTGGGAAAGTGCCCATGAAGGGCAGCAAACCAGCCACAAAGACAAGAAACACTATCAAAGACGCCGCGCCGCTCTCAGATTCGAATGTGTAAAAAAAGCAAAAGTCCATAATTTGGACCTTGCCAAAAAAGCCAATGTTGTCAAACTGCTATCCATTAATTTTCAGGTAACAACGCCCCCCTCAGGTGACATTTACCTGATCTTTTCAGGCGGCAGTGAAATAAAACTTGAGGTAGAATGTATTGAAAGCGCATTAAAGGATCTTGGCGCCGTATGGCAGACACCCTCTCGCCCTGATCATAAGCTGAAAGGGTCTTAAAATTTGTGGGTTTCTTTATGTGGGTCTCTTTACCGGATAAGCGGCTGGTAAACCAGGCCCTTGAAAAGAGAAAGCAAAATTACTCTACAAAAATCCAATGAATGTGACCGTCAAAATTTAGGTCCACAAGCAAAACCACCACACCCGCAAGATGAAAGGTCATCACCCCATGCCAGCGCGCCTCAAAATAACAGAGAGTGATTTTCAAGAGCGCTTTAACAAATTACTCACCGCCAAACGGGAAAGCGCTGCAGATGTAAACACCGCTGTTGCCAGCATAATTGAGGATGTCAAAAGCAACGGTGATAGCGCCCTCTATGAACTGACCCAGCGCTTTGACCACATTGACCTCAGAGCAAACGGCCTCGCCATAAAACCGGATGAGGTGAAAGCCGCGATTTCAGACGTTCCCTCTGAAACCATGGCCGCGCTGAAGCTGGCCGCCGAGCGGATCACGGCCCACCATGAAAAACAGCGCCCGGAAAACCAGCGCTATACAGATGATCTGGGCGTTGAGCTTGGTTACCGCTGGAGCCCGGTCACAGCCGCCGGTCTCTATGTGCCAGGCGGCACAGCCTCTTATCCAAGCTCAGTTCTGATGAACGCATTACCAGCCCGTGTAGCCGGAGTGAAAAGGCTGGTTATGGTGGTGCCAACCCCCGGCGGCAATATCAACCCGCTGGTGCTGGCCGCCGCGCAGCTAGCCGGCGTTGACGAAATTTACCGCATTGGCGGGGCACAGGCCATCGCCGCTCTCACCTATGGCACCGAGACAATAACCCCCGTCGATAAAATCGTTGGCCCTGGTAACGCCTACGTCGCTGCCGCCAAACGGCAGGTCTTTGGAACCGTCGGCATCGATATGATCGCAGGCCCGTCAGAAGTGCTCATTATCGCAGATAGCAACAACAATCCCAACTGGATCGCCGCAGATCTTCTCGCCCAGGCAGAACATGATGTTGCGGCCCAGTCGATCCTGATAACAGACGACAAGACCCTTGCTGATCGGGTTGAACAGGCCGTCGCCAGCCAGCTTGAAACACTGGAAAGAGAAGAAATCGCCGCAAGGTCCTGGCAGGATTTTGGGGCGATAATCGAAGTGGATGATCTTGGCAAAGCAGCCGAGCTGACCAATCAGCTGGCACCCGAACATCTCGAACTGGCAGTCGCAGAGCCGGAAGCCATGTTTGAGAAAATAGATCACGCCGGAGCCGTCTTTATTGGCCACCACACACCCGAAGCCATCGGAGATTATGTTGGTGGCTCCAACCACGTTTTACCAACAGCCCGCTCTGCCCGTTTTTCATCCGGCCTTTCAGTGCTTGATTTTATGAAAAAAACCACCATTCTGAAATGCTCGGAACAAGGCTTGAAAACTTTGGGACCAGCCGCCATCGCCCTTGCAAAAGCGGAAGGGCTGGATGCACACGCCAATAGTGTTTCCATCCGCCTGAGTGATGAGGAACATTAGCCACCAGCAGTGCCGCACAACCCCCCAACCTCAAAGGAAGGGATATGAGCCAGGACAATAACAGCCTTTTTGATATCATTCTTGACGAAGGCAGCATAGGTCGCAACACGCCCGATATTGAGCATGAACGGGACGTGGCGGTGTTCGACCTATTAGAGTGCAACTACTTTGAACTTATCCCGCGAGACGACAAGCCAAAAGTTGAAGGCCCCTACAAACTGTTCCTGTCCCTTGAGGATAACCGGCTGATTTTCAGCATCACGGATACAGATGACAACCCGATAACATCGCACGGGCTGTCCCTCACCCCGTTTAAAACCCTCATCAAGGATTATTTTCTCATATGTGAAAGTTACTTTGAGGCCATCAAATCCGCGACACCCCAGCGCATTGAAGCCATAGATATGGGTCGGCGCGGTCTTCACAATGAAGCCTCAGACCTTTTAATGGCCCGCCTTGAAGGCAAGATTAAGATAGACACAGACACCAGCCGCCGTCTTTTCACACTCATCACTGCCCTCCACTGGAAAGGGTAAGTGGAATGAGCGACGGATTACCAGCCGCCATTCTCTTCGTCTGTTCTGAAAATGCCATCCGCTCACCAATGGCTGAAGCTATCTACAAATCTTTATACAGAGAACGCTCCTACGCCCAGTCAGCCGGCATTCGCCGCGGTGAAATCAACCCTTTCATGCGCGAAGTCATGGCCGAGAAAGACATCGACCTCTCCAACCATCACCCGCGCACCTTGAACGACCTTGCAGACAGCCTGTTTGATATTATCATCACCCTCAGCCCCGAAGCCCACCACCAGGCCATGGAGCTGACCCGCACCATGGCTGTTGATGTGGAATATTGGCCGATCATGGACCCGACCCTGGCTGAGGGCAATCGCGACCAGCGTCTGGAAGCCTTTAGAACCTGCCGTGATCATTTAACCAAACGCATCCGGCAACGCTTTGACCCCGGCGAAAAAAGTTGATCGAAATTGCAAAGCTCAACCAGTGACTTATTGATGAAAAAGTCATAAAATCACCTTCAAAGTCTCAAATAACACTCAAATCTGTGCCAATAACCTGAAAAGCTGAGATTAAACAGTTGCCAGGTCAATTGAAGGCTTGATTTTAGGGACAAGGCGGAGGAAACTCCCCCCTCATTTTGGCATTTAGGTGCAAGAGTTGAAAAAGGAACAAAATGGCGAAAGAAGAACTTCTAGAATTTCCAGGTGTCATCACCGAATTGCTGCCGAATGCAACATTTCGTGTAAAGCTGGAAAATGAGCATGAAATCATTGCTCACACCGCCGGCCGCATGCGCAAAAACCGCATCCGCGTTCTGGCAGGTGACAAGGTGCTTGTCGAAATGACACCCTATGACCTGACCAAAGGCCGCATCACATACCGATACAAATAGGCCATAACCAGGAACAAAAGATCCATCACAATCAAACAAAAGGGGTCCGTTGGTGGTCGATTTATCAGCCTTGAAACATCTGGCAGGCGGCAACAGGAAGCAGGCTGTTAACCCGGACGGGACCAGCTCTCTGGTCCTGGCCTCAGCCTCACCGCGGCGGTTATCCATTTTGGGCCAGGTCGGCATCGAACCCGATGCCCTCCGCCCGACATCAATAGATGAAACTCCCCATAAAACCGAACCACCCCGCGCCTATGTCGCCAGAGTGGCCAAGGAAAAAGCGCGCGCCGCACAAAAGCTCATAGACGAAGAACCCGACCTTGCCGGCTCGTTTATTCTAAGCGCCGATACCATTGTATCGGTCGGCCGCCGCATTCTCACCAAACCGGAACTGGTGGAAGAAGCCGCACGCATGTTGCAACTGCTCTCCGGCCGCTCACACCGTGTCTATACAGCCGTTTGCCTGATCACCCCAAACCGCAAAGTCCTGCAGCGCATTGTTGAAACCCGTGTCCGTTTCAAGCATCTGTCTTCCGAAGAAATTGACTGTTATCTCGTCTCCAATGAATGGCGCGGCAAAGCGGGTGGCTATGCCATTCAGGGTATGGCCGGTGCCTTTATAGAAAAGCTGATCGGCTCTTATACCAATGTTGTTGGTCTGCCACTGACAGAGGTGATCAAGATGCTGCGCGGTGAAGGCTACCCGGTGACCTATCACTGGATGAAACGCGCCGGACGCGATCTGGAATAGGCAAGCCGATGTCTGAAAAAACCTCCAAATGCCCGATCTGCAGCGAACCGCGCTCAGAAAAATACCGCCCCTTCTGCTCAAAGCGCTGCGCCGATATTGATCTCAACCGCTGGTTAACCGGCCAATATGCCATCCCCGTTGAAGAAGAAGAGCCGGATGATGACGCAGCCTATAGCCAAACCTCGTCAGACGAACACAAACTGAATTGAACTGGCCCATCCGGCGACATCAGCTTGTAGAAAAGCAACAGGCAGCTAACCACCCGCCGCTCATCTCACGCAGTCCCGTCATGAGCGTAGGATGTCAGCCGCTTGATCGCCGTGATCTCACCGTAACCATTTTTGGAAATACGATTGACAGCGCTTACCAGAGGCTCAATCGCGACCTGCATGTGATGGGCATTTGCGTGTAACAGATGCAGCGGGTCCACCATCACACCCACATGCCCCTTCCAGAACACAATATCACCCCGGCGCACAACAGAAAGATCCCCCTGATAATCAACGGCCTCTCCAAGCGTTGCCTGTTGCAGGTCACTGTCCCGCCGGGACACAAAACCCGTTGCCATCAGGCTAAGCTGAATAAGTGCAGAACAGTCAAGCCCAACAGAGGTGCGCCCCCCCCAAAGATACGGCGTGCCGAGAAACCGTTTTGCCACTTCAACAAAATCATCCTCGGCTTCATCTATAGGCACCGCATGCTGGCGCACGAGATAGCCCCCGGTCTCCAGCTTTAAGAACCCCTCCTCAGCCGGCACAGCCGCGACCTGGCACATCATCGACAACAGCTCAACCGGCGGTGCTTTAATGTTGGCGTCCGAATAAACGAAACTCCGCAGCGCGGAAATCCGGTGAGTGGGGGGGGCAAACCCTGGTGAGAGCGCATCCAGCGGCATAAAGCCGACATAATCATCAAGCATCAGTTGGCCCCAGGCCCAGCCATCACTGATCTCAAAGATCCGCACCCCTTCACCGAAAAGCCCCTCAGTCATAAGTTCAGCTTCAAAACTTGGGACGCTATAAAGCGGCACCCGGTCCTGATGGATATGCGCATCATCACCTGCAACAAAGCGCGCCGCCTTGACATGGCCTTTTAAACGTTCATCAGCAAGGTCAGCGCGAAACGCATGGGTCCTTGGGTCTATTTTATCCATTATCCACCATCAATATCAGCCATAGGTCTCACAAAGGAATTCAAACACTGTGCGAGCTGTTTGCGGCTCCCCGCCAAAGGGGCGCCCTGCCTGTTTTTCAGGGCTCCAGCCATACATGTCAAAATGAGCAAACGCTGTATCGGCCCCGGCAAACCGGCGCAAAAACAACGCCGCCGTAATCGACCCGGCAAACGGCCCTCCTGAGACATGGTTCACATCAGCAATCTTTGAATTCAGCCATTTGTCATAAGCCCCCCAGAACGGCATCCGCCAGCAATAATCACGGGTAGAGAGCGACGCGGCATAAAGCCCCTCCGCCAGTGTTTCATCATCAGAATAAAACGGCGGAAGATCAGGACCAAGCGCAACCCGCGCAGCCCCTGTCAGGGTGGCAAAACAAAGCGTAATATCGCCGGGGATCTCCCCCGCCAGCGCCAACGCATCGGCAAGCACAAGCCGCCCCTCGGCATCAGTATTGTCAATTTCAACGGTCAAGCCTTTGCGGCTGTGCAAGACATCACCAGGACGAAACGCATTCCCGGAAATATTATTCTCAGCAATCGGCAATAACACCCGCAATTTCAAAGGCAGTTTTGCCCCCATCACCATCGAGGCAATGGTCAAGGCTGTTGCAGACCCGCCCATATCCTTTTTCATCAGGTTCATGGCGTTGCCAGGTTTGATATTCAGCCCACCCGTATCATAACAGATCCCCTTGCCGACAAGCGTCACCAAAGGATCGCTGGCCTTGCCCCAATTCAGCTCCACAAGGCGCGGTGCTTCAGCCGCCGCCCGGCCGACAGCATGGATCAGGGGGAAATTATTTGTTAACAGCGCTTCCCCCTTCACAACCGTCATTTTCGCTTTGAAACGGGAAGCAAATTTCTTGATTTCAGCCTCAAAAATCTCCGGTCCAAGATCACTTGCCGGTGTATTAATCAGATCCCGGCCAAACCAGACAGAAGAAACAATGTTAAAAAGTCTGCCCTGATCAATCGCCTTGTCGAGCTTCAGCACTTTGGCCTCAGCCACCGCATCACTTTTGTACCTGGTGAAGCTATAAGCACCAAGACCCCAAAAGAGCGCCGCTTGAAAAGCTGTCCCGAACGCACCCATAAACTCAAAGGTGCCCTTCGGCACTTGATCAACCAGTGCGCCGGCAAGATGAAAAGGTATCTCATCAGTTTCCGTGCCAAGGCCAAAAACCACGGCAGCCAGATCACCCTCAGCATCAGGCACCAGGGCAACTTGCCCTTGCTTGCCCTCGAACCCGTTATGCTTGATCCATTTTTTATCACCTTTGCCAAGGTCAACTTTATCAAGGGCCCCTTTACCCTCAAAAACCGGCCAGAGCGGAACAGCCCGCTTACCAGAGCGTGCACCTAGATATATTTTATCGGCTTGCCATTCGGCCATAAATATCCTCGCTTAAAAAAATCAACCAGATCCGTCACAAGTGAAAAAGCCATCCCCAACCGCCTGCCATGACGAAGGATGCAACAGCTTATCAAAAGCTAAATGCTAATAAAGGGTTTTTATGGGGTTAATCATTTGTTGAGGGCTGTCCCGTATTATTACAACCATTAACAGGTAATAGTTTCAGCGAGTGAAAGTAAAATGATTGTAAAAAATTTACGGCTCGGCAGGGTCATATCGCGTCAGGTAACTGCCATCATCTTCACCATAGGTATCGCGGGTCTGTTAGCGGGCTGCGCGTCAAATTCATTTAAGAATGACCCAACCTATACTCACTCCCTCGCTCATAGCAAAGCTCTCGACCATTGGCAAAAGAAATACACCGCCGATAGCAAAAAACGTGAAAATGTTATCGGTTATGCCAAAGCCCTGGTTAAAACTCACCAGGAAGGCAGAGCCATCAAGATCATGGATGAAGCTTACAAAGCGAACCCGAATGACAATGTTCTTGCCAGTGAGTATGGCCGCATCGCTGTAACAGCCGGTGAAAATGGCCTGGCACAGCAACTTCTTTCAAAAACCGGTGCCGCCAACAAGAAAGACTGGAAAGCAGTTTCCGCCAAAGGTGTTCTCGCCGCGCGCAAGGGTGACAATAAAACCGCCATTAAATATTTCAAACGCGCGCTGAAAATTGCCCCAAGTCAAGCCTCAATACTGAACAATATTGGCCTTGCCTACGCCATAAGCGGTAAATACAAACCCGCTGAAAAATATTTGAAACAAGCCTTGTGGGACAGTCGCTATATCCGCCAGGTACGACAGAATTTAGCGATGGTCTATGCCATGCAGGGCCGTGTGAAAGAGGCCGAAACCATTGCCATCGGTCCACTGCCCAAAAAATACACCCAGAATTTTAAAGGCTTATCAAACAAATTTGAAACCAGGGTGAAACCTGCAAAGCGCAAATAAAACAAACCAAACCAAAAAAGCCTGTTTGAATAATTTAATAGCTTTGAAATCAAAAATCTTAAAACCGCCTGTTCAGAAAACTGAACGGGCGGTTTCTCCATAATCCCTCATTTTATTGTATTTGTATTCTGTTCTGGTGGGTTTAGGAGGGGGCAGGGGAACCAAAATTTAAAAGTCGCCACTGCGAAATGAAGAGAACAGGTCGAAGGGTGAGAGTAAAATCAATCAAGAACCTTTTCAAAAAACTGCGGCTTGATCCGTTTGATCATACCAACACTTCGCCAACCACCCCGCTCAACCGGGCGGGCGCCCCTCGCAATCATCGCTTTTGGCGCGAGATCAGCATGGGCCCTGCTCATCACCCGTGACCAGATAAGAGCTGGCAAGCCGCCCCCTGTGACTTTTTTCATCGGCCGGCCATTATCATTTCCAACCCAGACACCCGCCACGTAATAGGCGCTGTACCCGACAAACCAGCCATCTCTGAAATTCTGTGTGGTGCCGGTTTTACCGGCATAATCATGGCGCGTATTATAAGATACTATTTTCGCCCGTTTTCCCGTGCCCCAGTCAACCACACCGCGCAGCATATCATTCATCTGGTTAACATGCGCACTTGAGGCAACCTGACCCAAGCTCATCCCACCGCCCTGATACAGCATTTTCCCCTTCAGCGTTTGAATGGATTGAATAACAAACGGAACAACCCCCCTCCCGCCATTTGCAAACGGTGCATAAGCTGCTGTCAGGTCCATCAGCGATTGCTCTGTTGTTCCCAACGCCAGTGATAAATTTTTGGAATAATCTCCGCGCAAGCCAAACCGCCGTGCGGTTTCAATTGTATTGTTAAGCCCGACCGAGCCCAGTAATTTCACGGCCGCCACATTGCTCGAATAGGCAAGCGCCGTACTGAGTGGAATTTGCCCCCGATATTTGTTCTGATAATTTTTCGGTCGCCAGTCATGAAACTTTGCCGGGCGATCAGTGATTAAACTGGAAGGTTGATACCCGGCCTCCAGCGCCGTTAGATACACAAACGGTTTAAAAACAGAGCCCGCCTGACGCCGCCCATGAAGCGCCCGGTTAAATTGGCTCATCTGGTAATTCTTGCCGCCCACAATCGCCCTCACAGCCCCGCCCGGTCCCATGACAACCATCGCCCCCTGTGAAACAGCGCGTCGCCGTCCCTCACGTTTCAATAGCGAAATTATGGTTGTATTGGCATGGCGCTGCAATGTCTGGTCAATGGTGGTCTGGACGATCAGATCAGAACTGAAATCAGAGATATATTCAGGGACAAGTTCGGCAATCCAGTCAGCGATGTAATTGGAGTGTATGGGCAAACGCCGTTTACCCAATACAGCCGGGGTCAGGCTGGCTGTTTTTGCGGTCAGAGGCGTGATGTAACCAGCTGCCACCATGGCGTTTAACACAACCTCGGCCCGCTGTTTTGCAGCCTTGTAATTCCGCTTCGGGTTCATCCGGGAGGGGGCTTTCAATAGCCCCGCAAGCATAGCAGCTTCGGATAAAGTGAGATCCCTCGCCCGCTTGCCAAAATAGCGCCGCGCCGCCTGATCAATACCATAAGCCTTATGCCCGAAGTAAACCCGGTTGAGGTAAAGTTCCAGTATCTGGTTTTTTTCAAACTTGGTCTCAAGCCAAAGGGCCATACCCATTTCCTGCAATTTTCTGGCAAGTGTGCGCTCAGAATTCAGGAACAGGTTTTTCGCCAGTTGCTGGGTGATGGTAGAGCCACCCTGAACCAGCCGCCCGGCTTTGAGATTGGCAATCATCGCCCTGGTAACACCGAGAGGGTCAAACCCGTAATGGCTGTAAAACCGGCGATCCTCAATCGCGATAACCGCCTGTCGAACGGAGCGGGGAAGTTGTCTAAGAGGCACATGATTATTAACAAGGCCCCTTTCCGCAATCAGCGACCCGTCTGTTGCCAGGATTTTAAGCGCCCGGCCACTATGTTCCAGCCCGGCAATCAACGGGTTCGGCAATGTCACGCTGTAAAAAAGAACAAGACCGCAAACCGCAACCACCAGCCAGATGAAAGCGACAGTGCCCCAATAAAGACCACCCGCCAGGCTGCGCGCCAGCAAAGACCTCTGTTTCCCGGGGCGGCGTTTCTTCTTCCCACCCTGACCTGAAAACAGACCAAAGGGGAAAAAATCAACTTTCACCCTGGCGACTTCGGAATTGCGCTGCGCTCTTGGAGAGGCTTGCCGGGGCTTACCAGCAGCCCGTCTTGAATGTGAAGGATGTTTTGAAGATGCACGTTTTTTAGCTGTTTTTTGACCTGGCCGCACCGGTGCCCGCACCCCGGCACCTTTACCCTGCCCGCGCCGCCGCCCTTGAGGCGTCTTCCGCGGTTTATCCCCTGACCACCAACTCATATATAAATACTCTACGCCATACAAAAGCAGCCGTTGACCAAAACAACAGCCGTTACCAATTTGTTAGGGTAAAGAAAGGAGCTTAAAAGCTCGTTAATGCAGGGAAATCTAGCGGGCCATTCCCATGAGGGAAGAAACAACCCACATCAGTAAGGAAAGGATCACCCGGGCCACAATCACGAAAAACATAAAGACGAGCTGTTGTTCTTCAATAAAATAGCGCACCAGGTTTTTATAAAGCCGCCCGCCCTCAGAAACAGGGATTGCATTCGTGACATAAGTTTTAACCGCATCCGCCGAATCCAGTATATTTTCAAAAATACCAGGAAACTGAATAGCAGTAATCACCAGTACCACAGCACCAAGGAAAAAGGCAAAGATCAGATTGCCCACACTCATGAAAAAACGGCTCACAACGCACCCCCAATAAAACGCAAAAATACAGGATCAGCCGTCAGCCTAAAGCATTCACCAACCTCAAACAAGGTTGATATTTCGTCAAGACTGAAAGAGGGAACCAAAAAGGAGATTAATTCTCCTTTTTCACAACGAAATATTCCCGTTTGTCAGACCGGCGTTGCTTGATGATAAGGTTCGTACGCTCCCGCGCTGGTTTGGAAAGCCCGACCAACTCCTTAATATCTCTTAAAATGCTGTTGGCTTCAGCAAAATAGGAATGCCGCAACAAGCTCACATCAACACCCGTGGCATCAATCGTATCAATACCGCTAAGGATAATCAGGTTATTGCCAGCGTCTCCCGCCCTTGGATACCCACCATGCACTTCCCGTGATGTTTGCAGCGCCCGGTCGTCAGAAGCCGCATAAAGCGTGGTATTGCGGGAAGCTTCAACCAGCTTGGGTGCCAGATCATTTACAAACACCTCAGCATCAATATCAGGCGCTGCCAGGATAATCTCCCGGAACCGTTTTTTGAGATCAGGCCGCTCGATCACCACCCCGGCCACCGCATTCGAGAGCACCCTGGTGCCCATGGAGTGAGCCACCAGATATATATTATCCGCCTGTGTATCCTCTGCTATTTTAATCAAAAATTCTTTCAGGAAGGAATAGGACCATTTCGCATTGGTCTCATCATGGGTGTAGGAAGTAAGGGTAATTTCGCCGCGAGAGGGCCAGCTAAAGAAAATAGGAGCGCCGTCAAATTTCAAATCATGATGGATCTGCGCTGTCCGCCGTGCCGCATCCTTGAAGGCCACATTATAACCATGCACAAACACGAAAGCATTGCGCCCCGAGCTGAGGGCCACGGTATTGTTCAGCTTGCTGGCAAGATCAGCCCAGCTATGTGTACTGACCTTCTGAAGCACCACATGTTTCTTCGGATTTTCACTAAATTCCAGCTTCCACCATTTAGGCGCTTCAAGTTGACCTGCCGTGTGAGACAAAGGGATCGCAACTTCGCAAATGCCATATGACATCTGGCCGCGGGTTTTTCCATAAAATTCATTCGGCTCGAATTTGCCTGTCTGGTTCCTGTTGGTGCCATAATAGACATTGACCCGGTGGAAACCTTCCTTTTCAGCTTTCGATAATTCAAATTTTCTGAGTTTCGCCTTAGGCGGCGCTTCCATTTCCATGGCCTCGGGTTGAACTTTGTCAAACCGGGTAACATCAACCTCGTTTTTTCCGCTTTTTTTGCTTTCAGAACCCGTTTCATCAGATTGGCTACAAGCTGTTACCAGCAATACTGAAAGCAATAGAACAGAAATCAACCGCAGAAATCGCATGATGTAACTCCCTCTTTAAACACGCTCCGCCCAACAAATCTTGCTGTTGAAGTCATTTACTATAAGCCGATAGTAAAAAGGGAAAAAGTGATATTTCTTTGTCTATGGTGTTAATTCTTAAAGGGAGAGGCAAAAATCAGCGCTCAGTGCCTGAAAGGGAGAAAAAGCAAAATAACAGCCCCCCTAAAAACCAGACAACCCTCCTGAAAAGAACCGCAGAGACAATCAACCCGGCAAATTCAAAGTTCAGCGCAATTGAGCAGCGCCAACAATGGGCCCTGTTGATCCAATTTGCAATAGAAAAACCAGCCGCTCATCTTTGGCCATTGCCCGTTTTGGTGCCTTCACCATGACCGAAGGTCTGAACTCTTTCATCAGCGCGGCTTTCTCCGCTCCCAGTACGATATTGTGATAAGAAAGGACACGTCCGCCGTTCTCGCCCCGCTTCACCTTGACGGTGCCCTCATTTTTCACCCGCAGCATCCACAAGATAAGCGGTTGATCAATATCATGTCTAACCGCTTGAAGTTGAACCTTGATCTGACCATCCTGTTTGCTGGGTAAAAGTGCCACCTGCTGTTTATTCAGTAAGGCCTCGCTATTTTTCATAGCTGTTTCAATCTCGGCTTTATGGGCACCGTTCACATGCGAAACCCCATTAACGACCGCTTGCGGCGTATAAACCTCACCGTCCCCGCGTGACAGCGCATAATCTCTTTGACGCTGACTATGGGCAGCCTTGCCAAAAGTATCTCGCCATCCAAGATAGTCCCAGTAATCAACAGAATAAGAAAGTGCGATTACATCAGCTCGTTTTGTGTAACTTTTCAAAACCAGATCCGCCGGCGGGCAGGAAGAACAGCCCTGGCTGGTAAAAAGTTCAACAACATTAAGATGTTTTCCGGAAAGTTGCTCCGCCCGCAGCGGGGCAACTCCAAAACTCAGAATTAAAAAGTAAAACCCGGCAAGTATTATTGTGCAATAACGCAAAAAAGAGATCATCGTGCGCTCCTAATCATATCCAGTATCGCCATTATAGCTGAACCTCAGAGATCCGCATTTCAAATGGTCTCACAATTTCTTGACTGAATACACCACAAGTGGAAAAAACCGGCCACCTCGAATGAGATGGCCGGCTTCATATCGAATTCAAACAGCTGAATAAGTTCTAAGCTGCAAGATTGCGCAGCACGTAATGCAGAATTCCGCCATTCTTGTAATAGGAAAGCTCATCTTCAGTGTCGATACGGCACAGAAGATCAACTGTTTCACTTCGCCCATCTTCAAAACTGATCCTCGCTTTGAGGACGGAACGGGGCGTCAGTGTTTCAAGCCCGTCAATATCGACTGTCTCAGCCCCGGTCAGACCGAGATCCCGCCAGTTCTGGTCATCTTGAAACTGTAATGGCAGGACACCCATACCGATCAGGTTTGAGCGGTGAATACGCTCAAAGCTGGAGGCAATAACCGCCCGAACACCAAGGAGTGTTGTGCCTTTGGCAGCCCAGTCACGGCTTGATCCCGTGCCATATTCCTTGCCGGCAAAAACCACAAGCGGCACATTTTCCGCCTTGTACCTCATGGCGGCCTCATAAATAGAGAGCTCCTCACCAGAAGGGTGATGCACCGTCACACCGCCTTCTGTTCCCGGCACCATCTGATTCTTGATACGGATATTGGCAAAGGTGCCGCGCATCATGATTTCATGATTACCGCGCCGCGACCCGTAGGAGTTAAATTCCTGCACGGGAACCTGATGATCCTGCAGATAGCTCCCGGCTGGCCCATCTTTCTTTATCACACCGGCCGGCGAAATATGGTCAGTGGTGATGGAATCATCAAACAGCCCGAGAACCCGCGCCCCGTCAATGTCAGTAACCGCCCCTGGTACCATGCTCAAAGCTTCAAAATAAGGAGGATTTTGAACATAAGTAGAACCGGCATCCCAGCTATAGGTCAGGCTTTCAGCCCCCCCGATAGCCTGCCATTTTTCATCGCCCTTGAACACATCCGCATAGCGGCTGGCAAACATCTCAGCTGTCACATTGGTGCGGATCAACTCGGCAATCTCTGCGTTGGTCGGCCAGATATCTTTCAGATAGACCGGCTCCCCGTCATCTCCCGTGCCAAGTGGCTCGGTTGTGAGATCAATTTGCAAAGAACCCGCCAGCGCATACGCCACCACAAGCGGTGGTGAAGCAAGGAAGTTGGCTTTGATATCAGGGCCAATCCGCCCTTCAAAGTTCCGGTTGCCAGACAAGACAGAACAGGAAACCAGATCATGGTCATTAATGGCCTCGGCCAGCTCAGTTGGTAAGGGGCCCGAGTTACCAATACAGGTCGTGCAGCCATAACCAACAAGAGTAAAGCCAAGCGCATCAAGATCATTCTGCAAATTGGCTTTTTCAAGATAATCCGTCACCACCTGACTACCCGGTGCAAGGGAGGTTTTAACCCAGGGCTTAACAGTAAGCCCCCGCGCCCGCGCTTTTCTGGCAACCAGACCGGCCGCCATCAGCACAGAAGGGTTGGAGGTGTTGGTGCAGGATGTTATCGCTGCAATCATCACATCACCATGACCAAGATCATGGTCCCGGCCCTTGACAGGAACCCGCTTAGTCAGCTCTTCTGCCTTGCCATACTCACTCCCCATAACAGAGGTGAATGTGGTTTTCGCATCTTTAAGATTGATCCGGTCCTGTGGTCGTTTTGGCCCGGATATGGCCGGCTCAACAGAGGCAATATCAAGCTCAATCGTATCTGTATAAACCGGGTCAGCACTGTCACTTGTCCGGAACATCCCTTGCGCTTTGGCATAGTCTTCTACAAGCGCCACTCTGTCAGCATCCCGGCCAGTCGCCGTCAGATAATCAAGCGTATCAGCATCCACTGGGAAGAACCCGCATGTCGCGCCATATTCCGGCGCCATATTGGCAATGGTCGCCTGATCCTCAAGCGTAAGGTTATCAAGACCGGGGCCGAAAAATTCGACAAATTTACCAACAACGCCTTTTTGCCGCAGCATCTCAACCACCCGCAGCACCAGGTCAGTTGCTGTCACCCCTTCTGCCATCTTGCCTTCAAGGCGAAACCCGATAACTTCCGGGATAAGCATTGAAATCGGTTGGCCAAGCATCGCTGCTTCCGCTTCGATCCCGCCCACACCCCAGCCAAGCACAGAGAGGCCATTGACCATGGTTGTGTGGCTGTCTGTGCCAACGAGTGTGTCCGGAAAGGCTTGGGTGACGCCGTTAACCTCTTTGGTCCAGACCGTCTGCGCCAGATATTCAAGGTTAACCTGGTGGCATATACCGGTTCCAGGCGGCACCACACGGAAATTATCAAAAGCCTGACTGCCCCAGCGCAAAAATTCATAACGCTCTTTATTGCGCTCATATTCGCGCTCAACATTGAGGTTGAAACTGTCAAACTGACCAAAATAATCCACCATCACCGAGTGATCAATCACCAGATCAACCGGCACAAGCGGGTTAATCTTTGTCGGATCACCGCCAATATTCGCCATCGCCTCACGCATCGCCGCCAGATCCACAACTGCGGGCACACCTGTAAAATCCTGCATCAGAACCCGCGCCGGTCGGTAGGCAATCTCCCGGGTTGAGCGCCGCTCATCCACCCAGGCTGCAATCGCGCGGATATCATCGGCCATCACACTGCGTCCATCTTCAAAACGCAATAGATTTTCAGCCAGAACTTTAAGGGAATAAGGCAACTTTGAAAGCCCGGCGAGACCATTGGCCTCAGCATCGGGAAGCGAAAAATATTCATAAGATTTGCCGTTCACCTCAAGTGTACGCCGGCAGTTAAAACTATCAAGAGATTGGTGAATAGTCGTCAAGGTAACTCTCCTATTGTAAAGAGTTGAAACAGATTGCCCCGCAGGATGCGACCGACAATCAGCTAAAGAACTGCCCCAAAACCAGGGTTGATAGATAGGGTTGCTAGCTCAATACCGTGAATAGAAGAAAATTTCTAGGGTCTAAATCGAAAATCTTTGCCTATCATCTGTGCACTGCAAATGCAGATAAACCATTGGTACTATATATATGACTTTTTACTATCGAAAATGGCAAAGAAAGCTTAGAACAAGACCCATGACTCTCAACGTTGAAAATCTGAGCCTGCGGCGAGGCGAACGCCTTTTAATCAAGGATTTAAGCTTTCATCTGCAAAGAGGTGAAAGTCTGCACCTAAGCGGCCCCAATGGTATTGGTAAAACCACGCTGCTCAGGGCTCTTGCCGGTTTCCTGACACCTGAGGCCGGCACGATCAGGCTGGATACCACGGATAAACCAGAAAATGAGGAAGCGGACCATAACCAGATCCATTATATCGGCCATAAAAATGGCTGCCGCGCCAGCTTATCCGTTTTCGAAAATTTAAAATTCTGGCAGGATTTCTACGCCGCAACATCCGACCTCAAAAAAATCGCGCACCAATTTGCCCTGACGCCGCTCCTGCATATCAAGGCCGGCTACCTCTCACAAGGCCAGCAACGCCGCCTCGCCCTTTCAAGGCTGGCCATAGCCCCCAGCCCCCTATGGCTACTAGATGAACCGACCGTCTCACTCGATCAGAAATCAACCACTCTCATCACCGAAATCGCTGATCAGCATGTAAAGGATGGTGGTCTGCTGATCGTAACCAGCCACATACCGCTTGCCATCAGTTTCACAAAGGCAATTGAACTCAAACCTCTGAAATCCCCTGCGTGGGAGGCATTGATATGAACGCCTTTCTCGCCCTGATCAAACGGGACATATTGCTGAGCTTGAGAGAAGGCGGCGCCCTCACCATCGCCCTTGGCTTTAATCTCATAGTGGTGACCATTTTGCCTCTGGGGCTGGGCCCGGACATGAACCTCCTAAATCAGATCGCCCCTGGTGTTTTGTGGGTCACTCTCCTGCTGTCCCTGTTGCTCTCACTTGATCGCCTTTTCCTGACAGATTATGAGGAAGGCGCCCTCGAGCTGATGATCAATACATCACTGCCACTGGAATTTATCGTCGCGGCCAAAGCTCTGGCCCACTGGCTGACCATTGGCGTGCCTTTAAGCCTGATGGCACCAGCACTCGGGTTACTGATGAACCTTTCGCCTGATCAGTTTGGCATCCTCACCCTCTCTGCCCTCATTGGCACCCCGGCGCTGAGTTTCCTTGGCGCTCTCGGTGCTGCCCTGACACTCGGGCTGAAACGCGGCGGCCTGCTATTGCCGCTCTTGATTTTGCCGTTTTTTATTCCAACATTGATTTTTGGCGTGAGCGCAACCACCGGTTATTTGTTTGCCAGCGGCAATACCCAAAGCTCACTGGCCCTGTTGGCCGCCATATCACTGACCTCAATTGCCCTTGCGCCGATACCAACCGCATGGGCCCTGAGATTCAACATTAACTAGCAGCGACCTCTAGAAACAAAAACAGAGCATATGAAACCATGACAACAATCATCACCCGCATAAATGACTGGGTCACCCGCATGGCAAGCCCCAGCCAGTTTATGAGTTTTTCCGCAAGGATATTACCAGCTCTTGCCATTATGACGGTTTTAGGGTTCGCCATTGGGCTTTATTGGGCGTTTTTCCAAACCCCCCTTGATGAGGAGATGGGCAAAACGGTAATGATCATGTTCGTGCATGTCCCCGCCGCCTGGATCTCACAGATGGCATATGGCCTCATTGCCATTTCAAGTTTTGGGCTGCTTGTCTGGCGCCATCCTCTGGCAGATGTTTCTGCCAAAGCCGCCGCTCCGCTAGGTGCAACCATCACATTTCTTTGTCTGGTGACAGGTTCAATCTGGGGCCGCCCTGACTGGGGGACCTATTGGCAATGGGATCTGCGCATGACTTCGGTTTTAATTTTGTTTTTTCTCTATCTTGGCCTGATAGCGCTTCGCAATGCCATAGAAGAAGAAATAAAAGCCGGCAAAATCACTGCCATATTGGCCCTCGTCGGCATCGTACTGCTGCCCATTATCAAATGGTCAGTGGAATGGCAGCAATCCAGCCTGCATCAAAAAGCTGGCATTATCCGCGGCGAAGTTTCCCTCGATTTTCTGATCCCGCTGTTTATCATGGCGCTCTCCTATACCCTGCTGTTTTTCTATCTGCACATGAAAGCCATGCGTGCGGAAATTTACCGTCGCAGAGCCATCGCCCAGCAAAGACGCCGCGCCCAGACCATGGCCGAAGACCTCACCCGGGACAGCATAAATGAAATGCCCCCGCAATAAACCGGCAAAAAATCTGACAAAGGAAATGAAATGCTCGAACTTGGCCCCTACAGCAACTACATCATTGCCGCTTACGGTCTATCCGGCCTGACCCTCATCGCCCTGACGCTTTGGGTCCACTACAGCGAAAAACATCATGCAAAAATGCTGGAACTTTTTCAAAGTGATGATCAGAACGAAGCTTGAAATTTGGCACCTGATGCGTGCGTTGTCGCAACCCGGTGATCAGTGACCAACTATCTACCTGAAGCGAGTACGCATGAGGTGACTGCACTGGAGACGAGGCGTTTGTAACTGGAGATTTGTAACGGGAAATTTGCAACTGAGCATTTGTGACTGAGCATTTCTGACTGAACGTCTGATACGGGCAGTTTGAAACTGGCGGCTAGAGACTGAGCGCCTGATACGGGCCACTTGAGACTGGCCAGTTGAGACTGAACACCTGATACGGGCCGCTTGAGACTGAACGCCTGAGACTGGTCGCTTGATATGAGCGCGCCTGAGACGAGGGTGAGGCAAAATCAAACCATGTTATTTATCATTATTTGAAGCAAATGCCCCACCCTACCCCGCAAGAAGACGAGCCCCGCAAGTAGGGCCACCACCGCAGGCAGCCTAGAAACGGAAACTCGTTCGATGCATATTCTCAACCAAGAGGTGTAGTGTGTCAAGAAATGACTCCCTTTGTTCCGGTGACAAAGCCTTCAATATTTTTTGATCCGCGTCAAAAGCACCTGGGGTCGCTTCAAGCAAAACCTCCCGCCCCTTGTCAGTGATATAAACGGCGTAGGCCCTGGCATCATGCAATTTTCTGGTTCGTGAAATCAGCCCCTTATTGAGCATACGCCGCACAATATCAGCGAGTGTGGAACGGTCAATACCGGTGCGCACAACCAGATCTGTCTGATTCAATCCTTCATTCTGGGCCACAGTAGAAAGGACGATAAACTGCCGCGGCGTTACCCCGGCAGACTTAACTTGTTGAATAAAAACATCACCAGCACATTGGCCAGCACGATGTAAAAGATGAATTGCGGACTGACCAAAGTCAGATTCCGCACCCGCATAAGAACGTTCCGCCATGATGCATTTCCTTTGTAAACAAATTCAAGATGATTTTGCTTTTCAAAGACAGCCCCCTGAGTTGCCCTGTGCGTTGAAGCGGTGTGTTGAAACGGTTTTTTGGTGGGGACCAATCAGAAACAGTAAGGGCATTGACCTGGCAAAATTTTGACTGATCAATACTGACAAAGAACCCCGCCTAGACGTATTTCACAGATCCCAAAACAGATCCCCACACAACAGATCCCCACACTCTTGACTGAGCACCACAGAGTACATGACAGATCATCACATAGAACCCGCAAAGGTGAGACGAAATTACGCCTCTAACATAAACCGCAAACATCGGACAACAGAGGGTGAGCGGCCTGAATGAAGTTATGGCCGTTCATAATATGGCCCAACCTTATGGATTCAATCATATAATCCTAATCAAAAGACCATGAATTGTGGGCCGTGTCTTTGAAGAACAACGCACGCAAACATTTCGTTCGACAAAGAAAATAATACTCTTTATGCGGTAATTGTCAGCATAAATACATCCTATGGTTGCATTATATCAATCAATGGTTGTTTTGCTTTCAGAAGCACCCTCATTGGCTGCAGCAGTGTCCTCAGGCTCAATGATCTCATTTCTGATCAGCATCAGCTGCACCACAGAAAACACCAGCGTCAGCGGCAGAATGATAAAAGTTTTAAACTGCACCCAGCTGGCCTCATCAAAACTGCGCCAGACAAACTCATTCAACCCGGCAAGAACCAGAAAAAACAAGCCCCAATGCAGGCTCATTTTAAACCAGCCCTGGTCCGTTAACTGCACCGCTTCGCCCAGCGCGGATTTCATCAAGGGACGCTTTAGCGCCAGCCCTGCTAGAAGCCCAGTCGCGAAAAGGAGATAAATTATCGTCGGCTTGATCTTAATAAAGGTTGGGTCGTTGAAATAAAGCGTCAACCCGCCAAAAACCAAAACCAGCACCGCAGTAATCAATGGCATGACAGCCACTTTTTTATAGATGAACCAATAGATAACGAGGGCAATCGGTGTTGTGATCATCAGCGCTGCCGTTGCAGCCATCAGATCATAATATTTATAAACCCCGAAAAATATCAGCAACGGGCCAAGTTCTAGGAGGAACTTCATAAATTAAAAACTCCTGTGAGAAGAAAGTTTCTGCACTTCAGCAAATGCAAAACTCATCAATTAAAAACCATCAAGGCTGAACATCAGCCTGCTCAATACCGGCAATCGCATTGGCAAAATCAGCGGGTTCGAAGGGTTGCATATCCTCAACCCCCTCACCAACACCGATCGCGTAAACCGGCAATTTAAACTTATCTGCAATCGCCACGAGAATACCCCCCCGCGCAGAGCCATCAAGTTTGGTCATTACAAGACCAGTGACACCAGCCGTTTTTCCAAAAATATCCACCTGGTTGAGGGCATTTTGCCCTGTGGTGGCATCAAGCGTCAGAATCACTTCATGCGGCCCCGTTTCATCAAACTTCTTGATAACCCGCACAATCTTTTCAAGCTCTGCCATCAATTCGGTTTTATTCTGCAAGCGCCCCGCTGTATCAATCATCAGCACATCCATATTTTGCCCTCTGGCTGCCTCAAGCGCGTCAAAAACCAGACCAGACGCATCAGTCCCAACCGGCTTTGCAATCACCTCAGCCCCGGTCCTCTCTCCCCAGACCTTGAGCTGATCAATCGCCCCTGCCCGGAAGGTATCGCCCGCCGCCATCATAACGGCTTTGCCCTCGCCCCTGAATTTTTGCGCCAGCTTGCCAATGGTTGTGGTTTTCCCTGCCCCATTGACACCCACCATAAGCAAAATGAACGGGCGTTTTGCATCAGATATTTTCAGCTCACCCGCCACCGGCTCCAGAATGGCAGTGACTTCCTCGGCAAGCACCCCCCGCACCTCATCGCCGGTGATGTCCTTTTCATAGCGGCTGGCAGCAAGCCGCTCAGTAATGCGCATAGCCATCGCGACCCCAAGGTCAGATTGAATAAGCAGATCCTCAAGATTTTCCAAAGCCTCATCATCAAGTCTGGACTTTGTAAATATCCCGGTTATACCCTCGGTCAGTTTATGTGAAGATTTCGTAAGGCCGGATTTGAGCCGTGAAAACCAGCTTTTCGTTGCTGGTCCCTTTTCTGAAGCTTCTTCCTCTGCAGATGATTCTTTTGGTGGCAGCTGTTCTGAAAGCGCTTCATTGACTGAAACTTCATCACCGTGCACCTCATCAATGGAAGTTTCACCGTCTGACTTTGCCTCAGCAGGTTCGTCTACACGCAGGGTGTCCTCTGCTGTTTGCCCATACGGCTGATCAATAGCCGGCCCTTGAGGTGAGCCCGCACCGCTCTCTTCCACCTCATGGTCCGCATCAGTTGCTTTGGCCACTTCATCAGGCTTTGCCCCGCCAAACATCCGCCCGAACAATCCCTTTTTACCGCCCCCGTTCATGCCAGCACCTCACCCCTTAATTGTCCATTGGCCTCAGCTGAAACCCGCGCCCGGATGATGGCCCCGGGCTGGTAAGGCCCATCAATCACCACTTCAGCAAAATTTTCCGCACGGCCCATCTGACCACGCTCCATCAAAAGTTCGACCACTTCACCATCAAGCCCGTTTAAAAAACTTTGAAGCCGCTCATTGCCCCTCGCTCTGAGCCTTGCTGCCCTCTTCTTTATGATATCGCCGGTCATTTGCGGCATCCGCGCAGCGGGTGTGCCAGGCCGCGCCGAGAAGGGAAACACATGCAAAAATGTCAGGCCGCACTCTTCAACCAGCCGAAGGCTGTTTTCAAACATCGCTTCTGTTTCAGTTGGAAAACCCACAATAATATCAGCGCCAAAAACAATATCGCTGCGCAATGACCGCGCCTTTTCACAAAAGGCAATCGCATCCTCGCGGCTATGGCGGCGTTTCATCCGTTTTAAAATCATATTGTCGCCGTGCTGCAGGGAAAGGTGCAAATGCGGCATCAACCGCGGCTCAGAGGCTATGACCTCCATCAGGGCTTCATCAGCTTCAATGGAATCAATCGAGGATATCCGAAGCCGGGCAAGGTCTGGTATGTGCTTGAGTACCTTTTGGCAAAGCGTCCCAAGCTTTGGTGCCCCCGGCAGATCCCGCCCGTAAGAGGTGATATCCACTCCCGTCAGCACAATCTCCCTGTATCCTTCACCCACCAGATGGCGAATTTGCTCAACCACATCCCCCATCGGCACAGAGCGCGAGTTACCACGGCCAAACGGAATGATACAAAAGGTGCAACGATGATCACACCCGTTCTGCACCTGAACATAGGCGCGTGAGCGCCCGCCAAATGCCGAGATCAGATGCCCGGCAGTTTCTTTGACAGACATGATATCATTCACCCGGCAACGCTCAAACGCGCCGTTGGCAATATCAAGGAAAGTGGATTTTTTCATTTTTTCTTCATTACCAATGACAAAATCCACCTCATCCATGGCCTCAAACATGTCTGGGTCAATTTGCGCCGCACAACCGGTGACAATAAGCGTTGCTTGCGGGTTGGCCCGCCGCAATTTGCGCACTTGCTGGCGCGCCTGACGCACCGCCTCATTGGTGACGGCGCAGCTGTTCACCACCACCACATCGCTAAGGCCTGCGGCATCAATATGCTGGCCGATGACCTCAGATTCATATGAGTTCAACCGGCAACCAAAAGTGACTATTTTTGAGTTTTCATCCATTACTGTACAACAAGGTTACGAAGGGTCCGCCCGGTGGCAACCGTCAGATCTGCTGGTGGGCACTCCGGGGTTTTAGGCCGCGTATGTGGAAAGGTCAATCTTCCCCTGATATTCAAGCTCAATCGGCCCGGTCATTAATATATGATCATCCGTTTCACGCCAGTGAATTTGCAAATCACCCCCTGGCAGGGAAACGCTCACATTTCTGCCCGTCAGGCGCTTGCGCACCGCCGCCACCGCCGCCGCACAGGCTGCGGTACCGCAGGCTTGCGTCAAACCTGCCCCGCGCTCCCAGACAACCAGCTCAAGCGCATTTTTAGCCACAACTTTGGCCAGTGAAATATTCGCTCGCTCTGGAAACAGCGGGTGATTTTCCAGCATCGGCCCAAATTTGGCAAGGTCATGGCCGGTTATATCATCAACCCAGAAAATACAGTGCGGGTTACCAACATTAACAACCGAAGGGGAATGCAGCACTGGTTTATCGATTGGCCCGATCTGTAATTCAATCATCCGGGTATCACGAAACTCTTCTGCCAGCGGGATATCCTGCCAGTCAAACTTCGGCACGCCCATATCAACCGTGACCAGGGTCTCTGATAAGATCTGCGCTGTGAGGAGGCCGGCATTTGTCTCTATCGTCACGCCAGGGCGATTAACCTCACCAGCCAGCAACCGCGCCACACAGCGCGTTGCATTACCGCAGGCGTCCACTTCAGAGCCATCCGCATTCAGAATACGCATAAAGACATCAGCTTGCGTGGAAGGCTCAAGCACAATGAGCTGGTCAAACCCGATCCCATCATCACGGTGGGATATGGCCGCAGTTAAGCCAGCATGAAAGCGCAATGGCGTCTCACGCCCGTCAAAAATGGCAAAATCATTGCCAAGACCGTTCATTTTTATAAAAGATGTCTCACTCATAACCGAATATATAGGGCCAACAGCTCACAAGCGCAATTGCCAGCCGTGATTAAAGTCAACGGCCCGATAAAGAGCTACAGTAAGTATAAAGTACAGTGGGTATTAAAGACATTCAGAAAGAAAGAAAAAGTCATGCCGGAAATCATCACCTGGGCTGAGTTTGAAAAGGTAGAATTGCGCATCGCAACAATTACGGGCGCTGAACCCTTCAGGGAAGCCAGAAAACCGGCTTTCATTCTGACCCTCGATCTTGGCAATGGAGACATCAGAAAATCAAGCGCCCAGATAACAGATCTCTACAAACCGGAAGATCTGATTGGCAAACAGGTCATGTGCGTCGCCAACTTTCCCAAAAAACAGATCGGCCCCATTATGTCTGAAGTGCTGGTCACCGGTTTTCACCGGGCTGATGGTGCTGTTGTCCTTGCCGTGCCGGACAAACCCGTAGGTAATGGCGCTAAACTGGCGTAAAACTTAAAGCTCTTCCCGCAAGGGAACCCCCTCAAGGCGCGCCGCTGCCATCACCGTATTGCGCAACAGACACGCAATGGTCATCGGCCCGACACCACCGGGAACAGGTGTAATCGCAGACGCAATTGGCGCCACCTCATCAAAGGCCACATCCCCCACCAGTTTCGTCTTGCCATCTTCCCCCTCAAGCCGGTGAATGCCAACATCAATCACAATCGCACCCGGCTTCACCCAATCAGCCCGGACAAGTTCCCGTTGGCCCGCCGCTGCAATAACAAGATCACCCCGCTTGACAACAGCCGGCAGATCCCTCGTGCGGGAGTGCGCGATGGTGACGGTGCAGTTTTCCCGCAGCAGCAATTGCGCCACCGGTTTGCCCACTATGTTCGAGCGACCAATGACAACAGCTTCAAGCCCGGCTAGATCAGGTTTGGCCATTTTCGCCAGAATGACACAACCAACCGGCGTGCAGGGGAAAAGCCCCTCACCGCCGGTAGCAAGGCGCCCGGCATTAATTGCATGAAACCCGTCCACATCCTTTAAAGGCTCAATCGCATTGATGATTTTGGCGGCGTTGATATGCCCCGGCAAGGGCAGTTGAACCAGAATGCCATGAACAGCCGCATCATTGTTCAACCTCTCAATCAGGGCAAGCAGGTCAGCTTCACTGGTCTCAGTTGGCAAACGATGCTCAAAACTCTCCATCCCAAGCTTGATGGTCTGGCGCCCCTTGTTCTTCACATATACCTCAGATGCCGGGTCCGCCCCAACCAGGACCACCGCCAGCCCCGGCGTAATCCCATGATCGGCCTTTAAATCAGCGACCACTTCACCGAGCTTTAATCTGAGCTCTTTGGCACAAGCTTTCCCATCAAGGATCATTCCGTATTCCTCATCATATTCAATAACCACAGTCTCAGTTTTTTACTGTTGGCAGATATAAAAGCTGCTGGAGTGATTCTATTATCTCATCCTGATCACCGCTGACCATCAGGGTCTTGACCCGCGCCTGATGCCCGGCAACCACTTCAACACTTGATTTTGAAAGTTTAAGCCATTTGGCAACCAGTTTAACAAGCGCCGTGTTGGCCTGCCCTCTTTCCGGCAAGGCCCGCACCCGCGCCTTCAGATAGGCCTTATCGCCGCGCGTGACAATCCCTTCAACCACATCCCCTGAAGCCTTCGGACTGAGCAAAACATAAAGCCGAACCCCATCAGTCTCTGGAGTGAAAGGCCAGTTCATCAGAAAATCTCAGGAAAACAGCGGAATGAGCCAACCGCGAATAACCACCCATTGCAAAAAGATAAGAAACAGGATCAGCAACAAGGGCGAAAGATCAACCCCGTTGATCGGCGGCACCAGCGATCGAAAAGGGCGCAACATCGGCTCTGTTACCGCATTCAGAAACTGCAACACGCTGCGGGCAAAATCATTATGGGTATTGATGATCCCAAAGGCGACAAGCCAACTGACAATCACACCAATAATAACAACCCACTTGATAAGATCGATAATCACGACATCTATAAAGTGCAATAGGGGGACCATGAGAGGTGCTCTTTCCATAAAAATTAAGGGGTTCAAATCCAATAGACTAAGCTATAGCGAACTGGCCGGATATTCGCAACAATGCTGAGAGGGTCTCAGCAATAATTTAAAGCTCTCCAGCCGAAAGATTATAGATTTCCCTCGCTCTTCCCCGTCCGCGACGTCATCACCGCTTTCGATAAAGGATACCCATAAGCGGCGTGATCAGACTTGCCGGAATGACCCGCAATGCCAACCCAAGAAAAGGGGAGAGGATACCAGGTGTAATCACCGCCCAGTGCCGCATCAATAACGCTCTGTGCGCGGATCTCGCCACACGGCGAGGCGCGATCTGGCCAAAGATCAGCAGATAAAGCGCCTTTTTTGCCTTTATTTTATCGTGAAAGCCGGTTCTGGTCGGGCCAGGGCAAACAGCAGAGATGAAAACCCCCTGCCCCCTGACCACATGTGCCAGGGCTTCAGTGAAATTAATCACATAGGCCTTGGACGCATAATAAACAGATTGATATGGCGCTGGCGCCAATCCCCCGATCGAGGCAACATTCAAAACCGCGCCATGCCCGCGAGAGAGCATACCGGGCAGAAGCGCCCTTGTCAGCAAAGTCAGCGCCCTGATATTCACCGTCAGAATTTCATCCAGCAAGGCGGGCTCGGAATTTAAAAATTCATCCGGCTCCCCAAGCCCGGCATTATTAATCAACCGCTCAACATGCAGGCCTTCTGCCGCCACAAAGTCAGCTATTTTATCCGCACAATCCGCATCACCTAGATCAATCGCCAGATGGTGAATATCACCCCTGCAATCTGAACCAAGGGCCGAGGCCAGCTCAAGAAGCCGATCCTCCGAGCGCCCGAGCAACAACAAATGATCCCCGGCCCGGCCAAGCTCCAGTGCTAGGGCGCGGCCAATACCCCCTGTTGCCCCTGTGATCAAAGTCATCGGTTTGGTTTCAACATGAGGACGCGGGCGCACCGCTGCCCGTCGCTGCCAGGGGGAAAATACCGCCCCGACAAGCCTCGCAAGAAAAAGATCAAGCGCGATCATAAAGCTATTAACATGTACAAATGGGGCCTCCCGCATAATGGCCCTGTTCTGATTTTGTGTTTTCAGGGGCTCATTTCGCTATCGTTAGTGAACGCAGTTCAAAAGACTAGCTGAAAAATGAAAAAGGGGCAAAAAATCACCGCATTCTGCCGTCAGGAAGGAGAAAAGCCACAATAAATTCCACAGATAATGATTTTGAACAATACGGAAAAAATGCCTGGAAAAGCCAGTCAGCACTGGCGGCAACACGACCAAAAAACAGGGCTTAGGGAGGAAACTATCTTTGTTGCGCAACCAAAACAATTCCCATAAACTCGCCGACACAATTTCAAAAAACAGGCACATCAAGATGATCAGAACAATTGCTTTTTTAAGTGTATTTTTCCTCTCAACCGGCCTTGCCCAAGCAGCCACCTGCGGCAACACCGCCGCCGGTTTCAACAAATGGCTGAGAGAATATAAATCTGAAATGCGCCAGATCGGCATTTCAGACAACACCTTGAAAACCGCCTTTCGCAATGTCCGCTACAGCACACGTGTCATCCGGCTTGATCGCGGCCAAAAATCCTTCAAGCAAAGCTTTGAGCGTTTTTACAACCGCCGCACCAAAGGCATGATCGCTATCGGCCGCCGCAAAATGAAAAAGCACCGCACATTGTTTAACCGGATAGAAAAACAATATGGCGTGCCGCGTGCCATGCTCATCACCATCTGGGGCCTGGAAACGTCCTTCGGCCACTTCATGGGCAAGTTGCCCATTGTCACATCCCTTGCCACGCTGGCCTATGATTGCCGGCGTTCAAAATTTTTCACCGAGGAACTCACCGCCGCCATCAAGATCATTGATCGGGGCGATCTGCGCCCACAGGAAATGCGTGGCGCCTGGGCCGGAGAAATCGGCCAGACCCAGTTTCTTGCCACCCGCTATGTTGATTATGCCGTAAGCTATGATGGTGATAACAAGCGTGACCTCTACCGCTCTGTGCCGGATGCGCTGGCCTCAACGGCAGCCTGGTTCAAAGGCAATGGCTGGCAACGGGGTGAGCCCTGGGACGAGGGCACAGCAAATTACGAAGTGATTAAAAAATGGAACCGGGCAACAGTTTATCAAAAAACCATCGCCAAACTGGCCAACAGCATCCATCGCTATGTCAAATAGCCAACTCAATTTGACAAATCCTGGCTAAGTCACTTTGCTAAAGTCACATTGCCCAAGTCACTTATCTTTAGTCACTTAGCTTAAGTGAAAGTACAACTGGCCTGATATTTAGAAAAACAAAACTTTTCAACGGTTTGATCAAAGGAGAGCCGCGCCAATGGCACGCAAACAGTATCTCAGTTTAAAAGCGCTGCTGCTAACAGCGGTGATCATTGCAACCGCAACCCATCCGGCAAAAGCAGACGCAGAGCTGAACACCATGATCGGCCAGATGTTGATGCTGGGGTTTCAGGGAAAATCAGCCAATAGTGGCGGCGCCAAACGGCTGGCGGCCCAAATCAAGCGCGGCGAAGTCGGCGGCGTTGTAATGCTGGGTTATAATTTTGCCAGCAAACCGGCCGTGAAAAGCCTGACCAGGCTATTTAAAAATGCAGCGGGCAACAGCAAGGTGTTTCTGGCTGTGGATATGGAAGGTGGTTCGGTTCAAAGGCTCGGTGCCAAACTCGGCTATCCGCGCATTGCCTCAGCCCGCTCCACCGCCCGGCGGATGAAACCAGCCGCCGCCAAGGCAACCTTTCGCAAACTGGCAGACATCAGCAAAGATGCAGGTTTTAACATGAACCTTGGCCCGGTGGTTGATCTACTGGTCAACCCGCAAAACCCGGTGATCGCCAAATGGAACCGCGCCTACAGCCCGGACCCGAACAAGGTCGCCGCTTATGCCGGCGCCTTTGTCGATGCCCATAACGAAGCGGGTATCATCGCTGTGTTGAAACATTTTCCAGGTCACGGTTCATCCCGCAGTGACAGCCACCACGGCTTTGTCAACATCTCCAAAACATGGACGGAGAAAGAACTGCTACCCTTTAAAATTCTGATCAGTCAGGGCAAGGCCCCCTCCATCATGCCGGGCCATCTCGTACACAGTAAAATCGCATCGGACGGGGTGCCGGTCTCCATTTCCAAACCCGCCATTAGCGGCTTGCTGCGCGGCCAGCTGGGCTATAAGGGCCTGGTGATTTCAGATGATCTGCAGATGGGCGCAATCGCCAGCAATTATGGCTACAGAAACACGCTGATCCGCGCCATCAATGCGGGCATTGATGTGCTGATGATTTCAAATTCCAGAAAGCCGGACCCGAACCTGCCAGGAAAAACCATCAAGATCATTGCCGATGCTGTGAAGGCGGGGAAAATTGATCGCTCGAAAATTGAGGCCGCTTACAAGCGTATTCAACGCGCCAAAGCGGGAATATAAGCGGCAAGCCAAAAGAGCAAATTTACGCCTCAAATGGGTTCCCTATCTGTCATCTGAAGTGGTGTCTTCTTCTGTTTGCTGTTGCTTGAAATGCTGGCTGAGGAAAAAAACCCCAAGCCCAAGACAGAGATAACCGATGTAGTGTATGGCGGTGATGATGAGGTTTTTAAACATCATGATGTCCGCGACTTTGCCGGCTGTAAGGGCCGAGAAGAAAAGCAAGGTGAAGGGAGCATCCAGTGCGCCAAGCCCGATCAAAACGCCGCCGGCGATGATCAAAAGCGCGGCCTTCCGCTGGGTAAGGTCGTAAAAAGAAACCCCGCCCATGATCAGCAGCGCCACAGGCACAACCATCAACAGCAGAAACAAAAACCCCATAACGATCCCTGTAATTGCGAGCATGGTGTTGGTCTCTCTCTTATTGCAATGAAACAACTTTAATAAAGAACGAAGACTATTCAAACTATTAAATCGCCGCCTTCAAACCCCAAAGAAGCCTATAGGGTAAACCCCTATGGAATTATCTTGATTAAAAAAAATATCGCCACGCGCAAAACCCCCGCCTCCATTCAAAAACAAGAAAATTTTCTCACCTGTTAAGAAAGCAAGGCACGAGGCGTCAGCAGTGCCGATGTGTAATGGGCAATCTGAAGCTCAAATAGCGCGGTTGCGTAGTGGGCAACCTGAAGCGTAAATAGCGCGGTTGCGTGGTGGGCAATCTGAAGCGTAAATAGCGCGGTTGCGTAATGGGCAATCTGAAGCTCAAATAGCGCAGTTGCGTAGCGAGCAACCTGAAGCGCAAATAGCGCGGTTGCGTAGTGGGCAACCTGAAGCGCAAAAAAAGTGCGGCGGAAAATCTCTTGTTTTCAGGCCGCCTGCGCAGTGATGTCGATGAGGCGGACAATATCCGCCATTATATCATTCAACTGAAAATCTTTCGGCGTGTAAACCGCGGCGGCCCCGGCCGCTTTGAGAAGTTCAGCATCTTCCGGCGGGATGATGCCGCCAACGACAAGCGGCACATCAACAATGCCGGCCTCTTTCATGCGCAAGAGAACGTCTTTCACCAGTGGCACATGCGAGCCGGAGAGGATGGAAAGCCCGATCGCGTGAACGCCTTCTTCCAGCGCCGCGTTGACGATCTGTGCAGGGGTGAGGCGAATCCCCTCATAAACCACTTCCATGCCCACGTCCCGGGCCCGAACAGCGATTTGCTCAGCCCCGTTTGAGTGCCCGTCCAGCCCCGGCTTGCCAACAAGAAACTTGATGCGGCGGCCAAGCTTATCTGAAACCGCCTCAACGGCGCTGCGCACCTCATCAAGACCCGAGGCATCTGTGTTGGCGGCTTTGCCAACCCCGGTTGGCGCCCGGTATTCCCCGAACACTTCGCGCAGAGCGTTGCCCCACTCACCGGTGGTAACACCTGCCCTGGCGCAGGCAATTGAAGGCTCCATCACATTGCGGCCCTCTTGCGCTGCTGATTTAAGGGCGGCCATGGCAGTATCACAGGCCCCCTGATCGCGGCTTTCCCGCCAGGCCTGAAGCCGCTCCACCTGCTCGCGCTCAACATGCTCTGGAATGGTGAGAATACCGCCATCAGCACCCTGTGCCAGCGGGCTGGGCTCACTCTCCGTCCATTTATTGACGCCGACAACAATCTGCTCGCCGCGCTCAATGTCCCGCAGGCGGGCGGTGTTGCTCTCCACCAGCCTTTGCTTCATATAGGAGCTTTCAACCGCGGCAACCGCGCCGCCCATCTCTTCTATGCGGGCCAGCTCATCGCGCGCTTCAGCTTTCAGTGCCTCGACCTTTTTATCAATCTCGACAGAACCGTCAAAAATATCACCATATTCAAGAAGATCCGTTTCATAAGCCATGATCTGCTGCATCCGAAGCGACCATTGCTGATCAAACGGGCGCGGCAATCCAAGCGCTTCATTCCAGGCTGGTAATTGCACAGCCCGCGCGCGGGCATTTTTGGAGAGCACAACCGCCAGCATCTCAATCAGGATGCGGTAAACATTATTTTCCGGCTGCGGCTCGGTCAAACCCAGGCTATTGACCTGAACACCGTAGCGAAACCGGCGAAATTTCGGATCTTCAACGCCGTAGCGCTCCCGGGTAATCTCGTCCCAAAGATCGACAAAAGCGCGCATCTTGCTGATCTCGGTAATGAACCGCATACCAGCATTCACAAAAAAGGAAATCCGCCCGACCACTTTCGGGAAATCTTCGTCCACAACTTCGCCGGACGCCTTCACCATATCAAGCACGGCAATGCCGGTGGCAAGCGCAAAGGCCAGCTCCTGCACGGGGGTCGCGCCGGCTTCCTGCAAATGGTAGGAGCAGACATTGGTCGGGTTCCATTTCGGCACTTCCTTGTAGGAATAGGTGATCACATCTTTAATCAGCCGCATGGATGGCTCAGGCGGGAAAACATAGGTCCCCCGGGAGAGATATTCCTTGATGATATCGTTCTGCACGGTGCCGGTAAGTTTGGCCCGGTCTGCGCCCTGCTCCTCAGCAGTTGCGATATAAAGCGAGAGCAACCAGGCCGCTGTGGCGTTGATGGTCATGGAAGTGTTCATGGCCTCAAGCGGGATGCCCTCAAACAGGGTTTTCATATCGCCAATATGCGAGACAGGCACACCAACTTTCCCCACCTCGCCCTTGGCCAGCGGGTGATCAGAATCATAACCGGTCTGCGTTGGCAGATCAAAGGCGACGGAAAGGCCCGTCTGCCCCTTGGAGAGGTTGGTGCGGTAAAGTTCATTCGAGGCTTTGGCCGTCGAGTGACCGGCATAGGTGCGGAATAACCAGGGTCGATCTTTAGAGGGCGTCTCTGTCATAAATAATCTCAAACTGTGCTAGAACGTGGGCCATGGGGTGTAGGAACACTATGGAATGTTTCAATTTTTGTATCTTGCAAAAAGGCTACCTCGGGAAGATTATCTCAACTTACCTGAAAAATCGAGCACTCTAAGCTTATAATAACTAAGACCTTTTACCGAGAGAACCCATTGATTACTGCGTAATGCGGCGATTTATTCTTCGCTGTTTTTGGCCCCTGTACTCTGACTTTTGCGTTTTGCGCCTGATTTTTTAGCTGTCCAGCTGCCCTTTTGCGCTGTTTTCAGGCTATCCCCCCTGAGTGCAGCCCCAACAGCGGGCGAGACCACAATTTGCTGGTGCGGATAGGGAATGCTGATCCCGGCCTTGTCAAGGGCAACTTTAAGATCACGTGTTATGTCAAAGGTAAAGTCCCAATAATCCTGCCGATTGGTCCAGGCTCGGAATTCCAGATCAACTGAGCTATCGCCAAGTTTGCGCACAACAACCAGCGGGGCCGGCGTCTGATGCACCCGCTCATCATTCTCCAGCAGATCAAGGATAACATTACGTGCCAGATCCAGATCAGCGTCATAAGAAACCCCAACCTGAAGATCCAGCCGGCGCGTGGGAAAACGGCTGTAATTGGTGATCATATTTGACCAGATCATCGAATTGGGCACCGCAACAAACAGCCCCTGAACTGTGCGCATTTTTGTAATGAACAACCCGATTTCCTCAACCGTCCCCTGAGCGCTGCCAGCTTCAATATAATCACCCCGCCGAAACGGGCGAATGATCAACAGCATAATCCCCGCCGCAACATTCTGCAGCGTGCCCTGTAGAGCAAGGCCGATGGCAAGACCAGCCGCACCCAGGACCGCAATAATTGATGTGGTCTCAATACCGAAATTCGAAAGCACAAGCACCAGTGTCAAAATCATGATGGCGTAGTTGGCAGATTGCGCAAAAATCGGGATCAGGGTTTGATCAAAGCCGCGAATTTTATCAAATTTCTTGCGGATCGCCCGCGCTGTCAGCTGAGCCAGCAAATACCCACCCACCAGCAGGGCAACGGCCATGACCACTTGCAGGGAAATAGACAACCCCTTTTCCGCTGCAACTTCAGCCACTTCGACCAGTTTTTTGCCGTTCTCAGAACCTGCAATCGCATCAAGCATTAAAATTCACCCATAAAGTTAAAGTCTGCCGCACTGGTTTAGTCCTACAATGAAACTCAGCTGTCTATATCATGAGATTTCAAAAAATCCACAATCACATCCACGATCGGAAAATCATAGATGTTATTATGACCGGCCCCGACCAGAACCTCGAACCGTTTCGGCTCTGGCGCTTCATCAAACAGCGCCCGCCCTGAAGCAAGCGGGATCACCCCGTCTTCAGACCCATGAATCACAAGCAAAGGCGCACTCACTTTGCTGATGAAGCGGTTCGTCTCGAATTTGTCATTTAAAAAAAACCGGACCGGTAGGTATGGGTACCGTGCCTCGGCAATAGAGAGCACGGAATACATCGGCGCTTCAAGAATAAGCGCGGCGGCGTTGACCTTTGCCGCAAGCTGCACGGCAATGGACGTGCCGATGGATTCCCCGTAAATGACAATCTGGGAAGGTGCCAGTCCAAGCCCGGTCAGATAGTCATAAGCAAGGCCAGAATCTTGCACCAGAACCCGCTCCCCCGGCACTCCATCACTACCGCCAAAACCCCGGTAGCCCAGCATGAAAACCCCATAACCGGCAGCAGAGAGCTGGCGAAATTTTTCTTCCCGATTGGCAACATTGCCGCCATTGCCATGAAAAAACAAAAGGGTGGGACGCCCGGACTTTGCAGGCAGATGCCAGGAATAGAGCGCATGACCGTCAGGCGTTTTAAGCGGGACCTCATGCAGGCCAGGGATATTGACAGCCTCAGGCGAGACCCGCACCTGATCAGGGCTGAACATCATCCGCCGCTGCAGGAAATACAGCATCAGCGCACCGATAAGATATAGCGCTGCTAAGATCAACCCAGCTTTAAAAAGCCACGGCATCAGTTAATATTGACCTTTTCTTTGCCCATTCTATGCCCAAAGCGCCGCTAACCTTGCAATCAGAACGCTTTGTGACACAAAATTACTGCATGAAAACCGACATGATCCAACACTAAAGAGCTTTAACAATCTCTTCTGTCATTTTTTTGGCATCACCCAGCAGCATCATGGTGTTATCCCGGTAAAACAAAGTGTTATCAATCCCGGCATAACCAGAGGCAAGAGAGCGCTTGTTAAACATCACTGTCGCCGCTTTCCAGACCTCAAGCACCGGCATACCGAAAATAGGTGAATTCGGGTCTTCAAGCGCCGCCGGATTGGTGACGTCATTGGCACCGATCACATAAACCACATCGGTCTGGGCAAAGTCAGAGTTTATATCCTCAAGCTCAAACACTTCGTCATAAGGCACATTGGCTTCCGCCAGCAATACATTCATATGGCCCGGCATCCGCCCAGCAACCGGGTGGATCGCATAAGCAACATCAACACCTGCCGCCTTCAGCTCATCACCCATTTCACGCAGCGCATGCTGTGCCTGCGCCACGGCCATGCCATAGCCAGGAACAATAATGACTTTACCGGCATTTTTCATGATAAAGGCCGCATCATCCGCAGAGCCTTGCTTGACCGTCCGCTCAACACCATCATCACCCACCGGCCCGGCACTTTCACCGCCAAAGCCACCAAGAATAACCGATATAAAGGACCGGTTCATGCCCTTACACATGATGTAGGAAAGAATAGCACCTGATGAACCCACCAGCGCACCTGTGATAATCAGGGCCGCATTGGAAAGGGTAAAACCAATACCCGCAGCAGCCCAGCCTGAATAGGAATTCAGCATGGAGACAACCACCGGCATATCCGCACCGCCAATCGGTATGATGATAAGAATACCAAAAACAAGAGCGGTCAGAACCAGCGCCCAGAACGCAAACTCCGTCTGATCAACAGCAAAGCTGTAGATGAAAAAGATCATCAGCAAAAAGAGGCCAATATTAATGATATGCCGTGCAGGAAGCATAATCGGTGCACCGGACATCCGCCCGTCAAGCTTGGCAAAGGCAATAACCGAACCGGTGAAGGTAATCGCACCAATCGCCGCACCAAGTGACATTTCAACAAGACTGGCCATTTGTATGGCCCCGACCTGGCCGATGCCAAAAGCATCCGGCGCATAATAGGCAGCTGCCGCCACAAACACCGCTGCCATACCTACAAGACTGTGAAACGCGGCCACGAGTTGCGGCATCGCCGTCATCGGGATTTTGCGGGCGGTAATCGCACCGATCAGCCCACCAATACCAAGACCGGCAAGGATCAGCATCCATGAAAGGGTCTGAATGGAAGGTACCGCCACAAGCGTCGTTGTGATGGCAATGGCCATACCAAGCATACCAAGATAATTACCCTGGCGTGAGGAAGCCGGACTTGAAAGCCCCCGTAGGCTTAAAATAAACAGCACACCGGAGATAAGATAGCATATAGCAATAAGATCTGGAGACATGATTGACCTCTACCGTTCTTTTTTCTTGTACATGGCCAACATGCGCTGCGTCACAAGGAAGCCGCCAAAGATATTCACGGCCGCCATCACCAGTGCCAGAAAACCGAAGACATTTGCCTTTTCGATCCCCGCATCCGCCGGAACAGCAACCGCCAGCAAAGCGCCCACGACAATCACCGAGGAAATCGCGTTGGTCACTGCCATCAAGGGCGTATGCAGCGCCGGTGTCACCGCCCACACCACGAAATAACCAACAAATATTGCCAGCACAAACAGCGCAAACAGATAGGTAAACGAGCTGACCTCATCACCGCCTGCCGCCATGGCTGAGCCAGCGGGCAATAGGCAGGCCATCAAAGCGCCGGCCCCAATTGCAGAATGTTTTAATTTCATCAAAAGCCTGTTCATCTTCAGCTCTCCTCCCCAGTCAGGCGGGGATGGACAATTTTCCCCTCATTGGTAATCAATGTCCCCTGAATGATCTCATCTTCAAAATCAATCTGAATGCCCTCATCCTTCGTCACAAAAAGCGCCAGGAAATTGGCCAGATTTTTTGCGTAAAGGCTTGTGGCATTCCCGGCAAGCGCACCAGGAATATTGAGCGGGCCGAGCACGAAAACCCCATTTTCATTGACGATTTCACCTGGCTTGGCCAGTTCACAGTTCCCGCCGCGCTCTACCGCCATATCATAGATAATGGAGCCCGGCTTCATGGAGTGCACCATATCCGCTGAAACAAGCTTCGGGGCTGGTCGCCCGGGGATAAGCGCTGTTGTTATGACAATATCCTGATTTTTAATATGCTCGGAGACCAGTTCGGCTTGCTGGCGTTTATAGTCATCAGACATTTCCTTGGCGTAACCGCCAGCTGTCTCAGCCTCTTTGAACTCTTCATTTTCAACCGCTATAAATTTACCACCAAGGCTCTCCACCTGCTCTTTTGCAGCAGGGCGGACATCGGTCGCTGTTACAATGGCGCCAAGCCGGCGGGCGGTTGCCACCGCTTGCAGGCCAGCAACCCCAACCCCCATGATAAACACCCTGGCCGCCGGGACAGTGCCCGCCGCCGTCATCATCATCGGCAAAGCGCGGCTGAAATGCGACGCACTGTCAATCACAGCCTTGTAACCGGCAAGATTAGATTGGGAAGAAAGCACATCCATCGATTGCGCCCGCGTGATCCGCGGCATGAATTCCATGGAAAAAGATCTGATTTTTTTAGCAGCCAGCGCCTCAAGAACAGACTTGTCATCATCAAAGGGATCAAGCATGGCCGCGACAATGGCACCCTCTTTCATGGCGCCAATATCTTCCATTGAAGGCCGATTCACTTTCAGGATGATATCGGCATCGCCAATCGTCTCCTGAAGCGTGGCGCAAACACTTGCGCCCATCTCTTCATAAGCCTCATCGAGAATGCTGGAGGCAAGACCCGCACCGGACTGAACCCGCACGTCAGCCCCAAGCGCTACATATTTTTTAACCGTTTCAGGTGAAATGGCCGTTCTGGTTTCATTATCACCCTCAATCGGGACGGCAATCATCACCATCACCGGCTCCACTTCTTGTCTAATTTGTTGTTAAATTGATATGCTGTTTTTATATTTATTCTAGAATGTAAGCCCAAAGAACCCTCTCAAAAACCGCTCAACGGCATCAAGAATGGTCTAAAATAAAGAAATTTGCCAAGTTTGTCTGCTGAACTAAAGCAGGAAGAGCGCCATGCCAGCCAAGATGGCAATCACACCAACCGTGCCGATGATCGTACCCTTGATGAAACCACTATATGTACGCTCATGTTCAGGATAATCCATCGCAGGATGGCCTTTGGAAGTGTCAATACTCATTATTATTGTCCCCTATAATAAATCTTCAACCAAATGAGCCCGGCACCATCAGGGCCAGATACTCAAAACCCGCTGCCAACTGCCTGGCAACTGTCATACTGAACATTTAATAGCCATGAACGGCGCCAAGCGCAAGACCAAAGCCTGCCCTATAGGTCGAAGAACAATACTTAAGAAGAGCAATAAGACGGACTTCAGGAAGAGATCTCGTTTTCAAGCGCTTCAAGCTCATCAATCATTCCCTCAATCACCGAGAGCCCCTTATTCCAGAAGGCAGGCTCACTTGCATCAAGACCAAAGGGCGCCAGAAGCGCTTTATGGTGTTTGCTGCCACCTGCACTGAGCATCTCAAAATACTTGTCCTGAAACCCGGATTCTGCCTCGCTGTAAACCGCATAAAGCGAATTCACCAGACAATCCCCAAAAGCATAGGCATAAACATAAAATGGTGCATGAATAAAATGAGGTACATAACTCCAGTAGATCCCATAGCCTTCGCTCATGGCAATGGCCGGGCCAAGGCTCTCATCCTGAACATCAAGCCAGAATTGATTGATCTGATCGGTGGTCAACTCCCCGCCCTTGCGCGCTTCATGCACTTTTCTCTCAAAACAGTAAAACGCAATCTGGCGCACAACGGTGTTGATCATATCCTCAACCTTGCCTGCCAGCAGCCTGTGCTTGTCAGCCGGTGTCTCTGCCGCCTCAAGCAGAGCCTTGAAGGTGAGCATCTCACCAAAAACACTGGCTGTCTCAGCCAAGGTTAAAGGGGTCGGCGCCATTAAGGCCCCCTGTTTGCCAGCCAGCACCTGATGTACCCCGTGGCCAAGTTCATGTGCCAGGGTCTGCACATCACGCGGCTTGCCCTGATAGTTGATCAATACAAAGGGATGTACACTCGGCACAGTTGGATGCGAAAACGCCCCTTGCGCCTTGCCCACCCGAAGCGGCGCATCAATCCAGTTTTTATCAAAAAATTCAGCAGCAATATCCCGCATCTTTGGCGAAAAACCATGATAGGCGGAAAGCACAGTCTCTTCTGCCTCAGCCCAGGGAATTTCGCGCTCGCTTTGTTGCGGCAACGGCGCGTTCCTGTCCCAGTAAGCCAGCTTGTCCATACCAAGCCACCTGGCCTTCATCTGATAATAGCGATGAGAAATCCGCGGGTAAGTGGTGCGCACCGCCTCAACCAGCGCTTCCACCACATCCCGCTCAACCCGGTTTGAAAGATGTCGGCTGTCTGCCACATCCTCAAAGCCCCGCCAGCGATCGGCAATCTCTTTGTCTTTTGCCAGTGTATTTGTGATCTGGGTAAACAGCCGCTGATTACCCTCTAGCACTTTTTCAATTGCCATTGCCGCCACTTTGCGTTTCTGGCCATCACCGGATTGCAGGAGATTGAGCGTCGGTTCAAGGCCAAGGCTTTCCCCCTCAACATCGAATTTAAGCGCAGTCATCGTCTCATTGAAAAGCCGCGACCAGGCCCCCCGCCCGACAACCGATTTATCATGAAAAAGTTTCTCAAGGTCATCAGACAGCTGGTAGGGCTTCTCAACCCTGAGGTCCTCCACCCATGGGCGATAATGTCCCAGCGCCTCATCCTCAAGGCACCGGTCAAGCAGATCATCCTCAAGCCGGTTGATCTCCAGTCCGAAAAACAGCAGGTCAGAACTGATGCTTGTAAGGTTTTCGATAAGGTCCCCGTGCAATTTTCCATTGACCTGATTTTGATTGTCATAGGAATAAAGCAGCTGCCCGTAAGAAGCGATCCGCCCCAAAAGGTCTTCAATCTCCTCATATCGCTTCACCGCAGCGCCAAGCTGTGCGCCGCCATCCGGCCGCTCTGCGATCTCCTGGATCTTGCCGCGATAGGAAGTGGCAAACGCCGTGGTCAGCTCTTTGGATTTTTCAAGATCAGCTTTGAGGTCAGGGCACTCCGGCCCTGAATAAAGATCAGAAAGGTCCCACTCCGGCATCTGACCAAGATCACTGGCGCCGCCGGAAGCCCCTGAGGCCTGGAAATAAATATCTGATTTTCGGGAAAAAACCATCGGCTGGTTAAGCCGTTTATAAAAAGATGACACGCGCATCAACCCCTTCAAAATAAAGTAAAAATGACCATTGCAAATGACTGAATAAAAACAAGACAACCGCTTTGCAGCGCCTCACTCTATGATCAGCCACCCGGAAAAACAACTGCCCGGATGTGAATTTATTGTGCGCCTTTGCTCAAAATTGGGCAAAAATAAACGCCTTATTTACTCTTATTGTTCAGACTGGGCTTCGTTAGTTTGAGAGGATCAGCCAAAGTCAGGCATATTTACCGCCAGAGATTTGCTGCCCTGCCGCGGATGCGCTGACCTGTTTTCAGGCGCCCCTGTATTTATGTGTAATTTTAGTCAAGAGTAGAGTAAATAGTATGCCCAAATGCGTTCTAATCGTTGATGATGATCCCGCGCAGCGCCGGATCCTGGCTGAATCCATCAAACGTCTGGGTTTCGAAACCAGATTGGCAGAAGGCGGCAAAGACGCCATCTCCCTGATGGAAAATCCAACCTCATCTGAAATTTCACTCATCTTGCTTGATCTTGTCATGCCCGATATGAGCGGCCATGAAGTGCTGGAACAATTGCACAGGATGAACATTACTCAACCCGTCATTGTTCAGACAGCAAACGGCAGCATCGACACCGCCATCAACGCGATGCGCGCTGGCGCAGCCGACTTTGTCGTCAAGCCCGTCAGCCTGGAGCGGCTCGAAGTTTCGTTGAATAATGTCATGAAAATCAGTGCCCTGACCAGTGAAATCACCCGCATCAAACGGCAGAATGAAGGCACCATGACCTTCGATAATCTGATCACAACAGGCGGTGCCCTCTCACGGGTAATAGAGCTGGGCAACCGCGCCGCTGGCTCGAACATACCTGTCCTGATTGAAGGTGAAAGCGGTGTCGGTAAAGAAATGATCGCACGTGCCATTCAGGGTGAAAGCGACCGTCAGGGCAAACCGTTCATCACTGTGAATTGCGGTGCCATACCGGAAAACCTGATTGAAAGCATTCTCTTTGGCCATGAAAAAGGGGCCTTCACCGGCGCCACTGAAAAACGCATAGGCAAATTTGAAGAAGCCAATGGCGGCACCCTGTTCCTTGATGAGGTTGGCGAACTGCCGCTTGATGCACAGGTCAAGCTATTGCGCGCCCTCCAGGAAGGTGAGGTTGACCCCATCGGAGCCAAACGCCCTGTAAAAGTTGATTTCCGCCTGATTTCAGCAACCAACCGCGATATGATCAAACTTGTCACAGATGGCAAATTCCGCGAAGACCTTTACTACCGCCTGAATGTGTTTCCCATCATGGTACCGCCATTGAAAGATCGTCTTGAAGATGTTCAGGAACTGGCCAACCATTTCATTCATCGCTTTGCCACAGAAGAAGGCAAAAAAATTACCGGCCTCGACCCGCAAGCAGTGAAATTGCTCACTTCATATGAATGGCCGGGTAATGTGCGCCAACTGGAAAACACCATCTTCCGGGCAATTGTCCTGGCGGATGGTCCGGTCCTCACAATCAACGAATTTCCCCAGATTGCGGCCCATGTTGAGGGCTTTGAGGTGGCAACACCAACGCTGCCAGAACCGCGTAGTGAAAGTCCCGCCCCCTATACGGGCCCGGCTATGATCGGCGATGAAACCCAGGAACCACAAATGATTGAGGTTTCCAGGGAAAATGAGCCGCCAAATCCGGTCGGTGTGCGTGTGATGACAGAAAGTGGCCATATCCGCCCACTTGAAGCGGTTGAAGCTGACATGATCCGCCTCGCTCTTGGGCGCTACCGCGGTCATATGACGGACATTGCCAAACATTTGGGCATTGGTCGCTCTACCCTTTACCGCAAAATGCGTGATATCGGCTTGCAGCCCCGGGCTAATACCTGAAATAAAACAATTATTTAAGCCTTTCCTGCGGGAAATAACCTGCTTTTCTGATCACAGTTTTTTGCAGTGCAGACCAATGTGAAATGGTCTATGTCTGAAATACCACAATTGTGATCAGAAAATACATTTGCCGTGCAAAGATAGTTGTTTGCCCCTTTTCCTGTACCGCTACAGAGCATATAGTCCTTGGGGTTATGAAATTGCGGTCAAACTCATGCCATATCAGTTATTTACTTTTAAACAAATTGCATTTTTTGCAACGTTTTTCGCCATGCGCCTGGCAGATAACCCACAGGTAAACAGAAAGATGGCAAAATGGTCTGAAACCAGTTTGGATGAAAAGTTTGGCTGAAAAGATGCAGAACATTAAAACGAATGTTTAACAGTTCGGCTTTAACATATCAGACCTGTGAACTTTGCAGCCCTGATGGGTCATGAATTTGTATATTTGGATTGTGCTTTTTATTTGTGAACATCGGGTTTAACGAACAAAACCGGGCCACAAACCATCTGTAAAGATGTTAAGTTTGTTACAGATTGACCAGACAATTAAGACTTGAAGAAATGACGATTGAGAATTGAGGACGACACTCATGGGAAATGCCAAAACAACCAATCTTGGAAAAAAACCCCTGACACAAATGCCGCCCCTGGAACAACAGATGGGCCAGAAAAGATCAATGGGCCTATGCGTGGCGCTCCTTGCCGGCCTCACCACCCTCTCTTTGCAGCAAACAAGCCTTACAGCCGCCGAACCTGATGGCCCGGACAGCGTCATCACGACCGAAGATGCGCTTGAATATCAATTAATTGAAAAAATCAAAACCTCCATCCGCGGAAAAACTGAATATGATAAAAAAATTCAGGATGGTCTGAAAGCCTTTTACCAGCAACACGATCGCAAACCGGTCTGGCTCACAGAAAAAGGCATCATTCCCAAAGCTGAAAAAGCTTTGGCCGAAATAAAAAACGGCTATAATTATGGTTTGAACACCAAAGACATAAAAGTGCCGGATGCCGCGCTGATAGCAGGCTCCCCAGAGCAACGCGCCGACGCTGAATTGATGATCAGCCGCGCTTTTATCACCTATGCCCAGCGCGCCAAAGGCGGCAATCTCATACCTCAGAAAATCAGCCGCTTTCTGGATAATTCGCCGGAATATCCGGATCCATTGAAGGTCCTGAACGCCGTTAATGAAAACAGTGACCCGGCAAAAGCCCTGGTTAGCTTCCACCCGAAGCACCCTCAATTTTGGGAGCTTAAAAAAGAGCTGGACAAAGCCAGAGGCGCAAAGAAAAACCGCAAAGCACAGGTTAAAATCCCACCAGGAAACCTGATCCGCCCCTTTGATCGCCACCCGGATGTCGCCCTGTTAAGAGAGCGCCTCGAAGTACCTGTGCCAAAAAAGAACGGCGCCCCCCTCTTTCCTGAGGATATCTATGACAGCGCCTTGATCAAAGCTGTGAAAAATTTCCAGGCCGCCAATGGCATCAAACGCACAGGTCTGATCAACCGCAAGACGCGCGCAAAACTGAACCACAATAAAAATCAGGATGTTGAAAGAAAAATTCTTGCCAACATGGAACGCTGGCGCTGGATGCCAACCGACTTTGGCAGCACCCACATACGCGTGAACATTCCAGAATTTATTGCGCGCCTGACCATGGACAACAAGATCGTTCACAAGGAACGTGTCATCACCGGCAAACGCACCCAGAAGACACCGAGCTTTTCCGATGAAATGGAAACTGTGGTTTTCAACCCATACTGGAACGTTCCGCAATCCATCATCTGGAATGAAATGGGTGGCGTGGCACCAAATGGTTATGAAAGCCGCTATGTAAATGGCCGTGTCTTTATTCGCCAACCTCCTGGACCAAGAAACGCACTGGGCCGGGTCAAGTTCCTGTTTCCAAACAAGCACAGTGTCTATTTGCATGACACACCAACCAAAAACCTTTTCAACCGCTCCGTGCGGGCCTTCAGCCATGGCTGTATGCGCCTGAGAGATCCATTGAAAATGGCAGAATTTTTGCTCAAAAATGAGAACATTAGTCGCAAGGAAATTAATAAGCGTGTGGCCAGCCGCCGCAATCAGCGTGTGGAACTGAAAACCAAAATCCCAACCCACGTCACCTATTTTACCATGTGGAAAAATGAGGATGGCAGTGTCAGCCACTTCAATGATATCTACGGTCATGACAAACGGGTCTATGCTGCACTCGCAGGTCGCCCAATGGGGCTTGAGCCAAGACAACGCATCAACAAATCACCAATAAATGTGGTCAGCAAAAAGAAAAAATATCAAGGCGCACCAACCTTTTTCAATCTTTTCTTCAACTAGGAACCACAAAGAAATTATACCAGATCTCCCATTAGAGGAGAGCTGACCAAAGCGAATATTTCAGATTTCATCAAAATAAGAAAAGGCATCACCTCTGAACGAAGTGATGCCTTTTTCTTTTCTGCATGGCTCTGGTGAATAACAGTCAATCATTAACTCAGGTGCGCACCCTGACGCCAGCTGTGCGCCGCTCAAGCAGGATTTTCTTGCGAAACCGAAACAGCTTTGCCGGGCGCCCCCCCGTTTCAACTGACATTTTGCCGGTGGCAACCACCAACCCGGCCTTCTCCACAAGCCGGCGGAAATTCTGTTTATGCAGCAACCCACCGGATATTGCCTCAACCGTCTGTTGTAATTGCAACAGTGTGAAACTGTCCGGCATAAGATCAAAAATCACAGGTCGGTATTTGATCTTGGCCCGCATCCGGCTCATAGCCGTTGCCAGAATGCGCCTGTGATCATGGATCATGGCATCGCCAAAACGCGGTAAATCTTCCCAGTGCTGTGCCGCGGGCCGCCCATCCAGCGCCGCTTCTGCCACTAGCCCGGCTTCATATAGCAACTCATACCTGTCGAGCACCTTTTCCTCATCCCAATTGGTACCACTCTCGGAAAAACAAATATGGACACGATCAATTTTAGCCCGGCGCTGCTGATCCTCTCCGTGCAGCTTCGCCCAGTGCTCAAGCCTTGGAAGAATGTCACGTGAAATTATCTGCGGCGGACCCTCCCGCCAGTCTTCCCAGGGAAAAGCAGCGTACCAACGCCGCCATCCTGCCCCGGATGGCGGGTTCCCGCCCATCCGCGTTAAAGCAAGATATCCAATAGAGACCACATGCATTTCATCCCGCCGCAAACTGGCAGCCGCACGCCCCCGGTCACCGAATGTATAAAGCTGTTCTATATAACCAAGATTTAGCCCCGTCTGCTCGCACACAAAACCTCGAACCGCCATTTCCATTGTTGGATGCTGCAACGGGTCAAACGGTCCGAAAGGCAATCCAAACTCGGCCCCATCAGCATCACCCGTCACAGTCAATATCATCGGCTCACGCTGATTGAGGGCCACAATCGCTGCATTCAAACCAATCTCAAGACCACCTTTTGGATGCAGTGCAGCTTTATCCCCAGTGCTTCGGTTTCTCTGTGATCGTGACATAAGCGATCAGCCATCCCCTAGCTGAGCAGGCAGTGAAAATACCGCCCCCTCCATGGTCATTTCACCCTGGCCAATTTGAACAATTGCCTCAACCATTCGGCCCTGGCGGCCAAGAAGATCATCGGCAAGTTCAACAAGCTTTAAATTCGGGGTGGCTGTTGGGCTGGCTGTTCGTAATATTCCGGCAATTTCTGCTTCAGCCTGCTGCTCATTCAATTGACAAAGCGCAATGAAAACCCCGGCCGTTGAGCGGGAAACCCCGGCCCAGCAATGGATCATCATTGGTGAGCGTTGGTCCCATTGTTTAACAAATTCAATCAACCTCGCGACATGCACATCGCTTGGCAGGACCAAACCTTCACGTTCACTGCTGATATCGTTCATGGCCAGTTTCAGATGCCTGTCAGCAATCAACATTTCTGGCGTCTCGAGCATGGTATCCGCATTGATCGCAGATACAAGCCAACCGATATTGTGACGCGCGATGGTTTGATGCACCGCAGCCAATGGCCCGCCAAAAATACGAGCGGTTTCCAATAAGTCTGGCGCACGCTCAGCATCATTCATAGCAAATCCTGACTTTTATTTCTCCTGCCATCAGCAAACATTAGATATACCAATGCCGCAGCCGTTACCGCAAAGCCTGAAACCGTTTTATGAAAGCGGCCTGCACCTGCGCAACCGGATGCGCTTCAAGTTCAAACACAAATCGATCAACGCCATAAGCCCCCCCGAGCGGAGCGGCAAAACAGAGGCGTGCCTCCTCTTCGGAAAAACCCGCCAATTGCACTGATTCAAAATAAGCTGCGATTCCATCAGCTTCTTTAATCAATTCCCTATCCGCATCTTTTATTAGCTCCATGATGTCAAAGCGTTTAAAAATAGCATCCAGTAACTTCAACTCAAACACCTTGTAATCCTGGCCGATCGCCGCCTTAAATGGGCTGATCAAGTCTCCCACAACATATTCAGCCCCGTCATGCAACAGCCCGGCCAGCAGCACCGCATCACTCACATCAGGTTTGATCTCTTTAACAATATCGGTCACAAAAAGCGAATGCTCCGCCACTGAAAAAGCGTGATCCCCAATCGTTTGCCCATTCCAGCGGGCCACACGGGCAAGCCCGTGGGCAATGTCCTCAATCTCAATATCTTTCGGGTCAGGATCCAAAAGGTCCAGCCGCCGACCAGAGAGCATCCTCTGCCAGGCGCGTTTTTCAAGACCGCCCGCCTCTCGAATGGCTTCTAACAAAGCCTCCCGTTCATTCATGCCAAAGCCTCATGACAAATGTTTAAATTTTAAAGATGCCCCAAGTTTTGCACATTTTGCATGTCCCGGACAGTCAACAACATGATCATTCACCAGTCCCATCGCCTGAAAGTGGGCATAAACCGTTGTTGGCCCGACAAATCTGAAGCCAACCGCTTTCAGCTCCTTGGAAATTTTTTCGCTCATCGCCGTCTTTGCCGGTATATCCTTGAGGTTTTTATAATTGTTTTGCAAAGGCGTGCCATCCACCGCATCCCAGAAAAAAGCAGCCAATCCCGGGCCACTCGCCTGAAACTCAAGAAAGGCGCGCGCATTTGTAAAGGCCGCTTCAATCTTGGCCCTGTTGCGTATGATGCCAGTATCCTGCATCAGTTTTTCACGCTTTTTCTCACTGAAGCGAAGCATTTTTTCCGCGTCAAACCCGGCAAAGGCCCGCCGAAAATTTTCCCGTTTTCTTAAAATCGTGATCCAGGATAGGCCGGCCTGAAAGCCCTCTAAAATCAGTTTTTCAAACAGTGCCTGATCCGATAGTTCCGGCACCCCCCATTCTTCATCGTGGTAAGTGATATATAATGGGTCCGCACCGACCCATCCGCAGCGGCCCATCTAATCACCCCCTCTGACTGTATCATTCACAGGGAATTTATAAGCCGCCCATGGCGGAATAGAAAGCGTCACCGGCACACCTTCCGATCTCATCTCATCTCCATCTCTGATGGCCCGCCCCGCCCGGTCAAGCCTGACCAGCGCAAGCCCCTTATTGCCAAGCCCCGAACCAAGCACCCCGATCAGCGATTGCGTGGTTCTGATCTCTGTGCCAGGGAGAGGCAGTGACTTTGCCCCCTCAACGATAACAATCCGTTTTCGCACCGTAGAGCGATGCTCCATCCGCGAGACAATTTCCTGCCCCACATAACATCCTTTTTGAAAATCTATGGCCTCCAGAATATCAAGCCCTGCCTCATGCGGAAAGATATCCCCAAAAGCATAATCATACCCCCCCTCCGGCATCCCCACCATCAGCCGGTGCGCCAGATAATCATCCATAGAGCCAGGCTCATGCCCTTCGGAAAACGCCGCCATTGCTTCCACACTTACAATCCCGCGCCATCCCATCTGTTCATGTCTTGGATCTTTATAGAGACGACCATGAACGCCCCCCCTGTCATCCTGACCGTCCAGCCAGACAACCATATGGCTCAATGACCAATCCTCGATCTGAACATCAGCCCGCAATTTGTATAAATTAAGTTTTTTAAATAATTCATCCAGGCCGCCCCTCGCCGTTTCCAGTAAAAATCCGTCATCATGTTCAAGGATAAAAAACTCATAGGAAATTTTACCTTGCGGTGTCAGAAGCGCCGCCATGATCACCGGCATTTTATTCAGCCGCTCCAGATCATTGGTGATGATATTTTGAAGAAAATTTTTGGCCTCACTGCCAGATACAAAGATGACAGCCCGATCAAGAAGTGTCACAATCTTGGTCATTAAACGCTCCTTAAAACAATGGTGCTCACCAAATCAGCGATATTTTTCATCACAAGACTTTTGCAGGTTTAATGATCTTGTCAAGCCACCAGTCCGCAAAACCACCCCTTGACAAATACGTAAGAGGTGAGGTGTTGTTTCACATAAATAAGAGCGTCAATTCATCCTCTCTTGTCTGCCCAACAAGCAGGTAAGTAAAGCTGGAACGAAAACATAGAAAGCCCAAATCCTTATGACAATGACTTTTGATCTCATTATCAAAGACGGCACCATTATCAACCATGATGGTGAGATCCACACTGATATCGGTGTAAAGAACGGCAAAATCACGGCCCTCAAACACTTGCCAGAAGAACGTGCCAATGAAACCATCAGCGCCAAAGGGCTCACCATCCTGCCCGGCGTCATTGACAGTCAGGTGCATTTCAGGGAACCGGGCAATGAACATAAGGAGGATCTGGAGACAGGCAGCCGCGCCGCTGTTATGGGCGGTGTTACCGCTGTTTTTGAAATGCCCAACACTTCGCCTTTGACAACCTGCCTTGATACCCTTGCTGACAAGGTAAAGCGCGCCAGAAACCGCATGTTTTGTGATTTTGCCTTTTATGTCGGCGGCACAAGGGAAAATATTGATAATATTAACGAGTTGGAAAAAGCTGAAGGCTCAGCCGGTATTAAAGTATTCATGGGCTCTTCCACTGGCAACCTTCTGGTTGATGATGAAGCCAGCCTCAAACTGATTCTCTCAAAAATAAACCGCCGGGCTGCCTTTCATTCAGAAGATGAAGCCCGCCTGATCGCCCGTAAGGATGTCCGCCGCAAGGGAGATCCCTCAAGCCATCCCGAATGGCGCGATGAAACCGCAGCCATGCTCTCAACTGAGCGCCTTGTCAATGCCGCCCGGCAAGCTGGAAAACGCATTCATGTCCTTCATATTTCAACTGCGCAAGAAATGGCCTATCTCGCCCATCATAAGGACGTCGCAACAGTGGAGGTCACCCCTCAGCATCTGAGCCTGACCGCTCCCGAAGTTTATGAGCGCCTTGGCAGCTACGCCCAGATGAACCCGCCACTGCGCGCGGCCCACCATGCAGAAGGCCTCTGGGCCGGGCTACAGGCCGGTGTGGTTGATGTGCTCGGCTCTGACCACGCGCCGCACACAAGGGAAGAAAAAGAAAAACCCTACCCCGAAAGCCCCTCCGGCATGACCGGCGTGCAAACGCTTGTGCCCATCATGCTTGATCATGTCAATAATGGCCGGTTAAGCCTTGCCCGCTTTGTTGACCTAACTTCTCATGGCCCGAACAGAATTTTTGGATTGGCCACCAAAGGACGCATCGCCGTCGGCATGGACGCGGACTTTACTATCGTGGACATGAACCAGACGCGCACCATTGACGAGAGCTGGATTGAAAGCCGCTCTAAATGGACACCCTATCATGGCCAGACCGTTAAAGGCTGGCCCAAAGGCACCATCATCCGCGGCCGCCGTGTGATGTGGGAAGATGAACTTATCGGCCCGGCCGGTGGTGATGTGGTGAGATTTTCTGAAAGCCTTTGAGACCCTTCATAAGCAGAAGCCGGATGAACTAACGCAAAAGTGATAACCCGCAAGGCCGGCCCATGCTGAATTTGGTCAAATTTCCACCGCCTGATGCTAACCATGATCAAGCCCAGCGCCTTTTTATTCGTTTTTTTATGCCTGACATTTAACAGCACCCTGATGAACGCTGCTGAAGACGACCCCATAAGAGCCCCTGCAACTGAAGCAAAAGAAACAGAAACCCCGGCCAATCTGAAAATTGGCGGCGCTGACATAAACATCATCTTCAGCCCCGGAAAATTTGACCTGCCGAAAACCGAGCTTGTGGCCTGGCTAAGCAACGCGGCCACCATAGTTACCAGCTTCTACGGCAACTACCCTGTTCATCACCTGCGCATTCATATCGTGCCCATGCCGGGACGAGGCGTGAAAGGCGGCAAGGCTTTTGGCCATTACGAAGCCTTCATCCGCCTGCCTGTCGGGATCAACACCCAAAAGGAAGATCTGGATAAAGACTGGGTCGCCATTCATGAAATGATCCACCTTGCCTTCCCCCGTGTAGCGCCTCAGCATTTATGGCTCTCGGAAGGCCTTGCTGTGTATCTTGAATCTGTGGCGAGAGTACAGGCAGGTGACCTCAGCCAGGAAACCATCTGGGCGGATTTCATAAGGGACATGCCTAAAGGCCTGCCGCAAAAAGGAGACAAAGGGCTGGATCACACCCCGACCTGGGGTCGGCGATATTGGGGTGGTGCTTTATTTTGCCTGCTGGCCGACATTGGAATCCGCAAACAGAGCAACAACAGCGCCGGGCTTCAGACAGCGATGAAAGCTGTTTTAAAATCAGGCGGGAATTTTGAAACCAGCTGGCCGATTGAGAAAATTATGAAAACCGCCGACCTTGGCACCAACACCACGGCATTGAGTGATCTGTACCACGCCATGGCATCAAAGCCCGTCAGCCCGGATCTTGGTAAACTCTGGCACTCACTTGGCGTAAAGCAACGAAATGGTAAAATCATCCTTGATGATCAAGCCCGTCTCGCCCCTTACCGCAAAGCCATTTTCAAAAAACAATAATAAGTAATAGACGGAGATTGGACCGGAGGTTCGAACGACATGGCGAAGCCCGGCGCCCAGCGCCGCCCAATCGGAGGGCGCCGCGCCTTTGCGCGGCATGACCGTGAGATATATGAAGCGTTTGGCTTACTCTATAATTCTCCAGTCATAAACTGCCCCCAGCCAAAGCCACAAGATCAGCCCGTGAGAAGTCAGAAATCTTTACCCTCACCAAAGATTTAGAAATGAGAGGAGATTGGACCGGAGGTTCGAACGACATGGCGAAGCCCGGCGCCCAGCGCCGCC
>CAYGPF010000001.1:124127-280799 GCA_964351785.1 uncultured Rhodomicrobium sp.
GAGATATATGAAGCGTTTGGCTTACTCTATAATTCTCCAGTCATAAACTGCCCCCGGCCAAAGCCAAACGACCAGTCTTCATCCGTGTTGGAGACCATAGAAATCATCACATCAGAAGGTTTTATCCCGCACTCAGCTTCAAGCGCTTCCACCATGAGACGGTAAAACGTCTCCTTTAATTCGCGCGGCCGCGGCCGGCTGATCACCTCAAGCACCACCACTTTGTCTGTACGCGGAATGTCCAGCCCCGTATCTTCAATAATCATCCGGGATTTCGCGTGTTCCGTAAGGATCTGATAGCGATCCCGCTCCGGCACTTTGAACGCGGCAACCATCGCCTTATGCACAGCATCCAGCAATGCCTTAATCTCTTCCTCGGTGCGCCCCTCAATAACATCAATCCGAATAAGTGGCATAATTTTACCCCTCCTTGTTGTAGTGCTGATCAGATCTTACTATATCTGGTTGAGCCATATTCTATGCCCCAAACCCAGAGAAGACCACCATCAACAATGCAGAACATCCCGCCCCCCATACTTTACAGTTTTCGCCGCTGCCCTTACGCCATGCGTGCGCGCCTCGGGTTGATGGCAGCCGATATAAAAGTTGAGCTGCGCGAAGTGGTGCTTAAGAACAAACCTGATCACATGTTAGAGCTTAGCCCGAAAGGCACAGTACCTGTCCTCTGGTTAGGCGGAGATAATGTCATAGATGAAAGTCTCAACATAGCCCTTTGGGCACTCAGGCAAAATGATCCCCTGGAGTTTCTAACCCCCCAAAAGGGAAACTTGCAAAACATGCTCGGGCTCATCAGCGAAAATGATGGCCCCTTTAAACACCATCTTGACCGTACCAAATACGCGGTCCGCTACCCGGATGAAGACCCGGAAGATCAGAGAGAAAAAGCCAATGCGTTCCTCTCAAAGCTAAACGACCGTTTGCAAAAACACACATTTCTGTTTGGAGACAGGCCAGGCCTGGCAGATATCACCATCGCCCCTTTTGTCCGCCAGTTTGCCAATACGGACCGGGAGCGCTTCGGCAAAGAACAGGGCGCAGACTTGATAAACTGGCTGGAGGGTTTTCTGAACAGCGAACTGTTTCAATCCGTAATGAACAAATACCCCGCCTGGAGTGAGGGAGACATCCCAACATTTTTCCCCAACCCTGGGCAAAAGATCAATAACGGATCAGCAAGGAACCAAGCCCGATCAGCGTGATAAACTTGATGCACTCAAGCACAGTGTAGAATTTAAAATGAAACTGCGACGGCAAGGGCCGGTTATGCTCGAAGTCATCAACCTTGTTAAAAAGGATGGGTTTAAGGTAATAGCGCTGCAAAAATACGCTTATGGAAACGAGCGCAAACACAAACCATAAATACCCACCAACATTGGAAATAACCATGGTTGCCGTGATCCCGGCAAGGAACAGCATTTCAAACAGGAAAAACTGGGTGAAGGTCGCATTCCCGACCTCCACCGCAACATGATCCTCAAGGTTTGGTGCTTTATATTTGGCATGGGTTGCAATAAAGCTGTGGCCAAGCACCGCCCCGGCCCAGATGAAAGGCAAGGCAAAAGGTACTGTTGTCATATAGCGATAGGGAATCTCTTCCAGATAGCTTAAAAAATCTATGAACATGACCGAATATCCCTGTCAGGTTTGTGAATACAAATTCGTTTGTAACGGCTAGTCAGGTCTCTGACCACCTCCAAAATTATCCCAGAATTCGTCTTGGTTATTACTACGCGGATAGTCTGTTTCAGGAACAGGCACACCCAGCCAGTCACACAAAGGCTCCCAGTCATCCCCAAGGTTATAGACCAGCAACCGATCAGCCGGCACGCTGTCAATAACGTTCTGGTTATGCGCTTCATAAATCGCTTTCACATGCTCAGGATCAGAAATATTGCCTTTGAATGTATGATCAAAAATAAGCTGGTGCGCCATTTTAATAACCTCTCCCATATAGCCAGGCGGGGGGTTTTCAACACCGCCGCCAAGCAGGGGAAAAATGGTTTTTGAAATGCTGTTATACCAGCTATCAGTGCTTCTGACGGTCAGCAGCACCTTGGCTTCATGGAAATGTTCCGAAAGTTCGCGCCAGTATGTTGCTGAAGGCCAGTCAACGCAGGACTTGAACCCAAGCATCGCCATGCTCCAGTCAACATCCTTCCCGTCAACGGCCGCCTGCCAGTGTTCGGCCTGATCATCCCGTTCCATCACCTCTTCCATATGATGGCATGGCCCAAAACCCAACTCTTCCAAAGCCATTTTCATGGACAAAGTGCCCGTCCGGCCAAAGCCGGCACCAACAATGCGTAAACTACTCATATCTTCCCTCTAATATTTTTTTTAATTTCCAAAGAGGCTATCAGCAAAGCGCCTTCATTCCAAGCAGACGATAGACTGATGAAAAATGAGACCAATAGCCTATCAATATATCAGGTGATTTTTGGGTGTTTTGTCATAGATCAAGGTGAGGGCCCGTTCTATTAACCTCCTGGAAAATAAGTAACGCCGTGAAAAGTCAACAATCAAAAAACCCAAAACAGAAAGGGGATCACTGCATCTTCCTGTGCGACCTCAATCCATGCCAGCAGAGGAACGGAAAGCAGAAAAAAAGCGCATAGATAAAAGGAAAGCGAAAATCCCGGTCAACACAGCCCCAAACTGCAGCCCAACCCCGAACGCGCCGACAAAGCTGAAGGTATAAAGCGGGTTTCGCATCATCGAATAGGGCCCAATATCAACAAGGGCCCGTTATTTACGCCCCCCTAATTCAAGTGAACTCCCAGATCCACAGTGAATAAAGAAGATGTAAATATAAAGGGTGACAAAAGCGAAGGGCCGCCCCAAGATTTTGTCACACCTTCATCCAACCGATAATAAAGTACACTAAGCGAAAGCGAAGGACTTTTTAGCGGACACTTATCGCTCAAAGCGTTTAAATTTAATACGGTGCGGGTTCACAGCATCTTCGCCAAGCCGGCGCTTTTTATCTTCTTCATAATCAGAAAAGCTACCCTCAAACCATTCCACATGGCTATCGCCCTCAAAGGCAAGAATATGCGTTGCGATCCGGTCAAGGAAGAACCGGTCGTGGCTGATCACCACCGCACAGCCGGGAAAATCCTCCAATGCCGCTTCAAGTGCTGACAAGGTCTCGACATCCAGATCATTGGTCGGCTCGTCGAGCAGCAGCACATTACCACCCTGTTTCAGCATTTTCGCCAAATGCACCCGGTTGCGTTCACCACCAGAAAGGTCACCAACCTTCTTTTGTTGATCACCGCCCTTAAAATTAAACCAGCTCACATAAGCCCGCGACGGCACTTCCCGCTTGCCAAGCAAAATCTGGTCTAGCCCGTCAGAGATCTCCTCCCAGACATTTTTAGACCCATCAAGATCATCCCGGGACTGGTCGACATAGCCAAGTTCAACCGTCTCACCAAGGCGAATAGCCCCGTCATCCGGTGTCTCCACCCCGGTCAGCATTTTAAACAGCGTTGTTTTACCGGCACCGTTCGGCCCGATAACCCCGACAATCCCCCCCGGCGGCAACTGGAAGGAAAGGTCATCAACCAACAGCTTGCCATCAAACCCCTTGGTCAACTTGTCCGCCTCGATCACCACCCCGCCGAGCCGCTCTCCGGGCGGAATGGATATCTGCGCTGTAGACACTTTTTCATGGTCCGCCTTATTGGCCAGTTCTTCATAGGACTTGATCCGCGCTTTAGACTTGGCCTGGCGGGCTTTCGGGCTGGAGCGGATCCAGTCAAGCTCACGCGACATTGACCGCTTGCGTGAAGCATCCTCACGCCCCTCCTGTTGCAGGCGCTTTTGCTTTTGCTCCAGCCAGGCCGAATAATTCCCCTCATAAGGAATACCCCGCCCCCGGTCTAGCTCAAGCGTCCAGTTGGTGATCTGATCAAGAAAATACCGATCGTGGGTTATGAGAATAACGGTTCCCGGAAAATCTTCGAGATAACGCTGCAGCCAGGCCACTGTTTCCGCGTCAAGATGGTTGGTCGGCTCGTCAAGCAAAAGCATGTCCGGCTTTGACAACAAAAGCTGGCAAAGCGCCACCCGCCGTTTTTCACCGCCCGATAAGCTTGCCGTATCCGCAGCCCCGTCAGGGCAGCGAAGCGCATCCATCGCCTGCTCAACCTGGGCATCAAGGTCCCACAAATCCTGCGCGTCAATCTGGTCCTGCAACGCGGCCATCTCATCAGCCGTTTCCTCTGAATACTCCATCGCCAGCTCATTATAGCGATCAAGAATGGCTTTTTTCGTCGCCACCCCATCCATCACATTAGCAAGAACATCTCTAGTTTCATCCAGTTGCGGTTCCTGCGCCAGATAACCGACCCTGATGCCCTCAGCTGCCCACGCCTCACCTGAAAATTCTGTATCCACACCGGCCATGATTTTTAACAGCGTCGATTTACCAGCCCCGTTCACACCCACAACGCCAATTTTGGCGCCTGGTAAAAAGGACAGGGTAATATTTTCAAAAAGTGTTTTGCCGCCTGAATAGGCTTTGGTCAGTTTCTGGCAAACAAACACATATTGCGGTGTGCTCATGGGGGAATTCTACCTCAGTTGAAGGATTAGCTTTTGAGCCTAAGAGTGTTAGCCCAACGGGCCACAAGGGTAAACCGGAAAATAAACCCGGACGCAAGGGGCAATGCGCGCCGAGCGGCAATTTTCATTAAAATTTGAATAAAATCTGGTCATTGGCTTTGGGCAATTCAGCAACCAAACTGGTTTATGATCAGACTATGGCACCAGAAATGAAGTTAATCTGGCCTCTTCATTGCAACGTCATACCCCAACTGAAGAAGAGAGGCCCTCTTTGGAAAGATCATCGTATTAATGATCAATAATGGGTCATTCCCTCTTTAGGAAACAGATACAAAGCCTGATAGTTAAAAGTGTGTGACCCAAAATGACACGAAAAGCCATTATAGAAAATCTATGCCTGCTGACGGGTTCACTGCTTGTCTGTTTTCTGGTGTTTGAATTCGTAATCTTCAAATATATCCTGAAAACATCAGATGCCCTCCCCAATACCAGCATTAATAACATCATCCGCTATCAACCCGGTGTGAACGCGGTGCTCTATGAACCGGATGGGCAAAGTCATAAGGTCTCAATTAACGAGAATGGCTGGAACTCAACCAAAAAAGCTTATGTGAAAGCGAAACAGCAGGGACTAACCCGCATCGCCGTGATCGGAGACAGCTACGTCCAGGCATCTGCCGTCAATACAGATGAGGGCTTTGCTGAAGTGATCGAACAGGAGCTGAACCGGAAGGGCCACAAAACTGAAGTCTACCGGTTCGGCATAGATGGTGCCCCGCTAAGTCAGTATCTCTACATGCTGGAGCAAGAAACCCTGCAATACAAACCAGATATTGTCGTTATTGAGCTGATCCACAATGATTTTGACGAAAGTTATCGGTTTCTCTATGGCCGCTATTCCTCCAGTTTCATGAAGTTGAAATTGGAAGACAGCACAATTCAGGAAACCCCACCGGCCGGTTACAAACCCGGATGGATCGATCTTTTGAAAAAAAGCCGCAGCTTCCGCCATCTTTATTATCAAACCGGTCTTGCCGTCACTGTTCGCCGGCTCATCAATAAGGAAGAGGCTGAAACGGCGGCAATCGCAAGCGTCAAGCCCCCCAGACACGGCTACATACAATCCGCGATAGATGTCCGAAACATCACTGAGCTTGATAAAATAAAACGCTCAACCCGCTATATCTTCGAGCGGCTTCAAGCGTTAAGTCAGCAACACAATTTCAAACTGCTCATTGCCATGGACCCTGTTCGCGAGGCCATCTACACAGGGAACCCGGCAACTGATTATGAAGCCAACACACTCAATGAAATTGCAGCCGAAACCAGCAAGGAAGTGGGAATATCCTTTCTCGATCTCCACGGCGCTTTTGAAAAACACTACAGGAAAAACAAGCAAAAGTTTGAATTTCCCTGGGATTGGCACTGGAACAAACTTGGCAATAAAGTAGCTGGCAAGGCCATTGCCAGAGACCTTGAACTGCAATTTCTGATTAAACCGGAACAAACCAATTAAGGCCGCTGGGCATTCTAGCTGAAAGAAAGAGACTATCATGGCGAAAAATTTTCATGAGCACTATGAACACGAACATCCGGACATGCCGACAGACAGCTCAACCGGCTTTGTCTTTGCAGCTGTTGCTGCCATTGTCGCCGGTATCATCTTTTATTCAAATGATTATAGCCTATCAATGTGGGTCTATTTAGCCCTTGCTGTTGCCGTTATATTTGCCGGCCTTGCCCGGTTTGCCAGCCACCTGCTGCGCCCCCTCAATATCGTATGGTTCAAATTTTCATTGCTGCTGTTTAAAGTCGTAAATCCGCTGATCATGTTCATTCTGTTTGCTCTGGTGATCACCCCGGCTGGCCTCATCATGCAACTGAAAGCTGACCCCCTGCGCTCAAAAAGGGACCGGCAATCAAAAACCTACTGGATTGAAAAAGACGAAGAACTGTCAGTCCGCTCCATGAAAAATCAGTTTTAAAGTTGAGAAAGATCGAAGAGAGGTCCAAGAGATGAAAAGTTTTATCAAAGAAATCATGGCTTACATGAGTGCCCGTAAAAAATGGTGGCTCATGCCTATCCTGGTAATCCTCATTGCCTTTGGCGCTTTGCTTATGTTGGCTCAGGGTTCTGCAATTGCACCCTTTATCTACACAGTCTTTTAAACAAAATCTGCCAACCTCCACGAAGCTTGAGGGACGCGCTGGTGCGTCCCTCAAACAGCAACCCAACAGAGTTAAGAGATCAGTAAGATGCGTATTTTAGGAATTTCCGCCTTTTATCATGATAGCGCCGCCGCCCTCATCGAAGATGGCAAAATCATCGCAGCCGCTCAGGAAGAGCGCTTCACCCGCAAAAAACATGACCCTGGCTTCCCCAGCGAATCCATTGCCTACTGCTTGAAAGAAGCGGGCCTGAACATCAGCGATATTGATCACCTGGTCTTTTTTGAAAAGCCGTTTTTAAAATTTGAACGTCTGCTGGAAACCTACCTGGCCTCTGCCCCAAGAGGATTTCCAAGCTTCAAAACAGCCATGCCCGTCTGGATCAAGGACAAGCTCTTCCAGAAAGACAGCTTGATCAAACTCTTTGAAAACTTTGACGACGCCGAAGGTATCGAGGAAAAACTTCTTTTTGCAGAGCACCACCAAAGCCACGCCGCTTCCGCATTTTTCCCCTCTCCCTTCGAGGAAGCCGTTGTCCTCACCATGGACGGCGTCGGCGAATGGGCAACCGCCTCAGTTGCCATTGGCCGCGGCAACACCCTGACAACCGTTCGGGAAATACAATTCCCCCATTCCCTTGGGCTGCTCTATTCCGCCCTCACCTACTACACCGGCTTTAAAGTGAACTCCGGTGAATATAAAATCATGGGGCTCGCTCCCTATGGTGAACCAAAATACGCCGATCTGATCAAGGAACACCTGATTGATATCAAGGATGATGGCAGTTTCTGGCTTGATCAGAGCTATTTTAATTACGCCACCGGCCTCACCATGACATCGAAAAAATTCGATAAACTGTTTGGTGCTCCGCCGCGCACAGCCGAGCAAAAAATCACTCAACGGGAAATGGATCTGGCCGCCTCTGTCCAGGCCGTGACCGAAGAGGTCATGCTGAAAATGGCAGCCGACCTCGCTGCCACATATGGCATTCCCAATCTTTGCCTAGCCGGCGGCGTCGCTCTCAACTGTGTTGCCAATGGCAAGATCATTCGCGGCGGCAGCTTTGAAAAAGTCTGGGTGCAACCAGCCGCAGGTGACGCTGGCGGTGCACTCGGAGCAGCCCTCGCCGCTTATTATGTCGAAAAAGACATGCCCCGTACCGTTAATAACGGTATGGACAATATGAGCGGCAGCTATCTCGGCCCGGCTTATGAGCAAAGCGACATTGAAGACCGTCTCATGAAGTCAGGCGCAAAATTTGAAGTGATGGATGAACCACATTTAATGCAGGAAACGGCCAAATGCCTGCATGACGGCCATGCCGTTGGCTGGTTCCAGGGCCGGATGGAATTTGGCCCCCGCGCACTGGGTGGCCGCTCCATCCTTGGTGATCCCCGCAATGAAAAAATGCAGAAAACCCTCAACCTGAAAATCAAATACCGGGAGAGCTTCCGCCCCTTTGCCCCCTCCATTCTGGCAAGCGAAGTTGGAAATTATTTCGAGCATGAGAGCGAAAGCCCCTACATGCTGGTGGTTGCACCTGTAAAAGAACAGCACCGCCTTGAAATATCAGATGAAGACCAGAAACTCTTTGGCATTGAAAAACTCAATGTTCCCCGCTCCACCATCCCGGCAATCACACATGTGGATTATTCAGCAAGAATCCAGACCGTACACGAGGAGACCAACCCCCGCTATCACGCCCTGATCTCTGCCTTCAAGGAACAAACGGGTTGCCCAATCGTTGTCAACACCAGCTTTAATGTGCGCGGTGAGCCTATAGTCTGCACCCCGGAAGATGCCTTCCACTGCTTCATGGGCACAGAAATGGACACCCTCGTCATTGGCAATTGCATCTTGCGCAAACCGGATCAGGACCCGGCCCTTGCCGAAGATTATAAAGATAAATTTGAACTGGATTGATTTGCATTAATCAACGGTCAGGCCCGTTGCGGCCTGACCGGAGCGTTCCCGGTCCTAGCCTTCCTGATTGCTCGGCCCGCTGGTTTTATCATCAGCTGAAAGACTGTCCTTATAAAAGTCACGGTACTGCTTCATGAAGGTATCAAGCGTGTCGATCGCGGCAATATCCTTGGCCAGACGCTTATAAGCCTCACCGTTCTTTTTCACCGGTTTGGTAACGACAATAAATGAGCTCGCATCAGCGCTATTGACCATCTTGTTATAAAATTTCTTGCGCAATCTTGAGAGTGCAAACGCATCCTGAGAGAGAGAATAGGAAATCGCTGACCGGAGAACATCCTGGCGCTGAAAAGGCTCTAAAGGCTCACTGTCATTCCAGCTTGCACCGAGAATTTTCTCAAGTTGCTCCCCAGCCTTTCCCCATTGCTGGGCATTCCAGTAAGCATCAGCCTTCATCCGCTCAATTTCAGCACCCTTCATCCGGTTGAGAATATCAATCGCCCCGTCAACCTGGCCAAGTTCGCTTAATGAGCGCGCTTCAAGGATGTCCCGCGCCTCTTTGACTTTCTTCGGTAAATTGGGCTGCCGTGTCCGGCCGATGGTTTTAAGCGCCAGTGCCGGTTTCCTGTTCATCAGATAAACCATGGCAAGTTTTGCCGCCACCTGACTGCGCGCTGCCCCGCGCACACGGTTTGTCACCTGATGCTCAAGCAACTCTGCCGCATGGTCAAGCAGATCAACATCAATCAAACGATCCGCCAGCATTCGGATCATCTCATCACCTGTCCGGCCAACCGGTGTCAGTTCTTTGAAATCATAAAACAGGCTCAGAGCTTCAATAGGCCGCATATCGGTCACTTTATTTTCCAGAAACAGGGTTTTGAAAACCTCAGCCATCTCATCCTGTATCCGCAAGGCATTATCATCTGTTGGAAACGCCTTGACCGCCTGCTTCATATTGGCAAAAGCAAGCCGGTAATCACCCTTCTCCGCATAAAGCCGTGACATCAGGGCCATCATCTCAAGTTCTGTTGAATCACCCCGCCAAATCAGTTGCAGCCCTTCAAGCTCATGCAAGGCTTCGCCATGATCGATTGTGTTATTCTCAAGTTGCAGGTTGACCATGTTTAATTTCGCCTTGGCAGCAGCCGGAGCCACCTCAGAATGAGCAACAATCTCGTAAGACCGCATCGCATCTTCAACCCGCCCAATGCCGGAAAGATATTGCGCCGTCAGCAGCATATGCTCGATATCAATCTCCCGCTCCCCGGTTTGATTGGAAACAGAGTTGAGATAACTCTCTGTCAGCTTGTAATTGCGTAGCGCAAGCGCCGATTTGGCGGCGCCAAGAATAAATTGCGCCCGCTGCGCATCGGGATAACGTCCAAGCGCATCTTCACCAGTTCGAAACTGGCGCAGCGCATCAGACCATTTCTCAAGCATCAGCTTCGCCCGCCCCCGCCAGAGCGCCGCATGTTCATTATTGTACAGCGCCCCGAGAGACAAGGCTTTAAGCGCTTCTTTCGGGCGGTAGCTCATGACATTCGCCGCCCCAAGCAGAACCCTGATCTCCGGATTATTTTGATATTCAGGCGTATCGGAGACGATTTGTTGCAGCATACCAAGAGTTTCAAGCGCCAGTTCATTTGATAAAAGGAAACGCGCATAATCGCGGCGCGCTTTGAACTTTTCCTGTTCATCTGCCAGTGCAATACGCGATTCAAAGCCACCCATCTGATCAATAAAGGAACCATTCCCCGCCTGGCCCCACTTCTGAAAATCAATAAAGCCGAGATCCGTTACATCTTTTCTGCGCGCTTTTACCCTTTGTGCCTTTTGGCCAGGCTGCTGATCATTCGAAATATGCAGGCCATTATGACGGCTGATCACAACCTCCTGAAAACCAACACGGATTTCAAGGTCATCTGTTTTAGGGATAAGGGCAATACCATGTGCCGTGCCAAACGTCGAAAACTCAACAAAATTTTGCGGCTTTGACAGTTGCTCTACAGGTGGAAAACTGGTCACCATACCGATCCGATCACCCACCTCTTCATCCTTGAGCCAGTAAACATGAGAGGGCCGCTCAAGTGTAATGCTGACATAATGTTCTTTATCACCAGACTGTTTTCGGCGTAACCGTAATGATTTGGCATTCGCTGTGACCATGTCGCCAATTCTTGCTGTCCACACCTTGTTCTTGAACTCAAAAGCAAACAACATCGGTTGCATGAGCTTGATGAGAATAAGCTGACCATTATGCAGACGCGTTTTGCGAATGGCTTTAATCCGCAAGGATGGTTTTTTAAGTATATTGGTGAGGTTCAGTTCTTTAAAACTGTCAAACACAATCCAGATCGTATCGCCCCGTATAAATCCGGAAGACGCCACCACCTCATCAAACGGGAACTGAATTTCCGTGAACTCTCTCATCTCTTTCAAGAGAGGTTGGCTGACTTTGCCTGCCACAGCTGGATCGCCGCCCGGATTATCGCTTTCCATGCGCCCGGTCAGCTTTAAAGACGGGCTATCAGCCACACCCTGCTGCAACCCGACAGCTTCCGGTTTATCCCCGAAGACTTTGAGATCAAACTCATCCGGGTTAAACGCTGAATAGGTGGAACGCACCATTTTGACATCATCATTCGCACCGGAAAATTCGTCGATCCCCTTATTCTCAGAGGCCTCTGCGCCATCAGAAAACAGGCGCACCTCAGCCCGTCCAATCTCATTCCCCTCATCATCAACACTCGATTTGTCGAGCCCTTTCAACTGCTCGGACAAAGCAACATCAGAAGGGGAAATATCAATCACATAATCGCTCCCCTCCCGGTAACCTCGAACCAGGGCTTTGGGCGCCAGTTTAAGGTTCACCACCGTTTCACTATCAAGCTTCACAGAAGAAATATCCATCAGGTGCTTGGGCAGATTATGCTTCACCCGGCCAACATCAAGATCAACCGGTTGCCCGAACGTCACCTTGACAACCTCATCCTGCCGCTCTGTTTTCGCGGTCACAAATTTATTCCAGTCAAATACCAGCCTGGTAAAAGTCGGCAATGCCCCAACCCTTATTTTGGCTTTGTAGCTGGCTCTGGCCTTGGCACGCTGGCGCTCCCTTTCCTGATTCTCTGCCTCAATCTCCGCCGCTCTCTTGGTAATGGCGCGCACCACATCCTGCGGCAGGTTCGGCGGCATGCCCTTCCAGTTACGGCCCAGAATATCAATGAAAACCTTCTTTCCAGCTTCCATCACATTGACCTTGAAGCTGTCAACAAATGCCAGCCGGAACGCTCTGCCGTCCGGATCAACCCGGGCCACACCCAGATAGTTGGGCAATTTTGAAACAAGTTGTGTGAAATCTAGTTTGACAGGTTCAGAAAATGAAAACACCAGAATGGTGTCATCCACCTTGCTTTCATAAGCGGGCAGCGTTTCAAAATCGAGGACAATCCGCGCAAACCCCTTTTTCTCTGACGCTTCGTGGCTAACCACAACCTTGCCAAAAGCAGCACCATTCCCGGCAAGAGAGGTCGCAAGAAAAACCAGTGCAATACTGGAAAGACGCCGAAAGCGCAAACCAAACAGCAAAACCCCGGCCGTCACCAGCCAGGTTTGAACAGTCCGAATAGCTGCACCAAACGTCCTCATACCCCGCGCGCACTCCTTGGCTCAAACCCTGATGATCGGATTTTCGGGTGACTGCCCACAATTCTCATGGGCGAAGTCATTATTTTACAAATGTTTTCTTAAATCCCCTTTAAGAAAAGAGATAAATTTGAACAAAAGAATTAACGAATTAACAACCATCATGCCGGTCTCTAAACCCAATCCATAGCTATGAAGGCATCGCCTACTGATTTTTCGCAGCCGGCTTCTCAGATTTGATCTCAGGTAAATCTTTGGCTTTATTCATGAGGGTATCGTTTGAAGAAATCTGACTTTTGCGCGCCAGCATCAAAGTCAATGCCCGGGCTTTTTCCGGGTTCATCTTGGCAATAATTTGCGAACTGGCAGCCGCTTTCATCGCCCCCATCAAATCCACCAGTATCGGCATATCCAGACCATCAAATATCCGGGCGGCTTCTTTAGCTTTCATAGAGGAGTAAATTTTGACAAGCCGCTGATACTGATTTTTCTGCAAAACATCTTTCTTTTTCAGATCCACCTGAATTTTGGCTTCAAGTTCTTTCAGCTGCTCGATCCGTTCCTCAACCTGTTTTTGCGCCGCCTGCAAAAGATTTTCTTTCAGTTTTAGTTGAGTTTCGCGTTGGTTTAACTGCCTGCGCCGGACAGCAAGGCTCTCCAGTAAATCCAGTTCAGAATTTGAGGGCAGAATCTTTTTTTCAGCAAATTTGATCGGATTCATATTCTTAGGAACCGGGCCCATCTGATCTTTCGCAGCGCTTTCCTTTTCTTTTGCACCAGCCGGTGTTTTTGCAGCTTCTTCTTTTTTTGGCTGTTTTTCCGGCTCTTTAACTGCCTTCTTATCTTCCCCTGCGGGCGCTTCCTGCGCCTGAAGATCAGCATAACCAGTAAGGGCCTCGCCCCCACCAATCATCAGGGCTGTCCCCTTCAGCGCAAGCAGACAAAGCCCCGCAAAAACCACCAATTGTAAAAGTCGAAAATTAGACATAACACCCTGACCTTTTAAAACTCACGGGAAAAAGCCCCATACCTGCTACATGCCACCTGCCAGCCGCTTCGCTTGCCGGCGTGGGCCAAACCCAAGCCTTTGCTCTTTAAGCTGCTTGGCCAGTTTCATCTGATCATTGGGCAGTGCAGACTCCCGTGCCGCCTGTGAGACCAGCCGCAACGCCTGTAAATCAACCTCAGAAAGTTTTTCAATCACCTGCCGCGCCTGCCGGCTATGCTCGATAACCGCAATCAGTTCATCACGCGCTCCATGTGCCGCCCCGATATGGCCCGTTATATCGCCTTCAACATGCTCTGCCGTCTTTCTCATATGCAGGATGGCCTGCTCGGCACGCTCACTCGACCGGTTAAGCTCACCGATGACCATGCGAAGTCCAGACTGATCCGCCCTAAGCGCATTTAATTTCCGGTTGACGATAAAACAATAGCTAATGGTCACCACCAGCAGTAGTGAAACAATCAGCTCAATAAGTAGCCCCAGTCCGCCTCCAGCCATTTTATTTACCCTGCTCAAAATTTATCATTTGATGATTGCTCTCTCGTTGCTCAAGACCATTTTTTAATTTCAACGCTACATTCCCGTTCGACTGCCCGACAAACCCACGTGACAGCGGAATGCCGCTGCTCTTCAGCACAACGGGATCTTCCGCACTGCAGGTCATGGGCAAGGTTTCCCCGACTTTCAAATTCATGATTCGCTTCAGCGGCACTTCAAATTCATCAAGCACAACATCTATAGGGACTTCGGTTTGCCATAGCTCATTGGCAAGGTGCCCCTCCCAGATCTGGTCCCGGCCAAATTTTTCCCCCATGAACCCCTGCAGCAATAAATGCCGGATAGGCTCAATAGTCGAATAGGGCAGCATAATCTCAACCCGGCCGCCCCTGTCTTCCATATCAATACGCAAGCGCACCAGGATCGCTGCATTAGCGGGCCGCGCGATGGTCGCAAATCTCGGATTGGTCTCCAGACGCTCAAGCTCGAAATGAACCGGACATACCGGTTGAAAGGCCGTCTCAGAATCTTTCAGGATAACTTCAACCATCCGCGAGACCAACGCCGTTTCAATGGTGGTGTAAGGGCGCCCCTCAACCCGCACCGCAGGTGAGCTACGACCACCCAGCAGAATATCGACGATCCCGTAAATCAAACCGGAATCAATGGTTATGAGCGCAAAATTGTCCCATTCAACCGCTTTGTATACGGCCAGCATGGCCGGCAATGGAATTGAATTCAGATAGTCCCCAAACCGGGTACTGGTAATGGTATCAAGCGAGACCTCAACATTATCAGAAGTAAAATTACGAAGGCTGGTTGTGAGCAGCCGCACCAACCGGTCAAAGATGACTTCAAGCATCGGCAGGCGTTCATAAGAAACCATGGCCGAGTTGATGATCGCGCGCAAACCGCTGCTATCATTCAGGGAAGCTTCATCAAGATCAAAACCTAAAAGGTTGTCAATTTCATCCTGATTAAGGATACGCTCGCTACCGCCATTCTCTCCATCCTCATCGCCATCAACCTCTCCGACCATGGCCGCCCACTGGGCAGCCATCTCATCATCAAGGCCCTCGATCGCATCAGTATCAATCTCGTCAGTATCATCCAGCGCAGCGCCCCAGGCAGCGGCCATGGCATCCTGATCCAGATCTTCATCTTCCATCTCAAGTCCCTTTACTGGACAATAATTTCTTTAAACAGAATGCGGTTAACCCGGCTCGGATGAACCGCAATATTAATTCGCTTGAGCAGTTCTTCCTTCAGGCGATAAATGCCCTGTGACCCTTCAAGGTCTTGCGCACGAAGTTCGCGCAGATAAATCTGAAACAAGTCAAGAACCCGCGGTAGGTTCGGTTGCAGCGCCTGCGCCACCGACTCGTCAGAAACCTCAAGCGCAATTTTCATCTTGAGAAAATGGCTACGGGTTTCTTTGCTGGAAAGATTGACCACCATCTCCGGTAATTCATGATAATAGGCAGGTTTTGGCGGCGGCGGCGTGTCTCCACCAACAGCCACATCCGCAGACCCTTCAAAAAACCCAAGATAAGAAGCCCCAAACCAGCCGGCCCCGCCAAGCAGCAGCAGCACAACCGGCGCCAGTATCAGAAGTTTCTTGGAAAAGCGACCTTGCCCCTCGGCATCGGCCCCCTCTTCCGCGGTTTCTTCATCCTGCTCTGCATCATCTTCCGCCATTATGCGAATAACTCCCTGGAATCATTGCTTGAATAGATTTCCCCACCCTCTTCCTAGACCCAATAGGGTTAATGATTGGTTGCCAAAATGAAAAAACAGGCAAAATCTGCCGAGTCAATTTTACCGCCCTCAATAATTTTCCATCGACGGAAATTACTAAATCATTGTTTTTGCTATGTTTTTTATTTGGCATGCAACCTGCATTAACCATAACAATCAGTAAAAGAGAAAAATTTGCCCATCAGGAAGTGGTAGCCAAAGGCAACGTGAACAGCCTTTGATCATGCCAAAGAGGACTGGAAACATGGAAAATGCACTCCGCATAGGTCTTTCAAGACAAATGGCTCTGCAAACACAAATGGATGTGATTGCCAACAACCTCGCCAACATCAACACCGCCGGCTTCAAGGCCGACGCAGTGCATATGGAAGAGTTCCAGATCCCGGTTGCTGAAATGACCGAATACACAAACAGTGACAAAAACCTTTCCTACACCCATGACCGCGGCCTTGTGAAAAATATGAGCACTGGTCCCATCCGCCAAAGTGGCAATGAGCTCGACGTCGCCATTTCCGGCGAAGGATGGTTTGTCGTCGCCGCCCCTCAAGGGGAGCGTTTCACCCGTAATGGAGAATTTAAGCTTAATCAGGAAGGCACCCTTGTAAACAATCAGGGCCTGCCGATTCTTGGTGAGGCTGGTGAAATAAACTTCGGCCCAAATGAGAAAAATATTGTCATCGCCCGGGATGGCACCATTTCTTCATCCGACGGCATCAAGGGAAAACTCAGGCTTGTAAAATTTGAAAATGAGCAGGAACTGAAAAAAGAAGGCTTTAACCTCTTTTCTTCTGCCATCCAGTCACTCCCGCTCGAAGCCCCGAACCTGATGCAGGGCATGGTGGAGCAATCCAATGTCAAACCGGTACTTGAATTAACAAAAATGATTGAGACAGTCCGCGCCTATACCAACCAGGCGCAGATGATGGAAAAAACTGAAAAGCTGAAAACCGATGCAATGAACCAGCTGTCTGAAGTACCGGCAGCCTAAGATTAAGAACTGAACTGAACTGAACTGAACAGAGCCAGCTTGAGAACAAGGAAAGACCAAGACAATGAAATCCCTAAGAATTGCCGCCACCGGCATGCAAGCCCAGGAACTGAACGTTGAGGTTATCTCCAATAACATCGCCAACATGCGCACCACCGGCTTCAAGCAGGTACGGGCTGAATTTCAGGATCTCCTCTATCAGGACATTCGCCGCGTTGGTGCCACGTCATCTGAGGCAGGCAACCTCATACCAACCGGTGTGCAAATTGGTTACGGTGTGAAAACCGGTGCCACAGCCAGAGTTATGACCCAGGGCAACATGCAGCAAACCGGCAAAGAACTTGACGTCGCCATAAGAGGCGAAGGTTTCTTCTCGGTTCAACTGCCAAATGGCGACACCGCCTATACAAGGGACGGCTCCTTTGAACTCGATGCAAACGGCAATCTTGTAACCCTGGATGGTTTCGTGGTTCAGCCAAACATCACAGTCCCCAACGATGCCCGCTCAATCACCATCAACCGTGAAGGCAGCGTACAGGTATTAACCGGCACCAGCACCACCCCGACCAATTTAGGTCAGATCCAACTATCCCGTTTTGTCAACAAAGCCGGCCTGCAATCCATCGGTGACAACCTCTATCTCGAAACCCCGGCCAGCGGCAACGCTATTAACGGCGTAGCAGATGCAGACGGTTATGGCTCCATCTTGCAAAACTTTCTGGAGAATTCAAACGTCAATGCCGTCTCGGAACTCTCAGACCTCATCGCCGCCCAGCGCGCCTATGAAATGAACGCCAAGGTTATCAGTGCCTCAGATGAAATGATGTCAGCGACCAGCAACATTGTCAGATAGCGCCGCGTTAGCCGGTAACAGCCAACGATAAGGAATGGAAACAATGAATTTCAGGATCCGGAACAATCTACTCAAAAGCCTCATTCTGAGCGCTATGGTCCTGAGTACCGCGCCAGCTTCGGCCATAGAAGTGCTTGACTTAAAATCGCACGTGGACGTCACCGGCGACATCGTCACTCTTGGTGATATCTTCCCGAACGCCAGAAAATACCGCGCCGCGCCGCTGTTCAAAAGCCCGGCCCTTGGCCGTGAAGGCAGTATCGCCATAAGCTATCTGATCGACGCTGCCGAGCGCTATGGGTTCACCTTCGAAACACCAACAGATTTAAAAACCATCACCGTTTCACGCCCGGGCCGCACCATAAAGTCAGCAACTTTCCGCAAATTGCTGGAAAATCGCCTCACCCGGGACATCCAAAAAACAGATAAACAGGTGATTGAGCTGAAAACCATAAAACCACTCGCTGATCAGATGGTACCTCTTCATTTCAGCGGTGAGCTTAAACTTATAAAGTTCAGCTATAACAAAGCAAACAAACGTTTTTCTGCCCTTTTTAGCCCAAAAGAAACTGTCGGCGGCGCGCATAATCAAATCAGATTCCAGCGCCGGATCAATGGTAAGGCCTCCATTTCGTTTCTTCGTCCGGTACTGACCAGACCCATAAAACGCGGCGAAAATATTACCCGTAAAGACATAGAGCTAAAACCTTTCAGCCAATACCGCATACCAAAAACGGCCGTGAAGGATATGGCATTAATCATCGGAAAAACCGCAACAGGAAATCTACGCCAGGGGGCATTTATAAATTCGAGAGATCTTGAGACAACGAGGATTATCAGCAAAAATCAGCTTGTCACTCTGGTTTTCTCAAAAGCAGGGTTAAGTTTGAAAACGCAAGGCAAGGCCATGGCAGATGGCGGCATGAATGACAGCATAGCTGTAATGAACATCCACTCCAAACGCATCGTACATGGAACGGTACAGGCACCAGGTGTCGTCATCATACAAAACGCAGAACTTGCCAGAAACAGGCGAACCGCTGAATTGCAATATTAAAGTGAAAATCAAAAACGTCACCATTTTCAATCACTGAAAATTGGTTACACAATAGCAAAGCAAAGAGAACATAAATAAAGAGGTCGAGTGATCAAGTCATGTTACGCCGCGCATTCATATCACTATCATTGATCGGGTTTCTGGTAACCACAGCTGGCTGCTCACATCTGGATAAATTTTCAGAAATAGGTGAGACACCCAAACTATCAGCCATTGAAAGCCCGGTCGAAAAACCCGGCTACAGGCCGGTCACAATGCCCATGCCGGAACCTGAAAAGGTCAGCTACAATCCAAATTCATTGTGGCGGACCGGCTCCCGCTCCTTTTTCAAAGACCAGCGCGCCCGCAAGGTGGGTGACATTATAACCGTGCTGATTGAAATCACAGACAAAGCTGAAATTGACAATGAAAGCACCAGGGATCGTTCCGGCACCAACTCTGTCGGTGTCAATGCCCTTGCCGGCTATACTGATCTGTTGAAAAAGATCCTTCCCTCCGGGGCTGATCTGTCCCAATTGGTTGATGTGAACTCCACCTCGACAGACAAAGGCGCCGGAACCGTCGACCGGGAAGAAAAACTAACCACCAAAATGGCGGCTGTCGTAATGCAGGAATTACCAAATGGCAACCTTGTGATTGAGGGCCGCCAGGAAGTTCGTGTCAATCATGAAATCAGGGAGATCATTGTCGCAGGTGTCATCCGCCCGGAAGACGTGAGCGCCACCAACACAATCGATATCTCCAAAATTGCTGAAGCAAGGGTCTCATATGGCGGGCGAGGTCACATAACCAATATCCAGGCACCGCGCTACGGCAGTCAGGCTCTTGATATACTGCTCCCCTTCTAGAAAAAGGGCAGCAAAACCAAAGTCAGTAATCAAAATAAGAACTTGGAAATGGCGGCGCAGCAGCGCCGTCTTTAACCATGTTCAATTCGCTTTATTTGACTAATCAGTCTAATTCCATATATAACAGGCCATTGAAAGGAAATTCAATGGCCAAAAAAGCGATGGGCACCAAGCAAAAATTAATCAAGACCGCAACAGACCTGATCTGGCGGGACAGTTACGGATCTATCAGTGTTGATGAGATCTGTAGTACAGCCGGCGTCCAGAAAGGCAGCTTTTACCATTTCTTCCCAAGCAAGGCAGGACTGGCATTGACCAGCATGGAATGGTGCATTGAAGAAGCCATTGTCCAGTATGATGAGATATTTTCAATCCGTCATTCCCCTGTTGAAAGATTCACCCTGCTAGCCGATCATATTTATGAAATGCAAAGAGAAAAACAGCAGGAACTCGGTCATGTATGTGGCTGCCCAATGATGACATTGGGCTCTGAACTGGCCGGGAAAGACCCGGAAATTGCCAGAAAAATACAAGAGATTTGCAATCTCAAACTCGCCTATTACGAAAGCGTATTAAAAGATCTTGTTGATCAGGGCGTCATAGAAAAAAACATCAACATCAAAATCAAGGCAGAAGAAATATTCGCATTGATCGTGGGCCAACTCCTGCTCGCCCGCATTAAAAATGATCTGAGTTTTATTCAAAATGACCTGAAACGTGCCATCATGGATTTGATAGGCATGGAAGGTGAACTCCATGAGATCGAAGCAGCCGTTTGACCACACGGTTTATTGTTCAGTTTGCAGTAGACGAGAACTTCTAAAGGCACCAGGGCCGAAATTGAATAGAAAGATGTAACCATGAGTTTGAACCACTTTCACCCCAAAAGATTTGCTTCAATCCTGACATCAATGTCCATGATCCTTTTCATTTCGGGCAGTGCCCTTCAGGCTGAAACCAAACCCAAAGACGAAGCAAAAGCGAAACCGGCTGGCATGCCGGTAAACGCAATAAAAATCCAGCCCCGGCGGATGCAACTCTGGAAATTGTTTTCCGGAAACATTGAAGCCGTGGACAGTGTGAATATCCGCCCGCAAGTATCCGGCCTGATAACAGAGATCAAATTCCAGGACGGTGATCAAGTGAAGAAAGGCGACATTCTCATCATCATTGACCCGCGCCCGTATCAGGCAGCTTTGAAACAGGCCGAAGCCGCACTTGCCACAGCCAGAACCAAAGCTGAGTTCGCCAACAATGAACTGAACCGCGCCAAAAGTCTTGTCAACAGGGGGGCTGTAGCCGAGCGCTTGCTTGACCAGCGCTCCCATGAATTCAAATCCGCTAACGCTGAGATACTAAACGCTGAAGCTCAGGTTGAACGCGCCCGCATTGATCTGGATTACGCCAACATAGTCGCCCCCATCGCTGGCAAGGTCAGCCGCGCAGAGATCACGGAAGGCAACCTGGTTCAATCTGGCTCAAACGCACCGGTTTTGACCACAATTGTCGCCAATGAGTTTGTTTATATAGATTTTGAAATTGATGAAGCCACCTATATCAACTCCATCCACAAAGCGGCTGAAAAAGGACTGAAGAACATTCCTGTAAAAATAAACCTTGGACAGTTAAATCTCACCGATGAGGCCAAAACACTCAAAGGTTTCATGCACAGTTTTGACAATCGCATGAACAAGGCAACAGGAACAATCCGCGGTCGTGCTCTCTTTAAAAATGAAGACAAAAACCTCCTGCCAGGCATGAGTGTCAGCGTTAGTCTCGGCCTCGCTGACAGCATTGATCAGGAACAGATATTGCTCTCTGAACGGGCCATAGGCACAGATCAGGACAGGAAATTCGTTTTCGTTGTCAATGACGAAAACAAAGCGACGTACCGTGAGGTAAAAATCGGTCAGAGCATTGAAGGCAAGCGTGTCATCCTCTCCGGTTTGAAAAAAGGCGATATCGTCATCACAGAAGGTTTAATGCGTGTGCGGCCGAACACCCTCGTCAGCCCAAAACTGAAAAACAAACCAGAGCTGACCGAGAAACAGTCAAGTGCTCTGAATTAAAAAGTCTAGATATCTGAATAATAACAATCTCTTAAAAACAAGAGCACCTGCGTCAAAGGCCCACAGATGAACCTTTCTACCCACTTTATTGATAAACCCATATTTGCGAGTGTAATCTCCTTTGTCATCTTCCTGATGGGTCTCATTTCCATGTTTCTCCTGCCCATCTCGGAATACCCGGAGGTGGCGCCGCCCTCCGTACAGGTCCAGGCATTTTTCCCCGGCGCCAACCCGGCCGTAATCTCGGAAACCGTTGCCACCCCGCTTGAAGAGCAAATCAGCGGTGTTGAAAACCTCCTCTATATGAATTCGCTCGCCTCCTCAGACGGCCGCCTCAGCCTGACAGTAACTTTCAAAATCGGCACCGACACAGACCTTGCCCAGCAACTGGTGCAGAACCGGGTCTCCCAGGCACTGCCACGTTTACCAGAGGTCACCCGCCAATTGGGTGTTGTTGTTGCCAAGACCTCCCCTGACCTGACCATGGTGGTTCACCTGACCTCACCAAAATCCCGCTATGACATGCTCTATTTGCGCAATTACGGCACTTTGAACATCAAGGATCAACTGGCCAAAATCCGCGGCGTTGGTTCGGTTCGTCTCTTTGGTTCCGGTGATTATGCCATGCGCATCTGGCTCAACCCTGACCGCATCGCAGAGCGCGGCATGACAGCAACCGAAGTGGTCAACGCCATCCGCTCACAGAATGTACAAATTGCCGCCGGTGTAATCGGCGGCCCGCCTTATGATAAAGGCACACAGGTCCAGCTTCAGGTCAACGCGCAAGGTCGCCTGAAAGACCCCAAGGAGTTTGAACAGATCATCATCAAACGGGACACCAACGGTGTCATCACCCGTCTGAACGATGTTGCCTGGGTTGAACTTGACGCCCAGTCCTATGCCCTCAGATCTCTCCTAAATAACGAACCAGCCGTTGCCATTCCGATCTTTGCCAGCCCCGGCGCCAACGCCCTTGATATTTCAGACGATGTGCGCTCCGTCATGGCTGAACTGAAGAAATCATTTCCCGATGATCTTGACTATACCATTGTCTATGACCCGACCGTATTTGTTCGTAATTCCATCACCAGTGTGATCACCACTCTGCTTGAGGCAGTTGGCCTGGTGATCATAGTAGTGATCGTGTTTCTGCAAACGTGGCGCGCCTCAATCATCCCCCTGCTGGCAGTGCCGGTTTCTATCATCGGCACATTTGCCATAATGATACCTCTGGGCTTTTCGATTAATGTGCTCTCCCTGTTTGGCCTAATCCTCGCAGTTGGCATCGTGGTTGATGACGCCATCGTTGTGGTTGAAAATGTCGAGCGCAACATTGAAGAAGGCAAGGAACCAAGAGAAGCCACCATTCAGGCGATGCGTGAAGTTACCGGCCCGATTATCGCGACGTCCATGGTGGTCGCAGGGGTTTTTATTCCCATAGCCTTTATCAGCGGCCTCACGGGCATGTTCTACAAACAGTTTGCACTGACCATTGTCATTGCCACTTTCATCTCAACCCTGAACTCCCTGACCCTCAGCCCGGCCATGTCAGCCCTCCTTCTGAAACCGCGTGAAGAACAGAAAGACCCATTGTCAAAACTCATGAATACGTTTTTTGGCTGGTTTTTCCGCTTGTTTAACTGGGGCTTTGGCAAGAGCCAGAACGGCTATGCAAATTCGGTCGCTCTATTCAGCAGGCGCCGAAAAATCATGATGAGCGTTTTTCTTGTTTTGGTCGGCGTCACCTATTACAGCTTTACCACAGTTCCAAAAGGCTTCATCCCGGCTCAGGACAAGAAATACCTGATCAGCTTTGCCCAGCTTCCCCCCGGCGCTACCCTGGAGCGCACAGAAGAAGTGATGCGCAAAATGGGTGAAATCGCCATGAAACAAAAAGGCGTTTCCAACGCGGTTCAGTTCCCGGGTCTTTCTGTCAACGGTTTTGTAAATTCTTCAAGTGCTGGCATTGTCTTTGTGCCGCTGGACGACTTTGAAGACCGCACCACCGATGATTTGAGCGCCACGGCAATCGCAGGTAAATTGCAGGCTGAATATAACAAAATCGATGAAGCCTTCATTGCCATCTTCCCGCCCCCTCCCGTGCGCGGGCTTGGCACCACAGGCGGCTTCAAACTACAATTGCAGGATAGGGCCAACCTTGGCTTTAAGGCACTGGATGACGCGCTGAAAGCCGTGCAGGGCAAGGCCTATCAGACACCAGCCCTCCGTGGGGTGTACAGCAATTACAACATCAATGTACCTCAACTCTATGCTGATCTTGATCGGACTAAGGCGCAACAGCTTGGTCTGAATGTTGATGATATATTCCGCACAATGCAGATATATCTGGGCTCCATTTACGTAAATGATTTTAACCAGTTTGGCCGCACCTATCAGGTCATTGCCCAGGCTGACAAACCCTACCGCTCCACCCCGCAGGATATTTTGCGTCTGCAAACCCGCAACGCTGAAGGCGAGATGGTGCCCCTGGGTTCTGTCGTCAATGTGAAGGAAACCTTCGGCCCTGAGATATCATCAAGATATAATGGGTATCGCTCAGCTGATCTGAACGGCAATGCAGGCCCCGGCTTTTCCTCCGGCCAGGCCCAGGATGCCATCATGAAAATACTGGCAGAAACCCTGCCGCAAGGCATTGATTATGAATGGACTGAGCTGACCTACCAGCAAATTCTGGCGGGCAACTCCGCGATTTATATCTTCCCGCTCTGTCTGTTTTTTGTCTTTTTGGTTCTGGCCGCCCAGTATGAAAGCCTTGTAATGCCTCTTGCCGTCATCCTGATTGTACCGATGAGTATTCTATCGGCTGTGATAGGTGTAAAGATCAGTGGGGGTGATAATAACATCTTCACCCAGATAAGCCTGTTTGTCCTGGCGGCTCTGGCGTGTAAAAACGCCATTCTGATTGTCGAGTTCGCCAGTGAACTGGAGCGCCGCGGCCGCAGCACTATCGAGGCGGCTGTTGAAGCCTCAAGACTACGTCTCCGCCCGATCCTGATGACCTCTTTTGCCTTCATTATGGGTGTGCTGCCACTGGTCACAAGTCACGGTGCCGGTTCTGAAATGCGCCAGGCAATTGGTGTGGCGGTGTTCTCCGGCATGCTGGGCGTGACCTTCTTTGGTCTGATCTTCACACCCGTGTTTTATGTGTTGCTTCGGAAATTGTCTTCGAAAAAACAATCGTCTGAAACACCCGTTTCACAGGCGGCCGAATAACCCCAACCCCATAGGGGGTTGAGGGGAGGGGAGAGATGGCAAAGCCCGGCCCGCTCTGACCGCTGCGACATAAGCGCTGCGTCTGGCAAATAAACATTCCTTACGCAGAACCAAAAGCTCACGCTTCAGATTATCCCATAAATTCAAAAAGGTTTAGATGAATGTGTGGCTGGGGCGGCCAGCTCTGACCGCTGCGCCATAAGCGCTGCGTCTGGCAAATAAACATTCCTTCCGCAGAACCAAAAGCTCACGCTTTAGATTATCCCATAAATTCAAAAAGGTTTAGATGAATGTGTGGCTGGGGCGGAAGGAGTCGAACCTTCAGTCTTCGGCACCAAAAGCCGCTGCCTTACCATTTGGCCACGCCCCAACAGAAAGAAAATTGCCCGTAAAGCGAGCTGGAGAATACCGATAATCCATCACCCGGGCAAGGAAGAAAAGAGTGATACCCTGTTTTACAAATATTTCAAGAGGGATCATCAAAATTTGTACGCTTTTCATAGATAAGCCTTGAAAACCGTCAGAATAAGTTTGTTAAATATGAAAATACGTTAAATTCATGATCTTTGATAATTTTAAAAGATGCCATCCGAGCTAACAAACCAGCAAAAGACGATTTAGCAATGCCGAACAGCCAATCAAATCATAGCAGTAAAGCCAACAGAGCTGATAGGAAAAACGGCCTCAGAACTGTTATTATTGGCCTTGCCCTGCTGATCTTGATCGCACCTGTAAGGCACTCCATGGCTGCACCGGAAAACCGGCCCTATGATGCCAGCCTGATGCGCCTTTCTGAAATATTGGGCGCTGTCCATTATCTGCGCGCACTGTGCGGTATCAATGATCAGCAAACCTGGCGCTTGAAGATGCAGGAGTTGATCACCGCGGAAGGTGTGACGGTAAAACGGAAAATCCGCCTCACCAAAAACTTCAACAAGGGGTATAAAAGCTTCCAGCGGACCTACCGCCTATGCACCCCATCTGCTAAAGTGGCGATTGATCATTTCCTTGAAGAAGGCATTGAAATCGTGGACAAACTGGTTGCCAATCACCGTTAACTCTTCCTGCTAACCAGGTTCAATAACCTCACTTTAGAACCCATTTACCTTTAAGATAACTTAAACTGGCCAAGCCACAGACCACCCCTTATGAATAGAAAATCAAACAACGGGGCAAGAGTGGAGAGACATATGACGTTTAGGATTCATGGTGAGGAAACACTCCTAAATGTTGAAGCGTTAAGCTATATCATTGAAGCATGGGAAGAAGCGATCTGCGCCGGACATGACGCGGAAACCGTTGCTGGTGCTTCCATGTTTGCAGCTTTAACAGATCTGGTATCAACCTATGGTGAGGAAGAAGTGGCGAAAATGGCCCGCGATCTTGCTGAACGGATTGACAAAGGGGCTTTCAGCCTCGACATGGTCACCCAGTAACCGACCAGCATTTGCAATCAAGCCTGAAATTAAGAAAATTATCACCCGGTCATTAATGCCCAGCAAGCTTTGGCCATCAGGCCCCCACCAGAAACAATAAGCACAAACCCCGCCACCTGGTTTATCAGCTCCAGCCGCCGCTCAGTCATTTTGGGGGCAAGCCTTGAGATCAGCCAGGAAAGACAAGCCCACCACAAACTGCCCCCCAGCAACAGGCCGGCCAGCATATAGAAAACGTCGGTAAAATTGTGCAACCCACCTACAACTGTACCAGCACTGCCAATGACGGCAAAAATCCCCAGAAGGGCCCCCGGGTTGGTAACAGTGAGCAGAAAACTTTGCGGCAATGCACCCAGATGCCGAAATGGCGATAGTGTCCGGTCGGTAGGTTCAAGCATCTGGGGATGTGAGGTATAAAGACGGACCCCAAAACCAATTAAAATCACCCCCCCGGCCAATTCTATCAGGGGTTGATAATCATGCATCAGGCCAGAGATGAAAGTAAGGCCAAGAGCAGCCATCGTTGCTATGAAAAAATCAGCCAGCAATGCCCCACAGCCAATGGCAAATCCGGCCCAGAACCCGCGTGATAAACTGTGTTGAATACAAAGAATATTCACAGGGCCAACTGGCGCGGATATAATCAATCCAAGCCCGACACCGGCCATCAATAAATATATGTTGTCAATGAACGGCATCATCACCATAAAAAAGATACAATCAGAGCCCAGCAAAACAGAACAACCTGCTATAGAAAGGCTTTGTAACAAATCAATGACCATCAGCAATTTGAATGTAAGGAATATAAAAACATCATCAGCCCGCCTGGTCAGTTTATGTTTGCTCTGGCTTAGCCTTGTGATGGCCGCCCATGCGATCACCCTGGTGATTGCAAAGGCAGAAGACGCACCAAAGTCAAACGGGAAACAACCTCAACTTGTCACCAGCCCATCCAAACTGCCCGCTGCTGTCCAGGAGATGTATGAAAACATCATCAACGCGGCAAAAGCGGGCGACCTTGAAGAATTGAGAGATATTTTTGAAACCAATGAGCTGGCCCCGGTGATCAGCAACGATCACACCGGAAAACCCATTGAACACTGGAAAAAAACCTCCCTTGATGGCAGTGCCAGAGATATCATGGCAACCCTGGTTGAGATTTTTTCAAGACCACCTGTTAAAACCAGCGAGGGTGACTTTGTCTGGCCATCTTATGCCCGCCGCCCCTTAAAAGATCTCTCAAAAGAAGAGCAGATAGACCTCTTTCGTATGGCCGGGGCCAAAGCAGCCAGCGCCATGCTGAAAACCGGCACCTATGATTATTATGAAGCCAAAATAGGCCCGGACGGCACCTGGCATTCCTTCATCAAGGTAACCCCGGGCGAGACGAAGCCATAAGCAAGCAAAGCCGTATCCTGCGGCATCAGGTCAAATCGACAGAACCGGCAAAGCTTTATATAAAGACCTGTAATTTAAGCGCTGAAAATCAGAGAACCAAAAACAGATAGACACAAACAATGGCACATCCAACCCATGAACGCGGCGCCCGCAGGCCCGAACACCCGGACATTACAGAAGAGCTGATAAGGAAGCTTGTCTTGAGCTTCTATGACAAAGTGCGCAATGAACCGGCCATCGGCCCTATATTCAACGCCGTCATCAAGGACAACTGGCCGCATCATCTTGAGAAGATGTGCCTTTTCTGGGGTGCTGTCATGCTGAAAACCGGCGCTTATAAAGGCCGGCCCGTCCCCAAACATGTGGCGATCGAAGACCTCTCGGCTGAACATTTTAAAATCTGGTTGGGCCTGTTTCGCGAAACCGCTTTCGAGATTTGCGGATCAGAGGTTGCCCCGGCCTTTATAAAAAAGGCTGAAACCATAGCCGAAAGCCTGCAACTGGCCTGTTTTTTCAATGGTCAGCCAGCCCCGTTAAATGCCTTCGTTAAGGGTGAGCTGCAAGAGACGTCCTAAATCCCTGAAATGAAAAGTCGCCAGCGGCCCGCACCCATCCCCCCATCAAGCCAGTTAGCACAGCAACACCCCCCAAGCACTGTCTCACAAAGTTGAAGCTGACCCACTATCGCCATAAGACATAAAGAGGCATGCTCAATCCCCTATTGACATATAAAGATTTCTTTATATGTTATCATTTCACGGGAAAAGCCAACAGCCAATAGCTGTGCCAAATCTATCGCCCAACAAGATACGAAACAAAATTCCTAACCAAGTGAAAGTGCCCCCCTTGCCGGTATCTGAAAGTCAAATCACCCATAGCCAGAAAGATCTGCTAACGGCCCTGAAAGCGGCTGGTGATGATACCCGCCTGCGCTTGCTTGTTCTGCTGTCGGAAACTGAACACAATGTAAAAGACCTGACAGAAATACTGGGGCAAAGCCAGCCGCGGCTCTCACGTCATTTAAAGCTCTTGACAAGTGCCGGCCTGATTGAGCGCTTTCAGGAAGGCGCGTGGGTTTATTATCGCAGGGCCAGAAAAAACCCGGGCAGCGCACTTGCCAAAGCCATACTTGGTACCATCGATAACAATGACATCCAGCTGAAAACAGACCAACAGCAGGCAGAAAAAGTTCTTAGCAAACGAGTAAAAGAAGCCCAGAGTTACTTTAAATCACATGCAAAAAACTGGGATGAAATAAGAAGCCTCTATGTGCGTGAAGAAAAAGTTGAAAAAACCATGCAGACAATGCTGGGCAATGGCCGGATTGACCGCCTCATTGACCTCGGCACCGGCACCGGCCGCATCCTCGAGTTATTCGCCAGTCAGTTTAAAGTTGGCATCGGCATCGACATCAACCATGAAATGCTGCGCCATGCCCGCGCCCGCCTGAGCCGGTTGAACATCACCTCCTGCGAACTGCGCCGCGGTGACATCACATCTCTGGATCTGAAAAACGAATATGCAGACACCATCATCATGCATCAGATTCTGCATTTCTTTGCGGACCCGGCGCAGGCATGTCTAGAAGCAGCCCGTATTTTAAAGCCGGGCGGAAAATTACTGATTGTTGATTTCGCCCCCCATGAGGAAGAACAGCTCCGCACCAGCTTCGCCCATCAGAGACTGGGATTTGAAGAAGAACAGATCTGGTCATGGCTTAAAAAGGCAGGGTTGAAAACCCTCAAATTCAAAACACTGCCAAAACCGGGCAGCGAAGAACCGGTCTCAGGCAGGAAGCCCAAAAGCCGTAAGGATAAAACTGATAATGCCCTCAGTGTCTCTCTCTGGCTGGCAGGGAAATAGCAAGCAAACGAAAGATCTGCCCTGAAAAGTGGACACCGGTTTTCAGAGCAAGTTATTCGTAGAAAAGAGCGAATAAGAACCATCGCGAAGCGCAAAAAGACAGTGACGAAGAAGGAAACCAACCCAAATGGGTTGGAGGACATGGCAAAGCCCGGCGCACTGCGGCACCCCACCGGAGGGCCTGCTGCCCAAAGCAGAAAATCTGCTCAAGAGTTATAAAGAAGAGTAAAGAAAAATGAAAATGAAAGATACAAAATGAGTTTTGGCAAACGTAAATATCTTGATGTTTCAGCGGACAAGCTGAATATATCCTTTGAGTTTTTCCCGCCGAAAACTGAAAAGATGGAAACCACTCTCTGGCAGAGCATACGCCGCCTGGAACCACTTGCGCCAAAATTCGTGTCTGTAACTTATGGTGCGGGGGGCACCACGCGGGAGCGCACCCACGCCACAGTTGCCCGCATTGTCAAGGAAACCTCACTGAAACCGGCAGCCCATCTGACCTGCGTTGCCGCCAGCAAAGATGATATCAATGAGGTGATAAGCTCTTATGAAAGCGCCGGCATCAAACACATCGTCGCTTTAAGGGGCGACCCGCCAGATGGCGTCGGCTCAACTTTCAAACCACACCCGAAAGGGTATCAGGGCAGTGTCGACCTCATCAAGGGGATAAAAGACATAAATCCGGGTTTTGAAATCACGGTATCAGCCTACCCGGAAAAACACCCGGAAAGCACCAGCTTTGATCAGGACATAGACCTTCTGAAAGCCAAAATTGACGCTGGCGCCACCCGTGCGATCACCCAGTTCTTTTTTGACAATGAGCATTTTTATCGCTTTTTGGAAAAGGTTCGTGCCGCCGGCATAAGCATTCCCATCATCCCGGGTATCATTCCAATTTTAAATTACAAATCCATGTCGAAATTTGCCGCTGCCAGTGGCGCCACCATACCCATCTGGCTCTCTCACCATTATGAGGGGCTTGCAAATGACCCGGAAACAGCAAAGCTTGTGTCCGCAGCCCTTGCTGTTGAACAGGTCTGCGACCTGATGGACAATGAAATCATCGACTTTCATTTCTACACCCTGAACCGGGCAGATCTTGTCTATGCAATTTGTCATCTGCTGGGCCTGCGCCCCGAAAAGTGAAAGACCACATCATGACCCAGAACCCTAAACAACAACTCGAAAACGCTGCCAATGAGCGCATCCTGATCATTGATGGCGCCATGGGTACCATGATCCAGCGTTATCATCTCAGCGAAGAAGATTACCGCGGCACCCAATACAAAGACTGGCCGCGTGATCTTAAAGGCAATAACGACCTGCTATCGATCACCAGACCCGAAGTCATCAGCGAGATTCACGGTCAATATCTTAGCGCCGGCGCGGACATCCTTGGCACCAACACCTTCAATGCGACAAGCATCTCGATGGCGGATTATGGCATGGAAACCATCGCTTTTGACCTGAATGTCCATGCGGCACAAATCGCCAGAGAAGCCGCAGATGAATGGACCAAAAAGACACCCGGCAAACCACGCTTTGTCGCCGGTGCCATCGGCCCAACCAACCGCACAGCCTCAATATCACCGGATGTCAATGACCCGGGCTTTCGGAATGTCACGTTTGATCAACTGGTAGAAGCTTACGCTGAACAGACAAAAGGCCTGATAAAAGGCGGCGTTGATATTCTGGTGATTGAAACTGTCTTTGACACCCTCAACGCAAAAGCTGCTGGTTTTGCAGTTCTCAAAGTTATGAAAGAGCTCGGCATCACATTACCGGTCATGGTCTCCGGTACAATCACAGACCTCTCAGGCCGCAACCTTTCCGGCCAGACGCCGGAAGCCTTTTACTATTCCATGCGCCATTTAAAGCCATTTTCCATGGGGTTGAATTGCTCATTTGGCGCTGAGCAACTGCGCCCCTCCATTCAGGAACTGGCCGCGGTCGCCAACTGTTATATCTCCGCCTATCCGAACGCCGGCCTGCCAAACGAGATGGGTGAATATGACCAAAGCCCGGAGGATATGGCCAGCCAGATCGAGAGCTGGGCAAAGGATGGCCTCATTAACATGATCGGCGGTTGCTGCGGTTCGACACCGGACCACATCCGGGCCATCGCAGAGCACGTCAAACCCTATGCCCCGCGCGCACTGCCTGATGTGCCCGTTAAAATGCGACTCTCCGGCCTGGAGCCCTTTATCCACGCCTGAGGAAAACCAGACTGCATCAACCCCTCGGGGGTAGCCCGCGTAAAAACAACAAACAAAAATTTGAGATAGAGACCATGCCAAGTGAAATGTCTACCAAATTGACGAGCCAAGCCAGCACGTCCTTTATCAACATCGGTGAGCGCACAAATGTCACCGGTTCCGCTAAATTTCGCAAACTCATCGAGGCGGGAGATTACGACACCGCTCTCACTGTTGCCCGCAATCAGGTGGAGAATGGCGCCCAGATCATCGACATAAACATGGATGAAGGCCTGCTGGATAGCGAAAAGGCCATGCAGACTTTCCTCAATCTCATAGCAGCTGAGCCGGACATCGCCCGCGTCCCGGTAATGATCGACAGCTCAAAATGGTCAGTAATCGAAACCGGCCTGAAATGCGTTCAGGGGAAATCCATCGTCAATTCAATCTCACTGAAAGAGGGGGAAGAGCCATTTTTCGAACAGGCTGAAAAAATCCTGAATTACGGCGCTGCTACAGTTGTGATGGCCTTTGATGAAGAAGGCCAGGCCGACACAGCCGACCGTAAATTCGAGATTTCAGAGCGGGCCTATAAACTTCTGACTGAGAAAATCGGTTTTGCCCCTGAAGACATCATCTTCGACCCGAACGTCTTTGCCGTTGCTACCGGCATAGAAGAACATAATAACTATGCGGTTGAATTTATCGAAGCCACCCGCCGCATCCGGGAGAATTTACCACATGCCCATGTCTCGGGCGGTATCTCCAACCTTTCCTTTTCCTTCCGCGGCAACAATTACGTGCGCGAGGCCATGCACTCTGTATTTTTGTTTCACGCTATCAGGGCTGGCCTTGATATGGGCATTGTGAATGCAGGTCAATTGCTGGTTTATGATGATATTCCTGAAGATCTTCGGGAAAAAGTTGAGGATGTGATCCTTAACCGCCGGGAAGATGCAACAGACCGTTTGCTGGATGCAGCCGAAAGCTTCAAGGGTGAAGGCGGCAAAAAACTGAAACAGGACCTTTCCTGGCGCGAGACACCGGTGAATGAACGCATCACCCACGCGCTTGTTCATGGCATCAATAACTACATCGTCGAGGACACGGAAGAAGCCCGCACAATTGCCGATCGCCCGCTTCATGTCATTGAAGGCCCGCTGATGGATGGCATGAATGTGGTGGGTGATCTGTTTGGCGCTGGCAAAATGTTCCTGCCCCAGGTTGTGAAATCAGCCCGTGTCATGAAGCAGGCTGTGAATCACCTGCTCCCCTATATGGAAGAGGAAAAACGCCAGAACGGCACAGAGGACGCCAAAGCCAATGGTAAAATTCTCATGGCCACAGTGAAAGGCGATGTCCATGACATCGGCAAGAACATCGTCGGCGTCGTCCTCCAGTGCAATAATTATGAAGTGATTGACCTTGGCGTCATGGTCAAGGCCCAGACCATTCTTGAAGCGGCAAAGGAGCACAAGGTTGACTGCATCGGGCTTTCCGGCCTGATAACGCCCAGCCTTGATGAGATGGTTCATGTCGCCAGTGAAATGCAACGTGATGGCTTCGACATCCCGCTGCTTATCGGAGGCGCCACCACCAGCCGCATCCACACAGCCGTCAAAATTGACCCGGCCTACAGAAATGATCAAAGCATCTATGTAACAGACGCCAGCCGGGCTGTTGGAGTGGTCTCGAAATTACTGTCTGAGGAAAGCACAAGCTACAAATCCGAAATCAGGGAAAGCTATAAGGTGCTGGCGGAAAATCACGCCAAAGGCCAGACCCGGAAAAAACGCCTCAGCCTCGACGAGGCCCGGCAGAACGCCCCCAAAACCAACTGGCAGGAAACGAAGCCACACCCCCCCTCATTCCTCGGCGTAAAATCCTTCATAGATTATGACCTCAAGAACATCGCATCCTATATTGACTGGACCCCCTTTTTCGCAACCTGGGAAATGAACGGTCAGTACCCCCGCATTTTAACTGATGACAGGTTCGGGGAAGCGGCAACCGCTTTGTTTAATGACGCAAGCGAAATGCTGGAGAAAATGATCGCGGAAAAATGGGTCACAGCAAACGCTGTCATCGGTTTCTGGCCAGCAAATGCAGATGGTGATGACATCATCCTCTTTAAGGACGACACAAGGTCGCAGGAAACCGCCCGGCTCCACAGCTTGCGCCAGCAAATCGCCAGAGACAACACCCGCCCCAACACCGCCCTTGCTGATTTTATCGCCCCCGGAGAAACCGGCATAAAGGATTACATCGGCGGCTTCGCCGTTACCGCAGGGCTCGGACAGGAAGCAAAATCCAAAGCCTTTGCTGATGCCAGTGACGATTATGGAAAGATCCTGGTCGCCGCCCTTGCCGACAGGCTTGCCGAAGCCTTTGCCGAGTTGATGCACGCCCGGGTCCGGCGGGAATTCTGGGGCTACGCCCCAGAAGAAAATTTCACAACTGACGAGCTGATCGGCGAGAAATACCGCGGCATTCGGCCCGCACCCGGCTATCCGGCCCAGCCGGACCATACGGAAAAGGAAACGCTGTTCAACTTGCTTGAAGCAACAAAACGCGCTGAAATCGAACTGACGGAAAGCTATGCCATGTGGCCGGGCGCATCTGTCTCAGGGCTTTATTTTTCTCACCCGGACAGTTTTTATTTCGGTGTCGGCAAAATTGAAAAAGACCAGGTCGAGGATTATGCCAAACGCAAGGGCTGGGATTTGCGAACAGCTGAAAAATGGCTCAGCCCGATATTGAATTACCAGCCGGAATAGCAAACCAAAGGTGCAGAGACAGAAAAACCCACCAGCCAGAAGCTGGTGGGTTTTTGAAGTGCGATGAAAAGTCTAGTCTTTTAACACACCGGATTTTTTCGCGGCATGAGTGGCAATCAAATCCATCAACGCTGGTGAAAGCACATCATAAGGCTCAAGGCCAAGATCTTTCAGACGGGCGCGAATGCCATCCATCTCATCTGGTTTGGTACCAGCTTCAATGATAGAGGAAACAAACGCCGCAAAGCGTGGTTCCTCAAAACCGGGGGTGTCGGCCAGCTCGGTATGGAAAAAATCAAACCCATAGAAGGGGTGATCCTGATTTTCAATGCGGCCATACATATGTGTGCCGCAACCGGTGCAGGCATAACGTTGAATGGGGGCAGACGCATCAACAATCTGTAATTTACCGGCATTGTCACCAACCGTCAGATTGTCACGGCCACCAACGGCCACCTGCGAAAAGGTTGCCCCTTCAGGCTTCCAGCATTTGGTGCAGCCACACACGTGGTTAAAGGCACAATTACCCTTGATATGAACGGTAACTTTATTATCCGGGCAATTGCAAGAGAGGGTCGCCCCCCCAAAATTTGCCTTACCCTTCTTGACCCCGCCATCCACAGCCGGGTGAATTTTAATCTTCGACTTACCAAACCCAAACATAACGCTCTCCTCCCAATACCCTTATCGGCATATATTATTCAGTATAATTAGCCATTATCATGCACTTTAGGCGAAGTGGTAGTAATTTGTCTCATAATTAAGCCGAAAGGCGCGATAGAGGGGGAGAAAGAGCGCGCCTATTAGGGCGTAAGTCCCTATACGCTCTGTGTTTCAGATGAATCTTGACATCAGCACTGTTTTCCCGCATTTTCCAGCCACATTCACAAGCAGGCTTCAGTTTTTGAGCCACTTACCTACACATGGCATTTGCCGGGAGGTAGGGAGTCAACGTCCGTCAGCGATAATCGCCCACGGACGCATTTTTGCATTGCGTGAGCCACGCATACTCTAATTTGCGTGAGCCACGCATATTCTGATTTGTGTGAAACAGACCAATTTAAGAGTTTACTTATGTTTGAATCTTTAAGTGACCGCCTGAGCAGCGCCTTTGACAAAATAACCGGCCGCGGCGCGCTTTCGGAAAGCGATGTCAAAACCGCCATGCGCGAAGTCCGCCGCGCCTTGCTGGAAGCTGATGTCGCGCTAGAGGTCGCCAGGGACTTCATAGACAAAGTCACGGAAAAAGCGGTTGGCGCGGATGTCTTAAAATCAGTCAAACCCGGCCAGCAGGTGGTCAAGATCGTCCATGATGAACTGGTCGCCATGCTTGGCTCTGAAGCCGAGCCGATCAGTCTTCAGGCAACAGCCCCGGTGCCGATCATGATGGTCGGCCTGCAAGGCTCTGGTAAAACCACCACAACCGGCAAAATCGCCAAGCGACTGAAAGAGCGTGAGAACAAAAAAGTTCTGATGGCCTCGCTGGATACCCGCCGCCCTGCCGCACAGGAACAATTGCGCGTTCTGGGCGAACAAACGGGTGTAGAAACCCTCGAGATTATAGACGGTCAACAGCCAGAGGAAATCGCCAGACGCGCGATAGACACCGCCCGGCGCGGCGGCTTTGATGTTTTGATGCTGGACACTGCTGGCCGCCTGCACATTGATGACGAGTTGATGACCGAGACAGAGACCATCCGCGATATCACAGGGCCGCATGAAACCCTGCTGGTTGCAGACAGTCTGACCGGCCAGGATGCGGTCAATGTTGCCAAAAGCTTTGATGACCGCATTGGCATCACCGGCATCGTCCTGACAAGAATAGATGGCGACGGGCGCGGCGGTGCCGCGCTTTCCATGCGCGGCATCACGGGCAAACCGATCAAGCTCATTGGTGTTGGTGAAAAACTTGACCAGCTGGAAGATTTCCACCCGGAGCGCATCGCCAATCGCATCCTCGATATGGGCGATGTTGTCAGCCTCGTTGAAAAAGCGGCCGAAACCATAGACGCGCAAAAGGCCGCCAAGCTCGCCCAGAAAATGAAAAAGGGCAAGTTTGACCTTGAAGATTTATCCGACCAGTTGAACCAGATGAAAAAACTCGGCGGTTTCGGTGCCATTATGGGCATGCTGCCAGGTGTTGGCAAAATCAAGAAACAGCTGGATCAGTCCCAGTTTGATGACAAGGTGTTCCTGCATCAGCAGGCGATCATCTCCTCCATGACACTAAAAGAACGCCGTTTCCCCAAACTGCTGAACGCCAACCGCAAAAAACGCATCGCCGCGGGGTCGGGCACCACTGTGCAGGACATCAACAAACTATTGAAAATCCACCGTCAAATGGCGGACATGATGAAAAAAATGGGCAAGAAAGGCGGCATGTTTGGCGGTGGCATGCCAGATGTCTCGGAAGCTGAGCTCGAAGCCCTCGCCCAATCCGGTGAAATGCCTGAACTACCCAAAGATTTAGAAAAGAAACTACCCAGAAACATACCCGGCTTACCCGGACTGGGGTCGCCCGGCCAGCAAAGTGGCTTTGGCGGCCTGCCCGGATTGCCTGGCAAAAAGAAATAACGATCTATTCAGAATTGCTTGAAAGGAAAAAACAATGGCACTGAAAATCAGACTGGCCCGTGGTGGCTCTAAAAAACGACCTTTTTACCGCATCGTCGTCGCCGATGTACGTATGCCGCGAGATGGCCGTTATATTGAAAAACTCGGCACATACAACCCGCTGCTTGCCAAAGACAGTGAAGAGCGCGTCGTGCTCAATGAAGAACGCATCAAACACTGGATCTCCAAAGGCGCTAAGCCAACAGATCGTGTTCACCGGTTTCTGGACGCTGCTGACATCATGGACCGCGCCGCCCGCAACAACCCGGAAAAAGCACAACCCGGCAAAAAAGCTCTTGAGCGCATAGAAGAAAAGAAACAGAAAGAAGAAGACGCCAAGGCCGCTGCAGAAGAAGCCAAAGCTGAAAAAGAAGCACCCGCAGAAGAGGCCCCGGCCGAAGAAGCAGCTGCAGAAGAAGCCCCAGCCGAAGAAACAGCAGAAGCTGAAGAAAAGGCTGAATAACAGCAAGGCTGCATTTTCAGCCAGCTCGGATAAAACGCCAGGCTTGATTTTTTTTCAGCTTTTTTAACCAGCCCGTTTGCCGCCATTGAAAGACGTACAAAAGAAAAACTTTCAAAATAAGTGGCAACAATGCAAACAACAGTTTTGCAAACCTTGAACAGGGTAAAACGGATGAGTGAAAACAAGAATAATCTGATCGAGCTTGGCGTTATCACCGGCCCCCACGGCATTCAGGGGGCCGTGCTCATTAAGCCATTTGGCGAAACACCGCTTGATCAGTTTAGTGAATTCACAGATCAGGACGGCACCCGCCAGTTTAAAATTTCCAAAATGAAATCAAACAATAAGGGCCGCCTGATCGCATCCCTCCCTGGTGTCAAAACCCGCAATGATGCAGAGGAACTGAAAGGCACCATCCTTTGTGTTGACCGCAGCGCCCTCCCCGCCCCGGGTGATGAAGAATTTTATTATCGTGATCTCATTGGCCTCAAGGCAAAATTCCAGAACGAAGATCATTACGGCGAGGTTATTTCAGTTGCCAATCACGGCGCCGGTGACATACTCGAAATTCTGCCACAAAACAGTCAAACCAGCGTGTATCTAGTATTCACAAAGGAAACCGTGCCTGAAATAAAGATAGAAGACGGATATATTATCATCAACCCGCCTGACGAGGTTGAAGCAGGTGACACCCCGGAAAACGAGCCGCAATAACAACAATCAATGAGGAAGGGCCGCAAAGTGGCAAAGGTGCTGAAAAGGAAAAGTCTGGGCAGCCTGGCACTCACACTCTCTTGTTTTTGCCTTTTGATCACCCCCCTAAAAGCTGCAACGCCCGCCCATCACAAACAGACACTGGATGCCATTGAAAAATGTCTGGGAAATACGAAAGCTGCCATAGAAACCGGCGCAGCCAAACAACCTGATATTAAATGTGACATTCCCTTTGAGTTGAAAGAACAGGAAATTGACACCCTGCTCTCCATGACCGGCAGCAATGAGGAAAGCCAGACCGAACCGCTTCAGAAACCGGGCAAGAAAGCCGCCGCCGTCAAGACCATCATCAATGTGCGAAGCGCCAGATGCATCGCCCGGGTCCGGGTGAAAACCAGCCTCATTCAAAAAGCCATAGAAATTGAAGCGGGTCGCCTCGCCCTACCCCCCCAATGGGTCACCTGCGACCTGACAACCAAGGCAAAAAAATCCAAACAGGTACGTTTTGCCTTCACCCCCACCGGTAAGTTTGAAAATAAATGCCTGAAAGGCTTTTCACCAAAAATGGGGAATTTCAAGCTTGATTGCACTTTTTGTCGGCTGAACATTGTGGCTCAGACACTGCGGTTCTGGGTCAACCAGATCGGCGGGCGCATGGCACCAGGTATCAACCGCGCACTTGGTAAAAGCTGCACCAGCTAACCCCGCACAGCCTCACGATACTGCCACGAAGTTTCGTTATTGTTCGCCAACAGCGCACGTAAGCTATCCCGGCATCATGCCTGCACCTGCCAGAAAGGGCTTTTATTCAGCTTTCCTTTGCTGTTTACTCAGACAAAAGCACAACAGACGATTTCACAAAGAGATATGCCAATAGAAGAGACACAAGATGACAGCTAACAGCATGAGCAAACAAAACGAGGAACAGGGCCTGTTGCCAGATAGCCCGATGACTAACCGTATGTCCCGCCGCGAGCTACTGTCCCTGGGCGGCGCGGCCATCGGATCATCGCTTATTACAGGCCCCGCCAGCCTCGCCGTCGCCAAAGCGCCTATGCTTGGCGCTTATGAGCCCGGCTATTACCGCTTTAAACTTGGTGACTTTGAAATCACAACCGTTTCAGACGGTGAGACCGTGATTGATAAGGTCTTTCCCCTGTTTGGTGGCAATAGCACCGAAGAAGAAGTCATCAAGGTTCTCACTGAAAATCATGCGCCGCCAAAACGCTTTAACCCTGTTTTTAGACCCACCGTCATTAACACCGGTAGCGAATTGGTCCTTATCGACACTGGCAACGGTGACGATGGCTTCGTCAAACGGCCCCATGCTGGCAACCTTGTGAAGCAACTGGCTGTCGCAGGCTACAAACCTGAGCAGATAGACATTGTCGTCGTTTCTCACGGCCACTCGGATCATATTGGCGGTATTAAAGAAGCGGGCAAAGAGGTCTTTCCCAACGCGACTTATGTGATTTCGGAAATCGAATTTGATTTCTGGAACAAGAAAGCCCCGTCAATCTCAGGCCTTGCCGGCTTCACCAAGGTTTACAATGCCAACATCAATGGCCTGAAAGAAAAATTCAGAGTGATCAAACCGGGTGACGAAGTCGTCCCCGGCATTCAGGCCTTTGCCTCCTATGGGCACACCCCGGGCCACCTCTCCTTCCATGTGGAAAATAACGGCCAGCGTATCTTCATCATGAATGACTGCGCCAACCACCCGGTTGCTTCATTCGCAAACCCGGACTGGCATTTTGTTTTTGATATTGACATGGAGCAGGGCGCAAAAACGCGCAGGAAAGTTTTTGACATGTGCGCCAGGGATCAGTTGCATGTCATTGCTTTCCACATGCCCTACCCCAGCATCGGCCGTATCGTGAAAAAAGATGCAACCGGCTATCGCTGGATTACAGATAGCATTTAACGGGTTTCTGAACAGGGCGCAGCAGCTGCGCGGTAATCCTTAAAATGAGGGAGCAGTGTGCACGCACACCGGCTCCCTTTATTCTTTGATTGTCAGAAATAGTCCGGGGCGCCAAAACAGTCAAACCCCTAAAAGGAGAAGCAATAAGCAACAGCAAGCGGCCCTGAGCAGCCCCTTGCAGAAAGAAAATTCCTCACTGAACAAGTTTCAAAACATAGCCCGGCAACGCAAAGGCCCCCTTGTGAACACCAGGAGAATAAAAATCCATATCAAGGCCCGCCGCCTCACTCACACCTGTCAGCGCTTCTAGTGGAATATCTTTGAGAGCTTCCCGTTTTGCCGCCCAGCCATAGGACATCGGGCCACCAAAATAACCCGGCGTAGTGGCCAGATAGGCACCACAATCAGCAAAGCCAAGCTCCTTGAAAAACTGCACTGACTGGCGCAATTCATCCGGATGCATAAAAGGCAAGCCGTTCTGGGTCACCATCACCCCCCCCGCTTTCAGGGCATTTTGGCAGTCGCCATAAAATTCCTTGGTAAACAGCACGGCACCCGGCCCGATCGGATCTGTCGAATCAATCAGAATGATATCAAAACAGTCTTTTTGTTCCCTGGCATAGGCCGTGCCATCACCGATCACGATCTCGGTGCGCGGGTCATCAAAAGCACCACCCGCTACATCCGGGAAATAACGCCGCGCCATGTCAATCACGTCGCCGTCAATCTCGCAAAGCACCGCCCGCTCCACCTGGTTGTGTCTGAGCACCTCGCGCAGAACCCCCCCATCACCGCCGCCAATGATCAGAACCGATAAAGGGCTTTGAACCCCCACCGCTTTCTGGGCAAAAACAGGAACATGTGCCATCATTTCATGATAAACGAACTCATCAGCTGTGGTCAGCTGCACCACATGATCAAGCATCAGTACCCGGCCAAAGGTGGCGTTCTCGAAAATAATAAGGTGCTGATGGTCCGTTTGTTTTTCAAAAAGCACCTTGTCGGCTTTTAAAAACGTGCGCCAGTTTATATGGAGGGTTTCTTCAATCCATCGTTCCATGAAAGAGCCCCCTTGCCGCGCCGTAATTCTTCAATCCTGATTTCCTCAGGCTCAAAAGCGGCTTTGATAATATCAATGGTTTTATAAGGCTCCGCCCCGCCGCACATGAAAACATCAAGCGCAGCAAAGCCATATTCCGGCCAACTGTGAATTGAGATATGAGATTCAGCCAGCACCGCCACGCCAGAGATCCCGCCGCTTGGGCTGAAATGATGCAAATGGATATGCAAAAGACTGGCACCAGCCGCCTCAACAGCCTCTTTCATGCAGCGCTCGACCGTCTCCAGCGAAGATAAATTCTGCCCGCCAAGACAATCAATAATGAGATGCATGCCGGCAAACATCTCACCATCTTTCTCAATAAAATAATCTTTTAACTCTGTTTCGGCAGCTGTGTCTTTACCCGGTATCTGAGGCGACGGACAGTCACAATCCTGAGATATAATCTTGTCCGCCTCAAATTGAGCTGAACAAGACGCCAGCGCCGAGAAGGCCTGTTTTCCTTCCATTAAGTCTCTCCTGATTGAAATGGAAAATTGAAAAAAGCGTATGACACAAAAAGCAATATTTTACCAAGAAAATTTACTGTGAAATGTCCAGATTTTTTTCAATGACTTCAAGGTTCTTATAAAGGATCGGCCAGCCCTGAGGCCCCATTCGCTCAGCCACAATCATATGTTTAATGGCTTTTGAGAGGGTCTTTGACCGACGCAATTTAGCGCTCAGCGGCCCCATTTCAAGCAATTGATCCCGCAACAGATGCTGCGTGCGGGTAAGCCGCTGCTGCAACTCTCCGCTAGCCGCTAACCAGACAAGTTTGGCAAGCGCCTGTTCAAGCGGTAAAAGGCTGTTTTTAAGCGTATTCAGAAACAACACATCACCCGGATGTACACTTTGCGCAAAATCATAAACCTGGCTGTCAAACTCGTCCTCACTTTCAACCTGTCGACGCTGAAAAGGTTTGGCAAATGTCGGCCCGAAATGTTCAAGGCTCGGCCATTCTTCACTGCGAACTGCATTGATCCGGTCAATGATGGCCTCGTCTGTCTCAAAATGCCGATAGATCGACTTAACCCCGATACTGAGGTCATGGTGATATTTGAGCCCCAGATCAAGCACCCGCCGGATCTCTTTTAAAAAAACATCCGTCTCCAGTGTTTCGGTAAATCTGCCTATCCGCTGGACAATCTCCCCATCAAGCTCTTTTTCCTCGACCAGCCGTTGCGACAGATGTTCAATATCGCGGCGCAATTCATTCACTTGCAACCCACCGGTAAAATCCACATCACTGTTAAAATCCGGCAGCGCCAGGCTCAAGGGCTCAATCAACGGCTGAAAAATCTCAGACGCCTCACTGACCCAGCCTTGCCAGATGCCCTCCGCCTTTTCAACAGCACCAAGACAAACACTCAACGCTCCGATATTCAGTTTCCGGTTCTCCCCGCCATAGGAAAGCCCGATGACAAAATCATCCACCGCCTCAATCAGGCTGGTATCACCTCTTGATTTCAAAACCGGTATGACTTTTCTCTCCAGGACTTCCACATCAATATGGCTGCTCTCGGAAAGCGCAGTTTCGGCATGATCAAGGCTCTTGTCATCAAACGGATTGAGCGCCGCATCAGGCTCCAGCTTCATCTCATAAAGGCGCTCCACCATATGTGGCCGCTTCAAAGCCAGATGCCACAATATTGCCTGCGACTCTCCTTTTAAATTTTCTGCCCAACCAATAAGGTTTTCGGAAAACTGGGTCGACAAGACAATATCCAACAGTGATTTTTGCGAACTTTGAGGGTTCAGTGGCCTATTATAATATTTCTCCCGAAACGATTTGTTAAACACCAGAACATGGGCCAGCGTCGGGCATTTCTTAAATAGGTCAAACCGCAGCGTATCAACAAAACGATCGCGTGAAGCTGAATGAACAGGTCCGAATAGTTCTTCAAGCCAGACACTGAGATCAGGCTGCTCTGCCATCTGCAGAATATAATCACGGTAAACCATCAGCTCGGGGCCGATCGGAGCGCTGGCAGCCAGCTCCGCCAGCACATCACCATGTAAAATCTTTTGCAGGGCATGATCCCTGTCAAACAACCCCTTAGCCAGTTCAACCCGTTCATTGTTCAGGAAATTCTGGCTCATTGCCTGTTTCAGGCCTTTCTCGACATGGTTGCCAAGCCGGGCGACCAATCCCAGGTTCTCCGGATAATTACGCATTCCCTCATCAAGGGGAACAAATCCATCGCCCATGAAAATAAACAACCCTTCCCCCTTTAATGGCGCGCATTCCTGGTCTTCAAGCGCAATTTCAAGCTCAACACCGGAGCGCGCCCCCGCAAAAACAACACCCACAACATCGCCAATCACCGCGCCTTCAAAAAGCCAGCGGAAGTAATAGTCGCCCTCCCTTTGCTCAAGATCCTCCCGCTCGCTCAATGCTTCCATCTCAAAACTGACCGGCAAACCCTGTCCGCCCCGATAAACCGAAGCCATCTCGCTCTGGTTCCAGTTTTCAAGCTGCCTGCGCCAGTGAACTTTAAATCCGCTCCGAAGTATAAAATCGACACTCTCTCGTGAAGAACCGGCAAAAAGCGTCACCTCCGGCACTTCAATTTCGCCATAGCCAGCGCTTTCATCCCGCCCTTTTTTTGAATACCGGCTGAGGATCGCCGCCCCCTCCAGCGGAGACGGTATATCATCAGCGTATCGATCATCAGCGTAGGTCTCTTTATCCACCGGGGCCGGCAACAGCAAAGACCGGAGCCCAAGTCCAAATTGATAATGATGTAAGGGTTTTAACTGCACGGCCGGACCAATACGATCACCTGACCGCCGCACCGCGGTTATATAAAAGCCCGTGAAGCGCTCATATTCACTGGCCCGCGTATCAGCAAGATAGGCAGCAAGCAAACCGCCATAATCAACAGCCCCCTCAACTTCATAATCAAGCGCACAGAGACCGATCTCTGATTGTTCAGAAAACCCGTTATCATCATTCTCCTGCACGCCGCTTTTAAGGGAAAGAGAGCCAACAGGTGAGCGCCGCTCCCCAAAGCCGACCAGATGCAAAGCCTGATTGGCATCTGACAGAAGATCCCCCGTGCCTGTATGCGGCACCAGCTCCTCATCAAGCTGAAAAACAGCCAGCTCAACCGGCACCCCGCTATCTGCAAAACCCAGAACGGTGATAATGACAAAACCGTTACCATGGTGCGATTGACCAAGGTGAAAAGCAATCGGTGCCCTGGCTAGAAAGCCCTCATAAGGAATGAACTGGTCAGTGCCATCCTCCCCCTTGATCACAATAGCAGCAGCGGCATAAGCCTCACCGAGCTCCTGATCAGGGTAAATGATGGCCATATTCAGCTCATGCAGCCAAATGATATCCAGCAGATTGACCACACTCATTGAAATCGTACCCACCATTAAAATAATTGAAGTTCACCCATAGCAAAACATGGGCTTTTCTTTAACGCCGAATCAAGGCTTAATTTTATGTGACATTAGTGGCAAGGAAATCAGACCCTGGCAAGCAGTGAGGCATCTGCAGAAATCACCATGCCTGTGCACAACCAGCAGGGAACCCCTGTTCCGTCTTTTTCCTCGGCCTTCAAAATGTTACATCAGAATTTGAAACTTTGAGGCCAAATCAAATTGACAAACGCATCCACCGGGCCGGAAAACAGCCTGAACCCACATCACATTGCAATTATCGGGGGGCGAAAAAGCGGCAAAACCACGCTTTGTGCCAGCCTGCACCAGAGTTTGATCGCCGCCTCCCACGGTTTTTCCCCTAATATGATCACCCGTTTCCCTGATGTGACAGGCCTGAATCAGCTTGAAAACCTGTTTGCCCTGAAATTTTCTACAAATCCACATCTATTCAGAGCTGAAACAACAGCCCCCGTGCGCAAAATTAAAATTGGCATAGATTTCTCCTCAAGCAACTGGGCACCTTTCAAACGCAAAAGACATGTACTGTCAGGCTATTTCAATCTCGAAATTGATGATTTGCGTGATGATTTTGACCTCCTCGGCCTCATTGCCGCACAACCGGATCAAAGCCCCCATCTGGCATCCGCATCAGAAGGGTCTGTCTCTATCCCTGATCCGATCGCGCATTTGACCAAAAGTCTGACCAAAGCGCAGTCTCTGATCATTTGCCACCCGGCCGGGCAAAAACTGGCCCCTTCTGAAAGCACCGGTTTCATCCACCTGATGTCAAACATTGCCACTGGCCGTTATGGAAGTTTTGAGACCATCATTGTTGCTTTCACCAAATATGAGCAACTCTTTTTGAAAGACGGCATAAAAGCGTTTCAAAAAGCAACCAACCCGGACACAATCCTGAAGGTCCTCAAACAAACCCTCAAGTCAGATATAAATCTCGAACGCGGCCTGAGCGGCCTCAATAGCGATGAGGCGGGGTCCCCGAACCTTTATGCCCTGCCAGTATCAAGCTTTGGTTTTCTGCGCCACAATGGGGCGGCCAATTTTGACAAACTCTCAAATGCACCGCTCTCTGCTTTGACACCGCAATATGAGCTGGCCCGGGAAGAGAACCCCTTGAAAGACAATCTGGCAAAAGCCAGAATTGCCGGTTTTACTGTCCCGGCAAAAGCTCAAAGCCAGAAACATGAGACCTCTGAGAATAACACGCCCCATCCAAGCAAACACTGGCTTCCCTTCCTGACAGCAGACCCTTTCCTGACCGCCATCAGCGGCATGCCAAGCAAATTCACCATTCCTTTTGGTGCATTTCTATCTGCGCTTGATCATGATGTCCCCTTTGAAGATTTGCGCCGCTCCGCTTAAAAAAACCAGAAGCCGAATTAAAAATCCCAGCCCCCCCTGTCTTGACAACAGGGGTGAAACAGCAACATTCTGCCAAGACACCTCATACCAAACAAGGCCAGATACCCAACAAGGCAAGTAAGCAACAGCAAGGCAAACCCACCGCTTCATGCACACATTTAAAGATATCATATCGCCTTTTGCCCGCCTCAGACATGAGCTTCAGGGTATAAAGCCGCAACAACAGCCGATAGACCTGACAATTGGCGCCCCAAGACACCCGGCACCAGCCTGGGTCAAGGAGCGTTTAATGGAAGCCATGAACACTGTGGAGTCCTACCCCTCGATCAGGGGAACAGCCCTCCTCCTGAACGCCATTGATAACTGGGCCGAGCGCCGCTACCCTGAAACCAGAGGCTTGATAGACGAGGATAATATCCTGCCCCTGAATGGCAGCCGGGAAGGTCTATTCTATGCCGGGTTCATCGCCAAAGCCCGGCGGCCTGATATTCCAAAACCGGTCATCCTCATGCCCAACCCTTTTTATCAGGTTTATGGCGCTGCCGCCCTTGCGGCAGGTGCGGAACCGGTCTTCCTGAACGCCGTCAAAGAAAACAGCTTTCTACCCGATCTCGGCAGCCTCACGCCTGAGCTTTTGCAAAGAACCATCGCCTTTTATATCTGTTCGCCTTCCAACCCTGAAGGCGCTGTGGCCAGCAAAGACTATCTGAACAAGGCGCTCACTCTGGCAAGAGACCATGATTTCATGCTGTTCTCGGATGAATGCTACTCGGAAATTTACAATGAGCAACCCCCAGCTTCTGCCCTTCAGGCTTCACTCGCCGCTAACAACAATCTGGACAATCTTTGCGTCTTCAACTCCCTCTCAAAACGATCAAACGTGCCGGGCCTGCGCTCTGGCATCGCCATTGGGGATACCGCCTTCATGCGCGAGTTTGCCGCCTTTCGCAATGTCGCCGCGCCGCAAATTCCAGGCCCCATCCAGCATGTTTCATCATTTCTCTGGCAGGACGAACAACATGTAGTGGAGAACCGCCTCCAATATCAAAAAAAATTCGATTTGGCAGAAAAAAGTCTGCAAGGCCGCTATCAGGCGCAAAAACCGGCTGGGGGGTTCTTTTTATGGTTAAATTTCTCTGAATTCGGCGGTGGAATTAACGCTGTGACAACACTTTGGAAAGATTGTGGTGTTAAGCTTCTGCCAGGTAGTTATCTCGCGCAAAACACTCAGCAGGGTAACCCGGGCGAAAACTATGCCCGTATGGCGCTCGTCGGCACCATAGAACAAACTGAAGAAGCACTTGCGCGTATTGTTCAAAGACTGGGATGAGGTCAACCATGGCAGCTGCTGCCAGCCGGGGAAAGAAAAAAAAACAACTCCTGCCAGGCTCCTTACAGGAAAGACTGATAAACGGCGCTCATAAAGGGTTGGGCGTGGCAGCTTTAGGCTGCGCGGTCGTTGCCTGGGCCTGTTTAATGAGTTGGTCCGTCAGTGACCCCAGCCTGAGCCGCGCAGTCGATGGCCCTGTTCTGAACCTTGGCGGCAAACCCGGCGCCATTTTTTCTGACATTTTATTCCAGAGCTTCGGGCTTGCGAGCATCATTGTCATGCTGCCGGTGGCTGTCCTTGGAATGCACCTGATCATGGCCAATCCTGTCACTCATTTCAGGCTTCGGGTATTAAGCTGGCCGCTCAGTATCGCCCTACTATCAACCACACTCAGCCTCTTGCCAGTGGCTGGCAGTTGGCCACTGCCCCAAAGCTATGGCGGCGCTGTCGGTGATACCTTTGTGAAAGTTTTCCAGCTCCAGACATTTACCGGGGGTACACTCTGGCTTCCCCTATTCTTCTTTATTCTTTTGAGCGCACTTTCGATCTACGCCCTCTCCTTCACCACCGCCCTCAGGATCAAGGATGCCAAAGTCCTGTTTAACATTGCCAACAGGGAAGAGCTGAAGGCCGCTTTGAAAAGCCCGATCAACCGGGCCAGTTTCTGGTTCCACTCACGCCGCGCAAAAGGGGCCTTCAGACCTGAAAGCAACAATGAGCGAAAATGGTGGCGCAATGCCAACCTTGATACGCCAGCCCTGATGACCAATGGCCCGAAAGCCGCAACCCGCGGCTTTGAAATACACCCACCACAATCGCCCATGGCCCGCCCCATCCGGCCTAACGGCGAAGCTGCTGTGATAAATACGGCCTTGCCAAACTCCTCGTTGCCGCCCTCACAATTGCCACCCATGTCAGCCATTCCTGAATATGGGGCAGTAACAGGAGCGCCCTCTTTAAAGGCAGCCTTTGATGCCCCCTTTGGAACGGGAGACAACAGCAGGCTGAACGGACACGGCACTGGCCCGGAATTTCTTCTACCCCCCATTGAATGTCTGACGCCAACAGCCAATAATGAAACTCTGGCCTTTGCTCATGAAGAGCTGAGCGAAATGGCACTGATGCTGGAAAATGTTTTGCTTGATTTTGGCATCAAGGGCTCGATATTAAACGTCCGCCCCGGGCCAGTTGTCACCTTGTTTGAGTTTGAGCCCGCCCGTGGCACCAAAACTTCCCGTATCATCGGCCTCTCAGACGACATTGCCCGCTCGATGAGTGCCATATCCGCCCGCATCGCTGTGATCCCTGGCCGCTCGGTGATTGGCATAGAACTTCCCAACCCAACCAGGGAAACCGTCTTTTTACGGGAATTGGTCGAACAACCCGTGTTCCTTCACAGCGAAGAGACTCTGCCATTGATCCTTGGTAAATCCATCGGCGGTGAGCCGATAATCCAGGACCTCGCCACTATGCCGCATCTGCTGATCGCCGGCACCACAGGTTCAGGCAAATCTGTTGGCATCAATACCATGTTGTTGTCACTCCTTTACCGCTTAACACCCAAAGAGTGCCGCCTCATCCTCATAGACCCGAAAATGCTGGAGTTGAGCATCTATGACGGCATACCTCATCTTCTCACTCCCGTGGTGACAGAACCATTGAAGGCCCTCTCTGCTTTGAAATGGGCCGTCCGCGAAATGGAAGATCGCTACCGTCAGATGTCAAAACTCGGCGTACGCAATATCGAAGGTTTTAACGAACGCGTGAACGCCGCATTAAAGCAGGACGAACCTCTAAAACGTACGGTCCAGACCGGGTTTGACCAGCAGACAGGGCGAGCGATCTTTGAAGAAGAAACCATGACATTTGAACCCCTGCCCATGATCGTCATTGTTATTGACGAAATGGCAGACCTGATGATGGTAGCCGGTAAGGAAATTGAAATTGCCGTCCAGCGCCTCGCACAAATGGCACGCGCTGCCGGGATCCATGTAATCATGGCCACCCAGCGCCCCTCTGTTGATGTGATCACAGGGACCATCAAAGCCAATTTCCCAACCCGCATCAGCTTTCAGGTCACCTCAAAAATCGATAGCCGCACCATCCTTGGTAAAGAAGGCGCCGAACAGCTGCTCGGCGCCGGTGACATGCTTTATATGCCAGGCGGTAGCCGGGTTGAGCGTGTCCACGGCGCATTTGTCAATGATGATGAAGTTGCCCGTGTCGCCGAGTTTTTGCGCGCTCAGGGCGTCCCAGAATATCTGGACACCATCATTCTCGATGAAGAACATAGCCCGGGTGAAAGCCCTGCCGGCCAAAATGGCCAGCCTGATATTTACACTGAGGCCGTCGAAATTGTCCTGCGTGATCAGAAAGCCACCATCAGCTATCTGCAACGCCGCCTCTCAATCGGTTACAACCGCGCCGCCACCCTCATTGAAAGAATGGAAAATGAAGGGGTAATCGGCCCGGCCAACCGCGCTGGTAAACGTGAAATTCTGATGGATCACTCTGAGTATTAATCCATCTGCCCCACCGCGTTCCCACAACCACCGCAAAAAGATTAAAGTCAGTTGCCAAAGAGTTGTCGTATTCCTTGGGCACTCTACAATAAGGAAGGGTGTGGATGATCCGCCGGGAAGGATAATATTTAATCTTTCTTTAATCTTGGCATGAACCAATAGCAGTACAAACATGTGCCCGGGAACAACTTCCCCCAACAGAACCAACAGACCAGCCGGAGAAAAATGAATGTCATCCCTAACCACCACCGCAAAGCGTTGGCCATATCATAATCGCAACGCCGCTCGATTTCCGGTCATGGTACTTTTGTTTCTGCTCTCCCTGACAGCACAAATCTGGACAGCCGGGCCATCATCAGCTGAAAATCAAAAAGATGCCGCTGACAATTCGGGCTGGGCCGCCTCCATTGCTGATGGCACAGAAACGGGCGAACTCACAGAGCAGCAGAAAAATATCATTGTAAAAATAAATCAGTATCTGAACAGTCTCACAGGACTGAAAGGCCGGTTTCTGCAGATCAATCCTGATGATGGCAAACAAAAGGGAAAATTCTATCTCAAACGTCCGGGACGCATCCGTTTTGACTATGCCCCCCCCAGCCTGCAGAAGGTGATATCAGACGGCGAATTTCTCTCAATAGAAGACCGGGATATCAACACCGTGGACAGATACCCCCTGGAAAAAACACCCTTCCGTATTTTGCTGGCAAGTGATGTTGATATCATCAGGGACGCCTTTATCAGATCCGTCGTGGAAACTGATGAATTCACATCGATCATTCTCATTGATCGCAAGGGCGCGGCATTGGGGCAAATTGAACTGACCTTCAAAAACAGCCCGGTTTTTCAACTCAGCCAATGGAAGATCCAGGATACACAAGGGCAAACCACCCGTGTCATCCTCACTAACCTGAGAATTGATGAAAAAATTGATGGAAAACTTTTCAAATTGGAAAGCCAATCCACCTCCATCTTTGGTCCATAATTTAATGTGGCATAACAGTTACTTAAATTCATATTTTCCAGCCGAACTCACGTGCGGGACCAGCTCATTTGCCCGTAACAATTGAAAAACTGTCCCATAGGTGCAAAAAAACCATTGAAATCAAAAAAAATCGGCCTATTGTATTATTTTAAAGGGTGTGTCATTCCTATCGGTAGTGCCCCCCGTCTAACCGAGACACACCTTTAGCGCCGTATTCCCTCTCGGCGCAGGCGACTTATAAGACGCCGCAGGAGGAACGTAAATAAAGAGGCTGAAAAATACAAAAGTGGCAAAGCCACAAATCACACAGCACCTTTAAGCGTGAAGTGATCTTGTCCCTTAAGGGCAATAGCTGAACCAACAAATTACGTTTTTTCATTAGCGTTCGTTTAAGCGCAGTTAAATGCGCCCAGCCGTCCACATCCCGGTTGGGCGCTTTTTTTTGCCCAATCATCCTTGCGCTACCAATCACCACACCAAAATCCGGCGACAGGGCTAAGCCCTACCTAGCCGCCCGGCGTTATGTTTTGTAATCACCACCCAGATAAACGCTAGGACAAAATTGACACAAAGGCCATTTTCATAAAGAACAGGAACAATCAAATAATTACAGAAATTCTGAGGCCTTTTCTATGAAACTTAAACTCGCCACCTGGAACATTAATTCCGTACGTTTGCGGCTTGAAACCCTGAAAAAATTTACCCACACCCAGCAACCCGATGTCATAGCCCTCCAGGAGACAAAATGCCCGGATGATGTGTTTCCCCATGAGGCAATCAAGGAAATGGGTTACACCCATAGTCTTTTTCACGGCCAGAAATCCTATAACGGTGTCGCCATTCTCTCAAAGCACCCCCTGACGCCGCTTGCCAATCATGACTTTAACAATAGCGGCCACACCCGGCACCAGATGGTGGAGATCAAAACCTCAAACCGCGCAGTGAAGCACCCGCTTATCCTGCATAATTTTTACATACCCGCCGGCGGTGATATTCCCGATCGGCAGAAAAATGAAAAATTTGGCCAGAAACTTGATTATCTGACCAATCTCACAGGCTGGTTTGAAAACACCGCCAACAACCACTCGGAGCGAATGATCCTTGTCGGAGACCTGAACATTGCGCCACTGCCAGCAGATGTCTGGTCCCACAAGCAATTGTTAAAAGTGGTCTCACATACACCGATCGAAGTTGACCACCTCACAGCCCTGCAAGCCTCAAAGAACTGGCAGGATGTAATGCGTCAATTCGTACCCGAAGAAGAGCCGCTTTACACCTGGTGGAGCTACCGCTCAAAAGACTGGCGCGCCTCCAACCGTGGCCGCCGGTTGGATCATGTCTGGGTTACCCCAAAACTCGCTGGCAAAGCGCAGAAAATGGAAGTTGTGGAAGACATGCGCGACTGGGAAAAATGTTCTGACCATGCGCCCGTTATCGTCGAATTTGAAATCTAAACAGGAGCTGATGGCACCCCCCTGTCCGGGTCAGAATAAGGCCCAATAAAGCAAAGAAAAAAGAGGCAAAGCCAAAAATGGCAACGCCTCTTGAATTTTCCAGTTATGGGCCATTCGCGCCCATCTGCAACCTGTATCCAAAGAGTGAAAACAGAAAAACTCTGAGCAGGGCAGCGCAGAACCAGCTTGCTAAAACACCTAATGCACCATGGCGCTTTCAAGCGTATCCGGCTCAAATTGCATGCCCTCGGCAATCGCCAGCGTGTCATCAATTTCCTTGATACGCTCGAGCATAACGTTAAGCCGTCCTTTAATGGTTTCAATGAGATTATCAGCAATCCCCGGATTTGTGCTCATAATTTCATAAAGCATCTGTCGTGAAATCCTCAACGCTTTCACCTCGGATTTCGCGCGCACGGTGGAAGCATGCTGATGATCAACCAGCATCGCCATTTCACCAACCAGAATGCCATGACCGTAATGCTCGCGTGATCGGCCAATTTCTGGCTGGGCAAGCCGCTCTATAAGCCCAACGATAATAAAATAAGCCGCATCTCCCGTTTGCCCATCCTCAATCATGACCTGACCCGGGCGAAAAGAGACAGGCTCCGCCCGCTCAACAATCATCATAACCTGTTCGTTAGATAGTCTTGAAAACACATCCAGTTGTTTCAATGGCCCAACCAATTCGGCAAGCTTCATTCAGTGACCTCATAAAGATAATATGCACCCGAACCAGAAACCCGCTCAAAGACAACGAACAACCAAAGAGCTGAGAAAAAATGCTGGCTACAGCCGAAAATCCCCGAAATTCGGCACAAACCCTCAATAACCGTGGTGAGTATTACCCTCAAGACCACCAGTTCTAGACAGGTTCGGAAGCATTATAAAATTTTCAGGCAAAAACGCCGCCCATGAACTATGACCATGGTCTAAAAAGCCCTCTGACCAACGATCAACAGTGAAGGAAACTCTAGGGCGAATTTTGGTAAAAATCTATAGGTGAAACTGAAACAGGCAAAGAAGTCTGTGGATGATCATGGGACAAGTTTATAACCGCCCGCTTCCGTGAGCAAAAGTTCAGATTGTGAGGGGTCCGTTTCTATCTTTTGCCGCAAACGATATATGTGCGTTTCCAGCGTATGGGTCGTCACTTTGGCATTATAGCCCCAGACCTCATGCAACAACACATCCCGTGTCACAACTTTTTCACCGGCCCGGTATAGATATTTCAGGATCGAGGTTTCTTTCTCAGTCAGGCGGATTTTCCGGTCCTGGTCATCAACCAGCAGCTTGGAGGCTGGTTTAAAACTGTAAGGCCCGATCGAAAAGATAGCATCTTCACTTTGCTCATGCTGGCGTAACTGTGAGCGGATACGCGCGAGAAGCACCGCAAACCGAAACGGTTTCGTCACATAATCATTGGCCCCGGCATCCAGCCCGAGAATGGTATCAGCATCAGAATCCTGCCCGGTCAGCATAATAATCGGGCTTTTAAAACCGGCCCGGCGCAATTTCTTGCACATTTCCCGCCCGTCAAGTTCCGGCATATCCACATCAAGCAAAATGAGGTCCACCCGGTCCTTGTCAACAAGCTCCAGCCCGTCGCCAGGTGTTGCCGCGCCGACAACATCAAATTCCTCATGCAACAACAGCTGATCCACAAGGCTTTCCCTGAGGTCATCATCATCATCGACAATCAGAATTTTTCTTTGAGCGCTCATAAACCCATTCCCGTTTAAAAGTTCCAGAGGCTAGTCTCTGAAAAAACATTATAAATTCAAATACAATACCGGCAGATTAACGCCGCCAAAGCGGATGATAAGCTGCTATATATTACCCATAAATCAATCAACAATCATAGTGAGATGAATTTATGTCAAATTTTGGTGATCAGAATTTCATCAAAATACGCAGTTTAACCCGCTCAAAAAGCCCGGCCAGAGCAACTCAATCAGGCACTATACTGAGTTACCAGTGTGTTTTGGGGAAAAATGGCCAGACGGTTTTCAAGCGCGAGGGAGATGGCAAAAGCCCGATCGGGTGCTGGCACCCTATTGGCCTTTATTACCGGGCTGACCGGGTGCAAAGGCCGCAGACAACACTGCCCATCACCCCCTTGAAACCCGCAGATGGCTGGTGTGATGAAGGTGACGACCGCAATTACAACAGACCCGTAAAGCACCCCTACAAAACCTCAGCAGAGCGCCTGTGGCGAGATGACGAACTCTACGACATCATTGTGGTGCTGGATCACAACCAGTGCCCGAGAGTGCGAAACAGGGGCAGCGCCATTTTCATACATGTAGCCAAAGAAGGCTACCCCCCCACCGAGGGCTGCATCGCTTTAAAGAAAGCGGATCTTATAAAGCTGGTGCCCGGCCTGACGAGAAGAACCCGAATAATCATTTAAAACGTTAAGCCGTTGACAGTGACCAGATAGTGTCGGCCCGGCTGAGCAGCCCACTGAGGGACAACCACCACTCAGCCTAGCGAACACGGCGCGGGTTCATATAAAGATCTGTTTCAAGAGACTCAAGTTTCAGATTATCTATTTTGCCTTTTTTCATATCCCTGACAAGATCCTGAATATGCCACTGCGCATCGCGGTTGAACCGCAGCATAGTACAAAACATTTGCAGCACATATTTCAGCTGCGCATCACAATGCTCTGATTTAACCCAGCATTTCCATTTTCCGCCAAGATTAAGAACCCGGCCATTTAGTTTGCCAACTTTCTTGCCTCGATCATCATAGAGCACATAATCATCACCAATATTAATCCAGCATCGCCGCAACCGGTAAAACCTGGGCACCCCGTCTTTCAGGATAAAGAAGGAATAATATTCCGGCTGAAAGAACCACTTATAGGCAGAGCGTTCAAGTTGAATGATCTGATCATGACGCGAGAGATTAACGCTGTAAGACGTCACCGGAAACCCGCGCGCCCCATGGGTCAGTTGCATTGAGCGCCCCAGCAACAGGTCAAGTGTCCCGCGCCAGTTCACTTCATCCGTGAAAAGTTTGATCACCATCCGCCGCTTCATACCGGTTTCATTTTTCCAGGCGCCTTTCCGGTAAGCCACAAGACCAACCCGCTTACCATCTTCCTTCACCTCACCCAGAATATCCATATCCTTGGTGAACTGGCGCGATTTGGCCCGGTAACGATCCTGTTGGTAAATCCCGATTTCGGTTGTGTTAATATCAGTCAACCAAAGACTGACATCAAATTTCTGATAGCGCTGTTGGGGTACCGCCTGCTCCATGCTGACCTCGCAAAATGAATTTAGACCGGCAGCAAAACCGAAAGCCGGCGAATCAATAATGAAGGCAAGTGTATCATTTTCACGGCATCATTAGAGCGCCGCCCATAGACTTATCCATACCTATCTTTGAAGAATGGAAGAAAACGCCCAGATGGGGGCTGAAACAAAATAAAATGCCGTGAATTTAATCACGAACACCAAAAATGGCCGTACCCACCCGGATATAAGCCGCCCCAAACTGCACAGCTGTTTCAAAATCGGCACTCATCCCCATGGAAAGCAGCGTCAGGCCATTCTCCCGCGCAAGATTTGAGAGCAGCATGAAATAAGGGGCAGGTGCCTCATCAACCGGGGGAATACACATCAGACCGGCAATGGAAAGCTTCTGTTCATCCCGGCAGAACATTAAAAATTTAGGCAATTCTTTTGGCGAAATGCCAGCCTTTTGCGGCTCTTCCCCCACATTCACCTGAACCAGTAACAAGGGCCGGCGGCCCTGAAGCTGCATCTCTTTCCCAAGCGCCACTGCAATTTTCTCCCGGTCAACCGAGTGAATAACATCAAACAACCCAACCGCCTCACGCGCCTTGTTTGATTGCAGTGGGCCAATGAGATGCAATTCAATGTCCGGATATCGCAGCTTCAGTGCGGGGAATTTCCGGGCCGCCTCCTGAACCCGGTTCTCACCAAAAAGTTTCTGCCCGGCGTTAATCGCCGCCTCAATCTCCTCAACTGACCGTGTCTTGCTGACCGCAATGAGGGCGGCAGCACCCGGTGCCCGCCCGGAAACCACCTCTGCCCGTGCCATCCGGGCCCGCACATCCGCCAGATTTTTACCAACACTCATTTTAACGACACTCATAAGGCAACCTCAAAACAACCCATACCCTTGCAGGACAAACACCCACAACGAAAAAGAAAGGCAATAATTGGATTTGTGGGCGAGAGAGCATTTGACAATTAAAAATTTTTCCATGTAAATCAAAGCCAAGATAAAACAAAGCGAGGGGGAAAACCACCATGCAATTCGCCGCCATCTGCATCGATAAAGAAAACGCTGAAAACCTTCGCCTGGAAAATCGCGGCCCCCATCTTGAACATCTGAAAAAAGTGAGAGACAAGATGCTGCTTGCCGGGCCCTTCCTCACGCAAGAGGGCCGGATGTGTGGCTCACTGCTGGTGTTTGAAGGCCTGACAGAAGCTGAAATCAAAAGCTGGCTGGAAGATGACCCCTATAATAAAGCCGGTCTTTTTCAATCTGTTGATTTAAAACCGTTTAAAAAAGTGATCTAGCTGAACAGGAATACCCCCAATTCAATTGGTCTGCAATTGACCTGAAACAGGTAACACATTCACTAAAACGCCTGCCCTGAAAACCCTTGCCCAGAATACACTTTGGCTGGAAACACTCACGCTCGAAACATTCACGCTCGAAACAAAGTCACTTGCAAGTGGACCGCTTGCCTGCATCTGAGCAACATACAACCTGGATCCAAGATTTTCAGAAGACTTATTCTGGCGCCGGATCAAGCACCGGCAGGGTTTTTTCATAAGGGCGCAAGCTCAAAAGTTCAGACACATCCTTGCGAATGATCGCTTCAGAATGGCTGGCAAGCGCTTTCCGGTCACCCAGTTCACCCAGTGTCACCGGCGCCCCAAACCGGACATGCACATCAAGCGGGCCAGCCTTCAACAGCGCCCAGACATGCCCGCCCATTTCCATATCTCCATACCAGGCGACAAGTGGGCGCGTTCGCCGGCCAAGCGGCAAACCACCAAGTGCGGTATAAGCAATCGCAGCGGTCTGGATAACAGTTTCACCCCCCGCATCCTGAACGGCACCAAACAGCGCGCTCTTAAAGGGAAGCACCCGGTTGCCATCACTGCTGGTACCCTCGGCAAACAGCACAATGCATTCCCCCGCGGCCAGACGTTCTGCAATTTCACCGGCGGTTTTATGGCTTTCCGTTCGCCGCTCACGGTCAACAAAAATGGTCCGCTGCAAACGTGCCAGAAACTTCACACCTGCCCAGCTATTGACCTCTTTTTTGGCCACAAAGGACAAAGGCACAAGGCCCGAAAAAACCATCACATCCATCCAGGAGATATGATTGGCCACCAAAAGAACCGGGGCCCGTTTCTTGACCTCGCCGTCAACATGCACCCGAAGACCCATGATTTTTCGGATCATCCGGTGGTAATGGTAAGGTAGTGTCCGCGCGGCGGGCAAACCCAGCCGGATAAAGATCCACTGCAAAGGTGCCAACAATATCGTAAGGAGGAAAAACCAGAACAGCACCCAAAGGGCACGTATCGTCGCCATATCCATCCCCTTTCACCTGACAAATCAACCCAGATATCAGGCCCCCCTGAAATCATGCTCCATCAATAACTTAACAGGAAATAGCGAAAGAGGTGCGAAAAAAAACCAGGCCAGCTGGCAAAAACCGTTACATCTTTATTCCGGTTTATCCTCATCCCGGCTTTTAAGAGGCACACCATAAAGCTCAAGCCGGTGGTCAACAATCTTAAATCCGAGATCCCGCGCCACCCGTTCCTGTAACGCCTCAATTTCCTCATTTTGAAACTCAATCACCTCACCGGTTTTCACATTGATGAGATGATCATGATGTTCATCAGCCACCGTTTCCAGCCGCGCCTTGCCGTCCCCGAAATCATGCGACAAGACAATGCCCGCATCCTCAAACAGCCTGACTGTGCGATAAACCGTCGAAAGTGATATCCGATCATCAACGCTATGAGCGCGTTGATAAACCTCCTCAACACTGGGGTGATCTTCTGCCTCGGAAATAACCCGCGCAATCACCCGCCGCTGATCGGTCATACGCATATTTTTTTCTATGCAAAGTTTTTCCAGGCTGGAAATACCTTCATCATCTGCCGCTGCCATGCTGATCCTCACTGGCAAATCTATATCCTATGTATAACGGCTAAAGAACAGCTGGGCAAATTCAACAGGAAATCAATGCACATACTCCTAAAAGATGAGATATGCCCAGCTGTAAATGGGGAGAAGCAGGCCCGTGCCCTGAATTTCTGGGTTAAAACACAAAAGGCAAAGCAGCCCTCTCTAGTCCTCATCGAGCGGCAGTGACATCAAAAGAGCATTGGCCCCCGCCCCGCCTTTACGGTTGGGGTAATAGGCTTTGCGCACCCCAACAACCTCAAAACCAAGATCTTTATAAAGCTCAACCGCAGCGCTGTTTTGTTCGTCCACCTCAAGATGCAGAACCTTGATGCCCTCATCATAAAGCGTATCAAGCACATCATCCATCAGCCCGCGCGCCAGCCCGCGCCGCCGGTGCCGCCGTTCAACAGCGATAGAGATCACCTCGGCCTCATCAACCAACTGGCGCACAAGAAGAAAAGCACTCGGCTCACCTTTACCGGATTGAAACGCCCCTAACAGTCTGACATGCGGGTTTTGCAGAAAGAGCGCGAAATCATGTGCCCCCCAGCCATTGGCAAACGAGCTTTTATGAAGATTGGCAAGGCTATTGATGCTCTCAAGTCCAAGGTCCCTGACAGTATAGCCATTCTCTAAAATCCTCATTGCCCACTCCGCTTCAAGGCTTTTCCGAGTTGCGGTTTTGCGTCGGGTGCCCGCAGATAAAGCGGTTTCACCCCCTCTCCCTCAAGGAGAAAACATTTCTTTATAGCAAAGAAATCCCCACCCGCCAGTGGAACATCATGATATGGCAGCTGAATTTCCTGTTCAGACAGGGTCTCAGCCACACCAGCATCCACCGGCCCGGCCAGCCCCTCAACCTGATGGCCAGCAAGGTACTCTGATAGAGCTTCCTCGCCAACCAGGCTGGGCCCGAATGAGCGCTCAAACACTGCACCCGTTACGTTAAAAACCTCACAGTAAAATTCACCGCGCCCGGCCGGCAACAAGCAAGCAATCACCCCCTGAAACGAGGGAGCAGAGCCATGCAGACAAAATGAGTGACAAACCAGTACCGAGCGCGTCACTCCGACAAGTCGCGCTTCACTGGCCAGTGCCAGCCCCTTGGCCAGCGCAACCCCCACCCTGACACCAGTGAAAGACCCGGGACCAACCACAGAAAGGATAGTCTCAAGCCCGGCATAGGACTGGCCGCTTGCCTCAAACAGCTGATCAACCAACGCCAGCACCTGCTCCGCCTGGCCGCGCCCGGCAGCGCCGACCTCAGTCAGAATGTGCTGATGTTGAGGGTCACCAAAAGCCAGAGACACGCAGCACAAAGGCCCAGCCGTATCAATCGCCAACTCTGCCATAAAAGACTACCACTAACCTGAAACAGCCCTGCAGCCCTGACCAGACGGCAAGGCTACAAGACAAACTTTGAATAATTTAGATTGAAAAAACTCTAGGCTTCTTCAGCTGGCCGCACTGCCTGAACTTCGGGCAGGAAATGACGCAGCAGATTTTCAATACCATGTTGCAGCGTCACTGTCGAACTGGGGCAGCCCGCACAGGCACCGCGCATTGTCAGATAAACCACGCCGTCACGAAACCCTTTAAAAACAATATCACCGCCATCCTGGGCAACAGCCGGTCGGACCCGTGTTTCCAAAAGCTCTTTAATGGTCGCAACGGTTTCTTCATCCTCAGGCTCATAGAATTCTTCATCAATGTTGGCCAGGGCCTCAGAATCTGACAAAAGCACCGGATCGCCGGACATGTAATGCTCCATGATCGCACCGAGCACGGCCGGTTTCAAAGCCTGCCATTCCAAACCACCTTTGGTGACTGAAATAAAATCAGAACCAAGAAACACGGTTTCAACACCATCAATGTCAAACAAACGCCTGGCAAGCGGTGAGGTCTCAGCCTGATCCGCCGTTAGAAACTCCAGGTTTCCATTGCCGAACACCGTTTTCCCCGGGATGAATTTTAAAGTCTGAGGGTTTGGTGTCGCTTCTGTTTGAATAAACATTGCAAGCTCTCCTTAAAAAAGCTGATCTGAAAGGCATATATAAGCGTTAAAAGATAAATTTCTACCGATTATCGCAAAGAGGTGAAGCATATCCTTAATCTCTATAATTAAGAATGTTTCTAAAGTAACACACTTATAGGGGAATAACAAAACACTGACCAGTGCAAAATCTTCAAAGCAATAATTTTACTAAAACCTCAATAAGTTAGCTGAAACGAACCCCGCGAGTAATGATCCAAAAGCCTTGAGAGATAGGAAAAGCGATCCCTCTTCGAAATATAAGTGAACCCTTTGCCAAAAGATAAGATGGTGGCAACAGGCCAGGAAAATCCCCGCTATCCAGATTTAGGACAGCAAATTACAGCGCATCAAATTTCGGGAAATATGGTTCAGGCGAGTGATGTAATGTCTTCCCAGCTTAATTGACCGGGTATAATGGAAATCGGAACCGGAAAATTCCCAGCTTCGCCGCCGCTGACAAGGTTGGAAATCAGCGGCCCCGGCCCGGATTGCTCCTGACTGGCACCCAATACCAGTATGGCAATGTCCCCATCCTCTTGTATGAGGCTTGAAATCTCTTCAGCCCGGGTCCCTTCCCTGACCACTTCCTCCACGGTCAGGTCATCAAACCCATTGCTGTTTAACTTGCGCTTGAAAAGACGAAACACCGCTTTGGCTTTCTGCAAAGCTTCCTCACGCTGTATCTCCTTCACCCCCAGCCAATGCTGGAAATCACCAGGCTCAATAACATAAAGCAACGTGATCATGCCGCCGGTACGCCGCACCCGATTGGCCGCAAAAGCCAAAGCCGCCTCCACTTCAGGCGCTTCTTCCTCGACCACCACCAGAAACTTCCGGACATGGCCAGATGAAAAGACATTTCGTTTTTTATCAGACATGCCGGGCATGGTGCCAAAACAATCAGCATTCGCCAAGCAGTTTTTATGCCCATAAAGGAAAAGCCAACACCCTGTGGGCAAGCGCATAAAAAAACCTGCCCTAACTGAATAGGGCAGGTTTTTCTCCCTCCTGGGGCTAAATCAGAACAAAAGCCCCTTCCCATCAACTGGCCAGCACATCCACCTGGCCAACTGCGACGATTAGTTTAGACAAGCCAATTTCCGACCCGGAGAGAATTTCCTCAATGGCCGCTTCCACCCTTGTGAGGGCCGTTTCATTGGCTTTGTACCAGTCTTCAAATGAATGATCATTACCGTCAATACGGCAGATCAATGCCCGCCGTGCTGCCTGAATACGGCTGACAACCGCATTTAGAGCCCAGCGATCATACACATCCTGCTCAGGGACCCGCTCTGTCGCCTGGCTTAATGCGCCAAGTTTGAGAACCTCATCAATCGCCTGATCAATCTCTGCAAGTTTGGCAATCTGCCCGCTTGAGCGGCGCGACGAGAGCACCACATCCAGACCGTTAGAAAGCAGGGACAGATCGGCTATTCTGGCAGCCAGTGCCTCAGGTACCCCCTGCTGTGTCATAGCTTCAATGTCTTTCAAAAGCGCGGTCTGGCGCGATTGCGACATCGCCTTTTTGGCGATTTTCATATAGTGAGCAAGGCCCGATTTGAAGAACCTGATTTCCTTGGCAAGCCCGCCCTTATAATCACCATTAACAATGAACCAGCCTGTTTTCCGCCGGACAAAGAACTGCAACCTTGCATAAAGCGCCAGCTGCTGGGCCCCCTTGATTTTATTATCAAGCTCATCAACCCCCTGATAAATTTCATCAAGACCGAGAACAGAACAGGCAACTGTAAAGGCCGAGGCAAGTTCCCCGTGCGTGCAACCCGTTTCCTCAAGCAACCTGAGGCCCATTGTTGAGCCACCACGATTGATAATATCATTGGTCAATTGAGTGGCCACAATCTCCCGGTTCAAGGGGTGGTTTCTGATCTCACGGCCAAATGCCTTCTGCATGCCTTCAGGAAAATACTGCACAAGCCCCGGCGTGAAATGCTTGTCATCCACCACCTTTTCTTCAATCAACCTGTTAAAGAGGTCAATTTTGGCAAAGCCAAGGAGGGTCGCAAGTTCTGGGCGCGAAAGCGGCTGGCCCGCTTCAATACGTTCATTGATTTCCGCATCTTCTGGCAGCCCCTCAATAGCCCGGTTCAAAAGCCCGGTTTCATCAAGATGACGCATCAGCCTTTGCTGGAATCCCAGATCAGCCAGTCCGCGTTGCTCACCAAGCGAAAGCGTCAGGCTTTGCCGGTAGTTATTAACAAGGCAGCGCTTCGAAACATCTTCCGTCATGCTGACAAGAAGCTGATTGCGTTTGGCCATCGAAAGCCGGCCCGCCTCAACGGCCCGCCCCAGGGCAATTTTAATATTCACTTCAAGGTCAGAAGAGTTCACACCAGCAGAATTATCAACCGCATCCGTGTTCACCCGCCCGCCATGTCTGGCAAAATCCATCCGGCCATCCTGAGTAATGCCAAGGTTGGCCCCCTCACCGATCACCGCTACATTCAGCTCAGCTCCTGTCACCCGGATTGCATCATTGGCCCGATCACCCACATCTGAATGACTTTCATTTTCACCCTTCACATAGGTACCAATACCGCCAAACCATAAAAGGTCAGCCTTCGCGCGCAAAATCGCTTTCATCAGCTGAGATGGGGACATCGTTTTGTCACTTACATCCAGCATGACGCGCATCTCATCGCTGAGCGGAATGGATTTCAAGGACCTTGAAAACACCCCGCCCCCTTTGGAGATCAGCTTTTGGTTGTAATCCTGCCAGGAGGACCGCCCCATCTTGAACAGACGCTGACGCTCGGCCCAGCTTGTTTTGGGGTTCGGATCTGGATCAATGAAAATATCCCGGTGATCAAATGCCCCCAGCAATCTGGTTGTTTTTGATAACAGCATCCCATTGCCAAACACATCACCTGACATGTCGCCAACACCGATCGCCGTAAAGGGTTGCCGCTGAATATTCACATCCAGTTCACGGAAATGCCGCTTCACAGCTTCCCAGGCCCCGCGGGCAGTAATCCCCATCACTTTGTGATCATAACCCTGCGACCCGCCAGAAGCAAAAGCATCCCCCAGCCAGAACCCGTGATTGACTGAAATTTCATTGGCAATATCGGAAAAGCTTGCCGTTCCCTTGTCGGCAGCCACCACCAGGTAAGGATCATCCCCATCATAACGCACGGTATCAACCGGCGGGATAACCTGCTTGCCTTTCAGATTATCAGTGATCGATAGCAACCCGGTAATGAAGCGTTTATAGGCAGCAATACCCCGCTCCATAAACTCTTCCCGGTTCGGATTTTCCGGCATATCTTTTGGTACAAACCCGCCCTTCGAGCCTGTTGGCACAATAACTGTATTTTTAACAAGTTGCGCTTTCACAAGCCCAAGCACCTCGGTCCTGAAATCCTGCTGCCGGTCAGACCAGCGCAAACCACCGCGGGCAACTTTACCAAACCGCAAATGCACCCCTTCAACCTTCGGTGAATAAACAAAGATTTCCCGGAACGGTCGCGGTTCTGGTGCACCGCTCACATTCTGGCTGTCAAATTTGAAGGCAAGGCTTTCCGGTAATTCCCCTTTTTCATCGCGCTGGAAGTAGTTGGTGCGCAACGTAACATTCATGAGGTTTTGAAAAGAGCGCAGGATCTGATCTTCATCAAGGCCTGGAATGGCAGCCAGCGCCGTTTCGATCTTAGCCGTCAACCGCGTCTCGCGCGTTTTTGCCCCTTTTTGCCCGGCCGGATCAAATCGCACATGGAAGAGATCAATCAGCATCTGCGTCACATCACCGTAACGGGCCAGAACCTGGGCAATATAGGCCTGCTCATAAGGTACATTGATCTGGCGCATATAACGGGAAAACGAACGTAGCATAACAACATCACGCCAATCCGCCCCTAAAAGTGAGATGAGCTGATTAAACCCGTCATTCTCAGCCTGCCCCTGCCAGACAGCTAAGAACCCGTCAATCAGCGGTGCTTTGAGTTTCTTGAGATCAACCCGCTCACCATTGTTGGTCCTGATTTTCATGATATGCTGACAGATCAGCCGCTCACCGTCACGGCCAGCCGGCCGCACTTCATAGCTCTGCTCATCAATCACTGAAAAGCCAAGGTTTTCAAAAATCGGCACCCGTTTCGAAAGCGGGATGGGCCCATCAATATTATAAAGCGTGACTTCAACAGCCCCTTTGTCAAAGCTCTCATCATGATGAAACGAAACAGCAGTTGGGCAGGCTTCATCCATACCCTCAATAATCTGAACATCATCAACAAGCCGCCTTATGCCGTAAACATCCCGGTACCCGGCAGGAAACGCCTTTTCATAACGCGCCAGATAATCATCGGAGGCAGCGCTTAACTCGGAACCGGCAAAGGCATCCATCATCCGGTCTTCCCAGCGCCGACAAAGTGAAGCAATATCCGCCTCAAGACCGCGCGGGTCAAGATCAGGCGTCCGCCCCTCATCCCGACCGATAATGTAGTGAATGCGCACATAAGGCGCATCGTTATAATAAGGATAGAACGCGCTCACCCGGCCATGAAATTTATCAGCAAGATAGTCCCCAACCACACTTCGGTTGTCTGTTGAAAACAGATTGCGCGGCAAAAACACCAGCAACGAGACAAATCTGTCAAACTCATCAACCCGTTTTAAAACTTTCACCCGCGGCGAATGGTCCAGCGTTTGAATTTCGCCAGAATACTCAAGCAGCAACTCATTGGAAATTTGAAACAGCTCGTCTCGTGGGAAGGTCTCGACAATATTGGTCAGCGCTTTCCCGGTATGGCTGTCCCGCCGGCAACCGGAATGATCAAGCACATGATCAAGTTTCTGGCGCAGCAGCGGCACGCTGGAGACCTTGCTCGCATATGCTGAAGAAGTGAAAAGACCGACAATCCGAAGCTCACCCTTGAGCGCCCCTTCATCATTATAAAGCTTGACCCCCACATAATCCATATGCCCCCGGCGATGAATATCGGATTTGATATTCGCCTTGGTGACAATGATCGGATCAGGAGAAAAATAAAATTTGCGCACCTCAGCACTCAAATGGGTCAGATCCTTGCCGCCCCTGAGCACTTTGACTTTCGGATCCCGCAGCATACCAAGCCCGGTGCCGCGTTTGGGTGAGAGCTTTACATTTTTTCCAGTACCTTTCAGCTCATATTCGCGCATACCAAGAAAAGTGAAATTATTATCAAGCGCCCAGCGCAGAAACTGGATTGACTCGGAAAGCCGGTGCACAGGCACCCTCGGCATATCGGTTGAGAGACAGGTTGCAACATTTGTCAGCCTGTTGCGCATGGGCAGCCAGTCTTTCACCACCCGTTTCACCCGCCCAACCAGATCATCTATCACTGATTGCAGCTCATCCTGCTGACTTTGGCTCAGCTCATCAACGTGAATGGAAATGAAACTTTCAGTGATGATACCATCCTGGCCCTGATCCATTGGCTTGCAAACATCAAGTAATTTACCCTTACCATCACGCTTGATGTTCAACACCGGATGCATCACATGATGGATATTGATATTGCGTGCCTGCAATTCAGACAACAGCGAATCAAGCAGAAACGGCATGTCATCATTCAGCAGCTCAATCACACTGAAAGGCCCGTAAGCGCACAAGGTCTCTGCCTGTACTTCAGGCGAATAGATCGTCAGTTTGGTCTGTTTTTTTCGCCTGTTTTGGACAAACTTAAAGGAATGAGCAATCAGTTCGGCAAAAAATCCACCCTGATTGGTATCAAAATCAGCCCATTTGACACCGCTTAGCAAATCGGATGCAAACTGATCCAGTGCTTTCACCTGAGATTTTTTAACGGAAATACTGGAAGTAATCGAGCGGGTAAGATCCGGCCCATCTATATTCTTAAACTCTTTAAATTGAGCCTGTATTTTTTGTGCCTTTGATGACATGGCGTGTACCTGCTTTCAAAACGTCCCAAAATGCAAGCCGCATTTGTGATGAAAACAAGCGATCGACGCGCAACAAACCGGCCTGCCCCACCCAAAAGAAGGCATGCTGTTTGAAGAATGCACCCATACCAAATTTCCCCAGATGGCACAGGCGATTCAATTAGCGCCAATGGTGGTGAAGAAAAGTGAACAAAGTCTAAATTTTATGCAGAGAGACCTGGAAAGGCTTCAAATAAACCAGAAGAATCAGGCAATTATCCTGAAATTGGAGCTAACATTATATAGTAGCAGGCAGAAAAGCACCCCTATTCAATAACAATAAGATGGTTGGTCAGCTCATCCTCATTGCCGGTACCAGGGGGGAAATGCTCATGGAGAAGCGCACCGGACGCTTCAATAGCCGCCAGAAATCCCGCTCTCGGTTGCTTGTCCTCAATCTTTGTAACAAGCTCACTAACAATATCCTGCCAGGCCCCGGGCGGCACTTTTTCATAGATCCCCTTATCCGCGATAATCTCGGCATAATGCTCAACCACCGAGACAAAAATCATCACACCTGTTCGCCCTTGAGTTGTATGCATCTCTTGCGCGGCAAACTGCTCAAGCGCATGCGCCCGTGCCCATTTGACCTTGAGCGAGCGCGGCACAATCCAGTAACGCAGCGGGCGCTGCGACAGGGTAAACGCCAATGCCAAAAACACCACCAGCTGCAGAAAATAAATCCGGTCCGCAGACCAGACGAACAACCGCCCCTGCGTGATGAGCGGGAGATAGATCAAGATCAAAGGTACAAGCAAGGCTATGAACGCGGAAAGAAATAACGGCAACAAACGATAAGAGCCGGACTGCGCGGCAAGCACCGCCACAATCTCACCGCTGGTACGCTCTTCCTCTTTTGTGATCGCGGCGCCAATCTCTCTGGCATCCTCATCACTTAATAACAGCATCACCCATCTCCTTAATTACGAAAAATATGAAAACCTTCACCAGCCACCAGAGGCACCGCCGCCGCCAAAACCACCGCCGCCACCAGAGAACCCGCCGCCAGAACGACCGGTGGACGGCCGGTGAAACCCACCCGGCCCTGACCAGTGATCTTCAGCCCGGCCATAATGCCCGGGCACAATAATCACCCCGCCCGGCACCCGTCCGCTCACTCGCCTGTCCCGGTTAACTGAAGAAAGAAAATAAAGAAACGGTACAATCCAGAATAGAAGAAAAACAAAAGGCAGATAATGATCAATTTTATTTTCGGGCTTTCGCGCCCGCAAAGCCACTTCCTCAGCATTGCCAAGCAGGCTGGCCTTGATATCCTCAACACCATTGAGAATGCCCCCGGCAAATGAGCCTTTTCGAAATTGCGGGAGGATACGGCGTTCGATGATCAGGCCGGCAATCGCATCCGGCAAAACCCCCTCAAGCCCGCGCCCGACCTCAATGCGCACCTTGCGCTCACGCGGCGCCACCAGCAAGATCACCCCGTTATCCTTACCCGCCTGCCCAATGCCCCAGTGGCGCGCCAGACCAATTGAATAATCTTCTATCGGATAGCCCTCAAGGCTGGGAACTGTCACCACAACAATCTGATCCGTAGACTGCCCCTCAACAGCTTTAAGCCGTACCTCAATCGAGTCTTCTTCTGCAGGACTGAGGATCTTTGCTTGATCAACAACCCGCCCGCTCAAAGCAGGATAAGCGGGTTCAGCCTGCGCGCCAGCAACGCAGAAAGAAAGCAACATTGCCGCCCCAAGGATAAAAGCAAAGCAGTTTCGGAGACCGATCAACATCCTTGAAATCAAAATCATCCCGCCTGCCTTTCAGTGCAATCGGTGTAAACGAAAGGACCCTTAAAACTTTACACTCGGTGTTTTTGTTTTCTCAGGCTCAATCGTGAATGCTTCCATTGCTGTAGCGTCAGGGTAGACAAACTGGCGCCACCACCTGCCAGGTATAGTCTTTAATTCGGTATTATAAAGTTTCACCGCTTCAATATAATCCCGCCGGGCAATGGCAATCCGGTTTTCCGTGCCCTCAAGCTGCGTTTGCAGGGTTAAAAAATTCTGGCTGGATTTAAGATCTGGGTACCGTTCAGAAACCGCAATCAAACGTGAGAGCGCACCGGTTAGTGAGTTCTGCAATTGCTGAAATTTCTGAAAACTGTCGGGGTTGGTGAGAATATCTTTGGGAATTTGAAAACTGGTGGCTTTGCCGCGCGCTTCCACCACCTCAGTTAAAACCTCCCGCTCCTGTTTGGCAAAGCCCTTGACCGTCTCTATCAGATTGGGGATAAGGTCAGCCCGCCGCTGATATTGGTTGAGAACATTGCTCCAGTTCGCTTTGGCCTGTTCCTCATAAGTCGGGATATTGTTCACACCGCAACCACCAAGCCATAAGCTCAGCACCAGTATAAATGGCAACCGGATCAAACCCAAAAGCTTGTTCACTGCAACAGTCATGGTTAATGGCTCCTCTTTACTAAACATCTCTCTCCAGTATGAAACTTAGAAAACTAAAGGAGCCTGAGAGCAGAGGCAAGATATCAAAGTAAAAAGATGGGTTGTAATCCAATTTGTCAGAGCTAACAGAGTGTTTTACCTTCTTTTTGGCCAATTAACGAAAGATAGGCAGGCAAAGCCACATTTAACCGTTGCGATTCAGCCAATCATCTAAATTTTTTTTAAAAAGCATCAATAAGGCCGCTTGACTTGTTAACAATATTGCTCAACACTAAGGCGGCAAAATATTGTTTTATCGCATTTTTTTGATTTTCGGCTAACGAAAACCAGAAATGAAAAACAATTCATAATAAATTTTTGCATGAAAGCGGGCGACGTCTCTGAGGTCGCCCTTATTTTTTAAAAACATAGCAATTTTGTTGCTTAACGTCTCAAGTGAGGGAGTGCGTATTAATGTATATGCGTTATGTTGCGCTGCTCGGCGCAGCTCTAGGGACCATCGCCATTATACCCGACGCAAACGCAGGCTCGCGTTATGATCGTGAATGGACCCACCAACGAACCAAAAAGGTTTGTCATGTCAAACCTGCTCCGGTTCATTACCGCCATGTAAAACGTAAAGTACTGATATCCAGAAGCCGCAGACACGTGGACTATTCACCAGCAGTTTATGGCTGGAAATCTGAAAAAGTACTGGTTCGCCCTGGCAGAACAGAAACCCGTGTCATCCCGGCTCGTTATTCATTGAAGCGCGAAAAAGTGATGGTCTCCAAAGGCTACACAAAAACGCATCGTGAAGCAGCCAGATACGCCACACGCCATCATCGTGTGCTGGTAAAACGTGGATGGACAGAGAAACAACATTCACCGGCAACTTATGGCTGGCGCACACAACGTGTACTTGTCAAACGTGGGTGGTGGGAAACAGTGAAGTCACCCACAAAATACGCCTGGCGTACAGAGCGGGTTCTTGCCAAACGTGGCAGCTTCAAACGTGTTTCTACCCCAGCTGTTTACAAAACCAAACGCGAACGTATTGTTGTCAAGCGTGGCCGCACTCATTACAGCCACAAACCGGCTGTTTACAAAACTGTCTACCGGACAAAACGCGTCGCAGTGCGCTCAAAACCCTGCAACTGTGACCGCGGCCATCGCAGCCGCTGGCACCGCGGGCATGTAAAATACCGCACCAAAAAGGTTGCCACCCGTGTCATGGTTCGCCGTGGCCACCGGGTTGCTCACCGCTCAGCGGACGTTTATGGCTGGCGCACCCGCAAAGTGATGGTAAGCCGTGGCTCAACCCGCTTTGTTCGGACACCAGCTGTCTACAAGACTGTACGCCGGAAAGTCGTTGTAAGCCGTGGCTATTCACGCCGCGTCTATCACCCGGCAGTTTATAAAACTGTCCGCAAGAAGGTAATGGTTCGCCGTGGCTATACCCGCCGCATCCATCACCCGGCAGTTTATAAAACTGTTGCGAAAAAAGTTCTCATCAGAAGAGCTAAAACCTGGCGGACACATGTGCCGGCACGATATCGCACACGCCTTGTTCGTGTAAAAGTTGCGTCAGCGCGTCATCACAAGATCCATCGTCCGGCCGTTTACAGAACCACCCACAAACGTGTTGTTGTGAAAGCCGCAAAACGCCGTGTTGTAGTGAAACCAGCCGTATACGGTTGGCGGTCAGAGCGTGTCAGAGTGCGCGGTCACCGGACCGTTCGCCACTGTGGACGCCGTTAGGTCATAGATGAAATACCGGGGCCTTTAAATTAAAGGCCCCGGCTAACTTGCAAAATCAGGACACATGATGAAAAATCATGTGTCTTTTTTTTATCCCGCATCCCATATATAGCTATGAAGCCAGTCAGCGGCGGCTGGCACAACAACCAAAAGAAATGTCACCCATGACCAAAATTGTTTTTCTAGACAGGTCCACCTTCCCCCCGGACTTTACCTTCACGCGCCCCTCCTTCCCCCATGAGTGGGAAGTCTATGATGAAACCCCGGCAACGGAGACCATCGCCCATATTGGCGGCGCTGAAATCGCTATTACCAATAAAGTAAAACTTCCCGGCGATGTGCTGAGCGCTGCGCCCAATTTAAAAATGGTCGCCATCGCCGCCACCGGTTACGACCATATTGATCTCAACATCGCCAAACAGCGCCGTATCACCGTCTCCAATATCAGAGGCTATGCTGTGGACACAGTGCCGGAACATGTCCTCGCTCTGATTTTCAGTCTCAGCCGCTCAATAAAGGGCTATACCGCCGATGTCACCAACGGCCGCTGGCAACAGGAAAAGCAGTTTTGTTTCTTCAGCCACCCGATCGAAGACATAAACGGCAAAACCCTGCTGATCATCGGCAAGGGCAGCCTTGGCGATGGGTTGGCCGCGCGCGCAACAGCCATCGGCATGAAGGTGATTTTTGCCGCCCGCAAGGGGGAGAACAACCCGGCCCCCGGCTACACGGAATTTGACGAAGCACTGGAGAAAGCTGACTTCATCTCCATTCATTGCCCGCTCAATGAGCAAACCCGTAACCTCATCGCCGCGCCTGAGTTTAGCGCCATGAAAAAACAGCCAATCCTCATCAACACGGCAAGAGGCGGCATAGTGAATGAAAAAGATGCGGTAACCGCCATTGAAACCGGCCAGATCAGAGCGCTCGGGTTTGACACCCTGAGCAGCGAACCACCAAAATCCGATAATCCGCTATTGGCCATTGTCGATCGCCCCAATGTGATTATCACACCGCATGTCGCGTGGGCCAGCCGCAGCGCCATAGAAAGTCTCTGGAGCCAACTGATAGAAAATATCGAAAACTATAAAAACGGAACACCGCAAAACAGCGTTTATTAAAACCACCCTGTTCGTGAGAACCCACACTGCCAGTATAGCATCTGCCATGAAATCTCTCTATCCTTGAGGGCAAACACCTGGATTTATAGTCCTTCTGAACTCACCTCTTAGCTATCATCATTTTGGTAAGGGAATTCAGATCAAATGAAAGCTGATCACCGGCCCGGGCAAGCCCTTGGCTTTGCCCCCTCCGGCACCACAAATGCCCCGGAGACCCAGCCCTGCATGGTGAGCGGCGCCGCACCTTCACCGGGTTGATATTCTGATATCAGACACCAGGGCGTCCCGGCAAGCGAGCGTTTTTGCGCCGTGAGGCCGTGCCAGTTGCCAAGCGGCACACTGCCAGTGCAACCGGAACTTTTTATACCCCCGGCATCTGGTGCCAGTGTCCCGACCAACTCGCCGCCAGCGCCGGGCCCGTCCCTGACGTTCAAAACATCATCGCCAGTAACGCAAACCACGCGCAAAACTGCGGGCCCGCCAATCAAATCAGGCAAATCATCAACAGGAACAGCGCCCTCATCAGGCTCTGTTTCCCCCGCTGCCAGCGCACTGTCTTCTTGAACTTCTTTTTGTGTTTTTATTTCTTTGTTCTCTTTGTTCGCTTTGCCCATCTCCCCCGGCATCCCCTGATCAACCGCTTCAGATTTCACATCCCGGTAAGGTAGAATGGGAAAATCAAAATGCCGCCGTTTATAAGGCTCATTTTTCAAGGTAAAATGCCACCACTCCTTGGAGTAATTATCAAATCCCACCCGCGCCATCTCATTGACAAGCAAAGCTCTGTTCCGGCGTGCAACTTCACTGATATTGGGATTTTTCGTGTGGCTGAGCTCATGAAAACAATCATACCCGGTGCCAAAATCAAGGCTGTTATCGAGGTAGCGGCTCTCAGCCGCCTCAAAACAGGCAACCTGCTTGTCAAAAGAATATTTGGGCTGTTTTTCTGCTGGTAAAGGTACAATGGTGAGATCAACCGTGCTCCCCCGTGAGTGGGTTGACCGGCGCGCAATATAACCCAGCCCGAACAATCTTGTTTTCTTCAAAGTCGGGTAAAATTCAGGCTTGGTTTTTTTATCTTTATTCTGAGACCAACGCACAAAATCCTTCACCGCCCGTTGCGGCCGGTAACAATCATAGACTTTAAGTGAGAGACCGCGCGCCTTTAACCGGGTTTGAACTTTAGCGAGCGCATTCGCGGCCCGTTTTGTCAGGATACATTCTGCCGCTTCATATCCCTTGACCCGCCGGCCAAGAAAATTGTGCACGCCATAATATCGCATCTCCTGCAATATACTGTCATCAACAGCCCTGAGATAGGTGAAAAACGGCGGCAGTTTTCCCCCATTGTTATTTTTCTCAGCCGCCATTGCACCAGTGGGCACCCCCCACGAAACAATCACCAAAAGCACCGCTATTAACTGCTTCATCAATCCCTCATCCCTCAACTCATGACCGGGTAAAAAAACCATCATCACGCAGCTGCAACCCATAAAAACTGCGGCCACCCTCTCATCACTACGGCCGCTGCCCAGTTGCCATATTGGCAAGATAGCGGCCGGAGGCCCAGCCCCGCACACCGCCCCATTGGACAACGCACCATTTGCTGCGCCGCGCCCCCAGTGAACGGCATTTACTCACCCTGACCTTGGTACCATTATGCGGGATGCGGCCCACCACCCGGAACTTTGTGCCAGGACCTTTGCGCACATTCAACTGATCAGGGTAGGTATGATCAATCACCCGATAAAATTTAGCCAGATGCACCCCGCCGCCGGTTGCCCCAAGCGTGATATATTTACCTGATGCCCAACCGGTTACGCATCTGAATTTCACAAGGCACCAGTTTCTGGCGGTACATTCACCCCGGCTGATCCCGGCACCATCAGGCGGTATCGCCCCGACAATCGGATACCGGACAGACGGCCCCTGCCGCACATTGAGAACATCATCGCGCGCCACATCAGCAATCCGCCATTTTCCGTGTGGATGGCCGCAGGTGGGATCTGAGGGCACATGCCGCACCGGCGGTTTGCGTTCAGTTTGTTTTTTATACTGCAGATCCTTTATCCGGGCCTGGGCTTCTCCCTTATAGCTACCATCAGGAAAGGCCGCCAGATATTGCCGATAACTCGAGAGCCTGTCCTGTTTTTTCACCCGCTCCCACAATTTATCATCTGCCATAGTGCTGATAATCTGGCGCACACGGGCCGCATTTTCATGCTCTGGATGATCACGAAGAAAGCTCTTATATCCATCCATTGTATTGGTCTCAACCGCATTCAGATACGCGATCTGCGCATCCGGCCGGCGCACTTCAGGTGTCTTTTCTTCCTCCGGGTCTTCCTCTATATCAGGCTTGGCTTCAATCTCGATTTTCTCAACCGGTTTTATGTCCCCTTCTGAAAAATAAAAATCACCCGTCAGTGATGAAGATTCCCACGGCGTTTGTGTCTCCTTGGTCTGTTGATGCACCTCAAGTCGAACCTTTTTAAAGACCCGCTCAATTGTGAGGCCCGGCTCCTGAATATATTTCACCAGCGCCGCTGTGTAGGGGGAATTGGCGCCAACCCCATCCGCCGCCACATCCCCCGGTGAGGTGGCATAGGCAATCAGTGAACCCTTGGGGGCATTCACCCTGGCCAGACCCCGGTTGAGCGCCCGCGTCGACCCTTTAAAGGGATTGTCCCGGCAGGCATCAAGAACCACCACATTAAAACCGTTACCCGCCAGATCCATCGCATTTGTAATCAACGTCAGATCAAGGGATTCTATCTCCACATCAACCGCGGAGGATATCCTGGCATTCACCGGGATGAGAAAGTTCCGCCCTCCAACCTGCACCCCGTGCCCGGCATAATAAAACAGGCCGACCGTCCCCCGCCCGCCCTGCTCCAGCTTCTGGGCAAAGGTTTTGACCGCCCGCTTCATTTCTTTTTGAGAAAGATCAAGCGCTTCAATGACATCAAAGGAAAGACCGCGCAAAACCTTCGCTATCACTTTTGCATCATTTTTCGGGTTATCTAATGGGGAGGTGTGCTGATAATCAGAATTGCCAATCACCAGCGCAACCCTTTGACCCTCGGCAAAGGCCGGGCGAACCACCAGCAGTAGAAGCGATATGACAAATAGCAAACGAGACATGAATTTCCCCTCAAGAAACATCAGAGCATGGCGTGAAGTTTACAGGAGAAATACGAAATTGGCGAGTTGGAGACCAGAAAAAAACCAGCCCCCTCCTGGTACCTTTCAAGCCCGGTGCCGGTCTCAAGCCTGCCCCTGACCTGTCCTTCAGGCATGAACCTGCCCCAAAAGCAAAACGGCCTCCAAAGCGAAGGCTTTCAAGAGGTGTTATGCAGCAAAAAGTATTGGGAAGGTCTGGAAACATTGGAGCGGGCGATGAGATTCGAACTCACGACCCCAACCTTGGCAAGGTTGTGCTCTACCCCTGAGCTACGCCCGCTGAAATGGGTAAACATCAAATGAAAAGCTGAAAAAGCCATTTCATTCTGATGTGGAGCCGGTTCTAGATCATTCCGCCAAACTTGTCCAGAACAAAACATCGAAAAGTTAATTGATCTGAAAAAATGACCGGGCCCCTGCAATCAGTTCAACCCCCGCAAGGATAAAGGAATTCCCCGGGAACTGCCAGAAACAGAAAGAAACTGGAAAGCAACCCGAAAAAGCCAGCCCTAAGATCAAAATCAGCGAAGATTTTCATCAATAAAATCAGCACCTCCAGAAACCAATATGATAGAAACTATTGAAAAACAGGGTCGAAAGGCCCACACTCAATGGGAGCGAACCACATAACCCGCCATTATAAAGTGGTATTTATGGGTGTGGTAAATAATAGAGTAAAGTGTCTATAGACCTGAAATTCTGGATCAATAAACCCGGATCCTGAAACAACAACAATCCTGAAAACCAACCTGGAGACGCCAAAAGCGTGAGCGAACAAAACACACTGAACGGTCAGGCAGCAAATAGTGCTGAACTGATCAAGGACGGCGATACAAACAGCTTTATGATTGACGTGATGAAAGCGTCCACAAATTATCCTGTGGTCGTTGATTTCTGGGCACCAGGCTCCCCGGCCTGTGCCGAGCTGACATCAAATCTTGAGACCCTGGTCAGAGCAGCAAATGGCGCTGTGAAACTTGTTAAAATCAACATACAGGAAAACCAGGCACTTGCGTCCCAGTTTCAGATCCAGTCGGTACCAACTGTTTACGCTATTGTTAACGGCCAGCCGGTTGACGGCTTTCAGGGCCCGTTGCCCCTTGATGAATTGAAAAAATTCATCGCCAAATTAACCGGCGAGGATAAAGACCTCGGCCCGGCTCTGGCCATGGCCGAGGAAAAACTGAACAACGGCGACATAAAGGAAGCTATGGAAATTTACACATCCATATTGCATCAGGATCCACAAAACCCGGAAAGTCTTGGCGGCCTCATAAAATGCTATATCAGCGAAGGTGAACTGGAGGCAGCCCGTGAAACGCTGGACATGCTGGATGAAGAACTCAGCAGCCACAACGCCATAGAAAGTGCCAGGACCGCTCTTGAGCTAAAAGACCAGGCTGGCGATATTGGCGAACTGGATGAAATAAAAGCCGCGCTGGAGAGCGCACCGGATGATCATCAGAAACGGTTTGATCTTGCCCTGGCCTATGCCGCAAAGGATCAGCGTGCCGCCGCCGTTGAGGAGCTGATCACCATACTGAAACAGGATCTGACCTGGAATGAAGGGGCAGCCCGCACCCAGCTAATCACATTTTTTGAAGCCTGGGGCCCGAAAGACACCAACACCCTGGAAGGCCGCAAACGCCTTGCCTCCCTGCTGTTTTAGGAAAACTGTAAAGATCTCGGCGATGAATGCGCACAAACCAATAAGTTAACACCCAAAACCCCCGGCACGACCAGGCAGATCTAACCAAAATGACCACAAGTCTCGTTCACAGATACCGACTTTCGAAAGATTTACCGGATACTATCCCCGTCTTTCCTCTCAATGGTGTCATTCTCCTGCCCCGCAGCAATCTGCCTTTGAATATCTTTGAACCGCGTTATTTAAAAATGACAGATGATGTTCTGGGTGGTAACCGCCTGATCGGCATGATCCAGCCAAATCGCAAAAGCGAACCAGATATGCTCAAAGCTGCACCGGTACCCATCAGGAAAACCGGCTGTGTCGGCCGCATCACTGAATTTTCAGAAATGGACGATGGCCGTATGCTCATCACACTTACCGGGGTTTGCCGATTTGAAACAACAGAAGAACTGGAAAACGAACAACCCTACCGCACATTTCATGTCGAGTATAATCGCTATGAAGATGACCTCCTCCCCGGTTTTGGTGAAACCAAGGTTGATAGGGAAACACTGCTCACCGTATTGAGAACCTATCTGGATATCCATGAACTCGACGCAGACTGGGAATCAATCCATCAATCATCAAATGAATTTCTGGTCAACACACTCTCAATCATTAGCCCCTACGGACCAGAAGAAAAGCAGGCCCTCCTCGAAACAAGAGATCTCAAAACCCGCTCAGAAGTGTTGATTGCCCTCGCAGAAATGGACATCGCCTCAGGGGATGACGGCTCGGGAACAGCCTTACAGTAACCACAAGACAAGTGCCCCACTGCCCCTAACCAGAAAAGGTCTGGTAAAACCAATGACAGAAGAAACTGAAGCCACAAAAAAAAATGATGAAAATAGAGAGCCCGGCGAATTGGTAGAGATCGCCGCTGAGCTGCTTGACCTGCTGGTCTGCCCATTAACCAAGGAACCATTGACCTATAACCGGGAAACAAATGAACTCATCTCAAAGTCAGCCAAGCTGGCCTACCCCATTCATAACGGCATCCCGGTTATGCTGCCATCAGAAGCCCGGGAAATCAGCAAAACCCAGACCTGAGATACAAAGGTTTGTAACCTGAGACCCTGTGCCCGGAAAAACCTGGCAGGATCAGCCCGACCGGCGCCCAAACCCGCACTTTTTACTGTACAATACAGCTCATCTAAGCTATAGGCTGGTCCTTTAATTCAGGATCGCCGCGGGCATCCTCTGGATTTTCATCAAAAATATGGGCCGCAAGAGCTGTGCCCCGCACCTTAACGTGCTGAGAGAACAAAACTTTCAACACGTGGGTAAAGAGTGATTTTATCAATAGAAATCACACAAACCCAGGCTGCGCACCGCTCCTCTGTGTTGGACAATAAAGGGTCCGATAAAATGAACATTATTGAAGAGCTGGAAAAAGAACAGCTGGAAGAACTTACAAAGCGCCGCGAATTGCCAGAATTTGCACAAGGTGACACGGTTCGTGTCAATGTGAAAGTGGTTGAAGGCGAACGCACCCGGATACAGGCCTATGAAGGTGTCTGCATCGGTCGCTCAGGCAACGGCCTGCATGAAAATTTCACAGTACGTAAAATTTCCTACGGCGAAGGTGTTGAGCGGATCTTTCCTGTTTTCTCACCACTGATTGATTCAATTGACGTTGTGCGCCGCGGTAAAGTGCGCCGCGCCAAACTTTATTACTTGCGTGGACTGCGCGGTAAAGCCGCTCGTATCCCTGAACGTAAGGATGCGAAAAACACGGTTTCAAAGAAGAAAAAAGCGAAATTCAAAGGCTTTGACCGGCCAGCAGGTGACGCGGAAGATCTGACCCAGATTGAAGGTCTCAATTCAACAATTCAGACCCAGATGAACAAACTCGGCATCATCAAACTGGAGCAAATTGCCAATCTGAGCGATGAGGAAATCATCGTGCTTGATGAAGCCCTGGGGCTAAGTGGCAAAATAGAAAAAGACAATTGGGCCTCAAAAGCACAGGAAGCCCTGACCGCTGCCACGGTAGAAGAAGTACCGGAAATTGACGAAGACAATACTGAGGAAGCTGAAGCGAACGCTGAGAAGTCAGAATCGAAAGACAGCTAAGCTCCCAAAGCGTTGATAAGATAAGAGCTTAAAATAACGGCCCCTTTTGTCTCTACCACAGACAGACCAGGGGCCGTTTTCATGACAATTAATATCTGATACCACCCAAAAGAATAATAATCTCATCCCCTAACTTGATTTGCAGCCTCGCGGGGAGCAACTTATAGTCAGATGAGAGTGAACAACGTGAGGCAATGGCAAGGCTGAACCAGGCCATGTAAATCAGGGGGAACACCGCCCTCTGATTTGCCAACCCTCAACATCCAACAACCCGCAAGTGTCATAATACGCCGATATGGGAAAACACTGATGTGGGAAAGTGTCAAAACCTGAAAGGCACCCCGAAGAAGACCATATTTTTGTCAAAGGGCACCTTCAGAAAGAAAAGAAAAACAAATTATGACTGTTCAGGAGAGCAAAAATGGGCAAGACCCTTTACGATAAAATCTGGGATGATCACGTTGTAGAAACATCAGATGATGGCACCTCTCTGCTATATATTGATCGCCATCTTGTACATGAAGTCACAAGCCCGCAGGCCTTTGAAGGACTGCGTATGGCAGGCCGGAATGTCCATGCCCCTGAAAAAACCCTCGCCGTCCCGGATCACAATGTCCCAACGCTCGGTCGTGCCAATGGCATTGATGACCCTGAATCAAAACTTCAGGTCGATACGCTCGCCAAAAATGCTGAAGATTTCAAAATAGAATTTTACGATATGGCAGACAAGCGCCAGGGCATTGTTCACATCGTCGGCCCCGAACAGGGCTTTACCCTCCCCGGCATGACCATTGTTTGCGGTGACAGCCACACCTCCACCCACGGCGCCTTTGGCGCCCTTGCCCATGGTATCGGCACTTCCGAGGTTGAGCACGTTCTTGCCACCCAGACCCTCATACAGAAAAAAGCCAAAAACATGCGCATCACCGTGGATGGAAAAACCCCGGCCGGGGTCACCGCAAAAGACATTATCCTCGCCATTATCGGTGAAATCGGCACCGCTGGCGGCACTGGCCATGTCATTGAATATGCGGGCAGCGCCATACGTGACCTTTCCATGGAAGGTCGGATGACAGTGTGCAACATGTCCATTGAAGGCGGCGCCCGGGCTGGCCTCATCGCTCCTGATCAGACAACCTATGACTATATCGCCGGCCGACCAAGGGCGCCAAAAGGGGCAGCCTGGGAAATGGCCCTTTCTTACTGGCACACCCTCTACTCAGAAGAAAACGCTGTATTCGATAGTGAGATCACACTCAATGCGGAAAACCTGCCCCCCATCGTAACCTGGGGCACCAGCCCGCAGGACGTGGTCTCAATCACCGGTGCAGTTCCAAGCCCGGAAGACTGCGCAGACGCGGCCAGAAAAGCGGCAATGAACCGCGCCCTCGACTATATGGACCTGACCCCCGGAACTAAAATTCAGGACATCACCCTCGATAAGGTCTTCATCGGCTCATGCACCAATGGCCGCATAGAAGACCTGCGAGCGGTTGCCAAAATCGTCAAGGGCAAACATGTGAATGAAAACGTCAATGCGATGATCGTTCCCGGCTCTGGTCTTGTGAAAGAACAGGCTGAAAGCGAGGGGCTGGATGAGATCTTCACCAAAGCCGGTTTTGAATGGCGCGAGCCAGGCTGCTCCATGTGCCTGGCCATGAATGCAGACAAGCTGCAACCGGGTGAGCGATGCGCCTCAACTTCCAACCGCAACTTTGAAGGACGACAGGGCCGTCAGGGCCGCACCCATCTGGTCTCACCGATCATGGCCGCGGCGGCGGCGATAGCCGGCCACTTTGTTGATGTGAGGGAGATCATATAGCAAAATGGCACGCCGCAGCGATCATAGCCGCGAGGAAATCAAGGAACTTGCCCTAACCGCGGCCGAACAGATCGTTGCCGATCACGGCTTTGCGGGTCTGAGTGCCCGCAAGATCGCCAGTGCCATCGGTTACACCGTTGGCACCATATATCTGGTTTTTAAAAATCTTGATGACCTCATCATGCAGGTGAACGCCCGCACCCTTGAGGCAATGTATCAAACCGTTTGCCTCAAGCAGAAAAAGTCAAAATATAAGCAGAACCTCAGCCAGTTTGGCCTCGCCTATTATGACTTTGCGAACCAGAACCCCCATTTGTGGTCATTGATATTTGAGCATCATGTAGCTGGCGGCGGTGATGTGATCCCACAACTGGAAGATCGTATATCAACCCTTTTCTCCCTCATTGAATCAGAAATAAAGGGTCTTGCGCCGCAAAAGAAACCTGACGCCATTCACAGCGCCGCCCTCGCCCTCTGGAGCGGCGTGCATGGCATCACCATTCTCGCCATATCAGATAAATTATTCATGGCCAATAATGTGAACCCGCAAGAGATGATCAAACAGCTGATTGATAATTTTTTAAAAGGGTATTTAACGGGCAAATAATTTGAGGCTTACAATCCAAAAAACCATGTTAAACTCCCCCCTCCAGACACCTCAGAGGTATGAGACGATCAGTTAAGGTAAGCAGTCGAGCAACTGCAAAGAACCAACAAGAGACAACATGGCCATCAATATGCAAGCATTGATAAATTCAAAATCAACAACCCTTGTAACGCTAAGCATATTTTTTCTCACCCTGTCCATTAAGGCAAGCCACGGCTTCGTCAATGGTGACATGGCTCTCCAAAGCCACAAATCCCTCGTTACTAAAATTGCTGTCCTTGGTAAGGATGACCGCATAACCCTGCCGCAACAATATATAGATCTGGCAAGTGGCATTGGCATACTCGGCCAGCCAGGCCGGCGCGGATGGAGCTGCACTGCCTTTTGCGTTGCGCCCGACGTTGTGGCAACGAACGCCCACTGCATTGTAAAAAACCCGACCGTTGGGCGCCGGTTAAACCTCGCCCGTACCATTTTCATTCTGCCCAAATTCAGCAACCCGGTCGCTGCCCGCCACCTTGGAGAACGGGTCAGCCACCCGATATTTGTCGATCCGAAAAATCCGGCTTTATCCGTTTTCTCCGGCCGCTTTAACAGCACCCGTTCTGTCACCTCCCAGAATGAAGACTGGGCCTTCACCAAGCTGAGACGAAACGTCTGCAAGGGGCGCACCCTTGCCTTTGAAAAAAAACCGATGAAAGAAATCTTCAAGGCGGCACGGAAGAAAAAAATCTTTATGATCGGCTTTCACGGCGACAAAAAAATGATCGATCGCCTGTTCTCCAGCAATTGTCATGTGCGCTCACCATCGGATAAAAAGTATTTTCTCGGCGCCCAGCGCCGCCAGATAAGACGCCGCGCTACCTTGCTACCTCACACCTGTGACGCCTTTAAAGGCTCTTCCGGATCCCCCATTTTCATTTCAACGCCAAATGGCCCGAAAGTGATTGGTATCAATCTCGGCTCGCTGCGCTACGAACGCTATGAGATCAAGAAAAACCGCTTCACCGGCAAAGTAATCAGCAAAAAAAAGCTGCGCTCCGGCCGGGAAACCAACATGGCTGTGCGCCCGCGAGCCTTTCTTGACGGGCTGGCCCGGTTTCAGAAAGAAACCCTGCTAACATCAAAATGGCAGATCAAAAACATCCAGACATTGTTGAAATCCCTGAAATATTACCGCGGACGAATTGATGGGGTTTACGGCGCCCGCAGCCAGCGTGCACTGCTCAGTTATGAAAAAGAAAACGGCCTAGCCCCGCTTGGCCTGCCAACCCTTGAGATATTATCAAAACTAGAGCATCACGCCGATCAGGAAGAAACCTGAGCCCCCATCAGCCAGGCCTGACAGTTCAGACAATGAAATTAGAGATCACTTCATCGTCTGTAATATCCTGAAAACCAAAACCTTTTTCATCAAGTTTCTGATGCAGAATCTCAAAATTCTCAGGTGAGTTGCTCTCCACCCCCATCAGTATGCTACCAAAGTTTCGCGCAGATTTTTTAAGATACTCAAAGCGTGCAATATCATCATGCGGGCCAAGCAACACCAGTAATTCCCGCAGCGCCCCCGGCCTTTGTGGCATCCGAATGAGGTAATATTTCTTCAACCCCGCCGCTTTAAGCGCCCGCTCTTTCACTTCCGGTAATCGCTCAAAATCAAAATTACCCCCAGACGCCACACACACAACCGTTTTGCCGCGTAGCCGCTCTGGCGCCAGCCAGCGCAACGCATCAACCTCAAGCGCCCCGGCAGGTTCCAGAACAATCCCCTCAATATTCAACAATTCAACAATCGTCTCACAAAGATGGTCCTCTTTAACCAGCATGACCTGATCAGGGTCAACATCTTTCAGCAGGGAAAAATTCAAAGCCCCCATCTGACCGACAGCCGCCCCATCGACAAAACTGTTCACCTTCGGTAATAAAACCCGCTCACCTGAAATCAAACTCTCTTTAAAAGACGGGGCACCAGCCGGTTGCACATAAAGCAATTCGGTTTTTGGTGATAGGGTTTTTACAATCTGCGTCACACCAGCCGCCAGCCCGCCGCCGCCAACCGGTAAGATCATCAAATCAATCGGCCGGTCAATCTGCTCAAAAATTTCAAGCCCTACAGTGGCCTGCCCCTCAATGATATCAGCATGATCAAAAGGAGGCACCATCAGAGCACCGGTCTCCTCAGCATAAGCCAAAGCCGCCTGATTGCAGATATCAAAAAAGTCACCGATGATTTTTATCTCAACCTGATCACCCCCAAACACCTTGGTTTTCTGTATTTTTTGCTGGGGTGTCGTCACCGGCATAAAAATCACACCCTTGACCCCAAAATGCTGGCAGGCAAAGGCAAAGCCCTGCGCATGATTACCCGCAGACGCGCAAACAAACCCCCCGGCCCCCTCGCCCGCTTCAAGCGCCTTGCGGAAAAAATTAAAGGCACCACGCAATTTATAACTGCGCACCACAGTAAGATCTTCACGCTTGAGGTATATATCAGCCTCATAACGATCAGAGAGGAAGGCATTTTTCTGCAACGGGGTATGCGGTATCACCGCCTTGTGCGCTTCACCGGCAAGTTTAACATTGCGAAAAAACGCATCCCCCTCCAGGGATTGGCTTTTGTTATCTGTCATAATCCACACTTGTAAAAGCAGGCCCAGGCAATGACAAGCCCGAAACGCCAAAGATATGAGCCATTAACCTTTATGAATGGCAAATACCACCATCACTGAAAAAAATAGAGAAAAACACTTGTAATTAAACACTGTTCAATTATATCACTCTTTAACACCTACCCAGCCATTTGGAAGATAAAACTTGACGATGAAAAAAATAACGGCTGACTTTAAACAACCGAGAGAAAGATTAAGAGGAAAAACCGTGGCTCATTCTCAATTTGCTCTGTTAACAACAAAACGCTTCCTCCCCCTCTTTATCACCCAGGCACTGGGTGCCTTTAATGATAACGGCTTTAAAAACGCACTTGTCATTCTGGTGACCTACCGCCTTGCGGACCAACAGGGGCTGAATGGCCCGCTTTTCATAACACTTGCCGCCGCATTGTTTATTTTGCCGTTTTTCCTCTTTTCCGCAACGGCCGGCCAGCTTGCCGACAAATTTGAAAAAACCTGGCTGATCCACCGTATAAAATTCGCGGAAATCCTGTTAATGGGCCTCGCTATCACCAGTTTTTATTTTCAATCAGTACCGCTTGGCCTGGCGGTTTTATTTCTCCTTGGTGCTCAGTCCACCTTTTTTGGGCCGCTTAAATATGGCATCCTCCCCCAGCACCTGAAAGAAAATGAATTGATCGGCGGTAACGGCCTCATTGAAACAGGAACGTTCCTCGCCATCTTGCTCGGCACCTTGTTTGGCGGCGTCCTGATCATGATGGAAAGTGGTCTGTTCTGGGTCTCTCTTTGTCTGTTAAGTTTCTCAATCCTTGGCTTTTTGGCCTGTCTTTATATCCCGAAAGCCCCCGCCCCCTCACCAGACCTAAAAATAAATCCCAATTTCATCTCTGAAGCCATGAGCATCATGAAACGCGCCGCCGCCGTGCGCACAGTGTTCCTGAGTATCCTTGGTATTTCCTGGTTCTGGTTTGTTGGCACTATATTCCTCACCCAGTTCCCAACTCTTGCCAAACAGCATTTTCACGCAAATGAACAAGTCACCAACCTGTTTATCGCTATTTTTACCATCGGCATCATGGCTGGTTCCCTGTTTTGCAATAAGCTCCTGAAAGGTGAGATCACCGCCAAATATGTGCCCCTGGCCTCGATTGCCATCACCATATTCAGCCTCTGTCTTGTCTATATCGCCACTAGCATGGCCATCCCCATCCCTGAAACACTCTATGACATTAAGGGTTTTCTGGAGCTGAGCAGCGCGCCGCTCATACTGCTTTGCCTGTTTTTTATTGCAGCCCTCGGCGGTATCTATGCGGTGCCGTTGTTTGCCATCGTTCAGCACAAAAGTGATCCGGCAGCTTTATCGCGGACCATAGCCGGCAACAACATTATCAACGCAGGTTTCATGGTAGCTGCCTCATTAATGGCCGTCTTTATGCTCAAATCAGGGTTTTCCGTTCTCGCCATTTTCACGGCAACCGCTATCCTGAACGCCTTTGTCGCCCTCTATGTCTGCAGGTTGCTGCCCCAGGATCTGGTAAAACAGATCGGTCGGTTTTTATTCAGGCTCCTCTACAGGGTCGAGATCAAAGGACTTGAAAATTACGACAAGGCCGACAAAAGGACGGTGATTGTCGCCAATCACACCTCCTTTCTGGACGCGCCGCTTTTAGGCTGTTTTTTGAAAGACACCCCCCTGTTTGGGATAAACACTCACATTGCTGAAAAATGGTGGGTCAAACCGGCCTTTGCCCTGTTTGATCTTTACCCGATTGATCCAACCAATCCGATGGGTCTGAAAGGTCTGATAAAAGAAGTCGCTAAAGGAAAGAAATGCGTCATTTTCCCCGAAGGGCGCATCACCCTGACCGGCGCTCTGATGAAAATTTATGAAGGCCCTGGAATGATCGCCGCCAATGCAGATGCTGATATTCTACCCATCCGCATTGATGGCGCCCAATACAGTATTTTTTCAAGACTGAAAGGCAAAATGCGCCTTTCCCTGTTTCCAAAAATCACAATCACTATACAACCGCCCCAAAAAATAACCTCAGAGGGCACACTGAGCGGCCGTCAACGCCGGGAAGCCATAGGCCGCGAGCTGCATGACGTAATGACCCACATGGTCTTTGAAACCAGCGATACCAATCGCACGCTATTTAGCGCCCTGCTTGACGCCGCTGACCGGGCTGGCAAAAACCACCCTGTCCTCGAAGATGTGGAGCGCACCCCCTTAACCTATAAAAGGCTGATCACCGGCAGTTTCATCCTCGCTGGTTTTTTCAAAAAATTCACGCAGCCCGATGAAGCCGTCGGACTTTTATTACCAAACACCAATGGCACCATTGCCACCTTTCTGGGCCTGCAGGCCATCGGTCGTACCCCGGCCATGCTGAATTTCACCAGCGGGCCCAAAAACCTGGCCGCCGCCGTTGAAACTGCCAGGATAAAAACCATCATCACCTCCAGGCGCTTTATAGATGTTGGCCGGCTTGGCAGCGAAGAGGTTGCCCTCAATAAAAAAGCAAAGCTCATCTACCTTGAAGACATCAAACAAAAAATCGGCACTCGGGAAAAACTGATCGGCGCAGTGAAAGCAACCTTCCCGCATTTTTTCGCCGCAAATCAGGCAGCGCATCAGACCCCGCAAAGCACAGCCGCCATCCTCTTCACTTCAGGCTCGGAAGGCCAGCCCAAAGGCGTTGCCCTCAGCCATGAAAATATTCTGGCCAACTGTTATCAGATCAGCGCCAAGGTTGATTTCACCCCCTCAGATCTGGTGTTCAATGCCCTGCCGATTTTTCACTGTTTTGGCCTGACCGACGGCACCATTCTCCCCCTGATCTCAGGCGTGAAAATTTTTCTCTACCCCTCACCCCTGCATTACCGCATCGTACCCGAAGCCGTCTATGACACGAACGCCACCATCCTCTTTGGCACAGACACATTCCTCAAAGGTTATGCCGGTAAAGCCCATGTCTATGATTTTTACTCTCTCCGCTATGTCTTTGCCGGGGCTGAAAAACTCAGCGAAGAAACCCGCCGCGCCTGGATGGATAAATTCGGCATTCGCATTTTTGAGGGCTACGGCGCTACGGAAACCGCACCCGTTCTCGCCACCAACACAGCAATGGAGTTCAAACCGGGTACAGTTGGCCGGTTCCTGCCCGGTATCACCCACCGTCTGGAGCCCGTCCCCGGCATTGAGGAGGGCGGCAAACTGCTGGTTAAAGGGCCGAATGTGATGAAAGGCTATATTTTCCATGATAACCCCGGCAAGATCATCCCGCCCGAAAATGGCTGGTATGACACAGGTGATATCATCACCCTTGATGATCAAGGCTTTATAACCATAAAAGGGCGCGCCAAAAGATTTGCCAAAATCGCCGGTGAAATGGTCTCCCTCACCGCGGTTGAGCATTTCCTTATTAAACATTGGCCTGATAAAACCCATGCGGTCATTGCCCTCCCCTGCCCGAAAAAAGGCGAACAGTTAATCCTCTTCACAGAAGCAGTAAAACTGGAACGGTCAGAAATCATTGAAAAGGCAAAACTGGAAGGCCTCTCTGAACTTGCCATCCCCCGCACCATCCATGAAAATGCCGAGATCCCTATGCTCGGCACTGGCAAACTTGATTACGTTCTCCTGCAACAGCAAACAGTAGAAATGATGGACGCATGTCAAAAATCATAACCCCGAACCTGATAGAAAAACTCTATCAGGACGAAATAATCAATGAGGCAACCAGACGGGCTGGCCTGACCTATCTAAAGGGACCGCGCCCCTGGGGCCGATGGATCGAGCGGTTATGCCTCGGCCTTGGCACCAGCCTGATCCTCGCAGCGATCATGTTCTTTTTTGCCTATAACTGGGAGGATCTCGGCAAATGGTTCCAGTTTATGCTGATAGAGGCCGCAATTCTGCTTTGCCTCATCGGGTCTGTGCTTCCCTTGAAAGCCTATAGCATCAATCAAACCCTGGCGCTGGCCGCCTCTTTTCTCGTGGGTGTGCTGTTGGCCCTCATTGGCCAGACTTATCAGACAGGGGCCGATGCCTGGCAGTTATTTGCTGTCTGGGCCGCCGTTATTGTCCCCTGGGTTATTCTCTCAAAATTCGCACCACAATGGGGCTTATGGCTCATTGTGACCAATCTTGCCCTTGGCCTCTGGATGGATCAAACTCTAAGCCTGAACCGGGCCGAGGAAATCTTCATCCCCGCAGCCCATGCCGCCCTGAACGGCACGATGTTGCTGGCCTTGCTGTATGCCCGCCCGTTTTTTAACTGGCTACAAAACCCCTGGACTTTAAGGATCATGAGCACCGCTCTCATCCTCATTCTCTGCATACTCTCAATACAATGTATTTTTCAAAAAGAATGGTCGATCCTGCTTCTGGCAATCGCGGCAATGGCCGCAGTGAGCCAGTTGCTTTTATTCTTTTATTCAAGATACCGCTGGCATGATTTTATCATACACGCCTTGCTTATCATTGCGCTCGCCATTGAGGCAGAAGCTCTCATCATGAAATTTATCTCCAGCTATACAAGATGGGGGACAGGCGGCATCTTCACAGGCAGCATCCTGACCCTCATCATGTTCACCGCCCTCATAAGCTATCTCTATAAAGCGCATCAGACGATGGAGGCATCAGATGATCACTAACAACAAACCAACTAGCCCCGGTCTGCTCGAATACTTAAGGGTCCAGCAGGTGAACCACAAACCTGATGAGATTGACCGCTTTTTAAACGGCTATCAGCAAAGCCCCTCCCCCTCTTTGCTCATCCAGATCCTTAGTGCGTTAGGTGTGATCATAGCAAGCAACCTGATCATTCTGACGCTGTTCGCTGCAAGGATCCTCAACGAGAAAGCGTCTCTTTCCTTTTTCATCTGCGGAGGTCTCGCATTAGCGCTGGCTTTCATGCTCTCAAAAGCCTCAGATAAAAAAGCCGAAACCCACCCCCTTACGCAGCAGATTACCCTGGCCGCGATAGCGGTTGGCAAACTTCTCCTCTGCGCGGGGGTGGTGATTGCGGCCGGTATGAAATCCGATAGTGTGCTCTGGATTGTGGCCGCTGCAATGGCAGCGCTGACAGCCCTGACCTACTTCACATTCAACAGCAACCTTGATCGTTTTTTCTCATCCCTGCTGACAATGCTCATCACCTATTCTGCTATTTTTCAGGGCAAATCCCCATTGATTGAGCCTTACATAAAATTTGCAGCCCTCTACCTCCCCCTGCTGGCGGCAGGCATTTACCTGCTTTTAAACGGGGCGGTAAAAGCCAAATGGCAACCACTGGCATTTGCCCTTTTAATTTTCACCTGCATTATCGTCCCCCTCAGTCATAATGTAAATTTTGGTTTAAAAGAACTGAACCATTTAACAGAAGGCACTATCAAAACAGGCCTCGCCATTGGTTTTCTGACAGTCGCTTTCTTCATCGCCAAACAGGAAAAATGGCTCCGCCCGGATTTTATAGTCATCACGCTGGCGCTAACAGCAATCCTCACCCTGTGGGGTCCGCATAATATACTTGCCGCACTCATAATTCTGATAATCGGATATTTTAAATTCAACTTACCTCTTCTCGCCCTTGGTATAGTAAGCTTTGGATACTTTCTGATAGCCTATTATTACCAGTTGAATATAAGCCTCCTTGAAAAATCAGGCCTGCTGGCAGTCAGCGGTGCGGGGTTGCTGGCGGTCTGGGCCTATCTGCATTTTGTCACCAATTCTTCAATAGAGGAAGATAAGGAGCAAACCCCATGAGAAACTGGCTCTCCCTCATCATTGGTCTCCTAATTTTAGGGGGCCTGAATGCCGCCATCTGGAAGAATGAAAAAATTCTGCAAAAAGGCGAAGCCCTTTATCTTGAGCTTGCCCCGGTTGACCCCCGCTCCTTAATGCAGGGTGATTACATGCGCCTTGCCTTTGCCATTGAGCGCAAGATCGACAAAGAAGCCGCCAAAGCACAGGCCAAGACCGGGCGGCTCATCATCAAAGTGAATGAAAAACGCATTGGCGAATTTGTAGATTTTTATAAAGATCAACCATTGAAGCCTGAACAAAAGACCATCCGCTATAACAAAAAATGGCGGTGGAACAGCCCGCTGTCCATTCAGCCCGCAAGCTATTTCTTTCAGGAAGGCCATCGGCAGATATATCAGCGCGCTAAATATGGCGTATTTAAATATAGCGATCAGCATACCTATTTACTGACAGCGCTGGCGGATGAAAACCAGACCATCATCAAACCACCAGAAAAGGCAGGTGAAGAAAAGTAAAGCACAATTCAGCTATGTGACTTTTCACACAAATTTAGATCAACCGGTCGGGTAGAACTAATTCATCAAGAGAGCGCAAACAACCCTACAAAACAAAAATGAACCTGAAACCGGAGACTTGAAAAATGAACAGCACACTTAAAAATCGCCGGATCTGGATCTGGAGCCCAAAACACGGTCGTAAGATCAAACGGCTGGTAAAAGTTGGAAAATGGTGCAACGGCCGCTACATCGACCTCTACTGAGTTTCAAAAACCTCCCCCTCCCAAGGAGAAAGCCGGTCTTCTATCAAGGCCGGTTTTCTCCGCTCATTGCCTGCACATTGTGAGCGCACAATTTTAGCTCATCAACCATTTGTAGAGGTGAAGAAGACCCAGACAACCAGGCCTTAAACCTGACGCATCAAATAACCCGTACTCAAAACACCGACATCCCGCAGTTCAGTCACATCCAGTTTTGAAAACTGGAATGTATCTTCAACCCCGACCATATAAGCCTCGCTCACATGTATACGGGAGGGCAGCCCCTGCGCCTCAAGCCGGGCTGCACAATTCACAGTCGCCCCCCAGACATCATAAGTCATCCGCCGGTCACCAATCACACCGGCCGTGACCGGCCCGCGGTGAATGCCAACACGAAGCGAGAGCGATTCAAGCCCAAGAAAAGAGCGCCCGTTCATCGCCTCAATCATGTCAAGCGCCAGGAAACCAACCGCCCGCGCCCCGCCCGCATCATGCAACCCGCCAACAGCCATGTAGCCATCACCAATGGTTTTGATTTTATCAACCGAATAATTCTCGCATAGCCCATCAAAAACTGTGAACAGCTCATCAAGATACGCCACCACATCTTCCGGCGGCACGAGATGCGAAGCCCGCGTAAACCCGACAAGATCAGCAAACAGCACACAGGCATCCTCCACCCGCTCCGCAATGCGTTCATTCGGGTTTGCCTTTAATCTTTCAGCGATCGGAACCGGCAATATAGTGGTCAGCAACCGCTCTGAGCGTTCATACTCAGCCGCCAATGCCTGCTCCGCCCGGTCAAGCAGACTTAGCGCATAATAAATCAGCAAAGAGCTGATGATAAACGCATTGCAATACGCCTGAATGGCCAGTTGCCGCCGGAAAGCCGCATCACCCCTGATCAGGAAACCCTGATCATCAGCAAGGAAAAACACCATGATCATGGCCAGAAACACAACCGCCAGAATAGGCAGAAACAGTTTCACATTCCTGACGCCAACCATAAAGATAAAGGATCCGGCAAGGGTGTAGTAAATATGAAGATCACTATCGAGACCGAAAGCCATCACCACAAAAAAATTACCAACAACAATCATCGAGGCCAGTAAGAGCGCCGCAAGATAATCCCCGTAACGATGCCCAAGCACCAGCAACAAAGCCCCAATACCTATGAGAAGATTATATAGATTGATCGGCAAGAGTGCCCAGAAATTATGAGCCGCATTAAGAATGAGATGATGAAAAGCATTAAACGCCGTTGCATAAAGCGCAAGATTCACAAATCTTTGCTGTCGCCTGATTGTTTCATCATCAGAGACAATACCAAAATTGATAACGATGAACAGCCATTCGCTTAATTTTGAAAGAACATTATTCATTGCAAACCGGTCATCATATCAATTTAAAGCCGCAGCTATGCGCGCCTCCAGCTCCTTGCCCTGGCGGATCACCAGACCACCTCTGGATTTTACAATTATCTGTGCTTTCATCAGCCGGGATAATTCACGGCTGACAACCTCGCGGCGGCAGCCAATCCGCCCTGCCAGATGGTGATGATAGGGTGGCGGACTGATGATGCGCTCACCCGGTCGGCCGCGCCGCGGGCTGGAAAGACGCAGCAACTCGGCATAAAGCCTTTCATTAGACTTTAAAACGCTCATTTCCGAGAACCGCTTATCCAGCGCCCGGATCCGCCCGACAAGTATCTTAATAAGCTCTAGCGAAATTTCAGGAACACTTGTTGCCAGCCTGAGAAAGGCTGACCGGTTCAAAATGGCAATTTCCGTGCGCTGCAACGCCGTAACATTGGCAGAGCGTCCCTGTTCATCAATCGCGGAAAGCTCCCCAAAAAAATCCCTCGCACCAAGATCAGCAATGATCACCTCACGTCCCGTCACCGCGCGGTAAAGCACTCGCACCTTCCCAGAGAGAATAAAAAGCACATCATGCGTTTCATCCTCAAAATCAAGAATCAGTTCATTCTCCTGAAATTGTCGTACAACAAGCTGCTTTTCAAGCGCACTGCGCTCACGTTCAGTCACCGATGCCAATAGCGGTATTTTCGAAGAAATCGTCATGCCCACCCGGATATCCTGCAACCAGAAAATGCATCCCTGTAATCGTTAAATGCCTGCCTCTTAACCTGAGAAAAGCTTGAATTGCAAGATCACTCTATAGAGAGGAAAAAATTCATCAACTATAAAAAAACAGCTCAGGACATTGAAAAAATTTATAAAAATATTTAATTAAACAACGATAAAAACTAGATAAAACATATATGATATTTTACTCTAATTATTTAAAATATATACATTAGTTATAGCGTTATTATTGTATAAGTATTATTTTTTATTTGTTACTGTTTCAGTGTTTGTAAGTATAATTTATAATTATTCGAGCGGCATAAATGAGTAAACAGGCTCTAAAGTCAATCCACAACACCACAATGCCGGGTATCAAGCATACACCGGTACCCAATCATGATACCTCGAAAAAAGATCAAAAACCGAACCGTAACAAGCGGGATGATCGGGAAAAAGGTCAATCATCACATGTGTTTAGCGTTGCTCAAAAATTCCATTTTAGTGCGATGGAGCTCGCCAGCACCCATCAACAGCTCAACAAAGCCCTGCAACTCCTCGAGCAATTCACGGATACACTGACGCACAAGCCCCTCACAAGTGCCAGCAAAGACAGAAAAGACCAAAGTAAAATACCCGCGCCAAATCAAATTCTGTTCTCCTTTATCAAAGTCCCCAGGTCCGGGGAAGAAACCATCAACGGGAAAACAGACAGTCACACCAGAAATATGGCAACAGAAATCTTGCATGAACAGGAAAAGGCTATGCAAAAAAAGCAGAAAATCACAAATGAAATCATCAAGGCGATAGCCAATGCCAACCAATCATTAGTCATTAAAAACATGGATGAAATCCTGGCGATCAAGGTCGCCCGGAACCTCAAACAGATTTTTTCAAATCAACCCCTGACACTCGTTACCCATCAACAATCAATACCCTTACAATCCCTCGATCATTCAATCTGAATGTCAATCAATTACACCTCTGAAAAAAGGCGCTTGGTTTAAGCGCCTTTTTTTGCGCATATCATCAGAATTACAAAATGAATAATCCAAATTCTATATGATAAGATATAATTGCACCTTGAGTATTTTATGATAAGAAAGATTGATGAATGAAATTTCGACAAAACAGCTTCGTTATTTTCATGCCCTCTCCAAATACAAGCATTTTGGCAAGGCGGCTGACCACTGTTCCATAACCCAGCCAGCTCTCAGCATGCAGATAAAAGATCTTGAAGAAAGTCTTGGTCTGTCTCTGGTCGTACGCGGAAAATCCAACATAAGATTGACACCGGATGGTGAGGAAGTCGCACGGCGCGCAGAGGCCATTCTAGCGAATATTCAGGACATCAACGACTATGCCAAGACCCGTGCGGGTCTGTTATCCGGTACTTTCCGTCTCGGTATCATCCCAACCATCGCGCCCTACATTTTGCCCAAACTGCTACCAATCCTGAAACAAAATTACCCCGATCTTGAGTTGAAACTTCGTGAAACCACCACAGAACGACTGACCGATGAAATACTGCAGGGCCAGCTCGATGCAATTTTACTCGCCCTGCCAATCACTCACCATGATCTGCAATCAATAGCCCTGTTTGAAGATCCCTTTTTTCTCGTCACCACTTCAAACGAGCCACAGCACACTGAAAACATCCATGATCTGCTCGATGAACAAAACTTGCTGCTATTGGAAGAAGGCCACTGCCTGCGCGATCAGGCAATCAGCCTTTGTGAAAAGGTCAGCCCTGAAAACCGCTCCCAGTTTGGCGCCACCAGTTTGAAAACCTTACTGGAACTTGTTGCCAATGGTCAGGGCATCACTCTGATCCCCAAACTGGCAGCACATACAGAAATTCCGGCAGACAGCCAGCTACGCATCATCAAATTCCCACCGCCAGAACCCACAAGAACCATAGGCCTGGTCTGGCGAAAATCTTCACCCCGCCATAAGGATTTTGAAATGCTCAGCAAAGAAATTACCGCCCTTACAAAAACCATCATGTAAGCTGGTAACAAAGTCACGAAACCTGCTTTGGCAGAAAAACCAGCACCCCCCACAGCTTATGGGAAAAATTCCTTTTCTCAGCTCACAGCCTGAATTACTGTCTCACAACAGAAAAATCCAAACAGCCAGCCTAAAGGGAAATCACCATGCGGCTTTACCGCGCCTTCGCCACAGTGGGCGGCATGACCATGATCAGCCGGGTTCTTGGCTTTATCCGTGACATCTTAATTGCCTTCGTACTTGGCACCGGCCTCGTGGCGGACGCTTTTTTCGTGGCGTTCCGCTTTCCCAATCTGTTTCGCCGGTTGTTTGGCGAAGGCGCCTTTAACGCGGCCTTCGTGCCACTGTTTGCCCGCGAGCTGGAGGAAAATGGCAAAAACGCCGCTGAAAATCTGGCCAGAAAAATTGGCAGTCTGCTGCTGGTGGCTTTGTTGGTTTTCACAGCCATTGCAGAAATAACCATGCCCTGGCTTATATATGTCATCGCTCCAGGCTTTGATGAAACACCGGAAAAACTTGAGCTTGCCATTCTGCTCACCCGGATAACCATGCCCTATCTGGCATGCATGTCTCTTGTTGCCCTGTTCTCAGGCATGCTGAACAGTTTCGGTAAATTCGCCGCCGCCGCCGCCGTCCCGATCGTCCTCAACATCTGCCTGATAGGGGTCATGGCCCTTGCTGTCTTTTTCAACCTCAGTGAAACCGCTGAGGCTGGCATCTGGTTAAGTTGGGGCGTAGCCATCGCCGGGTTTTTGCAGCTGTTGCTGCTTGCCCTTGCCGTCAAACATCACGGTTACCGGCTAAAACCCACCCGCCTGCAACTGACCCCTGATGTCAAAAAATTCCTCAAACTTTCTGTCCCTGGCATCATAGCCGGCGGCATCACCCAGATAAACATCATGATCGGCACCATCATCGCATCCATGCAGGCCGGTGCGGTTTCCTATCTCTATTATGCAGACCGGCTTTATCAACTCCCCCTTGGCATTGTCGGCATCGCCATGGGTGTGGTGCTGTTACCGGAACTCTCAAAACAGCTCAGCAAGGGCGACAAAAAAACCATATTCACCACCCAGAACCGGGCCCTGGAATTTTCAGCTCTTCTGACCCTGCCCGCCGCTACCGCTCTTTTCGTGATCCCGGAACCATTGATCAGGGGGTTGTTTGAATATGGGGCTTTTGAACCCGCTGCCACGAAAGCCACTGCCAATGCCCTGGCCGCCTTTGCCATCGGCCTGCCCAGCTTTGTATTGATCAAGGTTTTCTCACCCGGGTTTTTTGCCAATCAGGATACAAAAACCCCAATGAAATTTGCCGCCCTGTCGATGATCATAAACATCATTCTCAGCCTCGCATTATTCACCGCCTATAAACATGTCGGCATCGCGATTGCTACCACCATCGCCGGTTGGACCAATGCCCTACTGCTTGGCATGACGCTGCATAAACGCGGCCTCTTTGAATTTGATGACATCCTCCGCGCCAAACTCCCTCGGATCATGTTTGCCAGCCTTCTGATGGGGCTCGCTCTCATAATTGCCAGCCATTTCAGCGCCCCTTATCTGGCAACAACCAGCAGCCTGCCCTCGCGCATCACGACACTTTTTGCACTGGTGACTTGCGGATGCGCTGCCTATGCGCTATCAGCTCACCTGACAGGCGCGGCAAATTTCAGGGAAATAAGGGCCGGCCTCATGAAGCGGTAACCCGAAACCAGCAACAGGGATTATAAGCATAGTATGGATCACAAAGAGCGGGTATTTTCAGGCGTTCAGCCAACGGGCAATCTACATCTTGGCAATTATCTCGGCGCCATCACCAAGTTTGTCGCCCTGCAGGAAAGTCACGAATGTCTTTATTGCGTGGTAGACCTGCACGCCATCACTGTCTGGCAGGACCCGGTTGAGCTAGCCCATAACATCCGCGAGGTAACCGCCGCCTTCATCGCTTCCGGTATTGATCCCAAAGCCCATATCATCTTCAATCAGTCACAGGTCTCCGGCCATGCTGAACTGTCCTGGATATTCAATTGTGTGGCGCGCATGGGTTGGCTCAATCGCATGACCCAGTTCAAGGAAAAAGCCGGCAAACACCGGGAGAACGCCTCTGTGGGCCTCTTCACCTACCCGAATCTGATGGCAGCGGATATTCTCCTATATCACGCCACTCATGTGCCGGTGGGTGAAGACCAGAAACAGCACCTCGAACTTGCGCGCGACATAGCCCAGAAATTCAATGTTGATTTCAATGAAACGATTAAAGCAGCAGGCTTTGAGGACGGTCAGTTTTTCCCCCAGCCCGAACCCCTCATTCAGGGCCCGGCCACAAGGGTAATGTCATTGCGGGACGGGGCCAAGAAAATGAGCAAATCCGACGCCTCTGATATGTCCCGCATCACCATGACAGATGACGCGGAAACCATCGCCAAAAAGATCCGCAAAGCCAAAACTGACCCCGAAGCCCTCCCCTCAGAGGAAGCCGGGCTTGAGGGCCGCCCGGAAGCGGCCAATCTGGTGGGCATTTTTGCGGCGCTGAAAGGGGCCAGCAAGTCAGAAATCCTGAGCGAATATGGCGGTTCACAATTTTCCGCCTTTAAACCGGCACTGGCAGAACTCGCGGTTGAAACGGTCAGCCCGATCGGCACAGAAATGCGCCGCCTGATGAACGAACCAGACGAGTTGGATGGCATATTACGAGACGGAGCTGATCGCGCAAGATCAATAGCCGCCCCGATCCTGGCCAAAACCAAAGAGATCATCGGCTTTATTCAATAACCCGGAAATGAAAAAGCCGAAGAAATCCTTGTGGTCATTGCTGGCTTCACAGGGATTTTCTTCGGCAAATTTGAAACCCGGCTGCAAACCACACAGAAACGCTTTAGCCCTGCGGAATTCTCGCCGTAAACCTTAACTGCTTGGCCCCGCATTAAAGTCAGTTTCATCAACCAGAATAGACGCTTCCTTGCGCAGCTTGGCAATCTCTTCGAGTGAGACCTCATCCGCCTTGAATGTGCCCCAGCTTTTCACAAGCGCAGACCACTCCACCCCCTCTTTGACAGGGTATTCATAATTGTCCTCAGCATAGATCTTTTGAGCGGCGCCAGAAGAGAGATATTCCATCAGCTTGATGGCATTTGCTTTATTGGGCGCATACTTGGCCAGAATCATTCCGGAAACATTGACATGCGCGCCGCGCGTCTTTGTATTGGGAAACAGCACATTCACTGAAGCTGCCCATTCCTTTTGCTCCGGTTTTTTGTCGTTTAACTGCATCTTGCCCATGTAATAGGTATTGCCAATGGCAAGGTCACACTGCCCGGCAAAAACCGCCTTCACCTGAGCCCTGTCATTACCCGAAGGTTTGCGCGCCAGATTGGCTTTTAGACCATGCAGCCAGTTTTTGGTCCAGTCGCGGCCATGATGCTTGATCATCGCCGCAATCATCGCAACATTATAAACATGCTGGCCTGAGCGCATACAGATTTTACCGCGCCACTTTGGATCCGCCAGCTCCTCATATGTAATCGCATCCTGGCTAACCCGCTCCCGCGAGGCATAGACCACCCGTGAGCGCAGCGTAAGGCCAAACCACTCATCTTTGGGGGAGCGATACCGCTGGGGAATATTGGTTTTCAGAATTTCAGAGGAAAGTGGCTGCGTCACCCCTTTTTCAACCGCCCCTGTCAACCTGCCGATATCAACGGTGAGCAACACATCAGCCGGGCTTAACCGACCCTCGGCTGCCATCCTTTCAATCAGACCTTTTTTGGCAAAAATGACATTGGCCTTGATACCGGTTTTTTTGGTAAAATCTTCAAGCAGGGGATTAATCAGAAAAGGTTGCCGGTATGAATAAATATTCACGGCTTCTTCTGCCTTGGCAGAGTGCAAAAAACCAAATTGAGGAAGGAGAAAGCAGGTAAGAAGGGCAACGCATAAGAACCCACGCCGTACAGGCGCGAAAGTCATGGAAATCATATTTTCCTCCAATAGATGGGGGTCAAGGCCCCAAAATTGAAACTTCAATTGATGCTGAACCCATAAGATCAGGTCGATAGCACCCGCAAAGAGTACGGCCCGTAAAGCGCTCTGTCAATTAGAGAATAGGGGCAATTCAACGGCATATCAGCGCGGTTGCTTGTGTAGGCAAACTAAAGCGCAATCAAGAATGCGCGGGTGCTACCCCGATACAGCACAACATTGTGGTTGTGACACTTTATCAAGTCTGATAAGAAATAAAGTCACTGCTCAAGAGGGAATCAGGTGCGACTGAAGGGAAAAATGCCCTTCAATCAAATCCTGAGCTGCCCCCGCAACTGTAAAAGGCGAGCAGGATGGCAAGTGCCACTGATGAACAGATCAGCAACCTATCAACCGTCAGCTTTATATATTAAACAAGACAGGCTGATCAGCAAAGCGGATCATGAAAATTGGGAAGGCGCCATCCAAAGCAAGGACCCTCAAGCCAGGACATCTTGAAGAGCAGGTGTGAAACTCATATCACCCGTCGGGTTGGACGGAACGGAGAAACAAATGAACACAATCACCAAAACATCCTCAAAAACACTCAGTGAAACAATGGCGATTCTTGGCGCTGTCTTTTTCGGGCTTTTCCTGGTTCTGGCGACCAATTTTTCCCATATCTCGGCTGCACATAATGCCGCGCATGACACCCGCCATTCAATTGGCTTTCCGTGTCACTAGCTGAATTCTAAGAGAAGCCGTCGTTAGACAATTAAAGATCATGACATGCCGGCATGACTTGCCTGAGAAATGCAAATTTTTCGCAAAAGGCTTGATCGAGCCTGTCGCTATGCCGTCATGCTCTATAGATACCTTGCAATAGGAAAACCCCATGTTTCAAAAACTATTCATCCCCGCCATTCTGGCTGGCCTCACTGCAGGCATCCTTATTTCAGGTTTTCATCATGTCACAACAGTCCCCCTGATCATCAAGGCAGAATCCTACGAAAACAAAGCTGAAACAACCAACACCGGCACCCCTTATCAAGGCGCAAGAATTTATCTGGCGCACGGTGATGCACCTGGGGATCACGGCGAAGAAACAGGCGGCTGGATGCCGAAAGATGGCTTGGAGCGCACCTTCTGGACAACGGTGACAACCATCCTGACCGCCACTGGCTTCGCCCTGCTGTTAACGTCGTGTTATGCCTTGAAAGGTGAAGCTGTAACCGGCCGTATAGGGGTAATCTGGGGCACTGCTGGCTTTGCCGCTTTTGCTCTTGCCCCGGGTCTGGGCCTCCCCCCCGAATTGCCCGGCAGCGCAGCAGCCGCCCTCCTCGACCGGCAGCTCTGGTGGCTCTATGCCGCCATAGCAACAGCAGGCGGTCTCGCCGCAATGATCTTTGGCAAGAACTGGTTGTGGGCAGGCTTGGGGCTTGTACTCCTGATCAGCCCTCATATTTTAGGCGCACCGCACCCGCATGAATACAACAGCCCGGTGCCAGCTGAAATTGGCGGCCATTTTGCAACTGCCAGCCTCACCGCAAGTTTCATCCTCTGGACCCTTCTGGGGTGGTTGACCGGCAGCCTCTATAAACGGGCGACAGATTAAATGCACCTATGCGCGGTTGCTTGTGGGCAACCTAAAGCGCAAACAAGAAAGCGCGGGTTACCAGGCCGGTTGCTTGTGGGCAACCTGAAGGCCAAAAAAAGAGCCCGGGTTACCAGGCCGGTTTCTAGTGGGAAACCAGAAGGCTAAAAAAGAGCGTGGATGCTTTGTGGGCATTTGAAGGGGCAAATATAAGTTTGCGCATCTGAAGGGGCAAAGAATACCCGACACCAAGGCAAAACTGCCAAAATAAAAATCAATACGCTCACCCAAGCATCACCAGCAGAGCAGCAAGAGTGGCCATTTCCGCCCCCTGTTCTGCGGCCCCGTAAACATCTCCGGTCAAACCACCAAGCCGCTTCATCGCGGTTAATGCCACAAACAGGCTCACAATCAGCCCCGCGCCCATCACAGCAAAAGCAAGCGGCATAGAAAACATCGCAAAAACAATCAACAGAGAAAAAATCAGCGCGATCAGACCCGGCATCCATCCGGCCCAATCCCAAAACCTGCCCGGATCACGCCCCCCATGCGCCTGAAACGCCAGCCCCTCCTCATCGGCCAGAGGTAACAGCATCAGGGGAAAAAGCACACCCCGCCCGGCTACATGCATGACAATCAGCGCTGCCGGCCCCTGCCCCAGCCTCGATAACTCATAAAGCGCAAAGCCCCGCCAAAGCAGGCTGAACCCCAGCCCCAAAACCCCAAATGTGCCGATCTGACTATCACGCATAACCGCAAGGATACGCGCGCGGCCGGATACCCCCAGCCCGTCAGAAAAATCAGCAAGACCATCTTCATGCAGTGCACCGGTTATAATCACACCTGTAAAAAGCCCAACCAAAACACAGAGAATGGACGGTAACCCGGCGGCTGTCGCCCCCATCAGTGCGCCGCCAGCAATCAGACCAATCAAACCCCCGATAAGCGGAAAGCACCAGATGGCTTTTGCAAGCCGGGCCTCTCTATTCGGCAGAATACGGCCAACCGGAAACCGTGTCAGCAAGCCTGCGGCCCAAACAAGATCATGAAAAATTTTCAACAAATCAGCCCTTTTGCAGAGAGGAAGTATTTAGCTGTTTTTGTTTGCAACGGCTGCTTCCTCAAAGGTTGCCATATTATTGTAAGTGGCCACAGCCCCCTTCACAAGCTCAACCGCCAGTGCCGCCCCGCTTCCCTCACCCAGCCGCATATTCAGATTTAACAGCGGCTCCTGCCACATCTGGTCAAGCAGGCGCTGATGTCCAGGCTCCGCCGAACAATGCCCAACAAGACAATGATCAAGCGTATCAACCCCGTGCATCACAAGCGGCAGCACCGCTGCACAAACCACAAACCCATCCAGCAAAACAGGGATGCGCCTTTGCCGCGCCGCAACAACGCCGCCCATAATAGCTGCAAGCTCACGCCCGCCAAGCAGGCGCTGCGCATCAAATGCAGACCGAACTGCAGGCTTGTGCAAAGCCACCGCCTTATCAATAACAAAGGCTTTACGCGCAATCGCCTCAGGCTCAAGGCCGGTTCCAGGCCCTGCCCAGTCCTTGCCAGAACCATCGAGAATGGCAGCGGCAAGCACACTTGCAGTTGTAGTATTGCCTATACCCATTTCGCCAAAATACAACAGATCAGCCGTGCTGTTGGCAACATGCTCAACCCCGATATTGATGGCCTGAAGCGTCTCCTCTTCACTCATTGCAGGTTCAAGCGTGAAGTTTTTGGTCGGTCGCTCCAGCGCAATCGGGCAAATTGTCAATTTCTGACCAAACTGGCGGGAAAGCGTATTGATGGCCGCCCCGCCAGCCTCAAAATTCGCAACCATCTGGGCCGTTACCTCAGCCGGAAAAGCAGAAATTTGCTCTGCAACCACCCCGTGGTTCCCAGCAAAAATGATCCCCTCGACATGATCAAGGCAAAGCCGCTCCCGCGCTTGCCAGCCACTTAACCAGACGGAGATTTCCTCCAACCGGCCCAGCGCGCCATTCGGTTTCGTCAGGCTGTCTTGCCGCTGTCGGGCAAAATCCTGATATTCAGCAGAACTGAGGGGTAAGGAAGTTAGGCAGGATAAGAACTCGTCAGAACTTTCAAACATAACAAGCGTTTTCTTTCTTATTTTTGGGTTTTTACGCTTAGATTTGGAATAATGTTTCCACAAATGCTATGGAGATCGGATAGTAGGAACTTCAGCAAAAAATCTCAATAAAAGAAAATGTCCAAAATCACTTTTATACTCGGCGGCGCTGCAAGCGGCAAAAGCCAATATGCCGAAAATCAGGCAAATGAGTACAGCAAGAAAATTTATATCGCCACAGCCGAAAACCGGGTTATCGGTAAGGATGATGAATTCAAAGAGCGCATCAGACAGCACCAGCAGCGGCGAACAGAGGCCTGGGAAACCCTTGAGGTCCCGCTTGATCTGGCCGCGGCCCTCAACACCCTGAAAAACACGGACATCCCTCAAAGCGCAGTCTTAATAGACTGCATGACACTCTGGCTCAGCAATCTGATGATGGCGGAAAGGGCAATAGAGGATGAGACGGCCACCCTGATCACCGCCCTCAAACAGGCAAACCATGACATCTTCCTGGTCTCAAACGAGGTTGGCCATGGCATCGTCCCGGATAATGCCCTTGCCCGTCAGTTTCGTGATGCTCAGGGCCGTCTCAATCAGGCCCTTGCCAAAGTGGCCACAACTGTGGTTTTTGTGACGGCTGGATGTCCGATGATCCTGAAAGATAAAGAGGCTTAAACTGATGAATGCAAAAATCCCCGCAACTGTGATTACAGGTTTTTTAGGGGCCGGCAAAACCACCCTGATACGAAATATGCTGGAAAATGCTGGCGGGCGCCGCCTTGCCCTTATTATCAATGAATTTGGTGATGTTGGCGTTGACGGGGAAATACTGAAATCCTGCGGCGTGGAAAATTGCGGGGATGATGACATTGTCGAGCTCGCCAATGGCTGCATCTGCTGCACCGTGGCGGAAGATTTTATCCCTGTAATGGAAAATCTGCTGGCGCGGGAAGAGCGCCCTGATCACATCATCATCGAAACATCCGGTCTTGCTCTGCCGCAACCGCTGGTGCGCGCCTTTAACTGGCCGGAGATAAAAACCGAGGTCACTGTTGACGGCGTCGTCACCCTCATTGACAGCCCCGCTGTCTCAGAAGGGCGTTTTGCATCAAATGAAGCCAAAATCCAAACCCAGCGCGAAGCAGATGACATGCTCGATCATGAAACCCCCCTGGGTGAGCTGTTTGAAGATCAGGTTAATTGCGCAGATCTGATCATTCTGACCAAAAGCGATCTTGTGAGCGAAGAGGCCCTTACCAAAGTCAGAACAACAGTGGCCAAAGAAGCCCGGCAGGGCGTTCAGATGCTGGCGGCCAGCAAAGGGCAACTGCCGCTGGATATTGTACTGGGGCTGAATATGCAGGCGGAAGCTGACAACCGCCTCTCCCATCATGAGCGTCACCACGCCGCCAACGGCGAAGATATTACGCACACCCATGATCATGATGACTTTGAAACCTTCCAGCTCTCGGTAGGTGAAATTGAAGACGAAGAAACTTTTAAAAGCCAGTTGGTTGAGACCATCAAGGCCAATGACATATTGCGCCTGAAAGGGTTTGTCGCCGTAAAGAACAAAGAGCTGCGGTTATGTGTGCAGGCCGTTGGGCCCCGCCTTGAGGCACACTATGACCGCCCCTGGCAAAACGGAGAGGCCCGCAGTTCAAACCTGGTTGTGATCGGTGAAGCGGGGATGGATCGTGAAGTGATTTCAAGGCAAATCAGCCTTTAACTCCTGCCCGAAAGAGAGAAGATAACCATTGTTTTCTTTAATCCCGACCTCATACATGCCGTATGGCATTTTCATTGGCCCCCACTCGGGAGTTACATGATCCTTCATGGCGGCCCAAAGCCTATCAAGGTCATCCACATAGAAATATTGCGTGGCTGTAGCATGCGGTACCTCAAATTCTTCGACATTGAAATACATGATCACCGCGTCTTCCCGCTCCAGCCGGCACCAGTCATCACCCGCCCGGCCAACACAGGAAAAACCCAGCACCTTTTCATAAAAATCTATCGTTCCTGCTATATCAGGGGTGTGCAGCACCGGCACTACAGAGCGAAACATCACCTAATCCCCCAGCATCTTGTCCATCGCCCAGTTATGGACAGCAACATTCTCAATTTTAAATTCGCGTTTATGATCAACCCGAAACCCGCAGCCAAGAAACAACCGCTGGGCCGTTTCACTGGCTTCAACGTAAAGCCGCTTCATGCCCCGCGCCCTGGCTAAGCGCTCCAGCGCGCGGTAAAGCTCTGTCCCAACACCCCGGCCAACCACCTCCGGCGCACAGTAAAAATAGCCGATATGCCCGTCAAGCTCCAGATCAGCAAATGCAACCGGATCATCAAGCTCATCCACGGCGCAAAGCCGCACCCGGCTATCAAGGCCAAGATCATCCATCCGCTCGCGTGAGGGCACCCTGTCAGCCCAGACCCGCACCTGATCCGGTGAGTAATGCTGGCACGCCACTTCCCTGACAGACCGCACCACCAGTATACAGAGCGCGCCTGCATCTTTTTTCATATAATTTCTTATTTTTACGGCCAAACCCAAATTCTTCCCCTCATTGATAGACAACAGCGCAACCTTCTTCTAAGTCTAAAACCTGTCAGAACCGAGTATAGGACCGGCAATACCAAAACCAATACATCTAAAACCAAATCGTTGAGTTTGACTTTCTAAGGCATATGCCAAAAAGACATCTGAAGCTGATCATACCCAAACAAAGAATATTTTTGACCCCTGGAATAGTAAGTTTTATGAGTAGCTGAGATTTGGAAATTTAGAAAACAACCTTGCTATACCTAGCGACAAAAGCCACAGATTTCATTAGTGAAAAGACAGGATAAAATTTTAGACCCGATGAATATGAAAACATATTTGAGGAGCTAAAATTTATGCTTAACGCTCTCACAAATCAATTATGGAGTTATTTTTGCATTTACTTACGGCACAAGCGGGCAGTATTGATAACAGCACTGACCCTATCGACCTCGGCCAATCTCCGGGCGATATTGTGGTGTTGACATCCGCCGATACCGAAATCGCCGGGCTGGCCAAAGCTATCACATCACTCAATGAAGAGGGCCGGAGGGAGGGCCCCTCCGCCAGCCCTAGCCTGCGCCTTGCCAACCTCCTCAACCTCAGCCACAACTATTCCATCGACCTCTATATTGAAAAAACGCTGGCACAAGCAAAGTTGATTGTTGTCCGGGTGTTGGGGGGGCCATCTTATTGGCAATATGGGCTTGAAGAAATCCGCCGTCTGGCCCGGGGCAACAACATCAAGCTGGCCGTTGTCTCCGGCAGTGCTTACCGGGATGAAACTCTGGATAGTTTCTCCACCTTGCCTATCGAGGCTTCCGATAATTTATGGGCCTATCTGGTGGAAGGCGGACCTGCGAATTATCAGTCCTTTATCACCTATGCCGCTCACCTGATTGATGAGAAAAAACCAGCCCCGCCCCCGGCCAGACCATTGCCCAAAGCCGGGCTCTACTGGCCGGGGGAACCGGCCATCAGTCTTGAGGCTCTCACATCAAAATGGGAAAACCCGTCTCTCCCCGTCGCGGCAATCACCTTTTACCGCGCTTTGCTGCAGGCAGATGACCTTGCCCCCATCGACGCGTTGTTGAAAAGCCTGCAGGAAAAAGGCCTCAACCCCTTGCCGGTCTTTGCCTCAAGCCTGAAAGATGAGATTGCCAAAAATATCATAACCAACATATTCAAAAGCGCCCCGCCAGCCGCCATAATCAACACCACAAGTTTTGCCATTGCCATCCCCGGTGAAGACTGGCAGGGCACCATTCTTGACCAAAAACGCATCCCGGTATTTCAGGCCATATTGGCTGGCACCAATGAAAGCCACTGGCAGGAAAACCCCCGCGGCCTGATTGCCCGCGACATCGCCATGAATGTTTCTCTGCCGGAAATAGACGGCCGTATCACCACAAGGGCTATTTCCTTCAAAGCTGACCTTGGCCGCAACAAGGAAGTCGAGGTGAACCTTACAGGCCATCAGGTAAAAACCGACCGGGCTGAGTTTGTTGCCGAGCTGGCAGCAAATTGGGTAAGGTTGCAAACAACCCCGCAAAGCGAAAAACGTATTGCACTCATTCTCTCCAATTACCCCTCAACAGATGGACGCATCGCCAATGGCGTCGGGCTTGATACCCCGACCGCCACCATGAACCTTCTATCAGAGATGCAGCAAAACGGGATTGACATTAAAGATTTACCAGAAACGTCCAATCAGTTGATTGAGCGCCTCCAGAACAAAACCGCCAACAGGCCTTTATGGCAAAACCTGCCCCTTAATGCCTACCTGAGCGGGTTTGAAAAACTCCCCGAAACAGTGAGGGAAATGGTAGAAAAGCGGTGGGGCCCGCCAGAAGACGACCCCGCCTTTGATATGCAAAATCAATGCTTCCTAATCAGGGCCCTTGAACTTGGCAACATCCTGCTTGGTCTCCAGCCCGGCCGCGGTCAGGGGCTGGACGCGAAAGATGCCCATCATGACGGAGCCATTCCGCCACCCCATGGCTACATCGCCTTTTATCTGTTTTTAAAAACCCAATTCAAGGCTCATGCGCTCATTCATATGGGCAAACACGGCAATCTCGAATGGATGCCGGGCAAAGCCCTTGCCCTCAGCCGTAACTGCACCCCGGAAGCACTGCTCGGCCCGATGCCGCATATATATCCCTTTATTGTCAATGATCCGGGCGAAGGGGCACAGGCCAAACGGCGCACCAGCGCAGTGATCATTGATCACCTCACCCCGCCCCTTACAAGGGCAGAAAGCTACGGCCCGTTAAAGGACCTCGAAGCGTTGGTGGATGAATATTATGAAGCGGCCGGTGTTGACCCCCGCCGCACCAGCCTGCTGGGTCGTAAAATCATTGACCTGGCCCAAGTCATTGGTCTTGGCACAGATTGCGACATGAAAGAAACCGACAGCCCTGATGAAAAATTACAAAAGCTCGATAATTACCTTTGCGAATTAAAAGAACTGCAAATCAGGGATGGGTTGCACATCTTTGGCCAAAGCCCCGAAGGCGAGCAGAAAACCAATATGCTGCGCGCCCTCACCCGCCTCCCGCGGGCGAGCGGTAAGGGGAGCGATCAGTCGTTATTAAGGGCCCTGTCTAACGATCTGGCCCTTGGTCTTGACCCCTTGATTACAGAAAACGGGGGTGAAAAATGGCAGGGACCAAAACCGGAAGCTCTGAACAGCCTCACCACTGATCCCTGGCGCACAAAAGGGGATACCATTGAGCGGCTGGAACTTCTGGCCGAAACTCTCATCACCCACCCTGAAAAAAGGGAACCAGGCTGGCAGGAGACAAAAGCCGTACTCAGTTTTATTGACGGGAAACTCGCCAAAACCCTTGAACTCTGCGGCAGGCGTGAAATTCAAGGGGTGATCAATGGTCTTGAGGGGAAATTCATCCCCCCCGCCCCTTCTGGTGCACCGACAAGGGGCCGGCTGGACACTTTGCCGACCGGGCGCAATTTCTACACCATAGACACCCGCACACTGCCAACCGAAACCGCCTGGTCCCTTGGCAAGCAATCAGCGGAAAAAATCATCAAGGCCTACACCCAGGAACATGGCACCTGGCCAAGACAAATCGCCATGTCAGCCTGGGGAACCGCCAATATGCGCACCGGCGGTGATGACCTGGCACAGGCCCTTGCCCTCATTGGCACACGCCCCATCTGGGACAGTGCATCGCGCCGCGTCACCGGTTTTGAGATCGTAAGCTTAAGCGAGTTGGAACGCCCGCGCGTTGATCTCATATTCCGTATTTCCGGTTTTTTCCGCGACGCCTTTCCGGCCCAGATCGACCTGTTGCAAAGCGCCATAAATGCCATCGCCAATCTGGATGAGGATGAAAAAGCAAACCCGCTCGCAGCCGCGGTTCGAAAAGATGCAAAGCGTCTGCAGTCCAGCCAGGAACTGGATGATGCAACCGCAAGAGCCAGCGCCAGTGCCCGCATTTTCGGACCGGCAGAAATGGCTTACGGCGCCGGCCTCAAAGATATCATCCACAACGGTTTTCAAAATGGGAAATGGGTTGAGCGCTGCGAGTTGGCAGAAGCTTATATCGCCTCTTCAGCTTTTATATATGGCCAGGAAGGCGCTCTGAAGGACACCAGCAACAGACAAGGCAAAGCTGCGCTGAAACATTTCAAAGCTTTGCTGAAATCCACCAGCCTTGTCATTCACAATCAGGACAACCGGGAATTTGATCTCCTTGATAGTGAAGATTTTTATCAGTTCGAAGGCGGCCTGGCCGCCGCCATTGAAGAGGAAAGCGGCAAAGCCCCAGAAATTTTCCATAATGACCACAGCAACCCGGAAAACCCTGTCGTGCAAACCTTAAGCGCCGAGATTGCCAAAATCGTCCGCGCCCGGGCGACCAACCCCAAATGGATCAACAGCATCATGCGCCATGGCAATAAAGGCGCCAGTGAAATGCTGGCAACTGTCGCCAACCTGACAGCCTTTGCAAGGCTGACCAACAGCGTAAAGCCGCATCATTTTGAAAGTCTTTTTGAGGCATATCTAGTTGATGAAACCGTACATGAGTTTTTGAAAACCAATAACCAGCCGGCGCTGGATGAAATGATCGGGATTTTTCAAGCCACCATAGAGCACGGCCTCTGGCAACCGAAACGAAACAGCACCCACAATTACCTAGCCGCACTTAAAGCCCCTTCAAATGCAGGCACCCAGTAAGTCCCGCTTGTGAAATGTGAGACGCTTGACATAAACCCTGAACCTGCCAAAGTCATCCTTCAAGATAAAGCAACAAACCAAACCTGAATGAGACCCCGATGAGCATCACCAGTGACAATGATCGCCACAAAGAAAAAATGGCCAAACGCAAAGAATTGCACGACAGGAAAATGGCTGAGAAAATCACTGATAAAGGATTGCTGATTGTCAACACCGGCACAGGCAAAGGCAAATCATCAGCAGCTTTCGGCATGGCCATGCGTGCCATCACCCATGGCTTTAACATCGGCATTGTGCAATATATCAAAGGCCCCTGGGACTCTGGCGAGCGCGGCGTCCTGTTAAAATTTCCCGAACAGGTAGAAATCCACGCAATGGGCGAAGGATTTACCTGGGAAACACAGGACCGTGAGCGCGACATTGAAGTGACGAAGAAGGCCTGGGAAAAGTCAAAGGAATTCATCAATGACCCCAACATTAAAATGGTCATACTGGATGAGTTGAACATCGCTCTGCGCTATGATTATCTCCCCCTTGAAGATGTACTGGAAACGCTGCAAAACCGCGACCCGAAAAAACATGTTGTCATCACCGGCCGCAATGCAAAACCGGAACTGATCGAGATTGCTGATCTGGTAACGGAAATGAAACTGATAAAACACCCCTTTAAAGAGCAGGGCATCAAGGCCCAGCCCGGCATTGAATATTAATCTCTGATCATTCAGGAAAGCTGCTCATTAAGGGCGGGACCCTCAACCAAAAACATCAAGATAAAGCTGCCATGCCCGCACCCGCATTCATGATCCAAGGCACCGGTTCAAATGTCGGCAAATCCCTGATTGTCGCCGGGCTCTGCCGCTATTTCACAAATGCCGGCCTGAGAGTGCGCCCCTTCAAACCACAAAACATGTCTAACAACGCTGCCGTTACGGCAGATGGCGGTGAGATTGGCCGGGCCCAGGCCCTGCAGGCCCGCGCCTGCAAAGTAGAACCAACCGTTCTGATGAACCCTGTTTTGCTGAAACCGGAAGGTGACAATGGCAGCCAGGTGATCGTGAAAGGCAAACAGATTGGCACCATGCGCGCCGCAGATTATTACAAACTCAAACCAGACCTTCTCAAAGAAGTACTGGAGAGTTTCAATCAACTCCGCAGTGAAGCAGATCTTGTTATTGTTGAAGGGGCAGGCTCAGCCTCAGAAGTAAACCTCAGAGCAAATGACATCGCCAATATGGGCTTTGCCATGGCGGCCAAAATTCCGGTTTACCTTGCAGCTGATATTGACCGCGGCGGTGTGATCGCTGCCCTCATAGGCACACATGCCCTATTGCCTGAAGCAGAGCGCGGCAAGATCAAGGGATTTATCATCAACAAATTCCGCGGTGACCCGGAACTTTTTGACCCAGCCCTAACCCGGATAGAAGATCAAACCGGCTGGAAAAGCCTTGGCACTCTCCCCTGGTTTGAAAAAGCCGGTTACCTCCCGGCAGAAGACAGCCAGGATCTGCGTTCATCACAAAAAAACCGTCACTCAGCACTCTCCATCATTGTGCCGTTATTGCCCCGTATCTCAAATTTTGATGACCTTGACCCCCTTGCCAGTGAGCCGGGGGTCAACCTCACCTTTATCGAACCCGGCACCCCGCTCCCCGCCAGCGCAGACCTCATCATCCTCCCCGGCTCAAAAGCCACGAGAGCAGACCTCAGAGAACTTTATAAAGAAGGCTGGGACATAGATATCAAAGCCCATGCCCGGCGCGGCGGCAAGGTTCTTGGCCTTTGCGGTGGCTATCAGATGCTGGGGAAAGTTATTTCCGATCCTAACGGCAGTGAGGGGGGAGCAGGTGACACAGTTGGTCTCGGGCTCCTGAATGCCGTGACTACAATGACCGCCAGCAAAACCCTGAGTGAAACCACAGCCAGCTACAGGGGGATAAATTTCCAAGCCTATGAAATGCATATGGGCGAGACCTGCGGGCCCGATTGCGCAGCCCCCCTGTTTCAAAAGCATGAAAAACGAAAAAAAGAACCTGAATTATCAGGCGAAGGCGCCACCTCACCAGATGGCCGCATCATGGGCACCTATCTGCATGGCCTTTTCAATAATGATGATTTTCGCCGCATCTTTTTAAAAGAGCTGGGCGCGGCAAACATCAGCGACTTTTCATATCATCAGACTGTAGAGACAACCCTTGATGAACTGGCAGAACATATGAGCCGCAACCTAAGCCTGGACCAGCTCTGGAAGGAACCAGAATAATCATGATAATAGACCAGGAATTAGCTGATTAAAGAAACACAAACAGCCCAAGCGCGCCGACCAGCGGCAGGCAGAGAAAAACCACCCCCTGTATCAACCGGAGCGCATGCCAAACCTCTTCTGCGCCCGCATCCAGCCGCCCTCTCGCATTGATCCAGGGATCCTGCTTCATCATATCAAGGTAAACCCGGGGGCCGGCCAGCGCTATCCCAAGCGCCCCGGCCATCGCCGCCTCGGGCCAGCCGGCATTCGGTGAGCTGTGCTTTGCACCATCACGGCGCATCACCCACCAGCTTTCACGGCCCCGCCCACAAAGAAAATGCGCCATTACGGCAATCAGAGTGCCAGTAACCCGCGAAGGAATGTAGTTCAACAAATCATCAAACCTGGCCGCCGCCCGGCCAAAGCCAAGATACCGCTGTGTTTTATGACCGATCATACTGTCAGCTGTATTTGCAGCTTTATAAAGAAAAAGACCCGGCAATCCACCAATCAGATAAAACAAAAGCGGCCCGATAAACCCGTCAGAAAGGTTTTCCGCCCCAGACTCAATCCCAGCCCGTGCCACACCGTATTCATCAAGCGCCGCCGTATCCCGGCCAACAATATGGCCAACAGCAAGTCGCGCCTCCTCTAGCGTTTTAAACTTGAGGGCATCACAAACATCAAGCACATGATTATAAAGCGAGCGCCCGCTCAATAACACAGCCACCACCAGCGTCTCAAGCAACAAACCCCAGAACGGTATGAGATCAAACAATATTGTCAGCGCCGCCCCGCACAACACCCATATCGCCAAAAAAACGACAAGCGCAATCACCCCATTTCGCTTCTGTTTGTCAAAAGCAATGCCAGGTTTGTTGTAATATGTTTCAAGGAAAGCCAATAACTCGCCCATAAAAACAACAGGGTGAGCCACAAAGCGATAAAGTTTTTTAGGGTCCCCAATCAGCCAGTCAAGCCCGATGGCCATAACCAGTATCAGCGCCCTAAAATCAAATTCAGGCATATTGTATCTCTAAAATACCGCTTTAATACAGAACAAGGAACATCAAGGAAATGGAAAGTGAAATTTGCAAAACGCCCCCCCAGGATCCTGCTCAGGCAGCAGCAGTTTGTGAATTTCTGGCCTCTTTAAGAGCACTTGAAAACCGTGACAAATCACTTTGACTACGGCACAGACCAATCCTCAACCAGGTTTTATTATATTCAAAAACTCGTGTCCAGATGCCGCGCTTTGCAAGCTCAATATGTAATGTGCGCGCTTGGCTGTTCTCAATCAAGTGAAACAAGGAAGTACCCCCAATTCGTTTCAGCCCCATCTCTTCAAATAAAAGACAATGCTGGTCACTTTGCCGCCGCAGAACCGCTCTGGTGGTCTCGGCCCAGCCGTGATCGAGCAGTACCCGCTTGCCCACTTCAATCGCCGGGCCGGAAACCCCCCACGCACCAAGTAGTACCCTGAGCCCGTCAAGCAACCGGTTCGGGCCAACAGCAAAGCCAAGCCGCACTCCGGCAACCCCATAAAATTTACCAATGGAGCGCAGAACCACCACATTTTGAAAATCATGATACGGTACAAAACTTTTCTCTGGCATGGTGTCCATAAAGGCCTCATCAATCACCAGAAGCCCGGAAATTTGCTCAAGTCTGGTTGCCAGCGCTTTAAAATCCCCCGGCGAAGTGATCATCCCGTCAGGGTTATTGGGGTTCACCACCACAACAACTGTTTCATCTTCAACAGAGGCAATGCTGTCAATGGTGCGTACCTGATGCCCAAAACGCCGCCACGCTGCTTCATGCGAAGAAAAAGTCGGTGAGAGGATCGCCACTTTTGAGCGCGGGCGAATTTGCGGCAACGCCTGAATAAGAAATTCAGAACCTGGCCCGGCAATCACCCCGGCGTTGTCTTTAACACCATAAGTCGCCCTTGCAATCGCTTCAAGTTCAGCCACATCCATAGGGTCCGGCAGCCGGTGAAAACAGGATTGCGGCAATCCCTGAATATCATAGCCATTAGGGTTAATTCCGGTTGAAAGGTCAATCCATCTTTCCCGCTCAATGCCATACGCCTTTATCGCCCTGGCCAGGTCACCACCATGCTCAACCATAAGAAACTCCATACTAAATTTAACTCAGTTTGCCAGATCAAACAGTAGAACTCAATTCTCAAATCAAAAACCCGGCCCAAACCAAGAGAGCCCTTGACGAAAGGGTTGTTTCAGGGTCTAAACAGCAACATTTTCAGAGTTAAAACCACTATAAAGGCACCCATAAGCGCATGAGCACCCCCCCCGAGCTGGAAATTTACATATGCGGCGCCTGCCGACCGAAAGGCGCGGCAGCAGAAGACCCCGGCCGACCGGGGCAGGATCTGGCCAAGGATTTACGCGATAAACTGCAAAAACAGGGGCTCGATCAGCGCTTTTCCCTAAAAATGATGCAATGCATGAGCGTCTGTAGCCGTCCCGCCACCATGTCCATTGTCAGCCCCGGCAAATTTACCTTCACCATTGGCGATCTTGACCCGGAGACCGCGGCTGATGACATCATCACATTTGCCAAACTCTATGCCGTCTCTGAGGATGGTATACCCGCCTGGTCAGACCGTCCGGTAGCCATTCGTGAAGGCGTGGTCTCACGTACGCCGTCTTTCACCGCAGAACATCAGCGGATAAAACCTCTAAGCGCCGGATAACCGGGAAATAAAAAAATTCAGGAAAGTAAAACTAACCGGCCTGATCAATCAGATGCACAAATGACCCGGATACAGAGCCGTTCGCCAGCCCGTAAACCCCTTCGCCCTCAACATCCCTGAATAATGGCGCGCCGCTTTCCCGCAGCACTGTGCTGTAATGGAATTCATGACCGCGAAACAAATGCCCCTCCGGGCTGCGCACATACCGGTAGCCAAGGTGCAAGTGACGCTTTTCAAAACTGGTTTCAACAGCCAGCAGCCCCGCCATCTGGTGCGCGTCCCCCTCCTTATCGACAAGCCCTTCACCCAGCACCATATAGCCACCGCACTCCCCGTATATCGTCTTACCTTCAGCGGCGGCCTGCTTCAGGCCCTTGAAAAATGTTTCATTTCCAGCCAGCTGGCCGGCATAAAGTTCGGGATATCCGCCAGGCAGAAAAATCGCATCAGCCTGCGGTGTTGGTGGTTGATCATCAAGCGGTGAGAAAAACGACAGGGAAACACCCGCGCCTTGCCATGCGGCCTGAAGATGCGGGTAGAAAAATGCAAAGGCCTCATCTCTCGCCACTGCAACATGCTGGCCGGGTGGTTGTATGCCGGGAAAATGCCCTTTTTCCATAATCTGCTCAGCCCAAAACGGTGACCTGCTCGCCACTTCCAGTATTTCATCAAGCTGCACATGCGCTTCCACCCAGTCCGCAATCTGGCTGATTTGCCGTTCAAGGGCGCCGATCTCTCCAGCCTGTACCAGACCCAGATGCCTTGACGGTAAATCCATAGAGACATGCCGGGGCACGGCCCCAAGCACCCTGATACCAAGTTCCTCCAGCGCGGTTTGCATCATCTCAATATGCCGCAACGATCCAAGCTTGTTCAAAATCACCCCGGCAAGATTTATCTCCGGATCATAAGATTGAAACCCTTTCACAAGCGCCGCAACAGATTGCCCCATCCCCGCGCAATCAACCACCAGAATTACCGGCGCGTTAAAGGCCCTGGCAATATCCGCCGTTGCCCCGTGGCCGAGCACCCCCGGCTTAACCGCCCCGTCAAACAACCCCATAACACCTTCAATAAAGAAAAGGGCCCCGGAACCTTCCAGTTGTTGCCTGAGGGCTGTAAGCGCTTGGCCCCGCATCGCCCAGCCATCAATGTTCATTGAGGAAACACCCGCAGCCATCTGGTGAAATTGCGGGTCGATATAATCCGGCCCGATTTTAGCCGGCGCCAATGCAACCCCGCGCCGGGAAAGGGCGCGCAGCAAACCAATGGTCAGACAGGTCTTGCCGGACCCGCTATGCGGCGCGGCAATCACCAAACAGCCCCGCCCCTGATTTTCAGTTTGCCTTAACTGGCTCATATGCACAAAAAATCCTTCAGTACCAAATCCCTGCTTTAAAACAAGCGATTGAAAAAGATGACATTTGATATATCAAAGAGCCATGAAAAGAAACATTCTTATCCTCGGGGGCTCAAGCGAAGGTTTTGAACTGGCCGAACGGCTCTCAGGCCACTGCCTCTCAAATGACCAAACACAAGATGAGTTTGAAATTATCTCATCGCTTGCCGGTCGCACCTCATTGCCCCGCAAACCTCAAGGGGCATACCGAACCGGCGGCTTTGGCGGTGCTGGCGGCCTTGCTGATTTCATCAAAGCCAATTCTGTCAGCGCCATCATAGACGCCACCCACCCCTTTGCCAGCACCATCAGTCAAAACGCCGCTATAGCGGCTGCAACATCAGCCATCCCCTGCTTGCACATAAACCGCCCCCCCTGGCAAAAAACTGAAAGGGACAACTGGCTCCAAGTCCCCTCCCCGGAAGTGGCAGCAGAAACCCTGACAAATGCACATTCCCCCATCTTTTTGACCATCGGCCGTCTCGAACTTGCTGCCTTTCTGACGAGGCCAGAACTCAGATTTCTGACCCGTGCCATCGAACCACCACAAAAATCAGACCCCAGCGGCCTGAAAGGAGAAATCTGGCCCGCCAATTTCACCTTCATTTATGGCAAAGGCCCCTTTTCAGTAGAGGCGGAAACAGCGCTTTTTAAACAACACGGTATTAAATGTCTGGTCAGCAAAAACAGCGGCAGCATGAAGGCTTATGCAAAAATTGAAGTTGCCCGCACCCTTAACATTCCCGTAGTTATGATAGACCGCCCGGAGAGACCAGCTGGTGAAACGGCAGCGACCGTGGAGGAGGCGATCGTCTGGCTGCAACAAAAAATAGCACAAATAGAAGATGTAAATAAATGAAACAGAAAACACCCAAGACGTGAAATCACAATGACTGAAGAGATCAAACCATGGCTCACCCTGATCGGGCTAAGCCCAGCCGGCTTTCCCGACCTGAGCCAGGCAGCAAAAGCCGCCCTAAAAGATGCCGCCAGAATTCTGGGAAGTCAGCGACAACTGGGCCTGATCCCGATTGAAATTGTCAGTGAAGCCAAAAGAGAAGCCTGGCCATCACCAATGGCCCCCCGGCTGGAAGAACTGATAAGCCAGAAACCGGCAGGCACGATCGTGCTCGCTAGCGGTGATCCTTTTTTCTGGGGTATCGGCACTCATTTTGCCAAATATCTCAAACCCTCAGAAATGCAGGTCTATCCGGCCCCCTCTATCCTGACCCTGATCGCCGCAAGAATGCAATGGTCCGGTCCTGAAATAAAAACCATCTCCCTCTGCAGCCAGCCTCTGTCACGTCTCGCCTCTCTGCTTGAGCCGGGCCGAAAAATCATCGCGCTTTCAGCAAATGGCAAGCACCCGGCTAAAATCGCAAAACTTTTCATTGAGAACGGTTATGGGCCATCCCGCCTGACTGTTCTGGAAAATCTCGGCATGGAAACAGAAACCATAACGGAGACAACAGCTGAACGTTTGCATGAGGAAATGCTTGAAAGTGGGAAAAGCCTCTCAGATCTCAATAGCCTTGCGATTGAACTCATTCATGCAGGAAAAACTGAAATTCTGACCCACTTGCCCGGCTTGCCCGTAGATGCCTTTAACCATGATGGCCAGATCACCCGGCAAAATATTCGTGCCATCACCCTCGCCCATTTGCGCCCAACCAGCGGCACCCTGCTTTGGGACATCGGCATGGGCAATGGCTCTATCTCGATTGAATGGTTGCGCGCCGCCCCGAACACCCGCGCCATCGGCGTGGAAAAAAACCCGGATCGGCTGGCACGGGCACTTAAAAATGCAGACCGGTTAGGTGTGCCGCATCTCGAAACAAGGCAAGGTAATGCCGGCGCCATAATCAGGGAGCTTGAAACCCCCGACGCCATCTTTATAGGCGGCGGAATAACAGAACCAGGCCTCCTTGAGCTGGCACTTGAAGCTTTGAAACCCGGTGGCCGCCTCGTTGCCAACACTGTAACGCTTGAAGGTGAGGGCCTGCTCATCAACGCCAGAGCCAGACAAGGCGGCACCCTCACCCGTTTATCAATAGAAAATGCTGAAGACATTGGCAGCTTCCAGAGCTGGCGCGCCGAGATGGCCATAACCCAGTGGGTCTGGAGGAAATGAAAATGCGTTGTCTATTCTACCAAAACGCGTAGATTTCTAATATCTGACCGGCCGTAGATTCTTGGCAAATCCGGCGGTGTCCCCCCCATCCTCTACATCAATGCCCGGATCATCCGGCGCAGGCGGGGATACAAAAATTTTGGTGCGATGCCGGGATTTGCGCCGTCTTTTTTTCCGTTTATTGGTGGTCTCCTGGCGTTTTTCATCCCTCTCGGCTTTTTCAACATTCCCAGCAACGCCGCCCTCCTTCTCAGGAGAACTAATCACTTCTGGTTCAGGCACAGCTTTGCTTTCAGGCTCTTTGGCCTCTTCACCATCACTCTCAGTGGTCTCACCCTTCACATCCGTCACCGGTTTTACATCGGTCTGAGGCCCCTCATCAGAAGGAATAATCTCACCTTCATCAACATCCAGGGAAACATCCTCAACAATATCGACTGAGGGCTCAAATTCAGAAAGCTTAACATCTGAAACTTCCGGCAAGGTCGGCGCATCAAGACTTTCAGCCGTCAGTAGACCGCTGATCATCTGTTTCAGCGAAACCGTATCCGTATCATTAAATTCTGCAGCTTCTGGCACACTCCAGGTAAACGCATCCAGCTTGCCAGAAAGTGGAGAAACCGGTGCCCACTCATCAAAAGTCTTGCCATCAGCCATCCATTGCGGATCAGGCCGCGCTGTAACCGCCCGGCTGAGCCATTCCCGAACAAGGCCTTTATTGCCGGTTTCCTCAGCTTCAATGCGCGCCATCAAAGTTGAGACCTGCTGACTTGGTGTGCCGCGCACCAGTGGCCCGAGGCTTGAGCGCGCCAACCCCCAGTCTTTCGCTTCCATCGCGGCACGTGCTACAGCAAGCGCAGCTTCTCTGTGGCCCGGTGTCAGATCAGCAAGAGACTGTATCCTGCGCAATCTGTCACGCACACTGTCCCCCGGCCGGGCATGCGCACTGACAAACGCGATATCAGGATGCGGTGCATTTTTCCAGCAACGCCGCAACAATGTGAGCGCCTGGGTCATATGTCCCTGGCTCGCATAAATCCGCCCGGCAACCACAGCCGCCGGCACCAAAGTCGGTGCCAGGCTAATGGCTTCTTTGGCAAATTCAAGCGCCGTGTCAGGTTTGTGATCCTCTAGCTTCTGCGCCAGAGCCGTTAATAAAACAGCTCTGTACCGCTTGGCTTTCTTACCTTCCAGATGGCGATTGCTCTGGGCAATTTTCAGGGTCTCAAGCGCGGCAGCCCATTTTTCGCTTTTAGTCTGCAGATCAAAAAGCCCCATAACCGCCCATTGCAGATCCTGCCGCCGTTTCACGGCCCGGCCCGCATATTGTTCGGCTGGCTCAAACGCCTTTTGCTCAAGCGCCAGCAGATAAAGCCCTCTCAGCCCCATGATTTCCGTATCAGAACTGGCCAACATGCTTTCATAAAGCCGGGAGGCCTTCGCTGTATCTCCTGCAAGCTCGGCTGCTTGCGCCCTGAGCATTAATGTCATCGGATCATTGGGCAGTGTCTTGCGGGCCTGCGAAGCCAGCCGCGCCGCACCGGACTTGTCCCCCGCGCCAAGCGCAATCAAGCCACCGCTCAGGGCCGCCAGCCCTTTTTCAGCTTTTTTCCGCCTGAAATAGGAAGAAAACATCTCAGGTGAGGTCAACACCATACGAAACAGTGTCCAGGCTGTAATCAGAGCAAACACCAGAACCGCCATAGCAATGACAGCCTGCATCAATGTGGGCTGGATTTCACCGCCCGGCCATTGAATGATCAACTTCCCATCAACATCCGCAACAAGCGAAAGCCCGTAAGAAACAGCCGCAATCACAAGTAGAAAGAAAAAAATTCGAAACATCTTACATTATTCCCAGATGGCCACTTGGCCATAATCACAACTTCGACGAAACTTTACTCAACCCGCGGCCTAAGGGATGCCTGCAACTGATCTTCAATTTTAAAGATCGCTTTCTCAACCGCAAGACGCGCCTGCAACTTAGTCACCCACGGAGCAAGCACCCGCCCCGGCTTTGGACCCAGCACCTTGGAAAGCAAGACCACCTCTTCAAGATGACCATCCTTGAACTTATGCTCCATACGGGCCAGGATGGCTTCTGTTGATTGTCCTTCAACATCCCCTGTCCGCCGATAACGGAAGGTATGCCGGGCCTTGCTTGTTACCTTATCCCATATACTGGCATCCTGTTTAACAGAATCTGCTGCTATCGCCGTGCGGGCCAACTCAGGAAAACTTCCCAGCAGATCTTTATCCCGGCTGAGACCCTCACCCGCGAATTGTGAAAGAATTTCAAAATCACCTGCCAGATTTGCCTGTGGACCCATTAATCGTTTCACAGCCTGCAATTCACCTTGAAAACCATCACCCCGCCCCATGGATCGTTTCAGATTGGTAAGCGCCAGCGCCAGCGCACTGCGTCTTGCCGTTTCATGGGCTTCCCGTTCAATTGTTTTCAGCTGGTCGAGATTGCCCCTGAACCCTGTCATTTGTGATTGCAGTGTTTTCACTTCCCTGAGCAGATCATCTTTGGAAACAAGATCAGCTTTTGAGGCGTGAATAAGTTGCCTGAGCTCAGCCAGTTTCGTTGTAAACTTAGCACTTCTGGCCTCGATGAGGGCAACCCGTTTGCCAAGCTCCTCAGCGGATAATTTAACGCCCTCAATCTGTACGAGTGATTCCTGGGTCGCAACAAATTTAGAGCGTTTTGTAACATCCTCTCGCAATTGCCCAACCAGCTGCGATTTCATGACCTCCAGCTTCTGATCAATATCAGTTTCAATACTGTTCATTTTGGTCGCCAGTGCCGCCAGACCTTCGATACCTTCCTGACCTGTACGTGCCCCCTTGGCAAGATCAGCCAAAATCGTCTCCATTTTCTGAAGCCGTGGCTCAACCGTATTTTTGCTGCGTTCGTCAACCTTCTTCTCAAGCGCCGCAAGCGCGGCCTTCACATCTTCAACATTTGTCTGATCTAGTTTTTCCTCAAGTGCAGCCAGTTGGCCCTTGAGGCTTTCAACAACCTTTGGCCCTTCATTATATTCCCCAACAAGGCGCGGCATAAACGGCTGGCCAACCAGCGCAAGAACCGCCCCGATCAAACCGGCCGCAACATAACTCAGGAACGCACCGCCACGTGATGGCCCGGGCTCACTGTCCGCAAGCGTCTCATCCACAGGTTCTGATGTATCAGCCCCCTCTGCTTGATCTGGCTGGTCATCAGATGAGTGCACTTCCCTGGCTTCAAGATCAAGTGTTTGAGAGGGACGTTTCGTCGATGTTTCATCACCGGTTTTTTTTTGGCTCGCCATTTTGATACTCCTGGCCTCTTTAATCCTTAACTCTAATTGGTGTACTCTCCGGGCGGCAAATACATTCAGACATTCCTCAGAGCCGGACATTCCAATATATTGTATGACCCCAGCATATAATTACGACCTAAATATAAAGCAAATCTCACCAAAACTGTATTTTTCCGCAAATGCAGTACTATATTCTGGCTATCCGGTGAGACCTGAAAACGCCGTAGCTGCTGAGGATCACACAGACAGGCTTTTGACAAGATCGACAATCACAGTCTGACATGGCTTTTCAGCGATCTCAACCCGCAGATCAGCCCCCACGCCAAGCGCTTCTGCCACTGCAGTCGACAAACAGACATGGCAAAGGGACGACATCAGATCGGTTAACCCCGCGTTCTGCATAAGGGTCCTGTACACCCGGGCTGTGCGTGCTGACATCAGAATAATACCTTTGATCTCGCCGCCCGAAAGTCGTTTAATAATGTCCCTGTCAAGCCCGGAGTGCTCTGCCATGCGGTAGGTGTAGACCTCCCGGAGTGCATAGCCTCTCGCCTCAAGTGCCCCTTTAAGATCAAATGCGGCCTGATCCCCCCGCAAATGCAACAGCGGCTGATCGGGGGAAAGCGAGCTCACGATCAAGGGCACCAGATCTGCCGCCCCGCGGCCATCTGTTGGCAAGCGGATATCTTTAAACCCGAGGGATTTGGCAAAGTTTGCAGAGGCTGCACCTATAACAAACAAAGGCTTCTGATAATAAGCAGACGGCAAGCCGGACTGAACCGCCCCGCGTAACCCCCCCCGGCTTGTCGCGATAAGCCCTTGAGCCAGAGACCCTTCATCAAAGGCAACCTTTTCAAAAACCCGCTCCATCAAAGGGGCACAAACAATATCAACCCCCCCGGCCTGAAGCTCTGCGGCAAGCCGTTCTGCATCTTCTGCTGGCCGGGAAATCCAGAACATCAGTGCACCAGCGCCGCCATGAATTCAGGCCCGGCTTCATCCATTAAAATCTTGGCAACTTCAATACCAAGCGCCTCTCCCTGATCAATTGGCCCTTTCAATGCCCTGGAAAATGCCTGGCTGCCATCAGGTGCCAGAATCTGCCCCCGAAAAGTCAGTGTCGTTTCCCCAAGGGTACAAAGCCCGGCAATCGGCGTGCGGCATGACCCGTCAAGTTGTTGCAGGAAGGCCCGCTCCGCCGAGACCTGCAGCCCGGTATCCCGGTCATTAAGCGCTTCAAGCAACCCTTCAATACGGTGATCACCAAGCCGGCATTCAATCCCGATTGCCCCTTGCGCCACCGCCGGAAGCATATCGTCAACACTCATTTTTTTGGTTATTTTATCACTTAGGCCCAACCGGTTCAGCCCGGCAACCGCAAGAAAAGTGGCTTGCACGTCCCCCGCATTCAGCTTCTCCAGCCGCGTTTGAACAGAGCCCCGAAACGTCACAACCTCAAGATCAGGCCGCATATATTTCAGCTGTGCCTGCCGGCGCAAACTGGCAGTGCCAACCCTGGACCCGCTTTCCAGCAAATCAATGGAGGCAGCATGCGGGCTGATAAAACCATCCCTCACATCGCCGCGCGCAAGCGTCGCCGCTATCACAAGCCCGTCAGGCAACTCTGTCTGTACATCTTTCATGGAATGAACAGCAAGATCAATTTTACCCTCAATCAGGGCTTCTTCAATTTCTTTGGTGAAAAGTCCCTTCCCGCCAAATGACCTGAGCGCTTTATCTTGTATCTGATCACCGGTGGTTTTAATCACCCTGATCTCAATCGCCTCTTCTTCAATACCATGAGCCTTAATCAATCTGTCCCTTGTCTCATAAGCCTGAGCCAGAGCAAGCGGGCTGCCCCTTGTGCCAATGGTAAGCGAGTGGTGATCTGCCATAAATTTACCTGCTTAATTAGATTTTGGCCCGTTCATATCATGGAATTTTGATAATTCGATAGTCAAAATTGGAAATTCGAGGCCAAAGACTGCAAAAAACAGCTTACACCGCAAGAAGGCTTTGCTATGGGAAGAGCATGCAAACAAAACCCATAACCATTCTTGGCATTGAAACCAGCTGTGATGAAACAGCTGCCAGTCTTGTCAGGCGCCATCAGGATGAAAAGAGAGGCGTTTACGGCGAAATCCTCTCCAACATTGTTCGCACCCAGCTGGAAGAACATGCCGTCTTTGGCGGTGTGGTCCCTGAAATCGCCGCCCGTGCCCATAGTGAAATGCTCGACAAGCTGATCAGTGCCGCACTGGAAGACGCCCGCCTCACCCTCGATGATGTTGATGGCTTTGCCGCCGCCTCCGGACCGGGACTGATAGGCGGGCTTCTTGTTGGCACTATGATGGCCAAAGCCCTCGCAAAAGTGAAAAACAAACCCTATCTTGCAATCAATCACCTTGAAGGTCACGCCCTGACAGTTGGCCTCACCCACAACCAGCAGCCGCCCTTTCTGCTGCTTCTGGTCTCAGGCGGTCACACCCAGCTTATCTGGGTGAAAGATATCGGACAATACACCCGCATCGGCTCAACCATTGATGATGCCCTCGGTGAAGCATTCGACAAGACAGCGAAACTGCTCGGCCTTGGTTTTCCAGGTGGCCCTGAGGTTGAAAAATGGGCCGCAAACGGCGATCCGGAAAGTTACCCCCTCCCCCGGCCACTGAAAGGCAACAAAGAGCCGAACTTTTCCTTTTCAGGTCTGAAAACGGCCTTGCGCCAAACAGCTGAAAAATGTGAGCCATTAACTGATACCGACATTCAAAACCTCTGTGCCTCGTTCCAGGCGGCCTTGATCAGAAGCGTAACCGAGCGGCTCCACCTCGGACTGGCGGCGGTAAAATCCCGGTTTCAAACCTTTGAGTTTCCCCTGGTCGTTGCTGGCGGCGTTGCTGCAAACAGGGCCTTGCGCACAGCCCTTGAGGAAACGGCCGATAAAGCCGGCCATCCCTTGATCATCCCGCCGGCTGCTCTTTGCACCGATAACGCTGCCATGATTGCCTGGGCCGGGGCAGAACGTCTCGCCCGCGGCCTCAGTGACCCCCTGACAACACCGGCAAGATCAAGATGGCCACTGGACGAAAACGCGGAACCACTGATCGGTTCTGGTAAGGCTGGCGCAAAAGCCTGAGCCCGTTGAAAGCTTCTGGCAAAAGCTTGACAGAACCAGAAATCCAATGACAATCACTCAGCCTCCCGAAGGGGGGAAACATCCTAACCTCACAACGGGAACCTGATGAACAAATTTCAATCAATCGGTGTTTTAGGTGCCGGGGCCTGGGGCACGGCCCTCGCCCAATCGGCCTGCCATGCCGGACGCTCGGTTCTGCTCTGGGCAAATGAGCCAGAAACCGCAAATCTCATAAACGACAAGCACGAAAACCTCACCTACCTCCCGTCAATCAAACTAGACCCCACTTTAAGGGCTACAAATGAGCTGGAGGATCTGGCTGACTGCGGCGCCATTTTAATGGTCACACCCGCTCAATACACACGCGCCATCTGCACCAGACTGAGCCCATTTATCAAAGCTGAAACCCCAATCATCATCTGCTCAAAAGGCATAGAGACAGCAACAAATAACTTTTTAAGTGAGGTGCTGGAAGAAACAATCCCCACCGCCGTACCTGCCATTCTTTCAGGACCAAGTTTTGCAAGTGATGTGGCAAAGGGGCTTCCAACAGCAGTTACTCTGGCAACAAGAGAAGAGAGCCTCGGCAAAGCTTTAAGCGAAACCTTGAGCCACAAGGCGCTTCGGCCCTACTGGTCGGATGATCTGATCGGTGTGCAGATTGGCGGCGCGGTCAAAAATGTCCTCGCCATTGCAGCTGGCATTGTGGTTGGCAAAAAACTCGGGCCCAGCGCCCATGCCAGCCTGATCTCCAGAGGTTTTGCCGAGCTGAACCGGCTGGCCGTCAGTTTTGGTGCGGATCCAAAAACATTGAGCGGCCTCTCAGGTCTTGGCGATCTGGTGCTCACCTGCTCAAGCCCCCAGTCACGCAATATGTCATTAGGCATCGCACTTGGTAAAGGCCAGACCCTTGATAGCATTCTCAGCGCCAGAACATCTGTTAGTGAAGGGGTCTACACCGCCAAAGCAGTCGCGAAAATTGCAGGAGAGCGCCAGCTCCAGATGCCCATTTCAGAGGCAGTGGCAGAAATTGTTACCGGCAACCTTTCAGTTGATGAAGCCATTTCAACCCTTCTGAACCGTCCTTTAAAAGCAGAACAATAAGCAGCCATGAAATATGCATGAAATAAGCATGAAAAAAGACCGCCAAAAGCCAGAAGCCTGTGCGGTCTTTTTTGCTGTTTAACTAATGTTTCTAAAGTCTCGGGCTTGAAATGCCTGAATTAGACATCTGAACAAGTTAGATTTAGAAACGATAACCCAGGCCAACACCAACAAGCCAGGGGTCAACATCAATATCAGCCAGTACAGCTCCATTGTTGACTTTTGCATCAACATTCATCCAGGTTTTCTTAACGTCGATATTAAAATACCATTGATCTCTGATCTTGATATCAACACCAGCCTGTAATGAAAAACCCCAGCCATTATCAATTTCAAGTCCTGTAAAAGGTGCGTTCGCATCTTCATTAAATATAATGCTGTAGTTCACACCGGCACCAACATAAGGCTTTATGGTATCAGTGAGCTGAAAGTGATACTGCAACATTAGATGCGGCGGTATGATCAGAAAATCACCGACACCCAGACCGTCAATTGAGCCAGTTCCCAGTACATCATGCTTTGAAATACCCAAAACCAGTTCCACTGCGAAATTTTTGTTCAGGAAATATGTGATGTCGAGTTCAGGGATAAAGTAATCATCAATATCAACCCCAAGCCCGGCCACATTTGTTGAACTATCTGCATCAGGCAGGACACCAACAGCTCTTGCCCGGATGAGCCAACGCCCCTCTTCTTCAACAAAGGGTGTCATTTCACTGGCTACAGCAGCTGTGCCGTTTGCCTGATACCACGTACCTATCAGAACCACTGCCATAACAGGCAATAGTTTTACTGCATTTTTAAATTTCATTTTAGTCCCCCTCATACGATATCGAATCACTCGTCCAAGAAAACCAGCCTAAAATCAACAAACTTTCTCAACATTGATAAATATCAATTCACTGAACCTGCCACCAAATATATGGAAAACACCCTCTGACATGGTTTCTCTGATCAGCCATAAGCCCCTGAAAGGCCAAAAATCCTATGAAAACGTGCCAGAAAACAAATTTTTTAAAAAAAAATAAGCCTGTAACATATTGTTTTTATATAACAATCAAAAATAATTGCCGCAACGCAGCATTTTTATCTTTACATTCTGCATCGCAGCATCTATATACTATGCATACGCAGCATTCAGGTAGGTAACGAACACACAATTTTAGGAGATTATCCATGAACAAGTTCCAAACACCCGATTTTACAAAAGCCTTTGAAAACCTTTTCTCTTCTACTGATCTTTCAGCTTTTGGAGATGTTTTCAAAAACTCTGCAGAATTCAACAGCAAACTCGGCAAAATCGCCATTGAAGCTGCTGAAAAAAATGCAGAGCTGACACAAGACTGGACAAAAGAAACATTGGCTAAATTTGAAGAGTTGACAAAAACTCAAAAAGACCCGGCTGATTATACAAAATTCATCACCGAGTTGTCTCAGGACCAGGCCAAAGCCACAACTGATCGTGTATCAGCTTTCGCTGAAGTCGCTCAGAAAGCACAAATGGAAACAATCGAACTTTTCATGAGCGCTGGTAAAGAAGTAGAATCTAAAGCCAAAGCTACAGTGAAAAGAGCAACCAAAAAAGTTGCTTAAATAAAAACTATCCCTCCCCAAACTTTCAAGGGCGGCCCCGGTGATCCAGCTGGTTTTCCAGCAAGGTTCACCATTATAGGGGTCGCCTTTTTCTATGCGAATTCTATTTATAGGGCGTAAAATATTTGAACCGTAAGATAGTGTTTGCAACTGCAGCATAATTTTGAGACCATGCCGCAAATAGGAGAGAGATCATATGAGCGACGAGCGCGAAACCATTCTCATAAAACGATACGCCAGCCGCCGCTTGTACAATACATCCCTGAGCGATTATGTAACCCTTGAAGAAGTTGCCAGCTACATCAAGGATGGCAAGGATGTTAAAATCATTGATCGGAAAACCGGTGATGACCTGACACGTCAGTATCTGCTTCAGATCATCACGGATTGTGAAAGCCGGGGTGAAAACATCCTGCCGATTAATGTGCTATTTGACATTGTTCGGTCATATTCGGATCAGGCACAGAATTTTATCCCTGATTTTCTCTCCCAGTCATTTGAGATGCTGAAAAATCAGCAGGCCGAAACTTTAAAAACCATCCAGAACAACATAAAGGGCACGATACCCCCCTTGCAGGCTCCCATGGAGGGGCTGGAAAAATGGCAGGAGATGCAATCTGCATTTCTCAATAAAATGATGGGAGCCTGGGCAGCCTCACCTGACAACTGCGAGAAATCTGACGCAGAAAATGAAGCTGAGGAAATGCCAGACCCGCCCGCCAAAAAACCTGAATTTACGCCGCCTCTAAAATCACGAGGCAAAAAAAGCACAACAAAAGACAAGGAACTCGAGGCCCTTAAAAAACAATTGGCGAGCCTTCAGTCCAAACTTGAGCAGCTATAAAACCACAGATCCAACTAGTAAAAGACCCACCAACAGGCAACCAATTCCGAAACCGCGGATCACCGGGGTTTGAAAGAAATTAAGATTGAGGAAAAAATTCATAAACTGACGACGAAACGCCAGCATCAAGATCCCTTCCAGCAAAGCACCCCAGCCAATCAGTGAGATTAATCCTGCACGCCAACCATCAAAGTCATTGTGTACTTTCACCATAACCGCACCGATGACGAAAGCTATGATGGCTCCAAGATAACCCATGGCCACATTATCCCGGTAATCCGCAATCGCTTGTTTATAACCCTCCCCCTCATTCAGTAGGCCAATTCCCGCCGCAGAAAGATAAAGACCGAACATCAATGCAAGGTAGTCCGTTAGAGATAAGGCATCAAACATGATCGCCTCCTTTCAAAACTGATCTACAAGATCACCACTATAGGCATATAATATATATAAGGGCTGACCCGTGCATTTATTAGATCCCAAAAAGGGGAAAATAAAATGAAAACTCTGTTTTTTGCTCTTTTATTTCTACCGGGTCAGCGAATGCCTACAATGGAGAGGCTAATTTTAAATTGCCTCCGGAAAAATAACTTTTAATATAAAAGCATCTCATACAGGAGTACCCATAGCGATAACCAAACAAAAGGGCCGGTATGAAGCAATCTTATTCATATGCACATGACCATAGGGGAGAGACTTATGAAAATCTACGATTGGCACATTGCACCAAACCCACGCCGTTTACATATTTTCCTGGCTGAAAAAGGGCTTGATATACCTCTTGTTGAAGTCGGAGACGGTTTTGGCCTCAGCGCCAGCTATCGCGAAAAATTTCCGCAGGCAATGGTACCCATGCTGGAACTGGATGATGGAACCATAATTGGTGAAGTCATGGGCATTGCCCGCTATTTCGAAGCCCTGCATCCCACACCATCTCTGCTTGGAACAGACCCTGTAAGCATTGGTCATATCGCCTGCTGGGAAAACCGGGCAAACGAAGAAGGCATGTTGGCAGCCGGTGAATATTTCAGAAACACGCACGAAGACTTTGCCAATCGCGGCCTCCCCGGGATGAAGGATCAGGTTCCGCAAATACCAGTTTTGACAAGCAGGGCAAAACACCGCCTGCGCCTCTTTTATAAAAAAATAGACAGTCAATTCGCAAAACATGCCTATCTGGCAGGCCCCTCCTTCAGCATGGCTGACATCACAGCCCTCTGTGCGGTTGACTTTGCCAAATGGTCAGATCTAGGCGTTGAAAGCGAAATGGCAGCTGACTGCCCCAACCTGCAGCGCTGGCACAAGGATGTATCTTCCCGCCCAAGCGCTGCAGCTGGGGGATAGCCTCAGCTTGCAGCTTTTTTCAACAGGCGGTTGCGGATCTCATCAAGCTGTTCAAAGTTGGTATAGCGGATACGCAGCTCACCTGTCTCACCCGAGCCGAGCTTCACCTGAACCTTGAGACCAAGCGCATCTGTCAGCTCTTTCTCAAAGGCTTTGGTATCCGCATCCTTTTCGCGGCTGGCGCGTTTTAAAGGCAAACCCTTTTGCCGTGCCTGCACCAGAGCCTCAACATCACGAACGCTAAGCCCTTTGGCAATGATATCCTTTACAATATCTGCGGCCCCATCAACGCCGACCAGCGTCCGCGCATGCCCGGCCGAAATTTCACCAGCCCTTACAAACGTCTGGATATCGACAGGCAATTTCAAAAGCCGCAAAGTATTCGCCACATGTGATCTGGATTTACCAATTACATTGGAAAGCTCATCCTGTGTATAGCTGAACCGGTCCATCAATTCATGATAGCCAAGCGCCTCTTCAACGGCGTTAAGATCAGCCCGCTGTACATTCTCGATAATCGCTATTTCAAGCAATTGCCGATCTGTCAGATCCCGCACAATCACGGGCACTCTTTCTATCTCAGCCAATTGTGCTGCCCGCCAGCGCCGCTCACCGGCAACAATCTCATAGCCAGCCTCTAGCGTGCCGGAAGGGCGAACAATCAGCGGCTGCACAAGGCCCTTGGTGCGAATGGAATTCGCAAGATCCTCAAGATCAGCTTCGGTGAAATCCTTACGCGGATTAAGCGGAGACGGCCGCACCTCTTCAATCGGGACAACCCGTTGCTCACCCTCAAGCGGTAAAGCCGTTGTCTCAGCAGCATTTGCATTGGCATCGCCGATCAAGGAGGCAATACCCCGGCCAAGACGATTTTTCTGAACATTTGCAGACATAGCGATCTGCCTTTCTGATTTGGATCAAGTTAGTTGGTTTGAACGGAGCAGGAAACCAGTTTATCGGCGTCTCTGTTAAGCAGGCAGGTCAAGCCGCCATATACTTTTTCTCCCGTTCAATAATCTCGGAAGCAAGCTTGATATATGAGTGGGCACCAGATGATTTGTGATCATAAAGCAGGATCGGCTGACCAAAACTGGGGGCTTCCGCAATCCGGATGTTTCTTGGGATCACAGAATTATAAACCTTGTCACCAAAAAAGTTCCTGACTTCACTGGCCACTTCATTCGAAAGGTTAGTGCGCCCGTCATGCATGGTCAAAACCACACCCTGTATATAAAGTGACGGATTAAGCTTTGCCCTCACCTCTTCAATAGATTGCGAAAGCTGTACAATCCCCTCCAGTGCAAAAAATTCACATTGAACCGGGCACAGTACAGACTGCGCTGCCGCCATGGAATTGATGGTGAGGATATTCAGGCTCGGCGGGCAATCAATCAACACATAAGTGATGCGTTCGCCTTCCGGTTTGGCCGCTTCAGCCACCTGCAATCTGGAGATAGACTCGCGCAACCGAAACGCTCTGTCAGCTTCGCTTGAAAGTTCAGCCTCAAGCCCGGCAAGATCCTGAGTTGAAGGCACAACCCAAAGCCCCGGCACCCGTGTCTGCACCATAGCCTGTGTCATCAGCGCTTCCCGCCGCATGACATCACAAATAGATACGGCCCGTTGGTCTTCTTCAACACCAAGGCCTGTACTGGCATTTCCTTGCGGGTCAATATCAATGATGATCACCCGCTCCCCAACCGCTGCAAGAGCGGTTCCAAGATTAATCGCTGTCGTGGTTTTGCCAACCCCGCCTTTTTGATTGGCAAGCGCCATAACCCGCACATTCTGCGGCACGCTGGCTGATGATGATTGTCCGCTCACCAGGTAGCTCCTTTAATCAGGATGCCATAAACAGGCCGCTATATTCAGGCCGCCATGCCAAAGCATCACCGTTTTTTACGTTAGAGAGATCTTGTCTGGTCTGAAGACATAACAAAGACAAATCAGATCAGCCCCTAAATCAAACCCTACCGCCTTGGTTTAACATTCGTGATTTGCACAATCCGCGCCTCTGTCTCAGTGCAGCTTTCAAAGCTATCCAATTGAAATTCCCACATTTTTTGCGCCTCTATGATCTCTTCTAAAGCGGTCTTGCCTTTTAAAAACAAACCGACCGCCCCCTCTTTAAAGGCAAAATGCCCCAGATCAAGCAATCGAGGAAGGGGTTTGAGCGCACGCGCTGTTACAAAATCAACAGTTTGGATGGTACTCTGATTTGCAAAATCTTCAATTCTGCAATTGTGTATTTCCACATTGACGCGAACAGTGCGTGCCACATCTTTCAAAAAGGCACATTTGCGGCTGTTGGCTTCCACCAGGTGAATATTAAAGGCCTGGCTCTCAGGAATGAGCAAGGCAAGCACCATCCCTGGAAAACCGGCACCTGAGCCAAAATCAACCAGTGTGCGCCCCCCCACTGCGTTTTCCCTGGCAAGCAGATACGGCATTAGCTGGGCACTATCCAGAAAATGACGAAACCAGATATCCTTAAGCGTGTTTGGCGCAACCAGGTTTTGCACCTTTTGCCATTTCACCAACAGATCATGATACTGTTGAAACCGTATCCCGGTTTCACGTGAAACAGTCAGATGCCCCTTGAGCAGGGATTCTAAGTGCAAAAGAAACGCCTCACGAGCCCCAGTTGCCTCCGGAGCACCAGTCATATCTGTCATAGCAACCACCCTGACCGGGCCGGACACACAAGCAACCAGCGAGCAGCCCCCCCTCTCACATGAGCTGCTTTTTCAGATAACAAAACCTGTTTCACGTGAATCATCATTGCATCGCTGAGCGCTGATTAGAAGATGATCGGCCCGTCTGACCCCGCTTGATATGAGCCAGAACCAGCATCAGCGCAGCAGGGGTCATCCCATCAATACGGGACGCCTGTGCCAGTGTTTCCGGTTTCTGGCCCATCAGCTTGCCCATTAGCTCACTCGAAAGTCCAGAGATAACCCGGTAATCAAAATCAGGCGGAATGGCCAGCGCCTCATCTTTCCGAAGCGCCGCTATATCAGCATCTTGCCGCTCAAGGTAAACCGCATATCGCGCTTCTGTTTCAACCTGGCGGGCAATCTGATCAGCGAGATTTCCTATATCAGGCCAGATCGCCGCGAGATGACCAAGATCAATCCCTTTATATGAGAGCAGCTCAAAAGCACTGCGCCGCCGTCCATCTTTCTTGATAGCAAGGCCATGCCGTTCCGCTTCATTCGGCGTCATGTTTTTGGAGTGCAAGAGCGCAATACCCTCCTGGATCGCCGTTTGTTTCACGTGAAACAACGCCAGACGGTCTTTGCCTATCAGGCCAATATTAGCGCCAACATCTGTTAACCGTTGGTCAGCATTGTCAGCCCGCAACCGCAATCTGTATTCCGCCCGGGAAGTGAACATACGGTAGGGTTCACTCACGCCGCGAGTAACAAGATCATCAATCATCACGCCAAGATAACCATCCGCCCGGCTGATAACCAGCTTATCAGCGGAACCACCGGCCAAAAGCGCCCCATTCGCACCCGCCAGCAACCCTTGTGCCCCCGCTTCTTCATAGCCTGTGGTGCCATTGATCTGGCCAGCCAGGAACAGACCGGGGATGGCTTTCACCTCAAGGCTTTGGCTCAGCTCACGCGGATCGACATAATCATATTCAATCGCATAGCCATACTGCGCAATCCGCACAGACCCAAGCCCTTTCATCTCTCTTAAAAAAGCTTCCTGAACATGATCCGGCAGCGAAGTGGATAGCCCGTTCGGGTATATGAGATCGCTCGTCAACCCTTCAGGTTCAAGGAAAACCTGATGTGCATCACGTTCTTTAAACCGCACCACTTTATCCTCAATAGACGGGCAATAGCGCGGCCCAACCCCTTCAATCTGCCCTGTATAAATCGGTGCCTGATCAAGATTATCGAGAATGATCTTGTGGCACGCATCATTGGTATAGGTGATATGGCAGCTGATTTGCGGGGTTGTAATCCTATCCGTCAGAAATGAAAATGGCTCAGGCGGAAAATCACCGGGCTGTTCTTCTAACTGATCCCAATCAATACTGTCTTTATAAAGCCGGGCGGGAGTACCAGTTTTCAATCGTCCCATACTCAAGCCGCTATCATAAAGCCTTTCAGCCAGTTTTACTGCGGGTTTTTCCCCAATCCGGCCTGCAGGCGTGCGCTCTGTACCCCGGTGGATGACACCGCGCAAAAAAGTACCTGTCGTCAATACTACGGCACCGGCACTCAACTCCTGCCCCTCAGCAGTGACAATACCCACACAGCGGCCATCAACAAGCAACAAATCATCTACCGCAGCTGCCAGTACAGTAAGGTTATCCTGGTCATTGATGGCAGACTGCATGGCTTCCTTATAAAGCACCCTGTCAGCCTGCGCCCTTGGTCCTTGCACCGCAGGACCTTTTGAACGGTTCAATACCCGAAACTGAATACCAGCCGCATCAGCAACCCGGCCCATCAACCCGTCAAGCGCATCAATTTCACGTACAAGATGCCCTTTACCCAAACCTCCAATAGCCGGGTTGCAGGACATTTCACCAATCGTTTCAAATTTATGCGTGACTAGCGCGGTGCGCGCCCCCATCCGCGCAGCCGCCGCAGCCGCTTCCGATCCGGCGTGTCCACCACCCACAACGATCACATCAAAATTTAAACGTGTCATATCATCATTTCCAAAAAGCTGATCGCTGGTAGTATCATGCAGGGGTAAAACCCACAATCAAGTTCTGAAGCACATCTATAAATTGGATTCATATTAATAGGATCCACAAGCGATGAAATAAAAATCATTCTACATTCGCTGAGATCCAGAGAATATAGAGACCCCGGTATCTCAATGCTGCACCCTCATAACCAAACTGCCAACAGAGCCCAAAACTTTGGATCAGAGCCAATCTGACGCACTCAATCAGATTATAATGGTGGTTCTGTGGAAGCAGGATGAACGAACAGAAGATAATCTAATCAATACACATACAAATACACATAACTCTACTGTGTATCTGTAGTCTGTTATGTGAAACGCTACTTTCAAATAATTAAACACTGTTCATTATTAGTGATAAGCAGGACCTTATGTATTGTCACGGTGAGCAAACGACAGTCACCCATAGATCACCCCCCGTATCACCTAATCTATCAACCCATGTGATAGCTGTAGTATTACTTATAATGTTTCACGTGAATCAATTTCAATTCGGTTGTGTAATTGAAGTGGGTGAAAGCTTTGCCAAGACGTATGAAGGTTAGGATTATTTGGTCAAACGAGGGTTTGATGTTTCACGTGAATCAATTTGCAGTTACGTAATTCATCATAGATGCTAATCACTAAAGTCATCGTAGCTTCAACACCTGGTAACAAGAATTTTTATGCGACCAAAACAGTACTAAGGAATGTAGATGGCTTTAAGTTCAAAAGCCCATAATCTCATAACAGATAATAGACCTCGTATGCCCCCACCTTGAATAAGTAATGCATCGACCCTGAATGCAAAAAACAATGTGGTAATTAATTACCTCACTTGTTTTATGTTATTCAGTTGATCTAATCCTTTGCTGGAAAACAAGCTCTCCATTAAAATCTGTTTCACGTGAAACAAACACTGTTCCACATTGTCATTGGCCGGACAAATCAGTTGGCAAAGAGAGCACTATGAGTAATACACCCTGCTTGTAAAGCCAGCCTCAACCCCAGAGCTTAGTCATACCTAATTGCAAGACGGGTTGTAAATCACCATCAGTGCAACCATAGAGTCCATTGCCCCTCCCTCCCCTCGCACAATCATAAACTCTCATGCGCCCTCAGATCACCAGGAATTCACACCCAGAACCAGAGGACACTTCAGGTCATCAGCCAGATTGACTCATGTGAATCTGTGAAATCTGAAAATCAAAATCCCAATTCCACATCTCATTCAGGTCAGCCCCCCAAAATCCATCTCTGAAATTTTAAAAATCGCGTGCAGGAATTTGTAAATTTTTTATCCATTTTGTGGGGAGGGAGGAGAAAATTCTGGGGAGGGATGCCGATTTGGTGGGGATGATAGTCATATTGAGTCTTTTGATACACCCCAATCCCTCCCCGCATCTGAAATTTTCATGACTCACGTGAAACAAATTTCACTCGGATCCAATTCTAGTCTGGGTCAGGACTTAAAGAAAAGTCACGATACCGCCCCCTCATATGAGCCAGAAAGATGGGTGAGCAGGCGGCTTCTGTCCAAAGCGGGGTGTCAGCCCTACTTGCCAATGCAGAATTCAAAGAAGAGATGATCAAGAATATCCTCAACATCCACCTTGCCAGTGAGCCGGCCTAGAGCAAAGGCCGCCTTGCGCAAATCCTCAGCTCTAAGCTCAGTCTCGTTCAGATCACCTGATAAAAAATCCTCGAGCGCTGCAACCGCCAGCATTATGCATTCCCTGTGACGCGCCCTCGTGATTGTCACACCTTCCTGAGAGGGCATAGAGACAACCGCAAGCTCTTTGATCTTCTCAATTAACTGATCAAGCCCCTCACCTGTCTCGACAGATAAAACCAGATCGACCAGCTCAAGATCCCCCGCCTGAGGCCGGACCAGATCAGCCTTGTTCCACACCCGCAATAAAGGCCCTTCATAGCTCACAAACAAAGACGGTAAGTCAAATCCGGGCAAACCGCCATCCATAACCCAGAGCACCAGGTCCGCCCGGTCCAAAGTTGCAAAGCTGCGCCGGATCCCCTCAGCTTCCACCTTGTTTACAGCATCCCGGACCCCCGCTGTATCAAGCACCACCACCGCCATTCCATCTAGGTCAAGCTTCACCTCAATCACATCCCGCGTTGTCCCGGCCTCATCAGAAACAATAGCCACATCACGTTTTGCAAGCGCATTCATCAGCCGGGATTTCCCCGCATTCGGCAAACCGGCAATGACAACGTGAAACCCCTCCCTGACAATCTCGCCTTTATGTTGGTCGGAGAGCACGCCTGTTAAAATGGTTAACAAATCCTTAACGGGTTGAACCGCGTGTCTGGCAATATCTTCCCCCACATCACCTTCATCTGAAAAATCAAGAGACGCTTCAAGATAAGCCTGCGCTCGAATAAGCTCCCCCCGCCATTTGTCATAAAGGGAAGAAAAAGCCCCGCCCATCTGCTGCAGGGCCAACCGTTTCTGTAAAGATGTTTCTGCACTGATCAGATCACCAAGCCCCTCAACCTCAACAAGATCAAGTTTCCCGTTTTCAAAACCACGCCGCGTAAATTCACCAGCCTCTGCCATTCGCGTAAAGCAAAGAGAGCCCAGCGCCGCAAGAACATCCGCCACAACGGCCCGTCCCCCATGCACATGAAATTCCCCCGCATCTTCCCCTGTGAAACTTTTCGGCCCCTTGAAATATAAAACCAGTGCCTGATCAAGAAGCACCCCATCCTCTAGTGGGTTTTGCAAATGGCAAAGTGCGGCATATCTGGGTTTGGGTAAAAAGCCACAAAACATCTCAAATATACGAACAACCTCCGGCCCGGAAAACCGGATAACGGCAACACCGCTCGGGCCAGGCCCGGATGAAAGGGCATAAATGGTAGTTGCGTTCATAAAACATTCCCGCAGGGTTGATAAAATTCAAATGGCATCATTCATGCCCCTGTAAACACGGCCCTTAAAAACTGTCAAGTTTAAGCAAACCGCACTGCCCCGCCTCTCTTCGAGACAGGGTCTGGCAAAACCAGCCAAAACCCTGCAATTTTATGACAATCCTACAATTGATGTTTTCTGGATTCACTATAGTTTGGTGAGGAAGGTCACCATACTTCAGCAACCGGCGCACAAAATAAAATAAATATCAATCAAGCAACCGCCAGAGAAAATTCAAAAAAGGTCGTCTTATGTCTTCGAAAGACCAAATATCAGAAAACAGGCTCAGCAAAGAAACAAGCCCATATCTGCTCCAGCACAAAGACAACCCCGTTCACTGGTGGCCATGGGGCGAGGAAGCGCTTGAAACTGCCCGCCAGGAAAACAAACCGATCCTGATTTCCATTGGCTACGCCGCCTGTCACTGGTGTCACGTGATGGCGCATGAAAGTTTTGAAGACGAGGCAACAGCCGCTCTGATGAATGAGAAATTCATCAATATTAAAGTTGATCGGGAAGAGCGGCCGGACATTGACGCCATCTACATGGCCGCACTCCATCATCTGGGTGAGCAGGGCGGCTGGCCGCTCACCATGTTTTTAACACCGGATGCCAAACCCTACTGGGGCGGCACCTACTTCCCGCCAATGCCCGGCTTCGGCCGCCCCTCCTTCAGCCAGGCCCTGGCCTTTGCTGAAAAATGCTACCTTGATGACAATGAAGCCGTCCAGCACAACGCTGCCAGTCTCACCCAGCTGATCGCACCGCAAAAACCCAAAATGCTCGGGCCAGAAATATCGGATGAAATTCTGCGCAACATCACCCAGCGCCTTGGCGATATGATGGATGGAAGAAATGGCGGGCTGCGCGGCGCCCCTAAATTTCCCCAATACCCTCTGTTTAATTTTCTCTGGCGTGTCGGCCTCCGCTATGATCAGCAAGGCGCAAAATCCCACGTTGAAAACCTGCTTCAGCGTATATTTCAGGGCGGCATCTATGATCATCTGGCTGGTGGCCTTGCCCGTTATGCAGTTGATGAAAAATGGCTGGTCCCTCATTTTGAAAAAATGCTCTATGACAACGCCCTGATGATCGATCTGGCACAGGAAGTTTATAAAGCCAACAAAAACCCACTTTTAAAAATCCGCATAAAGGAAATCGTAACCTGGGCAAACAGCGAGATGCGCACAGCGGATGGGGCTTATTCAGCCTCACTTGATGCAGACAGTGAAGGCGAGGAAGGTAAATTCTATGTCTGGCAAGCAGAAGAGATCAAAGAGGCTCTTGGCGCGGATTATGAATTTTTCTCCAAACACTATGACGTCACTGAAGCAGGCAACTGGGAAGGCAAAACCATCCTCAACCGCCTGAAATCACCAGAACTGCTTCAAAAAAACGAAGAACAAAAATTAAACGAATTAAAACAGAGGTTGCTGACAATTAGGGCAAAACGGCAGCGCCCGGGCCTTGATGATAAAATCCTGGCTGACTGGAACGGCATGATGATAACAGCTCTCACCCATGCTAGCGAAACCTTCAACGAAAAAGCCTGGCTGCAGGCCGCAAAAGACGCATATCAATTCATCCTCACGGCCATGCTGAAAGATGACGGCCTCCACCATTCCTACCGCCTTGGCAAATGCACAAGCCCGGGCCTTGTCGGTGACTACGCCCAGATGATCCGGGCAAGTCTGGCCCTTCATAGAACCACAGGCGAAGGCGCCTATCTGCAAACAGCCAAAAATCTTACGACCATTCTAAACGACAATTACTGGTGCCCCGACTATGGCGGATATTTCACCACCGCCAAAAACCGGCAGGATGTAATCATCCGCGGCAAAACCGGCGCTGATGAGGCCACGCCCAACCCCAATGCCATCATGATATCAAATCTGATGATGCTTTACAGCCTCACGGGGGAGGAAGCATATCGGGAAAAAGCACAAAAAACCCCGCAGGCTTTTGGCGGCACCATCGCCAAAGACATTTTTTCCCATATCAGCATGATGGCTGCATCAATAGATATCATCGCGCCGTTGTCACTGGTCATCATCACGCCGGAAGATGATCAGAAGACAGCAGAAGAAATGGCAACCATTGCCAAAACAGCTGCAGCGCCAAATCTTGTCATCCGAACCATCACCGAAGGGGCGGATTTACCAGCCGCTTCACCAGCATACGGCAAAACCGCAATCGAGGGGAAAACCACCGCCTATCTTTGTGTAGGGCCAACATGTCTTGCCCCCATCACCAACAGCCTGGGCCTCTTTACCAGCCTCAAGAGCGCGGTTGAGGACCAGAAAATATAAAACGAATAAAAAACTTCTCCACCCGCCCGTTAGCAGATTTCTTGTAAAAATTTTACAATCAAGTATAAACGCTCCATCTTTCAACAGAGAAACAAGACGGCCAGCCAGTAAATAATTGTGACAAAAATGTTAAACATCCAAGTTGCTGCCCTGCCTTATATTTTCATAGAGAACGAAATAATGGTCTGCCTGATCACCTCGCGGGAGCGAGGGCGCTGGGTGCTGCCCAAGGGATGGCCGAAAACAGATATAAAAAATCATCTGATGGCAAAAATAGAAGCGGAAGAGGAAGCAGGCCTGGAGGGGGAAATCTCAAAAACCTGTTTGGCAACATACACCTACAAAAAGAAACTGCATATGTTTGCGACCGTTACCTGTCAGGTTGAAATTTACCCTTTTCAAGTCACTCACCAAAATCTGCGCTGGCCAGAAGAAAGCCAGCGTGAGTTGAAATGGGTAACCAGCGAGGCCGCCAGTAGCATGGTGGAAGAAAAAGATCTGGCCGACATTTTATGCCGCGTGAAACGTCTCGGGCCACACTCAAACGACATTCAAATATAGCCAATGCCTACCTCTTCCCTTGCCAGTTACAATCTCAGTGCGTATGAAACATGTAATTAATATGACACTGCAAAGGATTGGATTATATGGAAGAAACAAATACCCCCAAAAATCCGATCCAGACCAGAAAATCCACCCTCGACAAGGACCTACGCAAACTCACCCGTCTTGAAGACGCGACCCGTTCAACCTCTACCAATCTTGTAGCTCCCGGTCTTGGCCTCCTCTTCATGGCCCTTGCTGGCATTTTCACCGCCATTATTCTGGGGGATGAACCCAACTCACTCATTATTATCGTTGCAGCTATCATAGGCGGTTACATGGCTTTGAACATTGGCGCAAACGATGTCGCCAACAATGTCGGCCCGGCTGTCGGTGCCAAGGCAATGACCCTGTTCGGCGCCCTCATCATAGCAGCAGTTTTTGAATGTGCTGGCGCCCTGATTGCCGGCGGTGATGTTGTAAAAACCATTTCAAAAGGCATCATTGATCCGGGGCTGGTTCAAAACTCGCAAACCTTCATCTGGGCAATGATGTCAGCCCTGCTTGCCTCCGCGCTTTGGGTGAACCTTGCCACTTACCTTCGCGCCCCGGTCTCAACCACCCACGCCGTTGTTGGCGGTGTCATGGGCGGTGGCATAGCAGCTGTTGGTTTTCATGCCGTCAATTGGACAACCATGGGCGCCATTGCCGCCAGCTGGATCATATCCCCCGCATTAGGCGGCGTGATTGCTGCCTGTTTCCTTGCATTTATCAAGACATTTATCATCTACCGGGAAGATAAACTGAAAGCCGCACGCAGATGGATACCCATCCTGATCGCCCTGATGGCTGCAACCTTCGCCGCATATCTTATGATGAAGGGGTTTAAAAGAATTTGGCACCCGGAAAACACAACAATAGCAATAATCTCAGTTCTTATATTCGGTCTTGTTTACCTGATCATGCACCCGCATATCAAAAACCAGACCAGGGAGCTTGATAACCGCAACCAGTCCCTGCGCAAACTGTTCCATTTTCCGTTGATCTGCTCTGCCGCTCTGTTGTCATTTGCTCACGGCGCCAACGATGTGGCCAATGCGGTCGGCCCGTTGGCAGCCATTCTGCACGCCGTTCAGTCCGGTGATATTTCAACACAGGTAAAAATACCGACCTGGGTCATGCTGATCGGCGGTCTCGGGATCAGTTTAGGCCTGTTTCTGTTCGGGCCGGCTCTGATCAGACTGGTTGGCAATGAGATCACCAAAATGAATCCAATGCGGGCTTTCTGCGTCGCACTGGCGGCGGCCATCACCGTGATCATTGCCTCAGCCCTCGGGCTACCGGTCAGCTCAACCCATATAGCGGTTGGTGCAGTTTTTGGTGTCGGTTTCTTCCGGGAATATTACACCAGCACCAGCCGGCGGCGTAAAAAATACCTGAAAAAGAAAAAAGCCGCGCCGCAAAATGAACTCAGTACGGAAATCATCCAGCAAAAAAAACAACGCCGCAAACTTGTCAGGCGCTCTCACTTCATGGTGATAATCACCGCCTGGGTCATCACAGTGCCCGCCGCTGCCATTCTCTCGGCAACCATCTTTTTTATGCTTGATAATTTGAATTTTTAGGCCCCCAAATCACCGGTATGGGGAGACATCTAAAGGGGGGCAGGCAGCAACCAGCCACGATAGGCAATCAAAGGGCCAAAAAAAGCGATGTCCAGCTGTATATCAAAACTGTAGCGCCCCTTTTCATCGACAAATTCAACGGTCTGGCTGCGGGGCATGAGAAACCGCGGTAATGGCAGGCCCAGAAACCACCACCGTACCAATCGCCAGGACACCTGATTATCTGAGGCAATCAGTTCAACACAGAACCTGAAAGGAAACAGGCATTCATATAAACAAATTGGGCCTTCTCCGCGTGCCGCTATAAGCGTGGTTGAGAAACCTGATGAACCAAACACCCGTTGCCAACGCTCCCCCTCACCCCGCCGCTCAACGATAAGCCTGACAGGAACCTCCGATGTTGGCGGAAAACCAAGCGCCCGGCATAACAAGCCGACGAACAAGCCCTCACCGCGCTCTACTGCTGACATTCCCTCATAAACATGGCAATTCTCAACCGTGTGAAACTGTTGCCAGGTAGCTGGTAGCTTGTAAAAATCCTTGCCAAAAATAGAGCAAAACAACATCAGAAAAACCCTCCGGAAAAACAGCTTTAATGTATGAACCTGTCTTTCAGATCCCCTTCTGGAATCAGACAATCATCCATCTTGCCAAATATCTGATACCGATTGTTTTTAATCCGTTCATATATCCAGTTAAGCACCGTTTGCGGTAAAAAATTAAGCAAACTGATCAACCGCCACGGCAACCCAAGAACCTTACAGATTTGAAAAAATGCCTGCATCCGCACAAAAACATCACCTTCAAAAATCACCAGGTTGGTTTCAAACTCCACACCATCAAGATCAAAGTGATTATAGAGATTTTTACCAAGCTCTGATTGTGCAAACGTAAAAAGAAATAGCTTTTTCTTGTCTCGTTTGATCACCCATTTCGCAAAACCCGAACAGAGAACACAAACACCATCAAAAACAATCAGCGGTTGTTTTCCATCCCAGTTACTCTGTGATAAGTCATTCATATAACTATATTTTTTCTTCCTAATTTCTCTCGTCATACATCATCCTAAAGAGCATCTGGCATGGGATGCGACAGTTTGACACAAAAATAAATCGTGACTCTGACACATTCCGGGCCTAGAAACCGCCCCCGATGCATTGGCCGGGCTGCCCTTTCCTCAAGTGCCTTAGAAAAGCCCAATCTTCTGACCAATGCCGATACCTTTCAACCGTGAAGAGGCAAAATCTTTGTCTGTTCACATCCAAAAATCTAATCACAGATTCAACATCAAAAAGATTACAAATGTTCAAAAAATTAATCCTTACAGGGATTGTTAGTGCCGTGCTGTTTGCAGCACTGGCGATCTCGCCACTATCAGAATTTTCCATGAAACCAGCCTACGCTGCAAAAAGCGGCTGTTTGCCAGCCAGCGTAAAAAATAAGCTGGCCATAATTCGCAAAAAATTCGGACCAGTGCGGATCATTTCCACGCATCGCCCTGGCGCCCGCATTGCCGGCTCAGGCAAGCGCAGCTATCATGCATCTTGCCGTGCAGTCGACTTTCACCCCCCAAAAGGCAAATACCGTCAGGTAGTGAGCTGGCTAAAAGCAAACCACAAGGGCGGCGTTGGAACCTATTCCTGCGGCATGCATCACATCCACCTGGACAACGGCCCAAGGGTCAGGTTCCACCATTGTGTGAACAAATACGGCACCCCGCTTCGTAAGGGGCGCAAACGCCGCTATTACGCCAAGCGTAAACATAAAAAATCGTATAAAAAACACTACGCACAGAAAAAAACCTATGTTCCGCGCCCACAATATTCGCTGGGCTATCGGAAAAGAAACTTCATCGGTTACTAAAATTAAGGGAAGGGCGTGCATCACGCGCCCTTCCCTAACTATTTGAAAAACAAAAAATCAGTAAACAATGATTATTGTTGTCCAATATCATCAAGACGCTTTTGCAGCGTCAGCCGATCAAGTGATGTCATCGGCAGGTTAATGAAAATATCAATCCGTAATGTCAGCATTCTGAGCGTATCGGCAAAAGCCAAATGTTGCTCCGTTTCAGAACTGGTCACCGCCGCCGGGTCCGGCACCCCCCAATGCGCACTCATAGGCTGACCCGGCCACACCGGGCAGGCTTCATTGGCTGCATTATCACAAACCGTGAAAACAAAATCCATCTTGGGAGCATCAGGTTCGGCAAATTCCGACCAGTCTTTGGAGCGAAACCCCGAGACATCATAATTTTGCTTCTTCAGCAAAGCGAGTGCAACCGGATGAACCTCTCCCTTAGGCACACTACCAGCACTATAAGCTTTGAACTTACCCGCACCAATCCGGTTAAGAACCGCCTCAGCTATGATCGACCGGGCAGAATTTCCGGTGCAAAGAAAAAGAACATGAAAAACACGATCACTCATAACCCATAACCCTTACGCCTCGTTGAAAGCGCCCCATTGCTATAATTCATAATGACAACTATAAAGATTACATACGTCATTTCACATATGTATATAATAACATATACGGAAAAACAGATATAGTAAATATGAATCAAACAGCCATTTTCCAGGCCCTCGCGCAGGAACTCCGCTTGAGAGCGCTGTACCTCATTGCCCATGAGGAGGAATTATGCGTCTGCGAGCTGGTTCATGCCCTAGAAGCTGAACAGCCAAAAATCTCGCGCCACCTGACCGCGATGAAAAATGCAAACATTCTAAAAGCTCACCGCAAAGCGCAGTGGGTCTATTATTCAATCAATCAGAAACAGCCGGAATGGCAGGGGAAAATTATCAAAGCAACCATCGAAGGCGCGAAAGACGAACCCCAGCTCATTGAAGACCTGAAACGCCTCCAGACAATGAAGAACAGACCGGTAAATTGCTGAACCCTTGTCCTCAAAATTGAAAAAACAGGATCATTATTGAATTTGAATAAAGTGGAATACGAGATAAAAACAGAACCCCTCGGCCCTTCCCGCATCTTGCCATGATTGGCTGTCAATCTTACAAGGTGGAAACGAGCCCTAATGAGATCAAAAAAAGCCGGAAAAGAGAGAAAATTTGATTTTCTGGGAAGATATTGACCCCATCTTCACCCCCGATCTGACAGCCGCTGTTGAAGCCGCCTATCAGATCTTTGCCCCCTATAAACTGAACGGCATCATCATCCATTGCAATTGCCCTGTCTGCATGAGTGAGGAAGTCGCCGCCAAGCTCTCACGTCTCCCCCTGAAGGACATAACAAGTGAGCTACTGGCTGAATACACCAATTCCGCCCATGGCTTTGATGAAACAATCATCGAGCCGGAATTTAAACATTTTCTGCCCCGTTACCTTGAATTGATCGCCCAATGCAAACCACCCAGTCACATTGGTCTGGAGATGTGTCTGATACGCCTGGAAGGCTACAGGCAGCGCTACAGACCGAATGAGGTGAAGGTGATCAATGAGTTTTTCAACGCGTATCTAAAGGCAAGCCTCACCCAGACAGGGCTGATAGAATGGCCGGTTGGTCTACGCCTTGAATTTGACCTTGGTGAAGTACTTGGAATGATCATTTGTGCCGGCGGCGATCTCGAGCCCGCTTTAAAGCAGATTGATGAAAGCCCGGGACTTGAAACCGCGCTCCACCTGTCCGCCCTCAGACAGGATCTAAGCCTGAGACACGGTGAGCCCCTGTATCAAAACGCCCATCTGGAAGGGCGAGAACAGGCCGCCACTATAGGCAGCTGGCTCAACCGAAAAGAAGTGTCAGAGCGTATTCTCCAAGCCGCTGAGGAGAACACCAACCCGGACTATGACGACATTCTGGAAATGGGAATGTGGGAACAATAGGAAAATAGGGATTAGAGCTTTGTATCAGTAAACACCAGAGGCCTGCCCGCACGGTTAACCGTGCGGATCACCAAGTGAGATAAAACCTATGTGTTCATACTATCGAAGAAATCATCATTCCCTTTGGTATTCTTAAGCTTGTCAATCAGAAACTCAATGCCGTCCATTGGTCCCATCGGGTTAAGAATCCGCCGCAGCACATACATCTTCTTCAACTGCTCATCAGGAACAAGCAGCTCCTCCTTACGGGTACCGGACTTGGCAATATCAATCGCCGGGAAGACGCGTTTATCAGCAACTTTACGATCAAGGATCACCTCGGAGTTACCGGTGCCTTTAAATTCTTCAAAGATCACTTCATCCATACGACTGCCGGTATCAATCAGCGCGGTGGCGATAATAGTAAGCGAGCCACCCTCTTCAATATTCCGTGCCGCACCAAAAAAGCGTTTAGGCCGCTGCAGGGCGTTTGAATCAACACCGCCGGTCAACACCTTGCCGGAAGATGGCACGACAGTGTTATAGGCCCGGCCCAGCCGGGTGATAGAATCCAGAAGAATGACAACATCCCGTTTATGCTCAACCAGCCGTTTGGCTTTCTCAATCACCATTTCAGAAACCTGAACGTGCCGGGTGGGCGGCTCATCAAAGGTAGAGGAGACAACCTCACCCTGCACAGAGCGTTGCATATCCGTCACCTCTTCAGGCCGCTCATCAATTAGCAGCACAATCAGATAACATTCAGGGTGGTTGGTGGTGATGGAATGGGCAATATTCTGCAGAAGAACCGTTTTACCGGTACGGGGCGGCGCTACAATCAGCGCCCGCTGGCCCTTACCCATGGGTGATACTATATCAATAACCCTGGCTGACATATCTTCAACCGTCGGGTCTTCAATTTCCATTTTCAACCATTCATCAGGATAAAGCGGTGTAAGATTATCAAAATGGATTTTATGTTTGCCTTTGTCCGGCTCTTCAAAATTAATCTGCTTTACCTTCAACAAGGCAAAATAACGCTCACCATCTTTCGGTGAGCGGATCTCTCCCTCAATCGTATCCCCGGTGCGTAAACCAAACCGGCGGATCTGGCTGGGGCTAACATAAATATCATCAGGACCAGGAAGATAATTCGCATCAGGCGATCTTAGAAAACCGAACCCATCCTGCAAAACTTCCACAACCCCGGTACCATCAATATTGATATTCTGTGCCGCCAACTGTTTCAATATGGCGAACATCAACTCCTGTTTCCGCATGGAACTGGCATTTTCGACTTCAACCTCTTCAGCAAAAGCCAAAAGCTCAGTGGGTGATTTAGACTTGAGGTCCTGGAGTTTCATTTGTTCCATGTGGGTGATTCCAAACGTTAGGTGGGATATTCTTGATTAAGGTTTGAAGGCGAAAGGAAGGGACTATTTGTCAGTTACACAAACAGTAATGTTCAGACACTCAGATGATTATGACACAATCATTAAGGCACTAAGTGATAATTTCGTAAATGATTTGCCGAAGAAAAACAACCAGCAAGACAGTTGCCAGCAACTATAACAAAAACATGGATTTGATGAAAGTCTCTTTTTCAACCCCAAAAAACCCAAAATAACCGTTCACTAGATCAGGCTCAGCTATGAAACTCCCGCGATTAAAATGGTCTCACAATCACCATGATAACAATTACGACCATCAGCAACGTTGGCACTTCATTTAAAATCCGAAAATAGCGCGCTGTATAGTTGCGCTCATCCTTTTCAAATCCGCGCTGGCAGGCTGACATATGCCCGTGAACCCCGCTCAACACAAACACAGCTGCAAACTTGACCCAGAACCAGGGAACAGCCCAAAGCTCAAGCCAGTAAACCATCAAAAGCCCGGCAAGCCAGCTGACAAACATCGCCGGCTTCATGATGACATTCAAAAGGCGCTGTTCCATAATTTTAAATGTCTCGGACTGAGGCGAGCCAGGCTCAGTTTCACTATGGTAAACAAATAACCGCGGCAGATACAAAAGCCCCGCCATCCAGGAAATAACAGCCACAATATGCAAGGCCTTCAGCCATAAAATCCATTCCATAAAAATAGCTCCTAACCCCGCACAAGTTTAATCAGCGCCTCAACATGTGCAACAGGTGTATCAGGCTGAATGCCATGGCCAAGGTTAAAAATAAACGGTCCCCCCTTCAAATTGGAAAGCAGCTCTTCAACCTGAGCGCCAAGCGCAGGCCCCCCTTCAACCAGCGCCAGTGAATCCACATTGCCCTGCACCGTCACATGAGGTTGCAAATGATCTCTCGCCCAGGAAGGCGCAATCGTTTCATCAACACTAACCCCATCAACCCCAACCTCTTTGATAAACCGCTCATAAAATGGGCCAGCACCCCGCGGAAACCCAATAATCGGCACATCAGGAAACCGCGCTTTCAATGCACTGACCATAAGTTTTGTCGGCGCCAACACCCAGCGCTCAAACTCAGCTTCTGGCAAACTGCCAGCCCAGCTGTCAAAAATCTGCAAAGCCTCAGCCCCGGCCTCGACCTGACGAGAAAGATAATCCACTGAACTTTCAACCAGCAAATCAATCAGTTCCTGAAATAGTGCCGGATCCCGGTAAGCCAGTCGCCGGGCCGGTGCCTGGTTAATCGTTCCCTGACCAGCCACCATGTAAGTCGCCACTGTCCAGGGGGCACCACAAAAACCGATCAAAGCTGTCTCAGGCCCAAGCCCGGCTTTGATCAAACGCACCGTTTCGGCAATACTCTCATACTTCGCATCAACCCCGCCAGCATCAAGCCGCGATAAATCCTCCCGGCAGCTGATCGGAGTAAGCCTGGGTCCCTCCCCGGTCTCAAACCAAAGCTTCTGACCCAGCGCATCAGGCACCACAAGAATATCCGCAAACAAAATTGCAGCATCAAACCCAAATTTTTCAATAGGTTGCAACGTCACTTCAGCTGCCATTTCGGGTGAATAACAAAGATCCAGAAACCCGCCAGCCCGCTCCCTGACCAACCGATAATCCTCAAGATACCGTCCGGCCTGTCGCATCAACCAGATCGGGGGCACATCCTGAACTTCCCCTCGAAGCGCTTTTAAAAATTTCTTCTCAACCATCTGATCCTTATCCGACGGGCTCTCCCCGATTACAATAAAAAAATAAAAACAATATAGTTTTTCTAAATTTGATGTAGTTGTTGTTTGGCTATGGAGATCCTGAATTCTTTTTTATACCCAGGCTTCCAACAACTCATTGAACAGAGAATTCGCTACGCCTGTGTCGTTTTCGCAGATATCATGATAAACAGGAAAGTGACGAATAATAAAATTTGAAATATCAGGGATTCAAGAGACTTATCAAATTTTCCCGGGCACTAAGCAACAGGAAAACAATGTGCATATTAGTTAGGAAAACTTTGGCAAAAGCTGATCTCTAATACCAGCCTGAATAACTCTTGCCAAAAATCCCCACAACGCAAACACTGTGGGTAAATTCCGGGAGAAACAATGAACAGAACAGATAAAACTCAACACCGGCAAAACAACCATGGATAACCAGCAGAGTTTTCAACAGGCAAAGGCCGGTAATCCCAAATTTTTCCACTTGCATCTTGTCTCGGATGCAACCGGAGAGACACTGACGGCCATGGCCAAGGCCATCACGGTTCTATACCCTGAAATAAAAGCCATAGAACACATACACCCTCTGGTGAGGACCAAACGCCATCTCACAAGGGTTTGTCAGTTGATAGAAAAACAACCCGGCATCGTCATGCACACGTTAATCAATGTCGAGTTGGTCCATGAAATTGAAAGAGTTTGCGGCGAACTGAGCTTACCAAGCATAGGCATTCTTGATCCTCTTCTGAAAATTTTTGACAATTATCTCGGTGCATCCTCAAAACCCAAAATCGGTGCCCAACACTCACTTGATGCAAATTATTTCAACCGTATTGATGCGTTGAATTTTACAATGATCCACGATGATGGAAAATTGCCGGAAAATCTGGATGACGCTGACATCCTCATCATCGGTATCTCAAGAACCTCGAAAACACCAACCAGCATTTATCTGGCCAATAAGGGTTTTAAAACCACCAATCTGCCACTGGTCCCTGACCTGCCCTTACCTGAAATTCTGCAAGAACCAACCAGCTGTTTTGTTGTTGGTCTCATCGCCAGCGCTGACCGGATCTCCCAGGTCAGAAGAAACCGGGTCCGTGAATTGGCCGACCGTAATCTTGACGAATATGTTGATAAGAATACGATTGCTCAGGAAATCGCATTCACGCGGCGTTTATGCGGGCGTCATGAATGGCCGATCATTGACGTAACCCGGCGCTCAATCGAGGAAACTGCCGCAGCCATCATCACTCTGTATAATGAACGGGCCCTACGTTAGCAAATGCCGCTCATTCTACCTAAAATCAAAAAAACCGCAGACAGGCAGATTGTACGAAATAAATAGCCGTTAAAAAGTTTATGAGATCCCTCCAATGTTTGAAACTGAAGCAATAAAACTGATTCTAGCCTCCTCAAGCCCGACTCGCGCCAAATTGCTTGAGGGAACAGGCCTCTCCTTTGAGATCGTGCCGCCGACAATTGATGAATCTGTGATCAAGGAAATATTGAAATCAGAAGAAACCCAACCCCAGGATATCGCAGAATTACTGGCAGAAACAAAGGCGGCAGATATCGCCAGATCTCATCCAGGCTCACTTGTCATCGGCGCGGATCAGGTGCTTGCTCTTGATGATGAAATTTTCGACAAACCCAAAACCAGCGAAGAAGCCAGGGCGACACTATTTAAATTGCGCGGTAAAACCCATAAATTAATCTCGGCACTGGTCCTGTTTCGGGAAACTGAAGTGATCTGGCGCCACAGCGAAACAGCAGAATTGACGATGAGAGATTTCAGTCCTGAATTTCTCGGCAATTTCCTCGCTCATTCAACAGATGAAATCTACTCCTCTCCCGGTGCTTACCGTCTGGAATCATTTGGCATCCATCTTTTTGAAAAAATAAACGGCGACTATTTCACAATTCTCGGGTTTCCCCTGATCGCTCTGTTGAATAGACTGCGCGAGGAAGGCTACATCCTAAAATGACAACACCCAGAAAAGCCGGTGTCATCGGTTGGCCGATCGCCCAGTCGCGCTCTCCCCTGATTCATCAGACCTGGCTGGAAGAATTTTCCATTGAAGGCTCATATGAAAAATACCCGGTCAGACCGGAAGCGTTGGTAAACTTTATCCAATGCCTGCAGAAAAACAGCTTTGAAGGTCTTAATCTCACCATTCCCCACAAGGAAGCAGTGCTGGATCTTGCTGATCAGACAACCGAAGACGCGCGCGCAATCGGCGCCGCAAACACACTGTGGTTTGAAGCTGGCAAACTGATCGCCGGCAACACAGACGCTTATGGATTTATAACCCATCTGAAAACAGCCGCCCCAACCTGGCAAAGCAGCGGACCTGCCATGGTGCTGGGAGCTGGCGGTGCGGCGCGTGCAATCATTCATGCTCTTAATCAGGAACATCTGCCGGAAATTTTCCTCACCAACCGGACAAAAGACCGCGCCGAAAAACTCAAAACTGAATTTGGCAGCAAAATCAGGGTGATCCCCTGGGATGAGCGGCACAAATGGCTCAGCCATTGCGCTTTGCTGGTTAACACAACCAGCCTTGGGATGATCAACAAACCGGCGCTGGAAATGGATATCAGCGCGCTGCCCGGCGATGCTGTCGTTTATGATATTGTCTATGTGCCGATAGAAACAGAGCTGTTAAAAGCCGCCAAAACCAAAGGACATCAAACGGTTGATGGTCTGGGGATGCTATTGCATCAGGCGGTGCCAGGATTTGAAAGGTGGTTTGGTGTGCGCCCGAAGGTATCAGATGCGCTCTATCAAAAAGTGCTTGCGGATATTCTGGCAAAAGAGCCAACAGGATAACCCATGATCATTCTCGGCCTGACAGGCTCCATAGCGATGGGAAAATCAACCGTAGCCGGTCTTTTTAAAAAACACGGGCTGCCAGTGATCAGCGCTGATGATATTGTTCATCAACTTTATCAGGGCAGGGCCGCCCCCCTGATCGAGGCTGCATTTCCCGGCAGCACGGATGAGAACGGTGTGAACCGGCAAAAACTCATCGCCATCCTGAATAAGCAACCAGAGGGCATAAAAAAACTTGAAGCCATCATTCACCCTCTTGTGCGCCATGAAGAATGGGCCATCATAAAGCGAGAGAAAGCAAACAACAGTGAGATGATCATTGTGGAAATTCCTCTGTTGTTTGAAACAGGGGCAGAGGCACTCATGGATGCGGTGGTCGTCGTCACAGCCCCGCCTGAGGTTCAAAGAAAACGTGCCTTTGAGCGGCCAATGATGACCGAGGAAAAATTCAGCGCATTGCTTGCCAATCAGATGCCGGATGCTGATAAACGGAAGAAAGCGGATCACATCATCAACACCGGACAGACATTGGAACAAACGGAAACAGAAGTGATCACGCTGATAAAAACCCTCAAAAAAAACCTGGCCCCAAATGCTTATGAAACGTGGAAAAACCAATTTTCAAAGGCCAATCCCTCAGCATGACGCGTTAAGATGAACCCATGCTGCCATAGTTGGGTGTCAAATTGACAGCAGCGGATTACAAAGCGGAAAAGTGCTGAAAATAAAGGGAAAAAACCTTGCGCGAAATTGTGCTTGATACCGAGACCACCGGCTTTGATGCTGAAGGCCAGGACCGCATCATCGAAATTGGTTGCGTGGAGCTTTATAATTATGTGCCTACCGGTGAGACCTTCCATGTCTACATCAACCCAAAACGTGAGGTGCCCATAGAGGCGCAAAACGTTCACGGCATCACAACCGAATTTCTGAAAGACAAACCCCTGTTTCGGGAAATCGCTGATGATTTCATCACCTTCATTCAGCAGGATACATTGATCATTCACAATGCCCCATTTGATGTGGGATTCCTCAACGCTGAGCTTGGCCGTGTCAAACGACCAATAGTCGAAATGAGCCGCGTGCTTGATACCCTGGCCCTTGCCCGGCGTAAACATCCAGCTGGGCCAAACAGCCTGGATGCTCTCTGCAAGCGCTACAACATCGACAATTCCGGCCGGACCTATCACGGGGCTTTGCTGGATAGTGAATTGCTGGCAGATGTCTATCTCGAATTAACCGGCCAGCGTCAGGCCCGGCTTGAGCTGGCAAGTCTGAAAACCAGCCCCGAACGCCCTGAGTATAATACTGCGGGCAGCCAGCAGCAGAGACCAGCCCCCCTGAAAAGCCGTGTCAAAAAATCAGAAAGTGATGCTCACACAGCTTACTTGAAAGCCATGAAAACTGAGCCGCTCTGGTGGTCTTTTATAAAGAAATAAGCGAAGAAAAAATAAAGAGTCAAGCTCCGCTAGGCGTCTGCCTTGGCCGCCGGGTTGTCTTTTCGTTGCTGATAAAGTGCAGCAAAATCAATTGGATCCAGCAACAAGGGGGGAAACCCGCCCTCCCGGGTGACATCAGCAATCAGGCGGCGCAAAAACGGATAGAGTATGGAGGGGCAATTAATCAAAAGCAAAGGCTCCATCGCCTCATCTGGAATGTTCTGCACTTGAAAAGCCCCGGCATAAACCGCCTCAAGGAGATAGATGGTCCCCTCATCATTACTGGCAAGGGCTTTGAATTGAATAGCGCTTTCAAAAATTCCGTCTTCAAGTTTTTTCGCATTAACATGGATATCAACCTGCAAATTGGGGTTCGTGCCCGGTGCTTTCAGTGAACCCGGTGCCCGCGGGCTTTCAAAAGACATATCTTTCAAATATTGCCCAACAACCTGAATACTTGGATTATCTGTTTGTTCCCCGGCCCCGTTGCCATTTGTCGCGCCGCCCTGATCATCTGCCATAAAATTCAACCTTTTAAATAATGTGCCGGGGCGGTAACAAGCCTCATCGCCCTAAAATCTGAGAAACCCCTCTGCTATCATGCCATCAGGGGAATGACAAGTCAGGCTAAGAGCAAATTGAGTAAGCCTGAAGGGTATTGAATGGAAGCTGAAAGCCTGTCGGGGAAATCCTCACTCATTCTGCTTATTCCATGGGGAGCTGCCATCTGTCGGATCAGCACCTCTCCTGTCTCCCTTGTTTGCACCTTTGTTCTCACCCTTGGCGACACCGGCATCGGGCACATGCATCGAGCCGCCAGCCTGTTCACTGTCGCTCACATCTTGATAAGAACCATCAATCACAACACCATCATCAAACCCTGGTTGGTCTCCAGATTTCCAGTCCTTTTGGCCCGGGCCTGCTTGCTCACCCTCGTCGCTGACATTGGTGTAAAAAACGGTATTCGGTTTGATCACCTTTTCAAAGAAAGACCGTGCAAATTTCTGCCTGAATCCAGGCACAAACAGCATAAAACCAAACGCATCAGTGAAGAAACCTGGTGTTAAAAGCAACGCGCCCGCAAGCGCCAGGCAAAACCCGTCAATCACCTCATCCAGCGGTAGGGTGCCATCCCGCAATTTGGCCTGCGCCTGCAACAGTGCGTTCATGCCTTGATGCTGCAGCAGCAAAGACCCGGCAATCGCTGTTAAAATAACAATGCCAATGGTTGACCACAGCCCGATCAGGGCCCCGATCTGAATAAAACCGATGATCTCAATAATCGGCACACAAAGAAATGCCAGAAATAGAATCATGCCCATATAACACCTCAAGAGAGCCTTTAAATAATTGTAACTCACAAAATAGCGCCTTAAATACCATGCATACTCAGAGCAACCGACGCTGATGATCTCATATCCGGGTTTCCGGGGAAAACCGGTTAACAGCCCAAAGCGGAGGACCAGTTTGTCCATAAACCACATTTTCATGAAGGGACAGGATGAATATGGGGGCAAATCAGCCAATTAAAACCCAAAAAGCCATAATATTATTGGTTTCAGGGTAAACCGGCTTAATAAAGGGCAACCAGCTCAAAGAAAAAGGGTTCCTTCCATTTGCCAAAGACGGGAATAATGATATGAAAAGAAAGACCAGCAGCCAAAATGGTCGCACTTTAAAATATTTCATCAAGTCCCATATGATGAGGGTGCTATAAGCACACGATCTGTCAAACACCCGCAAGGGAAATGCAAAGCCACCAGGGCAGTGCACACAAGTTCAGGGCAGAGATTATTGGAGACAAGTTAGCAGGCACATATGAACAGCAACGGTTTGGACATTGTTAGCGTTATATTTTTAGGCATCGCAGTTGTAATTTTCTTATATCTGCGCAGCATTCTGGGCAGCCGCACAGGCAGCGAACGGCGCCCTTACGACCCTTATGGCAGTGATGGCACGGAAGGTTCCTCAAAAGGGCGGGAAATGGGCCCGGATGGCAACGTTGTCACCATGCCGGAGCGCCGCGAAGATGATTTTACGCCCTATGAAGAGCCAAAGATCAACATGGCAGATCAGATCGCAAAATATGCGGAAGCCGGCACCCCGCTTGAATACGGTCTGAAGGAAATCGCCAGCGCCGATCCGGACTTTGACCCCACTCAGTTTATGAAGGGTGCGGAAGCCGCCTATGAAATGATCATTGCCGCCTTTTCAGAAGGTGACAAATCCACATTAAAGCGGCTGTTGGCCAAAGATGTCTATGCCGGCTTTGCCAGCGCCATCGATGAGCGCCGCGACCGTAAGGAAAGCATGGAAACACAGTTTGTCGGGTTTGATGATGTGACAATGCTGGAAGCCGAGCTGGATAAAAAGATGGCGGAAATCACAGTGAAGTTCAAATCATCGCTCATCCGTTATCTGATCTCAGAGGATGGCGAAATCCGGGACGGCGATGAAAAAGCCATTGAAAAAGTCACAGATATCTGGATCTTCTCAAGGTCGGTATCAGGTCGTGATCCAAACTGGAAATTGATCTCAACCAAATCAGAATCATAAAAAACCATGCGCCTTTGGGCTCACATTAAAGAAGCATTGGATAAACTTAAAAGGAACAGGTATTGGGTGGGTATCTTAAGTGGTTTTATCTTCGGGTTTATCTCAATATTTCTGTTCTTCCCGGATCAGTTTGGTACCCCGCCCAAACCAGCTATTGAACGCGGGGGCTTAAAAAAAACAATGAAATTACGGCCACTTGGCTACAAGGAAATACCCCACTGGCAAAGGGATGATCATCTGGCCGCCTTCAATGCCTTCAAAATAAGTTGCAGGCATTTTCTATCAAAGCCAAAAACGGGGAACCGGCTGAGGCAAAGAAAACGGCTTAAAATCTGCCGTATTGCGCTCTCTGCCAACATAAATCACAAAACCGCGGCGCGGCAGTTTTTTGAACGGCACTTCCGGCCCTACCGCATCCTGACCATGAACTCTCTACTGACAGGCTATTATGAGCCTGAGCTTGAAGGCGCCCGCGAGCCAGACGAGATATATAAAATACCCGTTTACAAGCGCCCGGATGACCTCGTTTCACTGATCAATGACCGGCAGAGAGCCGCCAAAAACCATCAGTTTACCTTCATGCGGCGGGTTGGCAATAAACTGCAACCCTACCCCTCAAGGCAGGAAATCGAACAAGGTGCATTGAGCGGCAAGGGTCTCGAGCTGCTTTATCTGAAAGATCAGGTTGATGCTTTCTTTATGCACATCCAGGGGTCCGGCCGCATCAGATTGAAGGACGGCCGTTATATCCGCATCGGCTATGATGGTAAAAACGGCCACCCCTATCGCTCAATCGGCAAACATCTGAAACGAGCATATAAATTTAAAGGCGAGCAGCTGCGTCTTAACGCAGTGAAAAACTGGCTGCGAACCAATAAAGAGCTTGGCCAGAAGGTAATGTGGCACAATAAGTCATATATCTTTTTCAGGGAACTGGATAATGCGCTGGGTGCAACCGGGCCCATCGGCGCGGAAGGCGTTAATCTCAGCGCCCGGCGCAGTCTTGCTGTTGACGGCAGCTATCACCAGTTGGGCATGCCAATCTGGCTGGATGTAGGCAGTCTCAGCCATCACGGCAAGCGCGGTTTTCATCATCTGATGATCGGCCAGGACGTTGGCTCAGCCATCAAAGGCCCGGCAAGAGGTGATATTTACTGGGGCTCTGGTGAATTCGCCGGGCAACTTGCCGGCGGCACTAACCATAGAGGCCGGTTTACAGTTCTGTTACCCCGCTAAACGGTGTAAACTCTTTCCGCGCCAATGGCAGACCGGTCGCAGGTCGGTCTCAGCCATTGAAACACCAAAAAGCAAAAAATCAGACCGACGCCAGCACCATGACAAATAAAAAACCAGAAAAGCCCTTAAGCGACCAGGACAAGGCCCTTTGGGAAAAGGTACAAAAATCCGTTGATCAGCCAAACCGGGCGAAGGCTGGTAACGCAAACCCAAAGCGCAAATCATCAAAACCAGAACAGCAACCAGAGGCCCTGAACCCAACAAAAGAAGACTTTGCCGCCCTGTTGCAGGAAGGTGTCCCCCGCTCGGGCCTCTCAGCAAATCGGCCACGAGCACAAAATTCAGCACCGCAAAAAGCCCTGAAAAAAACCAATCCCAAGCCCACCGCACCGTTAACTACGGCAAAATTCAGCGCAAAGGAAGCTCGCCACCTTTCTACCGGTAAACAGCAGATAGAAGGCATGATAGATCTGCACGGTCACACCCAACAAGCTGCAGAAACCGCCCTCAAAACATTTTTGAAACGCGCTCAGGCAGATGGCAAAAAATTTGTCCTTGTCATCACCGGCAAGGGCCAGAAAAATTTAAGAGATCAACCCTTTGAACTGGGCGCACCAGAGCCGGGCGTGCTGAAAAGGCGGGTGCCCAACTGGTTGGAAGATATGCCAGAGGTGGTTATCAGCTATAAAACCGCTCACAAAAGCCATGGCGGCGAAGGCGCGCTCTATGTCCGGCTAAGGCGTGTGCAACTGCCAACGGGATAAATATTCAGCGCAGCCCTGTCGGAGGGCTTTTGCCTCAGTAAAAAGCTCGTGAGGCAGACCCCATCCTCCATGCCATAGCGATGAAGGAGCCAAGCTTAAAAGCTTGGTGACATGGCGAAGCGGCAGCGCAGCCCGGCGCTTAGCGCCGCCCTGTCGGAGGGCTTTTGCCTCAGTAAAAAGCCCGTGAGACAGACCCCAGCATCGATGCCATAGCGATGAAGGAGCCAAGCTTAAAAGCTTGGTGACATGGCGAAGGCGCGCTCTATGTCCGGCTAAGGCGTGTGCAACTGCCAACGGGATAAA
>CAYGPF010000001.1:280899-288658 GCA_964351785.1 uncultured Rhodomicrobium sp.
AGCGGCAGCGCAGCCCGGCGCTTAGCGCCGCCCTGTCGGAGGGCTTTTGCCTCAGCAAAAATGCCCGTGAGACAGAACTAGAGAATAAATTTGGAAAGATCAGTGTCCTTGGCCAGATCGCCGATATTTTTCTCAACAAAGGCGGCATCCACTTTCACGGTCTCGCCGTCCATTTCAGAGGCATCGAAGCTGATCTTGTCCAGCACCCGCTCCATCACGGTCATCAGGCGCCGCGCGCCGATATTTTCAACATTGGCATTCACCGCGACAGCAATATCCGCCAGCGCATCTATCGCATCATCGGTAAACTCAAGCGTAACCCCCTCAGTTTTCATCAAGGCGGTGTATTGATTGATGAGGCTGGCCTTTGGTTCGGTCAAAATCCGTTTGAAATCATTACGCTCCAGTGCGCGCAGCTCCACCCGGATAGGCAGGCGGCCCTGCAATTCCGGCAACAGATCAGATGGCTTTGCCACATGAAAAGCGCCCGAGGCAATAAAGAGAATATGATCAGATTTCACCGGTCCGTATTTGGTTGAAACAGTGGTACCTTCAATCAAGGGCAGGAGATCACGCTGCACCCCTTCCCGGCTGACGTCACCGCCCCGCTCCTGGCGGGCGCAAATCTTGTCGATCTCATCAAGAAACACAATGCCATCATTTTCCACCAGTGTAATGGCTTCCTGAGCAATGGAATCTTCGTCAATCAGCTTGTCAGATTCTTCAGCGATCAAAAGCTCATAGCTATCGCGCACATTGATCCGCTTGGTTTTCATATTTCCAGGAAACCCCCGCCCGAACATCTCGGACAAATTGATCATCCCAACCTGCGAACCGGGCATGCCGGGGATTTCAAAGGAAGGCATCCCGCCAGAAGTGTCAGCAATCTGCACATCAATTTCCTTGTCATCAAGCTCGCCGTCACGCAGCTTGCGGCGGAAATTATCCCGTGTTTCCGGTTTGGCATCTTCACCAACCAGCGCATCCAGCACCCGGCCTTCCGCATTGACATGCGCCTTGGCCTGCACCTCTTTGCGTTTTTCCGCCCGAATGATGCTGATACCAGCCTCGATAAGGTCTCGAACAATCTGGTCCACATCCCGGCCGACATAGCCAACCTCGGTAAATTTGGTTGCCTCAACTTTTATAAAGGGGGCATTGGCGAGTTTGGCAAGCCGGCGCGAAATTTCGGTTTTACCCACACCTGTAGGCCCGATCATCAGAATATTTTTCGGCAAAACCTCTTCGCGCATATCTTCATCCAGTTGCTGGCGCCGCCAGCGATTACGCAGTGCAATGGCAACCGCACGCTTGGCTTGAGACTGGCCAATGATATGCCGATCAAGTTCAGAAACAATTTCGCGTGGTGAAAAATAACTCATGAGGTTTGTCTATCTAATCCTTACTTAGCAAGTGGTGGTAATTTAAGATTGAGGGAAAAGTCCGGCAACAGGGAAAATACCGTACGGCGTAATGTGTACCAACCGGTGCCCAATGTTAAAATCAGAGCCGCAATCAGCAACAGGGTAAGTACCAGGGCCATGTTACCTTCGATATCAAATTTATAAATCACATAGCCAAGCGCCATCGCCGCATAGCCAAGCGAGGAAATAAGCAGTGCCCGCCGGTCAATGATCAGCGCAATCAGGGAAAACACCAAAAAGAAACCAAGCACCACAAACACCATCAGATTGGCAGACATCTCCGGCTCAGCTTTCGCGGCTATAATCGGTTGCAGGCTGGTCCAGAGCACCGAGTGTGTGATAATCGGCGCAGCCAGAAGATGCAGCCAGAACCCATGATCACTGGTGCGCTGGGTTCGCAAGGGGTCCTGTGTGTCAAACCACATGGCAAGGGCAAAAATGGCAAGCCCCAGCGCAAGAATGATCCAGCGCAAATAGGGGAGCAGCGCATCCTTGCCTAACAGCGCCATGAGGCAGGAAAGCAGAAACACGGCAATCGACCCCGCAAACAGCAAAATGGAAAAAGGCAGGCGGAACCGGGTAAAAAACAAACCCACCGCCAGCATGGAGAACCCGGTTACAAGCACCACACCAAAGGGAGAGCCGGTAATCTTTATGTCTGAGCTGTAAAAAGACTGGTAAAGCCCGCCAAAGCCCGTGGCCATGGTGTAGGCAAAAATCAGCGCGATGATGATACTCGGAAAGGTGATGCGCCGCCGCGCTGTGAGCCACTCGGCCAGCAGCCAGAACAACCCGGCACTGATAAATGGCATAGCCAGTTTCAAGCTGCTCATTTGATCAGGTATAAGCCCGGCAATCGTGATCATGGCATAGCCGAAAATAACCACACCAAGCCCGATAAAGAGGTCATTAAAACTACGAAAAAACCGCGGTGCTTCATCTCGTGCAGCGTGGGGCATCTCAGCCCCGGCAGAACCTAAAAACACTGCCAGCTGTTTATTCTGCTCAGCGGTGATGATGCCGGCTTTCACGGCGCGCTCAAGATCATCCATTGTCGGCATCAAGCGTCTCCACCACTACATTGTCATTGGTATAAACACAGATTTCAGCGGCAATGGCCATCGCCCGACGGGCAATCTCTTCGCCGCTCAAGGGCTGGTCAATTAGTGCCTTGGCAGCGGATAAAGCATAATTACCGCCAGAGCCAATGCCCATAACCCCGTCTTCCGGTTCCAGAACATCGCCAGTACCGGTGAGCACAAGGGTGACGGATTTATCCGCGACAATCATCATCGCCTCCAGGCGGCGCAGATACCGGTCTGTTCGCCAGTCCTTGGCCATTTCAACCGCCGCCCTCATTAATTGCCCGGGATATTGCTCAAGTTTGGATTCAAGCCGCTCAAACAGGGTAAAGGCATCGGCGGTAGCACCGGCAAAACCGGCAATCACCTGGCCATTGCCAAGCGGGCGCACCTTGCGTGCATTGCCTTTAATGACGGTTTGCCCAAGGCTCACCTGACCATCCCCCGCGATGACAACTTTGTTGTCTTTTCGGACTGTAACAATTGTGGTGCCACGCCACCCTGTGGGGTCATGATTTTTATCGGCCATGCTGCTCTCTGCTTAAATGCTTAATAACTCATCAGATATTGGATGTAATTGAGGCAAGGTCAAGAGTGAGTTTTTAGAAAATGTTCTCTTAAGGACAAAGTCAGTATTATAAGCGGCCAACTTGACAAGCTGCAAATGATGACCGATTAACAAACGAAACCTAAACCTTTATCCCGGATAGTGATGCCCGGAATGTGTGTTCAGGTCATGCGAAAAGTGGAGTAACCCATGCGAAAAGCCAGCATCAGCCGAAAAACCAATGAAACTGACGTCAAAGTGGACCTGAGCCTTGATGGCGAAGGTGTATTTGACATAGAAACCGGTGTCGGCTTTTTTGATCATATGCTGGAACAGCTGGCTCGCCACGCGCTCATGGATATCAAAATCCGTGTTAAAGGTGATTTGCACGTCGATCAGCACCACACCGTGGAAGATACCGGCATTGCCCTTGGCCAGGCTTTGTCACAAGCGCTGGGGGATAAAAAGGGCATCACCCGCTATGGCTCCTGTGATTTGCCCATGGATGAAACCCTGAGCCGCGTTGCGCTGGACATTTCCGGTCGCCCATATTTGATTTGGAATGTTGAATTCAGCCGTGATAAAATCGGCGATATGGACGTAGAACTGTTTCGTGAATGGTTCCAGGCCTTTTCTCAGCACGGCGGGATCACCCTGCACGTGAACAATGAGTATGGTGATAATAATCACCATATCATTGAAAGCTGCTTTAAGGCCCTTGCCCGCTCACTGCGGGAAGCGGTCTCAATTGATGAAAGCCAGAAAGACCGCATCCCTTCAACCAAGGGCAGTTTGTAGAAACAGATAAGCCCGGAAAAGTTGAAGACTTTTCAGAACAAGCTGATCGCTGAAACAGATCAGCCCGAGCGGAGCGAAACGAGCACTGTTAAGGTGATCGCTGAAATAGCGCCAACAAACAGCGCGGTTGCCGCCCGGATGCAACGTGGGCATCTGAAGGGGCAACTATAGGTTTGGGCAACCTGAAGCGCAAGCAATTAGCGCGGTTGCTGGTGGGCAACCTGAAGCGCAAGCAAAAATGGAGATCGATCATAAAAACCTACACCGTTCATAGCCCCCCCGAAGACAGCCGGCCGGCAGATGACCGGCAGATGGATCATGTCTTCATCAAGGAAGGTTTCAGCCTTTGGGCTGCCTTTCTCGGGCCGCTATGGCTGGTCATGAAATCCATGTGGGTTGAAACGGGTGTTTATATTGCGGCCCTGATCACCGGTGCCATCCTCATGGAAGCCATTGGGTTTCATGCACAGGCCATTTCGGCCGCCATGCTGCTTGCCAATCTGGGTTTTGGTCTCTTTGCTCGTGATCTTCTCAGGTTCCATATTGAGCGCAAAGGCTATAAGTTTGTATCTGTGGTCAACGGTAAAACCATGGATGAATGTGAAACCCGCTTTTTTCAAAACAGTCAGCCACAATCCTGAAATCATACAGCAAAAAAATGAAAAACAAAAAGGCCAGGCATTATGTCATGCGTGATAATTGATTACGGCTCAGGAAACCTGCATTCTGCTGTGAAATCCTTTGAACGGGCTGCCAGGGAAGCCGGGTTGAATCTACCGATCCTCCTCACCAACAAACCGGAAGACATCCTGAGCGCGGAGCGCATTGTGCTCCCCGGTGTCGGCGCATATGCGGATTGCCTGGCGGGGTTGGAGGCCATCAGCGGTCTGAGAGAAGCCCTTTCAGAAACAGTGATAGAAAAGGGCCGCCCCTTTTTCGGCATCTGCGTTGGTATGCAGCTTCTCAGCACGGAGGGGCATGAACACGGGGTGACAAAGGGGCTCGATTGGATCCCCGGCAAGGTGGTGCCGATCAGGCCGCAAGACCCATCGCTCAAAATTCCCCACATGGGCTGGAACACCTTAGAGGTGAAGAATGCGGATAGCGCGGTTGCTGGTGGGCAACCTGAAGCGCAGATAAAAAGCCTGCATAAAGTCCTTGATAATATCCCGCTGGGCTCAGGTGGCCTGCATGCCTATTTCGTTCACAGCTATCAATTAGCGGTTGAGAATGTGGCGCATAAATTACTGACGACAGATTATGGCGGCGAGATCACGGCGATGGTTGGGCGGGACAACATCATCGGCACCCAGTTCCACCCGGAAAAAAGCCAGACCCTTGGGTTGAAGCTGATCAGTAATTTTTTAAGCTGGCGGCCGTAAAGATTTAGGGCGTTGCTTTCTGCCTGATCAACCGCTAAAACACCAGCCTCAATGCCAATCCCATAACACAGGCTTCCCTACATGTTCCTATTCCCGGCCATTGACCTCAAAGACGGCAAGTGCATGTGCCTTATCAAGGGTGAGTTGGATAGCGCGGTTGCTGGTGGGCAACCTAAAGCGCAGATAAGTATGCGCGGTTGCTGCTCCCGGATGCATAGTGGGCATCTGAAGGGATATATATAAATTGGGGCAACCTGAAGCGCCAACAAGAAAGACAGCCAGCTTATGATTCTTTTCCCAGCTATCGATCTGAAAGACGGCAACTGCGTACGTCTCATCAAGGGTGAGATGGACAAAGCCACGGTCTTTAATGACAGCCCTGCTGATCAGGCGCGGGCGTTTGAAACTCAGGGCTTTGAGTATCTCCACATCGTTGATCTGAACGGCGCTTTTGCAGGCGCGCCGGTAAATGGTGCGGCGGTGGATGAGATACTTGCCGCTATAAAAATGCCGGCCCAGCTCGGCGGCGGCATCAGAGACATGGCAACCATAGAGATGTGGTTGGAAAAGGGAATAAAACGCGTCATCCTTGGCACAGTTGCTGTGAAAAACCCGGACCTGGTGATCGAGGCCTGTAAAGCTTACCCCGGCCGCATCGCCGTTGGCATTGATGCCAAAGACGGCTTTGTGGCGGTGGAAGGCTGGGCCGAAGTGTCAGAGCTCAGCGCCATTGATCTGGCTAAAAAGTTTGAAGACGCCGGCGTTGCCGCCATTATTTATACGGACATCGCCCGGGATGGCATCTTGGCAGGGCTGAATTTGGAAAGTACGCGGGCGCTCGCCAATGCGGTGTCCATTCCGGTCATTGCTTCTGGGGGGCTGGCTTCAATCGATGACATTCATGAATTGAAAAGAGAAGAAAACGCCATGCTGGAGGGGGCCATTTCCGGCCGCGCCCTTTATGATGGCCGCCTTGACCCGGCTAAGGCTCTGGCCGTTTTAAAAAAGTAAAAGCCTAGATTGCTTTATGGGAAAGCCCCTGGAAATCCTCTATGCTAAGGCCAGATAGCCGAAAGCCAGAGACAACAAAGGGGTGAACCATGCTGAAAACAACCACAGAGCAGGTGGAGTTCGTAGGCTCAACCGGGGAGACCATCGCCGGCAAACTTGACAAGCCCATCGGGCCGATCCGCGCTTACGCCCTTTACGCGCACTGCTTCACCTGCACCAAGGAGTTTATCGGCTCACGCAGCATTTGCCGCGAGCTTGCCAGCCACGGCATCGCGGTGCTGCGTTTTGATTTCACCGGCCTTGGCAGTTCAGGCGGTGAGTTTGGCGAAACCAATTTTTGCTCAAATGTTCAGGATCTGATCGCCGCTGCCAAATTTATGGCAGCAGAGTTAAAAGCCCCGGAATTGTTGATCGGCCATTCACTGGGTGGTGCGGCTGTGCTGGCGGCATCAAAATCAATTGAGAGCGCAAAAGTTGTCATCTCGGTCGCTGCCCCGGCGGATGCGGAGCATGTCATCCATAATTTTGCTGACCATATTGAAGAAATAGAGACCAACGGTTCAGCCAGTGTGAAATTCGGCACCCGCACCCTGACCATCTCAAAACAGTTCCTTGAAGATCTGAGGGCCCAGAATGTCACCAAGGATCTGGATGACGTTCGTAAAGCCTTTCTCATCATGCACTCACCCACAGATGACACGGTTGGCATTGAAAATGCAGCCCGTATTTACCAGGCCGCTCGTCATCCGAAAAGTTTTATTTCACTTGATAAGGCTGACCATCTTCTGACCAAAGCCGAAGACGCCGCCTATGTCGCAGCCACCATCAACAGCTGGGCCAGCCGCTATCTTCCGCGGGAAGAAGACCATACCCAGAAATGGGAAGGTCATGTCACAGTGAGTGAAACAGGCGCCAGTAAATTTCAGAACTGGGTGCAGGCCGGGCCGCACGGTTTTATGGCCGATGAGCCAAAATCATACGGCGGCACGGAAACCGGTCCAACTCCCTATAATCTCCTCGGTGCAGCACTTGGTGCCTGTACCTCCATGACCCTGCGAAATTATGCCAGCCGAAAAAATCTGGATATAGGCCCCATCAAGGTCGAGGTTGAATACACCAACATCCATAGCGAGGATTGCAAAGAGTGCGAAGAGACCGCCAGCGGCCGCATCGACCAGTTTGAGCGGCGCATTGAAATCCAGGGTGATATTGATGAGCAAACAAAAGCACGGATGTTAGAGATCGCTGATCGTTGCCCTGTCCACCGCACACTCGAACAAAAGGCCCACATCATAACCAGCCCCCTTGAGGAAGAAGACCTCTAATTCCTTTGCCTGCAGGCCGAAAGTCCAACGAAGGGCGGCTCTGGTAAGCAAGTTGAGAGGTCCCCCTTGTCAAACCCGGCTGCATATGGTGAAAGGGGTTGAATACGGCCGTACTTTGAGAAACAGGAATAAACCGATGCTGAAAACCCGTTTTATCCCCTGTCTTGATGTAAAAGCTTGCCGCGTTCCT
>CAYGPF010000001.1:288758-362427 GCA_964351785.1 uncultured Rhodomicrobium sp.
AAACGCAGCGGCCGCAACAGATAAAAACAGGAATAAACTGATGCTGAAAACCCGTTTTATCCCCTGTCTTGATGTAAAAGCTTGCCGCGTTCCTTGTATCGAGCATAGCGAGAACAGAACCGAAAAAACGCAGCGGCCGCAACAGATAAAAACAGGAATAAACTGATGCTGAAAACCCGTGTAATCCCCTGTCTGGATGTCAAAGACGGCCGCGTTGTGAAGGGGGTGAACTTTGTTGATCTGATAGATGCGGGCGATCCGGTTGAAGCGGCCAAAGCCTATGACGCAGCTGGCGCTGATGAACTATGCTTCCTTGATATCACCGCCTCATCAGATAACCGCGACACCATGTTTGACGTTGTCCAGCGTACCGCAGAAAACTGTTTCATGCCGCTGACCGTTGGCGGCGGCGTGCGGGCCGTAAGTGATGTGAGAAAATTACTGGAAGCCGGCGCGGATAAGGTGTCAATTAACACAGCCGCCGTTTTCAACCGTGATCTGGTCAATGAAGCATCAACCAAATTTGGTGCCCAGTGCATCGTCATTGCAATTGACGCCAAGACAGTCTCTGGTGAAGGTGAGCCTTTGAAATGGGAGATTTTCACCCATGGCGGCCGCAAACCAACAGGCATCGACGCTGTTGAATATGCAAAAGATGTGGTGAAGCGCGGCGCTGGGGAAATCCTGCTCACTTCGATGGACAGGGACGGCACCCGCGAGGGTTTTAATCTCCCCTTGACCCGCGCCATTGCGGACGCGGTGAGCGTGCCGGTCATTGCCTCTGGCGGGGTTGGCACACTTGATCACCTTGTGGAAGGCGTCAGAGATGGTGGTGCCAGCGCCGTGCTGGCCGCCTCAATTTTTCATTTTGGGGACTATACAATCGGTGAGGCAAAGCGTTATATGGCGCAAAAAGGCATTAAAATGCGGCTTGACGGGCTGAACGATTAAAAAGGCAATGAAGTGAGCAGCGATATTTTACAAAAATTAGCAGCCATCATCAAAGAGCGGCGCAGCTCAACGGCTGAAAAATCCTACACCAAATCCCTCATTGAAGCGGGCACTGAAAAGTGCGCCAAGAAGATGGGTGAGGAAGCCTTTGAAGTGGCCCTGGCAGCGCTTGGCAATGATGATCAAGCCTTTAAAGAGGAATGCGCTGATCTCCTATATCATTATCTGGTATTGTTAGAGCAGAAAAATATCACCCTGGCTGAGATTGAGGCCATTCTGGCGGGGCGGATGCAAATCTCGGGTCATGAGGAAAAGGCTTCTCGTAAGCCCTGAAATCGGTAAGGCCAGGCGAATGGAACATCAGCTAGAGTTTGACAAGTCACCCTATGTCATCATGTCCCGGCGGGAATGGGCGGAACAGCGCCGCGATACCCCGATGACCCTTTCAGAACAGGACGTCGAACGTCTGGCAGGTCTGACCGAGCAGCTATCTATGGAAGAGGTGGAGAAAATCTACCTGCCAATCTCCCGTCTGTTGAATCTCTATGTTGCAGCGTCCCAGGATCTTCACACCATCACCAACCGGTTTCTGGGCATTTCAGAAATTAAAATGCCGTTCATCATCGGCATTTCCGGCTCGGTAGCCTGCGGCAAGAGCACCACAGCCCGCGTCCTCGAAACCCTGCTGGCCCGCTGGCCCAATCACCCGGATGTGAAGCTGATCTCAACCGATGGTTTTTTGCTGCCCAACCGGATATTGAAATCCCGCCAGTTAATGGACCGTAAGGGTTTCCCGGAAAGTTTTGATACAAAAGCTTTGTTAAAATTCCTGGCGGATGTAAAGGCAGGGCTACCGGGTGTGAAAGCGCCGGTCTATTCCCACTTCTCCTATGACATTCTGCCCGATCAGTTCATCACTATAGACAAACCGGATATTCTGATCGTCGAGGGCTTGAACGTTCTGCAACCAGCACGCTTACCACGGCATGGCAGCGCCACGCCTTTCGTCTCGGATTTTTTTGATTTTTCAATCTACATAGATGCCAACGCAAAACATATGGAAGAATGGTACATGACCCGGTTTTGGCGTTTGCGGGCAACGGCGTTTCGTGACCCGGCTGCCTACTTTCACCAATACGCGAATATGGATGAAAAGGAAGTTGAACAACGCGCCCGGGATATCTGGCGGTCCATTAATCTGAAAAACCTGAACAACAACATCCTGCCAACCCGCCAGCGGGCAGACCTGATTTTGCGCAAAGACAAAAGCCATGCTGTTGAAGAGGTTATGCTGCGGAAACTATAGAATAAAGCTGTAATAATAAAACAGGCTTAAACCAGACGGAACCCTGGAGGCCCATCAGATCAGGTGCCGCTCTTTGGCAAGGGTGATCAGGTCCGCCTCTGGCCGCGCCCCGATATGGGAGATAACCTCACCAGCGGCCAGCGCACCAAGTTTTCCGCAAACTTCTATATCAGCCCCGTTTGAGAGACCATATAAAAACCCGGCGGCATAAAGGTCTCCGGCCCCGGTGGTATCAACCACTGTTTCAATGGGAAAAGCTGGTGCCGCTGCGGTTTCATCCCCTTTAATGATCATGGAGCCTTTGGGCCCCTGGGTAATGGCAGCGATATCGACAAACGCGCGCGTCTTCTCAGCAGCACTGGAAAGATCCATGGTTTGAAAAAGCGCCTGGATCTCTTCTTCATTGGCAAAAAGAATATCAACCGATGAGCGGATAAATTTATGAAAATCATCCCGGTGGCGTTCAACACAAAAAGAATCAGAAAGTGAAAGCGCGACCCGGTTGCCATTTGCCTTGGCAATTTCAGCAGACTTGAAAAAAGCTTCCTTGGCCCGGGGTGGGTCAAACAGATACCCTTCAAGGTAGGTGATCGCAGCATCCTTCACATGCGCTTCATCAATATCTTCCGGCCCAAGTTCGAGCGAGGCACCAAGAAAGGTGTTCATTGTCCGCTCACCATCGGGGCTGACAAAAACCAGACAACGGGCGGTTGGGGTATCACCGCTGGTAAAAGGCGTGTCATACTGCACATTGATGGCATTGAGGTCGTGGGCAAAAACTTTTCCGAACTGGTCATCCTTGACCGTGCCGATAAACCGGCAGGAGCCCCCAAGCGCAGCAATCCCGGCACAGGTGTTAGCCGCAGACCCCCCGGAAATTTCCTGACCCGGCCCCATCTGATCATACAGGCGATCCGCTTCATCGGATGTAATCAGCTGCATATGCCCTTTGGGCAATTCCAGACGCTTTAAGGTTTCATCATCAGTTTTGGCGAGAATATCGACAATCGCGTTCCCAACACCAAGCACATCATATCGAGACATAGAACCCCTGTTCTCTCAGCATATGTATTTTTAGAAAAATTTCGTCAATCTTGCTGTCATGTTTGTCATTTACGTGCCGAAGTCAACCATAAAGTTAAGCCTTTGAAAAAAAGCATTAAAACCTAATCAACGACCTTTTCGGAATAGCTGCAGACATCAGCAATCTGACATTTTACACAAACTGGTTTGCGCGCTTTGCAGATATAGCGCCCATGCAGTATGAGCCAGTGATGGGCATGCTGCAGATAAGCCTTTGGCACACGTTTTTGAAGTTGCAGCTCAACTTCCAGAACATCCTTGCCAGGCGCAAGGCCGGTGCGGTTCGAGACCCGGAAAATATGCGTATCAACCGCGATGGTTGGCTGGCCGAAAGCGACATTTAAAACCACATTGGCGGTTTTGCGCCCCACCCCCGGCAGTTCCATAAGCGCCTCCCTGGTCATGGGTACCTGCCCATCAAATTTGTCCAGCAGCAGGCGGGAAAGCGCAATGACATTTTTTGCCTTGTTTCGAAAAAGCCCAATGGTCTTGATATGTTCAATGAGTTTTTCTTCCCCCAGTTCAAGCATTTTTGTCGGGGTGTCGGCAATTTCAAACAGGCGCCTGGTTGCCTTATTCACCCCGATATCTGTCGCCTGAGCTGAGAGCGCCACCGCCACAACAAGTGTGTAGGCGTTATGATAATTTAACTCGGTTTGAGGCTCAGGGTTGGTGGTGGACAACCGCTCAAACAGGGTTTCAATCTGCGCTTTCTTTAGTTTTTTCATCTGGCCTTGATCTTTGGTTTGTCTGCTATGGGGTGAAAATTTCTTGCCTCAAATCCAGCACATATTATACTGCCTCTCATGCCGCAAAATACAAGCAGAAGCTCCAGGGATTATCAGTTTTCCGCGCTTTTGACCCCGCATAGATCGCTCAGCCCGAAGGGCTTTTTAATTTTCATGATCCTGATCAGCACGGTATGCTTCATCACCGGCCTAGTCTTCACACTGCTTGGCGCCTGGCCGGTTATGGGCTTCATGGGGCTTGATGTTCTTCTCATTTACCTTGCCTTCACCAGAAATTACCGGGATGCCAAAATTTTTGAAACCATTGAACTGACCGGTGAAAAACTGGTGCTTGAACGTGTTTACCCCTCCGGGCGCCGACAAAACTGGGAGTTTAACCCCATTTGGGTTCGGATCGGCCTGGTTGAACATTCAAGCGGCGCGACAAAAATACATCTGACGTCTCATGGCAAAAGCCTGCGTTTCGGTCAGTTTCTCTCAAATGAAGAACGACGCGAATTTGCAAATGTTCTGAAACATGAAATCACCGCTGCCAGGCAATCTCTGGGCCCGGGCAGCAAGACAGCGCGGCTCCTATGACAGCCTGTTACGTTTACTACTGCGATTGAATGGGCTCTGCCTCAAATAATCCCCAGACATGGGCCTGTAAAACCCAACCTTTCAGCTCTTTTTTAACGGCGATGTGGCACCAGCTTCCGGTGCAGCTTAATATATGAACAATCACCCCTTTGCCAAGATTGGCAATCGTGTCAGAGGAAGCCTCCGCCTCTTCATATAGCGGAATATGGCTGAGGTTTTTTGCTTTGGGATCAATGGTGATAGCTGTGCGCCGCCGGGATAACAAACCATGATAGATCCAGCCTTTCGCCCCGCCGTGGTCTTCAATCTCCCGCCATTCTTCATATTCGGAGACAACTTTGAGCGGCAGACCGAGTTTTTTAAACACCCACATGATTTTATGATCCCGGCCAGGCCCGCGCCGGACATTCACTTCATCAGCCTTAAGGCTGACATAGCGCGGCACCGGCTCACCGCTCGGCCCAACCGTTTTCTCAACCGCAGCAAGGGGCAGGGTGCTGAAACCCACCACAAAGCAGATGACAAAGGCGTAGGCACAATTTTTGAAGTAAGTTGAATAGCGCATCATCAGCTGTTGAGTTCGTTCCATGTAAAGCCTGTTCAATTTCTGATTTGCCATAGTTCCCAACCAAGATCAAGCCGACCATCGCCCATAAAATTTCAGAATTAAGTCACCATGAGGGCCAGCCAACTTGTTTGAAGGCCTGGTCAATATCAATTGAGAAAAATAAAAATAGATGAAAATCATCCATTTCTAAAGCTGATCCAATTTGCTAAAAAGAACTATAGTAGGTCACTGGATGGCGCAGAAGGAAAACATTATGAACGAAGACAAACTGGTCATCGTCACAAGAAAATTACCTGAAAGTGTTGAAGCCCGCATGGGTGAGTTATTCAATGTTTCTCTTAACCCGCCCGATCAGCCAATGGATAAGGAAGCGCTGGCAAGCGCCATGTCCGTTGCCGACATTCTCGTCCCCACAGTGACAGATAAAATAGATGCCGAATTAATCGAAAATGCCAATCCAAATTTAAAAATGATCGCTAATTTTGGCGCTGGCGTTGACAACATAGATCTTGAGGCTGCCCACAAAGCCGGCATTATCGTCACGAACACCCCCGGCGTTCTGACAGATGACACCGCTGACATGACTGTCGCCCTCATGCTGGCAGTGCCAAGACGGTTGCTGGAAGGCGCTATTTATCTGAACAACCCTGAGAATAAATGGGGCGGCTGGTCACCAAGCTGGATGCTGGGGCACCGTCTGCACGGCAAATCACTTGGCATCATTGGCATGGGCCGCATAGGTCAGGCGGTGGCTCACCGTGCCCGGGCCTTTGGTTTCAAAATCAACTACCACAACCGCCGCCCTGTCGCTGCTGAAACAGAAAAAAAGCTTGATGCCACCTATTGGGAAAGCCTTGAGCAAATGCTCGCCCGTATGGACATCATCTCTGTTAATTGCCCTTCCACACCGGCGACCTATCATTTATTGTCAGCCCGTCGGTTAAAACTTTTAAAGCCAACCGCCTTCATCATCAACACCGCCCGCGGCGATATCATAGATGAAGTAGCCCTGGCCACGGCCATTGAAGATGGCGAAATTGCCGGTGCCGGTCTTGATGTGTTTGAACATGAACCTGAAATTGATAGCCGCCTGCTGCACAATGAACGGGTCGTGGCCCTGCCGCATATGAGTTCGGCGACCGTGGAAAGCCGGATAGAAATGGGTGAAAAAGTCATCATCAATATTAAGGCCTACATAGACCATCACGCCGCGCCTGATCGGGTGTTCCCCGCAAAACACTAATCAGGAAAATAAGAAAAAAAGCCACATTCTCGTCGCTCTTTGGCCCAGCTTGGCTGCTAATATAAACATCGTTCAATTAATGTCGGGTTTGAAACACTCATGTTTTTAGTAAGTGTTCAAACCTTGTTTTTACCTGAGCCATTCCAGTTTCCATTAGCAATACCAAGGACACGCAAATGCACCTCACAAAATATATGATCGGGCTTGCCCTTGCCCTCTTTGGCCTCGGCAGCGCCAGCCTGGAGGCAAGAGACATCACCTTGAAGACCGAACCAGGTCAACATTCCTACTATTATGAAAAAGGCGGAAAAACCTATCTTCGCATTGATCTTGAAGGCATTCGCCATGATGATGTTGAACGCCCCCCCGTTAACATCGCCATTGTCATTGATCAGTCAGGTTCCATGGGCGGCAACAAAATTGCACAAGCCAGGGAAGCCGCGATCATGGCAGTTGAACGGCTCGGCCCGGACGACATGGTCTCAATCATCACCTATTCAGACACCGCCCGCGTTCTCATCCCCTCAACCCGCGTAACAAGCCCGACGGCGTTCCGCCATAAAATCAGATCCATCCGCGCCGGTGGCCGCACCGCCCTTTATGCCGGCACCAAACTCGGCATAGATGAGATTGTCGAATATCTCGATGAAAACAAAGTCAACCGCGTCATCCTGCTCTCTGATGGTCTGGCCAATGTTGGCCCCTCCAAACCATCAGATCTAGCAAAGCTTGGCCAGAAAGCTGCCGGTAAGGGCATATCAATCACCACCATTGGTCTCGGCTTGGGCTTTAATGAAGATCTGATGACCAAACTTGCTTATGCCAGTGATGGCAACCATGCTTTTGTCCGCCATGAGCGTGATCTGGTCGGCATATTCAATAAGGAATTTGGCGATGTGCTCTCTGTGATTGCTCAGGACGTTGAGATCATCATTGACTGCCACATCGGCTTCCAGCCAATCCGTGTACTGGGCCGCCGCGCCGACATTAGCGGTCAGAAAGTTCATCTAAAAATGAACCAGCTTTATGGGGCACAGCAAAAACAGATCATCCTTGAAGTTGAACTTAGTGAAAACATGCAGGAAGGAGAAATACCGCTGGCGGATGTCCGCGTTGATTACCGTTCACTGAAAGAAAAATCGAGAAAAAGCCTGCGCAATACCGCCAGGGTCAATTTCACCAAAGATAAATCGAGCGCAGAGCGAAGCATAAACAAACGGGTAATGAGCAGTGTGGTCGAACAGATCGCGACAGAGTATAATGAAAAAGCCGTTAGCCTGCGCGATAAGGGTAAAATCAAGGAAGCTCGTAAAGTTCTGCAGGACAATGCCGCTTATTTGCAGCAGGAAGCCCAGAATCTCGGTGATGAATATGCCGGCTCGCTGAATGATCTGGCCAGGAAAAACAAGATGGATTCAGAAAATCTTGAGGAAGGACGCTGGACGGCCTCACGTAAAAACATGAAAGCCCGTCAATATAAATTGAAGACCCAGCAATCCTATTGATACCAAACAGCTCCTGACAGCTGGTTGAAAATACGTACAAAAAAGCGGCGCTGAAAGTATCAGCGCCGCTTTTAAAAACTTTAACCAGAATGAATAGCTATTCTATCGGCTCGGTTTGTTCAATTTTTGTTGTCTGTAGATCACCAAACTCGAAACCATGCGGGTAATACTTCCAACCGATATAAATTGCCCCAAACAAAGCTGCGATAATAATCGCGCCTGTGATCGGGTTGCCATTAAAGATGATGTTGATAAAGTTACCGATAAACGCTGCCACCAGTACCAATACGGAATAGAGAATAACCTCCGTCCAGGCCACTTGTGACCAATCAATAAAATCCATCATGAAAAACTCCTCTGAATGCCCCTCATTAATGCATGATCTTATGTCAGACAGATGAACTTGTCACATGCTTTCATAAATTTTGACTATGCGAGAAGAGGCATCAAAACCCATAAAAGGCCTGAAAGTCAAAGCGAAAACCTTAAAAAAAGGCAAAAGCAATGAAATCTATGAGAAAACCACACCAATTGGTCTAACCTGAGGGTAAAATCTTCTCATGCAGGTGAGTTTGCACTCGCCCAACAAGATAAGTTTTGCTACATAACTGGAAAATGTCTTGGGCAAAAACCTTATAAAAGCCAATAAGACCATGCAGGATATAACTGTGAACCAGCTTAAAATTCTTGAAACAATTCACCTGCCAACCAAATTTGGCGCATTCACCATGTCCATCATCTCAGGCGGTGATGACAAGGAGCACATCGTGCTGGAGCGCCGCACGGACACCAGTGGGTCGCCTCTGGTGCGCATTCACTCCGAATGCATGACGGGTGATATTTTTGGCTCGCACCGCTGTGACTGCGGCGAACAACTGGAAAAATCACTGGAGACCATTGGCGCATCAGATTACGGCTTTATTTTTTATTTGCGCCAGGAAGGCCGCGGCATTGGCCTCCTGAACAAGATGAAAAGTTATAACCTGCAGGAACAGGGCTATGACACCATTGAGGCCAATCATGTTTTAGGGTTTGAAACGGACCTCAGGGATTATCAAATGGTTGCTGATTATCTGAAATCACAGGACATTGATACAATCACCCTCATCACCAACAACCCGGAAAAATGTGAAGCTCTGCAAAAGGCGGATATCAAGGTTGAGCGCCGCGCTCTGCCCACCACCACCCGCAATGAAAATAAAAAATACAAGGATGCCAAGGTGAAGAAGATGGGTCATTTTGGCCATTAAACTTTACGTCTCAGACCAGCCAACAAACACAGCATGATTATCAAAAGCAACAGCTTCACTTTGTCTGGCAAGCACACCCTCCGGCTGTACCCCGCGGTCTGAAAGTGTCTCGGTCGCAAGCGCCCCGTGCCCGCTGGTCAATAAAAATTGCCGCTCTGTTCCTGTCGCTGCAACACCGCAACCATCCTTGAGCTGACGCGCCCCTAAAAACTTGCCATCTGCCACTTGCCAAAAGGTAACAAGATTTCCCCGCGGCGCAGACGCTGCAACAACCCCCCCTGACCGGTCCACCGCAACAGAACCGATATAGTTATTCAGACTTTTAAGAAGGTGGTCGGGCCCGTTCATTACTTGGATCTCTTTGCCCCGGTCATGGAAAGCCATCAAGGGCGGTGGGTCGCCTGCTGGCCCTTTATACTGGCAGCCAAAAAGCACGCGCCCTCCCGCCCCAATTGCCAGATGGCGAATGGAAAGCTGGTGCAAATCATGCGGCAATTGAACCTTCTCAATAAGGTCACCGGTCCGGACATCTATATAAACAAGCGAAGGCGCCATTTCAGCAAGGTTTAAAATATGTCGGCCATGCGCGGGGTGTGTCTCCAGTCCGCCATTGGCGACAACCAGTGTCTGGCCGTCTTTCATAAGTGCCAGATCATGCGGCCCCACCCCGAAAGCGGAAAATTCCCCAATCCGCCGATAGGCCCCACCCGCTTCAAAAACACCGATAATTCCGGTCCCGTTTTCAAAGTCATTTTCACTGGTGTAGAGCAAGCGGCCATCCCGGGAAAACACCCCGTGACCATAAAAGTGCCGGTGTTCTGGTGCGTGAAACATAAAGGGGGGTTTGTTTTTATCAGGCGAAAAGACAACGGCGAACCGCCCCGGTCGCCGGGCAAAAACAACCACCTCAGCGCCCCCTGGCCGGACCGCCGCGTCATGTCCGCGCTCAGGTAGGGGCACAACAGAGAGGTCTTTGTCTTTTGTGAAAAGTACAGCAGAATAACCACCATCCGCGTTGCGTCTGGCAGCGGCGAATAGCGGCTGTTGCATTGCCGCAGAAACCGCCGCAGGTGCCGCCAGCCGCTCAAGCGCGGCACCACCCAGCACACCGAGGCCTGATTTGAGTAATAAACGCCTGCTAATCACCATCACTTGCATTAAATCCTAAAGGCAGATCCGCCGCGACGGCAAACTGCCGGGCAAAACCCGCATTCAAATGAGAAACATGCTTGGTGAGCTGCTCAAAATCAGCGCGGGAACGCGGCGTTGTCAGAATAGCGGCAATCTGTCTGGTTTTGCCCGCATCCTTAAACCCTGAGAAGATTTGAGAGATTTCATTCTCCACCCGATTGACATGAGCCCTGAGATCAACCCCGTCTTTCGGCAAAAGGTCTATAAAACCACTGACCCTCACAAAAGCCATCAGCCCGTTAAATTTAGCGCGTATATAGGCAATCGCAAGTCCTGACCGCCAGAAAGCGGCCCGCTTTGGTTTCGCGTGTTGGCTGTCAGTTCCAGGCAGCGGCAACAGATTGAGATCATGCAGCATTTGAAATCCTGAAGTGATCGCCTGATAAAAAGTACTGACAACTTCTTTACTGGTGCGGTAATGGGCATGATCAGGCTTCGGGTTCATCAGGTATTGGGAGATAGTGCCGGTGACTGCCCATTCCCCAACCATCTCTGCACTGATCCGGTGAATATTTTCAACAATGGCGATGCCATAGGCACAGGCAAATGTCCCCTCATCGCCGGTTTTTAAAAGCGCCTCTTTGCCGCGTGCATGAAGCAATAGCTCAAGTGCGGATAAACCCTGCACAGCGACACTTTTTTTAGCAAATGTAGCTTGATCCAGCGCGGCCCGGTCCTGCCCGGCCAGCAACTTACGAACAGCCCGCGCCCCGCGCCCTTTCCGATCAGGCCAGTAATACAACCGCTCCCGGCGGTACTGTTCCATCATGGGCCCAAAATGAATATGTTCAATCGCTGCAAAGGCCAGCACCGTGGTTCCAAATGCCTGTCGCAGAGGCTCAAGCTGCGATAATTTGCCCGCACCAGCCTGCTGCCCGGCCCCGGCCCTGGCTGCACAATAGTTTTTCATTTTGAGCTTTAACTGGTCGCTAGCCTGAAAAAGGCGTGCATAACCCGGCCGGATGTGCCCCTCAATAATGGCCGCTGCCATCCCGTTGAGAACAGGCCCACTCTCTAAGGCCAGGGCCTCTCTGCCAAACCCGCATAGCAAAGCGATGAACACCAGAACTTTAATCATTTTGTCAGATTGTCCCTGAAACGGTCATAGCGCTATCTGATGTCAGAACTCTGAGAGAACGCAAGCAAAAAATCACCATAAACATAATCCGGTGGGCTTATAAAGACCGTAAAAATTCAATAAGCCAGGCGCGCTCAGACGCCGAAAGCGCTTGAAAAGCCTCCCGCGAGATGCGGGCCTCTCCCCCATGCCAGAGGATCGCTTCCAGAAGCGATCGGGCCCGCCCGTCATGCAGAAAATAGGTATGACCGCTCACCGTCTTCGTCAGGCCAAGCCCCCATAAGGGTGGGGTGCGCCACTCGGTCCCACTGGCTTTTCCCTCCGGGCTTTGATCAGCAAGCCCTTCGCCCATATCATGCAAAAGGAGGTCGGTATAAGGCCAGATCACCTGACCGGAGAGATGCGGGTTTTCGGAAGATTTCCCGGTGACAAATTTCGCCCGGTGGCAGGAGCCACAGCCGATTTTGTTAAACAGCGCCTTGCCTTTCAATACCGAATCAGCACGCGGTTCCCGGCGCTTCGGCACGGCCAGATTCTGGGCGTAAAAAGTAACAAGGGAGAGCATTTCATCCGTCACCTCAACGGCACCCTTGATCGCCCCGTGCGGTGCCTTGCGGCAAAAACTCTGCGACGGGGAGCAATCACCCGCCAGCGCGGGATGCAGGCTTGTTGAAAGCCCAAGATCCCCGGAAAATGCCGCCGCAGACTGGTCCTTGACAGTGGCATTCCCCGCCTTCCAACCGAACCGGCCCAGCATCAAACGATTATGGACAAACGACCAGACCTGGTTGGCCTTGCCTGAAATACCATCCTTGTTGCTGTCTGTTTCATCGGCAAGTGCCAGAATATCAGCTTTGGGTATCAGCTCCAGCAGCCCAAGCCCGATCATTTGCAGTGTGACCCGCGGTGATAATCTGATAGCGGGTGAAAGCGGGCCATAGCCAAGGTTGGTTACTTTGTAAGCGGGTCGGCGCAGCTCAACTTGCTGGCCGCCTGCTAGTGTCATGATATAAGGCGAATAGCTTATGTGCATCCGCCCCTCACCCGCATGTCCCTGGACTGCAAGGTCTTGCAATTGCCCGCCGTAAACCGGGTCACCAATGCTCAAAACCCTACCTGTTTTGAGCAACTTCTTTTCAAGGTCTGTTTTGGGGGGGACAGAAAGCCGCAAAAACATCGAAACCTGGTTATCATCTGGCCAGTTCGCTTCAGGCGGGTGCCCCCGCCCGTCTTTGAGGTGGCAGCGCTGGCAGGAGCGGGCATTAAACAAGGGCCCAAGCCCATCTGAGGATTTGGTTGAGGAGGGGGAAGAGACCCAAAGCTTTCGAAACAGCCCATTGCCGACTTTAAACAGCAGTTCTTTTTTAAAACTTAAATTTCCAGAGGAATGCGAGAAGGCATTTTTGTTCTTAAAACTTTTACGCGATGTTGCCTTGCCGCCGGGCAGCTCTTCACCCGGCTCAAACGGTGCAGCTTTGATCTGGTGGTCATCAGCCAGCGCCGGGGCAAGACTGCGCCCTGGCAGAGACAAGAAAAATGCCCCCGCCACGAAGGCGGGGACAAATAAGATGATAAGAGATTTACTATTTCCATGCATAACAGGAATAATCATATCAAAATTTTAAAATGCAATCACGCAAAAGCGCGCTGCAAGATTAAAATTCAATGCGTCCGCCCGCTAAAATTGTGTCAAAGTCTTCAAGGCCGTTAACGGCAACGGCATTGCCGGCAGCGTTAACAACATCGAAGTCTATTTCATAATGACGGTAAGCAAGAAAGAGCTGCATGGCGGCTGCATCGACATATTGCACAATGCCAACACCCCAGACTTTTGCTTCACTGCCGCTCACAATACAGCCTGTTGTACCGGTACAGGCAACCAGGCCATCTGTATCAAGCGCATCAACGATATCAGCTTCATCCCCGCCATTGTTACCATTGGCAAAGAACATGTCATTGAACTGGCCAAACTCACCATAAATGGCTGTTTTACCAATCGAGCTGAATTTCTGGTAAACACCGGCTTTCACATAATAGAATGTGGCATCATCGCGGAGCGGCTCATCATTATACGCGCGCTCACCAGCAGCAAATGTCAGGTTAATACCTGTGGGCGCATGGAGCACAGAGATAGAACCGGCAACTGTGTCATGATCAAGCGGGCCATTATCATCATTATCCCGGTTTTCAGTGTAGGCAATCGCCGCAGCCACTTCAAAATCACCGAGCTGTTTTCCATAGGACACTGCCACATCCCAAAGGTCATCTTCACCCCATGAAGCGGAGAGTGTAAAACCGGCAATGGAAGGCGTGTCATAACGAATGATATCATGAGTATCACCATTAAGATGATCAAACACATCACCAAGTGTGATGCCAGTCAGACCAGCACCAGCCAGCCGCCATTCAAAACCACCCGCGACATTGCCAACGGCGGCATATCCGGCATAAACACCACCGGATAGATCAACCTCAGGTGCGCCGTCAGAGGGTTGTGCCGTAAAGCCCCAGGTAATGCGGCCATATTGTTCGCTTTCAATGAACATGGCACTTTCACTGATCCCAATTTCATCAGCGCCATCATCATCAGTTTGTGACACGCCAGCAGATGGTGAGTGCGAAAGCTCAAGCTCAATCAGGTAACCTGCCTTCCAGCCAGAGGCGAATTTTGCTTCACCCTCAAACCGGAACATGCTCAGATCATCATTTGAGTTGCCAACCACATAAGTGTCACTCTCTTCACCGTCATCCCAAAACAGAATGCCCTGATTAACGTGGCCGGAAACCGTTAAAGACATCTTGCGGTTGCCCTTGCGTGCGGTTGTCGCTTCAAGAACGGCCACGCGCTCTTCAAGATCCGCACAGCAATCACCGCCGAAATCAGCCGCCACCGCACCGGGTGCGGTAATGGTCAGCATGGAAAGACCCAGCACAGCTGCTGCCAGACGGGTCCTCGTTAGTTTAGTATTCATTGTAAATTCCCTCAGTTTAAGAACGATACCAGGTCTCATGTATGCACTATGCATATTATGCATTAATATACATGCATAAAACTAAAATATACTAGTTAAAACAATCACTTATTCAATCAAACCCTAGGTCAGGAAAGCAGGCTTTTCAATGCGACATTCTTCAGTAATGAAGAAGATCTCAGACAAAGTGATATATAAAGCACGCTAGTCTGTTTTGGCTCTGGAAATTTCAAATGCACGCTCCAGAGTAAGGGTCATCTTGTAGGTTATAATTGTTATGTTATAACATAACATATAAAGCAAGCTATATTTTCACAATAGCAGTTGATCTGTTGCCAACTTTGTCAAGTTCGCAACAGATCAAGTCAAGTCACTTAGCAAGAACCTTGTCAGGCGCATCAAGGCTGTCAGAACCTTCAAACTCGATCGCTTTTAGATCAAGCGCGGCAACCGCTCGCTCAATCGCTTTCGTCTGTAGGGTTAACGAGTCAATGGCAGCCTGCACCACCGCATTCCCTTCCGCATTTCCCTCACCGATCATCTGGTCATAGGCTTCAACGGTCTCAGCCCGCTTGACCATGACGGCCATTGCTTTCAGGGTGGCGGCAAGTTTGTCGCGCATTTCAGCATCAGCCTTGGCATCACGTGCTTTCACAAGATCAGAAACGCTTGCCCCTTTGATAACTGAGCCATCAACCCGTTTATAAGTGCCGAGGTAAACATTTTGAATGCCAAGCGCATCATAGAAATGGGAATTGTGCGTATTATCTGAAAAGCAATCATGCTCCTCTTCAGGATCGTGCAGCATAAGGCCAAGCTTCATCCGCTCACCAGCGAGTTCACCATATGAAAGCGAGCCCAGCCCGGTAAAAATAACGTTCAGCGCTTCACTATCACCTTTGTCCAAAAGGCCTTTCCGTGCCGCACCATCTTTGCCCCATTGCTGAATGATAAATTTTAGCTCATCAATCAGCAGGTCCGTTGCCGCAACCAGATAGTCAGCCCGTCTCTGGCAGTTACCATTGGTACAATTTTTGGTATCAAAATCCGTAGCAGGGCGATTGCCTGCCCCTTTACCGGTGCCATTCAGATCCTGTCCCCACAGCAAAAATTCAATTGCGTGATAACCGGTGGCTACATTGGCTTCAACTTCACCGGCCTCATGCAGGGTTTCTGCTATCAGTTTTTTATCAATGCTGCTGGCATCAACGGTCTTGCCGCCGATTTTGAGAGATTTATTCGCAATTACATTCGCAACATAAAGGTCATTCTCATCAGATTCTGCGCCATAATCTTTCGCCACATAATCAATCAGCCCTTCATCAAGTGGCCAGGCATTTACCTTGCCTTCCCATTCATCAACAATTTCATTACCGAACCGGTAAGCCTCAGATTGCTGGTAAGGCACCCTGGCTGCCAGCCAGGCGGCTTTTGCCTTCTCAAGCGTTTCCTTGGATGGGGCTTTCAGCAACGCATCAATCGCAGTCTTTAACGTGGTGGCTGTTGTCAGCGAATCCTGATAAATCGCCTCGGCAATGTCCGCATAATTTTTTACAATGGCATCAACGCCAGGTTCAGCCGCTTTCGCACCCCCGCCATGAAACGGTGTGACCATCAACGAAACGGCGATGATCAGCATAAATTTCAAGTAACGCATCTTTTTCTCCTTAAGGTTTAAATCAATTCGAATTAATTGGCGCGTGCCGGGCTTGCCTCCGCCATGGTGGCAAGCGGTTCAGCAATGACATGTGGTTCAATGATCTGGCCAGCATCGATGAGACCATGGGCAAACTCCCTGGTTGCCAGCATGGGAAAATCAAGATCAGATGAACGGGTGATGGCATAAAGACAGGCCTTGAGCGCCGGGCAGTCTGCATGTTGTGAGGCTGCCACCATCGAAATGGCAACAACTTCATCATAGCTAAAGCCCTCATCACCTTGGTCATAGACCTGAAAAGCACGCTTTTTATTCTGGTCAAGCGCATCAACCCAGTGACCAAGCCGTGTGGCAAGCACAATGCCGCTGGGCGGACCAAAGGCCTGGATATAATTCTGACAGCAGAGGTCATAATAGGAGGAACGCGCGGTCTGCATCCCTCGGACCCAATACCGAAAGCCAAGCCCGATCAGCCGGGCCGGATTGCTGATATGATCTCTTTGTTGCAGGCAGGATGACTGTCTGGCAAAGGGTGCCGGTTCAGTTTTATGCGGTGCACCATCAGGCCCCCTATCCTCAGTATCAGGGCGTAAATCAGTGCCGATCTTGAAACAGTTATTTTTTCGCATCAGGAAGTCCTCAGTATGATCACAATAAAAAGGCGCTGCAAACCAATCATCTGGGCATGAGGTTCAAACCCTCAAAATGCCAACTGATGAACGTGGCCAACGGGAAACGGTTAAGCGGCAACAGCCGAATGAAAGAGTGCGCCATAAAGGCAGCCCGCAACGCGGTGCAGCCTGGAATGAACGGACAGATCCGAGTGTTTATCTGATTTTTGTGAGAAAGAATTTTGAGAAAAAAGAGGGCGGGAAAGACGACAGTGGTGAATACCCCGCATCATCCGATGCCAGGATCTGTCAGATCCTGCGAACAAGAATAGAGTGGTCATTTTCATCTCCAATAAACGGGATTCAAAGTCCCGTAATCAGACAAACTCCCTGAACTATTCAGAAAGCCATTTGCGACACCTAAGCACAGTGATAAAATTGGTCAAGCAAAAAGTTAATAAAAACAATACTTTAAAATTATTCTAAGATAGATTCTAAAAAAGATACTCACTTTAAACCAGCAAAGCCCTGTTCAGCTGGGCCCCGGATCACGCCTTCACGAGCTGAGATAATCCGGCGTAGCCCTCAGTAACTTATGAAAAATTAGGGTGTTAAAAAATGGTCAGAATTTAAGGATAAGCTCGCAATCACAGGTGGAGTTGATGACATTTCCCGAAAATGACTTTCAATTGGCCAGTTAGAAGAGTATTTTTACAAAATGGGCCCATGTCTGGGTAAAACTCAGACTGTGTTAGAATAAACCTGAAAAAATGACCCCTAAAGAATGATCCCAAGTGAAAGAGCATATGTGAAAGAGCAAATGTAAATGATCGTCCGAGGTGGGAAATTTTTTTATCAAAAAGCGACAGATCCAAGGCCAGTGATACGTAAAACAGTTAGGTTTGTTCGGGAATAGATTTTTATATGACGGGCTGCAACTGGCCAAATGGAGAAAGTAGATGAGACAACACGTCTCCATGCGTATTCAGCTGATTATTTTCATGGCCTTTCTCATCGCTTCATTTGGCCTCTGGCTGCAGCGTGAGGAAGTCAGTGCTTTCTTCTCTCAGGTTACTGAAAAATCAAAACAACAGAAAAACGCCAATGCACGCTTGCTGCCTGTGGTCATTGAGCCTGTGAAAAGCGCAGCCAATGATGATAACGTTGAAGCGCTGGGTACAGCCCGCGCCTTACGCTTTATCACGCTGTTTCCGGAAACGGACGGGGAAATCACAAAACTGAATATCAAGTCAGGCCAGAAAATCAACAAGGGTGACGTGATCCTACAGCTTGATATGAGAGACGCGGAGCTGGCCAGGAAAGTTGCTGAAACCAAGGTTCTCGAGGAACAACGCCTGGTCACCAGATCAAACGAACTCCTGAAGAAAAAAATCACTTCAAAAGCCAATGTCGTTGACGCCCAAACCCGGCTGGCCCGTGCCAAACTGGAGCTGGATCAGGCCCTGGAAACACTGAAAAACCGCCAGGTCATTGCCCCATTTACCGGCATCATCGGCATCCCCAAGGTCGAGACGGGGGACCGAGTCTCAAGGACTACCGAATTGATGACCCTTGATGATCGCTCAATTCTGATCATCGAATTTGAAATCCCGGAAATCTATATATCCCGCATCAAACGGGGAAATACGGTTTTGGCCATGACCCCCACCTATAATCAAAGGGAATTTATCGGCACCATCAAATCCATAGATTCACGCATAAACCCGACAAGCCGGTCCGTCATGGTACGTGCGCACATACCAAATCAGGAAGATCTGCTGCGCCCTGGCATGTCCTTTATCACCAAAGTCAAACTGACCGGCGATACATACCCTCTCATTCCGGAACTGGCCCTGAACTGGTCCAAAGGCAAAAGCTATGTATGGAAAATCCAGGACAACAAGGCCAAACGCGTGGCCATTCAGATCGTCAAACGTCTGAACAGCACAATTCTGGTCAATGGTGATCTGAAGGAAGGGGATCAGGTCATCGTCGAAGGGCTGCACAGGTTGCGGGACGGTGCAGAGGTTACCTTTGAACAGGCAAAGCCAGAGCTGTTTTAGCAACACCCTTTGAGAAAAAGCTGGAATAAGACTGGAATAACAAAAGAAACTGAACCCCCGGCATTTACCAGCAGGCCTTTAAAAAGGCTGAACTGAGGCGCAAACAGAAAGTTGAAGAGAACTCAATCCCATGGCGAGCGATCACATCACCCAGCAGGATCAGGCAAACGACTTGGCCGCCCTCTCTGTGCGCCGACCCTATCTGGCAATTGTTATCAACCTGCTGATAATCATCGCCGGGCTTGGCGCTCTCTTTGGCGTTGAAGTCCGCGAATTGCCGGACATTGACCAGCCCATAGTGACAGTGAGGGCCAACTATCCTGGCGGTGCACCCGAGACCATTGACGCTGAGGTTACAAGTGTGCTGGAAGCCGCTGTTGCCCGGGTCAACGGTGTAAAAGCTGTACGCTCCTCAAGCGAGGAAAACAACTTGCGCATCCGGGCGGAATTCAACCCGAACGTCGAATTGATTGATGCAGCCAATGACATCCGTGAAGCCGTTAGCCGCGTGCAATATAACTTACCCGAAGGGGTTGAGGATATTTTTGTCATCAAGGCTGATGCTGACGCATCACCAATCATGCAAATTGCCGTTGCCAGCAATTCTCTGTCTATTGATGAACTGACCAGACGCATTGAGATTGAAATTATCCCTTCATTGACATCAATCAATGGTGTGGCCGACATCAGCATGTTCGGTGAACGTGAAAAAGTTCTTCGCATATCGCTAAACCCCCTCAAACTGTCAGGATATGGCCTGACAGTGACAGACGTCATCACCGTTTTAAAAACAGCTCGCTTTGATGTACCGGCAGGAAGCTTCAAATCCGGCGATCAGGAAGTGATCGTGCGGACCAATGCCTCCACCATGAACAGTCAGGAAGTTGAAAATCTGATCCTGAGGGACCCGGTCCGTTTGGGTGACGTTGCAACCGCATCTTTTGGCCCCCAGGAAGTGAAAAACTACACCAGGCTGGATGGGCAGACAGTGATTAATCTCGGCATCATCAGGCAGGCCGAATCAAATACCATCTCCATCGCCTCAGGCATAAAAGAAACAATAGAACAGCTGAAGAATAAGAACCGTGACATCTCCTTTACCATAATCACCAATGATGCCCGCTTTATCAAAGGCGCAATCAGGGAAGTCTTTAACAGTTTGTTGTTTGCGACCCTCATCGTGGTGATCGTCATTGCCTTGTTTATAGGCAACTGGCGCGCCGCTCTGATACCGGCCGTGACCATACCCATTGCCCTCATTGGCTCAATTGCCGCCATCTGGTTGATGGGCTTTTCTCTCAATCTTGTCACCCTTCTGGCGCTTGTACTGGCCACAGGCCTGGTGGTGGATGATGCCATCGTGGTTCTTGAAAACATCCAGCGTCATTCGGCCAAAGGCCTCGCCAGAAAAGCCGCCGCTGTGGTGGGCACGCGGCAGGTCTTTTTTGCCGTGATGGCAACAACAGCCACACTCATCTCTGTTTTCCTGCCAATCTCGTTTCTACCCTCAACCGCAGGCCGCCTGTTTGCTGAATTTGGCTTTGTCCTTGCCGTGACCGTGGTGATATCATCATTTGTTGCGCTTTCCATTTGCCCGATGATTGCATCAACGTTGCCAAAAGCTGGGCAAAAGCAAAACCGGCTGACCCGCGAACTCTCAGGATTTGGCCGCACCCTGATCAGGCAATATGAAAAACTTCTCACCATAGCCCTGGCTGCACCCCTGGCGATCATAGGCCTTTGCTGTTTGCTGGCCGTTGGTGCCGCCATAACCTATCAGTCCATCGGTGAGGAGCTGGTTCCCGAAGAAGACCGCGGTCAGATCAGGATCATGCTGGTCGGGCCCGACGGCACAGGTATCAACTATGCTGATCGTCAGGTGCAGGAAGTTGAAAACATACTGAAACCCTACAAGCAACGCGGCATCATTTCCCATATCTTTACAATCTCAGGTCGCTGGGACCCCAACCGTGGGTGGATAGAAGCACCCCTTGTTCCCTGGTCTGAGCGGGACATCAGCGAAAATCAGATTTTGAATGAGATAAAAACCCCGCTTTCCAACATCATTGGCTCACAAGCGAGGGCCAGACGTAGCAATTCGCTTGGGCTGAGAAGTGCAGAAGGTGGTCTAAAATTCGCTCTCACAGGCAAGGATTATGCCCGTATTGCCGTAAACGCGGAAAATTTTGTCAGAGCTATGCAAGAGGAACTCCCGAAATTATCCAATTTCCGGGTTGAGTTCCGCGCCACGCAGCCCCAGCTCTCAATAGATATTGATCGCCGCCGCGCTGCCGATATGGGCGTCTCACTGGAAGATCTGGCAACCACCCTCAAATCGCTGGTTGATAATGATAAAATAACAGAGCTGACCCTAAACGATCAAATCATCCCTGTCATTTTGGAGGCGCGGCCCGGTGATGTCTCTTCGCCGGAAGACCTCACCAATCTGTATATCCGCTCAAAAACAGATACAATGGTGCCCCTCTCCCAACTGGTCTCCTTTCGTGAATTTGCCGTTGCCGCAGAGCTGGATCGCCATGGCCAGCGCCGGGCCATTGAAATTTCGGCTGATCCGGCAGAAGGCTATAGCCTGCGTGAAGCGATTGGCGATGTCAGCGCTCTGGGTGACAAGGTTCTGGAAAAAGGTATCTCCATTCTTTTGCTGGATGAAGCGGCCGCTTTAAACGAAACTTCATCGGGTACAACGGTGACCTTTCTAATCGCTCTTGTCATCGTCTTCCTGGTTCTCACCGCCCAATTTGAAAGCGCTGTAAGCGCCGGGATAATCATCCTGACCGTACCTTTTGGATTATGCGGCGCGATTTATGCGCTTGCCTTCACGGGCACCACCATCAACATCTATAGCCAGATCGGCATTTTGATGTTGATCGGCATTATGGCGAAAAACAGCATTCTCATGGTGGAATTTGCCGACCAGCTGCGCGAAAAGGGGGCAGAGGTTTATCAGGCCGCACATCAGGCCTCAATCGTTCGTCTCCGCCCGATAATCATGACAATGCTCTCGACCATACTGGCTGGTCTTCCACTTATCCTCTCAAGCGGGCCAGGCTCAGAATCAAGAGGGGCTATCGGCTGGGTTGTGTTTGGTGGTCTTGGTCTTTCAGGCCTGATGACACTGTTTTTAACACCCGCTCTTTATGTGCTGTTAGCAGGTTTTTCAAGCGCCAGAAGCAAGCGATCAGAAGACCTTGCCCGCCAGATGGCCAGCGCCCGCCAGAAAGAGTCGGAAGGCCAGACATCCGTTTGAAATTAAAGAGGGTAAAAATAAAGCGGCGTTTCAATTTCCATTGAAACGCCGCTCAATCTTAGCTGCAAATCAGGGCCAGACCCTGCAGTGACAATCACGCGATATCAAAACGATCCGCTGTCATCACCTTGTCCCAGGCTGCAACAAAGTCCTTGAGGAATTTGTCCTGTGCATCGCTCTGGGCATAAACCTCAGCAATGGCACGCAACTGGGAGTTTGAGCCAAAAACAAGATCAACGCGTGTCCCTGTCCATTTCACTTCGCCAGAGGCCCGGTCGCGCCCTTCGAATAGATCGCCCTGATCAGACGTGGCCTGCCAGGCTGTGCGCATATCAAGAAGGTTCACAAAGAAATCATTTGTAAGCGCCCCCGGCCGATCTGTCATGACACCATGATTACCCGCGCCGGAATTTGCCCCAAGCGCACGCATACCGCCCACAAGCACCGTCATTTCTGGGGCTGTTAAGGTAAGAAGTTGCGCCTTGTCGATCAGCAACTCCTCGGCAGAGACAGTGTAGGCACCTTTGATATAGTTGCGGAACCCGTCGGCAATCGGCTCCATCACTTCAAAAGATTCTACATCTGTTTGTTCCTGGCTGGCATCCATCCGGCCCGGTGTGAAAGGCACCTCAATGGAACTGCCGGCTTTTCTGGCCGCTTCCTCAATAGCCGCCGCACCGCCAAGTACGATCAGGTCAGCAAGGGATATTTTCTTAGCCCCCGACTGGCTCTGGTTATAGGCGGTCTGTATGGTCTCAAGAGTGCTAAGCACTGTGGCCAGTTGATCTGGTTGGTTAACCTCCCAGTTTTTTTGTGGCGCAAGCCGGATACGGGCCCCGTTCGCCCCGCCCCGTTTATCAGACCCACGGAAAGTCGAAGCCGAAGCCCAGGCCGTTGTGACAAGTTGGGAAATACTAAGTCCAGAAGCCAGTATCTTGGCTTTAAGATCACGGACATCACCCTCATCAATCAGCGGGTGATCAACTTCGGGAATGGGGTCCTGCCAGATCAATTCTTCCTCTGGTACTTCAGGCCCGAGAAAACAGGATGTTGGCCCCATATCCCTGTGGGTCAGCTTATACCAGGCGCGGGCAAAAGCGTCGGCAAACTGATCCGGATTTTCGTGGAAACGGCGTGAGATGGGTTCATAAATCGGGTCCATCCGCATGGCCATATCCGCAGTTGTCATAATGGTTGTGACTTTTTTTGATGGGTCATGCGCGGCAGGAGCAAGATGTTTCTCATCGACATTTTTCGGAACCCACTGGTTAGCACCAGCCGGGCTCTTTGTCAGCTCCCAGTCATACCCAAACAATAAATCAAAATAGCTGTTGTCCCATTTGGTCGGTGTTGGTGTCCAGGAGCCTTCAATACCGCTGGTGATGGTGTCATCACCAATGCCGGATTCAAAGCTGGATTTCCAGCCAAAACCCTGCTCAGCAATATCTGAAGCTTCGGGTTCAGAGCCAACAAGGCCGGCATCACCAGCACCGTGGCATTTCCCGAAAGTATGGCCGCCTGCTGTGAGCGCAACGGTTTCTTCATCATTCATTGCCATCCGCATGAATGTTTCGCGAATGTCACGGCCGGAAGCCACCGGGTCAGGGTTTCCGTCTGGTCCCTCAGGGTTCACATAGATAAGACCCATCTGCACGGCGGCAAGCGGGTTCTCAAGGTCACGCTCACCCGAGTAACGGCTGTTGGGATTATCACTGGGGGCAAGCCACTCGGTTTCAGCACCCCAGTAAATATCCTGTTCCGGTTCAAATATATCTTCACGGCCACCAGCAAAGCCAAAGGTCTTGCCGCCCATGGATTCAATGGCGCAGTTACCGGCAAGGATCATCAGATCAGCCCAGGAAATTTTATTGCCGTATTTCTGTTTGATCGGCCAGAGAAGGCGCCGCGCCTTGTCAAGGTTGGCATTATCAGGCCAGCTGTTCAAGGGAGCAAACCGCTGTGTACCAGACGAGGCACCGCCGCGCCCATCCGCCGTACGGTACGTACCGGCACTGTGCCACGCCATGCGAATAAATAGCGGCCCGTAATGGCCATAATCAGCTGGCCACCAGTCCTGGCTGTCAGTCATCAGGTTATAAAGGTCCTGTTTCAACGCGGCCAGATCAAGCGACTTGAACGCTTCAGCATAATCGAACCCCTCGCCCAAAGGGTCAGAGAGGTGAGAGTTCTGGTGCAACATACCAATGTTCAACTGGTTCGGCCACCAGTCGCTATTGGATGTACCGCCCAGGCGTGAGTGACTGTGCATCACAGGGCATTTACTAACTTTATCGTCCATCATTTCCTCCTTGAGGGAACTGCATCAATTTGGGTGCGCAGATTCGCTAATTTTGGGTATGTGCAGCCCATCTGAATAAACAGCGACAGACCGCATCATATTGTCATAGTTTGAAACCTGCATGATCCGTTTGTTTTCATTCTCCAGGAGACTAAACCCTGGTTTTTTATCGTCATGCTATGCAGACACTACAATATCCAGAAGTGAAATTTAAATAGCATTTTCTAATCAACGAACAGAATAATTTATAATTAAACGTAAAAACAATCAGAATAGCTAATAATAAGCGGTCCACCAGTTGGCTGTTGCAATGTTAGAGAACAAAGCGCATAAAAATCGACAAGCTTTACTGTCAAAGTTGTTAACTGATGCGAAAAACACAGTAAAAACCGGACGGTTCGAAGCCCGGTGCGAGACGTTCTGAATGTTTTTCCCGCCACTGCTAAAGACACGAGTAAAAAATGTGAATAAGATTTGGGCTGAACATTTTTCAATATTAGGGGGCAATGTGATTACAAGTCTAAGGACTTTTCATAATTCCTCAAACTTTGAGTCATAATCTGATAATTATTAATTAAATACAAGCGCATAGCAACCAATGGCAGTAAACAGATCTTTAAGTATAGATGGTCATTGAACAGGACATAATCGTTGTCGATTTGTAAAAATGAAACTGAGTAGGGTGTTTTTATGATTATTGAGTCACCTTTAGAATTAATATTTCGTGATCTGTTTTACCATCTTCCCCAATTTGCTGGAAGCCACGATGTGTTTCTTAAATTAGAAGGATTGAATATATCCGGCTCAATTAAAATCAAGACTGCGATTGGGCTTATTCAGGACTTGGAACAGCGTGGGCTTGCCAAGCCGGGCGAAACCGTAATTGTCGAATCGTCCTCTGGAAATCTTGGAATAGCGCTTAGCATTGTATGTGCTGTGAAAGGCTATGAATTTATTTGCGTAACAGATCCTAACGCCAATCACGCGAATATAAGAGGCATGGAGCTTTATGGAGCCAAGGTCATCGTGGTTAAAGATCACGACTCTACGGGGGGATACCTAGAAAGTAGGTTCGAAACAATAGACAAAATATTAAAATCTGAACCGCTCGCGCTCTGGCTCAATCAATACGCCAATGTGGCTAACAAGAATATTCATGCCGAGCAAACCGCAAATGAGATTGTGCGTGAATTCGATAAGGTTGATTGGCTCTTTGTAGGATCAGGCACAACCGGTACGCTCGCCGGAGTATCAGAACGGCTTCATCAGGTATTCTCAAATATAAAGATTATAGCCATCGAGCCGGTGGGCTCTGTTACATTTGGCGGCGCGCCAGGAAAACGAAACATTCCCGGCATTGGCACCAGCGTGCGACCAAAACTGGCCGATATTGCCAATCCGGATAGAGTTGTGATCATAAATGAAGTGCAAACAGTTGAAGCTTGTCATTCTTTCGTAAGAGATCATCACTTACTTGTAGGGGGAAGCACGGGGTCAGTCCTGGCTGCGATACAGCAGTTAGCTCCGGAATTCGAGCCCGGCGATACAATTGTGGCCATCTCTCCGGATCTTGGCGAAAAATATTTAGACACTATTTACAACCCGGACTGGGTAAAAGACGTTGTTATGTCTTAATTGAAGACGCCACTGCAAGCTTAGGAGAGACTGTTATTACTACTGCCCCAATTTTTTATGTTGTTTCTGGTTCAACCGTTAAGAGCATTATCGATGAAAATAAGAACCAGGTTTTTGATGCTGTGGAAGAAGCTTATCGGCTTCACTCATCAAGAGACTCTGTAAATCCAGACAGCTACTTCTTGCGATATCCTGAGAAACCCAATGCGCGCATCATCGCATTACCAGCACATCTCGGCGGTGAAGTTCAAAAAAGTGGTATAAAATGGATATCGAGTTTTCCGGATAATACGGCAACAAATTTAGCACGTGCCTCAGCCGTACAGATTCTAAACGATGCCTCAACAGGGTATCCGATAGCCTGTATCGAGGCATCACTGATAAGTGCGACCCGCACTGCCGCTTCTGGGGCTTTGGCAGCGGAGCATATTTCTCCGACTCCCTTTAACGCAACACTGAGTATTATCGGGACCGGGATAATAGCCCGGACAACCATAGAGTGGCTCATATATCGCAAATGGAAGTTTAACAAAATCCATTTATATGATCTGAACCATGAAGCAGCTGAGCATTTCAGCAAATGGCTACGCGATCAGTATCAGCTTGAGGTTGTGATCGAGGACAATTTGGCTGACGCAATAACCAAGGCCAATTTAATTGTTTTCACCACAACGACACTGGAACCTTATCTGGCAGATGTGAAATTATTTGAGCATTCCCCGACAATTTTACATTTATCACTGCGGGATATTTGCACAGATGTCATCCTTGCGTCGCAGAACATTGTTGACGATATAGATCACTGCCTGAAGGCAAATACATCACTCCATCTAACAGAACAGGCAACCGGAAATAGAGATTTCATCTTGGGAAATTTGGTGGATGTTCTGGATAAAAAGGTCACAATAGATCAAAACAAGACGCGTATATTCTCCCCATTTGGGCTTGGTGTTCTTGATCTTGCCGTCAGCAATTTTATTCTTGAAACAGCAATATCATCTGATGAGGCAATTGCATTCCCAGACTTTTTCAGCAATTCTGTCCGCTGGTAAAGACGATTTGATTAGCAACCAGCAAGTGGAAGTCTCAATATAACCTGTCTGGTAAAATTCTTTGGTGTTTCAAAGTATTGACCACCATGAGAATGAGATGAACGCTGAGCGTTCAAGGTATAAAATAAGGATAGTCTATATCCACGTCCGAGTTAAGGAGACCTGTTACATATGTCAAAAGTATGGAGTTGCAATGAGTGGGATCAACTGGAAGAAGTTATTGTAGGCAATCCGTTGCATGCACGGTTTCCACCACCAGACCCGAGCACACAGCTAGCAGAATTTCCTGATCGTTCTTTGGCGGAAATACCTCAAGGCCCGTTTCCACAAAAAATTATTGAAGAGACGGAAGAAGATTTGAATGAATTTATTCAGGTCCTGGAGAAAATGGACATTACGGTCAAACGTCCAGAGACTTGGCCACATGACGCCAAATTTTCTACAATAAATTGGGAATCTGAAGGGTATTATAATTATTGCCCTCGCGACATAATGTTAGTTATTGGCGATCAGATTATCGAAACGCCCAATGTCTTGCGCAGCCGCGCCCAGGAAACATTTAGCTATCGCTCGATACTCTTGGATTATTTACAGTCTGGCGCCAAGTGGTTCAGTGCCCCAAAACCCATGCTTTTAGATTCTCTATTTGATGTCGATTTTGAAAAACCCACCCCCCGTAACGATGAACCGGCGTTTGATGCGGCAAACATCTTACGTTTTGGGGAAGATTTGATCTATCTGGTCAGTGGCACTGGTAACGAACTGGGCGGGCAATGGTTACAGTCGATATTGGGTGACAGGTTTCGGGTGCATTTTCTTAAAGATGTTTATTATGGCAGCCATATTGACTCAACTTTTGTGGCTCTGCGCCCTGGTTTGATTCTCTGCAATCCTGCACGCGTCAATGATGACACCCTGCCCGAAATTCTCAAGCAGTGGGAAGTCATCTATAGCCCGCCAATGCAGAATACAGACAGATATGAAGCCGACTACCTGTCTAAATGTATAGGAAGTGACTGGATTGATATGAATGCATTTAGCATCAATCCGAATACAGTTGTGGTCGATAGTGATCAGACGGATCTTATAAGGCTTCTGGAGAAGCATGGTCTTGATGTTATAGCGCTAAAATTGCGCCACTCTAAAATGTTAGGTGGTGGTTTCCATTGCGTAACCTTAGATATCCGCCGTAAGGGAACATTGCAGCGTTACTTTGATTAAACACACGGGTTTGATTATGGTGAACCTTTGTGAGAATTTAATGTTTAAAGTCAAGGCGTAAGTCTCTATGTGAGCTCAAGCAGCTAGACTTAATGATCATTAGAGGAACAGCTTTGGCCCTAATTGTTGCAATACTCACCATCTTGGGTTTCCTTTTATTGACCTTTTTGGCATGGAGGCGATACCTATGGGCTTCTGAAAAAGTGCCTCACGGGCAAGCAGACACATGCCAGTACAGCCTGACAGATAGCTTTGGCGACTATCATCTTGAAAATGTTCCGCATCAAGAGGGAGTGGAGTGGTTATCCGATGTCTTCAGCCGGTCAGCGGAAAAGTACCCGGATCATACAGCTCTGCAGATACCCAGCACTGGAGAGAGCCTAACCTATTCTGAACTCGACGAGCGAGCGGGGAATATTGCCGCTGCCCTTTCTCCCTACCTGACAGGGCCAGACCAGGTCGTGGTCGTCGCAATGTCCCAAGATAATTGGCAAATCGTTGCTTCTCATCTTGGCATTCTTAGGGCCGGCGGCACTGTGATGTTCCTCGACACCTCAATGCCTGATGCCTTGATTACCCACATGCTCAATGATGCACAGCCAGTGGTTATTCTCACGCGCGGGCAAGACAAATTCCATGATCTACCGACACTCGACGTCCTGAAATTACCGGAGAATCTACCCCGCAGAACTCCGCCCCCGTGGCTGGATGACCCAACTGAGCGCCTTGCAACCATCTTTTACACCAGTGGTACCACAGGTATGCCCAAAGGCGTGGAGTGCCCACATGCAGGTTACGTGAATCTGGCCCTGACTTATGCTGATTACTTTGACCTCACTGCGGGTATGGACGCAACCTCACTAACGTCCTCTCTGGGCTACGATGGCAGCATCTCAGAGATGTATAGCGCCTGGGTATCAGGCTGTGCCGTTGTCCTGCTGACCAAAGAGCAAATCCAGTCCGGACCGGACCTCGTCCCCGTCCTGCGTCAGGCAGAAGTTACAGTACTTTTTTGCCCGCCGGTGCTGCTCACTACCCTTACCCCCACTCCCGAGATGGACCTGCCCTATCCCATCTGCCGCTATATTGTTCCGGCGGGCGAGGCTTTCCCGAGTGCACTCGTTGAACCCTGGACCAGGGGCAGACGTCAGGTTATCAACACATATGGGCCAACAGAAGCAAGTACAGACACAAGCCGCCAGAGTTTGCGCCCCGGGGAACCAGTCACGATAGGCTCGCCATTTGCCAACGTCACCTATGCCATTCTTGAGGTTAACGGACTGGACCCGCTACTCCATGGGGAGATCGGAGAGCTCTGCATCGGCGGCGTGCATCTTGCGCGAGGCTATCGTAATTTGCCAGAGCAAACCGCCGAGAAGTTTATCACCCATCCTCAGTTTGGACGTCTTTATCGCACGGGTGATAAGTGCCAAATTGACCCACAAACACGCCAGATCCATTTCCTGGGTCGCATAGATGCACAGCTTAAAGTGCGAGGGCACCGGGTAGAGACACAGGCAGTTGAAGACATACTCCAATCGCAATTTAGTGAAATAGAGGCGGCCGTACTGGACTACCAGAACGATGCGTTAGTGGCGTTTATCGTTGCCCCCCAGATCTCAAAAGGAGAGGTCTCCAAAGTCTCGCCTGCACCCGCAGAGTGGGCAGCCCTTGTCACTGAAGCATTGGCCAGTCAACTGCCGGAACCCTCCGTTCCTTCGCAGATCTTCCTTGTCGAAAAATTTGTCATGAAACCCGTATCGGGCAAGATCGACAGAAAGAATTTACCCGACCTTTTTCATCTGCAAAATAATACCGGGGTAAATACCCAGGACATTCACAATGATGCAGCGATCAAAACGGCCCACTCAGAAAATGGGGGAGTGAAGACGCTTGTTAGTGAAGCAGAGATGGACCCCAAATGTGAAGAAGTACTGGCAATCTGCCGTAATGTTTTTAAAACGCCGATCGGATTGGATGATGAATTTGCAGATGCAGGGGGTCACTCGATCCTCATTGCACGTTTAACACAGAGTTTGCAAGCTGCTGGATGGAGTGTGTCAGTGCGGGCGCTGCTTAGTGAATGCAATACGGCACGCAAGATCGCCAATTTCCAGCTGAAGCGGGAACAGATCAAAATAACAGCTGAAAAACCCATTGAGCACAGGGCCAATCGGGATGAAGTTGCAGCGCAAATGCTTTCTGTAAAAACTTTCACGGCCTTGCAGGTTCTGTTTGGATTTCTTTTATATTTTCCAGGGATGCTTGCCTTTCTCATCCTGTTTGGCTTTGTCGAATTCGCGACATTTTTTACAACTGCCACCCTCACAGCGTTTATCATCGTTGGTTTCTTGCTTTATGTCATAGGGCTCCTTGTACCCTTCGCCACCCTGTTGTGGGTCATGATTATCAAGTTCTTCATGGGAGGCGACATCTATAAGAACAATATAACGCCCGGGATCTATCCCAAGTGGAGCAGAATGCATCTGCGGGTCTGGTGCATTAGCCGGATGGAGGGAATGGTACTCCTCTCATTAGGTGCCATGTATCGCAGTGCGCCTTTGACTGCATTCGTTTTGCGCCAGCTAGGTGTGACTGTTGGCAAGAACCTGCAATGCGCGCACGACGCATACCTGTCCGGACCTCTGGATTTAATCTCTATTGAAGATGATGTTGCCATCCAGACTGGAGCATATATCCAAACAACCAGATGGTCAGGTCAGAATTTGCTTATCGGCCCAATTCATCTTGAAACCAGTTGCAAGATCGGGATGCGGGCCGCAATTTCCGCTGATGTGAAAGTGGGCAGTGGAACATGGATCACCCCGTTTACCCCCATCCTGAATGATGTCGGCGCCGAGGAGATGTGGGAAGGGGCCCCCGCTCGCCTTGCCGGTCGCCGGACAGAACTGAAGCGCACAGCAAAATTCTGTGAGTACTCACAGCCAATCTGGCTACTGGAGACCTTGAATATCCTGATGCAGGTTGGCATAGTCTTCTTCCTTAGTGTGCTCCCCACGGCTCTTATCTTATGGTACGCACGCGGCTTCATACCCGCCGGAGAGGCAGCGCTCTCCGGTGCAGCATTTACCGCGTACGTTCCCGGTGGAAGCACAGAGCTTCCCGCTAACTATTTTATTGTGACGCCAATTTATGAGATTATCTGGCACCTCTTTCTTTATGCCTTTATCACCACATGGTTTACCATTCTCATTACATCTATACTTAGTTGTCTATTCATTCGTTTCACTGCAGCCTCGCCCGGCCTATATCCTTCCCGAGGGCTTAAGGGTGCCCTCCTGATGTACAGAGTGTTTAAAATGAATGGCATACAAGGGGCTTGGACCTGGACCATAACGGGCCAGTATTTGCGGGCTCTAGCCGGAATGCGCTTCCCCCGTTTGGGCGCCTCGGAATGTGATGTCATGTTTAATCTCGTCCCGGAGCTGGCGACAGCTGATTCCCAGGTTTTTTGGTCAAATGGTTCTTTCACAAACATGCTCGACTATGGGGCAGAGCATATCAATTTACGTCGTCTCGATATGCCTCGCAATTTCTTCAGCGGTAACAACTGTGTAGCTGAGTATGGGCATTTCCCATCCAACTTTCTTCTGGGTGTCTCAACACCCGGCAGTGATATTCAGTTCCGCCGACAAATGCGCTCGCGGCTGGATGAGCCTGTTACAGTGGCGGGCAACCCACCAGTAAAGTTTGCAAGTGCATCTTTTGAGGATGAGAATGAAACCCATACACTACCCAGTTTCCCGCTCTTTCTGACACGAATATTTCTGAATGATATCTTCAGCATCGGTATGCTGCGCATGACCGAGGGGCTCATTTTCACAGCTATTTACATCTGCCTGCTGCGTTTGGGCGGGAACCCGATCGTTAACGCAGTGATTGCTTTTGTCCTCACTGAGGTCAATCTTGTTCTGCTCAGTGCCACGATCAAAAAGGTCCTTATTGGCAGTGAATGGGGGAAAAATCACTCCACCCCCTTCTGGTCTTGGCGCCACTTTGCTTACTTCTTTGCACAAGACTGCTTCTTCATCTGGTGCAAAGGGCCTTTAGGATTTAGCGCCGGAACCATCCTCTCGAATCCAATACTAAGATTAATGGGATGTAAGATTGGCGACAGAACCATCGTAACCAAACCCATGCAGTGCTTTGACTGGAATGCGGTAAATTTCGGCAAGGATTGTATTGTAAACGGATTTTTGCAGTTCCATTCATTTGAGAATATGATGCTACAGGTGAAACGCACACATATCCATGACAGGTGCGCCGTCACCTTTGGGGCGACATTGATGGGCGGTGCGGTTATCGAACAAGATACAACACTGCTGCCCTTATCCATGGTGCTAAAAGAGATGAACATTCTCACGGGTACTTACGAAGGGAGCCCAGTGGAAGCTGTAAGTGGTTCAATCAGCCTTCCACCCCTTGCTCTGCCAGAGCGAAGTGACGAACGCCCTGAACTGTCTGGTCAGACATTGATCGATGAGGATACCCGGTTAATGAGAGGTTCAATTTCTGATGATCAGAAATGATAGCCACTGGGTCACAGCTTTATTCGCAGCCAATCTATATGATTGGACACCGCCGTCAGCACAGAATATGGCTTGTGTTTTCTTTATGCCGGTAATGCGCGAACCCGGAGCAGTGAGGCGCTGCACTTCACTCTTATCTAAAAATGAGTTACAAAGGGCAGACCGCTTTTTAAATAAAAACGACAAGAACCTATTCATACAGCGGCGAGCGTTTCGCCGTTATTGTGGTGCGCTGGCGCTTGGGTCACCACAGCACTGCTTATCTCAGATCGTCTTTGACGAAACAGAAAAAGGGCGCCCTTATCTCCCCGATTTGCCTGAACACAGGTTTAGTTTTTCCTCCTGTCAGTTAGGATTTCTTGGGAGCTGGTCGACAACACACGAGATCGGTATTGACTTCGAAGATCAAACACAAGATTTGCCAGTATTAGAAATAGCTCAACGGTTTTTTTCGAAAGACGAGGTGAAGATGGTCGAAGAGGCAGGTGGTCCAGCCCGGACAAGGACATTCTTCCAGCTTTGGAGCCTCAAGGAGGCGGCGTTGAAATCCATTGGTGAGGGATTGCCTTTCGGTCTAGATGCATTCAAATTTGAGCTATCCCCAGATCTTCGCGTCGTTGATGCACCAGGCAAACATGGCGGGAAGAACCGGTTTGAGCCCTATATGATTGAGAAAAATGGAGGTTGCGCCACTCTTATTATCCGCGAAGCTTAATGGCTATCCAGTAAGAGGCATCTGGCCAGTACAGCAATAAAGATGTTGTTGGGGAAGGAGACGCAATAAGATGAAATGGATTTTTTTCGTAATTCTGCTGCTAGGATTGTCTTCCAGTACCCTGGCAAAAAAGGCTGAAACGCCATGTATACTTGATAGTGCAAAATTGCCAAAGAGCTGGCAACCACCAACCGACTTGCAAAAAAACATGAACCCTGCACCCTGGTCTGCAAGTGAAGCAAGTGATGCTAAACTTGCCATCAAAACGGGGCGGGACGAAATCATCAGTTACTTCAAGAAGAAGCCAGAGGCAGTCCAGAATCTTTGGGACGATTCAATTGAAGCTCTGATCCAAGTTACATATGCCAGCGTAAATGAGAAGACGTTCGATGAAAAGACGCGAAAAGCAGCGCGCAATAATCTGACGCTCCTGCTCAAACCCTACCTGGATCTCAATCCAAATTGGGTATTATGCGAGGAATTCCAACAGCTATTACCACTCTCTATATTTGCTCAGAAACTTTATCCGGCCAAAGCTACCCTCAGGAAGCTGGTTACAAAACGCACCAATGCTGCATATCACTCATGTGGCTCCTTTAAAGCCGCGATAGGAGATGATTTACATAAGATCATCAAAGATAACCAGAATGCCAACACGGTATATATAGAAAAACTCTTTGACCTTTATATTTGGAGCCTCTGGTTGATCGAAGCCGAGCTCTATCCGGATATTGAACTGCCTCTAGAAGCACGCAAGTTCGGTCAAAAAGTGTGGAAATATTTTAAGACCTATCAACTTGTCAATGCGAGTGAGTTTGAAAAGGGGGCCAGGAACGAGAAGTTTATCGATATCGCTGATCTTGCCAATCACATCGCCCATATTCCAACGGGCACGCATAGATTTCCACTCTATGTGGCAGACTGGCCAGCGTTATATCGCTTTCACCGGGAAAACTTCTATCAGGTTATGCAGTCAGATAACCTTGATCTGTTTGCATCATTCATGGATACGCTTCGGCAATATGGTTGCAGCGAGTCCAACGATCTGCAGGTACGTGACGGGGCTCGCTATATGCTCAAAGTTTTTCACAGCAATAACGACAGATGGATGAACTACCGTCAAGGCAGTGCAAAGAATGCTAAGCTTGATGATTACAATTTAATTCACCATCCATGGACAGCCATATTAGGCCTTCATATGCGCCAGCCAGAGCACCCAAAGCCCGGCACGTATGGAGACCTTGTTCGGCGTTGGTTGCCGCCACCTTATCAAAATGATTGAAAGTTCGCCGCTCTCTTGTCATCCAGAACCCGGCATTTTAATAAATTAAATCAGGAAAAAAGACGCGATAATATTCAAACGCTTTTCTCCGCTCCCACGCTTTTAGATTTCAGCTCTTCCAGTGCCCGCGTAATCAAGGGATCAACACCATTTTTAATGTCAGCCTTTGTATTTAAAAGTTCAATGTCAGCAGGCACACCTTTACCCTCGTAGCACACCATATCGGCTGATAAGTAAACCTGGTAAGACAAGCAATACTCCCAGCCATTTGGCAATTCTTTATCATACGTGTAGGAGAATATACCGTTCGTATGATCACCAATGGCAGTCACATAAGGTAGTTGCTTTATTGCCAGCGCGAAGGCCTCTCCACCACTGAACACCGCATCACATGTTAACAGCATAATTGGTCCTGTGAATTGTTCCTCACCTTGGGGTTCAAGGTGCCATGTTTTAAGGGGTTTAAAATCAGTGTCACCTGGGCCAATTTTTGTTTTTCTGTGAAAGGCAACACGCTTGCGGTCACAAAACCGATTGATGATGGTGATTGCGGTACTATCATCCCCGCCGGGGCAATCTCGGATATCAATGATAAAGCCTTTTAAATCCTTAAAATCCCTAGCTATTTTATCAAGTGCAGACACTAATTTTCGCTTCTTTATGTCTTCCAGCTCAAGAATCCGAATATAACCAAAGGCTTCAGACCTGCAGTAGTGAAGCATCCAGGCTTTCGTCTCCTTAGGCTTTCCAAAACCATTATCAACGAGTGTCTTTGTAGTCGTTTTAAATAGCTGTTTGACCTCTCGGTCAGAAAATTCCTGATAGAATCGGGGTTTTTTCTCTGGGGTAAAAGATTGTTTTTTTCCGCGTGACTTTATTTTTGCGTTTAACTCGATATGCCCATCATCAAGCGGGGCAAGCATCTGGCAGATAATATCGAAAAGCTCCTCATCACTTGTCGTGCTTGTGACTTGTGGTCTGTAGATGTCGTACTGCTTTTTCCAGTCCACATTTCTCAATTCAAAAAATGGATATCTATTGTGAAATGTTTTCCATAACATCTCGAAATTTTTTTCAGGATTACGTTTTGCCATATTAGCACCGTCAAATAATACAGTTGCGCCATCTCGACCCGTTTTCATATTTTAGCAGAGGACAAAGCATTCAACGGCAGTCAATCTGAGACCGCGAATTAGGTCGCTGTTCTAAAATCAGGCAGAGCTCCAAGGCTTCATTCATATAAGAAACCGACAGGAGCGCCAATACTGCCATCTTCGTTTATTTCCAATTCAACGCGTACCACAGAACGCTCCATCTTTCCTTGCTCGTTAGGAAGTTTGCTACAATCCACGGTAATGACCATAATTTCTCCCTCACCGCCTTCATCTTTCTTTTTCTGCTCTGAAAAAACCAAATCCTCTTCACAAGTGCTTAACTGTGAAACAGCGGTCGCGATGGCCGAAACAACGGATGCATCTTGAAGATATTTTAACGGTTTAAAAGTGTCAGCAGCTGCCGGGCTGATCCAAATTAACGTAGTGAAACTTAGGGTAATTATTGGAAGGCTGAATGTTTTTGAAAACATATTACAATTCCTTTGAAAGTAAACGGTGAAGGAAACAGACTAAATTAATCCCCATTTATGAGACAGATATGGGCGCATATAAAGCAAAGCATAGTTTCAGCTGATCGTATTGGGAGGTTAAGATGGATTTACTTTTGCAAATTCTACTTTAACAATACGTGGCAAATATATTGAAAAGATGGCCTCCCCAAGAAGATCCGAACCTCTGAGCCCCAGATTAGGAATTTCAAATTCCAGGGTTTTCTGTCATTTCATAATATACAATAAGACATAAAAAATAAATTACCCCCAACATTCCCTCACTGTCCGAAGGTGCAGAGTACCAGCGCAGATTTCCACTGGACCGGGCCAGGGCTTTAAATTACGTTTTAAACAGCACCCTGCTTTGCGCGCTGATCCTGCCATAAATGACATGTAGAACGTGACAGGCAACAATCATCTGAATGAGTAACTTAAAAATATGCTTTTTAATAAAATACGTCTTCTTGGGGCTTCAATATTTCTCTGTGGCTCACTCTCAAATCCTGTAATAGCAACTGCAGAAGAAAACATCATCACCGAGTTCTTCGACAGTCTTTTTAACAGTGGGCAGAAACCCGTGCCGCGAAAATTCAATGCCGGTGAAAGCGGCGGTGAAAATGAACAATCAATCTTCGGGCCAGCCGCCGAAGCCAAATTAACAGCGGCTATCCAGTATTATGAAAAAATAATCAAAAATGGTGGCTGGCCACAAATCAAATCTGGCCCCCCCTTGAAACGGGGAGATACAGACCCTGTCATCCTCACAGTGCGCCAGAGGTTGGCAGCAAGCGGCGAAATCAGCAATAACCGTAAATATGATGAGATGTATGACCAATCCCTGCATGAAGCGATCGTGCGCTTTCAAACCCAGCATGGTCTTATAAACAAGGGGATCATTGGTAAACAAACATTGGCGGCCCTGAATGTCCGCCCGGAAGTCAGATTGAATCAGCTACGACAAAATCTGGCCCGCATGAAACAACTCTCACATATCACAACAAAACAAAAAGCGGTCATAGTCAACATACCTGAATATCGTTTATACGCCGTGAAAAACGGTCAGCTTGATCTGACAAGCAAGGTTATCGTTGGCAGGCCAAGCCGGCAAACACCAATTTTTGAATCCCAGATATTAGGCGTAAATTTTTTCCCTATATGGAATGTGCCAGCCAGCATAGCAAGGCGGGACCTGATCCCGCATTTTAGAAAAGACCCCGGATATTTTGAAAGGGAAAAATTCAAGGTATTGCGAACATCAGACGGTGTTGAACTTGAAACACAGGCAATTGACTGGAGTAAAATCAGCCCGTCATCAGTTCATTTCAAACAGGGGGCTGGGCCGCAGAACGCCCTGGGTCTAATCAGAATCAACATGCCCAATTCGGAAAATGTTTATATGCATGACACACCGCTGAAACGGCTGTTCAATAATCAGTCACGCGCCTATAGCTCAGGTTGCGTCAGGGTTGAAAAAATCAGGGATGTCGCCAGCTGGATATTGTCAACCAAACCAGGCTGGAACAGGCAACGCACAGACTCCGTCCTTGCTGATGGACAAGCCATGTATCAGAAATTAGACGCGCCGATACCTGTCTATTTTGTCTATATAACAAGCTGGGTGGATAACAGAGGCAATATAAATTTCCGGGAAGATCTTTATAAGCAGGATAATGTGCCGCTTTTCGCCCAGGAATATTCAAAACAGGAGCTTCCAGAGCAAAGCTTTTCTCCCTGAGATTTAGCGCAGCAATTCAGTTAAAAAGCAGGCAGTGTACCTTTCAGGATTGCCTCTGGGGACGAAACGTTTCTGAACTCTCAGAGCTGTGAAATCTAACCGGTTCTCTAATGCGTCAGCTCAACCCCAAAACACTCTTCAGCAATGCGTCTGCGCGCCTCAACAGATAAGCCTTGCTGGTAAATTTCATCAACTTTCTCCAGCCTGTGTTGCAGGCCCGCCCTGTTTGCGATCTGAATATTCAGCCCCGGTCGTGCATTCAACTCAAGAATAAGCGGGCCTTTATTACGGTCAAGAACCAGGTCAACACCCTGATAACCAAGCCCTGTCAGCTCATAGGTGCTCGCGGCAATTTCCAGCATCTTTTGCCAGTGTGGAATTTGCACACCGCTTACCAACTCCCCTGTATCAGGGTGCTCCACGATAATATCGTTTCGCCAAACGGCTGTCAGTGTCTTACCTGTCGCCATATCAACGCCTGTGCCAATCGCTCCCTGATGCAGGTTAGCCCGCCCCCCGGACATGCGAGTTGGCAACCGCACCATGGCCATAACGGGAATGCCCTTATAAATAATAATTCTGATATCGGGCACGCCCTGATAAGCCAGTTTTTCAAACAGCGGGTCAAACTGAACACAATATTCGATCAGCACCTGATCACGTTGACCACCAAGTGAGAAAACGCCGCTCAATGATTTGAGAATATGAAATTCCAGCTCTTCATAACTCATCAGTGTGCCGCCAGCTTTTCGGTATAGGTTTTTGCTTCGCCCCTTGATCACAATAATTCCATCGCCGCCACTACCTTGGGCCGGCTTGACAACAAAATCTTCATGGTCAGCCAGCAGCTCTTTCAGGTTGTGCACATCACCGGCATATCTGATGATGGCATAAAGCGGTGGCACCTTGAGGCCCGCCTGTTCAGCCAGTTGTTTGGTCTTTGCTTTATCATCCACAAGCGGGTAAAGACGGCGTGGGTTATTGGGAAGGATAAAGTCAGCATTTCGCTTGTTCAGCCCTAATATGCCAAGTTCGCTCAGTTTTCTGGAAAGTTCAAACATCAGCGTTATCTCCGGCCAGAACCCGAAAACGTTTCAGCTCCAGGAGACGATAACCTGTATAACGACCGATCAGCAGCGTCGCTGCTAGCAGAATGAGAAGCAGTTCCGGGAATGTGAAAAACAGATGCTCGACCGCTGATATAGTCATGACCAGATAGCAGAGGGCAGCAATCGCCAAAGCGCCAATGGCTTGCTGTAAGGCTTCAGCCGGTCCCCGTTCATCCCATAATATGGAAACGCGCTCAATGGTCATGGTCATGATAACCATCGGAAACAGAGCGATTGAAATACCGCGTTCGAAACCGAGTTTGGTGGTCACAACACTGATCACAGCCATGAACAGCACAACAAAGATCAGAACCGAGGCCAATCGCGGCACCAGTAAAAGCTTGAGATGTTCGAGATAAAAACGAAAAAGTAACCCGCTGCCAACAATACAAGAGAATAAAACAAGCCCCCAGATCAGATTGGTTTCCCGAAAAGCGATAGCAATAAGAACCGGCATGAAGGTTCCAAGCGAGCGCACCCCAATTATGTTGCGCAGCACAACCAGTATAAATATGCCGATAGGCACCACCATCATAACCCGGTAAACTTCCTGTGTGGCAATCGGCAAACCAAACAGAGAAAATGTGATCAGTTCATCCTGGTTGTTCTTGCCAAGTGTCAGTATGCGATCAAGCACTCTTTCATCGATCTGAATAAGTGAAATATGGCGTTTTAATTTCTCTCCCCCTTCCACCTGAACAAGTGAATGAGGCCCGCGCCACCACACCAGAGCATTGTCACTGAGCTCTGAATTTCCAGTCTCGATAGAATAGTTGATCCATGCCCCATCAACATATGCCTCAAGCCACTGTATGATCTGGGCATCTTTACGCAGTGAGGTCAGATCCAGGCCATTTATCTGTCGCGCTGAAATCTGTTCCAGAGCAAGAATGCCAACAGCCGCATTTGCCCGGCTTTTCAAGTCAAGTTTTTTCCCCAAGAGTTCCTTTACAGAATCGGAAGGCGCAGCAGAACTGAGCAGTTTTAACACCGCGCTGACCAGACCACCCTCATCCGCAGACTGCTTTTTCGCAGTCTCCAGGACTTCCTGCGCCGCTGTGAGTTTCGTCCCCACTAATCTAACGACAGGTTTTTCGGGTGCGGCAGCCGTTGCTTTATCCCTGTTTTGCTTTTGATGAATTGTGAAACGCAGATGCAGCACTTGCAGGCCGGAGGCCTCTCTTTTCGCCAATGTTATTTCACGGTTTTTGTCAACAGTCTGTGCGGAAAGGCCAAACCCCTTGGCGATATAGCGCTTATCAAGAACACTCATTGATCCGCTGTTTTCCGGGAAGAAAGACCTGACCTTGACAGGGCCACCATTGGCCTCAAAAGTGATTTGGGTTTCAATATTCCAGGCAGGGGCAAGTTGTCCCGCTGTCAATGGCAGCCCTGTGACTTGCCATTTATAGAGAAACACGGCCAGCCCGAAAAGGGTCAGTAGAATGGCGAGGATATGGATGTGTCGGATTTTCATGATTTTTTCTTTTGTTTGCGACACCGCTGATTTAAAAGAAACCTGTTTCCTGAATCAACGAGTATGCGATTGGCGAGAAATTTCCGACCAATGAGGATCTGATAATTCAGCTGTGTTCTGTCAGCAAGCGTGAATTCGGTGATTTCCTCTTTACCACCGATACAGATTTTAAGATGAATGACCGGCCTCTTGCTAAGACCGACACCAGCGCGGCGTATCCTCACCGTCCGTATGTAAGGCGCTTCAATCTGGACACTTTTGCCCTTGTGATTTGTCAGGACAAAATGAATCCATTTGGCACCATTTTTTTTGATCACGCGATAGTCTGGTGCATTGATTGATGAGGATTTCGCGCCTGTATCCAGCTTGGCTTTAACCGATAAACGCGTGCCATTTTCTGAAAGCCAGCCCATCTCAAGCCACCCACCGACGATGGCACCACTTTCAATGCGTGCATTGTCTGACTTTTCAGCCTTGAGCGGGCCAGAAACCGTCACGAATGATACGGATAAAACAGTTAAAAACAGCAGCCAGTGAAATTTAAAGTGAATATTAAATAGCCGACAATACAAGGTCGATCTCCCCCAATTAAGCGCATAGCAAGAGGCGTTCACAGGCTTCCTGGTCACCAGACATTCGGAAATGCCACGCTGTCCTGCCTGTTTCTAACTCTCATCACGCAAATTTTATGTCAGTTTCCGGATTGAGAGCCTTGATCACAATATGGCACTTGATCTCCAGAAATTCACTATAATATGAATTTTCAGGGGAGTTACAGAACAATCAGACATATTGAAATTAATAATTTCAGGGGTCTGCTGGTCACAAGGTAAGGTGCATCTTGAAAACGAGCGATATGAGCTACTTTTTCGGGTCGCAACCCACCTGATACCAAACAGTGAGATCATCCATTCTGGCCATAAGGTATGGTTATTGGTCTAAACCACAGGCCTCTAAAAACCCAGCTTAGTAGGCTTCTTAAAAACCATTTGTGGCTCACCTCATGCTGCAACTGTTTAAGCCTTCCCAGCACAGGGACCTGATGCTTCATATAATCAGTATGAAATAAGATATTATCCAATATCCGAATTCTGTATTTGGTCCAACGTCATGGATTTCATCAAACAAAGATTTTAGGGTGTCTCAGGTCAAAAACAGGGTGCAAAGCCCTCTGGCAAGCTCACCTAATCACAGTCCGGTTTGTGACTTGATACCTCAAGGCGGCTTCCTGATGAATGTCATAGATGAATGTCAAATCAGCTGGGCCGAGATGGCTACTGTTGCGACAGAATATATTTACCCAATTATCCCCTTACGTAGGTAAGGCTATTTCCTTGATTATTGGTATAGGAGATAAGCTATGTCTAAACCAATGACAGTTAAAGAGTTCTCTGCAGCGTTCCCAGATGATGAAAGCTAATCGGCTTCTGACAATAATAAATAACAGAATCCAACGACCCCCATTGTCCACCCCAGTCCCATGAAAATATCACTAGCGAGAGTCATCTCTGCTTTAGAAAAATGTTCCTGGGCAATAAAAGCCAGTACAGTCAGGAATATATATATCCCTATGGCTAATCCTATCAATGGTTTTTTGAAATTTTCAAAAAACTCTTTTCTTCTTTTTGTCTGAGTTTGAATTTGATCAATGGTTAAATTTTCTATGCCTCTCGCCAAAATTGGTATGGCTGATTTACCTTTTTCCTTTGCAGCACTTACATCTTCACTGACCTCTGCAATTGTTCCGTAAGAACCAGCTCCGCCACGTTTATCCAGCATTTTGGCGCGGTGTATGAACACATTAAACAGGTCTCTTTCCATCTCAGTTAAATAAGATTCCATCCCCATTTGAGGACAGTTCAACCGTCTTTTGTCACTTTCATTCATATCATTGCCTTTTAAAAAATGCTTTCAAAAGCGACCCGCAGAAAGCACAATTCAACAGACTGGACTTTGCCTTCAATATATTTTCCCGCACATGCTTTTATACTTATGAGTTGAACAGTAAGTAAGAAATTATAATGAAAAACTACTGCCAATTTTTCTGAGGAGTTCGGCATTATTCATCCAAGTGAGGTGTCTCCACCCAGAAAATAACCTTCTGGTTCCTCGCCTTCAGGTGGTTGCCCCCAGACCTTATAAGCATTGCTGAAATCCTCACCCTTCAGTGGGTCTTCAATTTCGTAATCACTATTAGAGTTCAGGCCTTCAACGCAGGTGCGCGAGCCATCCGGGGCAATATGATAGATAATGGGTAGGGGAGGATTGAGTACTACAAACTCCTCTATTAACTGGCCCTTGTTGAAATAAAACATACGGTCACGTTCGTACTGGCTGGCGTAACCTGCATGTGCATAGGCAAGCATTCGACCTTCAGGACAACGTACCGTTTCTGAGAACCACTTGGCCAGTAGTGTTTCCTTCACCCAGGGAAAGGCCGTTTTCAAGGTAGCGTCAGGAAATCCGTCCGGTGTCTCAAGCGATCCCTCGATTGAGACCAGATGAAGCCAGCCATCCCTGATCTCCCAGGTGCCAACATAGCCACGCCAGCAGGCGGTTGAGCACGCTGCAAATTTCGGTCGCCGCGCCTTGGGAAGTTTTGTTAGATAGGAATAAAGTGGTTGATCACAAAGGGCCAGTTTTTGCCCCTTATAAAGAAGAATTTCAGGTAATTGTGCGGTCATATCAGGCTCCCCAAGGTCATGTATATCTTCATCAAATTTGATATTTATTATACCTCAGGCCTGGCTGTTTAGCAAATCCAACAATTACATAAGGTATTGAATTTACTAACAAAAATACCTATATTTTGGGTGCTGTTTTATTTCAATCAATTCGTTATGGATATTAAGCTACCTATAATATGATCAGTTCATCAAACATAAAAAAACGTCATTTTTCCGAAGAAATTTTCAAAATTGGCCATGGGAAAACGACTACTTTGAAAGCTTAAATCCTATGTTTAGAGATGATTTGTTGAAAGGCGAGATTGTTATACATTGAAAGAAGCGCAAATAATCATTGATCAATGGCGCAAACATTACAACACGATAGACGACACAGATCGATTGGAAACAAACCACCGATTTCGCTGATAAAACCCAAGGCGGGCGCTGACCACGTGATCGCCACAAATGATGAGAACTGGCCACAACAGGTATTGGACATTACTAATGGCAAGGGCTTTGACCATTGCCTTCGATCCGATTGTTGGACCCTTTACGGACCAGCTTGCTGAGGCCTCAGCAGCTGATGCTACTACCTTCACATACGGCGTACGTGCGATGGAAGACACGCCGCTTCCTAATTTCCCTACGCTACTAAAACGGGTTAAATTTGCTGGTTTCCATGTTATTTTTCATATGTGGAACATGCCGGAGAAATGGGCCGAAGTGAAGAATCACATACTGCCAAAACTTCAAGACGGAACCTATAAACCACTGATCGCTAAGACATTCAGTCTCGACGAAATTGCTAAGGCTTACGCATATATGGAAGGTGGGACCCAGCAAGGGAAAATTATTCTAAGAGCTTGATTATTCCCTGTCAGTGGCTACGAACCAGTTTGGCTGAATAACACATCAAAGAAATCAAGGGACGGTCAGTGGGACGTACCTGACCTCTGATAGTATTGATTGCCTCCCAAAGCTGACATCAATCCATGAGAGGAAAGTCATATCTCGTAAAAATCAAAATCATGCTCTGTACAGACAAAAGACAAATGATTGCTTGATGTTTGATTCTGTAAAACCGCCTGGGTTTGTCAGGTGTCTGCATAGCTATGAATACTGACGTTCTCTTTCACATTAACTTGTAGCTTGATTTTGATTGCATTATTCTTTTGAATAACACTCTTGTTCTTTGAGTAGCTGCCAAAAGCTAGGTTGATAGTGAAGTTGAATAATGATTCAGAGCAATAAATTCATAAATAGATTATTCGCACTATCGCTTATATTCTCTTTCATTGTTTGGTCGGTGATGCCCACCATTGGTCATGTGCCAAGGGTGTCGGAAACACATCAAGAGCACATAGAAATGGTTGCCGAACACGGGCACTCTCACGGATACATTGAAGATTTATTATGGGCAATGCACGGTCACAACCATGACGAAAGTGATCACGATCATTCATTTGTAACACTAATTTCAACAATTGCTGACTTTTACATGCTGCACCATAAAGATTGGCGACAACCACCCACCAAAAACATAAGTTCCCCTGACTTTCTCATAGAACGCCCTCCGAGAGTTTGATTGTGCCGTTCGCACTGTACACCACAATCAATCAACTCTTGACGGAGATTATTTATGATCCATTCGACTTCGAAATGGGGAAGGCAGCGGTTTCTTCACGTGGCAGCGTTCTTTCTTCTTAGTATTGGAGCGCTATTTCTAAGCTCTACCCTTGCACTTGCCCATAACGTAACCCCGGGAGATGCGGGTTATATTCAGGAAATATGGGGGGTAAAACTGATCCCCTTTGCCTATTTGGGGGCAAAGCATATGGTTACAGGCTACGACCATATCCTTTTCCTGCTCGGCGTCGTTTTCTTCCTCTACAAGATGAAGGATGTCGCCATTTATGTGAGCCTGTTTGCGATTGGTCACTCTTTGACCATGCTTGCGGGCGTCTGGTTTGGCTGGGGCATCAATGCTTTCATCATTGATGCCATCATTGGACTATCGGTCGTCTATAAAGCGCTCGACAATATGGGAGCATATCAACGCTGGTTTGGCTTTCAGCCCAACACGAAAGTGGCAACACTGATTTTTGGCTTATTCCACGGAACGGGTCTGGCCAGCAAAATTCTTGACTATAAGATAGCTGAAGACGGCCTCCTGCCGAACCTTCTGGCCTTTAATGTCGGGGTTGAGATCGGTCAATTATTGGCCCTTGCAGTCATTCTGATTGTTATGGGGTATTGGCGAAAGTCACCAAACTTTATGCGCCAAGCCTACACCGCAAACGTTATAATGATGTCCATGGGTTTCATGCTCATGGGACTTCACATCACTGGCTATCTTGTTGCCAGTTAAGATATATGGAGATCGTAGATGTTTAATACAGAAAAACCAAACCTGGATGAACTGCCAAGTTCGGTACAACTCTTCAAGTCTACCATACTTGCCTTGATCGCGGCAGTTGCTATTCTCGTAACAGTCATCTTGCCAGCAGAATATGCAATTGATCCAACAGGCGTGGGGCGCGTACTCGGTCTGACTGAGATGGGTGAGATCAAACAGCAACTCGAAGAAGAATCTGAGCAAGATCGACAGAAACACAGTACAGGTGATCAAAGCTTCAATCTTCTTAATCGTTTGTTTGGACTGCTGGTCAGCCCCGCCTATGCTGAATCAGCAAACGAATGGAAGGATGAGGCAACTTTCACCTTAAAACCCGGCAACACCCATGAACTTAAGCTGACCATGAAAAAGGGAGATGTTGCCGAATACAAAATGTCTGTTGAAGGGGGCCGTGTAAATTTTGATCTCCATGCCCATGGCAAAGGTCAGTCTACCACCTATGAAAAAGGCCGGGGTTCCAAAGGATCAGAAGGAAAGTTAACTGCCAAATTTGATGGTAATCATGGCTGGTTCTGGCGCAACAGAGACAAGACTGCTCTGACAGTGAAGATACAAGTTCGCGGAACCTACAGCGCCTTCAAACAAGGTCATTAATTCTGCAAGCATAGCCACCCGCGAAAAACGAGCGGGTGGCAAAATATTACTACTATTCTTTACACCTGTTCATTGCGATAAAGGCTTAGTTACGATTGTGCCAGAGTTTAATGAGTCACAATAAATTGTCAGTTGCTGTCCCCCATAAGCGCTGATGGAACAGATTAAGTTATTTGCCTAACGGAGTGTTTTAGCTCATCGTAACCACTGGGAGTGGAAGATGAGAGACGGACCTATACGCGATAAAAATGCTGCAGAGCGTAGTGTTAAAGACATACACCGCAGTCAACCAAGTGTATGACAGCTATTGGCACGATGCAGACCATATGAAATGGAAACGGGTTAGTCGTTAACTGACCCTTAGCGGAAATCGTAAAAATTATCGTATCTTGCACATTCACTTACAAGAAACTGATTTAACTTTTAGGCTGGCTCCCAGATCGACAAAAAACGAATCATATTCTAGGTGACCTTGAATTTTTATTTTACTTCCCTTTATACAATTGCTCGGAGGTTTTGCAGAAAGATGGACATATCTCATGAGACACTTTTTAGATTCTCCATTAACTAATGCTGCCTGACCATCATCGACAACTATCATCCAACTTTCATCAACGTCTTCATCATCTTTATTATCTGTGTAATCTATTTCAACGACCACCCCTGAAAAAGATACCTTTTGCTCATCAAAAACAGATTCATTTTCATCACAATTTTCTATTGCGTGACAAGTGATTGAACTTATGAAAAAGAAAAGAAACGTCGACCAATAAGTGATTATTTTCATGTCACCCTCCTGCTTTCTTTTTTCTTGTCCACTGAAGGGACCGGGTGCGCTGCGACATTAGGCCCGTATAAACTTGCGGATCACTTGAGCGGCGGGCTTGTCGTCCACCTGGTAAGCCAACAGGAACACATCGCGCAATTCGCGATTAACCGGGACACGCATGCCAACGTCCTTCTTCACAAACGTTAATGTTGCCGTGCTTACTATGTGCTTGCTAGCCCATCCATCGCACCGATCAAATCACTCTAACCTCTTCAAACCATGGCCTCCCCGAGAGGATTCGAACCTCTGACCCCCAGATTAGGAATCTGGTGCTCTATCCTGCTGAGCTACGGGGAGATGAGCTAATGCCCTCGCATTCTAGCCATCCGTGGGTTGATTTTCAAAGCTCAAATTCAGAAAAATCTGGCAAGTTTGTAATTTTTCAGGAAGCAGACGTAATGACATAGGTCAAATTGAAAAGGCTGTAAATGTGTCATTCCTGTAAAAAGCACATGGATCTATTGCCAATGAAACAACATGCCAAGATGAAATGGGCCGGCTGAATTATGGATCTATAGGATAGTTAAAAAGAGGACCACGGCTGTGACAGACGAGCAGGAACAAAAAAACGGGATCGCATCAAATCAGGAACTGCCATTAAATAAGAATAAAGCTGTGTCAGACCCTGGTGAAAGCTTCGGGGGCAAAATCAAAACTGAAGAAATCCTCCCCGAAATCACCGAGCCAAAAGCAAGTCCCAAGGAAAAAGCCAGCTTGGCCATGAAAAGCCGGCATGACCCTGAGGCAATAAGACGGGCATTTGAAACAGGTGAATATCCTTATAAAACCAAAATGAAACGGTCCGTCTATGAGAAACGCAAGGCAGAGTTACAGCTGGAGTTACTGAAAGTTCAGGACTGGGTAAAATCTTCAGGAGAAAAAATCATCATTCTGTTTGAAGGCCGTGATGCCGCTGGCAAAGGTGGAACCATCAAGCGGTTCATGGAACATCTTAACCCCCGCGGCGCCAGAATCGTTGCTCTTGAAAAACCTTCAGAGCGTGAAGCCTCCCAGTGGTTTTTCCAGCGATACATCAATCATCTGCCCTCAGGCGGTGAAATTGTCCTGTTTGACCGGTCCTGGTATAACCGTGCCGGCGTGGAACGGGTGATGGGGTTTTGCAGCCCGAACGATTATCTTGAATTTATGCGCCAGGTCCCCGATGTCGAGCGAATGCTCGTCAGAAGTGGTATCCGTTTTTATAAATACTGGTTCTCAGTAACCCGTGATGAGCAGTTGCGGCGATTTAAGTCACGGGAACAGGCCCCGCTAAAACGCTGGAAGCTTTCAGACATTGATCGCATGTCCCTTGATAAGTGGGATGATTACACTGAAGCCAAGGAAGCCATGTTCTTTTATTCAGATACAGCAGATGCCCCCTGGACCATCATAAAGTCAGACGATAAGAAACGCGCCCGCCTCAATTGCATGCAGCATTTCCTCCGCAGCCTGGAATATCCTGAAAAAAACCGGCACGTGGTCCATGGGCCGGACCCATTGATTGTTGGGTCAAGTGCAGACGTTATCGGCCGAAGTGAGCATATTCTAGGAAAGACATTGCACCCTGAACAACGCAAAAAAGAAGCACCTGAATAAACCATAATGCGTTGAAAACTTTGATTCTGAAACATTGGGCTTTCAATGAATATGTATGATGCCGCGCTCTATATGCCCATGAGCATCAGGTAAATTTGTCCTCTCCCACAAACGAACAGAAAAAGGTCAAAATCTCGCCGGTTTCCGTTCATCCCTCATTCATAAAAATGACCATTTTCGCCGCGCCGGCCAAATTTTAAATGGAAATATAAGTTATTGTAATTAATAAATAAAATAAGAAAAATTCTAAAGATGCGATCCTTGAAATTTTTTTTGCGACAGATCATTTCCAGCTGCCCCGTAGCATTAATACATCTGAACAAAACACAGATGCGGAGCAAAGAAAACTCAGGAAAGGATACACATCATGAAGAGACTGATCATTGCAATAACAGCCCTCGTTTTCACTTCACAGATGGCGATGGCCGCCCCCCTCGGACATAAGGGTCTGAACAAAGGCAAAACAGTGCTGGTGAAAGTTCACTCAGCCCATGGCAAAAAATTCTCGAAGAATACATATGGCAAATGGTATAAAGCAAAAAATAAAAAGCAGGTTCGCCGCACGGTAAAAAAACGCTGGGTGAATAAACGTGGCCGCAGATTTTATGGCCGGGGTAAACCCGCCCACTGGCAGAAACGCGGCTGCTGGAAATTAGGACCGGTTTGGTACTGCCCGGCACATTAGTGACAGGATCAAATCAACAAACACAAAAAGCAGCCCCTCCTTTAAGAAAGGATGGGGCTGTTGTCATTAAAAGCCTTCAAAAGCAATAGTCACAGGCGCAATGCTGCGGAGGGGCTAACCTGCATCAACTGTATTTATCGCGCACGGCTTCTGCGCGGGTAAGAGCTTCGCGGCTGCGAACCCGGTCAAAATAGTCTTTAACCGGGCCTGGTTCTATCTCCCAGTTGCAGCCATTCTCTGCCCAGTTGGCACAGTGCCCAAGCAACAGGTCAGGCACCCGAAATTCATCACCAGTGACATAAGAGCGGTCCCCTAGCCGGGTTTCCATGGCTTTTAATGCCTGATTGAATTCATAATGGGCGGCTTTGCGGGCCGTGTCACTGCGCAGCTCTTCAGGTAATATAAAACTGTGCTTTGCATAGACCCACATCGGCAGCTCAATATCATCCATGGCAAACTGGGTCCAGCTGTCTTGCTGTGCCCGCTCGATAGTCCCTGCCTTGGCTGTGAACTGTTCATGCCGATCGGCAAGAAACTGGAGGATCGCAACAGAATCGATAATCACCTCCCCATCCACCAGAAGCGCCGGCACTTTACCGGAAGGGTTATAGCGCCGTACGTCTTCACTTTGTGGAGGTGCTGGTACCAGATCATAGTTTAATCCTAGCTCCTCAAGCATCCAGATGACACGGATGGTTCGAGTTTTGGGATAACCGATCAGGGTGTACATATAGAAAAACTCCGATTATTGATTTGCCAAACTGGTTAACTGATTATGTCAAAGATAGCGAGCAAGGTTAATGGACCGCTGTAAATTTTGAATAGAGCCAACCCATAGCGGCACCAAATCCGGCCAGTATCAACAAAACAGCTCCGATCAGTTTCAGGTCACCACCAAAAAACAGCGGAAAACGACCTGTGATGAGAGGCACAAGAATAAACACACCAATGATAGCAGGCCCGACAATACCAAAAATCAAACCTTTCATGGTGGCACTCGCCGCTGGAATGGCACTATAAAGCAGCGCAAAAATAACGCCCCAGACACCACCCCAAAACATGGCGCTGACTATTTCCGGCACGCCGGTAACGGCTGCTGGCGCAAGCGACCAGGGGGCAAGCGGTATGATGCCAGCCTTATACAACGCCCCTTTAATAATTTCATGAACTGTAACCGTAGCAATTGCGGCGGCAAAAAAACCGGCAGCTAGATTTTTCATAGAAACACTCATGTGTTCCCCTCCCAATGATTGTTGTTCTTAGACACAGCACCCTAAACACGGGCAAAGCAGGCATAGTGTTGCACACTGAGAAAAAAGGTACAAATTGCATATGCCTGCAATCAGCATAAACGGCCGTTGTTTTTCGGTATAACTTCCTATAGACCTTGCGAAAGTGGAGATAGCAAAAAGCTGGAGAACCGGCTTTGAAAACGGATAATTCAATAAGGGATAAAAAGAGGACAACCTCATGCGGATCATAGATTATCTACTGGCCAGCATAGGCCTGCTTTGCTTTGCTCCTCTGATGCTGGCAATTACGGTGCTTGTAAAAAGGGAAACGCCAGGCCCGGCATTATTCAGGCAAACCCGTGTCGGGAAGGGGGAGCAACCCTTCACCTGCTTAAAATTTCGCACCATGAACGCGGGCACGGCCAATCTTCCCTCACATGAAGTGGGCGCCAGCAATATCACCGCTTTGGGGGCAAGGTTGCGGCGTTACAAGCTGGATGAATTGCCCCAGCTGCTGAATGTGATCAGGGGGGAGATGGCGCTGGTTGGCCCGCGCCCCTGCCTGCCAACCCAGCAAGACCTGATCAGGAAAAGAGCAGAGAGCGGCGCATTTCAGGTATTGCCCGGCATCACCGGGCTGGCCCAGATACAAGGGGTGGATATGTCAGAACCAGAGCGCCTGGCAGAAATAGACGGCCACTATGCGAGCACCCGCAGCTTCAATGGGGATCTGGGCATTCTTTTCAAAACTGTAATATCAATTCTGAATAACAAGGCTTCAGACAAAGCCGCCTGAATGAAAACTCACACCCCGCAACCTGGCGGGGCTATACGAGCAGCCCGGTAAATGGATTTTAAATAAGTCATGCCCCGCTGCTGCTGTGGCACCCGGCGTGAGCTAACAATTTGCCAGCCATCCTTTTTCTTTTCCGCAAATTGGAAAGTGAAAGGGTAAACAGGGCTAAACCCGATCCGCAAGTCTGAAATCAGCAGCCGCGCACCCTCCTCACGGTAGGTATAGAACCCATCGGTAAACCAGGCTAGCCGCGCTGCATCATCTGGCACTTTTAAAGGCAGTGATAAGGGCTGCGGCAGGCGCGCCTGCCGTTTAAGGTTAATCAACGGGCAAGACCGCAACAGGCTGGTGAACCCGCTGAATACATTGTCCTCGCTCACAGCCAGCACTTGCCAGTAAAGAATGTTAAAGGGCGTTGGCTGCACATGAATGCGGTGGCCATCAAGTTCAGGCAGGGCCATGGCCCGCGCCTTTACCAGTTGATGTCCGGCAATGCCCGCCGCCAGATAACAGCAGGAAAGCCCGACCATGATTTTGGCAAAACGGACCGCACCGGAAAGCCGCCGCCGCGCCGCCGCGCCAAAGCCGATCACCCCGATGAGCAGCAGTAATGTGTAAAACGGATCAATAATAAACACAGACGGCAAGGCCGCTGGCGGCCCCAAATTCAAGGGCCAGAAAATCTGGGTGCCATATGTGGTCAGGCTGTCAAGCAGGCTATGAGTGATCAGACAAAGCCAGACAGTCAGCAGCACGCGCCAATAAGAAAGCTGGGCGTTTCTAAAAAACCGGTAGACAGCATAAGAGAGGACCGGGCTAACCACAGTTTGCACAATCAGTGAATGGCTGAACCCCCGGTGATGCGTCATCTTGTCAATCGGGGACTGATAGGGAATAAAACTGTCAAGATCAGGCATGGTGGCAATCACCCCGCCAACCAATATGGCGCGCCAGCCAAGTTTGGGACCGAGACCGATTGAAGCCACCCCGGCACCGAGTAGAAATTGTGTGACCGAATCCATAAAAATCCTTTATTTTTTAGGTAAAATTAGTCAGTACAACGCGCCTCTGCATAGAAAACGAAAAAACACTCCTTCATAATTAAGGCCTTGATATGATTAAAGTCTGGGAGCCCCGTCAGCAAAAGTATAAACTGACTGAATGCTAATGAATATTTTGAAATTCCAATTATTACTGGCTGCAATCATGGCAGGGATATGCCTGAGCACCGGGTCCGCCGCCGCCAGCACACCGGATTGCACTTCCCGCCCCGGGCTCCAGGGCACCATCAAGACCATAGAGCGAGATCTGACGATCATTTTAACAGATGAAACAAGGTTGAAGCTGGCCAGCATCATCATGAAAGATGAACAGGCTGTGAAAAAACTCAGCCGGAGTTTGCCGGGCAAATCCATAACCTATTATGCAATGGCAGAAAAAACAGATCACCTCAACCGCTTACGGGCGCAAATCATGGTCAGCGAAAACGGCACCCCCCTATGGCTGCAGGCGGAGCTTCTGAAAAAGGGAGCGGCTCTGGCCTTTGTCAATGAGGCAACGAAACCCTGCTTTCAGCTTTTGAGGGCGAAGGAACAGCCGGCCCGGCGCGGCAAGCGAGGCTTGTGGGGGCGGCAAAAGAATAAAGTCTTTCTCAGGGCTGATGATCTTGGCACATTGAACAAAACGCATCAGGGTGAGTTTATCATCGTGCGGGGCAAGGTCCTAAAAATTGGCCACAGCGGTCTGAACAGTTTTCTGAATTTTGGCAATAACTGGCGCAAGGATTTCACCATCGTCATTGAAAAACGCCTGCTCAGGCGCAAATCTCTCGCCTGGCCGGACCTGCAAAAACTTGAGGGACAACAAATCGAAGTGCGCGGCTGGCTTGATCATTGGGGCGGGCCGATGATCCGACTTGAGGTGCCGGAAATGCTCAGACTTGTAACTAAAACAGCAGATGACACAGCTTTGAAAAACCCAGTAAACGGTGTTGAAAATCCGCCGCCGCAATAACCCGCCCTGATACCCCGTCCCTCACCGGCTCTTCTCTTTTAAACAAACGGGCACAACATCTGTGCTCAAAGCTGCACACTGCTCCGGCCAATGCTGGAAAATCCGCACCGCCCCCGCAGCGCGCACAGCACTGATTTTGCTTTGATCTATCTCTGTGGTGACCCATGCGGGCTCATTCAACGCGCCCGCCGCAAGCACACCATCAGCAGGAAAGCCAATGTCAGGCGGGCCATAAAACCCGGCCGCACCAAAATTCTCATCCGTTGAGGGTGACCAGCTCGAGGCACCAACCAGACAGGATTGAACGACAAAACATTGCCCCTCAAGCGCCCGCGCCATGGCACCAACCCGCACCCGCCAGTACCCGGCGAGCGTATCGGTCGCGCTGGGCACCAATATCATATCAGCGCCAGCCTCAACCGCCGCCCGTGCCAGCAACGGAAACTCACAATCATAACAGATCAGAACCGCAAATTTACCAAGCGCTGTTTCAAAAAGTTTCAGCGGTCCGCCCCCTGAAAGCGCCCAGGCCTCCCGCTCAAAAACTGTGGGTATGATCTTCTGCTGGTAATCATAAGACCCATGGGGTGTGAAGAAATAAGACCGGTTGCAAACTGCCGTCGGAGACAGACGCAGCACAAATCCTGGTGCAAGAATGTGCAGTTCATATCTGGTGGCCATATCCTGCCAGAAACTGATATACCGCTCTTCAAGCTCGGCCATGATCTCAACCTGCCCGGAAAGATTACATGCCCTGTCCGGCCCAAGCGTAAGGGCAGCTTCAATGCCGCCATACTCCGGGAATACTGCAAGGCTGGCCCCTGCCTCCCGGGCTTTTACAAGCCAGGCCTCCCAATTGTCCGTGACATGCTCCCACACACGAAACTCACCAACAGGATAAGAAGCACTGGCGGCAATAAAACTCATAATGTACGCATCCAGTAGTTAAGCTGGTTCATCTGCTCACCCTCTCTCCCATGCTCTTTCCAGGAAAAAGACGCCGTGACCCCCTCAAGCGGCGCATAACCGCGTTTTTTCCAGAACCCATGGAGATCGCGGTAATCAGAGGGGCGGCGCGGATCTGTTTCAGCACGCATAACAGAGAGAAAGCAGCTGGCCTTCAAACCGAGAGCGCGTGCCTGCGCTTCCCGGTGATCAAAAAACTGATGCCCAAGCCCCTGCCCGCGATACCCCCTGAGCAGAACAGATTCGCCGCAATAAAATATCTTGCCCAGATCATAGCCAGCCTCTTTGAGCGGCGCTGAAAATTCTTCAAATTGATAGGCAAGCGGTGAGCCGGTGGCGGCCCCGATCAGCTTACCATCTTGAAAAGCTGCAACCACGACGGCCCCCTCAAGCGCTGCAAATTTTTGGAGATACCATGTCTCATACGCGGCGTCGCCGTCATAAAGATAGGGGTATTCAGAAAAAACAGAAATGCGCAGCCCGGCCACAGCTTCAAGAAAGGGATGGATCTGATCTCCTCTGAGCGTCTTCACCAGTATTTTCATCTACCTGCCCTCCTGTTCCTCATCCGGGCCGAGGATCAGAGAAAAAATATGTCATCACAAAAGAGAGGGTAACCCCACCGAAATTGATCACCAACCAAAATCAGTAGCGTAAAATGAAAAGCGAGGCAAAAAAAACTCCCCGGGGTGAAGCCCGGGGAGTGTTTGTCTCAGGACCTGGGCGCGGGCTTTATGCGGCAGCTTCCTGGTCATCAGGATCCTTGTCCCCATCAAGCGCTTTGGCCCGAGCAGCCTGTGCTGTCTTGGAGAGAACAGAAACGACCTTTTGTACAGCGCCGGCCTCGTCAAGTTTTTCAACAGCCGCAATTTCACGCGCCAGGCGATCAAGGGCAGCCTCAAACAATTGACGTTCGGAATAGGACTGTTCAGGTTGTGTGTCGCAGCGATAAAGATCGCGCACCACTTCGGCAATCGAAACAAGATCACCGGAATTGATCTTTGCCTCATATTCCTGCGCCCGGCGTGACCACATGGTCCGCTTGATCCGTGCTTTGCCTTTAAGTGTTGTGTAAGCTTTCTTGACGACATCATCCTGCGCCAGCTTGCGCATTCCAACACTTTCAGCCTTGGAGGTAGGGACGCGTAAAATCATTTTATCTTGTTCAAACTCAATCACGAAAAGCTCAAGCTGTATACCAGCCACTTCCTGGGTTTCGATTTCAATGATCTGCCCGACCCCATGTGAAGGATAGACAACATATTCATTGATACGAAATCCATTTTTTTGAACTGACTTTTTCCGTGCGGCCATACTCTCTCTCTTTCAATTCAAAGTTCAAGGGATTGATCTGAAGCAGAGGTCATCCCAAGCAGCAGTTTTGATGCAATTCTAAAGGCCAACGACCTTAAAAATCGCAGATATGTTGCCACTTTTTCAGCTGATAGACGCAATTGCCTGATAGACGCACTTATAATATGCGCATGACATTACGATTATCGGCCACCCTACTTCATTCCCTCTTGCTGATAAGAAGGTCTCAACAGCAAAATTGTTAATGAGTTAAAAAAGCTCTTAACTCAGCTCATTTATTGGACCATAACAACCAGGCTGAGGGCCTGATGATGTGCGGTCAAAACCCTGGAACTGAATGAATGAGAGAACAGATGCATGAGTTCATCTCACCAGACATTCAGCAGAACCAAGAGAACAAAGAATAAAAGCTGAGAGACAGTTTTATGCAAAAATGCACACGCCACTCAGCCCAATAAAAAACCCTTGATATCAAACACCTCACCCGTTGAGCCCCCACCGGAGGTTAATAACAGGTCAGAAATTCCCAAGTTCAGTGTCTAATATAACACATTTTTAACAAAGAGGAAAGCAAGCCCCTTTAAAAAGGGTAAATTTTCTCTTTCAAACCGCAGCGCCTGATGAAATATCTACGATTGCCGTTTGTGAGGGTATTTCATGTCAATTGGCGGCGAATAGAGCATGTTATTGTTTGGTACAGACGGTTTCAAAACGCTTTAAAGCCCCAACCGCATCTTCCTCATTTTTACCCAGCCGAATAAAAAACAGGCCAATATCGGTAAATTTGCGATTTTCGGTGATCTTTCCCTCAAGGCAAGAGCAGTAACCATTGCATTTAGCTGCCCCTTTGCATTTTTCACGGCAGGACTGGGAAAAAAGCTGTACCGCGGTTTCACCTGAGCATTGTTGTATAAGTGTTTGCTGCTGGGAGTTTTTTTCAAGAACGGCGGTGATATCAGTATCCTCCGACAATTTCTCAACCCGAGAGCGCACGCACCCGCAATAGCGATTACAATAGGCCTCGCGACCGCGCCCATCAAGGCAGGCTTTATGACAGGATCTTTCAACAATGGATAACAGTTCATCCCGATCCTCGCTGGCTAATGGTTGCTCGCTAAAGGAAACCACAGAAAAAACAACCGTCAGGGACAGGAGAAAAGCAGCAGGAATAAAACGACGCATAACAAACTCATACACAATCTGGCCAACGGAAACACCCCGTTAGCAATGGGTTTCAAAGAACACACCATAACAGATTGTAAAACACAAGCGGTTTCACGAGCATAAATCGTAAAAAATCTCATGAAGTTAATGACAGCAAGACCGAAAAGTAATGTCAGGCCGCGGCGATATCAGGCCGGTGGCCAAAACCAGGGCTAGTCACCTTCGCCAGGTGCAGCGGAGAAATATTTCTCAAACTTATTTTCCTGCTCAGCGAATTTTTCAGCGTCTTCCATTGCATCTTTTTTGATGGTGATATTTGGCCAGGTCTCAGAATATTCCCGGTTAACATCAAGCCATTTTTCGATACCAGGTTCAGTGTCAGCTTTAATCGCGTCAACCGGGCATTCAGGTTCGCAAACGCCGCAATCTATGCACTCATCAGGGTGAATAACAAGCATGTTCTCCCCCTCATAAAAGCAATCCACCGGGCAAACCTCAACACAATCTGTATGTTTGCACTTGATGCATTTATCATCGACAATATAAGTCATAACCTGCCTCGATAAAGGAACAGGAGCGCTCTGCCCAGGTTCCATCAATTAGTCTATCCATCAAATTCGTATATCAGATAATTCCAGGATCAACCTTGCACAACAGCACCTCAGAAAAAGCAATACAAAGGCATAAGGGAGATGCAGAATTATCGAAGCATATGCTCTAAACCATTCCTCGAAAGAGTACAAGCGATCAAAAGGAAATAGTTTTATCAAGACAATTGATTACTCAGTATGGTGTTTTAAGGAATCAAGTTTCCGGCGATCTTTTTTCGTGGGACGGCCCATCCCCTTAGGACGACTTGGCGAAACACCATCAAATCGTTTGTTTTTTAACGGGCTGACTTCTTTGGGGGTCAGATCTGTATAAAGCCCCTGCGCTTCCTCAGCCGGCCCGCGGCGTGAGCCAAGCGCTTCAATCCGGATCACCCGCAAGCGCTGATGTATCATCGCCGTGATCACATCCCCCACCTGCACAGCCTGCGAGGCCTTGTTTATCTTTTCCTTGTTGATGCGTATTTTACCGGCCTCAACCATACGGCTGGCGAGTGAACGGGATTTTATAAGCCGAGAATAAAACAACCATTGATCAATGCGCCGGTTGGGGTTTGACTGTGTCATCCGGCTTTATCTTCGATCTGGCTTTTGAGAAATGCAAGTTTCGCAAAGGGTGAATCCGGATCAATCACATCCGTTTTAGCCTTCTGGTATGGTTTCCCGCGTTGTTGTTTGCTCTTGGGCCCGGCCTCTTTGCCTTTTGCCTGTCCCTTTTTCGTCTTGTGTTTTGCGGGTCGTTTGAAACCGGAGGTTTTGCCGCGCGGCCCGCCGGATTTCTTGCGTGGCCGCCAGATGATGATCTCGGCCGTCTCGGTCTGGCTTTCACTATCTTTGTTCTCGTTTTCACCATCCGCAAGCCCCTCGCCGGTTGCCGGTTGCCCGCTGGCAGCAGCAGCACTTTTGGTAGCCCTGAAACCAAGCGCGTGCAACACATCACCAAGCTCTTCAGCCGAGCAGCCCATAATCGACATCATCTGTGGTTGTATGGTGAAACCCCCATCACCGGTCGCCCCTTGCGGTGTTGAAGAAGTCTCAAGCGGCATTTTTGCAGCCTCAGGTTTGTCTTTGGCTTCTGTCTCTCCACACAGCTCCGGGGGTGATCCTTCCGCGGCATTGACACTTTCCCCAGTGCTCTCATTTTTTTCAGGCACTGCACCTGCGGTATCCTCTGCTGCAGCTTTTGTCTCTGGCTTGGGAAGGGTGCCAGCTTCTTTTTGGTTGTCCCCCTCAGTGGCAGTAGGGGCAGGCACCGTTGAGCCTTCAGCAATGCTGTCCGCTTCTGTTCCATCAGTTTTGGCTGATTTTTCTGGGGCCTGTTTTTTGAGGGGTCGATGTGTTTTCGCTGGTCCATCTCGCCACGATACCAGCGGGCGTATAATATCTGCCAGCCGCTCAAGCATATCAATCCTGACAACCCGCCGCCCACAGGCCGAAAACCCGGCGATCAGATAATAAGCCTCATCCGTCACATCCTCTTTCGGCGCAGATGTAAGCCCCGCCCGCGGTAACACCCAGGCCTGGCTCGCTTCAATTTTATCATGAAACAGCAACCACAACAGCCGCGCCATTTCACTGGCTGCTGGTTTTAACAATAGCGGGAAATAAATATGAAAAGCCCCGAACCGGATACCAAATTTCCTGAGTTTGCCGCGTGCTTCCTGATCAAGCTGGCGTATATCGTTGGCAATTGGCTCCCGGCGCAAAATGCCAAGTTGTTCAACAAGTTGAAACGCGACACCGCGTGCCAATCCAGTGATATCCGTCGCTTTTTCAAGTTCCAGTAGCAGTCCAAGCCGCTCTTCAAGGATCTGATCTACCAACCCCTGCAATTTAACTTCAGCTTCCCCGCGCGCCGCACCGCTCAACTGTTCATCAGCCAGCAGGCTCACATTCGGCTTTAATATATGGTCACCCTTTAACAGCCGGCCAACAACCGCCTCCCTCCAGGTAATATCCCCGGTGGGTGTAATCTGGAACTCACTCTTATCAGCGGCAATCATATCTTTTGAGCGCATCATCAACTCTTTGTTTAAAACCTTCACCGAGGCAGCCCGCGCTGCCCGCCCATGCACCCCGTCACCAGCATGGTCAGGGGTAAACTGAAATCCGGCAAGTTCACCAACAAAATGGTCCTCGACCATCAGTTTGCCCTCATCATCAATTTCAGCGTACAACTCATCATTTTCGCGCAGCCTCTTCATAAGCGTACTGGTGCGTTGATCAACAAACCGTTTCGTCAACCCTTCATGCAGGGCATCAGAAAGCTTGTTTTCAATAGCCCGGGCTTTTTCCTGCCAGTGTTCAGGGTCCTTAAGCCATTCAGGTCGGTTGGCAATAAATGTCCAGGTACGAATATAGGCAATACGCGCGGCGATAGAGTCAATATCACCCTCGACATTGTCATGCTGCTTTAGTTGCGCCGCCATCCAGTCTTCCGGGATCTGCCCCTCGTCCTTGAGCACAAAATCAAGCAGGGTGCGAATAAGCTCATGATGGTCAATCGGGCTGATTTTCCGGTAATCTGGCACCTGACAAACCTGCCAGACGCGCTGGACGTTATGCGGATTAGTGGCAACAGCCTGAATGTCAGGATCACTGGCCATGGCCTCAAGCGACTTCACATCATCCGCGTCCCTTGCCATGACCAGAAAATCTTTCTGTGGCGGGCGCTTCAAAGATTTCAGCAGGCGTGGCAGATTTGCAAAATCCAGAGTGCCCGCCCGCCATTGCAGGGCTCTCACCGGGTCAAATTCATGCCCCTCCACCATTTCTATCAGTTCAGATGAAAATGGCGGCACATCACTGGTGACGCCAAAAGTGCCATCCTGAATGTGGCGGCCCGCCCGCCCGGCAATCTGGGCAATTTCATGCGGGAAAAGCTGGCGCGTCACCGCACCATCAAATTTATGATTGCCGGCAAAAGCAACGTGATGCACATCAAGATTAAGCCCCATACCAATGGCATCCGTTGCCACCAGATAGTCCACATCACCGGATTGATACATCTCAACCTGGGCATTCCGTGTGCGCGGGCTCAGCGCCCCAAGCACCACGGCAGCCCCGCCGCGCTGACGGCGTACAAATTCAGCAATTTCATAAACATCGCGCGATGAAAACGCCACAATGGCCGAGCGGCGCGGCAACCGCGAGATTTTCTTGGGTCCGGCATAGGTAAGCTTGGAAAGCCGTGGCCGGGATATAAAATTCACACCCGGTAACAACTGCCCAAGCGCGGGGCGCATGGTCTCAGAGCCAAGCAGCAGCGTCTCCTGACTGCCGCGCATATGAAACAATCGATCTGTAAACACGTGCCCCCGTTCCGGGTCGCCCGCCAGCTGAATTTCATCAACAGCCACAAATTCAACATCCAGGTCGCGTGGCATCGCCTCAACAGTAGAGACCCAGTACCGCGCATTTTTAGGCTTGATCTTTTCTTCACCTGTAATCAGGGCCACATCGTTGGGCCCGATCTTTTCAACGATACGGTCATAAACCTCACGCGCAAGCAACCGTAAAGGCAGACCTATTAACCCGCTTTGATGACCGAGCATACGCTCTATGGCTAGATGGGTTTTTCCGGTATTCGTCGGCCCAAGCACCGCGGTCAACTGAGACGCGCTGGGTGCCCCGTAAAAATCAGAGGGCTGGTGAGACTGAGACATAAAACTTCCCAAAAAAGTAACGTTCAGGGGTGATCAAATATGATGGAAGCCAAGCGGGGCTTCACAATTGAGGTCATGCAATTAGCTTAGCAAATTCATGGCGCTGGCTCCATTAATTTATAATCAACATTTGCAACAAAAAAACGTCATAAGGAAGTTTTGTTTTAGGTACCAGTGATAAAGGCAGGGTCAGGCCAATGTGAAGGATAGAACAATGTATATGTCATAATTGAATTTCTGATATCTGCTGTAATTGTCTTTCTGCAGTTCAACTCTGTTCAGTTTATTGTGAGGAAGCATATTAAAATGATGGGAAAGGTTATACGCTGGGGCGAAACAAATGAACAGGTCTCTCTTTACCTCAAGGAGCATCAGCCTCAAGGAGCATCAGAATGTCTCTCAGAATTACCAAAGGCCAAACCCGCCCGTTGACTTTCGCATTCAGCTTGTTAGCGGCGTTTGTAATTTTGCTTGGTATCTCAAGCCAAAAGGTCAGAACAGAAGAACATAAAACCCAGACCGGGCCAGAGCGGCAAATCGCGATTTTTGCCGGTGGTTGTTTCTGGTGCGTGGAATCTGATTTTGACAAGGTGCCCGGCGTTCTGGAAACCATCTCGGGTTATACAGGTGGCCATACCAAAAACCCCACCTATAAAGAAGTCAGCTACAAGGAGACAGGCCATTATGAGGCCGTAAAAATCATCTATAACCCCAAAAAGGTAAGCTATGCGAAATTGGTACATATTTTTTGGCGCACAGTTGACCCGACTGACGCTGGTGGCCAGTTTTGTGATCGCGGCTCAAGCTACCGCACGGCCATCTTCCCGGTGAATGAACAGCAGGACCGCATCGCCAAAGCTTCAAAAAAAGAGGAACAGACAAACGGCAAGCTCAAAGGGCGGATCGTCACCCCCATCCTTATGGCCAAACCTTTTTATAAAGCTGAGGAATATCATCAGAATTATTATAAGCTGAACAAGGTCCGCTATAAGTATTATCGTTATAGTTGCGGGCGCGACCAGAAGATCAGGGCGCTCTGGGGTACACAAGCCCACAAGGGCCTGAACAGTTAAGGAGAATTACCGCGCCCCTCGCTCAACAGGGTGCAGAGTTTGAACGCACCCCTGAATAAGCCGGTATTTGGCCTGAAACCCCATGTGAGTCACAGGTTATTTCGCCAGCGCAATCACCCCGGCTTTTGGATCCCGTACCTGGAAATGCGCCAGTTCGGCTGAGGCCGTACCCACCATAATCGGAATAACGATTTTGTATGGCACATACATCTTGGCTTTAGGCAAAGGAACCAGCCACACTTCAAGCCCATTTGAAGAGCTCATATATTTCACGCTCTTATTCAGCTTGTGCCCGGCGATCGGCCGGTATTTGGCGCGGCAGACAAACGCTGTCCGTGATTGCCCGTTAGCAAGCTGCACATAGGATTTGCGTTTATAACTCAGCACAACATCAAACCGCTGGCGCCCATCAAAAATCTTGATGCGGCGATTGCAGGCATAAGAGCCATTGGTCAGGCTGGGCGATTTGTCAGTAAAGGACAGCACAGCGCTCAGCGGATCAAGCACATTACGCAAATGCGCCTTCGTGACCTTTATCCGGTTTGGATGTGGTTTGGTCGGCGGTATCGCCTTGATCGCCTTCACGCCTGAATTGGAAAAGTTGAGCCGGATCCGCTCGGACTTTTTATCGGCCCGGGCGTTGAAAGCATAAATATTCGGGCGCGCATCTGTGCCAAACAGATAGCCGTTGCTGGCGATGGAACTTTTCCAGTTATAAAGGCCGAGAAACGCTTTGAAGCTGGCCGAGCCATGCATTTTATAGCGCTTGCCATCCTGTGAAGAGGCAAAGCGAAACTTGCCGCTGCCAATCGGTGCATTGATCTTATAAACAGCCCTGACGGTGGTCTCACCCGCCAGAACCAGGGAATTACCCAAGCCGAGCAGCAAAACAGAGGCGCCAAGAAGGCAGCCAGCAAATCGGAGGCTGTTGGATAAAACAACGGAATAAGTACGCTTAATCATAAATAAAACCCGACCCTGAAGGCCCATTAATTAAGCGGACTGGTGACCCAACGCAAAACAAAGGCCCGACAAATCCACCCTGAGAAACAATAAGCCGAGAGTTAACGTGACAAATCAGTCAAATCTAAGGCTTTTTGCTGGCGCTCATTTAGCGGTGGATTGACACAAATTACAAACGGCGATGACAAAATATTCAAAACCGCACCCAAAAACTTATTTACTATAAAACTTCATAGTTAACTGAAATCTTAACAAACCCGATTTTAATAGAAAAAGAGACAAGAAAAACCAGAACGCTTGACCTTCCGCTCAAAATACCCTTATAAAGTCCTCTTCAAGCAAACGGCGAAGTTCTGGTGCGCCTGAAAAAGGCGCTTGAGCGTGCTTGTTTATACCTGAATATTATACCTGATTGTTTATGCCTTCATAAGGGTGAAACCCCGCCGGCGTGAACAGCGCCGGAAATCTGCTCACAAGCAGATCCGGGCAACACTCAGGAAACTTAAAGATTATAGAATTTAAGATTTTAGAATAAGGAATAGTCATCATGTCACGGCGCTGTGAATTGACCGGCAAATCTGTGCAATCAGGCAATAATGTCAGCCACGCACATAACAAAACCCGCCGTCGTTTTTTGCCAAATCTGTGCAATGTCAGCCTGCTTAGCGACAGTCTGGGCCGGAATTTCCGTCTCAAGGTCAGCGCGGGCGCTCTTCGTACGGTGGAACATCGCGGCGGTCTCGATGCATATCTTGTGAAAGCTAAGAAGACAGAGCTTTCTTTAAAGGCCCGTCGCATCAAAACTGAAATCGAGAAAAAAGCAGAAGCAACCGCTTAAAGCCTCAGCACTGCAAAAAGAAATCAAGGCCGGGCAATGCCCGGCTTTTTTGTGTCCTCACCAGAGCCGCGCTGCGCCAGCCGCAGATTTTTAGGCAACAGAAACTGCATCATCAATGTGCTTTGAAAACTGTTGAAATTGTCATCGGAAATCAGCGTTATGATGGTCTCACCAGCAGCGTTGGTATGAGCGGCAATGCCTTCCATATTATCAACCCGGTGCTGGCTGCTATTGGCTTCCATAAGGATATGCCCCCGAATTGGCTTGTTGCCAAGCAGCTCTTTCTGCTGCACATAGCGCACCCGGATGTCAACTTTGAGAAATTTATAACGGCGCTCCAGCAATAAGAGATCACCATTTTTCAAACTGACCGCGTCAGTAATCCGGAACAGATCAAGCGGCGGCGGTGTAAAGCGGATCTTGCGCAATTTTCCGCGATGATATATCCAGCCGATAAAATTACCGCCGCGATCCTTACGCGATTGCGCAATTGCCACCAGCGCTCCCTTAAGCCGCCCGCCGCGCAACACCGAAAGCGCCTCCAGCCCGGCATTGCCCGAAAGCTGCCCGGTCACAGAAGACATTTTGACATAGGAGCGCGGGCCAACAATCCCTTTTTTCGGATGGATCTGAAACCGACCGATCCTGTGGTTTCCCTCAAATGAAATATAACATTCAGAAAAAAACTTCTGGCTGTCCAGCAGCGTTATGGCCTCGGCATCCCGGTCAAGAGACCGTTTCAGCGGCCGGTTTTTCAGCGCCATAATCGGCCCGACCAGCGCTTCTTTCGGGCCCAGCAAACGGTTTTTCTGATAGCTGAGATCAAGCCGCGCCCAGAAACCGGCATCAGAAACAAGCGCTGCCTGTTTACCATCAGTTGAAAGCGTGATCCCGGAAAGCCCGCCCCAATAATCAGAAGGCGAGGAAATCACAAAGCCGCCCCGAAAAACAAGTTTACCAAAAATTTTGGTGGCCGCATCCCCCCGCCGAAACGGCACAGGCCGGGCCGAAAGGTGGATCTTTTGAGTTTCCATGGAGAGGATATCAGGCTTCGCCCCAGCCAGAACACCAGCGCTGCCGGCAAATAAGCCGAGTGCCAAAAAAGTCAGATACAGGCAAAAATGCGGGTTAATTCCAAAAAACATCAACGCCCTTTCATGGCATGAAGCGCTTTTGCCGCCGGGCCTTCGCGTATCATGCCTCTTGCTCGCCCCTTCGGCGGCTCATCAAACAGCTCGGATAATTTATCGGTCATGGCACCAGCCAGCTCTTCCGCATCAGTAATGGTCACCGCCCGGCTGTAATAACGGGTCACATCATGACCAATGCCGATCGCAATCAGCTCCACCGGTGAGCGGGTTTCAATTTCAGTGATCACCTGACAGAGGTGCCGCTCAAGAAAATTACTCGGGTTTACACTCAGGGTCGAATCATCAACCGGCGCCCCATCAGAGATAACCATTAAAATACGGCGCTGTTCAGGCCGGCCAAGCAGACGCTTATGAGCCCAGGTCAGCGCCTCACCATCAATATTTTCCTTTAATAATCCTTCGCGCATCATCAGGCCAAGGTTCGTGTGTGCCCGCCGCCAGGGCGTGTCAGCATGTTTATAAATAATATGACGAACATCGTTTAACCGGCCCGGATCACCCGGCTTGCCGGAGGCCTCCCACAGCTGACGCGATTCTCCCCCCTTCCAGGCCTTGGTCGTAAAGCCCAAAATCTCCACCTTCACGCCGCAGCGCTCCAGGGTGCGCGCCAGAATATCCGCGCAGCAAGCCGCAATGATAATCGGGCGACCTCGCATGGAGCCGGAATTATCAATGAGTAACGTCACAACAGTATCACGAAAATCAGTTTCAGCTTCCTGCATGAAGGAGAGCGGGGATAAGGGATCAGTGACAACCCGGGAAAGCCGCGCTGCGTTTAAAACCCCTTCTTCAAGATCAAATTGCCAGGCACGGTTCTGCTGGGCCAGCAATTTCCGCTGCAACCGGTTGGCAAGCCGGGCCACGGCACGGTTCAGCGTTTCAAGCTGTTTGTCGAGAAGGCTGCGCAGCCGCATAAGTTCACTGTTCTGGGCCAGCTCCTCTGCCTGACATTCCTCATCAAATCGTTTGGTATAAATGCTATAGCCAAAAGCATCAGGCACTTCGAGAACGGAATAGTTCGGCGTTGCAGATTGTTGCTTGGCCGGGTTCAGCTGTTGCTCAGCTTCACCCTCGCTCATTGATTGGTCAGAAAATTCACTGTCCTGCCGCTCAGAGCCGTCAGGCTCGTCATTCTGCTCGGCTTCGCCGCTTTCATTGTCATCATCAGACGAGCCCCCCTCATCACTTTGTGCCGGGTTTTCTTCATCTTCAGAGGTAATTTCCTCTTCGTTTTCACCTTCATTATCACCGGTGCCTTCAGGGTCAGGCGCAATATCAAGCGCCATTAACAGCTCCAGGATCTTTTTACCAAACCCGACCTGATCTGAAAGGCTGGTGTCAAAATCTTTAAAAAAACCGGCAACTTTTTCACCAATTTCAGGCCGCCACGGTTCAGCAACTTCCGCGGCCTTGCCCGTCAGCTTCTGGCCCAGAAGCGCCTCACGCGCCATCAGTGAGAGGGCGGTCTCCAAAGGCACGTCACCCTGTTCCGTAATCCGGAAATCAAACTCTTCGGCAAGTTCATGCTTGTGCCGAGCCATGATATTTTCTGCCATACCAGACATCTGTCTGGCACCAATGGCTTCATAGCGCACCTCTTCAAGACAATCATAAATCGCCTTTGCCTGGGCCTCTTTTGGTGCGTTGCGCTGGTGCTTGTCGCTGTCATGGCAACTGACCTTGAGGCTAAGACTGTCGGCAAGCCCGCGGCAAACCTGAACGTCCCTGGCATGCAGCCGGTCATCAATATGCGGGAGAACAATGAGATTATTCGCCTGAAGCGGCCCCTGGGCGCTGAAAGTCACCTCCAGATCAGGGCGGCCGGCAATCGCTTTTGAAGCCATCTTCAAGGACATGCGGAACTGATCAGCGGCTTTTTTTGTTTTCTGATCAGCAGGCAGGTCTTTAAAATGAAGTGGCATATAGGCAAGCGCCCCGTTTAACTTAAAGCGACATTGGCGCTCGAGCGCACCAGATCTTCATTAAAGCAGCGTTGGTAAAACTCGGCAACAAGCCCTTTTTCCAGCTCATCACATTTGTTCAGGAAGCTAAGCTGGAAAGCAAGGCCAACATCTTCAAAAATTTCCGCATTCTCAGCCCAGGTGATCACGGTCCTCGGGCTCATGACAGTGGAGAGATCCCCGTTCATAAATGCACTGCGGCTAAGATCCGCAACCCGCACCATATTGGAGATCACCTCCGCACCGCCTGCCTGAGCGGAAAGGGCCTTCACCTTGGCCTTAACAATATTCACCTCATCATCATGCGGTAGATAATTCAGCGTCGCAACAATAGACCAGCGGTCCATTTGCCCCTGATTGATCTGCTGGGTGCCATGATAAAGACCGGAGGTATCCCCCAGACCAATCGTATTGGTTGTTGAAAACAGCCGAAAAGCCGGATGCGGACGAATAACCTTGCTTTGATCCAGGAGGGTTAGCTTTCCGGATACTTCCAATATCCGCTGAATGACAAACATCACATCGGCCCGGCCGGCATCATACTCATCAAACACCAGCGCCGTGTTGGACTGCAGCGCAAAGGGCAAAATGCCTTCTTTGAATTCGGTGATCTGTTGCCCATCCTTGATGACAATGGCATCCTTGCCGACAAGATCAATCCGGCTGACATGGCTATCGAGGTTCACCCTGACACAGGGCCAGTTAAGCCGCGCGGCCACCTGTTCAATGTGAGTGGATTTACCAGTGCCATGATAGCCCTGCACCATCACCCGCCTGTTATGTTTAAACCCGGCCAGTATCGCCAGCGTCACATCTTTATTAAAGAGGTAATCACCATCCACATCAGGCACATGTTCATCCTTCTGTGTAAAGGCAGGAACCATAAGTTTGCTTTCAAAGCCAAACAGGTCCGAAACAGAAACTTCGGTATCGGGCAGCCGGTCCTCAGGAGGGTTCAGTGGTGCATTCATGAAAGATTATTTCCATAGGTCTTTGTAAGTCAGAAGTTAAGTTCGATGAAGAGTGATCAGGTTGACCAGCGATCGTCGGTAAACCCGGATCTAAAGAATGTGTTATGCATGAACGAGGCAATGAGGTCAAACCATGCCTACTTTTTTCAGGTAATTATAAGCTGCGATCACTTCCCTGAGCTTTTCTTCAGAGTGTCGGTCTCCCCCATTAAGGTCAGGATGATGCCGCTTCACCAGCTCTTTATAGCGGGTTTTAATCTCATCTTTGCTGGCATTGTCCCCTAATCCAAGGTTTCCAAGCGACTTGCGCTCAAGGTTTCTGATGCGCCGTCCTTTTTTCGGGGTTTCTTCCTCAGCTTCCTCAAAGAAGTTATGCGGGTCACTAAAATTTTCATTACCGGGCCGCTGGCCCTTTCCGCCCGCCCCGGCTCGGTCTTTCATGGACCAGGTCGGCCGATGTCCGGTTGAAGCAGATTTTTGATAATCAATGATGTCATCTTCTTTCATGCCGACGAAATAATTATACTTCTTGTTATATTCCCGGACATGTTGCTGACAGAACAGATAATACTCACCCTCCCGCTCACGGCCCTTCGGTGCCGGGAAATGCCCCGCATTTGAACAACCCCGCCAGTTACAGCCTGGCTCATCATGTTTTTGCGTGCGGTCATCTTCTGGTTTCACACGAATGGAATCAAAATATTTGGAAGTGAGCTTCATAAAACCTGTATCTAACTGTGAAATGCAAATTATCTTGCGCGTGGTTCAGAAAATGTGCGCCAATAATACCGCTTGAATAAGGCACCAGAAAGCCCGGCAGAACCACGGCCGGCAACTCAAAAAGGCGCAGCACTATAACGCAAATCTGGGCAAAGGTAAAACCCAACATCCCTGAAAAAGTACGGTCCTTTGAAGGGGCACCAGCTCTTTAAGGGGCGCCAGTTCTTTACGAGGGGAATATCACCGCGTATAAAACATACCGCCGGGGATCAGGCGCAACCCGTAACCGCATACCATAAGTCCTGAAGGGGAGAATTAAAGTGATAGCCATGAAAGATGTGATTGAAAAAAAATTAAACCAGGCTTTGTCCCCTGATCACCTTGAAGTTATCAATGAAAGTGACCAGCACGCCGGCCATGCAGGCTCACCTGGCACAGGGGAAAGCCACTTTCGCCTCAGGATCACAGCATCTGCATTCAGGGGCAAGTCCCGCCTTCAGATGCATCAGACCATCAACCAGCTGCTGGCGGATGAATTAGATGGCCAAATACATGCATTGGCAATTGAGGCGAAAGCCCCGCCCTCCTGAGGCCGCATGCCTGAAAGCAATCGCTTCATAAGGTCACAAAATCATTCTCGCTCCAAACTGCGACAAAAGCGCCCATGCAGCTGTCAATGCCTTCAAAGTACGTCATAAATTCGGTCAAAATCACAGGCTTTATGCACACATTTTCCATTCATCCCGCAAGCAGCAACAAACAAGTCGTTCATTCGTCCAATGAATTCGCCAGAAAAGCCTCAAAAAGCCGCAACGGCGCTTGACAGCACAAAATGGCAAGACTATGGTCCAGCCCGGCTGAGGGACCTTGCTCAAGGATAAGAGAACTCCCCCTCAGAGAAGTAATCAATGGCAGATCCAACCAGAGATGGGGCACCATCGAATGATCCGGAAAGCGGATCATCTTTGAAAGAAGGTGCTTTAAGCCAGGAAGTCAGGGACGAATTTAAAACCCGTCTTGACCATCTGGGTAAAAAGTTGGACCGGGTCAGAACTGTTGATAAAAATGATCAACACTCTGATGCCCGCGGAAAGGGTCTGGCGATTGCCGTTCGAATGGGGAGTGAATTTGTCGTTGCGGTTCTGATTGGCGGGGCAATTGGCTGGTTCCTGGACAAGAATATGGGGACCACACCTTTCATGCTTTTCGTATTTTTAATGTTGGGCTTTGCCGCGGGAACAAAAAATATCATTCGCGCTGGTAAGCGACTTGAAAAATCCGGAAACGCACCCCGTGTTGACAAGAACGACACAAGTGGCAGTTAACAAGCGCGTTGACTAACGATAAAGAAGAGCCCAAACGATCAGGCCCTGTTGGGGTAAGCCTCTAAAATTATGGGCACTGGTCAAATGGTTGATAAAGGAGACAAGGCTGTGGCGTCTGGCAGCGATAATTTTGATCCGATCCATCAATTCGAGATTCAAAAAATCTTTCCCATGGAAATCATGGGTTATGATACCTCCTTTACCAATTCCTCCCTGTTTATGGTCATTGCCGTAAGTTTGATCTCATTCTTTCTAATTTTTTCCATGCGCGGCCGTGCACTGGTGCCAGGCCGCTGGCAAAATCTGGCTGAATTGTTTTATGAATTTGTTGCAAATCTTTTGCGCAACATTCTGGGTGAAGAGGGGATGAAATTTTTCCCCCTTGTATTCACCCTGTTCCTGTTTGTGCTGTTTTGTAATTTTCTGGGGCTGCTGCCGGGCGCCTTCACGGTCACAAGCCATCTGGTTGTAACCGCTGCGCTGGCGCTTCTGGTTATGGCCATCGTCATTGGTTACGGCTTTTACAAAAACGGACTTGGTTTCTTAAAGCTTTTCGTGCCCTCAGGGGTTCCCCTGCCGATGCTGTTCATTCTGGTGCCGATTGAGATAATTTCATTTCTGGCCCGCCCTGTCAGCCTCTCAATTCGTCTTTTCGCCAATATGCTTGCCGGTCACATCACATTAAAAGTTTTCGCAGGGTTCATCATCACCCTGGCAAGCGCCGGCGGCGTCTTGAGCGCTTTATCAGTTGGCCCGCTAATTCTTGGCGTCGCCCTCACAGCTATGGAGTTTCTGGTGGCATTCCTCCAGGCCTTCATCTTCGCAACACTCACATGCATTTACCTGAATGATGCCATGCATCCATCGCACTAAAGGCATGTGGAAAACACAACAACGAGTTTAACAAATTTTGCTGAAATTAAAGGAGCATTAAAATGGACGCAGAAGCTGCAAAATTAATCGGCGCGGGTATTGCCTGTATTGGTATGGGCGGAGCCGGCGTTGGCCTTGGTATCCTGTTTGGCAACTATGTCGCCGGTGCCTTGCGCAACCCTTCAGCCGCTGCTGGTCAGTTTACAAACCTTTTGATCGGTGTGGCCTTTACTGAATCACTTGGTATTTTCTCGCTTCTGATCGCTCTTATCCTGCTTTATGCTTCTTAAAGTGAAAGCAAGTTAGGGTATCAAGCCTGAAATTATGAGATTGTGAGAGAGAAGGGGTAAGGCGAAGCGGCCTTGGTCCTTCTCAATTCACAAAAACAATCCGGCAGAACAACCCAGCAAAGACAGAGCGTCATGTCAGATTAAAGGGCAATCAGACCCTGGCCAGATATTAGGTCAGACACAGGGTCAGACCCTCAAATGACACTGATCAGAAATCACAGAAACAAAGATCAAGAGACGAAATCGTGGCAGAGCAAATCAATACAGAGACACAGGCGCCGTCAGGGGCTCATGAAAAGTCATTTCCACCCTTTGATCCAAGCACCTATTCTTCCCAATTGTTCTGGTTGGTCATCACCTTTACATTTCTGTATGTGGTGCTCTCCAAACTGGCGCTTCCACGCATTGGTGAAGTTCTGGAAGAGCGCCGGGACCGCATCCAGCGGGACTTTGACAAAGCCGCAGAACTTCGGGAAGAAACCGAAAGCGCCATCGCCTCTTACGAAGAAGCGCTTGCCGCTGCCCGCGCAAAGGCCAATGGCATAGCAGATGAAACCCGCGCCAAGCTCAACGCTGAAATTGCCTCAGAGCGGGCCGAGATTGAAGACACAATCACAAAAAAATCAGTTGAAGCCGAACAAAGCATTCAGGCCGCAAAAGCCACAGCCCTCGGCGAGGTCAACAAGATCGCAGCGGAAACAACAGAGACCATCGTTGAAAAGCTCATCGGCGCCAAGCCTGATGCCAGTGACGTTGAAAACGCCCTGCAAAGCTAGCAGGCACAATAAAGATAGAGACAAGCGCCATGTTTGATTTAGGGAACCCAGCAACCTGGGTCGCAATTTTCCTCTTCATATTTTTGGGAATTTTATATTGGGCCAATGTGCCAGGTCTGATCACCGGCGCGCTTGACAAACGCTCAAAAGAAATTCGCGACGAGCTGGACGAAGCCCGCAAACTGCGCGAAGAAGCACAAAGCCTGCTGGCCGATTATCAGCGAAAAGCCCGCGAAGCAGAGGCAGAAGCCGAAGGCATCATTGCCCAGGCTCAGCGTGAAGCTGAGATTTATGCCTCGGAAACCCGTGAAAAGCTGAAAGAGACCTTAGAGCGGCGCACCAAAGCGGCTGACATGAAAATCGCCCAGGCTGAAACACAGGCCATCAATGAAGTGCGCGTGGCCGCTGTTGAAGCCGCCACCAAAGCGGCTGAAAAAATCCTGAGTTCCAAAGCCCAAGGCGAAAAAGCCGCAGACCTGATCGACACCTCGATCTCGGAAGTGAAATCACGCATGAATTAATTTTATCCCGGCTGGTTCCCATGTGGGCATGTCCGGGTTGAAATAAAGAGGCAAAATAAAAAAATAATAAGAACAAAACTTGATGACCGGGCACTTTTTTAGGTGCCCGGTTTTTTTGTATGTTTCCCAGGCCGGTTGCAGGTGGACGACCTTAGGGCCAACAAAGATGGCAGCTGAAGAAGCACAATCAAGACTGAACTGTTGCAGGCCGGTTTCTGATGGGCAATCTGAAGCGCCAATAGCGCGGGGTTGCACGTGGGCAATCTGAAGCGCAAATAGCGCGGTTGCATGTGGGCAATCTGAAGCGCAAATAGCGTGGTTGCATGTGGGCAATCTGAAGCGCAAATAGCGCGGTTGCACGTGGGCAATCTAAAGCGCAAATAAAGACATGTTCAACATGTGATAATTATCACATATTTTTTCGTTTGGTCGTTCTACTCTCCAATCATCGGCAGGGCAACAGAGCCCGGATGTAAATCAAACCAAACGTAAAAACAGGAGAGACAATCATGTCAACACTATTGAAAAAATCAGCACTAACTGCCGCCGCAATCGCAACCATTAGCATGGTATCACTCGGCGCCAGCGCAACAGACGCCAACGCCGGCGGAAAGAAATTTAAAAAATTCCACAATCATAACTATTCAGTTGACTTTGGCAATGACAATGACGATGAGGAAGGTTGCCGTCCTAAATACAAAAAAATCTGGGTCTGGAGCCCCCGCAAAGGCCGGAAAGTTAAGCGTTGGGTACGCGTCGGCGAATGGTGCGGTAATAACTACTATAGTTATTAAGAGCGTGTTGCCCAAAAGTGGGCACCGGTTTTGGGACCCACAACTCGCTAAAGATGAGAGCGTGTTGCCCAAAAGTGGGCACCGGTTTTGGGACCCACAACTCGCTAAAGA
>CAYGPF010000001.1:362527-372705 GCA_964351785.1 uncultured Rhodomicrobium sp.
TGAGAGCGTGTTGCCCAAAAGTGGCACCGGTTTTGGGACCCACAACCCGCTAAAGATGAGAGCGTGTTGTCCAAAACGGAAAAAACTTAAAACCGGCCTCAAACAGGGCCGGTTTTTTGTTTTGCCTTAATAAAAAGCGCCGTTGTCAGCCTATGGCCCGGGCACCATCACCCCGAGGCGCGGCTCCGTGAGGCTGGTGAAGATAAGACCCAGCCCGCCATCCTCAACGCGCCCGCCATCAACCACGCCGGTCACCATCGCGTAAGACCCGGCCGGGTCCTGCAGGGTTTGCAGAACGCCCCCGCCGCCAGAAAACTGCATAGCAAAGCCGTAACGCTGCGGTTTGGGGCGAAGCGCCTCTGGCAGACGCATGGTTAGGCGCCGCAGAAAGGGGTAAGGCGCCATGAAATCCAGCGGCGCAGAACGGGGGCTAACAAGCCCGGCCCAGAAATTACCTGCCTGATCCCGGCTGAGATTATCCGGAAACCCCGGCAGGTTGGAAAGCAGCACCTCCAGCGTGCCGGCCTTCGGCCCTTTGAGCCAGTATTTGAGGATCCGGTAATGGCCAGTTTCGGCAATCAGTAAAAAAGCCTCATCTTGTGAGAGCGCAACCCCATTGGCAAAGTTGAGGCCGGTCAGCAGAACCGTCGTCTCCCCGCTAGAGGGGTCGTGTTTCAACACCCGCCCATGCCCCCCATGTTCGGCAATGTCAAGCAGTGAGGCCGGCAGGGTGCCGCTATTGGCCTTGGCTCCGAATTTTGTGGAGGCGTCAGAAAAATAAACCACACCAGAGGCAGAGACATCCAGATCATTGGCATAAAGGAGAGGAGAGCCTGAGCTTGTGCGGTTTGAAAGGGTCTCGAAGGTTCCGTCCCGTCGAAATTTAAGGAGGCCAAGATAAGCGTCGGCAGCATAGAGCACACCATCCCTGCCGAACTCAAGGCCAAGCACCCGCCCACCGGGGTTGGCAAACTCCTGAATGCCCCCGTTCCTGTCAATCTTGAGGATTTTCCCGGAATGGACCGAGGCAAAAATCACCCCATCAGGCCGGACAGCAACATCCTCAGGCCCCGTCTCGCCGCCAAGCTCGAGAAAGCGCAGGTTTTTCAGCCGATCATTCGCCTCAAACGCCCCCTGATAACCCAGGTTTGAAGGCGCATGCCAGGCGCGGGGGGCAATCGCCACCGGCCAGGCCAGAAGATAGCCTACCGCCAAAATTAAACAGGAGAAAATAACCAGTTTGAAAATGCGCATGCCGCCTCACTCTGCCGGCCCTGCCTCTGGCGCATGATACCGCAGCACCGGTTTTCTGGCCGCCCCGGTTTCATCAAGCCGGCGGCGCGGGGTGTGAAGTGGCGCAGCATGAAACGCCTCATCGCCTTCAGTTTTGGCCTCTTCAATCAAGGCCCGCAGCGTGCTGATAAAAAGATCAAGCGCCGCCCTGGATTCGCTTTCGGTTGGTTCAATCAACATCGCCCCTTTGCATACAAGCGGGAAATAAATGGTCATCGGGTGAAAGCCCTCGTCAATCAGCCGCTTGGCTATATCAAGCGTTGTCACACCAGTACCCTCAAGCGATGTTTCATCAAACAGAACCTCGTGGCAGCAGGTCTGATCCCCAAAGGGCTGGTTGAGAACATCACGCAGCGAGGCGCGGATATAATTGGCATTGAGCACCGCATCGCCGCTGGCCGCTTCAAGCCCATCCCGCCCGTGCGAGAGAATGTAGGAAAGTGCGCGCACATACATCCCCATCTGACCATGAAAGGCCGTGAGCCTGCCAAAAGCCTTGGTGCCGCCGGTCTCTTCCACAAGGCGCAATGTGTCACCCTCTTTGACGATAAAGGGAACAGGCGCAAAGGCTGCCAACCGCTCGGAGAGCACAACAGGGCCAGAGCCTGGCCCACCGCCGCCATGCGGCGTTGAAAAGGTTTTATGGAGGTTAATGTGCATGGCATCAATCCCAAGATCACCCGGGCGCACCCGCCCGACAATGGCATTGAAATTCGCCCCGTCGCAATAAAAATACCCCCCTGCCTTGTGCACCACATCAGCAATCGTTTTGATCTCGCGCTCAAACAATCCGCAGGTATTGGGGTTGGTTAGCATAATGCCGGCAATGGTCGCAGGCCCGGCGGCATCAATGGTTGCCTGAACGGCCCTGGCCCTGACGGTGCCATCCTTATCGGCCGGAATGGATTTAACCTTAAAGCCCAGCAACGCCGCTGTGGCAGGGTTTGTGCCATGCGCGCTTTCCGGCACCAGCACAACATCACGGCCACTGCCCTCATCGAGGATGGCCGCCTTAATCGCCATCATGCCGCAAAGCTCCCCATGCGCCCCCGCCTTGGGGGAAAGCGCAATCCCGGCCATGCCAGTGAGAGTCAAAAGCCAGTGAGAAAGCTCGTCCATCAAGCGAAGCGCCCCTACAACGGTCTCTGGTGGCTGCAGCGGATGGATGTCTGCAAAACCCGGCAACCGTGCCATTTTTTCATTCAGCCGCGGGTTGTGTTTCATGGTGCAGGAACCAAGCGGGTAAAATCCTGAATCAATGGCATAGTTTTTCTGGCTGAGCCTGACAAAATGCCGAACCGCTTCAGGCTCGGACAAACCGGGAAGCCCGATGTCACCGTTGCGCTCAAGCTCGCCAAGCCGTGTTTCGACCTCAGGGGCAGCCGGCAGATCAACACCGGTTTTATCAAGCCCGCCAATTTCAAACAACAGCGGCTCTTCCATCATCAGGCCCTTGTGGCCGGAGAGGCTCTCTCTCACCTGCGGATCATTTCCAAGACTGTCACCACCCGCGTGCGGCGTGCTGCGGCGTCCTTTATTATTCAGCATTGAGCGCCTCCTTCAAACCCTTGCAAAGGGCATCCATATCAGCTTCCGAGACCAGCTCGGTGACAGCAACTATCAACAGGTCATCAAAGTCACCCCCCGGCCAGAGCCGCGCCCCCGGCACCCCGGCGAGGATTTTATCCTTTGCGAGCCGCTCGGTAATGCGCCCGGCATCGCCCGAAAGTCTCAGGGTGAATTCGTTGAAGAAATGCTCGTTCAGCAGGCTCACCCCCTCAAGCGCTTCAAGTTTACCGGCCAGCTGCACGGCCTTGGCATGGTTCAGTCTGGCAAGTTTCGTCAACCCCGCCTCACCGAGCAATGTCATATGAATGGTAAAGGCAAGCGCTGCCAGTCCGGAATTGGTGCAGATGTTGCTGGTTGCTTTCTCGCGTCTGATATGTTGCTCACGCGTTGAAAGGGTGAGCACATAGCCCCGTTTGCCATCAGCATCAACCGTCTCACCGCAAACCCGGCCCGGCATCTGCCTCACAAATTTTTCCCGGCAGGAAAACAGCCCAAGATAAGGCCCGCCAAAATTAAGCCCGTTACCAATGGATTGCCCCTCACCAACAATAAGGTCAGCCCCCATCTCACCCGGTGAGCGCACAGCCCCAAGCGAGACCACCTCATTAACAACCGCAATCAGCAGCGCCCCCTTGTCATGAGCAGCTTTGGCCAGCTCTGAAATGTCGTGCAAGGTGCCAAACACATCCGGTGTCTGGATGACGACGGCAGATGTTTCATCATCGATCAGGCTGTCAAGGTCGCTGGCACCGCCAGGCGAGGGCTCAGAGGTAACCACCTCAAACCCGCTCATGGAAGAAAGCGTTTCGACAACGGCCCGGTAATGCGGGTGCAGATTGCCGGAAAGGATGCATTTTTTCCGCCTTGTAAGCCGGTGTGCCATCAACACAGCTTCGCCGCACCCGGTGGATCCATCATAAAGTGAAGCATTGGCAATCTCCCCGCCCAGAAGGTTCGCGACCTGGGTTTGAAATTCGAAAAGATATTGCAGCGTGCCCTGTGAAATCTCTGGTTGATAAGGGGTGTAGGACGTTAAAAATTCAGACCGCTGAATAAGATGATCTACACTGGCAGGCACATGATGACGATAAGCCCCGCAGCCAACAAAAAAAGCCGCCTCTCCGCCATTGCAATTCAGCGCCGCGAGTGCGGAGAGATGCCGTTCAACCCCCATCTCAGAGAGATGTTCAGGCAAATCAAACGGTGCGGCTTTTTGAGAAACCGCACCAACATCTTCAAACAGCGCCTCAATGGAGGGGCTGCCAATGGCGTCCAGCATGGCTTCCCTGTCAGGGGCAGTGTGGGGCAAATATCGCATATAAATCAACTCTCCAATACATGTTGTTTTTCTCAAAACCAGTACACTCTTTTGAGCAACACGCTAAAAAAGATAAGAGCAGGCTAGAAAATGGAAACGGCGCCATGCTCTGCTATGTTAAGTTTCGCTGCTGATAAAGGCGTCATAATCAGCCCGGTTCATCAATTGGGAAAAATCATACCCGTCTTCAAAGGCGATCTTGAAGAACCAGCCTTTCCCTTCCGGGTCCTCATTAACAAGACTAGGATTATCAGAAAGCGTCTCATTTGCCTCGCGCAGTTCACCGGCAATCGGCGCGTAAACTTCACTTGCAGCTTTGACAGATTCAACAACCGCCGCCTCATCACCAGTCTGCAGGGTGCGCCCCACTTCCGGCAATTCAACAAAGACGATATCGCCAAGTTGGTTTTGGGCATAATCGGTAATGCCGATCACAGCAACACCGCCTTCAAGCCGCACATATTCATGGGATTTGCTAAAGTAAACATCAGACATAAAGTACGTCCCCCTTTTCAAGACCGTATCATTCAATTCATTCAATGTTGGGTTGGTTGTTTCGCTTTATAGGTTTTGTAAGGCACAAACGGCATCTCGCTGACCTGCCAACGATAGCGTCGTCCCCTGATTTCAGCTTCTATCACTTTGCCGGGTTGATCAAACGCCGTTTCAATATATCCCATCGCAACTGCTTTGTTGAGGGAAGGGCTGAACCCGCCGCTGGTAATGCGGCCGATCTCTCCGCCGGTGGGGTCAAACAGCAAGGCCCCCTCTCTGGCGGGCGGGCTGGTTCCCTCCGGTAAAAGCCCGACACGGCGCTTCACAGGCCCCGCGGTAAGCTCCTCCAGGATGCGCTCCTCCCCGTGAAACCCACCCTCTTTGCGCCGGCGCTTGTTTATCACCCAGGCAAGGTCAGCTTCGACCGGGCTGGTTGTCTCATCAATATCGTGGCCATAAAGGCAAAAACCCGCCTCAAGGCGCAGGCTGTCCCGGGCGCCAAGCCCGATTAATTCAACTTCCGGGTAGCTGAGCAGCATTTCGGCCAGCCGCTCAGCCTGCTCAGAAGGGATGGATATTTCAAACCCGTCTTCCCCGGTGTAACCACAGCGCGCAACACTGGCAGGCACATCAAAGAATGTGGTGTCAATTTCGCTCATATAGGCCATGCCAACGGCCTCGCCGCACCAGATCGCCATAACCATTTCAGCCCTTGGCCCCTGAAGCGCCAAAAGCGAGCGATCATCAAGCACCTCTAGCGTGACATCATCAGGCAGCGCGCTGGCAATCAGGTGATAATCATGGGCTTTGCGCGCCGCGTTCACAACAAGGCCGACAACAGCCAGACCATCCGGCTTGACCCGGTGGGTGATCATCAGGTCATCTTCAATGCCTCCCTCTTCGTTGAGTAGGGTGGAATAGCGCATGCCGCCAGGCTTTAATTTTAAAACCTCACCCGGCACCAGCACCTCAAGGGCGCGGGCCGCGGTTTCATAGTCGGGGCCAACAAGTTCGGCTTGTCCCATGTGGGATACATCAAACAGGCCAGCCTCGCGGCGGCAATGCAGATGCTCGGACTTGATGCCCAGCTCATATTGCAAAGGCATTTCATAGCCAGCAAACGGTACCATCTTCGCGCCGTTCGCAAGGTGCAGATCATAAAGGCCGGTTCGGGAAAGTTTTGTTGTATCTGTCATTCAAGCTCCGCTGTTAAGGACATAAGTAACGGGAAAAACGAAAGGAAGCCCTTGCGCTTAACCATTAATCTGTCCCCCTTCTGTCACGGAACCTGAGAGATTTGGAAGAGCTGAAACCCTGAGTTGGTTCAGATATTGATGAACACAGTAATGTGCCACAAACACTGATGAAACCAGGCTTAAACCCTTTTTACCCCGTCGGTGAGATCAAGCTGCGTAACAAAATGAAAACGGCCTTCAGGGGGTAAGGTCCCGGATCAGGTCGTGTTTCTTTGCTGGCAGCTCATCTGCTTTCCAGAATGTCATACCGCCTGCGATCCTTTGGCCTGAGAGTTTCCGGGGGGGTTGCTCCTTCGGCGCCGGTGACAATGGCTGGTTGATGTTTCCGCCCAATTTCATAGGTCATGAAAAAATCATATCCAGTTCAGGGAAACCGATCTCTCTCGCAGGGTTTAACTGACAATATGTAAGCGCCCATGATAGGCATCGCCGCAAATATGTCAATCATGCTGCGGCGCAGCCAACAGCAATGAGGGGTGAAAAGCGAAAATAAAATTACGGAATGGGAAATTTACAGGGGCAAAGCGAAGCCCTGGAAGAAAGGGTCCGATTATGAACAAGACGAAATCTCAGACTGAAAGCGGCCTGGCTCTAGCTTTGATCAACTTTATCAAAGCCAACAAACACCCGAAAACTGCGCCCGCTGGAGGCACCCTCAAGCGGGATATCCATCCGGCGCACGATGGAGAAATAGCCAATGGACTGGCCGGCTTGAACACTCACAGGAACGGTAATTTTTTCGGTTTTTAATTTCTTGCCTTTTTTATCCGTCAGGTAAATCAGGATCGGCAGATTAAACGTACCTGGCTGGCCTTTGGGACCAAGAAGCACCCGGCCGGCAAAACCATATTTCATATGAACAAGGCCCGGCTGAAACGCACATTCGCGCGCCGCTTTGGTTAATTCTCCGCGGTACTGGACCGCCATACCGTCACCATACTGCCCCACATTGTAAATGGTCAGGAACCGTTCGGCATTCCAGATCTTGAATTTGGTACAAAGGCTGGTTGCAGCTGGCGTGACGCCTTCAGCTGCGGCATCTTCTTTCGCCGCTGCCAGTAATCGCTCTTCGGATAAGCCATCTGTCTTGACCGGGGCTTCCTTTTTCTTGTTCGAGCCCCAGAGCCCACCGCCAAAGGAGGGGAGACTACCAAGGCTGCAGCCTGATACCCCTGAACAAAGGGCAAGAACCAATGCAGCCTTAAAAAAACGCATAATGTGATTGAAAACAGTGTCACCAGGATCACGGCTTTTCCATACAAAACTCATGAATGCAGAAGTCCCCAAATAGCAAAGACAGAAATTTCTACCGGAATTGACCCCGCCCAAAAAGTTGGCATGATCGGTTCTGCCGGCAGATCTGGCAGTGTTAACATCCAAAGCCCAGCAAATCTGCTATGCTTTTGTGCAAGATCATATGTACATTATCTGGCAAAAAAAAGATCGGCAACATGTTAATAGTTGAACTTATGGTAAAATCCGCCATAAATCACAGCTATTATAAAAAATCGAAAGTGAATCAAAATGAGCCAGGCCAGCCAGGAAGCGATTACCCTGATATTGGCAGAGCCCCGCGGATTTTGCGCCGGGGTTGACCGGGCGGTGCAAATTGTTGAACTGGCACTGGAAAAATATGGTGCCCCGGTCTATGTCCGCCATGAAATCGTTCATAATCGCTATGTGGTTGATGATTTGCGTGCAAAGGGGGCTATTTTTGTCGAAGAGTTGACTGAAATTCCTGAAACAGATGCACCGGTGATTTTTTCAGCCCATGGTGTGGCGAAAACCGTGCCTGAAGAAGCCAGGCGCCGTAATTTTTACTATATAGATGCGACCTGCCCGCTTGTCTCGAAAGTGCATATTGAAGCGGAACTTCTGCATAAAGAGGGGTATGAAATTATCCTCATTGGTCACGCGGATCATCCTGAAGTGATCGGCACTATGGGCCAGTTGCCTGAAGGCGCGGTCCGTCTGGTTGAAACCATCAGCGATGCGGAAGCCTATACGCCCGTAAACTCTGATAAACTCAGCTACATCACCCAGACCACCTTGTCCGTTGATGACACCGAGCAGATTGTCGCCACTTTGAAACGCCGGTTCCCTGCGATCAAATTCCCCTCAAAGGAAGATATCTGCTATGCCACCACCAACCGGCAGGAAGCTGTGAAGGCAATTGCCCGTGAATGCGATTGTCTGCTGGTTGTCGGTGCACCAAACAGCTCAAACTCCCGCCGCCTTGTTGAAGTGGGGGAGCGGGCGGGCGTCAGTTCTGCCTTTCTGGTTCAAAGCGCTGATGATATTCCCTGGCAGGATATTGGTGCCGAGCAGACAATCGGTATCACAGCCGGTGCCTCAGCCCCGGAAATCCTTGTTGATGAGATCATCACAGCTTTTGAGACACGTTTTGCAACAACCGTGCGCAAGATCACCACGGCGAAAGAAAGCGTGGCTTTTAAATTGCCCCGTCAACTGCGTGAGAACGCCTGAAATTAAAATCCATTCAAAGATAAAAATCCAATGGCTGTTTACACCCACGTCTCAGACGAACAATTAACAGACTTCCTCAATGAATATGACCTCGGCCAGCCAACGTCATTTAAAGGCATTGCCGAAGGGGTGGAAAACACGAATTTCCTGCTTCAGACGCAAAAGGGTCGTTTTATCCTCACCCTCTATGAAAAGCGGGTAAACCGTGATGATCTCCCCTTTTTCCTGTCCCTGATTGATCATCTTGCCAGCGGCGGCATCACCTGCCCGGTACCGGTTCATAATAAAGCGGGCGATGCGCTCACTAGCTGTGCGGGCCGCCCGGCGGCACTTTTTACATTTCTTGAAGGCATGTCATTGAGACGGCCGAGTGCCCATCACTGCGGTGCCCTGGGCGCTGCCATGGCGGAATTTCACAAATGCGGGCAAGGCTTTGAAATGCGCCGCAGCAACAGCTTCTCACTGGAAGGCATGGCAACGTTTTACCATGCCATAGAGGGCGATATCACCAGCATAGACAGGGATCTTGCCCCCCTCATTGAAGCGGAATTGGAAGAGTTGACAAATCTCTGGCCGAAAGATCTACCAACTGGCGTCATCCATGCTGACCTTTTTCCGGACAATGTTTTCTTCCTCGGGGACAGGATCTCAGGTCTGATTGATTTTTATTTCGCCTGCACAGATTATCTAAGTCTTGATCTGGCGATCACCATAAATGCCTGGTGTTTTGAACCCGATATCAGTTTCAACGTGACGAAAGCAAGCCGTTTGCTGGCGGCTTATAATGAAATCAGACAGATAAGCCGGGAAGAAATTAACAGCTTGCCGATCATCTCACGCGCTGCGGCTTTAAGGTTTCTGCTCACCCGAACCCACGACTGGCTTTTGCCGGATGAGGGCGCACTGGTTGCCCGCAAGGACCCTATGGAATATCTGCGAAAATTGAAATTCCACCGCACCATAGACAACCCGAATGCCTATGGCCTGCCAAACACCATCTGATAGATCTTGTAACCGGTAATTTATAGCCATTGAAATATAGCGATGTGAGTTGATGTCAGAAGAAGAGAACGCAATTGAAATTTACACGGACGGCGCCTGTTCGGGTAACCCGGGACCGGGCGGCTGGGGGGCAGTCTTGATCAAGGGGAAGCACCGCAAGGAAATCAAAGGTGGTGAAGCCGGAACGACCAATAACAGGATGGAGCTTGTGGCCGCAATTGAGGCTTTAAACGCCCTGAAATTCACCCCCTCGGATGTGATCCTTTATACGGATTCAAATTATGTGAAAGGCGGCATCACCGGCTGGATGGAGACCTGGAAACGCAATGGCTGGAAAACAGCCAATAAAAAACCGGTAAAAAACGAAGACTTGTGGCGCCAGCTTGATGAAATTGAAGCGCAGCATAATGTGGAATGGCGCTGGGTGAAAGGCCATGCCGGCCACCCGGAAAATGAACGGGCTGATGAACTCGCCCGCGCCGGCATCTTAACCATTGATAGCGAATAGCGCGGTCGCCCGCCGGTTGCATGTGGGCAAGCTTTAAGATCAGCCCCGAAAAGTGGGCACCGGTTTTCGGGACAAGGTGATCATAGAAAAATACTCAGCCCCGAAAAGTGGGCACCGGTTTTCGGGACAAGGTGATCGTAGCAAAACAAACATCCCTATAGCCGGTTGCATGTGGGCAACCTGAAGGCGAAAAAAAGCCGGTTGCATGTGGGCAACCTGAAGGCGAAAAAAAGCCGGTTGCATGTGGGCA
>CAYGPF010000002.1:0-157369 GCA_964351785.1 uncultured Rhodomicrobium sp.
GGCAACGGCAACGGCAACGGCAACGGCAACGGCAACGGCAACGGCAACGGCAATACTTAAATCAAACCGCTAAAAACATAAATGAACTTTTAATACCGTATCAATTCAAAGATGACCGGTAGGAACCCGTTCTCAAATGAAAAACTATAAAACACATATAGTCATTCTGTCCTTGATCGCTTTGCTAGCTATCGCTGGGTTGGCCGAGGGCCTTCAAAAGGCTTTGCATGATTTTCGTTTTCAGTTCAGCTCCTCTGAATCCACTGGCCAGATTACTCTCATTGCCATTGACCACAAAGCCATTGAAGAGCTGGAAACCTGGCCATGGCCCCGCAAATACCACGCGGAAATTATTGATAAATTGATCAAAATCGGTGTGAAAGACATCGTCTTTGATATAGATTTCAGCTCAAGAACCACCCCGGAAAATGACAAGGCTTTCGAAGAAGCGCTGAAACGTGCGGGCGGGTCTGTTGTGTTGCCTGTCTTCAAACAGCTGCAGAGCACAGACGAAAACAAGTTTTTGATCAAAACGTCACAACCCTTGAAAGAATTTCGGGAACAGGCCTGGCTCGCCAGTGTGAACATCGTACCAGGTAGAAATGGCCATGTTGAAACCATGGCTTATGGCCACATGATCAATAAAAATTTCATCCCCTCTTTTGCTGCCATTTTAACAGGGCGGCATGAGGAAAATGCAAAACCATTCTTTATAAATTTCAGCATAGATGCCAAATCAATCCCGACTTTTTCTTATGTAGATATCCTGAAAGACCGGATAAACCCTCAACTTCTGAAAGGCCGCAAAGTTGTTATAGGTGCAACGGCAACAGAACTTGGTGATTATGTTTATACCCCGGCACAGGGGCTGTTATCAGGGCCGGGTCTGCAAATTCTGGCTGCTGAAACACTTCTGCAAAACAAGGAGCTCCATCAGATAAACCCCTTGGTAAGTTACCTGGGTCTGTTCCTTCTCGCAGCTCTGCTGTCATTGAGCGCCGTTAGGGCCAAAATGGTTGCGCAACTCTATCTCTTTCCTCTGGCAGCAATAGCTATTGAAACCGCCGCTATTCTTCTGCAGATCCATGCGCATGTCCTGGTCAACACATCCCTCTGGCACCTCACCCTGCTGGCCTATTGCCTGGTTACCCTTCTCCAGGAGGTGGATATCCGCAAGTTTCTTGTAAAAATCACCCAGGCAAAACTGGATAACACCCGAACCATGTTCGAACAGGTTTTTAATGACAGTTTTTCGAGCGTAGTCATCACCGATGACAAGGGGAAAATCCAGGCAATCAGTAAAAGCACAATTCAGTTACTTAATCTGGATGAGACAAGCAAACTCGAAGGGCAACTGGCAAATAATATGTTGCCCGAAGAAATGGTTGAAGCTGGCAAAGATCTGTTGGCTAAGATCAATGAAGACGGGCACCCCCGCCACAGGGCCGGCATGACCAGACAGCAGATATCAGAGACTGAACACAGATATCTGGAATATGTGATCACACTGTCAACTTTGAAATCAACTGATGAGTTCAACACCGACAACCATCTGGTCTGCTACAAGTTCCATGACATCACTGCCAAGCAGGAATCTGAAATGGCGCAGAAAAAAGCCACTGAAGCTGCGATCGAAGCCAACAAGGCCAAAACAGAATTTCTTGATCAGATGAGCCACGAATTGAGAACGCCTCTCAACTCCATCATCGGCTTTTCAACTATCATCGAATCCAAGGCCATGAACAAGAGCGAACAAAAGGAAACCTGCGAGTTTGCCTGCGAAATAAAACAGAACGGAGAAAACCTGCTCAAGGTCGTGAATGATATCATCTACATGACTAAAATTGAATCTCACTCCCTGCCCTTTAACGAAGGCGTCTGTGATCCATTGGATATCGTCGATCAGGCCATAGTTATCACCTCATCCCAGCACCGGGAAAGTGAGCTGAACATCGTGACGGAGCACAAGGATAGTCTGCCCATGATCAGAGGAGATTTCCAGCTCTCAACAGATGCAGTGGCTGAAGTTCTCTCAAATGCGATAAAGTTCTCCCCCGATTCCTCGGAGATCAAAATTGCCTCTTCCATGGATAAAGCGGGCAATCTGATAATTTCGGTAACCGATAAAGGCATCGGCATAGAAGAAGCCCACCTCGATAAAATCTATGAAGCCTTTTATCAGGTAGACAGCACTGCCACCCGCTCCTTCGAAGGCACAGGCCTCGGTTTAACCAAAGCCAAAGCCTTTATGAACATGCATCATGGTGATATTAAAACCATCAGCACGCCGGATTTTGGCACCGCAGTATTCCTTATTTTTCCGGAACAGTGTGTGATCAATGATCTCAGCAGCGCCCCAGAAACAACATCACCTGAACCAGCCCCCCTGAAACTCAGCGCCTGATAACAAGCTTGAAATAGAACGGTGGACGACCAATTGCCGCAATGATTTGGCAATTGACAATAAAACCATCTATACTATCAAAAGGTCTTAGAATGCCGCAAAATAGCCAAATCGGGCTGGTTTTTGTGCAAATAAACGTTTATTCAGCAGACCATAAGCGTTCGTGATGGCATCATACAAAAAAAGCACGTTATAGTTACGAACTGAGTCATGGAGACAAATCCAGTCACCTGGACAAATCACGCCCATAAAGTTAAAGGGCCGAATGACTGAATACCATTGAGCTAAACTCGTATTCACCACGTTCAAACCTTACCTGGAAAAGCAACCAGAATAGATCACTTAGCAAGATAAATTACCCAGCAAGATAAATTACCCAGAATGACAAAAAAAAAGACAACAGACTGCCAGAATGATCACCGCTCAGGATGCCCGATAACCTGCACCCTGGAATTAATCGGTGATAAATGGTCCCTGTTACTCATTCGGGATATCGTTGTTGGCCGCAAACACCGCTACGGTGATTTTGAAAATTCACCGGAACACATCCCAACAAACATTCTTGCTGACCGTCTGAAACGTCTGGTCAACAATGATGTGCTTGAAAAGGTAAGTTATCAGGAACGCCCCGTCCGTTATGCCTATTTGCTGACAAGCAAGGGGGCAGACCTGGTGAAAGTCCTGCAATCCATCGCCAAATGGGGGATCTCCCATGACATTGGTCAATGGGAACCTCCAGAGCATTTCTGGGACCTGACGCCGGAAATAATCCTCAACGCACAAAAAGACACGATTGAAGAAATCATGACCCTGAGACAATCAAAAAAAAGAGCTTGAACAGCAAAGCACAGGGCCAATCATGAACAGTAGAAACAAGGCACCGGTTGTCATTCTGGTCGAGCCGCAGCTCGGTGAAAACATCGGAACAGCGGCCCGCGCCATGGCAAATTTCGGGCTTGAGGAATTGCGCCTTGTCGCCCCGCGTGACGGCTGGCCAAATATAAAAGCAGAAAAGGCCAGCGCCAATGCCGTTCATGTTATACACGGCGCCGTGGTCTTTGAGCGGTTTGAAGATGCCATCGCTGACCTCAACCATATCCTGGCCACCACCGCCAGACCAAGAGATATGGTCAAGCCAACCCAAAGCCCGGAAAGCGCAGCCACAACAATCCACAAAAAATCAGCCCTCGGCCAGCGCACTGGTTTGCTGTTCGGGCGGGAAAAATCCGGCCTGTCAAATCGGGAAATTTCATTTTCAGACAGCATCGTCATCGCCCCCGTTAACCCTGATTGCGCCTCACTAAATCTGGCCCAGGCTGTCTTGCTGATGGGCTATGAATGGCGCAAACAGCTGGAATCAGCCTCACTGGGGCGCAAAACCCGGTTTGATGGCCCGGCCAGGGAAGGCACCTATCTGAAAGACACTCGCCATGCAACAAAACAGGAGCTGATAGCCCTGTTTGAACATTTGCAAACAGAATTGGAAAGTTCAGGATTTTTAAGAACGGTAGAAAAGACGCCACAAATGATGCGTAATATCAGAAATATGGTTATAAGAATGCAACCTACTGATCAGGATGTACGCACCATGCGGGGTATGATAGCTTCACTCGTAAAACCGAAAAAGAAATTACCCCACAGAAAACAATGATGAAATATGTGGCAATTTGGCAATTCACATCTTTCGCCTTAGTAAAGCCCAGATTTTACTATTGCGATTGCCATCAATCATGATAGCGTGAGAGCGCGTGACTAAAGAGGCTTTAAGGAAGATGAATAAGCGTATTTTTAAGCGAACTGTGATGGTTATGTTAAGTCTGGCCCTGCTTTCAGGACCGGCTATGGCTGCTGAAAAAGAAGAAAAAAAGCCCATCAAAGACAGCACTGTTAAAATTCTGATGAACTTCGCCTTCAGTCTAATGCCTCAAGTTTATACAGGCCCTGATGGAAAAAAAATCAGCATTGATAAGAAAAACCCGGATGCGGTGACAATACCCGTTGATGACGCCCGGCGGATCATCATCGTAGGGGTGCGCTCCGCAAGGGCCCAGAAATGTGATTTGAAAGTGATGCAAACACTAAATCACAACGCCATGGTTAAATATGAAACCGTTTTCAGAAACTGGACATCCAAACAAAAGCTGTTCATTAACCAGCTGCATCTTTTTACCGTCCTCTACATGACCGGTAACGTCAAAATTGAGGAAGGCGAGAACAAAGACAAGCCAAAAGCGCCGAAAGAAATAAAATATAACTGTCCAGATGAGCAAAAACAGCAGGTTCAGAAAAGCATTGACGCTTACCTGAATGAAGTCAAAACCGCCATCGGCAAAGAGTTGAAACGTCGCAGCAAACTTGGCAGTAACGAAAAAAAAAATGACGAATTAATCAAAGCGGCCAATTGATAAGAAAAAACCCCTTCAGCACCGGCTCAGATCAGAACTGAGCATCAGAGTGAAGGGGTTTTGCTTTTTCTTGACAGTTAATGGCGATCAGCTTATAGATCTCAAACATCAAGGCGGGCCGGAAGGCGCGCCTTTTTAAATCGCCCTAGATTAAATCGCGATTTAATATCGACGCCTTATTAATTTTGTGATAGCCCGCGGCACATCTGCATCTCCAAACGCAACTGTGCCTGTCAGCTCTGCTGAACAATCTGGAACAATCCTGGATATATCAATTCAGGGGGAAACCCGCATCGTTCTGCAAGGCTCAGGAGGGGCAAAACAACAACACAATTGGAGACAGAACATGTCAAAACGTATCAGCTCAAAATATAAAATTGACCGCCGCATGGGCGAAAACATCTGGGGCCGCCCCAAAAGTCCGGTTAACCGCCGGGATTATGGCCCCGGTCAGCATGGCCAGCGCCGCCGCGGAAAATTATCTGACTTCGGCCTGCAATTGCGCGCCAAACAAAAACTCAAAGGCCACTACGGCAACATTTCAGAAAAACAGTTTAAAGCCATTTACAAGGAAGCTGACCGCCTTAAAGGCGACACAGGCGAAAATCTGATCGGCCTGTTGGAGCGCCGGCTTGATGCCATCGTTTACCGCTCAAAATTTGTCCCAACTGTCTTTTCAGCGCGCCAGTTTGTGAACCATGGCCACGTAAAGGTAAATGGTCAGCGCGTGAACATTCCAAGCTACCGCTGCAAAATCGGCGATGTCATCGAAATCAAGGACGCCTCAAAACAAATGGACCTTGTCATTCAGGCCACCCAAAGCAATGAGCGCGACATACCAGATTATCTCGATGTCAGTCATGACAAACTGACAGCCACACTATCACAAATTCCCGGCCTGACAGATGTACCCTACCCGGTCATCATGGAACCAAACCTTGTGGTCGAATTTTATTCCAGATAACACCGTTTCTGCTCCCCGTTCGGGGGGCCGCAATACCCGATTAAACCCGTCAGTTCACTGGCGGGTTTTTTTGTTACGCCCCGATCAAGGCATGCCAACAGATTTTAACCTTAAAAAAATTTGACTTTTCTCCACCTGTAAATCTTGTGTTATTGCTGAAAGATACAATTATATTCGAGGCTTAGCTAAAGAGACCACTGGTATGAGTACCACTGACAGTTATTCTGATGTCACCAAACAACTTGAAGCGGTGACACCACAAAACAACCGTATGGAAGCTGACAGGGCGGCAAATAATCTGATCAAATCTTACCAGGGGGAAGTTGCCTGGCCCACTGTGCTCATGGGAGCGCTCATAGTACTTGGATTTCTGACAGTATGTTACCTGGGCACTATGCGCATCATTCCACTCTGGCTGGGCCTGATCCTGAATTCACTCATTCTCTACGCCGCTCAAACCCCGCTGCATGAGGCCTGTCATGGCAACATTGCCGGCCGGGACAGCTCAAAAATGTGGCTAAACCATCTCATTGGCTATCTCTGTGGCTGGGTCCTGCTGCACGAATATAAAGCATTCCGCCATATGCACCTTGCCCACCATCGCACACCAAACAATGAAGAACTCGACCCGGATACCTGGGTCAAGGTGGACAACCCCCTCCATGTTCTGTTTCGTTGTTTTACGATTGTCTTTTATTACAACCATTTCTTCTTCAAAAACATCGCATTCAAATGGCGGGAGGGAAATAACAAAAAACTCGCCATCCATATCATAGCCAGCTACACGGTTCTCTATTCCATCATGTTCTGGCTCGCGGTTTTTGGCTGGTGGCGGGAAGTACTGATGCTCTGGCTATTGCCGCATTATATAGCCAGTGCAATGATCATTTTCTTCTTTGCCTATCTGGTGCACGAGCCCCACAAAGCAACCGATCGCTACCGGGATACAAACATCTACATCTTTAAAGGTAAGCTGCACAAATTGATCACCTGGGCTTATTGTTTTCAGAATTACCATCTGATCCATCACCTCTACCCCCGCATTCCTTTTTATCACTATGCAGAAGTGTATAAAGACGTAAAACCCATCCTGGAGCGCGAAGAATCTCATATAGTTGAGATCTGATCCCACCTGTCTCACATCCGTAACCACTGGCACCTCAGCCATCAAAGCCCATGGTATACCTCTTGAAGGCAATCCCGCCCCGTGATAGAGGACGGCTATGAGCAATCAACCAGAGCCAGAACAGATCAAGGCTGATCATTTTTTATACGATCAAGAGACATCTGATCCTGCAGAAGAACACCAGAAGACAAAAGCCATGGATGTTCCACAACAGAACGGCGCCCATCCCCTTTTTCAAGCGGCCCCCTCTTCTGTTGAATTCAGCAAATTGCGCAAACGGCTGATCCGCAAAACCCGCAGCGCCCTGGATGAGTTTGATATGATCCGGCCAGGCAGCAAATGGCTGGTCTGCCTTTCCGGCGGCAAGGACAGCTATGGGCTCATTACCATCCTGCATGATCTGAAGTGGCGCGGGCTGTTGCCGGTTGAGCTTATCGCCATGAACCTTGATCAGGGCCAGCCCGGCTTCCCCTCAAATATCCTGCCGGAATTCTTCAAAAGCTATAACCTCCCCTTTCACATAGAAACAAAAGACACATACTCAATCGTCACTGATAAAGTACCGGCCAATAAAACCTATTGTTCTCTGTGTTCCAGGTTGCGCCGCGGCATCATTTATTCTACAGCCAAAAAACTGGGCTGCGACACAGTGGTGCTCGGCCACCACAGGGAAGATGCGCTGGAAACCTTTTTATTGAATTTATTCTTCGGGGCAAAAATAGCCGCCATGCCAGCCAAATTGCTCAATGATGAAAAAGAGCTGAACCTCATCCGACCCTTCATTTATGTCGCTGAAAAAGACCTTGAAAAATTTGCCAAGGCCCTTCAATTCCCAATCATCCCTTGCGACCTCTGCGGCAGCCAGGACGGGCTTCAGCGCCAGCAGATGAAAGCCCTCTTAAATGAGTGGGAGGCCCGCCGGCCAGGCACCAAAGAAATAATGATGAAAGCTCTAGGCGACATCCGCCCCTCTCAGTTGCTGGACAAAACACTCTTTGATTTCAAATCCCTGATACCAGATGCCTGAAACACCTTGAGGACGGCACCACAAGAGACATATGGTAGCAACAGAGCCACAAATAAAGGTTTTCCCTTGCCCCAAAACCTCTCATCAAGTATATCCAACGTGAAATTGAGATCTCACCACCAATCCAAACATTAAGGGGCTTTTTTATGAGCAAAATTAAAGTTGCAAATCCTGTTGTCGAGCTAGATGGTGACGAAATGACACGTATCATCTGGCAATTCATCAAGGATAAGCTCATCCACCCCTACCTTGATATTGACCTCCACTATTACGATCTTGGCATTGAAGAGCGAGACAAGACAGACGACCAGATCACAATTGACGCGGCAGAAGCCATCAAAAAATATGGTGTCGGTGTCAAATGCGCCACCATCACCCCCGATGAACAACGGGTTGAAGAATTTGGCCTGAAGAAAATGTGGCGCTCACCGAACGGCACAATCAGGAACATTCTCGGCGGCGTTGTTTTCCGCGAACCTATCATCTGCAGAAATGTCCCCCGTCTTGTCCCCGGCTGGACGTCACCGATCGTCGTTGGCCGTCACGCCTATGGGGACCAGTACCGCGCGACAGACTTCCTGGTGCCAGGTAAAGGCAAGCTGACAATGAAATTTGAAGGCGAGGATGGTGAGATCATCGAACGTGAAGTGTTTGACTTCCCCTCAAGCGGCATTGCCATGGGCATGTACAACCTCGATGACAGCATCAGAGACTTTGGTCGGGCTTGTATGAATTATGGCCTGAAACGCAGATGGCCCGTTTACCTCTCAACCAAGAACACCATTCTGAAAGCCTATGATGGTCGTTTTAAAGACCTTTTTGAAGAAGTGTTTCAAGCTGAGTTTGCAGACAAGTTTAAAGAAGCCGGTATCACCTATGAGCACCGTCTGATTGATGACATGGTAGCCTGCGCCCTGAAATGGTCCGGTAAATTCGTCTGGGCCTGTAAGAACTATGACGGCGACGTCCAGTCAGACACAGTTGCGCAGGGATTTGGCTCTCTCGGATTGATGACCTCCGCCCTGATGACACCTGATGGCAAAACCGTTGAAGCAGAAGCCGCCCATGGCACAGTGACCCGCCATTACCGCTTACATCAGGAAGGCAAGGAAACGTCAACAAATTCCATCGCCTCGATCTTCGCCTGGACACAGGGCCTCGCCCACCGTGCCAAGCTCGATGATAATGAGGAACTGGCCAAATTTGCCGCCACACTGGAGAAGGTCTGCGTTGACACGGTTGAAGCAGGCAACATGACCAAAGACCTTGCCTTGCTGGTTGGCCCTGATCAAAAATGGCTCTCCACAACCGGCTTCCTTGATAAGATCGATACAAACCTGCAAAAGGCCATGGGCGTTTAAGAATAAAGCCCTGGCTTGAATGTCCTGAACAAACCAAAAGGGTGGCTTCAAAAGCCACCCTTTTTTGTGTTTCATCAGATGGGTCAAAACTCTTACTCTGAGCCATCGGAATGTTTCATCCGCTCACTGGCAATCTGACGAAAATGCATGCTTAACCGCTCATTTTTCCGCAAGAGATATTCAAAATCCTCCCGGTCAAGAAACAACAGATGCGCATCACTTAACGCCCGCGCCGTTGCCAGATATTTCCCCTTATGAAGCAACCCGGATTCCCCAAAGAAGTCACCAGCATCAAGCTCCATAACCTCATGATCCGTTTCAAGTTCAACACTGCCAGAGACGATAAAATACATCCCCCTTGCAAACTCACCTTTATGAAAAATCACAACCTCACTATGAAACCGCTTGGAGTGCAGTAACCGCATAATCTCGGCAACCTCAAGTGCTTCGAGGCGATTAAACAGCGGCACACGCGCTACCATATTCCAGTTAATGACAAATTCCCGCCGGTTCAGCTCCTGGGCAAAACCGGTGGAGACAATACCAATCGGCAAGGCAAACATACCAAGCCCGAATATCATGAACAACCCGCTCCAGATCTTCCCCAATGGCGTAACCGGCACTGCATCCCCAAACCCAACTGTTGTTAAAGTTGCGAGGGCCCACCACATCGAATTTGGAATATCACCAAACGTCTCCGGTTGCACTTGCCCTTCGAGATAATTCATTCCAGTGGCCGCAAATAAAATTAGCGCCAGCATAATCATGAGAGCAGCAAGCAAGGCCCGCCCCTCATTGTAAAACACTTTGACAATCACCTGCATAGCCGGTGAATAACGTAAAATTTTAAGAAAACGGAACAGCCGCAATACCCTGATGAACCTGAGATCAAACCCGACCAGAGAAACAAGATAATAGGGAAGTATCGCAATGAGATCTATTAACAGCAAAGGCTGCATCGCAAACTTCAACCGCGCCTTGAATGGGGATAAGCCCCTGAGCGGCGCATGTTCGACAGAAGCCCAGATCCGCATAATATATTCGATGGTAAAAAACAGGATTGAGAAAATTTCAAATTTCTCAAGTTCACTGCCATAAGCTGCACCGATCCAGCCAACAGAGCCCAAAACAAATGCAAACACATTGAGGAGGATCATTATAATAATCAATATATCGCAGGCCCTGCTTGGCAGATCATCATGTGCCCCCGTCTCCAGGATCTGGTGCACACGGTAGCGAAAATTGTTTTTTACAACATCAATCATCCAAATACCCCTCATTGTCCAGACGAAGAATTACCCTGCCAGGGCAAAACACAATTATCAGCTCACACAAGCAACAATAGAATAAAATTATGGATACGGGATAAGTGAGAGAATACCGAAAGCAGAGCAGAATGAAACAGCCCGCAAAAGGGAGCCTCAAAGGGCAGCTTTGATTTTCTCAATAGCATCCGGCGCTTTTTCGGGTGCGGGCCCACCCGCCTGGGCCATATCAGGCCGCCCGCCGCCGCCCTTGCCGCCAAGCGCTTCCGCCCCGATCCGGACCAGATCAACCGCATTGTAACTGCCGGTCAGATCCTCTGTAACCCCAACCGAAATACCAGCCTTACCTTCAAATGTACCGACGATAGCAACAACACCGGATTTCATTGAAGACTTGCCAGCATCAACAAGCCCGCGCAATTCTTTCGCCGGCAAGTCTTGAACAACCTTACCAAGAAACGAGACACCATTGATGGTCTCTATTTCATCACCGCCAGAGCCACCCGTCCCCATCGCCATCTGTTTTTTCAGATCAGAAACCTGAGCTGTGAGCTGGCGCCGCTCCTGCATCAGGGTTTCAACCCTCTCAACCAGTTGATGCGGAGCTACCTTGAGAGTACCGGCAAGCGTTTTAACCCGCTCGTCCTGTTCAATGAGAAAGCGGCGGGCCGCATCACCGGTCAGGGCTTCAATCCGGCGCACACCAGAGGCAACCGCCCCTTCCGAGATGACATGCACCATGCCGATCTCACCCGTGTTCGAAACATGTGTCCCCCCGCACAGCTCCATTGAATAGGTGCTGCCTGCTTTTTCACCGCGCAGCGCTTCACCCATGGTCACAACTCTGACCTCATCTCCGTATTTCTCACCAAAGAGAGCCATCGCGCCGGCTTTGATCGCATCATCAACCGCCATTAAACGGGTTTCGACCACAGCATTCTGTAAAATAATCTCATTCGCCATATCCTCAACCACGGCGATTTCATCATCACCCATTGGTTTTGAATGAGAAAAATCAAAACGCAAGCGCCCGGCATCAACTAGAGAACCCTTCTGCGCCACATGCGTGCCTAGCGTTTCCCGAAGCGCTTCATGTAGCAGGTGCGTGGCAGAGTGATTGGCGCGGATGGCGCGACGCCGCCCCTGATCAACAGAAAGCATGACAGCCATACCCGGCTCAACATTACCAGAGGTAACCTCGCCATAATGAATATAAAGACTGCCAACCTTTTTCCTGGTGTCCTGTACCTGAAAACTTAACTCGTCTCCAAGCGTGATCAGTCCTGTGTCACCAACCTGGCCACCAGATTCAGCGTAAAACACAGTCTGGTTCAACAAGATGCCAGCCTCATCCCCTTTTTTGAGGGATTTTACAACCTTGTTATCTTTGACAAGTGCCAGCACTTCCCCCTCGCCGCGCTCTTTACTGTAGCCAAGAAAATCAGTGGCACCGAACTCTTCCAGCAACTCGAACCAGATCCCTTCATCAGCTGCATCACCAGACCCTTTCCAGTTTTTACGGGCGGCTGCCCGCTGCGCTTTCATGGCCTCGTTAAAGCTAACCTCATCAACCTGAATACCGCGTGCCTTCAATGCATCTTCCGTCAGATCAAGCGGAAACCCATAAGTGTCATAAAGTTTAAAGGCAACATCACCAGCAAATACATCACCTTCACTAAGCCCTTCAGATTCTTCATCAAGCAATTTTAGGCCGCGCTCAAGCGTCTTGCGGAAGCGTGTTTCCTCCAGCAATAATGTTTCAGTAATAAGCCCCTCACCGCGCGCCAGATCCGGGTAAGCCTGCCCCATCTCCCGAACAAGGGCGGGCACCAACTTGTGCATAAGCGGTTCACGCGCCCCTAGCAATTCTGCATGACGCATCGCCCGGCGCATAATCCGGCGCAAAACGTAACCTCGCCCTTCATTAGACGGTAAAACCCCATCAGCAATGAGAAAACTGGTAGAACGGAGATGGTCTGCAATCACCCTGTGTGAGGCCTGGCGCTCACCGTCAGCATCAACCCCAAGCGCCTCAACCGAGGCAGCTATCAGATTTTTAAAAAGATCAATTTCATAATTATCATGTGTGCCCTGCAAAACAGCCGCAATGCGCTCCAGCCCCATACCTGTATCAATCGAGGGTTTGGGAAGTTCAATCCGTTTTTCTTCGGTTTGCTCAAATTGCATGAAAACCAGATTCCAGATCTCGATAAATCTGTCGCCGTCCTCATCGGGTGAACCGGGCGGGCCTCCTGCAATTTTATCGCCATGATCGAAGAAAATTTCTGAACAGGGCCCGCAAGGCCCTGTGTCACCCATTGACCAGAAATTATCACTGGTCGCAATCCGGATAATTTTATCATCAGAAAGACCGGCAACTTTTTTCCAGATATCAGCCGCATCTTCATCTTCGGCAAAAACAGTGACAAGCAAGCGCCTCGGATCAATATCAAACTCTTTGGTTATCAACTGCCAGGCAAATTGAATGGCATCATCCTTGAAATAATCACCAAACGAAAAATTACCAAGCATTTCAAAAAACGTGTGATGACGAGCCGTATAACCAACATTATCTAGATCATTATGTTTGCCGCCAGCCCGAACACATTTTTGAGAAGACGTCGCCCGAACATAATCACGTGGCTCCACCCCGGTGAAAACATTTTTAAAAGGCACCATACCAGCATTGGTAAACATCAGGGTCGGGTCATTGCTGGGCACAAGTGAACTTGAGGGCACAATCTCATGACCCTGTGATTTGAAATAATTTAAAAATGTGTTGCGAATTTCATTAACGCCGGTCATCAGTGTCCACTCTGTCAAGGCCGCTCTGGCTCATCAAAATTCTCTTTAACGCCTTTTAACAGGGCTTGGAAGAGAGTGCCACAGAAGATTTAGCGATTGTCCAATATCTTTATGAAGCCACCTGCCAGATTGCTATTGGACCCTATTTCAGAGGCTGGAACGCCTTAGATACAGGCCCCTTGAGAACAGCCCGGATAACAGAATAAAATTTTTCTAAAGCGTACTCAGAGGGTAAACGCGGTTACCGACAGAAAAGAAGAAAACAGAACACTGGTTAAAACAGTGATGATAAACAAACCAACCAGAAATTCCCGATGAATTTGCCGGTTTACATCTGTCACACGAGGATCATTTTCAAACTGTGCCATGATATGGGCTCCCATAAATTATTTCACTTAATTCATGAGATTAGTCGCCGCAAAACTGCGTTTGGTTCAAAAAAACCCGGCCAGAGCGGCCGGGTTCCCAAATATAATTAAAATATCAAAACCAAAAGCAAATCAATAATCCGCAAACAGAACAATTAAAGACAGCATATGTTGCCTATGGCGTTGATTATTCATTTTCATCCGCATCTTCAGGCGCTTCATCATCATCAGGTGCCGTTGCCGGGTCACCATCAAGAATTTGCTCAGCAATCAGCCCCGCATTGGTACGAATGGCCGCTTCAATCCGTGCGGCAATATCCGGGTTTTCAGAAAGGAACCGCTTGGCATTTTCCCGGCCCTGTCCAATCTTCTCACCTTCATAGGCATACCATGCCCCGGATTTTTCAATGGTCTCGGCCTTGACACCCAGATCAAGCAATTCACCGGTTTTTGAAATGCCTTCACCATACATGATGTCAAACTCAACCTGACGAAAGGGCGGCGCTACTTTATTTTTGACGACCTTCACCCGCGTCTGGTTGCCAACAACCTCATCCCTGTCCTTGATCTGGCCAATCCGGCGGATATCAAGGCGAACAGAGGAATAAAATTTCAGAGCATTACCGCCTGTCGTCGTTTCAGGAGATCCAAACATCACACCGATTTTCATCCGGATCTGGTTGATAAAGATCACCATGGTTTTTGATTTGGAAATGGAACCGGTCAACTTCCGCAGCGCCTGGCTCATCAAACGCGCCTGAAGACCAGGCAAACTGTCGCCCATTTCCCCTTCAAGTTCTGCCCGCGGCGTCAAGGCGGCAACACTGTCAATAACCAGCACATCAACGGCGCCCGAGCGAACAAGTGTGTCAGCAATCTCCAGCGCCTGCTCACCAGTGTCCGGTTGTGAAATCAACAGATCATCAATGTTAACGCCTAATTTGCGCGCATAGGCGGGGTCAACCGCGTGCTCAGCATCAATAAAGGCACAAACGCCGCCAGTGTTCTGAGCTTCAGCAACCGTATGAAGCGCAAGTGTTGTTTTACCGGAACTTTCAGGTCCGTAGATTTCAATAATCCGCCCTCGCGGCAAGCCACCAATCCCCAGCGCGATATCAAGCCCAAGCGAACCAGTGGATACAGCATCCACATCAACCTGGAACCCTTCGGTGCCCAGCTTCATGATTGAGCCTTTACCAAAATTCTTCTCAATCTGTGAAAGCGCAGATTGCAGCGCCTTATCCTTATCCATGAGATCCCCCTCGATCACCTGCAAACCAACATTGGCCATATCTGTCTCCTCTTATTCCATGGTTGGAACAAAACATCAATTGCCAATAATGTACCACATTTGTTCTCATTTTGGCAAGGCCGGTTAGGTTATTGATTTTACTTGATTTATGAAGCTATGTTCAAATAATGTTCTCTTAACAGAGGCCCGAATCAACCACCTAGAACATCTTTCACAGTCGCCGCCAGCTGTTTGAGTGAAAACGGCTTCGGCAGGAATGTAAATTCCTCACCTTCATCCAGGTTTTTATCAAACGCATCCTCGGCATAACCGGAGATAAATATCACTTTCACATCCGGTAGACGCTCTCTCAGCTTGGAAAGCATAGTCGGACCATCCATCTCAGGCATCATCACATCTGAAACCACGAGATCAATGCGCCCGTCATATTGCGCAACCACATCAAGGGCATCAACACCTGAATGTGCCTCAAGCACCTTGTAACCCCGTGTGCCCAGCGCCCGTGCCGCAAATGACCTGACGGCCTCTTCATCTTCCACCAGTAGCACACATTCAGACCCGGTCAGGTCTTTTGGTTTATCTGCTGCAGGCGGCGGGGCCACCTCAACCGGTTGAGCTGTTTCATCAACAACATGGCGCGGTAGATAGATTTTAAAAGATGTGCCTTCACCTGGCTGGCTATCGACAAAAACAAAACCGTCTGTTTGTTTGATGATGCCGTAGACCATTGAAAGGCCAAGCCCGGTACCTTTGCCAATATCTTTAGTGGTGAAGAAAGGTTCAAAGATTTTATCAATCACCTCTTGCGGCATGCCTGTGCCGGTATCCGTGATTTCAAGCAACACATATTCACCCGGTTGCAGGCCGCGGCTTTCCTCATCGAGGGAGCGGTGCTCAGCAATGTTCTCCGTGCGAATGGAGAGAGTGCCCCCCTCTGCCATCGCATCCCGGGCATTCACGGCAAGGTTGATAATCACCTGATCCAGCTGATGATGATCAGCCTTGATCGACCAGAGATCCCGCCCGTGCCGCACATCCAGCGTGATATTTTCACCCAGCAGACGTGAAAGCATGGCAGTGACATCCTGAATAACATCATTCAGGGAGAGAACTTCGGCTCTGAGGGTTTGCTGGCGCGAAAAGGCAAGCAATTGCCGGACAAGATTAGCAGCCCGGTTGGCATTTTGCTTGATATGCATCATATCCTTGAAGGCCGGGTCCGTCGGCCTGTGGCTGCCAATAAGGAGATCACAATAACCGATAATCGCAGTTAGGACGTTGTTAAAGTCATGGGCAATACCGCCAGCCAGCTGGCCAACCGCCTGCATTTTCTGGCTCTGGGCAAACTGCTCTTCGAGCGCCCGTTGCTGGGTCGTGTCAATGGCATAGATAATCGCCACAGCCCCATCCTGGGCCATATCCAGCGCCGAACTGAAAAACAGACGCCCACGGCGCTCGCCGCCTTCTGTAAATTCAACATCAATCGGGCTGAGAACCCCCTGCCCGCCGCGCGCCCCTTCAAGTGTGGAGCGCAGCTCTTCTGCTTGTTCCTCTGAAATGAATTTAAAAAGGTTAACCTCACTGCCCAGCTCTTCCCGGCCCTCACCCAACAGCACCTGGAAAGACCCGTTCGCATTGAAAATCTTACCTGCACTGTCAATGGTGGCAATGCCGATCGGGGCAGAGTGATAAAACTGCTCGAGCCGCATTTCCGTCATCTGTTGTTGTTCAAACAGATACGGTGCATCGTCAAGACCAAAAGCCACAACCCCATAATGGGTATCTTCCGCATGCTCAAGATCATTTTTCAAAGTCATCGGCCGGCCATAAAGAATGGTCCGCACGCTTGTGCCATCTCTGGCAACAAGATCGTAATATTGCACCCCGCGCAAGGAGGAATACGGCGTCAGAGCCTGCTGTAAAAGCTGGACACCCTCCTGCGGCAGAATTTCAGTGATAGACAAACCACCCCGCAACGCTCCTTCAAACCCAAGCCAGCCGGCCATGGTGCCGTTCATATAGGAAATATCGCCATTCTGATCGAGCGTGAAAAAACCCATCGGTGATTGATCAAAATGCTGAACCGCAAGATTTAAATCCTGAAATTCAAGATCACGCTGGGAGCGCTCCAGCGTCACATCCTTAACCCGCCAGACAACAGCCTCCACCGCATCAATGCCATCCCGCGCCTTTATCGGGCGCACCGAAATCCGCAACCATTTGACCGGAGAGAGCACAGCCTCACTCTCACCATCATCTGCTTTATGTTCCTGTAGCGGCTCAACAATGGCAAATTCATCCTCCCAGACGCGTTTCTGGCGCGCAGCCTGACAGAGACGATAAAGCGGTTCAGATATGGAAGGGTCACCGGAAAAATAAGATTCTACAGTAGGAATCTGCTTACTGCGTGATCGGCCGAGAATATGAAAATAGGCATCATTCGCATAAAGAACATGACCCTTTTTATGGGTAATGATCATGCCATCAGTGAGTTCATCAGCATAGGCAGCAAAGATATTGACATCCCGCTCCTGCCCATTCACTTCAATGAGACCAGATGAAAAACCTAATATGGCAAAAACACCCACCGTTGCCAACAGGCCAAAAATACCCATCAGGAAGAGATTGAATTCCTGCAGAAAAAAAGCACCCATCAGCACAAGAGCAAAAAGCCCCAGGCAAATAAGAGTTCTAAATTTTCCAGGCCGTTTCAGCATGGTTAGGGTATGATCCTCTTCGATCAAATCAGACTTTTGAGGATCCAACGGGACATTCACATCACTCATAACTTGGAAACGGTAACTGATTCGCCCCGTCAAGAGAGGAGGGAAAAAAAAGTATCAACAGCGGAATTCTCAACCCCGCCAACGCGGAAGAAAACAAACAGAAGCTATTTCCCGTTATAATCTGAACAGGCCTTTTTTTCCCTTAAACGGCCTTCTGGTTTTGCCGCATCACAAAGCCAATGACTTCGGCTACCGCTTTATAGTGCTCTGGCGATATCTCATCATCAATCTCAACAGTGGCGTGAAGCGCCCTTGCCAGCGGCGGGTTTTCAATCAGCGGCACATCGTGCTCTGTCGCCAGTTCACGAATTTTAAGGGCAAGCGCATCAACCCCCTTGGCAAGGCAAACTGGTGCCGCCATGCCTTTTTCATATTTCAAAGCCACAGCATAGTGGGTCGGGTTGGTGATAACGACGGATGCTTCGGGCACTGCGGCCATCATCCGCTTGCGGCCACGTTCCATCCTGATCTGGCGGATTTTGGCCTTAACCATCGGGTCACCTTCCTGCTGCTTATATTCATCCTTGACCTCTTGTACGGTCATTTTCAGTTTGTTCCACCATTGCTGGCGCTGATAGATATAATCGAGCATGGCGACAACGGAATAAAGCAGCAGAACAGCGCCCAGAATTTTAAGTGCCAGAACCTTGACATGCGGCATCGCAGCTGACGGATCAAGCGTTACCAGCACCTCAAGGCTATCCCGGGAAGGCCACATGATCGCGGTGATCAAAACCGTTACGATGAGTAATTTAGCCAGGCTCTTTGCAAAATTTACCAGCGAAGTGGTTGAAAATAATCGCTTCAACCCGGCAAGCGGAGAAATTTTAGATAATTTGGGCTGTATGGTTTCGGTTTGAATGAGAAAGCCATGCTGGGCAAGATTCGCCGCAAGCGCGGCGGCAATGAACAATAAAAACGGCAAGGCAACCGCACCAAGCACCGCATAATAAACCGTCTGCATGATGACAAGCCCCCCCTCACCCGCGAGCGATATCTCATGCGCGTTATAAAAGAAGGATTTAAGCGCTATGGTCAGCTTGCCAACCATCTGATTGGAAAAGATCAGCAGGACCAGCGTCGCAGCGGTTAGCATAAACCAGCTATTGACCTCCTGGCTTTTGGCAACGTTGCCCTTTTCCCGCGCGTCCCTGAGTTTCTTGTCACTCGGGTCTTCGGTTTTTTCACTTTGGTCCGGCTCGTCAGCCATGGCGTCGCCCCCTACCGCATCAGATCAATGATAGCGGCCTCATAATAATTCATATACCAACTCATCATCGCCCCGAGCAGTACCGCAAACAGCACTAAACCAAGATAGATATTTGCAGGCATGGCAATGAAAAACACCTGGATCTGGGGAATGAGCCGCGAGAGAATGCCAAGCCCCAGAAAAAACACCAGCCCGAATACAATAAAAGGCGTCGCAATCTGCACCCCGATTTTAAAAGCACCGGCAACAATCTTTAACGCCCCGCTGCTGAACGGCCCGACAGCAACAGCCTCCCCCGGCGGGAACATCATATAGCTGTCATACATCGCCCCGATCAGCAGATGATGAAGATCAAGCACAAGAATCATAACTGTGCCCAGTACCATCAGAAAGCTGGAGAAAACCGTATCGGTCAGCCCGGACATCGGGTCGGCTGTCTGGGCAAAAGACAAACCGGACTGAAAGGAAATAACATTACCTGCAACCTGCAACCCGCTTGAAATAAGCTTCACCAGCCCGCCTAAAGCAAAGCCGATCAGTGCTTCCTTCAGAGACAAAGTAACAAGAGAAAACAGCGAGGTTGGCACTTCCGGTATTTTGCCAATGACAACCGGGTACATGCATACGGTGAGCAAAAGGGCAAAGGCAAGACGCGACCGCATCGGAACAGAATGCTCCCCGATCGCTGGCAACATCATGACGAGCGGACCAATACGGGAGAAAATCAAAAACAGCCCAAACACCGTCTGCGGTAGATATTGAAGGCTAATTTCCATAACAGCTTTCTATAACCGCATCTCAGAGCACCGATGAACAGAAGCGGTTGACCCCCCTGCCTGACTTAGTTGCATGTGTGATGAGCTGTGCATGGTCAGCCACCGGCAACATGGCTCATCACCCGTTCCATGAAGCCGCCCAGCGCCCCGGCCATAAACGGCATGGCCACAAGAACACTGATAAAAATGGCAATGATTTTAGGAACAAAAACAAGCGTCATTTCCTGAATCTGGGTCAGGGCCTGAAAGAGGGCAATGATCAAACCAACCAGCAACCCAATTAGCATCGGCGGGGCTGACACTTTCAAGAGCACGATGATCGCATCCCGCCCGACATCCATCACTTCAGCGCCTGTCATCGCGGCCCCTTTCCAGAATTAGAATCAACCTGATTATAAAGCGCCGCCATCTGCCCTGCGATGATTCTTTTGCAAAGGTTCACGGCAAAAGATAATGAACCACAATTTAGGGGGAGAGAGACCTGTCTCCAATATAATTTATATCGGCATATTCATAATATCACGGTAGGCGCTGATCACCCGGTCACGTGTGGTGACCAATGTCTCCATCGCCACTTCTGTCTCGGCAATAGTGGTGACAAGGTCAACAAGGTTCCCCTTACCCTCAGCAACCTTGGCAGCAGTGGCATCCGCCTTCTGCCCGGCCGCAGAAACCTGATCAATCGCCCCTGTCACCAGACTGGCAAAGGAGTTCAGATCCTCGGCAGGGTCTGGCTGTTTGGTCCCCTTTTGCAGGGCTTCCGCAGCCTTGAGGGCGTTGGTATAGGCATTGGCTGCGTAATTGGCGGTAACTGTCATTCTCTACCCCTCATGGATCAGATATCAAAACGTCTGAAGAAAAACTCTGTTACTGCTTAAACCTTTAAAATATCCAGCGTTTTGGCCAGCATTCGCCGCGCTGATTTAATCACGTTCAAATTCGCCTCGTAGGAGCGCTGCGCCTCGCGCATATCCATCGCCTCAATCATGCCATTGACATTGGGGGTTTTGACATATCCCTTTTCATCCGCCGCCGGGTGCCCAGGTTCAAACCGGACACCAAATTCACTCTGATCAAATTTGATCCGGCCGGCTTTCACGATATCGCTGCCAATCTCACGATCAAACTCAACGGCAAAAGTTGGTAGTTTGCGCCGGTAAGGATCCCCCCCCTTTTCAGAAGCGGTGCTGCTGGCATTGGCAATGTTTTCAGAAATAATCCGCATGCGTTGTGACTGAGCCCCAAGCCCGGAAGCCGCAATTTTCAAACTGTTCAGCAAATCCATCTATCATACCTTTATAGTCTGTGCCCGGCGCTGTTAGCGGCCAAGAGCCGTTTTCAACAATCCAATTGAGCGTGAGTAAACCGTTGTCGCCAGTTGATAATCAAACTGGTTAGCTGCAACTTTCATCATCTGATCTTCAAGCACCACACCATTCCCGCTTGGCGTTACCTCAAAATCTTTCGTTGTGTCTGATTTAAACTGATCATCCGTTACAGATGAGCTCAAATGCCGGGAATGAGTGCGCATTAGCCCGGCTTTTGGCCGGTGGGTCGCGGAAAGATGCTGGTCAAACTCCAGCGCCTTGAGATCATTCGGCCGATAACCCGGCGTATCAGCATTGGCAACATTGCTGGCAAGGACGGACTGACGGCTTTGATGCCACTGCATCTTCTTTTTCATAAAGCTCATCATCGGCAGATCATTCAGCATCTATCCATCCCTTCTCAAATGACTTGAGACGCAACCATGAGGCAAATTTTGCCGCCCCCATGGTTAAGGACCCGTTAATTTTGCTGATTATTTGGGGATTGCCAGGTTTTTGACAAAGGAAATACAAGCAAATCAGGTAAATATTGCCGGGAAGGCGGCCTGATTGACCCCGGTAAGCTACGGGAGAATCAAACTCGTTTAGTGGAAAACTGCTGCCATCAATCAGGTCTACATAACGAAGAGCCATCAGATAGGGAAAAGGCAAAGATAAAATGCAGGAGCTTGCCTACTGGCTGATATCGCTGTTATTTGTCATCAGCCTTATTCTGGGCCTCGCCTTGATATTAAAAAAAATCCTGATGCCAAGAGTTACAGGCGGCAGCCTGCTGCGCAGCAAGGGAAAACGCCGGCTGGGTCTGGTTGAAGTTTTGCCGCTGGATCATAAAACCCGCCTGCTGCTCATCAAGCGCGACAATACCGAGCACCTGATACTGCAGGGAACGACAGGCGAAACCATCGTCGAGACCGGAATTCAAGCAACAGCAAACCCTGACATGCCGTCCCCTCAAAGCATTCTACCCGAAGAGGACAAGGGCCAGTGATCAAACAACCAGCCCATACACAACCTCATTCAAAACAATTGAGGGTGGCAAAACCAAAGCTGAAACAACATCTCAGCCGGGCCGGCGGGATCTTTGCCCTTTGTCTTATCCTGCTGACAGCAGCGGCAGCCCTCAGCCCGGCCATTGCCCAGGATATCAGCATAAATCTGGGCCAGGGCGGCAGCATCACTGAGCGCGCCCTTCAGATCATCGCCCTCATCACCCTCCTGAGCATAGCCCCCTCAATCCTGATTATGGTCACAAGCTTCACCCGCATCGTGATTGTGCTCTCGCTGTTGCGCACAGCCATCGGCTTGCAGCAATCGCCGCCCAACAATGTGGTGATCAGCCTGGCCCTGTTTTTAACCGCCTTTATTATGGCACCTGTGTTTCAAAAGGCTTATGACGATGCAGTAAGCCCCCTGATTGCCGAACAGATCGAGCTGGGCGAAGCCTTTAATAGAGGCGCAGCCCCATTCCACACTTTTATGCGCGCTCATGTCAGGGAAAAAGATCTCGCCCTGTTTCAGGAACTATCCAACAAGGAAAAACCGGCAACACCGGAAGAGATCAGCCTTGCCGTGCTCACCCCGGCCTTCATGATCTCTGAGTTAAGGCGCGCCTTTGAAATCGGCTTTTTGATATTTGTGCCCTTTGTCGTCATTGACATGGTGGTCGCCAGTGTCCTGATGTCGATGGGCATGATGATGCTGCCCCCGGTCATGATTTCCCTTCCCTTCAAACTCATTTTCTTCGTGCTTGTTGATGGCTGGCATCTTGTGGCAGGAAGCCTGATTAAAAGCTTCGCGACCGGGTAACTGGAAATGAGAAGACCGGTTTTAAACCCGGCCTGCAAATCAATAGCAAGCCGGGCTCCATTGTCATAATGGCACTACCCCCCTCAAAAGCCGGATTTCTGGCCAGACTTATAACAGGAAGGGCTGACGGTACCGCGGGAAATCTGCTTCTTGCGTTTCGCGCGCTTTAACTTCCGTTTACATTTACGTTTGGCACGTTTACAGGCCTTGGACTGTTTGAAATTATGAGTACCGAGTGTCTCTATCGACCAGCTGGTGCCATTTGTCGCTTTATACCAGCAGGCATAAGCAGCTAAGGCAGGAGTGCTCGTTGTGAATGAAAAAGCTGCAATGGAAATGACCGAAGCAGCCAGCAGCAGTGAACGTTTTTCAGGCATGGCTTAATCTCCAATAGGGTAATTACATCCTCACCCTATCAGTCGCAGTGCATCTGCCAGTGGTTCAAAAAAAGGTGCACATACCATGAACCACGCCGCAAAATACCATATGCCCGTTCTAGTGCCTCGTGCCGACAGCGGCAGTAAACTGATCAAACACCACCTTGACTTCATCAATCTTGGCGGACAGTACATCCGTTTCAGGATAGTCATTCTGGAGATCCGGCCCGGCCAGCAGCACCTCAGCCACCATTTTGATCTTTTCAGCAAGAGGTGTGTCTTCATTGACAAAAAAGACATGCAGAATGAGGTGCGCCTGCTCAAGCGCCAGCGGGGTAAGCCGGTCAAGCGCGGCAGCGGTTTTATATTCCCGCGAAGAGAGCCGCTCCGGCGTGTTAAAAATCTCAGCCATCAACCCGTCTGTATCCGGGTCCTGAAAATGGTACCGTTCCATAAAATTCACTACCTTGTAGAAGAGTATTTGCTTTTCAAGGGGCCACTCCAAAAGCCGTTCATCACTGTTGCCCCTTAAGTATCTTGAATTTAACAAAATAAAAGCCGGAACCACGGAACCTGCCAGCACGCCGTTAAACCATAAACAGGTTGGGCGACTTTACCTCAAAATCAATCCAGATCCTCAACCTCAACCGCACCGCCGCCATGCACACGCTGCGCCAAAGCGGCCTCAATAAACCCGTCAATCGCCCCGTCAAGCACCGCCGCCGGGTTGCTGCTCTCCACCCCGGTCCGCAGATCCTTGACCATCTGATAAGGTTGCAGAACATAAGAACGGATCTGGTTGCCCCAGCCGATCGCCCCTTTTTGTGAAGCCTCCGCCTGTGCCTTTTCTTCCCGCTCCTGTAACTCTTTTTCATAAAGCCGCGCCCGCAGCATCTTCCATGCCTCGGCCTTGTTTTTATGCTGCGAGCGCTGTGACTGGCACTGCACCACAATCCCCGTCGGCTGGTGGGTTATGCGAACGGCACTGTCGGTGGTATTCACATGCTGACCGCCGGCCCCGCTGGCCCGGAACGTGTCTATCCGGCAATCACTTTCGGCAACTTCAATCTCGATATCATCATCAATAACAGGGTATACCCAGCAGGATGAAAAACTGGTATGCCGCCGCGCGTTAGAGTCGAACGGCGAAATCCGCACCAGCCGGTGCACGCCGGATTCTGTCTTCAAAAGTCCATAGGCATTCTCACCCTTGACCAAAAGGGTGGCAGCCTTGATCCCCGCCTCATCACCGGCACTTGTGCCCGAAACTTCAACCTTGAAACCTTTTTGTTCCGCCCAGCGCATATACATCCGCAACAGCATTTCAGCCCAGTCCTGACTTTCCGTACCGCCAGCACCAGCATGAATTTCAAGGTAGCAGTCATTCTCATCAACCTCACCCGAGAGCAGTGTTTCCACTTCACGCCTCTGAGAAATTTTCGCAAGCTCTTCGAGCGCTAACTCCGCCTCGGAAACGACATCACTGTCCCCCTCGGCTTCACCAAGTTCAATAAGCTCAACCTGATCTTGTAACTCCTGCTCCAGCTTGAAAAAACTGGTGAGCGCAGCATCCAGTTTCTGGCGCTCCTTCATTAAACGCTGTGCCAGTTGTGTGTCATTCCACAAGTCAGGATCTTCTGCCCTTTCGTTTAATTCATCCAGGCGCACGCGCGCTTGCGAAGGGTCAAAGATGCCTCCGCAAAAGTGACAGTGACTCTGTAATCTGATTGACCAGAACTTGTGCTTCAGCGCGCATTGAAACCTCATGAATGATTATCTGAAAAAGGAAATATCAGCCCAGTTATGGGCCGGCCCGGGGCGCAAAGTCAAGCCCGGACAGGGGGCAAATCTCCAACCAGCAAACACCGCCTGTTAGCCGGAGCTTCAGGCAAATATGCAAGAGAGTGAATGACGAGGGAAAACAATGGCCGGCAAGCAGAGCCTAGTAAAAACCGGAATCAAGCTGACGGTCAGTTTCTGGCACGAAGATACTCGGATCATCATAAATAACCGAAGAAGCATCAGGTGGCCCATTCATCGGTTTGAACGCTTCCATGATGGTATCCGGCCCGCCAGAGGACCTAAGCCCCGTCTTGGAATTGATCGGAATGAGTTTAATGCCAGCTGGTATTCGGAAAGGAATGGCCGGTTGATCTGCTAATGTAGACAACATAAAGTCCTTGAAAATAGGTGCTGCAATGCCGCCGCCCGTCGCCTTCTTGCCCATAGGCCGCGGCACATCATGCCCGACAAAAACACCAACAACCAGGTCAGGCGTAAAACCGACAAACCAGGCATCACGGGCATCATTCGTTGTCCCGGTTTTACCAGCAACCGGGATATCCAGGCCCCGTAACGCCCCGCTGGCCGTCCCGCGTTTAACAACACCTTCCATCATGGATGTAATCTGATAAGCAGTATGCGGGTCTATAATCTGCTCTCTGAGGTCAACAAGCTTCGGTGAAACTGTGGTCTGATCCCATTTTGTAACCTCGCAGCCCGTACATTTTGCCGCGTTATGGGTCCAGACCGTCTTGCCATAGCGGTTCTGAATGCGGTCAATCAGTGTTGGCTCAATTTTCTTGCCGCCATTGGCAAGAATGCCATAAGCCGTGGTTAATTTGATCAAAGTGGTTTCACCGGCGCCTAGAGACATGGAAAGCACTGGCATCAGATCTTCATAAACCCCAAACCGCCTGGCGTATTCGGAGATCAGCGGCATGCCCATATCCTGTGCCAGCCGTACCGTCATCAGATTACGGGATTTTTCAATACCAATCCGCAATGTGGAAGGCCCGTTAAATTTACCGCCATAGTTTTTCGGCCGCCAGATACCCTGCCCATTACCCTGCTTGATGGCCACCGGCGTATCCAGAACCACACTGGAAGGGGTATATCCATTATCAAGAGCGGCAGTATAAACAATCGGTTTAAAGGCGGAGCCAGGCTGCCGGTTGGCCTGTGTCGCCCGGTCAAACTGACTGTCATCAAAACTGAAACCACCAACCAGGGCCTTGACACGGCCGGTATGCGGGTCAAGAACCACAATCGCGCCTTCAATCTCAGGAATTTGCTCAAGTTTCCATTGCGGCAGCGGCTCAGCTTCAACGCCTTCAACCACTTTGCTGTTGCTGGCAACAATTGTTTTTAACGGCGAAACATAGACCACATCCCCCACATTCAAAAGATCGCCAACCCTTTTCAGCTTATTGCCGAGTTTCGGATCACCATATTTGGTCTCACCAAGATTCTTCCTGGCCCAGGCCAAATTCTTCAGGGAAATTTCACCAAGCTCGCGTTTGCTCTCCAACCGGCTGGAAATCAGCTTTTTCGGTTGCAACCCAATCGTCGCTTTTTTGTCGCTTGTTTTCAGCACAACTGCCAAGCGCCAGGGGTAAACATCCGCAAGCCCTTCAACAGCACCAACAGCCTTGCCCCAATCTTCACCCTCTTTCAGCTCAAGTGTCTCAACAGCACCGCGCCACCCATGGTTCTGGTCATAGGCAACAAGCCCTTTCACCAGCGCCCGTTTAGCCTTGCGCTGCAATTCAGGATCAAGTGTTGTGCGAACAGAAAGCCCCCCGCCATAAAGTTTCTTCTGGCCAAACTCTTTCATCAACTGCCGGCGCACCCCTTCAGCAAAAAATTCACCAGCCAATATCCGCGCTCCAAACGGCCGCGGGTTCACTTTAAAGGGTGACTTGATGGCTTCCTGCGCTTCCTTCTCGCTGACAAAACCGTTGCGTGCCATTTGGGCAAGCACCCAGTTTCGCCGGGTAATCGCCCGTTTGGGGTACTTGAAAGGGTGGTAATTATTCGGTGCTTTTGGCAGTGAGGCGAGATACGCCGCTTCTTGCAAGGTGATTTCTTCAAGTGATTTGCCAAAATAATTCAGCGCCGCCGCGGCAATACCATGGGAACGCAAACCAAAATAAATCTCATTCAGGTAAAGTTCGAGAATCTGCTCTTTGGTGAAAGCTTTTTCAATCCGCCGCGCCAGAACCGCCTCTTTCACTTTTCTGTCAATGTTTCTGTCATTGGTCAGAAGAAAGTTTTTCGCGACCTGCTGGGTAATGGTCGAGGCGCCAATCATGCGTTTGCCACTGCTGGACATGAGGATCTTCACATTTGTGAGAACCGCCCGCGCAATGCCTCTGTAATCGAGACCATTGTGGTGGAAGAAGTCTTTATCTTCAGCAGAAAGAAAAGCCTGGATAATCCGATCAGGAACCGCATTAATCGGCACGTAGATACGGCGCTGTTCGGCAAATTCAGCAATCAGATTTCCATCATTGGCATGTATGCGCGTCATGACCTTTGGCTCATACTGTGCCAGCACTTCATAGTCAGGCAGGTCTTTTGTTACATCCCAAACGTAATATGCGACAGCTGCTGAAACGGCGAAAAAACCTATGCAGCCCGCAGTAAACAGAATGCCAAAAAGTTTCAGCATCCAGCTCCGCTTGCGCTTTTTGGGCGGGGGCGGCTGCTGAATACCACCACCAGGGGGAAACGGCTGGCGGCCCACAGCACGCATTCTGGAGCCCACCGCAGACATAGGCGGCAGTTTCTCTGCTCCTGGCATTTGCCGGGGTGGACCGGGGGGGTGAACCATAATTTCAAAAGCCTCTTCTTAAGAAATAAAACAACGCTATTCCTTAAACATTAACTGCCTGAAAGACTACCCGAAATTCATCTGAGTAGTTCCTCATTTTAACAATTCACAAACCATAACCCCAGCAAAACCAGTACCGGGGATGACCAACATCCACAATCTGAATGTGGCAAGGCAGCAGAGTGGAAATCAACCCTCCGCTCACGGTATAAAGGCTTGATACATTGCGTTTTTGTTTATTAAGTGGCCAAACCCCGGATTTGAGGGCACCAAACTGGACCAATCAGGGGATATTTTGCAACAATACGAATAAATGACCTCTAAATCTGCACATCCCTGCCATTCAAATCAGGAATTCTCGACAAGATATTTATTGATCGCCTTGGCAAGTGCTTTGGAAAGCGATCGTTGCCAGGCTTTGGAACGCAGTAATTTTTCATCTTTCTGATTACTGATATAGCCAAGCTCGATTAAAACCGAAGGCACAACAGCAGATCGCAATACCACAAAATTAGCCGAGCGTGTTTTATTCGCCGTCATCTTGGTTTTCGATTGCATCCGGCCAACAGCATATTCGGCAAACTTCAGGGACTGGTTCTTGGTCTCCCTCACTGCGAGATCCAGCAAAATACCACCAACCTCACTGGCCTCTTCCGGCAAATCCAGCCCCGCCAGAATATTCGAGCGGTTTTCCTTGTTGGCAAAGGCACGGGCTTCATGGTCAGACCCTTCCTTGGATAGGGTATAAACCGTCGCGCCTCTGGTGCGGGACGCCAATCGCTTTGATATGGAATCGGCATGGATGGAAACAAAAAGCGCAGCGTTATAATCCTCAGCTATCTGCACCCGTTCCTGCAGGGGCACAAACACATCGACAGAGCGTGTTAGTTTGACATCGTATTTTTTCAGCTTCAGCAGTTCAGTTTTCAAAATTTTGGCAAAAGCCAGCACGATATCTTTTTCTTTGGTGCCAGCCAGCCCACTTGCCCCTGGATCAAGACCACCGTGACCAGGATCAATCACTATTCTGGGGCGACCTTTCGGCTTATTGTCGGCTGTAAGTTTTTTGATGGCCGGGCTAAAACCGGCTTTCCGGACTTTCTTTTGCGCCTTCATCCGTTTTTCATGCAGGTCCTTCTGGCGCCGATGAAAACTTTTCGCATCAGTCGGAATAATATCAACCACAAGTTTGGCCGGCTGCGCACCTTTCGGTTTCAAAACAAATGACTGCTCCACATGGACCGGCCCGATAACGTCAATCACAATCCGGGATTTGCCCGGCGCAAACAAACCATATCGAAAAGCACTCACCAGCCCCTTACCCCGGCTGCCGAGGCCTTGCGGCAATTTGAAATTAACATTCGGCAAATCAATGATGACGCGGTAAGGGTCCGACAGGGTAAAAATTCGGTAATCTGTAGTCTTGGAAAGGTCCGCGACAAAGCGCGTGCGCGCTGCATCACCGCCAAGCCGGGCATCCTGGGCAACAGTTGATTTAGCAAACACACCATGCGAGGCGGCAGGTGCCAACCCAGCGGCAAGCATCATGACAACGGCAATCTGCCCCCATCCCCTTAGCTGACAAATTCTCCATTTTGTCATTCTTGTTTTCTTCCTTCAAACATCAACTGACCAAACGCCAATTTTGTAAAATCATAAACATCCCGGCCATTCACGAAGGCAGCAGCCTCTCAGGGTTATGCTAAGAAATTTCGGCGCTGCCATGACCATCGCCGGGAAAAACTTACCTTTTGCCCATTCCCTTCCAGGTCAGAACTGAATAACTGGACCACTAACAGCCGGAAAGCAGGATGAGACGACAGAAATGCACTTACAAGACAATACAAGACCTCTTTCTTGCCAGATTCTGTACCCCGACATCAAATCCAGGCGCTAAAAATCAGTGTGTTACGGTCAGTTCACGAAAATGTGATCATATTCCGCCTGAAAACAGCCCCCCGTTCCATCGAATTAAGAACTTTAAGACAAAATCCGTCATCAACCATACATTGAGACTTGCAGAACTGAATTCATATGCATATTTTAAGTGAGCGCCGTTGAGTCGAAGACGAAAGGGCCGAATAATCATGATTTGGCGAAAATAGCACCCTGAACAGCCATTGGAACACCACTTTCGCATGAAATGCCAAACATCTGCCGCATGAAATGCCAAACATCTGCGAAAAACATTTTTAAATGTGCTTTTTTATTCAGCAATGCTAAAAATGTACCCACGCACTAAGTTCCACTAAGGTCAGATACAGGTCTAACCAGCCACAGGATGTAGACGCGCTGAAATCATGCCAATAGCATTTAGACCACCACCAGGTCACGGGTTTGCTGGTAATACACACTGGGTTGCTGGTAATACATTTGCTGGTAATACAAATGACTGATCTGGAATTTATGAGAATTAAGAATTTTTATTAACCAACTGGAATTATGAATATATCTGAGTTTTAAACCCATGATCTGCACCAACATCCAGTTGCAAGCGCCATTCTGAAAGATCAGACCCGCTTGATGTCAATTGTGAAAGGCTGAACCTGCAAAACGCAGCAACACCTCAAAAGCACGCAGAGAAAATATACGGAATTGCACTGGCAATTTTGTAGGATCTCGCAAACTGACCGGCCACAAAACACAATCAAATCCGCAGATCGACGACAACAAAATTAGGAACAACCAAACTTTCAGAGCGGACCATATTCAACATTCAGGTCCTCAAAAAAATTAAGAAACACAATTATGGAGCTTTCCAGCGCCATTCAACAATTACAGGATTTTTATCACAATACCGGTGAGACACTCACCACCCGGGCGTGAGCTGGACAAACAAAACTCAACTCAATGCCCCCACCGCGAGCAATTCGCGTACAGCAAATTATATTTTTTCAATCTCGTGTGAACACAACAGGTAACCACATGCAAACGACCAGGGCACCAGCAATAGAACAGGCAGGAACGGCTTCAATTTTCCGTTCCGCTAATCTGCTGTCTCCTGCCCGGTCAGGAACTTTGCGTGTTCAATTCCCCTGTTGTCGCACCAAAACATCAAAGGCGCCCCTTACACTCTCCTTGCTGCCAAGAGCGCAAAGGACAAATGGGGTCCGCCTTCATAGGAATAACAATCATGTCAAACAAAATGCTTATAGATGCCTCGCACCCGGAGGAAACACGGGTCGTGGTGATGCGGGGAGACCGTGTTGATGAATTTGACTTTGAATCAGCACTAAGAAAACAATTACGCGGCAACATTTATCTTGCCAAAGTCACAAGAGTTGAGCCCTCACTGCAGGCGGCATTCGTCGAATATGGCGGCAACCGCCATGGTTTTCTCGCCTTTAACGAGATCCATCCGGATTATTATCAGCTCCCTCAGGCTGACCGTGAAGCACTGCTCCAGGTTGAGGCCGAAGAGGCCCGCCATGCAGCCAAACGCGAGGAAGAAGACGAGGAGAAAGCGTATCGTGGGCGCCGCGGTAACCGCACCCAAGACACTTCAGATGAAAATAGCTCTGATGACGAAGAAGATGATAACGATGAAGAAGCGACATCCCAAAACCCGGATGATAGCGAGAGCGATGAAAACAATGATGGCGATGAGGATGACAGCATAGAATCTGTTGGCTCCGAAGATGCCCTTGAAGAGCTCCCCCCCCGCTTCAGCGAACGCCGCAAACATTACAAAATCCAGGAAGTCATAAAACGCCGCCAGATCATTCTGGTTCAGGTTGTCAAGGAAGAACGCGGTAATAAAGGCGCTGCCCTCACAACTTACCTTTCATTGGCAGGCCGCTACACGGTGCTGATGCCAAACACCGCCAGAGGCGGCGGTATCTCCCGCAAAATAGCCAACCCGACGGATCGCAAGCGCCTGCGCAAAATCGTGGCTGACCTTGACGTAACGGATGGCATGGGGCTTATCGTCCGCACAGCCGGCGCCTCGCGCACCAAGGCTGAACTGAAGCGTGACTATGAATATCTGCTCCGCCTCTGGGAAAACGTAAGAGACCTGACACTGCAATCTTCCGCACCAAGTCTTGTTTATGAAGAAGGCAACCTCATCAAACGCTCCATCCGGGATTTATACACCAAGGAAATTGAAGAGGTGCTTGTCGCAGGGGATGAAGAATACCGCGAAGCCAAAGACTTCATGCGCATGCTCATGCCAAGTCACGCCCGGAATGTGCAGCCCTACAAGGACAGCCAGCCCCTCTTCTCCAGGTTCAAGATCGAATCTCAGTTGAATGCCATGTACAGCCCCTATGTCACTTTGCCATCAGGCGGCTATATCGTAATCAACCAGACCGAAGCCCTTGTCTCTGTCGATGTGAACTCGGGCCGGGCCACCAAAGAACATTCAATTGAAGAAACCGCATTGAAAACCAACCTTGAGGCGTCAACTGAAATTGCCCGCCAACTGCGCCTGCGCGACCTGGCAGGGCTTGTTGTCATTGACTTCATTGATATGGAAGAACGGCGCAACAATCGCTCTGTTGAAAGGCGCCTGAAGGAATGCCTGCATCATGACCGGGCCCGCATTCAGGTCGGGCGCATCAGCCACTTTGGCTTGCTTGAAATGTCACGCCAGCGGTTGCGCACCGGCGTTCTCGAGGGATCAACCAGCCCCTGCCAGCATTGCTCTGGCACCGGTATGATCCGCTCAACAGAATCAATGGCCCTGACCATTTTGCGCGCGCTTGAAGACCGCCTGCAAACCCAGCGCCAGGCAACTGACCTCATCTGCAACACCAATGTTGAAGTTGCACTTTATATACTGAACAACAAACGCAACTATCTTCATGATATCGAACGCCGTTACAACGTCACAATCAGTGTCGATTCCAGCCAAAACCTGGAAGGTGTCAGCTACACCATTGAAAACATGCGCACTGACGATCAGTCAGCTAGTAAAAACAATGCTGTTGTCCAGATTGATTGGGCACACCAGTCCGTAGACAATGAAATCACCCCGCGTGAAGAAAATGATGAGGACACCTCAAAACCACGCCGCCGCAGACGCCGGCGCGGCGGTGAGAAAGCCCGCCGCGGAAATGGCAGGGACAGAAACGATCAAGGCAACGATACTGAAACCTCAAGAGAGGATAATGATCAACCTGCAGAGGATCAGGTCGAAGCGCGTGATGAGAACAGCACTGATGACGAGCAGGAAAAAACACCCCGCCGCTCCCGGCGCCGTGGCAGACGCGGCGGGCGCCGCCGCAATCGCGGTGACAAAAGGCAGGATGAGGATCAACAGAACAATGATGACCTGCAACAGGAGACCGCTGACAAATCTGACGAAGGCACCTCCTCTCCGCCAGAAAGCACAAAGGATCATCAAGAGAAAAAACCCGCTAGAAGAAGCGCCCGGAAAGAATCTGCCGCAGGCAATGATAATAAGAATGATAACATTGATAAGAGCACTGATAATATCAATGAAAGCCGAAAACAAAAACCAGCCGAAAATGTCGACCCGGCCAGCCTGATTGCAGAAACCAGCGCCAGCGATATAGACAGCAACGCCTCACCCCGCCGGGGTTGGTGGCAAAAGCGAAGCGGGTGATCACCGGATCTGACCGGGAACCGTTTATCAACAGCAACATAGGCGCGTTTTCATAGATAGAGAACGCGCCTTTATTTTATCATGAGCCTTGTGAATTTATTATAGTCGCGGCAGAGGCCGCTCAGCCAGCCTCTCCATCGCAAGCCTGACCTCCTCTGCCGCCCCGGCATAGGAAAAGCGCACCATATAACGCCCGTTCACCTCATCAAAATCAATCCCCGGACAGGCCGCAATACCATAGGTCTCAAGCAGCTCATGGGAAAAGGCAAGGCTGTCATCCGTAAAATCACTTACATCAGCATAAATGTAAAAAGCGCCATCCGCAGGGGCAACCCGGCTGATACCCGCCCTGGCAAGCCCCTCAAGCAGAGCCTCCCTGTTCGCCTGATACCCGGCCTTGATAAGCTCCAGCTCAGGCCTGGCATCAAATGCGGCAAGGGCTGCATGCTGGGATAATGCAGGCGCAGAAATAAACAAATGCTGGTTCAGCTTCTCAAGCACCCTCAGCAGGGGTCTTGGCACCACCATCCATCCAATGCGCCACCCAGTCATGCTGTAATATTTTGAAAAACTGTTGAGAACAATGGTCCGCTCATTCAAACCGGCCGCAGTCCCGGCGGTGCGGTCATAAATCAAACCGTGATAGATCTCATCCATAAACAGCCAGACATCTTTTTCCGCTGCAAATTCAGAGATCTGGCGAATGAGCCCATCCTCAAGCACCGCCCCCGTCGGGTTCGCCGGGCTGGCCAGTAAAATGGCCTCTACCCCATCCTGTTCTATGACCCTTTCAATATCAGAAAACTGCGGGCGCCACTCATTATCAAACCCAAGCTCAATTTCCACCGGCACCAGATCAAGTGCCTTTAATATCTGCCGGTAACAGGGGTAGCCGGGCCGGGTTATCGCAACACGGGCACCTGCATCAAGTGTGGCCAGGAAACCAAGCACAAACCCACCAGATGAACCCGTGGTGACAATAATTTGCTCCTGATCAACCCCCACCCCGTAATCAGCTTGATAATGACCCGCAATGCGCTCACGCAGTGCTGGCAGACCCAGCGCCTCGGTATACCCTATCAATTCCTCATCAAGGGCCTGATGCGCCCGCTCCCGCACCAGTGCTGGCGCCTTGGTTCCTGGTTGGCCAACCTCCATATGGCAGATAGTCTCACCATCGCGGCTCTTTTTATGCGCTTCCCGCATAACATCCATCGCCAGAAAGGCTGCAATATCACCGCGTTGTGAATAATTTGCCATCAAATCAAACTTTCAAATCCTGAACATGTCGAGTGTAGATATATTGCACCAGTCCCGCCTTCATATGGTCAAGAAATTCAGTCAGGCTGATCAACAATTCATGATGAAATACCTTAAAATCAATGGTTTCACCATATGAAAATCTGAAAATCAGCCGAAAGCGAAAATGCATCACCTGGCTGCTGTTATGAAGTATGTGTTCACAAAAGATTTAATAGTAAGGCCCCCTGAAATTGCTGGACGAGACGCCGCACACATGAAAACCTAGGGGAACAAGCTTTGGTACAACGTTTCTGCGTGTTCAACCAACTGTGCACGATCAATGTGCAAACAACATCACTGAAATAACATAGACCCATTTGAGAGCCGGAATGATACGATCAGATAACCTCCATCCCCTCACCTCCAAACAACTCAGGAAGCATGGCATCACGCTACTGCTGACCCTCGCAGTGCTCTCGCTGGTTTCATTCTCTCTGGTCAAACCAGTAGCAGCCCTTGGTCTCATAAGGGATTCTGAAACAGAAGAGCTCATTCGGGACTATAGCCGGCCCATCTTTAACGCCGCCGGTCTGAGCACACAGAACATCGCCATTCACATTCTTGGCGCCAAGAGTTTCAATGCCTTTGTCGTTGATGGCCGCAATATGTTCATCCATATGGGTGCCATAACCCTTTCAAAAACCCCCAATCAGTTAATCGGCGTGATCGCCCATGAAGCAGGCCATATTTCGGGCGGCCACCTCTCCCGTTTGCGCGCCCATGCCTCAAAAGCCCAGACCCTGGACCTGATGCTGAAAATATTGGGTGGCGCCTTGCTGATCGCAGGCGGCGCGGGCGGCAGCAAGGATCTGGGTAAAGCAGGTCAGGGTATTTTCTCTGGCAGCTCCTACCAGACATTACGCTCCATCAACCGCTACCGGCAATCCGAAGAATATGCCGCAGACCAGGCGGCCTTTTCCTACCTCCAGCGCACCCGTCAGTCATCAAAAGGCATGATCGAGACATTTGAGTTTTTTGCCAGCCAGGCAGTTGGCTCACTGAAATACTCTGACCCTTATGTGCTCAGCCACCCACTGCCCCGCCAAAGGATCAGCCAGCTTTATGAAAAAGCAAAACGCAGCGCTCATTTCAATAAGACCGACAGCCCAAAACTACAATTGCGCCATGATATGGTCCGTGCCAAGCTGATCGCTTTCACCAGTGCCCCAAACTATGTTTTCAACAGATACCAGAGACCGGACAGCCGCCCCGCCCGCTACGCCCGGGCCATAGCCACCTACCGTGCAAGCGGAATACGCGCATTTGTTCCTAAAATAGACGCCCTGATCAAGGAAGACCCAACCAACCCTTATTTTCACGAACTGAAGGGGCAATTCTACCTTGAATCCGGCAAAGCAAGGGAAGCCATAAAACCACTTCAGCGCGCCATCCAGCTGGCACCAAAACAAGCCCTGATACGCATTATGCTGGCACAGGCCCTCTCACAGGTCAGGGGCAAGAAGAACACCAAAGCCATCATCCGCCATTTGCAAATCGCCCTTGTGAGAGAACGCCGCTCCGCCATAGGCAACCGCCTTCTGGCCACTGCCTACGCTCAGGAACGCAATATTGCCAAGGCTGAACTCGCCTCCGCCAGAGCCTACTTTTTTGAAGGCAAACTGGCTCTCGCCAAAAATCAGGCGGCACGCGCCAAGAAAAAGCTGAAACGTGGCAGCCCGGAGTGGATTCAGGCCGATGACATCCTGAATTTCCGCCAAAGAGGCGCTCGATGAGTGGTTAAAACCACATAAACTGGAAAAAACAGCCAAAATAACGCGAAAACCTTGAACCAGGCCGCTAATCAATGCGACATACCAAAACAAACAATAAACTGGAGCAACCCATAATGCTTAAATCCATCACCAAAAGGTTCTTTCTGGCTCTCAGCCTGCTTGCTGTGTGCTTCACGACGAGTGTATACAGCGAAGAATCTGGTCATCCCAAACAAGAGATGAATAAGGAAGAAATCAGAAAAATCATCAAGGAATATTTGATGGAACAGCCCGAGATCATTCGGGAGGCCATTCAGGAGCTGGAAAAACGCACCGCTGAAGCTGAAAAACAACGTCAGAAAAAGCTGCTCTCTGAAAATCAGGATCTGCTGGTAAATGAAAAATACAGCTTCAACGCTGGCAATAAAGACGGTGATGTAACGGTCGTCGAGTTTTTTGATTACAATTGCCCCTACTGCCGCCAGGCTCTGAAGGATATTGTCAAACTCATGGATGAAGACAAGAACGTCCGTGTTGTTTTAAAAGAATACCCCATACTTGGCGAAGCTTCACAAAAAGCCGCTCTGGCCGCTCTTGCATCCCGCAAGCAAGGTAAATATATGGAATTTCATCAGGCTCTGCTGACAGCCAAGGGTCGTATTAATGATAAAGCCATTGACACCATTGCTGAAAAAGTCGGGCTGGATGTCAAACAGCTGAAAAAAGACATGGAATCGGCTGATGTCAAGGACGCGCTGCAGAAAAACATCGAAGTTGGCATCAAATTGGGCATCAACGGCACCCCCACCTTTATTTTCAATGATCAGGTCATCCCGCAGGTACTTCCCTACGACGCTATGAAGGAACTGCTGACCAAGATGCGCAAAGCAAGTTAAGCCTTGAAAACGCCTCTTGAGAAACCTTGCAAAATCGCTATAAAGGGCCATCAACCATGGCCCTTTTTGGCGTATCAAAGGCCAGATTAAACGCCGCGCAAATTCATCCAGGTACTTCAGTATGTCAAAACCGATTTATGTCCTAAGCGGGCCAAATCTCAACCTGCTCGGCACAAGAGAGCCGGAAATATATGGCAAAACCACCCTCGAGGACATTCATGCCAATCTGACGGAAATCGCCGCCTCAAACTCGCTAAATCTCGTTTGTTATCAATCCAATAACGAAGGTGAACTGGTCACTCAGATACAAAAAGCTGGCACCGATGGCCAGGGCCTGATAATCAATGCCGCCGCCTTCACCCATACCTCCATCGCCATAGCAGACGCAATAAGAGCCATAGACATACCGGTCATTGAAGTGCATCTCTCAAATATATTCCAGAGGGAGGAATACAGGCATCATTCCTATATATCTCCCCTCGCCATCGGGGTAATTTGCGGCTTCGGCGCGAAATCCTATGAATTGGCCCTTGAAGTCTTATGCATAAAAGCCGATAAATAAAGACCAGAAAAAAACAACTCTTGCATATGCAAACTCTCTGAAATAAGCAGACAATCAATTGCCTGAAAGCTGGCAAAGTGTGGAAATAATGTCAGAAAAAAAATCGGATACAAAAGTGAACCAAAAGGAACTGATCAGGGAACTGGCAGAACTACTTGATGAAACCGGACTATCGGAAATCGAGATCGAACAGAAAGAGCTGCGCGTACGCGTTGCAAAATCCATAAATGTGGTTGCCGCCAGCCCGGTCGCGCACCCCGTTGTTGATGCCCAGCCCCTCACCCCGGCTGCTTCACCGCAAACCGGCAAACCAACAACAGACGGAACAATCACATCCCCCATGGTTGGCACCGCTTACCGTGCCCCCGAGCCTGGCAAACCACCATTTGTCGACGTAGGTTCAACCATCCGCGAAGGCGATACACTCATGATTGTGGAAGCCATGAAAACCATGAATCATATTCCTTCACCAAAATCCGGCACCATCAAGGAAATTTACATTGAAGACGGTCAGCCAGTTGAATTTGGTGAACCCTTAATGGTGATTGAATAAAGAAACACCTATGTTCGAAAAAATTCTGATAGCCAATCGCGGCGAAATCGCTTTAAGAGTGCTAAGAGCCTGCAAGGAACTTGGCATATCAACCGTTGCCATTCACTCCACAGCTGATGAAGATGCCATGCATGTGCGCCTGGCTGATGAAAGCGTCTGCATCGGACCGCCGCCGGCCGCCAAATCCTACCTGAACATTCCTGAAATCATGGCCGCCTGTGAAATCACTGGCGCTGATGCGGTACATCCCGGCTATGGCTTTTTATCAGAAAACGCCAGCTTTGCAGAAATACTGGAAGATCATGATATTGCCTTCATCGGCCCGACAGCCGAGCATATCCGCCTGATGGGGGATAAGATCACCGCGAAGGATACAGTCAAAAAACTTGGCATTCCAGTGGTGCCCGGCTCAGAGGGTGAAATTAAAACCGAAGCCGAAGCCAAAAAAATCGCCCGGGAAATTGGCTATCCGGTGATTGTAAAAGCCGCTGCTGGCGGCGGCGGGCGCGGCATGAAAGTAGCCCAGACCGAAAGTGACCTCTCCGTTGCAATATCAACAGCCAAGTCAGAATCAAAAGCCGCCTTTGGTGATGATGCTCTTTATCTGGAGAAATACCTCGCCAAACCGCGCCACATTGAAGTCCAGGTCATTGGCGATGGCAAAGGCAATGCTGTACACCTTGGTGAGCGGGACTGCTCCTTGCAGCGCCGCCATCAAAAGGTCTGGGAGGAAGCCCCCTCCCCCGCCCTCAATACCGAAGAGCGGGAAAAAATAGGCAACATCGTCGCGAGGGCAATAAGCGATCTGAACTACCGCGGTGCCGGAACAATTGAATTTCTATATGAAAACGGCGAATTTTACTTCATTGAAATGAACACCCGCCTCCAGGTTGAACATCCGGTCACAGAAATGATCACCGGACTTGATCTTGTGATTGAACAGATCCGCGTCGCTGACGGTGCCGCTCTCAGCTTCACCCAGGAAGATGTCGTCCTGCGCGGCCATGCAATTGAATGCCGGATCAATGCAGAAAACGCAAAAACCTTTATCCCCAGCCCCGGCAAGATCAACTATTTCCACCCACCCGGTGGTTTGGGCGTTCGCGTTGATTCAGGCGTCTATCAGGGCTACTCAATCCCGCCTCATTATGACAGCCTCATTGGCAAGCTGATCGTGCATGGTAAAACCCGCAACGAATGTATGATGCGTCTGCACCGCGCCCTTAGTGAATTTGTCATCGACGGGATAGACACCACAATCCCCTTGTTCTCCGATCTCCTCAATGAGCCGGACATCATCAACGGTGCTTATGACATTCACTGGCTGGAAAAGTATCTGGCGAAGGGAAAGAGCTGAGTTTCCCCGCGACAGATTAATAAGCACAGCCCCATGGGGCCAACATACTTAAAAATATCAGCCCTTCCCCTCAAGGATCATGTTAAACGGCGTCTCCACCACCTTTTTAATGTCAGTATAGTCAGCGGCCTCAAGACAGGCGCGCAGCCGTTTTTCACCAGCCTGCGCCCCCAGCGCCGTACCACCGGATTGAGACAGCGCATTCGGCACACAGATTTGCGTTGAAAAAGCGTAATATATCCGCCCGACAGGGTTGAGATTATCAACAAGGCTGTCACCGGCCATCGGCTCAACAATCATCAGCGAGCCCCCTGGCGCAAGCGCCTGCCGCGCCTGCCGTGCCGCACCAGAAGGGTCACCCATATCATGCAGGCAATCAAAAAAGGCAACCAGATCAAAGCCCGTGCCGGGAAAATCCTGTGCGGCAGCCACTTCAAACGAAATATTCTCTAACCCCGCCTCAGCCGCATATGCGCGCGCCTTTTCTATCGAAGGTTCATGAAGATCAAAACCTATAAAGCGGGTTTTTGGAAAAGCCCGCGCCATGATAAGTGTCGAGGCACCGTGCCCGCACCCGACATCCGCAACCAGCCCGCCCGCCTCAAGTCGGGGAACAATGCCATCCAGCGCCGGCAACCAGTCCGCGACCAGATGCGCCTCATAACCCGGCTTGAAGAACCGCTCTGTGCCGCAAAACAGGCAGCTGCACTGCTCGCCCCAGCCAACGCCATCACCGGATTTAAAAACAGTCTCAAGCCGCTCAACCCCGTCATAAACTGACATCACAGATAAATAAGCACCCGTGAGATTTACCTCACTATCCGGATCAGCAAACACAGCCGCCTGCTCTGGTGAAAGAAAAAACCGCTCGCTCTCATCTACCGAAATATAACCGGACGCCGCCATCGCTGATGCCCACTCCTCAAGATATCGCCTTGCAAGCCCTAGCTTGCCGCCAAGCTCCGGCACGGAAAGCGGCCCCTCCCGCCAAAGCACTTCAAAAACACCCAGCTTGTCACCAAGCAAAACCAACGGGCCTGCAGCAGCAGCCCCCAACTCACTGACCATAGTGCCAACCAGCGCTTCAAGGCGGCTTTCATCAATAGTTGTCATTCTATAACTCCTTATAATTGGGCAATCACCCCAACTTCGTAAAAAATATATCTGTTATGGAAACACTGCCATTAAACGGCTCAAACAACCAACTGCTTTTCGCCGCCAGAAAACCAGTATTAGTCAGGATACATTTCCAGATATGTGACTAATATCACTGACCAGCCATCCTCAACAGGACGGATAAAGAGAGGAGGCAAATCAAGTGTCGTCTTTTGTTTTGCAGCAAATCAAGATATGATAGGGACTTATGAGATCCGACAATATTAACATAGACATCACAGCCGATGTCCTCTTGAAAGCATACTCATGCGGCATCTTCCCCATGGCGGAAAGCGCCGAAGACGATGAATTATTCTGGATAGAACCCAGACACCGCGGCATCATCCCGCTGGATAAATTCCACGTTCCAAAACGGCTGGCACGCACCATACGCTCAGAAAAATTTAAAGTCCGTATAGATCATGATTTTGACGGTGTCATGAATGGCTGCGCCGCCCCGCGCCCGGATCGCCCCAGCACCTGGATCAATGAGCGCATAAAAGACCTCTATCGTGAGTTATTTGAAAAAGGCCATTGCCACACTGTTGAAGTCTATGAAGACGGTGAATTGGTCGGCGGCCTTTACGGTGTCGAGCTGAACGCCGCCTTTTTCGGGGAAAGTATGTTTTCTTATGTCCCGGGTGCCAGCAAAATCGCTCTGGTCTATCTGGTGGCTCGTCTTAAATACGCAGAGTTCACCCTTCTCGACACCCAATTCGTCACAGACCATCTTTCACGTTTTGGCGCGGTTGAAATTACCCGTGAAGAGTTTCAGCGCCGCCTTGAGCGCACACGGGTCCGCCGCTGTCGTAATTTTGGTGATTTGGATGAAGCCACACCGCCAACCGGTGTTTTGCAATTGGTCAACCAGACATCATAAACAGGGTGTTCAACCGCATGTATCCCCGGATTTTCAGCAAACACCCAACCGGAAAACAGCTGGTGCTGATCACCGTTAAGCTTGCGCTCCTTAACTTCAATAAATGATTTTGTCGCAGGGGCCTCTGTCGGGGGCTGCGTTGTACATACCTTGGGTATGATCGTCAGGGCACCAAATTTCCGCTCCTCGCCCAGAGGCACCTCAAGCGTGGATATACGGGCCGTAATCTTGTTGAGCGCAGCAAACACAGCAACTTTATTCTTGATAGGTTGCGCTTGCTGGGCCCTGGCCGCAAGAGGCAGAAAAACAAGGCCGCCTGTCATCAGGGCCAGGATAAAACCCCTGCGACAATTCTGTTTAGTATTCACTGAAACAATCAATTTCATCTCTCATCGCTGCAGACCACTCTCTGCAATCATCACCTAAAATTTCCTGACAAATCTGGCCGAGCAACAGGGCTAATTTACGGCAAAACCATCAATCAGCCTGTCTTATAGGCCAGAAACCGCAAACGCACATAATCAGCAAACCAGCGACCATCTGACCTCAAAAGATCATCTTCAAGTAGCGCCAGCACCTCATCTTCAAGGGCTGTTCGCGCATCCCGGTCTTTGATCTGGCGAAAAAACGGTTCGCGAAACACAGAAAGCCAACCACGCATACCCCCGGCAAGCGGTGTCGGGCGGGGGTGCAACTCAATCCGCTCAATACGAAACCCGGCCCCGGTCAGCAACCCTGTTGCCCGCTCGGTCGTAAAATAGGATTCTGGCCCGGCTTTCGTCTCCAGCCCATGCCGCGCTGCAACCTCAGCAATCGCCCGGCAGATCAGCGCAATATTCCCGGCCCCGCCGCACTCAACCACCAGCCGCCCGGTCGGCTTGAGCGCACGGTGAAACCGCGTCAATAGCTCTGGCCAGTCCTCTATCCAGTGCAGAACCGCATTTGAAAAAATCGCATCATAAAGCGCAACATCTTCCATTTGCAGGAGGTCCATCTCTCTGACCTCAATGCCGCGGGCACGCGCACCCGTTACCATCTTTGGTGCCTGTTCGATAGCAGAAATATCAGCACCGCTTTTTGCAATATCTGCTGTCAGCACCCCGTCTCCGCAGCCAGCGTCAAGGATAACCTCACCAGCCTTAGCGGCCAGCCATCCCGCAATCACCGCCCCATGATCAGAGACAAACCGACCAAACTGATCATATGAGCTGGCGTCCCAGTCAGGATTTTCCAGCGCCTCACCAGCCATAAAATTCCCATCCATATCTATTCATGAAGACATCCGACCAGCGCCCCTGCACGCCTGAGCAAGCAACTGAAGCTCAAATAAATTTATGACGTAAATGACAGCGCAAGCAAAAGCCAAAAGCACAATAAATGGCGGCCTAAACCAGCAGCGGCCCGAAGTTGGTTATTCCGGGCGCCACGGTTCATAGTCTGTTGCCACCGGTTCACCAGCATCGCGCACATCTGCATTCGGCCGGTATCTCTCATCGGTACCAGTATAGTTTGGTTTATGAGCCAGTTCAAAGGGGCGCGCTTCATAATCAAGTTCTGTCGGCGGCAAATCAGATTTATAATGCATCCACCCATACCAGCCCGGCGGAATGAGGCTCGCTTCTGCCAGCCGCTCATAAACCACCCAGCGCCGCGGACGCCCTAAAGGCCCCACACCGCGGGCCTGCTCATAATAGCGATTGCCCTGATCATCCTCACCTACGAAGCGGCCCTGCTTCCATATTGTGAAACGGTGACCAATGGTATTGCCGCCCCACCAGGTGAAAATTTCTGATAATAGTCCCATCAAAACCTCTTTTATCTTGGTATTTGTGCCCTCGGAGCAGCGTTGAACCAATCAACCTTTTCCCCGTTTGAAAAGCACAGCAAACATAGAGCTAAATTTTAGCCTTTACCGCCCGTCATAAAACCTCACAACCCAAAAGACCGGATAGAGCACAAACAGAACCGAAAGATCTCAAATCTGGAACAAGCCAGATCTACAACAAGTATGACAACACTCTGATCAATTGTACATTCTCGAAAAGGTCACATCTTGCACCATTTGCCCACCAGTCTCTATGGGATCATCACCCCGGCCTGTAACAGGTCATTGAATAAGCGAATAGCAGACTGCATGAGCAACTCATACTTTTGCGGCAGCCCCCAAGCACAAATAACACGCGAATAATGAGCGAATAAATTGACATCAGACCACAACGATCGCCTGGCGGCCTCATAATAACGCGCATATCACTCAGAACCCACCCGCAAATAGATCCTTGCGGTTTGATAAGGTCTTTAACCCAGAATCAGGGTACTATATTAAACGATGGCCCTCGCATTACAAGAAAGCTTGAAGCGGAGCTCATCTCAAAATCAGAGATAAAATCTGGGGAAGAACGCACCAGTACTCCCGCCCGCAAACAGCAAAAGCCGGCCATTTTTCTGGGGAAGAAGCCTCTCACCCGTAATTAATCGTTTTTTTTACGACTTACCCCCTAAAAATCCCCAGACTTTCCCCAATTTACTCACAATTTATCAATATATTGGGGGTATAAAAAAAACAGACACAATTTCTTGACTATGGCGAAGCGAGTCACTTATGGTCTGATCTCAGACGAAAGGTCCTTGTGACAAGCCTTTATGGCAATAAATCGGGGCTTTCATGTCATGATTTTGACGAGCTATTGGACGTGGCATTGGAAAAGGCACAGACCGGGCTTGACGATAGAAATACAGGCCAGACCACAGAAATAAATTAGAAATAAATTAGAAATAAATCAGAAATAAATTCTGGGTTTCAAGGCACATATGTCCCTGCCATCGTCTCCGGCATCAACTGCCAACTGATATAAACTTATAATTTTTTTGAACGGACGAGACCACCAAAGACCAGCCAGAACCAAAAACATATGACCAATTGGGTCCACCATAAGGGATAGGGGGGCCTGATCCGTCAATATGGCCAGTTAAGTTACTGGACCAGCAATAGATTTGCAGGCGTTAAAGTACAAAAACAGTACCCATTAATAACAAGTTCCAAAAATAAAGAGTACAGCCTGACAGGGGCAAACAAACAGGGCGGGAAAAACTGAACCCGGCTGCGGTGTTTTTGTGGGTTTTACCTGTAATCAAAGACCGGGCCAGCAAACCGGAAAAACAAAAAATCCGGAGTAAACAATAAAGCCAAGCCAGGGGGCGGCAAAAGATAACTGGATGTGAGTGACCTGCGTTTTGTCACGAGAAACAAGACGCTAACAAATTGAAAGAACAAGACCAGTGCGCAAAAGTGACCTGCGCATTTGCAAAATCTAGAGGGGATTTTTAAACCATGCGGATAGAACGGCGTTTTACCAAAGCAGACCAGTCACCCTACGCGGAGATTGAGTTTCGCACCACATCAAGTGAAATCAAAAACCCGGACGGCTCAACAGTTTTTGAATTAAATGAATTCCAGATCCCGGCCCATTGGTCACAGGTTGCCTGTGACATCATCGCCCAGAAATATTTTCGCAAGGCCGGCGTCCCCGCACGCCTGAAAGCGGTTGAGGAAAACACGGTCCCATCATGGCTCTGGCGCCACACCAGAGATGAAGACGCGCTTGCCGACCTGCCGGAAGATGAGCAGATCACCGGCGAAACAGACAGCCGCCAGGTTTTTGATCGCCTCGCCGGCACCTGGACATATTGGGGCTGGAAAGGTGGCTATTTCACCGAAGAAAAAGACGCCCGCGCCTTTTATGATGAAATGCGCTATATGCTGGCCATGCAAATGGCAGCACCAAACAGCCCGCAATGGTTCAACACCGGCCTGCACTGGGCCTATGGCATTGACGGGCCAGGACAGGGCCACTTCTATGTGGATTACAAGTCAGGCAAGCTGACTTCCTCACAATCTGCCTATGAACACCCCCAGCCACATGCCTGCTTCATCCAGTCTGTCAATGATGACCTGGTCAATGAAAACGGCATCATGGACCTCTGGATCAGGGAAGCCCGCCTGTTTAAATATGGCTCAGGCACCGGCTCCAATTTTTCTGACCTCCGGGGCGCAGAAGAACCGCTTTCAGGCGGCGGCAAATCCTCCGGCCTGATGAGCTTCCTGCGCATCGGTGACCGCGCCGCCGGCGCCATTAAATCCGGCGGCACAACAAGACGCGCCGCCAAAATGGTCGTCATTGACATAGACCATCCGGATATTGAGCGTTTCATCAACTGGAAAGTACAGGAAGAACAGAAAGTCGCCGCTCTGGTGACAGGTTCAAAAATCTGCTCCAAACACCTGAAATCCATTTTCAGGGCCTGCATCAACTGTGATGGCGATGAAGGCAGCTGCTTTGACCCGAAAAAGAACCCCGCCTTAAAACGGGAAATCAAACTGGCCCGCGCGGTTCATGTGCCGGATAATTACATCCAGCGCGTGATACAGTTCGCTAAACAGGGTTTCACTGAGCTTGAATTTGATACCTATGACACAGACTGGGATTCAGAAGCCTACGCAACGGTTTCCGGCCAAAACTCCAACAATTCCGTCCGTGTCACAGACAGCTTCTTAAAAGCCGTCGAAGCGGACCGCGAATGGGAGCTGAAATCAAGAACATCAAAACAAACCATAAAAACCGTCAACGCATCCGCCCTCTGGGACCAGATCGGTTATGCCGCATGGAGCTGTGCTGATCCGGGCATCCAGTTCCACACCACCATTAATGACTGGCACACATGCCCGAAATCCGGCCCCATACGCGCATCAAACCCGTGTTCGGAATATATGTTTCTGGATGACACCGCCTGCAACCTTGCCTCTTTGAACCTGATGCAGTTTTTCAAAGGCAAGGAAGGCGAGCAGCAATTTGACATTGCCGGCTTTGAACATGCGGTTCGCCTCTGGACCGTTGTGCTGGAAATCTCCGTGACAATGGCCCAGTTTCCTTCAAAAGAAATTGCTGAGCTTTCCTACCGCTACCGTACATTGGGCCTTGGCTTTGCCAACATCGGTGGCCTGCTGATGGCCTCTGGCCTTTCCTACGATTCTGATGAAGGCCGGGCCCTTTGCGGTGCCATCTCAGCCCTGATGACCGGTGAAGCATACGCAACATCAGCTGAAATGGCCAACGAGCTTGGCGCCTTTGAAGGCTATAAGGACAACGCCAAAGATATGCTGCGCGTCATGCGCAACCATCGCCGCGCTGCTTACGGCCATAAGGACGGCTATGAAAAACTTTCAACCAGCCCGGTTGCCCTCGACCATGAGAGCTGCCCGGACAAAAAGCTGATCGATCATGCCTGCCGTGCCTGGGACCGGGCCCTTGAAGGGGGCCAGGAACATGGCTTTAGAAATGCACAGGCAACAGTGATCGCCCCGACAGGCACCATTGGCCTCGTTATGGACTGTGACACAACCGGTATTGAACCGGATTTTGCCCTTGTCAAATTCAAGAAACTTGCTGGCGGCGGTTATTTTAAAATCATCAACCGTATGGCGCCAACAGCCCTCAAAGGCCTTGGCTACGATGACAAAGCCATTGAGGCCATCACCAACTATGCGGTAGGTTTTGGCACCTTGAAAGATGCCCCTGCAATCAACCATGACAGCCTGAAGCAAAAAGGCTTCACCGATGAAGTGATCGAAACTCTGGAGCCAGGACTTGGCACCACCTTTGACATTAAATTTGCATTTAACAAATGGACCATTGGCGAAGAGTTCTGCAAGGATACATTGGGCTTCACCGACGAACAGCTGAATGACCCCGATTTCAATCTCCTCAGTGAACTTGGCTATTCAGCCAAAGAGATTGAAGCGGCAAACGAGTATTGCTGCGGCACCATGACACTTGAAGGGGCCCCGCACCTGAAAGAAGAGCATCTCCCCGTCTTTGATTGTGCCAATCCATGCGGGCGCAAAGGCAAGCGTTTCCTTTCTGTTGAAAGCCACATCCGCATGATGGCAGCAAGCCAGCCTTTTATCTCAGGCGCGATCTCCAAAACAATCAACATGGCCAATAACACCTCGGTTGAAGACTGTAAGAAAGCCTACACCCTTTCCTGGCGTCTGGCCCTTAAAGCCAATGCCCTTTACCGTGACGGCTCAAAACTGTCTCAGCCCCTGAACGCTCAGGTTCTTGATCTCGATGATGAAGATGAGACAAACGATATTGAAGCCTTCACCAACCTGCCACAAACTGAAAAAACAGCCGTGGTAGCCGAGCACATCATTGAACGGGTGATTGAACGGGTCCGAGAAACGGCAGATCGGGAAAAACTGCCCGAACGCCGCAAGGGCTACACCCAGAAAGCCGTTGTTGGCGGCCACAAGGTCTATCTGCGAACCGGCGAATATGAAGATGGCCGTCTGGGCGAAATTTTCATCGACATGCACAAGGAAGGCGCGGCTTTCCGCTCTCTGATGAACAACTTCGCCATCGCCATTTCACTGGGCCTTCAATACGGCGTGCCACTTGAGGAATATGTAGAGGCCTTTACTTTCACCCGCTTTGAACCAGCCGGTTTTGTGCAGGGCAATGATTCCATCAAGAATGCCACCTCCATCCTTGACTATATCTTCCGCGAGCTTGGCGTTTCTTACCTCGCACGTAATGACCTCGCTCATGTTGACCCTGGTGAGATCGGTGCGCCGGCAACATCCATGGGCGGCGGCAAGGATGAAGACGCTAAAGAGCAAAGCCATGCCGAGCGCTTCCTCAGCCGAGGCCTGTTGCGGGGTCAGTTTAACAAAGCCCGCATTGTTGAGACAAAAGCCTCAAAAGCCACAGCCGAAGAACGCCAGACCGGCACAGTCGCCGAACTTCAGCAAGCCGTAAATGCCGGACTTGGAGGCAGCGTTGAAACTGTCAGCATCACATCCTCACAAACCGTATCCGGCAACCCCAAAGGTCTCATGAGCAGCAAAAATGAACTGATGGCGGAAGCCCGTGTTAAAGGCTATGAAGGCGAAGCCTGTGGCGATTGCGGCAATTTCACCCTCGTGCGCAATGGCACATGCCTGAAATGTGACACCTGCGGGTCAACAAGTGGCTGTTCCTGATCATTAAAAGATCTTTGGTGCAAGGAACCTTGCACGCCCCCGATGAAACGCCCTCATCATAACCGGTGAGGGCGTTTCGCATTTTCGGATCAAGTTATGCAGAGATTTTCCACAACCCTATGCAGCCTTTGAGAATCCCTGTAATTTGTCTATGATCTCTGGAAACGAACTCAATCAGTCCGGCAAATGACCAAACGGTCAGAAAGCACCCCTGCATCATGCAGATTGATGAGCAATTACAGTCCCTGGTCTATTTCTTGACAGACCATCTCTTTGCCGCTCAGGAAGCCGGTGAGAACATTCGCATGGCCCGCTTTCGTCGCCAGATGAAAAATGATGGAAACAGTGATGTTCAGGATGGCAATGAAATCCTTGAAGAATTTAACGCCTTGCGCAGCTTCGTCTCGGAACTTTCAGATTGGGAAGAAGAGCTGGTAACAAAAACCATCCAGGCGCGGAAATGGGGCACCTACCTTAAGGATCATGACAGTCACTTCAAACCGATCATTGATCTTTTCACCAGCGCGACCCACCCTTTCACAGACATTGCTGCCCAGATCAGAGACCACCATGACCGCCATTTTGAAGGCGGCGATCACCCTGATTGGTTCATTCAATCAAGAGCCCTGACATCCAAAAAATCAAACCAGGGGCAAATTCTTTCGCTCGAGACAGGCGACATGTATCTGATTGGCGGGCATGTCCGGCTTAATCAAGTGATGGAACTGATAGAAACCTACCTGGACAGTCTGGAAGCCCGCTTTCCCCAGCTCTGGTTGCCAACAGAAGATATCCTGTTGAGTGAAGACACTCTGGAAGATAAGGGCATCAACTGACCTCAAAGCGTTAGCCCCCCTAATTCCAGTCTTGCGGGCAGATGTAGGGGCAGAATTAACAGGCCAGCAACTTATTTGATATCTTCCACTTCAAAACGGCGCCCGGCCGCCTCCAATTCCCCCTGCAACCGTTTGCCCACCTCAACAAGCTCATCTTCATCAACACCGCGCATGACAACCGTCGTGCCCACAACCCCATCCCGAAAATAGGGGTAACTGCCAATGGAGAGGGCCGGAAAGTCACAAGCAAGACCCGCCAGAATGCCGGATACAAAACTCTCCGGGTGCAACACTTTCACGGTCCGAGATAGCAGCACCCGCCCAGTCTTCAGCCGCGGCACCACATCATCAAGCATCACTTCAACAATCGCCGGCACGCCAGCCATCACAATAACATTCTCGATCATGAAACCCGGTGCAGCTGAGATGCTGTTTTCAATCAAAACGCCCCCCGCCGGCACCCGTGCCATAAGCCGCCGCGCCTCGCTCAGTTCACCAGCCGGGTAATGTGCCTCCAGAACCGACAGCGCTTCAGGGTGTTCAAGCAAAGCCACATCAAAAGCCTTTGCCACACTAAGCGCCGTGATATCATCATGCGTTGGCCCGATACCGCCTGTGGTGAACACATAGGAAAAGGCACCGCGCAAATAATTCAGCGCTTCAACAATCCGTAATTCATCATCAGGAACCACCCGCACCTCAGAAAGCCGTATCCCAACGTCAGTGCATTTGAGCGCAATGGTATTAATGTTTTTATCAGCTGTCCGGCCAGATAAAATTTCATCACCAATCACCAGAATTGCAGCTGTCACCAGCTCATGCCCAGGATCATCAGTTGAAATATCGTTACCTTCAGCCATTATAAACACTCCCTAATTTTATTTTGTCACTATAATTGCTTCATAGAAAAACGACATCAATAACAGAGACCAAAATGAAATTTATTCACCCCCTGCTGAAAGGCCGTTTAATCAGCCGCTATAAGAGGTTCATGGCTGATGTCGAATTAGAGAGTGGTGAAACTGTCACTGCCCACTGCGCCAACCCCGGCGCCATGCTTGGCCTGAAAGAGCCAGGCCTTACCGTTTGGCTCTCACCAGCCAATAATCCAAAACGCAAATTGAAATATTCCTGGGAACTGGTTGAAACCGAACCCGGTAATTTAGTCGGGATTAACACAAGCCACCCCAACAAACTGGTCGAGGAAGCCATTTTAGCAGATAAGATCAGCCCGCTTCAGAATTATCAGACCTTGAAGCGAGAGGTAAAATACGGTCAGAACAGCCGGATTGACATTTTGCTCGGCAATCACCCCCGAAATCCGAACGAGAGCTGCTATGTTGAAGTTAAAAATGTTCACCTGCTTCGGGAAAAAAACCGCGCTGAATTTCCTGACAGCGTCACCCAGCGAGGCGCAAAACACCTCAGGGAACTGTCAGACATGGTCCGTCAAGGCCACCGCGCCGTGATGATTTATTTGATACAAAGATCTGATGTGCAAAAATTCTCACTCGCCAAAGATATAGACCCGGCTTACCATCAGGCCTTTACTGAGGCAGTAAAACAGGGTGTTGAAGCCTATGCCTATAAATGCGACCTCACCCGATATGAAGTTTTGGTGACCAAAAACATCCCCCTCGATAATAAAGGTCTATGATCCAACACATAAACAATGCTGCTGGGGGAACGATTAGGAGCTTGCCAAATCTGGCAATCAGGGGATAGTCTTGATTCATTGCCAGAAGGTTTGAACGAGAATATTTAAATGAACAGACTAAGCCCCATCATCCCCATTCACAACAAAGACGCCTTCAAAGGCATGCATAAGGCGGGGAAGCTCGCAGCGGCGTGTCTTGATATGCTCATCGAAGCTGCCGAGCCTGGCGTCACCACAGAATATCTGGATAATCTGGCACTAGAATTCGCACTGGAACACAGCGCCATTCCGGCCCCATTAAATTACCGCGGTTATCCAAAATCAATATGCACTTCGATCAATCATGTTGTCTGTCATGGCATTCCAAACAACAAACCATTAAAATCAGGTAGTATTCTAAACATTGATGTCACCCTGATTGTTGATGGCTGGCACGGTGACACCAGCCGTACCATACCCATCGGCCAGATCCCGACAAAAGCCGCCAGATTGCTTGACATCACCTACACATCACTCATGAAAGGCATAGAAGTGGTTCGCCCAGGTGCGACTACCGGTGATATTGGCTATGCCATTCAATCCTACGCCGAAAGTGAGCGCTGTTCCGTTGTCCGGGACTTTTGCGGTCATGGGCTGGGTAAGCAGTTCCACACTCCGCCCAACATACTCCATTACGGTGAGCCAGGAACAGGCATAACCCTGGAAGCCGGCATGTTTTTCACCATAGAGCCGATGCTAAATCTCGGCCGGGCAGATATCAAAGTCCTGAAAGATGGCTGGACAGCTGTCACCAGGGACAAATCATTTTCCGCCCAGTTCGAGCATTCCATTGGCATCACCGATACCGGATATGAAATTTTCACCCACTCACCAGGCGGATGGAAACATAAATTCAGAGACGATGATTAAGCTAAAACAATAGCTAATGAGGGAAAATGGGCGAGTTTGAAGACAGTCAGGGCCAGCCGCATTATCTGGGACATCGCACCCGCTTACGCGAAAAATTCAGGGCTGGAGGTGATAAAATCTTGCCCGATTATGAACTTCTTGAACTGCTCCTGTTTCGTGCCATACCAAGAAGAGATACAAAACCCCTTGCCAAACAACTGATGAAAGAATTTGGCTCATTCTCAGAAGTTATAAACGCTCCTGAAGCAAGCTTGAAAAAAATCAAAGGGGTCGGTGATGCCGTCATCACGGAATTAAAGCTGGTCAAAGCCGCCGCCCTCCGAATGATGCAAACTGAAATCACCTCAAAACCAATTCTCAATTCCTGGAGAGCGATGATCGGTTATGTATCAGCCGCCATGGCGCATGAACAGCGGGAGCAGTTTCGCATTATTTTCCTCGATAAGGGGAATAAAATCATAACCGATGAGATACAGTCCGAAGGTACGATTGATCACACCCCGGTCTATACCAGAGAAGTCGTCAAACGAGCGCTTGAAGTTGGCGCTACCGCCATCATACTGGTGCACAACCACCCCTCTGGTGATCCCACCCCCTCAAAAGCTGATGTCCGGATGACCCTCGAAATCATTGCAGCGCTGCAAAATATCAACATCATTGTGCATGATCATATCATTGTCGGGCGGCAAGGCCACGCCAGCCTCAAACAGCTGGAATTAATCTGATCTAAAGGAAATGCAGCGGTCCTGCCCCATCAAACACTCTCAGCAGGTCGGTAGATAGGCAGGCAGGCAGGCAGGCAGGCAGGCAGGCAGGCAGGCAGGCAGGCAGGCAGGCAGTTAATGTAACGGATGACCAAAGTCATCAACCCCCTCATCCCCCCCTTCAAGTATCGCCTCTGGCGCGCTCTCCCCCTCTTCCTCAAACTTAGCCAGATCCCGTTTGTAGGAAACCATCGCGAAGGGTAAAGTCGCCATGTAGAAAAAACTGAAAACAGAGAGTGTTATGAAAGGATAAGTCACCAGAATAGCAGCAATCAACACACCCATGACCGTGAGCGGCATGGCATAGGCAAAATTGATCCTGGTGGCAAGTAATTTACCTGAATAGGTCGGCAGATGTGAAACCATCAACCCCGCAAGCACAACCATATAAACCGCCGTCAGCATCGGTGTGGTTTTAAAAAAACTGACCCCTTCAAAATGAAAATAAAGCGGCAGCATAACCAGCAGGGCACCTGCAGGTGCCGGAATACCCTCGAAATAGCGGCGCTTCCATTTTGGTTCATCAGTTTCATTTTGATGCGCTACATTAAAGCGGGCTAATCTCAACGCCGCAGAAATGGCAAAAGCCAGCGCCGCGATCCAACCAAGGCTCTTGAGATCATTCAACCCCCAGAAAAAAAGCATAATCGCCGGGGCCACGCCAAAATTGACAAAGTCAGCAAGTGAATCCAGCTCCGCACCAAATTTGGAAGATGCCTTCAAAAGCCGCGCCACCCGCCCGTCAATCCCGTCAAGAACAGCCGCCAGAACAATCAACCCGATAGCCAGTTCCACCCGCCCATCAATCGCCATACGAATGGAAGTAAGCCCTGCTGCAAGGCCTGTAAGTGTAATAACATTGGGAATAAGGGCACGGAGCGGCACATCACGCGGACGGCGGCGCAATAAAAACCGGCGGCGCGGGGTTTTCTTTTTCTGAGCCACAGCCCCAGTCGCGTCTTTTAAATCATCTGCCATCAAAATTTCTTTCTCTTAATGCTTATACCACAGCAAAGAGCAATATTCATGTAAACAGCAGCGGTGCCATTTATCAAGGAACACCGTTAATGCTGGCGTGCTTCACGCACGGGCTCATCAGAGCGAAGATCAGCAAATACTGTCTCCCCGCCAATCGCCCGTTGCCCAACAGAAACAAGCGCCTGTTTCCCCTCCGGCAGATAAACATCAACCCGGCTGCCAAACCGGATAAGCCCATACCGTTCCCCAACGCCAAGCCGGGCCCCTTCACTGACAAAACAGAGGATGCGCCGCGCAATCAGCCCGGCTATCTGCACAACAGCAATGCTCTGGCCTGACGCATTTTCAATAACAACGCCGTTGCGCTCATTATCTTCGCTGGCCTTATCCAGCACTGCGTTGAGAAAAAGTCCGGGGGTGTAGACAACATCTTTCACATCCCCCGCAACAGGTGCGCGCTGAATATGTACATCAAAGATAGAAAGAAAGGTGGATATCCGAACACGGGGTTCTGTCCCGATACCCAGTTCCGCTGGTGGAATAACCTCATCAATCGCAGTGATCCGGCCATCCGCCGGCGATACGACCAAGCCCTCACGGGTCTGGGTAACACGTTCAGGGTCTCTGAAAAAATAAACAACCCACAAGGTAATGATGGCAAAAAGCCAGCCCAGCGGCGACCAGAGCCAGAAAAAAAACAGTGTCAACAGAGCAGATAGCGCGACAAATTTATGCCCGTCACGATGTACAGGCACCAAAACCGTTTCTAAAGTGTCAAAAATACTGTGATCCGCCACCTTTTCATTCCTTTTCATATTAAACAACGCCCAGACACATAGGTAATCACCGGACCAGGCTGGCTCAAACCGGCCTGACAAAATGCCAGAAACCAAAACCGAAAATCAATGTCAGTGCCTAGCTTTCAATCATTCGCCGTGCTGAGGCCTGTTGTTGCTGCCACAGCCCGGCATAAACTCCGCCATTTGCAACCAGATCGGAATGCGTACCCCGTTCAACAATTTCACCTGCCTCTAATACCAGAATTTCATCAGCATGGGTAACAGTTGAAAGCCGGTGCGCAATCACCAGGCTGGTGCGTTGACGGCTGACATGGTCAAGGGCTTCTTGTATCTCTTTTTCGGTATGACTATCAAGAGCACTTGTAGCCTCATCCAGCATCAAAATCGGCGGAGCTTTTAATATCGTCCTCGCTATGGCAACCCGTTGCTTTTCTCCCCCGGACAGTTTCAGCCCGCGCTCCCCGACCATAGTTTCATACCCGTCTGGCAATTGCCTGATAAACCGGTCAATCTGGGCCATCCGCGCCGCCTCCAGCACCTCTTCCCGGCTGGCAGAAGAGCGACCATAAGCGATGTTATAATAAATCGTATCGTTAAACAGAACCGTATCCTGCGGCACTATACCGATCGCTGCCCGAAGACTGCTTTGTGTGACCTTGGAAATATCCTGACCATCAATTGAAATTTTACCATCATGAAGGTCATAAAAACGAAACAGGGCCCGTGATATCGTCGATTTTCCCGCCCCTGACGGCCCGACAATGGCAGTCATTTTGCCAGCCGGTACCCGGAAACTGACATCCTTCAAAATGGGACGATCAGGGTCATAAGCAAAGGAAACATGATCAAAGACAATTTCCCCCTCAGTGACGTCGAGCATATGTGCACCTGGATGATCCTGGACCTCCGGATACTGATCAAGCAGTGAAAACATATTCTCAAGATCAACCAGACCCTGCCGGATTTCCCTATACACCATCCCAAGAAAATTCAACGGAATCTGCAATTGAATGAGCATCGCATTCACTAAAACAAAATCACCAAGCGTCAGCCGTTTGTCCACAACATCCATAGCTGACATGAGCATCACAACTGTCAGACCTACCGTAAAAATCGCCGCTTGCCCGGCATTTAAAACACCAAGTGATGTGAAGGTGCGAACAGCCGCACTTTCATACCCAACCATCACCTTGTCATAGCGCTCCGTCTCAAGCGGTTCATTGCCAAAATATTTAATCGTTTCATAATTCAACAGACTATCGACGGCGCGGCTGCCCGCCAGATTATCAGATGTGTTCATATCCCGGCGGATAGCGATCCGCCAGTCACTGGCCTTCTTGGTGAAAACGATATAAATCAAAACGGTCACAGCAAGAACCGCAACATATTTAGAGCCAAACATCACACCAAAAATGGTAAAAACCAGCAACAGCTCAAGCAACGTTGGAATAAATTGTAAAACCCCCATACGGATGATCAGCTCAATCGCTGTATTTGCCCGTGACACCACCCTGTTCAGCTCACCCGTACGCCGCTCAAGATGAAACCTGAGTGATAAAGAATGCAGATGTTCAAACGTCGCCACCGCAAGCGCCCTGACTGCATTTAGACCAACAGCAATAAACAGCCCATCTCTCAAGGCTGTAAAGGCAATCATTAATATACGGCCCATACCATAGGCAATAATCAGCATGACCGGCACAAGGCCAAGGCTCACCAACTCGTTGGCCCCATAAAGTTCATCAAGCGCGTTAACAGCACCCTTATAAGCAAAGGGAACAGAAACTGTGACCACCTTGGCCGCAAGCAGGGCCAGAAAGGCAATAACAACTTTCACCCTGAGATCGTAGCGCCCCTCAGGCCAGGCAAACGGCAACAGCGCCCTGAGCACATATCTCGGGTCAACAGTAATCTCCGCATCTGCGTCTGCATCAGATACGCCGGACTGTCTCATACTTCGCATAGTTGATAGGTACCAAAGAGATAAAAGAACAAAGAAATAAAGAAAGGTCGACTTTGACACTCAAAATCGACCTCTTATTACATAGGATATTTTTAAAACATTACAAACAAAGAGCTGCGCTTTTAGCAAAATGCAGCTGATTATCCAGCTTTAACCTTCAGTTTCAGCTTGGGTTTGATCAGCTTGGGATTCTTCGCAAGCTCTGGATTAAGCTCAATCAATTTTTTATAGTTCGCGCCATTGCCATAAACTTTCTTGGCAATGATCCAGAGGCTATCCCCTTTCACCACCGTATAAACACCAGAGCCCGTCAGCGCTTTATCCCCTGAAGGTTTATCAATCGTTTTCTGCGCTGTTTTTTTCAAAGGCTTTGGCACAACTTTCAGCGGTGCCTTGTCAAGCGCTGCAACCTTTGCACCCTCAACAACAAGCCCGCCGCCAGACCGCACAATCAACTTCTGTTTCGGGTAAATCAGATTGGCACTTTTCAGCTTCGGGTTAAGCTTCAGAATCTCACCAAAACGGGAGGCATCGCCGTAAACTTTATGAGCTATTTTTGAAAGCGTATCACCCGATTTGACAGTGTATTCCTCTGTCTTGGACTGAGGTTTTTCGCCAGACTTCATTTCAGCAGGCACTGCATCTTTAATTTTCGCCGTATCCTGTTTATCTCCGGCTTTCTGATTTTTGTCCTCTTTGGCATTTTTATCAGTTGAGGACTTTTTCTTTTTCCCAACCGGATCAGAAATTTCTTTTTCAAGCGCAGCAAGCTGTTTTTCTTCAGCCTTGAGTTTTAAACTGGCCGCTTGCTTGGCCTTTTCATCAGACACTTTATTTTTGCCCGTAATCTTGCGTAGTGGCAATGGAATATCAGCAATCTTGCCAGCACCGGCTTTTTTCGCTTTGCCTTGCTTGTCATCCAGCTTATCTTGCATTTTGGCAAGCATCTTATCACCCGCAGCTATACCAATCCCAGGCGAATAGCCCTCAGGTGGTTTCGCCGCAATTTTCTGAACAAACGGAATGGTTTTACGTGCCAGCACAAGGCCGCTGTCACTCATCTGCTGCGCATGTACAATATGCTCACCCTGTGGCAGGTAGAGAGCCCGTTTAAAGGACCATTGGCCCTCAGCATCAGGGTGCACATCCCCAAGGTAACGCGGCCCGACATAGAGCGCCAGTATCGCCCCATGCTGGGAGCGCCCGTTAATCTGGATTTGACCTTCACCTTTTTTCAAATCAGTGAATTTATACTCCACATTATCAACCATCAGCTCTTTAAGGGCACCAAAACGGGCGGTCTCCAGAGCAGTCATTTGAGCCGCTGGCTTCTTCACACTTTTACCGGTTTTTTTATCTTCCGAGAAAAAGTCAATAATTTTGGTGACAAGCCCCTCTTTCCCATCCTTCTTACCCTTGGAGGCAATCTGTTTTTCAACTGATTGTTCATCATCATGCGCCGCAATAACAATGGTATCCTCTGTCACGTTAATGTTAGAGGAAACAACCACACCATCACCTGCAGGTGGAAGATCATTTTTTAGGGCCTTCGTGGCAGTATCAGGCTTGATTTCAGGGTCAGTCTTAACATCAAGCGCCGCAATTTCAGAACCGCGGGATTTCTTCTCCGGCAGGGGCACATCAACCTGTTTTAAAGATGCTTCGTCTTTTGCCCGCACTTTTTCTTTGGCAAGCTCAGCCTTGGGCGGGGCTGCTGCAATTTCTGTTTCTTTCCCAGCCTCAACACGGCCTGTTTGTTTACCAGCCACAGCATCATCTGGTTTTTTCAAAGGCGGCGTGACCTTATCAGCCACTTTAACGTCTTGTTTCCTGGCATCAGCCTTGACACCAGCTTTGGTCTTCTTGCCGTCTTTCACATCACCAGCTGTTTTCTCTTCGCCCCAGGTCGCACCTGTCGGCACTTCCCATTTTTGAGGCGACGCAACAGCCTCTTTCACATTGGTGCCAATATGGCTGACAGTATCAGCAATCTCTGTACCAGCTTCCACAGCCGCATCCTTAACCGTCTCAAGACCGCGCTCAAACTGAGCGACAACACTGTCATCAGGTTGCTTGCCAGTCGGCACAACCCAGACAGGTGTCTTGCCTGCACTTTGTTCCAAAGGCTCGGAACTCAGCTTAGCGACAACTTTTTTCTCCGGGGTTTCTGGCGTTTTCTCTTGTTGGCTATCAGCAGTTTTCTGGGCCTCCAGTTTTTTCTTCTTGGCCAGAACAAACTTTTTATCAGCCTCTTCTATCTCAGCCAGTTTTTGCTCAAGGTCTTTCTTGACTTTTTTGCCCTTTTTGGCTTTGGGCGTCTTCACAGTTTTAGCCGGCGTTTTATCTTTCACCGCCATTTTATCCGCAACTTTGGTTTTTTCCACCTTGGAGCTTTCAGCCACAATCAGCTTGGCAGATTTGCCTTCCCCAAGCGGGCGAGCAGCAGGAAGCTGTTTAACGCGGTTATCTTTAAGTTTGGCAACAATCGTTTTATTGTCTGATTTCTTGTCTTCTTTCACCTTGTCAGATTGCTGCGCATATTTATCAACTGGTACCGGGCTCAGGTCCTTGGAAAGCCGTGAAGTATCTTTCAAAAGGACAGGTTCCTTGATAGCTGCCTTCAGCACAACAGCATCATCCCGCAATCTGTTTTCCAGTTTATTCGTAACCAGAGCTGTTGCTTCATCATCATTGCTGGCGATAAGATATTCAACAAAATTCGGCTCTTCACTGTTGTTGAAAACGGTAAGCTTGTCAGCTTTCGCCGGCGGATTTGAAAGCGGCGTTTCGTCACCGGCAATCGCCACATCATATTGCGGGCTGACTGCATCCGGCACACGCCATAACGGCGCGCCATCAGCAATCAGATCACGGTTCTTATAGTCAGGGACGACACCGGTCGGCACCTTCCATTTTTCATCCGCGACAATTTTTTCTTTCACACCATCAGCAAGTGAAGATAATTTCTCACCGACCTTCACAGCAGCATCAGCCGCCCCATCCTTGACATCTTCAGCCAGTTTAGTGATCTGAGTGCCAACTTTACTAACATCTATCGGATCATTGGCTGTTGGCACCTTCCATGGGATTGAGCCAATTTGCACCGCTTTGGTTTCATCATATGAAGGTTCGGCCCCATCAGGCACCACCCAGAGCGGTTTCTTTTTATCAACAGCAACATCAGCGCCCGTTACATCATCATCAGTTGCAAGAGCAACCTTTTTATCAGCCACTTTCGGTGGCTGCGGTGAAGCGATCTCTTCTTTCATGGTTTCAGCCGGCACTTCCAGCGGCGTGGCACCGGTCGGGACCACCCATACCGGGCCCTCGGGCGGTACATCCGCCTTGGCAATTTCCAGCGTGGCCGGGGGTGATTTTTGCTCCAAAGACTTTCCATCAACCTTGGCAAGTTGAAGGCTATCATCAGTAACGGTTGGTTTGCGGCGCGGTAAATTTTTTGCAGTTAAGACCAGGCGATCAACAGGTTCTATATTAAGCGGCTTTTTATCTGCGGCTATATCGTCTGCCTTTGCTGGCACTTTGTCAGCCTTGGCATCAGCCACACTCTGCTCTTTAACCTGAGCCCGTTCTTTAGCGGCAGCCCGTTCTTTAGCCGCAGCCTGTTCTTTAAGCCGTAATTCATCAGAAATTTTCTGAAATTCTTCTGAAGCCGCAATAGCCATTTCATCGGCCCGCGCCAAAGTCCTGTCTGCTTCAAGAGCAGCTTTGTCTTTGGCGTCTTTAACGCCCTGATCCTGGTGGAGAGCAATAGGCTGCAAACGCAACGCCTGGTTCTGCTGCCATGTATTGACCACAAAACCCGCCCATAGAAAAATGGCCGAAATGGCTGTAACAATGCTTATAAAGCGAACGCCACTCATCACTGGAAAACCTTTCAAACGCAAAACCTGTGAATCAGTTTAACAAATCCCCCCGATATCCGCAATTTTGGGGGATTGACCAACGGTAAATACAATATAAATCGAACTTTGAAAACACTATAATCCAAAGTGATTTCCGTCAGTTATGCCAGTTTAATCATCAATATTAGCAGGTTTTGTATCATAAATTCATGTAAGAAGCGTAAGAAGAAAGACAAGCCACCTCTTCAATTCAACCTCTAAAACGCGGAAAAATATCGTTAATACGCTTGTTTGAGCCCGAACTATAACCAAAAGAAAGACAGAAATATGGTACCAACCCATTGTGAGAGGGCCAGCAGCGGCAATAAACCACACATAGCCGTTTGCGTTTTTTGTGGCTCAGGCCACGGTGAGGACCCGGCTTTCGAGGCAACAGCTAAAAAATTGGGAACCTTCCTTGCAAATGAAAACATGGATCTCGTCTATGGCGGCGGCGATATGGGGCTGATGGGTGCCTTAAGTCAAAGTGCCATTGAGGCGGGCGGCAAGGTAACAGGTATCATCCCTGAATTTTTAACAAAATACCAGAACGGGACCCAACCCGGTCAAACAATGATCGTCACCAGCACCATGCACGAGCGCAAGGCTAGGATGTATGAAATGGCCAACGCCTTTATCGCTCTGCCAGGCGGCATTGGCACTCTTGAAGAACTTGTCGAGACCATGACCTGGGAACAGCTGGGCCAGCATAAAAAACCCATTATTCTCATGAACACTAATCAATTCTGGGAGCCATTCCTAAGGCTCCTGAAACATATGAAATCTCATCACTTCATTCGCCCCGGCCTTGAAGTCAATTTTCACGTTGAAGAAGATGTCAATACGCTCAGATCCATTCTCTTGCGAGCCAACCAAAAAGCTGATTGACAGCCCCCCTCTCCAACACCCTGATATGAACAAACCATGGAGCTATGAATGTTAAAGCACAATAAAATCACCGCCCTTCTGATCCTCACCCTTGTGGCCACGAGCAGCCTGTTCCTCCCCGCCCGGATACAGTCCGCATCAGCCGGGGAAACGCCGGCTCCGAAAGACGCCAAAGTCTATTTCATTAATTTGAAAGAGGGTGACAAGGTCAAAGGCAAAGTATTTATTCAGTTCGGCCTCTCCGGCATGGGCATTGCGCCTGCCGGAACAAACAAGGAAAAAACCGGTCATCATCATCTCATTATCAACGAAAAGATTGAAGGCGATGAACTGAATGAAAACATCCCGAGCGATGAACAGCACAGGCATTTCGGCGCTGGTCAAACAGAAGTTACCCTGGATTTGAAACCGGGAAAATATGAACTGCAGCTTGTGCTGGGTGATATGAACCACATCCCCCATAACCCACCTGTGATGTCAGAGCGCATAACAATCACCGTTGAGTAGCATGGCTCTGTTATTGTGAGCTGAAAGGCAAATTGAAAGGCCCCGCATTTATTATGCGGGGCTTTTTAACGGATTTATTCATCAAACAGAAATTCACGCACCCGGCGCACCATCCCGCAAAAGTTTGTAATTGATAGAATCAACAAGCGCCTCAAAGGAAGCGTCCACGATGTTCGCAGATACCCCAACCGTATACCAGCGCTTGCCATCCCCGTCCCGGCTTTCAATCATCACCCGTGTCACCGCATCTGTGCCGCCGGTTAATATCCGCACTTTATAATCCACCAGTTCAAGATCTTCGATAAAGGGCTGGTATTTCCCAAGATCCTTGCGAAGCGCTTTATCCAGCGCATTCACCGGGCCGTTCCCCTCACCCACATGGGCAAGCGTCAAATCATCGACCGTAACCTTCACGATCGCTTCAGAGACAGTCACCAGTTCGCCCGCCGCATTATAGCGCCGCTCCACCATCACCCGGAACTGATCCACGGTGAAATATCGTGGCACCTCACCCAGAACACGGCGCGCCAGCAACTCAAAAGAAGCCCCCGCCCCCTCATAAGCATACCCCAGCGCCGAGCGTGCCTTCACTTCCTCAAGCAACAGGTCAACCCGGTCATCATCTCGCTCCATCCGGATGCCCAGACGCTCAAGCTCAGCCAGAATATTGGATTTGCCAGCCTGATCAGAAATCAATAATTTGCGGCTATTGCCAACCGCTTCGGGTGCCACATGTTCGTAGGTGCCAGGATCTTTCTTCACCGCAGAAACATGGATGCCCCCCTTATGCGCAAAGGCAGACGCCCCGACATAGGGCTGGCTGGCACGGGGCGCCTGGTTCAGCACCTCATCAAGCAACCGCGAAGCATGGCTGATAGTGCGCAACCGCACCGGGCTGACACCAATGTCAAAACGCTCCGCATATGTAGATTTCAACATCAAAGTTGGAATGACCGATGTCAGGTTTGCATTGCCGCAACGCTCACCAAGGCCGTTCAGTGTGCCCTGCACCTGGCGCACACCAGCCTCAATCGCTGCCAGCGAGTTCGCCACAGCATTTTCCGTGTCATTATGTGCGTGGATACCAAGATGATCCCCCGGTATAATTTTTACAACTTCACTGACAATTTGCTGAACTTCACCCGGCAACGTCCCGCCATTTGTATCGCAAAGCACGACCCAGCGCGCCCCGGCCTCAAATGCCGCCCGTGCACAGGAAAGCGCATAATCGGGGTTGGATTTATAGCCATCGAAAAAATGCTCACAGTCAATCAGCGCTTCCCGGCCGGATTGACTGATCGCCTCAACACTCGCGGCAATGGTCGCAAGGTTTTCCTCATTCGTCACACCAAGCGCCACCCGCACATGGTAATCCCACGTTTTTGCCACCAGGCAGATGGCATCCGCCTCAGCCGAGAGCACCCCCTGAAACCCACCATCATTGGAAACTGACCGCCCCACCCGCTTGGTCATACCAAAAGCGGTGACTTTGGCGGTTTTTAATCCCCTTGGTTTTTGGAAAAAAGCGCTGTCCGTCAGGTTCGCCCCTGGGTACCCCGCTTCAATATAGTCAATACCCAGCTCATCTAGCGCCCCGGCGATCAGTAATTTATCCTCTAAGGAAAAATCAACACCAAAAGTCTGCGCCCCATCACGCAATGTGGTGTCAAACAGATAAATACGTTCTTTTTCCGTGCCCACTATGACACTCCCTCAACCAGACAAACCAAACAGAAGGCCATAGCCATAAAGAGCAACCCTCCTGAAATCAAGAACCAAGGCAAATTTAAAGCCTAATTCTTAAAAATTGAGTGCGGGCCATCCTGTGCATAAGCCGGACGGCCACACCGCGAATCATCTATATTTCCAAAACTGCCATTGATGGAACCATCCAGTAAACAGAGAGCCATCAACAAACCCGAAACCAGATACCAGAATTCCAGCTAAAGGAGTGGTAAAATGATCCTGCCTTTCAAGCCTGACCAGACAGAGCACATCAGAGAGACCACCCACCAAAAGGTAATCTCCGTATTTGGGATACCCCTGTGGACCCTCATTGCCCTGTCAATGGCACTGCCACATTTTTCCGCAACCGGCCACGCCGCCCCGGATGAGCAGCCAATAGCCGTCTGCCCGGAACGGCCAAACGGCAACAGGATCGCCCGCCTGGTGATGACTGTGGCCGCAGCAAAATATTGCAAAGGGTTCCCTCATAGTGAGGCAGATGTTGAAGCTTCATTGCAAAAACTGAACTGCAGTGAAAAAACAGACAAGGTCATCAAAAGCCTGAAAACCAACATGATGGCGAAAATGCAAACCCTCTATGAAGGGCCGCACGCCTCCATGATGTGCGCGCAGGCCACCAAATATTTCAAACCTTGATGTGTGGGGCGGCACGCAAAATAACGGGCAACCAAGGCCAAACTCTTAAGGGCGATCAAACCCTGAGGGATGATAAAACCGGTTAGCCCTGAACTTCCCAGCTGGTACCTTCAGGGCCATCCTTGAGAACAATACCTTTCTCCAGCAACTGATCGCGAATACGGTCAGCTTCGGCCCAGTCTTTATTGGCGCGCGCATCAAGCCGGGCTTGAATGGCCGCGTCTATCTCCGCTTCTGGAACTGCGCTTTCAACCACCGTAGCAGCCTGCCATTCGGATTGGCTTTTCTCCAGCAATCCCATAAGCTGGCCAGAGCGTTGCAGAACGCCCGCATTCTCTTTCAACTGGTGCAACTGCGTTAAAGCCCGCGGCGTGTTCAAGTCATCAGAAAGGGCAGCTATCACCTCTCCATCAGGCTCTACCTCATCTGCGTACTCTCCCACTTCATCCCCCATCGCTTCGTAAAAACCGTTAAGGGTTTTTTGCGCTTCTTTCAGGCTTTTGACCGTCCAGTTAATCGGCTGTCTGTAATGGGTCATCAGCATGGCAAGCCGCGCTACCTCGCCCGGCCAGTCATTCAACACTTCACGAATGGTAATAAAATTGCCCAGGCTTTTGGACATCTTTTCGCCCTCTACCTGCAGAAAACCATTATGCATCCAGACATTGGCCATCCGCTCACTGCCATGCGCGCAGCAGCTTTGCGCAATCTCATTTTCATGGTGCGGAAAAACAAGGTCAACCCCGCCGCCATGGATGTCAAACACTTCGCCAAGATGCGCCCTGGACATGGCCGAGCATTCAATATGCCAGCCCGGCCGGCCGCGCCCTTCCCCCTCACCCCACGGTGAAGCCCAGCCCGGCTCACTCTCAGAAGAAGGCTTCCAGAGCACAAAATCCATCGGGTCTTTTTTATAGGGTGCGACCTCAACCCTGGCACCGGCCTGCATCTCATCAATGGAGCGGTTGGACAGTTTGCCATAGGACGCCATTGAGGGGACATGAAACAGAACATGCCCCTCGGCCTCATAAGCAAAGCCCTTCTTTATAAGGGTGGTGATGATCGCCTGCATATCATCAATATGATCGGTTGCCCGCGGCTGCAAGCTCGGATCAAGGCAGCCAAGCGCCCGCACATCATCCTGAAACTGGGCAAAGGTGCGCTCGGTCAGGGTTCGGATATCAATCCCCTCTTCCAGCGCCCGTGCGTTGATCTTGTCATCCACATCCGTGATGTTACGCACGTAAGTCACATGATCTGCCCCGTAAACATGGCGCAACAAACGGAAAAGCACGTCAAACACAATCACGGGCCGCGCATTGCCAATATGAGCAAAATCATAAACCGTCGGCCCGCAGACATACATCCGCACATTATCAGCCGCGATGGGCTCAAAAAGCTCTTTTTTCCGGCTGAGCGTATTATAGAGGGTGAGAGACAAAACAAACCGCCTTTAGAGTGGAAACATACCATGCTCGGTTATGCCTGAGGGCAGCAGAAAAGGTCAAGCCTTGCAGATGATATTGATCATTAAATGCTGATTAAAAATGGGAACTGCAGTCATAATGTTGCCTGCGATCAGCCGCCCCCAGTAAACGGCACCCCAGTGAACGGCACCCCAGTGAACATGGCACCCTGCCCCGCGTTCATGCCCGGATTGTGCATCTAGCCCGTTTGATTCTTGAGAATCTAGCCTGTTTTCAAGGATTGCGCCAACAGCGCCTGCGTTTCCCGTACCCGCTCAATCGCAGAAGTCGCCCGCCCGACAATCAGCGCCCCCTGCAGGGAAGACAACACCCAGCCGGCCAGCAAATCCGGTGCCAGATTATTCTTGAAACGGCCCTGCGCCTGTCCATCTGTTATAAGACGGCTCAACCAGGCCTGATGAACAGCAAAAAACCCATCCACCTCAAGCTGCACTTTTGCAGGCAAAGCCGGATACTCACCAGCCAGAGAACCACAAAGGCAAACCCGGTCGGGCGCATTTTCAAAACTCAGATAGATGGCAAAATAATCATTAAGTAAGGCAACAGCATCATCCGGACAATTCTCAAAAGAACTGTCCATAATATTTTGCAGTTTTAACCGGTACCGCTTGACCAACGCCACCACCAGATCTTCCTTCGCCGGGAAATAATAGTGAATGCTGGCTTTCCTGATCCCCACCTCGTTTGAGACATCCTGATAGCTGATCGCACTATAGCCCCGCGACTGTATTAGTCGTTCCGCACTATCCAGGATTTTATCCTCGGTTTGGGGCATCGTTGCTATCTATCCTGCTGAAAATGTAATATTCCGGGGCTTATGGCCCCAAATCTGAAAAACCGGATCTGAGTTAGAAACCCAGAAACCCTGATCGAGGGCCGTCTCCGGTTATAGAATGTCATTTCAAAATAGAAGCCAGAGCCAGCCCTATCCTGAAGACAACATGGCTATATCGGCGCGGCGAGGAAATCAATCCCCTTTTTTATCCAGAACAGAGCCCCGCTACGTGCCTCTATCCGGGCGCAGGCCTTATCAGGGAACCGTAACCAGCTCATCGCCTCATGCAGTTGTCCATTCACCAGAAGCGCCCCGTCCAGGAGAAGAATTTCACCGCCCTCTACAAAGCTCAGATCAGTGGGCGGCGCCTCTGGGGTGATTTTCATCAAAGCCACCTCTTCATACCAGTCAGTGGCCTTAAACAATACTTTTTCAAAAACCCCGGGCAGCGTCTTCACAGGTTGCCAGTCCAACTCTTTGGAATGGACGATGACCGAATTCTCGCCCTGAGGTTTCATCTGATGCAGCTTGACAAAAATCTCGCACCCTTCACGGCTGAAAGGTTTATGGGCACTTCCCGGCGCGTTGCGCACATATGTCAGGGCGCCGTAATCACCGCTTTCATCTGAGAACACCCCATCAAGCACCAGATACTCCTCCCCCCCGCCATGGGTATGCGCCTCAAAATGGTAATTGGGCAAAAATCGCACAACACTGGTAGCACGGGCCACTTCACCGCCAACCCGGTCGAGTGGCCGCCGCAACACCCCCGGCACGGGAGACGGCACCCACTCCAGCGCGCCAATAGAAACAGCCACAGATTTGGAAAAATCATCATGCAAATGCTCCTGAAGCAGTGTCATTTAGGGTCTTCCTTCTGGCTTTAGAAATAGATAATCATAACAGTCTACCATTTGGTAGACAACCAGGGCACCCTGCAAATCCGGTAACCGTTCATAGAACATTAAGCGACAGTTGAAAGAATAGCGTCTATCTATGCTGATAGAAGCAAACAAAAAGGCCTTAAATCCATTATTACGAAGGCAAATACCCCCCCAGGAGGGGATTGAACAGCACTCTGACCTTAATTGGTCCGCAATTAACTTATAATCTTTGGCCAGTGTTTGATCTAATTTGCCAATCTTTGATCTAACTAGCCAGTCTTTGATATAACTAGAGAGAATCAGCAAAACGAGCATCATTGAGCTAAGTTTAGCTTTGAAACTGAAAAAAATCCCGCAACAGCTCAAAAGAAAACATGATCAGTCCAGTAGCAGGCAAGGCAACATTGGGGAATATCAAATTTGGGGAATAAAATGCCAGTGATCAGCCAGAAACAGCTTTATATGGGGACTGACCGTTCAGAGCGACGAAAACTGTGCCTTACACTCGGCATAACCCAGAGCCTGATGTTCTTTAGCATTTGTCTCATTGTCTCTCTCACACCGCTTAACATAAGCCACGCTCAGCAAAGAAGCCCCTCGCATCAGGCCTATTGCCTCGAACTGGAAAGTGAACTGGCCCGCACCATCCACGGTAGCACCATCAAGGAAGATCGTGCCAACATCAGAACCAATCTCCGCAATATCGAGCAGATATACCATCGTTTGAACAACGATGCCGAACGCTACAAATGCTACAGTTATTTTCTTTTCTCCAAGGAATTGCGGCGCACACCCCGCTGCGTCCGGATCGACCGGAAAATGCGCAAAGCCAAAAATCAACTGGCAAGGCTGAACAATCAGCTCCACCGCACAGCAGATGCAAATGCTGATTCAAAATACAAACAGGATAAGATCATAAGTGCCCTGGCACGCAATAAATGCGGCCCGCAATATGAACGTGAAATGAAAAAAAGAAACACCTTCAGCAACTGGTTTGGTGACGGCTTCTTTGGCGGGCAGCCAAAACCCCGCGACTACAGCCCTGAAGAACAATTCAAATTTGCCACCCACCGCACCCTTTGCGTGCGCCTGTGTGACGGGTATTATTTCCCGATCAGTTTCGCCACCACCACCAATCGCTTTGCAACAGATGAGCAGATCTGCCAGACAAAATGTGCCGCCCCCGCCAAACTGTTCACACACCCCAACCCGGGTGGCACCTCTGAACAGATGCTTTCTGTCGAGGGCATAACCTATGAATCAATCAAGAACGCCTGGCGGTTTAAGAAAGAATTTGTCAAGGGCTGCTCATGTAAAGCCGCCGAATACAAACCTGAATTGCTGGTGGCAAAAGAAACCGGTAAAGCCCCTGAAATGAAAGAGCAAGAGCTGAAGTTGGAGCCCGAAAACAAAAAACAGCCGGGCGAAAAAACAACACTTCTGCCAAAAAAACTCCCTGAAAATTGATTTAATTGTTGATAAACAAGATATTTTCAGCATGTCCGCCATAATCTTTTTCTCAACAAATGAAAATAAACCTTTGTTATAAAAGACAAATACAGTTTGAACGACTTATCCACAATGTAAAGAGACCACTTTGTTGTCAATCTATTGACAGATCCGGCGTCTAATTTGCCCTGAGTTTCAAGAGTATGGGAGGGCTACCCAAAATGTTCGAGCTTACCAAACGCCCAATAGGCCTGGATGATATGGCAGACGTCAGATATCTCCATGCCTCCGCTGTAAAAATCGGCGGCGCGGCATATCACACCACTGATGAAATTGAGGCATATGTAAACCGCATCAATTCAACAGACTATATTAGAGAATGTCTCAACTGCAGCCTGCATGGCATCTGGCATGAGCACTTGTTAATCGGCACAGCCGGTTGGTGCCCATCCAATGATAACCGAAACACCGCCAGACTGCGCAAAATCTTTATACATAATTTTTATATAGGCCTGGGGCTGGGACGCGCCATGGTCGAACAGGCAGAAAACCGGGCAAGCAATGCAGGATTTGATGAATTCAGCATTCGCGCCAGCGCGATATCTTCCGGCTTTTTCCGCCACCTCGGTTACACTACTAGTTCGCATGGCGCGCTATTGCTTGATCATGGGCAAGACATAGCCGTCACATATATGCGCAAACGCCTCGATCAGCAGATCACACCTCAAGGGCAATCGGCACCCCCCCACCCCTTATTTACCAGCGATCCCCCAACTCCCGCTAAGGTTCTGACCTGATGCAATGAGAACAAAACAGAAGTACGGTTGCCCAACAAGAAAACGAATAATAAGGGCAGCCTGTTCTTCTGCTATGCTCCCTGCCTTAAAAAATCACCAAGGTCTGACTAACACCATTTGTCGTAATTGTGGCAATTGGCAACGCTGAGATGCAGGACAACGCCATCGGTTCAGCTGAAATTATTGACGAAAGCATCACAAATGCAGGTCTCGCAACCAATGCTGTAAGATCTTCCGAAATTGCAGCCGGCCGCGTCAGTGGGTCCGGCGGATTGATCGCCAAAGACCACATTGAGGACAACTCAATAACCAGGGACGACATTCAGGATGGCACAATTGGTTTTGTTGATCTTGCCCCTGAAGTGAATAATAACGTCATAGCTTCGAGTTTCTCAATCGTCAAAAGACAAATTGCCAATATGAAGGAGCCGCAAACCATAGGCATCATCGTCCTGCCTCTCAGCCTTCATCTGCCCTCTGGCGTGAAAGTGTTTTTTGATGGCAAACATGGTATGAATGCCAATCTGATAGAATGCAAACTGAAAGGGTGCCGGGCCCTTTTCCAGGCACCAAAAAAAGTTATTGCACTGATGAAAACGGATAAGTAAATCAACATCAAGATTATTGATTCAAAAACCCGCAAGGGACTGATACTGACGTATTCACTAGCCGATTTTGCCAAAGCCTATGATAAATTCATCGGTGTGAACAAAATGGCAGGCACGGCTATTAAAACAAACTGATCATTGAAACCTAGATCGTCTCACCCTTCAACCGGCCCTCAACACGGGCCCTGCCTATCAACGGCATCAATCCTTTGAGCTCGGGCCCAAAAGCCCGACCAGTAAGCGCCAGCCGCAACGGGTGAAACAGGGCTTTACCCTTGGCCCCTGTTTCTTCTTTTACAGCTTTGGTCCACGCTCCCCAGCTTTGTTCATCCCAATCACCTTCTGGCAATAACGCAAGTGCCTGAGCGCAAAAATCAGCCTCTTTGATAACAGGCTCTATCGGCCCTTCAACAACAGACCACCAATCAGAGACATCTTCAAATTTTTCGATATTCCCTTTGATAACATCCCAAAATCTCTGCCCGCCCTCAATACCAAGCCCCTCAAGCCGGGCTTGTGCCGCCTCAAAGGGGAGTTCATGTAATAATTTAGCGTTCAGCAGTGAAAGTTCTGCCTCATCAAACCGCGCCGGAGCCCGGCTCAATTTATCAAAAGCAAAGTCGCCGGCAATGCTGTCCATTGAAAGGTGCGGCGCGATGTCATTTGATGTACCAATCGTCGCAGCATGGCTGACAACCGCCATCGCCTCAAAGCCCTGCTCACGGAAGGAAGATATAGCAAGGCTCCCAAGTCGCTTGGAAAGACCCTCACCATCCTTGCCAACAATCAGGTTATGATGTGCAAACCGCGGTGGCTCTGCCCCCAGCGCCTCAAAAATCTGAATTTGCGCACCTGTATTTGCCACATGATCTTCACCCCGGATAATGTGGGTAATGCCAAATTCAATATCATCAACCACGCTTGGTAGCGTGTAGAGAAAAGTCCCGTCACCGCGTATTAAAATCGGGTCCGATAACGAAGAGGCCTCGATAGATTGCTCCCCTCTAACAAGGTCATTCCAGGTCACGGTTCTGTCTTCAAGTTTGAAGCGCCAATGCGGCACTGCCCCGTCTGCCTCAAGCCTGGCTCTGTCCTTATCATCCAGTTTAAGGGCAGACCTGTCATAAACCGGCGGCTTGCCTTGTGCCATTTGCCGTTTGCGTTTGCGATCAAGTTCAGACGCGCTTTCATAACAGGGATAAAGACGACCCTCACTTTTCAGTTTATCGACAACTTCATTATATTTATCAAACCGGTCAGACTGGCGTGCCTCAAAATCCCAGGCAAGCCCCAGCCATGTGAGGTCTTCCTTGATCCCCTCAACATATTCCTCGCGTGAGCGCTCAACATCCGTATCATCAATCCGCAACATGAACTGGCCCTGACTGTGCCGCGCAAACAGCCAGTTAATCAGCGCCGGGCGCAAATTACCAATGTGAATTTTCCCCGTCGGGCTCGGTGCAAAGCGTGTAATCACCGTCATTTTTTGTCTCTGTCTTTCTCATGTTTGAAGAAGGAGCGCTGATATCAAACGAAAGAGCAAACGCGCCTCTGTGCCCGCCCCGTAATCGCAAAAAACTATCCCCGGTCACGAAATTTATTGGTAATCGGGTAGCGCCGGTCACGGCCAAAATTTTTCAAGGATAATTTCACCCCAGGGGCGGCTTGCCGCCGTTTATACTCTGCCAGATAAAGCAAATGTTCAACTCTTTCAACCAATTTGCGATCATAGCCACGCTCAACTATCTCTGAGAGCGGCATGTCCATCTCAACCAGACATTCAAGAATATCATCAAGAACATCATAAGGCGGCAAACTGTCCTGATCGGTCTGATTATCACGCAATTCAGCTGTTGGCGGCTTGGTGATAATATTGGCAGGGATCACCTCTCCGGATGGGCCAAGACACCCCTCAGGCAAAACCTCATTACGCAGCCGCGAAAGTTCAAAAACTTTGGTTTTGTACAGATCCTTAATCGGATTGAAACCACCGTTCATATCGCCGTAAAGCGTGGCATAGCCAACAGACACCTCAGACTTGTTCCCGGTTGTGACCAGCATCTCCCCGCCCTTATTGGAGAGCGCCATCAACAGAACCCCCCGTAATCGGGACTGGATATTCTCCTCTGTAATGCCGCCTAACCCCTCCGGCATCAGCGGTTCAAGGCTGGCAGCAACCCCCTCAAACGCCGCCTTGATCGGCATAACATCAAGCCGCATCCCAAGTGCTTTGGCGCAGTGTTCGGCATCATCAAGGCTCTCCTGGCTGGTATAATGAAAGGGAAGCATGACGCCGCGCACCCGCCTGGGCCCCAGCGCATCAACAGCCATTGCCGCGCAAAGCGCACTGTCTATGCCGCCCGATAGCCCAAGCAAAACGCCTTTAAAGCCGTTTTTATTGACATAATCCCTGAGCCCCAGAACAGCGGCCTGATAAATGGCAACATCCTCGCTCTGCTCTTTATGCATGGCAGTGGATGAAACCGTCCACCCCGCTGGCCCGCGATTGAGGCTTAAAACTTCAACAGCCGGTAAGAAGGAAGGAAGCTGCGCCTTCAGTTGACAGCTTGCATCAAGGGCAAAACTCCCCCCGTCAAACACCAGCTCATCCTGCCCCCCCACCTGATTAACATAAAGCAGCGGCAATTTAGTCTCCGTGACCCGCGCCACAGCTACATTCATTCTGACATCAGGCTTGCCAACTGCAAAAGGCGAACCATTGAGAACAATCAGAATCTCAGCCCCCGTCTCCGCAAGACATTCAGGCACATCAGGCGCCCAGATATCCTCGCATATGGGGACACCAATGCGAATGCCGCGAAAATCAATCGGCCCGGGCAACGGCCCGGGGCTGAACACCCGCTTTTCATCAAAGACACCATAGTTCGGCAGGTCAACTTTATAACGCGATGTCTTGAACTCACCCTCATCAAGCAATACCACCGCATTATAAAGCGCCCCCCCATCATGCCAGGGTGTGCCCATCAAAATAGCAGGCCCATCCTTGGTCAGGTGCGCCAGCTCTAACACAGCGTCCCGGGCCCCTTTATGAAAAGAGGGCCGCAGCACCAGATCTTCAGGCGGATAGCCTGTGATGAAGAGTTCGGGAAAAACAATGAGATCAGCCCCAGCGCTAGAGGCCTGGACATGCGCTTCACGCGCCAGCTCAGCATTACCGGCAAAATCCCCCATCAATGGGTTCAACTGCGCCAGGGCCACTTTTAAACTATCGCTCATTCAAACCGCTCAAGCCTGGGAATAACCCTCGTAATGGACCTTACGCCGACTTCGCCGCATCCGCCTGCCCATCACGATCCTTTTTCATCCGCTCAGCAATCAGAAACGCCAGTTCAAGCGCCTGATCCGCATTCAACCGCGGATCACAATGCGTATGATATCGATGCGACAAATCGGCCTCTTTCACTGTCTGAAAGCCACCAATGCACTCTGTCACATTCTGACCGGTCATCTCAACATGGACACCGCCGGGGTAAACATTTTCCGCCTGACAGATATCATAGAAACTGTTGACCTCAGAAAGCACCATGTCAAATGGCCGGGTTTTATAACCGGTTGCAGCTTTAATGGTGTTGCCATGCATCGGATCACAGGACCAGACAACTGTCCGCCCTTCTTTCTCAACAGTGCGAACCAGCCGGGTCAGATGCTCCCCAACCCCTTCATGCCCAAACCGGCAGATCAGTGTCAATCGTCCTGCCTCATCATCAGGGTTCAGCTTGTCGATTAACCGCAGCAAATCATCTTCCTCAATAGAGGGACCACATTTCAGACCAAGTGGGTTTTTAATACCGCGCACATATTCAATATGTGCATGATCAGCCTGCCGGGTGCGATCACCAATCCAGATAAAATGACCGGAAGTGGCATAAGGCTCACCGCTTGTCGAATCAACCCGTGTCAAAGCCTGCTCATAACCAAGCAGCAAAGCTTCATGGCTGGTATAAAAACTGGTCATATTCAACTGGCGGCTGTTCTCGGTTGTGATACCACAAGCCCGCATAAAATCGAGCGCCTCAGTGATCCGGGTGGCAATCTCACGGAACCGCTCCCCGGCCGGGCTTTTCTCAACAAAGGAGAGCATCCACTGATGCACCAGCTCAAGATTGGCATAACCGCCCTGCGCAAAGGCACGCAATAAATTCAGCGTTGCAGCAGATTGACGATACGCCATGATCTGACGGTGAGGGTCTGGCACCCGGTCACTCTCATTAAAATCAATACCATTGATAATATCGCCCCGGTATGAGGGGAGAGAGAGCCCGTCAATCTCTTCAAAAGGCGCAGAGCGGGGCTTCGCGAACTGGCCGGCAATCCGCCCGACTTTGACAACAGGAACAGAGCCGGCAAAAGTCAGTACAACAGCCATTTGCAGCATCAGACGGAAAAAATCACGGATGTTATCGGCATGGTGCTCGGAAAAACTCTCAGCGCAATCACCGCCCTGCAGCAGAAACCCCTCGCCTCTGGCAACCCGCCCAAGACGTTCCTTCAAACTCCGCGCTTCACCGGCAAACACCAGCGGCGGGAAGGATTCCAACCGGGCTTCTACATTTTTCAAGGCTTGTTCATCTGGATAGTCAGGCACCTGAACAATCGGTTTTGATCGCCAGCTATCCACACTCCAAGTCTCAGCCATAACAAGTATCTCCTTAACAACACGGCAAAGCGCCAGCAGAAATCAACGCTCACCCTCTGGAATAGGGGTTATAGGCCATCATAATGGATTTTGCCAACTGAAAAAACCGCGGAAATCACCCAAGGGGCAGAACTAGAGCGCAGCCATCATCCCGCCATCAACAGTAATACCCGAACCTGTCATATATGAGGCATCATCAGAAGCTAGAAACAATGCAGCTTTGGCAATTTCTTCCGGCTCACCAAACCTGCCCATTGGCGTCCGGTTGAGGATCTGTTCCTTCACCACCGGGTTGCGCACAAACCGGCTGGTCAGGTTCGTTGCCACAAATCCAGGGCAAAGGTAGTTCACCCGAATATCATAAGGCGCATATTCAACAGCAAGCCCGCGCGACAATGAAGCCATCGCTGCTTTGGTCGCGGCATAGGCGCTCATCTGCCGGGTTGAGCGGCTCCCCATCACGGAAGCCAGATTAACAATCGCCGCATGTTCAGACTGTCTCAGCAGATCAAACCCGTCGCGGGCAAAACGGGCCCCGCCAACCAGATTAACCTGCAAAACAAGGTTCCATTCCTCATCGGTCATATGGCGCAGATCCGTGCGCACATTCATGCCTGCATTATTGACCACAATATCGAGCCGCCCGGAATGATCCTCAATCGCCTTGATGGCAGCTTTCACTGACGCCCCATCAGTCACGTCAGCCTGAATATCAAGCGCCTGGCCACCACCATTACGAATCTGACCGGCCTGCATTTCCGCCCGCTCCGGGTCAATATCCACCACATAGACAAAGGCACCCTCATTGGCAAAAGTGTGCGCGATGGCAGCCCCAATACCGGAGCCAGCGCCAGTTACAACAGCATATCGTTCAGCAAGTCGGGTCATCAGATCCACATTCCAATAATATGATTAATCCCAGTTTTTTAAGCCCCGGAACAGCGAAACACCAGCAAAAACCGGCCATTAACCCTGGCGGATTGCAAAGAAGCTTAATTTCACTAAAAATCACATGAAAGACACGAGGAAAAAGGGCACTCGTTAACCAGATCAGGCATTGCGGGTCACTTTCTCCCGCATGGTAACCAGTTCCTCGCCCGCACTCGGATGCAGGGCCATCGTCGCGTCAAAATCAGCCTTGGTCGCCCCCATCTTCATCGCAATCGCAAGTCCCTGCACAATCTCGCCTGCATCCGGCCCAAGAATATGAACCCCGACAACCTTATCGAAGCGCGGCTCCACAATCATTTTCATGATGGTCTTTTCAACCCGCCCTGAAAGGGTATTCTTCATCGGATTAAAGACGGATTGATAAACATCCACCGCACCAAACTGACCAAGCGCTTCCTGTTCACCAAGGCCAATGGTGCCAACCTCAGGCTCGGAAAACACAGCCGTTGGTATCAGCTTGTGGTCAACGATCTGTTTATTGTTGTTGTAAACCGTCTCTGCAAAGGCCGCCCCTTCCCGTATCGCAACCGGGGTCAAGGCCACGCGGCCCGTTACATCCCCCACCGCAAACAGAGAAGGCGCTGAGCTTTGCGACATCTCATCAACGTCAATTTCACCGCTCCGCCCAACATCCACGCCGGCAGTTTCAAGGCCAAGCCCATCCGTGTTGGCCCGGCGCCCGGTCGCAAACATCACGGCCCCAGTTGAAAGCACACTGCCATCATCAAAGGTCAGAGCAAGCCCATCTTCGCTTTTCTCAAGTTTTTCAGGCGATACATTCAACCGGACATCAACGCCCCTCCCAGCAAGCGCTTCAGTCAACCCATCGCGAATATCTTCGTCAAAACCGCGCAGAACCTTGGGGCCGCGGTAAGCCAGAACTGTATCAACACCAAGCCCGTTAAAAATCGAAGCAAACTCAACCGCTATATAACCGCCGCCAACCACCACGATTGTAGAGGGCAAAGTTTCAAAATCAAACGCCTCATTGGAAGTAATGCCAAGTTCACTACCCTCAATATCAGGTTTAAAGGGCGTGCCGCCAACAGCCACAAGAATACGTTCAGCTGTGATGGTCCGCCCTTCATTTTGAAGCTTGACTTCATGCGGGCCGGTGATCACTGCCCGGTCATCAAAGCGCGCCACACCAGCATTTTCCAGAACACTCACATAAATTCCACTTAACCGGGTAATCTCTTTTTCCTTGGCTGCCACCAGGGCCGGCCAGTTAAAATCGACAGACCCTAAAGTCCACCCAAACCCGGCCGCATCCTCAAACCCGCCCCTGAACCGCGCGGCATAAACATAAAGTTTCTTAGGCACACAGCCACGGATCACACAGGTGCCACCATAGCGAAACTCTTCAGCAATCGCGACCCGTGCCCCGTAACTGGCAGCCAGCCGCGCCGCCCGCACGCCGCCAGATCCAGCACCGATAACAAAAAGATCATAATCATACTTCATGTGTGATCAGACCTCTTCATCATCATCAAAAGCGGCCTCCAGAACCCTCACACCATTAGGCCCGCCGATAAAAGCGCGCTCGGCAATGCCAATGAAGAGACCGCAATCAATCACCCCCGGTAACATCGCCAGACAATCCGCGAGCTCTTCCGGGTCAGGGATAACCTCATACGCACAATCAATAATGTGGTGCCCGCCATCGGTGACATAGAACCCACCCTCCTCATTCTCTCGCACCTTCAACTCATGGCGAAGCCCAAGCTCGTCAGTTAGGGCGGCAATCATTTCCATGGTTGAGCGAATGCCAAACCGGTCAACCTCAACCGGCAGGGGAAATTTCCCCAGGGTTTTGACAAATTTGCTTTCATCTGCGATCACCACCATCTGCTCTGAAGACATGGCGACAATCTTTTCACGCAAAAGCGCCCCGCCCCCGCCTTTAATCAATCTGAGTTTATGATCAATTTCATCGGCCCCATCAACGGTCATATCGAGAAACGGTTCATCATCAAGCGTGGAGAGGCTAATGCCAAGTTTGGAGGCCTGCGCTTCACTGGCCTTGGATGTGGCAACACAGGTCACATCCAGCCCGTCCTTCACCCGCTCACCCAGCATATCAATGAAAGCCGCAGCCGTTGAGCCCGTGCCAAGCCCCAGTTTCATCCCATCAGAGACCAGTTCAAGCGCCGCCGCCGCTGCCGCCTGCTTATACTCATCACTGCCCATAGTCATTGCTCCTTTTACCGCTTTTCGTCGTATGGCCGGAAACCACTTTGCCACATTATGATCAGAGTTGTCAGATTATTGATGCGGGATCATATCTCACTGATCATTGATATAAGGCAAAGTCATTTACCTCAGCCACCGGCCAGCACAATAAGATGATATATAACCTCTGTCACATAATTTTATCTATAAGAGAGAACCTGTAGAGTGAGAATGATTGAGAGCTCCAAAACGCACAGCTTCTGCATGCTCACCCTTAAAAGGTAGACCTTGTAAATCCTCAGCGAGTATGTGACTTCTAGCATGAAAGCTGTTTCAAATGAGAAACAATAAATTCAGCCTCATCGCCCCAGAGAATAACCCCAAAAATCGGAATCCCAAATGCCGGACCTGAAACCAACCATCTGCTTTGATCTGGATGGCACTCTGATCGACACAGCCCCCGACCTTCTCAACGCACTCGACCATTGCCTGATCACAGACGGGTTTGAGAAAGCTGATAGAAGCGCCATTCGCCCGATAATAGGCAACGGCGCCAAAGCCATGATTGAGCAGTCCCTAGAGATACAGGCAAAAAAGGCAGAGGCAATAACACCGGCAAGGCTTGAGGCCTTATGGGAGATCATGATCAACCATTACGCCGCCAACATCACCGCAGAAAGCCGCCCCTTTGAAGGCGTCGAGGCTGCCTTGAAGGCTTTGAAAAAAACCGGCTTTCCCCTAGCTGTGATCACCAACAAACCGCTATTTCTGACCATCCCATTGCTTGATACCCTCGATCTAACACACCTCTTTGATCAGATCACCGGCGGTGACAGTTACCCCCATAAAAAACCGGATCCACGCACCCTGCATGAAACAGTGCGGCAAGCAGGCGGCACCCCCCCGCTGGCAATCATGGTCGGTGACAGCAAAACAGATATAGACACCGCCCTGAATGCAAACACCCCCTCAATCGGTGTTACTTTTGGTTATACAGAACAAACCATGCAAAGCTTAAACCCGGACAAGCTGATGACCCATTTTGATCAACTGGAAGGTTTTGTGGGTGAGATCGTCCTGAATTTGCCGCGGCAGCAGCAATAGAATTTAGCCAGCCATCAGGGCGCACCGGCAAGCGCATAGCTCAAAAGCTTATAGGCAAGTTTGGCCGCGAGAAAATCACAGGCATGCAGCCCCGGTCTGGGTGAAAGTTCCACAATATCAGCCCCGACAATTGTCCCCGCCTGGCTGGCGGCCCGCATTATCTCCAGCGCTTTGTACCAGTCCAGCCCGCCAGGCTCTGGCGTCCCGGTTGCCGGCATCAAGGCACTGTCAAAACAATCCACATCGAAGGTCACATAAACCGGCCGCCCCTCAAGCGGTTTGACAATCTCTTCAAGCCGCCATTTATGCAATTCACTCGCCCAGTGCAAATGCACCCGCTGCCGGTTGGCTTCAAGGAAAGGCACTTCTTCCAGGGAAATATTCCGCAACCCGACCCCGACAAGCGAAACAGTTTCAAAATCAAGCACCCGGCGCATCGCGGAGGCATGGGAAAAATGCGCCCCTTCATATCCATCTCTAAGGTCTGCATGGGCATCAAACTGCAAAACGACAAGATCAGGAAAACGCTCAACAAACGGGCGAATGGCCCCCGCCGTAAGGCTGTGTTCACCGCCAAGAACCAGAGGAAAACGATTGCTGAACAAAACCTGCCGCACCAGAAGTGCAATCTGTTTTAAAGCTGCATCATGCACCCCTGCAATCGGAATAGGCGGCAGGGTCGCAACTTCATAATCATCGATAACCTCCCGCCAGTATTCCTCATCAAAAAGCTCAACTTCCTTGCTGGCCGCCAATATCGCTGCCGGTCCGGCTTTTGTGCCGCCCTGAAACGTAACCGAAGCTTCAAGCCCAAACGGAATGACAACCGCCCGCGCCGCCTCAGGCTGCAGGGCACCCGCCCGGTCAGGGTCAAGAAAACCGGCTTCAGCTGGAAGGTAGGAAAATTGCGTCATGCCGCCATCCTTCAGGATATTTTCTTAATAGCGCCAGCAATATCACAAGCCCCATCGGATGAAAGCTCAGAAGCCGTTACATAGTTTGAATGTAAAACTTCATCTTTCAATTCAATGTCCTCATAGGTGCCAAACCCGTTGAACTGGCTGGCCATGGATATGCCGTAAGCACCGGTTTTATGAATTTCAAGGTAATCCCCTTCCCTAACACTATCAGGAAGATGAAAAGGGCCTTTCATCTGGTCAGCCGCATCACAGGTTGGCCCCCAGAGCGAAAATGGTGCCAGTTGATCCTGGGCAGCCCCTTTGGGCCCGATCAAACGGGTGGGAAACACCCAGTCACTAAACGCGGCATCAAAAAGAATGCCGTAGCCCCCATCATTAATAAAAAGTTCACGCCCCCGCCTGGCATCAACCCGAACAATCAAACTCTCAGCTTCAGCTACAAGTGCCCGCCCCGGTTCAATAAAAACCTCTGAATTATGGGAAAGTGGAAGATCACCCAGCGCGGCCTTAATACTCATGACATAGGGGGTAAGGTCAACCGGGTCTCCAGCTTTATAATAAATCGGAAAGCCACCACCAACATTGAGCATATCAACCACCACACCAGCACCGCGGACAAGTTCTGCTACCTGGCGTATAGCCTCACCGTAACGCGCCGGCTTCAAAGCCTGGCTGCCAACATGAAACGTCACCCCAAGCCGGGCCGCATGAGCGCGCGCAAATTGCAAAAGCTCAGGCCCCTCATCCCCCCGGGCACCATATTTTTCTCCAAGCGGTAAAACCGAGCCATCATCATTGCAGGCCACCCGCACAAACAGGGAAAGATCAGGCGCATTGTCTGTGATTTTGAGAATTTTTTTCACCTCATCCAGATGATCGACCGCAAACATCCGCACCCCGTGATCAAAATACGCAGCCCGGATATGGGCCCGGGATTTCACAGGGTTCATGTACAGCAGGGTGGCTTGCGGGGCCAAAGCCCGGATCATTTCTATCTCGGCCAGGCTGGCCACATCAAACCGGCGCACTCCATGCTCAAGCAGCGTCACAATGATATAGGCAGAAGGGTTGGCTTTGACCGCATAAACCAGCTTTCCCTGAAAATTGGCACCAAACCAGTCTGCCGCCCTGGCGACGGCAAACGGTCTCCAGCACCGCACGGGGTCAACCGGCCGGTGAAAACGCAAAAATTGCTCAGCTGACAAATAGCAACCAGACAAAATTCAACCCTTCTTTAACAGATGGATACACTCATCATCATATTTTTCCTGCGAGACCAGCTCATGCCCATCTTCCTCAGCCAGACACTGAAAATCAGGCACAGCGCCCGGATCAGTGGTGATCACTTCAAGCAGTGCACCTGCCTGTAGGCTGCGCATGGCCTTTTTCGCCTTCAAAACTGGCAGAGGGCAAAGCAACCCACGAAGATCAAGTTGAGTTTTCATCATCAGTCTATTGGTTAAAACGATGTAGTATGGAGGGGATATTGATCAGAGCAAATCAATAAAATCAAGAATAATTTTGTAGCGCCCTCAACCGAGGCAGTAACAGCAAAAAAGGCACCTTACTGTAAGGTGCCTTTGATCTCTGATTACAGGCTGATTTTCAAAGTCATCGCTCAAGCCATGAAGCCGGAACCAACCCCATTTTATGCGCCCGTCCAACAAACGGCGCGCTTACAAATGAATAACTTGCAAACGGAGGGCCTATTTACCCAAGCATTCCTTATAGCTGTTCACAAGATCACCATAAGCCGCTTTAAAGGCACCTTGACCAGCTTTGGCTGCACTTGCGCCCTTGGCGCTGGCAACTTTCAGCTTGCTGGCACAGCTCACCACATGACCGGGGGCACCAGCTTTACCCGAAGCCTCGAAACTTTTCACGGCGTTCTGGATGTTCATCATCTCTTTAACAGCACGGACAGGATTAAACGGCACTTTGCCTGCTGCCATCTGACCGGAGATCTTAATGGATTTATCAACACTGTCGAGAAACACATTGGCGCCCGCAGCCTGAACTGAGCCGAGCCCCATGATCAACGCTACCAAAGCAACAATTAATGTCTGTTTCTGCATCACTCTCTCCTTTGTGCCAGTGGCACCATTATTTCTTGCCAAACACCGCTTTGCAAAGGCAATTACGCGGTTTTCCTGCAACTAACTCCCGTCTGTTGCCCAATTGGCGCTAAATGGCCTTTAAGAAAGCCATGCCCCGTATGTGGGGTCTTGTATTAACACTATCAAGCCCTGCGCCTGAACCGAAGCTGAATAGCATGTTCAGCTTCTGAAAAAAGCCCTGAAATGAACGTCTTTGTCCAGTCTAATTCAAGGGTGTTAATGCTTTGGTAAAAGCTGCCTCATTGGAAAAACACATAATTTCGGTCAGAAAATTTGATTTTCGCAGGCTTATTCACTAAGTCTGAGGAAATCATGCCTCTCGCTCTGTCAGCCCAATGGGAGAAACCCCGGCAAAGCGTAACGGCAACTGCAAAGGACTATGTCAGATGACACGCCAGCCACCAACAAATACGGTCTTCAAGGCCAATGCCCAAAAGGCAATCCAGCATGTGTTCATCAAGGACCTGCAGCTGATGGCAGTGATTGGCGTCTATGATCATGAAAAAACAACCAGCCAGCGCGTCGTAGCAAATATTGACCTGACTGTGGTTGAAAAAGCTGAGGTCGCGGACAAAATCGAGCATGTGGTGTGCTATCATGAGGTGGTCAGAAAAATTGAGAAAATCACGAAGCTTGGTCACATCAATTTATTGGAGACCCTGGCCGAAAACATCGCCGCCGCCTGCCTTGAAGACAGCCGCATTCTGGCCGTTCGCGTCAGGCTGGAAAAACCGGAAGCCCTGAAACAGGCCGCCAGTGTCGGTGTTGAAATCGAAAGGTTACAAACGACGAAAAACAACTAGATGGACAAAGCAGAAAGAGAAAACCCACCCGGCCCTGAAAATTTCGGAAAAGAAAAATCCGGAGCCATGAAAGCCGGACCAGAGGTAATCAAAACCTATCTCAAAACCCTGACCAATGCCCCAGGCGTCTACCGAATGCTTGATAAGGACGGCAATGTCCTTTATGTCGGCAAAGCCAGAAGCCTCAAAAAACGTGTCCAGAGTTACACCCGCCTAACCGGGCAATCCAACCGCATCGCCCGGATGATCAGCGCCACCACAGCGATGGAATTTGTCATCACCCAAAGTGAACCGGAAGCCCTGCTGCTGGAGGCCACTTACATCAAAAAAATGAAGCCGCGTTACAACGTGCTGCTTCGAGATGATAAATCCTTCCCCTCCATCCTCATCAGGACAGACCATGAAGCCCCGCAAATCATCAAGCACCGGGGTAGCCGCAAACAGAAAGGCCATTATTTTGGCCCCTTCGCTTCAGCCGGCTCCGTCAACAGAACTTTAAACACCCTGCAACAGCTGTTCTTGCTGAGGGACTGCACCGACAGCCAGTATGAAAGCCGCACCCGGCCCTGCCTCCAATACCAGATCAAGCGTTGCTCCGCGCCTTGTACAGGCCAGATATCCATTGAAAATTATAACAACCTTGTCATGGACGCCAAAAACTTCCTTGAAGGCAAAAGCACAGCCATCCAGAAAAAACTCCAGGCAGAAATGCAGGCAGCGGCAAAGTCCCAGAATTACGAAGAAGCTGCCCTCTTGAGAGACCGCATCGCCGCCCTCACCCAGGTTCAGAACCAGCGAACACTGTTACCAACCGGCTTTGATCAGGGCGATGTCTTTGCCATCCACACAGATGGCGGCAATGCCTGTATTGAAGTTTTCTTTATCCGCACCGGTCAGAACTGGGGCAACCGCGCCTTTTTCCCGCGTATTGACAAGGCCCATCAACCGTCAGAAATTCTCGAAAGTTTCATAGCCCAGTTCTATGACAACAAGCCCGTTCCCAAGGCAATCTTCACATCCATCACACTGGAGAATGAAGACTTATTGGCAGAAGCGCTTTCAACCAAGGCTGAAACAAAAATCAAAATCACCGCCCCGCGGCGCGGCCAGAAAGCAGAGCTGATGGCCCTGGCTGTCAATAATGCAAGGGAAGCCCTTGCCCGCAAACTATCGGAAAGCACCGCCCAGAACCGCCATTTGAAAGCTTTGGCAAACCTGTTTGGCCTCAAAGTGCCGCCAGCCCGCATCGAGGTATATGACAACAGCCATATTCAGGGCACCAACGCCCTCGGCGCCATGATTGTGGCGGGAAGCGAAGGTTTTGTAAAAAATCAGTACCGAAAATATAATTTTAGCGCTGATGATCTCAAGGCCGGGGATGATTTTGAAATGATGCGGCAAATGCTGCGGCGACGCCTGAAAGCCCTGAAGCGTGATCACGGGCCCGAAAAACCAGCCGCTTCCGAAGGTGACACAGGCATGTCGCTCCCCAACTGGCCTGATCTCCTTTTGATAGATGGCGGCAAAGGACAATTAAGCGCTGTCGAAGAAATCTTCAAGGAGCTTGAAATAAGAGACATTACCCTGGTCGCCATTTCAAAAGGCCCGGACAGAAACGCCGGGCGCGAGCAATTCCATATGACAGGGCGCGGCAGTTTCTCACTTGAGCCCAATGACCCGGCACTTTACTTTCTGCAAAGGCTGCGCGATGAGGCCCACCGTTTTGTCATCGGTGGGCACCGTCTGCGCCGCAAAAAACACATGAAGAAAAATCCACTCGATGACATCGCAGGCATAGGACCAACCCGGAAACGGGCGCTGTTATCCCATTTTGGCGCTGCAAAAGCTGTAAGCCGCGCAACTTTAAAAGATTTAAAGGCGGTGGAGGGCATCAGCCAACAAATGGCTGAAGCAATTTATGATTATTTTAATGATAACACTGAATAAAAAACCAGAGATAACCATCTCACTTCCAAAAATTTGACTGTTGCCCCAACCCATGGTTTTGTGAACATTATGAACCAGCCGATCACCCGGAAAAACACCAACATGACCTGGAATTTGCCAAATTTACTAACCTTTGGCCGCATTATCGCTGTTCCTGCCTTTGTCGCCTGCTTTTATTTTGAAGGCGAAAACTGGCGACTGATAGCCCTGTTGCTGTTCATCGTCGCCAGCCTGACAGACTTTCTTGATGGCTACCTCGCCAGGGCCTGGTCTCAGCAATCACTGCTCGGCCAGATGCTGGATCCGATTGCAGATAAATTACTGGTTGGTGCCGCCCTGATCATGCTGGTCTCAGATGACACGATTAATAATATCTCGGTACTGGCAGCCGTCATCATCCTCAGCCGCGAAATTCTGGTCTCCGGCCTGAGAGAGTTTCTCGGCATGCTCTCTGTCAGCGTGCCTGTAACCAAAATTGCCAAATTTAAAACTGCGGCCCAGCTGGGCGCCCTGACCATGTTATTGTTAGCGCCGCTTCTGGATAATCAAACGCTGGACACCCTTCTCATTGGCGACGCTCTCTTGTGGATCGCCGCCATTCTCACCATCTATACCGGGTGGGATTATTTAAGAGCTGGCAGCAAATATTTCGTTGAAGAAAACAACCCACAATAAGGCAGCAAGGCAAGAGGCATGAAACTCCTATATTTTGCATGGGTGAGAGAGAAGGTCGGCAAGTCAGAAGAGGACGTCTCCCTGCCTGAAAATGTCACCACCATTGATGAACTGATCAACTGGCTGGAAAGCCGCGGCCCCGAATATACCGCCGCCTTCAAAGACAGAACCCTGATAAAAACCGCCATTGATCAAACCCATGTCAGCGTTGAAACCCCGCTGGGCACCGCCCGTGAGATCGCCTTTTTCCCGCCCGTAACAGGTGGGTAGCAGAAAGGGCAAACCATGACTATCCGCGTACAAACCGAAGATTTTAATATCAGCGATGAGATTGCACGCCTCCGGGGTGAGAATAAAAACATTGGCGCCATTGTCACCTTCACCGGTACTGTGAGGGAGTTGGCCGGCGAACAGAAGATCACCGCCATGTCACTGGAGCATTACCCCGGCATGACAGAAAAACAACTCACTGAAATTAACGAGGAAGCGCATAAAAGATGGCCATTGCTCGGGACCACCATCATCCACCGCTATGGAGATCTCAAACCGGGCGACAACATTGTCCTTGTAATCACGCTGTCAACCCATCGCCGCGCGGCATTCGAAGCGGCTGAGTTTTTAATGGATTTTTTAAAAACCAAAGCCCCGTTCTGGAAGAAAGAACAACCAGGTAATGGCGAAGCTGATTGGGTTGATGCCCGCGATCAGGACGAAGATGCCCTCACCCGCTGGCAGAAATAACCACGATCACACCCTTGCCTGAAACCCGGATCAATCAACCGGGCTTAAACAACAGAGCACAAAATCAGGCCCGCACCAGAGCCATATAATCATCAAGCAGCGTTTTGCTGATCTCACCCGGCTGGAAATGATAAACATCTATTTCAGATACCGGCGTGACTTCAGCTGCCGAACCGGTGATGAAACACTCGGAAAATTCAGCCATTTCCTCCGGCATAATAACCCGCTCAATCACTTCAATGCCGCGATCTCTCGCCAAGCCAATCACCGTCTGGCGGGTAATCCCATTAAGAAAACAATCAGGGTCAGGTGTATGAATAACCCCGTCCTTGACAAAAAACACATTGGCCCCCGTCGCTTCCGCAACCCGGCCCCGCCAGTCCAGCATCATCGCATCAGCATAGCCAAGCTTTTCAGATTTGTGCTTTTCAATGGTGCAGATCATATAAAGCCCGGCCGCTTTCGAGCGGCAAGGCGCAGTGGCCGGATCAGGCCGGCGATAATCCGCAAGCCGCAACCGGATCCCCTTCATCCGCTCTTCCGGGTCAAAATAAGACCCCCATTCCCAGGCGGCAATGGCGACATTAATCGTGGTTTTTTGGGCCGCAACCCCCATCTGTTCACTACCGCGCCACGCTATAGGCCGCATATAACCCTCAGTCAGCCCCTGCTTCTCCATAACAGCAATACAGGCAGCATTCAGCTCCTCAACAGAGTAGGGAACTTCAAAATCCAGAATTTTGGCAGAGGCATGCAACCGTTCGGAATGTTCTTTGAGTTTGAAAATCTTGCCACTGTAAATGCGCTGCCCTTCAAAAACCGCACTGCCATAATGCAGCGCGTGGGTCAGCACATGAATTTTCATATCGGCCCAGGGCACCATGTTTCCATTAAACCAAATGTACCCCTCCAATTGGTCAAAAGGTATATCAGCCATGGCAAAGATCCTTTAATATGAGCCGGTAATCTAGGGCTTGAAATAAATTGTAGTTGGTAAGCATGAGAAAATGAAACGCTTGCATCATCTATCAATATGAGCAAAATATGTCAACATGACTGACATAAATCGAAAACCAGCAGGGGGGGAGGCCCTCTACCCGGCCTCAGGCAGGCGCGCGCCGGGACAACCGGAGAAAACTCCGGAAAATATTCTTGAGCTGATTGAGTTATTCTATTTCGCATACCGTGATTTCACCGCGGACGGCGATGAAGTGCTTGCCAAAATTGGTTTTGGCCGCGCCCACCACCGGATCATCCATTTCGTTTATCACTACCCGGGTCTCCGGGTGGCCGACCTTCTCAACATTCTGAAAATCACCAAACAGAGCCTGGCGCGGGTTTTAAAGCAACTGATCGACGAGGGATACATCCGCCGCCATCAGGGAGCAAAGGACCGGCGTGAGCGCCGTCTCTTCACAACTGAGAAAGGCAATGATCTCGCCAAAGCACTGGACGCCCCCCAGCATGACCGTTTCATCAAAGCCCTTGAGACCCTCGGCGCCAGTGAACGCAAAACCATAGAGCAGTTTTTATATTCTATTCTGCAAAATGCCCACCGCCATGAAGTCATCAATCTCTTTAGAGATACTGGGCAGGACAATAAAAATGATCAGACTAATGACGACAGGGAGGAGCACTGACAATGCCAAACCTATCGGATGATACACCCCACATTCTGCTGGTAGATGATGATGAACGCATCCTCGACCTGACCTGCCGTTATCTGAGAGATCAGGGCTTCCGCATCACCACAGCCAAAGACGCAGAATGTGCCCGCCGCACACTCGATGGACTCTCCTTTGACCTGCTGATCCTGGACGTCATGATGCCCGGCGAAAACGGCATGGATCTCGCGGCTGATTTAAAAACCCGGATGGACGTGCCCATCATCATGCTGACCGCCCGCTCTGAGCCGGAAGACAGGATCAAGGGCCTTGAAGTTGGTGTTGATGATTATATGCCAAAACCGTTTGAGCCGCGTGAACTGGTACTGCGCATTCAAAATGTTCTGAAACGCCGCACCCAGAAAACAACCGTGAAGGAAATACATATGGGCGCTTTCACCTTCCACATAGAGCGCGGCGAATTGCAAAAAGATAATATCAGCATCAAACTGACGGAGCGCGAACGTGATCTGATGCGCCAGTTTGCCAGCCATGCCGGCACGCCCATTCCCCGCCATGAACTTGCAAGCGATGAAAGCAGCGGCAATGAGCGCGCAGTAGATGTTCAGATTAATCGCTTGCGCCGCAAAATCGAGATTGATCCCGCCAATCCGGTTTATCTGCAAACAGTGCGCGGAAAAGGCTATATTCTACACACTGATTAACCGGGAAACAGCTTTGAAGCGAGGGGGGACAAAAAAGCGTGGCACTAGACACTGATAATTTTAACCGCACTGTAAAAAGCTGGTCAGACCGCCTCAGGGGGTCTATACGCTGGCCGGGCTGGAGCCTCTCCGCCTGGTTACCAAAAGGGCTCTACGCCCGCACCATCCTGATCATCGCCATGCCGCTTGTTCTCCTCCAGACCGTCCTGCTTTTTGTCTTCATGGAACGCCACTGGAACAACATCACCCGCCGCCTCTCGGCAGCTACCGCAAGGGACGTCGCCGCGATTATCAAAATCTACAACACCTACCCGCAGGATGAGGATTATCAGAAACTCATCGACATCGCCCGTGAACCCTTGAGCCTTTCCTTCCAGGTTTTGCCAAAAGGAGACCTGCCGGAGCAGACCCAGAGCCCATTTTATTCCATCCTCGACAGACGCCTGACCAAAGAACTCAACCGCCGGATTAACCGCCCCATCTGGGTCGATACGGTCGGCCAGTCAAAATTTGTTGAAATCCGCGTTGCTCTTGACAATGAGGTCCTCAAATTCATCGCCCACCGCAACCACACCTACGCCTCAAATTCCCACATATTCGTTCTCTGGATGATCGGCTCTTCAACAGTTCTGCTCGGCGTCGCGCTTTTATTTCTGAGAAATCAGATCCGCCCTATCCTCGCCCTCTCAGAAGCGGCTGAAAGTTTTGGCAAAGGCCGCCCGCCGCCAGAGGATTTCCGGCCAAGAGGCGCAAGAGAAGTCCGCCAGGCCTCAAAAGCATTTATGGAAATGCGGGACCGTATTGAACGCCATGTTGACCAGCGCACAACAATCCTTGCCGGTGTTAGCCATGACCTCAGAACCATTCTGACGCGCATGAAACTGCAACTGGCCTTCCTTGGTGAAAGTGAAGAAATCACCGCCCTGCAAAAGGATGTCGATGAAATGCAAAGCATGATGGAAGATTACATGGCCTTTGCCAAAGGTGACAGCAGCGAAGCCACCATACTGACGGACATTGCGGAAATTCTGGAGGAAATCCACGCCCATACAAAACTGGTGAACGAACAAACAACCCTGCGCATTGTCCCTGGGGCCATTCACCTTCCCGTGCGCCCCAACAGTTTCAAGCGTGCCATCAACAATCTGGTGACCAATGCTGAGAGATACGCCGACACAGTCGCTATTAACGCAACATTAGGGCGCAAATGGCTGACAATAAACATTGATGACAACGGACCAGGCATCCCGGCAGAGCAGCGTGAAGAGGTCTTCAACGCCTTTAAAAGGCTGGACAGTTCAAGAAACCAGAATGAAGGCAACACCGGCCTTGGTTTATCAATAGCCAGAGACATCATCCGCGGCCATGGCGGGGAAATCCGCCTTGAAGACAGCCCCATGGGCGGCCTCAGAGCCAAAGTTCAAATCCCTGTTTAAGGGGTGTTCACGTTGTAATTGGTGATTGTTTTGGTCTCGCCCTAACCGGAAAGATCCTTTGAGCGCGCCGCAGCCGAAAGGATCGCCTTCTCAAATAATCTCTCAAGCGCTTCATCCTCCATCAGAACGCCCAGCGCCGCCGCCGTTGTCCCGCCTTTGGAGGTTACATTCTCGCGTAGAACTGAAGGCGGGTCATCGCTCGTTGCCAACAAAAGGCCGGCCCCTTTGAGGGTCTGTCGGGCCAGTTGCAATGCCAAAGCTTCATCAAGCCCGGCTTTAACGCCGGCCCGGGCCAGACATTCCGCCATAAGAAACACATAAGCCGGCCCAGAACCCGAAACCGCTGTCACAGCATCCATCAGGCTTTCATCTTCAAGAAAGGCAACAGACCCGGTCGGGGCCATCAAAGCTTCAAGCTTCTGCCTGTCTTCACTTGTGACAAATTCATTGCAGACAAGAACACACATCCCGGCCCCGACAGAAACCGGCGTATTTGGCATCATCCGCACAATTTTTGTATTGGGCGGCAACTGCGCACCGAGATCTGAAAGGCTTTTACCAGCAGCAATGGAGAGCACAAGGCTCTCGCCGTCAAGCCGGGGCGCAAGTGCCCCAAGAACAGGGCCCATGATCTGCGGTTTAACCGCAACCATGACCAGTTGCGGCGGGCTGGTAAATGCCGCCTGGCTCTGAGGCTGAATATCATATCCACTGAGAAGTTTTTTAATTTGTGGGGAAGGACCAGGATCTTCAACGAAGATCTGCTTTTTATCAAGATCAAGTTTTGCAGCAACCACGGCCTCAAGCCAGCTCTTTAAAATGGCACCGCCCATATTGCCAGCACCAACAACAAGAAGGGGAGCATACAACCCCATCCCTTAAGCTTGCCCGGCTGTCTGGAACATGGCAGAGGCCAGGGCATCACTTGCCGATTTTCCGGCCCAGACGACATACTGAAACGCCTGATAATAGCTCTCGCTTGCCTCAAGACCGGAAGCAATCAGCGCTTCACATTGCTCAACTGTAAGCACCGCCTGGTTGAGCATCAGCCCGTGCCTGTAAAGCAGCAGCCCATCCTGCGGCCAGACATCAAAATGGCCAAGCCATAACTGCTCATTGATGAGCGCAATAAGCCTGTAAACCTCATCTATCCGGGCAGGGGGAATCTTCATTTCAAAAGCGCAGGCAAGATGCAGCGCTTCCATATCATCACGCCAGTTCAGGGATACATGATAATCCGTCCATGACCCCTCCACATTAAGGGTCAGTTCATCATCCGCGCTGCGTTCAAATGGCCAGTTATGAAGATCAGCCACCTGCTCTATCATATCAACCGGATTAGCTGTGCGATCAAAGGTTGGGGTTATTGAAGCCATGAAATTCCCTTATTATTGCCGATTACCATTGCCAGTTTAATTTCTCGTGCCACCAGGTTTTCCGCGCAGCGGAAGATAAAACCGCCTTGAAGAAGCTTAACCAAACCGCTTCTTCCTGAAGAAAACCTGGAAACTCTTAACGACGCGTTACCAAACCAACAGAGCTGACCGCATCAACAGGATATCACACCTGTTATCCACAGCCTTTCACCAGAAACGTCAGCAAAACCGAACCGACTAAGATTGTCTGCTCATTCGTGACAAGAGTGAGCTAACCAATCCTTCCCCTGAGTCGCAAGGGCGCGTCCTGTCTGTCCACGTTAATTTTCAATGATTAGAATGGGAGATTGGGGCAAGAGGGTGTCAGCGATTTATAGCTTGTTGATAATTCAATCCAGCCCGCTGACAAGCTGTTGACAGAACGTGGAAATCACAGGGGATTCTACAAAATCACTTCCCCGCGGCCCCATAAAATGAGGCCTGAAGCAGGCAAGTCAAGTCCTCCTCAAACAACCGCTTAACCTGAAGTCGGGGCTCCAGTTTTAAAAGCCAAGCACAGCCCGGATCTGTGGTGCGGAAAGAGCGATCAGGATTCCGGCAATGAAGTACATGATGTCACCCATCAGACCATATTTCAGTCGATAGGAAAAAGAGGGATGAAACGCATGTTCAAGACTTTTATGAAAAGTGATGGATTTATAGGTCGTGTAGATAAAACTCAGTATTATCTGCCCCAGCTTGAGAACCGCAAAAAGCCCGACAAACATCAAAGCATCCAACAAATACGCCATACCAAACTCCTCATACAAAATCAGTAGAAAACAAGCTGCATAAAAGCCTTACCAGAAACAACCTGCCCTCTCAATCTTTGCCAAAATTTTTCTCACTTGTATATTAACAGGCAGACTGTTAGAGCGTGATGCAGGCCGGTTGCTTGTAGGCAACCTGAAGGCCAAACAAAAAGCCGGTTGCTGGTAGGCAACCTGAAGCGCATGAAATACAGATGCTTTATGGGCATCTGAAACAGAAAAAATAAGGCAATCTAAAAATCAGCCCTGAAAAATTTGAGACTTTTCCAGAACAGCTGATGACAATTAAAGGCAACACTTATCACCATGAGCGCAGTAAAACCCATTCACATCATAGGGGGCGGCCTTGCCGGCTCAGAAGCCGCCTACCAGGCCGCATCAATGGGTGTCCCGGTGGTCATCCATGAAATGCGCCCTGACGTGAAAACAGACGCACACCAAACAGAAGGCCTTGCCGAACTGGTCTGTTCAAATTCCTTTCGCTCGGATGACGCGGACAACAACGCCGTTGGCCTCCTCCACGCTGAAATGCGCACCCTCAATTCCCTCATCATGCAGGCTGGGGACAAACACCAGCTCCCCGCCGGCGGCGCCCTGGCAGTTGACCGGGATGGATTTTCAGATGAGGTCACAAAGACCCTAGAGAACCACCCTCTTATCACCATAGAGCGCGGCGAAATTGAAGACCTCCCGCCAGAAGACTGGGACAATGTCATCATCGCCACCGGCCCCTTGACATCAGAAAAGCTGAGCGCCGCCATCCGCACACAGACCGGCGCTGAGAACCTGGCCTTTTTTGACGCCATTGCTCCCATTATCCATAAAGAAAGCATTGACTTTGACAAGGTCTGGTTCCAGTCCCGCTATGACAAAAAGGGCCCGGGCGGAACTGGTGCTGACTATATCAATTGCGCTATGGATGAAGCGGAATATAACCGGTTTATCGACGCTCTGCTAAGTGGTGACAAAACCGACTTTAAAGACTGGGAAAAACAGACCCCCTATTTTGATGGCTGCCTGCCAATTGAAGTGATGGCTGAGCGCGGCCGCGAAACATTGCGCCATGGCCCGATGAAACCTGTAGGTCTCACCAACCCGCACCGGGCCGAAAAACCCTATGCGGTCGTCCAGCTCCGCCAGGACAATGCCCTTGCAACCCTCTGGAACATGGTTGGCTTTCAAACCAAGCTTAAATACGGTGCTCAGGCAGATATTTTCCGCCTGATCCCAGGCCTTGAAAAAGCGGTCTTTGCCCGCCTTGGTGGCCTTCACCGCAACAGTTTTTTAAACAGCCCCGAAGTACTGGACCCTCAGCTCCGCCTGAAAGCCGCACCGAGACTTCGTTTCGCCGGGCAGATCACAGGGGTTGAAGGCTATGTGGAAAGCGCCGCCACCGGCCTGATCACCGGCCGCCTCGCAGCCGCTGAGCGCCTTGGCACATCCCTGCCCGTCCCTCCGCTAGAGACCGCCCACGGCGCCCTCATCAATCACATCACCGGCGGACACATCACATCAGAATATTCAGGCGGCATAAAAAGCTTTCAGCCAATGAACATCAATTTCGGCCTGATCCCCCCCATCGAAGGCCCCTTTACCGCAGAAGATGGCAAACGTCTGAGAGGCAAGGAAAAGGGCCGCGCCAAAAAACAGGCGATGACCAGAAGGGCCCGCGCACTGATTGCAGAATGGCACAGCATATCAACATCAAAATTTCAGGAAATAGCCTGAGGTAAGACACCGTTCATCAAGCGGCCTGACCGATTGCTATAAAGGAGCAGATAATTATCAGCCTAGCGCCCTCTGAACAGCCAGAACCCAACCCCTGTCAGCCCACTTATCGTTTTGCCATCAGCACCGACCTGATAGGAAAGAGACGTCACAAGCAGCTCAGAACCGGGCACATTAGCACCGGAAGCAGAAGCAAAACCAGCAATCTTCATTTCCGTTCCTTTCTTTTGCAAGAGTAGCTGATGCTGTTTTGAAAGGTCAAACATGTCAGAAAGCTTGAATTCACCGAGCCGCACCTCTCCCTCAAGAATTATAAAATGATCACCCTCTACAAAAAACTCAAATGTCTCCTGTACGTTACCGCCATGCACCACAGAGCGCCTCTTTGAGGCCTTAGCCTTGGGCCGGGCCCCGTCCTTGGCACTGAGATCCACACCTTCCGGAAACTGATAATAGAACGGCCCGAAAAGCGCACCTTTACCCGGCACCTCCAATTGAGCAGGCTGCAACACCCGGTAGGTAAAGGCCCGGCCCTTATGCCGCGCCTTTTGCGCGGGAGAGGTGAAGCCAAGCCCGTCTTTCACTGCTAGTAAGATCCTGTTTCGGCGCCCGCTATGCTGCACCCCATCATGTAAGCGCGCTTCCTTCACAGCACCAATAGCCTTCTCGCTCAACAAAACCTTGAGCCTCTCCCCCCGATTATACTTTGCAAAATAACCAAGCGCGCCGTTCACCTGCCTTAGCTGCTCGCTGTCGCCAGCATCCTGCTTGATCGGGCGTGTAATTTTACCATCCTTTAATGCCCCAAGTCCGCTTAGACCATCAACAAGCCGGCTCATCTGCCAATTGTTGGATACAGCCTCCGCCCCCCACGGACCGACACTGGCAAGCCCCATGATCAATGCAGCAAAAAAAGCAATCACCCGAAGATCAAATACCTGCCCGCGCCATTTCATAAACAGTGCATACCCCACCATCACCACCGCCCATAAAATAAAAGCGGCAAGAAAATAACGCGACGGCGTCATGCCATATTGGCCAAGACGCAATTGGTAGGCAAAAATCATCAACAGCAGCGGGATGATTAAAAACCACATCCAGTAAGATGAAAACAGCCGGACAAGCGCGCCGCCGGTTTTGGCAGTGGGAAACGCCATCAGGTAAGTGCCAACACCTGCCGCGATTAAAACCATGCCATACCAGCCAATTTGGCCAGTGGGCAATGTCCCATCAACAACAACCTTCAAGGCAAAACCATGAAACAGCAGCGCAAACATAAAGAAAAATGGCACAAACACATATTTTACAAATAGCGCCGTAATTTTAGAGGTAAATTCCTTAGGCTCACCCTCTTCCACCTGCTCGTTAAAAGAGGCAGGGATAAGGGAGAGCCAAAACAACATGCCAATGAGAAAAAGCGACAGGATCAGCGCATATTGATAATACCGCGAGGGGACCCGGACATCAAACAACAGCCCGTATGTAGTGATCAACAGGCTCACAAGCCCGGCGATCAGCATGCCGCCAAGAAACGCCACCAGCAGAGAAAACCAGAAACCGTGATTAAACTGCCAGAAACTGCGATTTTCAGCTGGCCAGCCGATGTAAGCCACAGTGCTGGCTAGCAGTAATAACGCCAGCGGCATCATCGAAGGCGTCAGGTACATGTCATCCGGGATGATATATATCGAGGCCACAAACGCCGCTGCCCCCAAACCAACCAGGGCCGCATTAAGCAGACCCAGTTTTTTATGTTCGGCATAAAGACTGGCCCCAACGCTGGCAAAAAACATGGCCATCAGGGCAAAGGCATAATAATCCACCTCACGGCCCAGAAAAACACCGCGCATCAACCAGAATGTAAGAAGAACGGCCAGACAAACCGAAACCGGAAACCGCTGTATCACCACCTGAACATTCGGCAACACAGATCGCAACCCATCAAAAACGCGCACCATCAACGGCCTTTCCCCCCGCAATATTTATTCGCCTGAATGCCACCCCAAACGATATGATATTGCTTATTAATAGGCTATTGACCGTATTTCTCAAGTACCTTTTCAGCAGCTCTTTTCAGATGATCCCCAATAACCGCCTGCCCTTCAGCCGTTGGATGAAAAGCACCGGAATAAGTCCCGGCAATCAGAACCTGCAAACGATCAAGCCCCTTAATCTTGGAAAGGCTCTTGATCACAGGGCCCGCCAGATGCAGATGCCCTGTCAGATAGGCATCATTCGGGGTGCGAAACCAGCGCCGCCGGGCAGCATAGGGGCGGTAATCTCCTGGGTTATAGGGCACCCAGCGCCCATTGACATGAAACGGCATATGCAGGGTTTCAGCAATTTTATCGCCCCCGCGTTCATCTTTGGCGCAAACACCATGGTCAAGAAAAAGGGAGCGATGCCCGTCAACATATGTCCATTTGAACCGTTTAGCCTGCTTGCGCATAAAATCATTTAACTGATCAGCAAACCGCTCCGCCCGCCGCGCCCTGTTGGTGGAGAGAGAAAACAACGGCGCTACATCCATCCCCTCCACCCCGTCTGCGCAAACCTGCCGCCCCTCATCACGAAAGGAAAGGTTAGGGTAACCAGTAAGCAAAACCCGGTCCGCCTGCGGCCAGGGAATATGAAGCACATTATGCAGCGCCCGGTTCAGCGCTTTATAGCGCAGTTTAAGCTCGCTGAATTTAACCCTGGCCTGTGTCGCAGTCAGAATATGCCCCATCCAGCCACCAATGGTTTTCAGTTTGTTACTATCCTTGACAACCACATTGGCAACCAGTGAGGAAAACCCCACATCATTGCCGCCAATAGAGACCATCAGCAGATCAATTTTGCGGGCCTTTTTCCGGTCGCATTTATAAACGTCAAGATCATGTAGAATTTCCAGCTTACCGCCAATACCAAAGGCCCGTGAATAACGGGTATTTGCCGCCCGCCGGCCGCCGCACTGGGCAAGCGCAACATCACTGATCTGAGCATGTTTGGGCGGTGTCAGTGACCATTCATTGCCCTTAAACCTGAGGAAAAGCCCATGCGTCACCTGCGCCCCGGCACAGGCAAAACTGACAAAGGTGACAGCCCGCCTCGGATTTTCAATCGCCAGTTGCAAACTGGCGCGCAATTGGTGCGAATAGAGCGATCGATGGCAGGACTGATTGCTCCATAAAGCTTTTTTCTCCATAAAGACACTGTCACCAATAACTTTCCAGTCACCCTCACGGGTCGGGTACCCACGGTTGACAAAATAATCAACCGAACTACCACCATAATTAGCAAAACGCTCCCGGGACAGCTTCACCGGCACATCCGGGTTACCTTCGCCAGAGGCAAAGCTGTCACCAATCCCGACAATAAAAAGATCCCTGACCCTGATATCCTCCCGCACCTCTTCCCCACCGGATGGCTGCACCCGAACGCTCGCCCCGGAAGGGTAGGGAATAGAAAATGTGACCCGTTGATTGCAGGCGCGCCGATCTTCTGAGAGCACTTTCCCCCCCTTGAGCGCAACAACCGACCAGCGACAGCTCAGGGGCTGTCCGTTTTCTCTTTCATCCTCCACAAACGTTACATGCACCTTGTGGTGATCCGGTAGCAGGTAAGCCCGCTCACTCCCGCACCTGGTATAGGTACCAAGACGGCGAGACCAGCAGGTCTGGTTAAACACCGTCTCGGCCCAGCCACGTGGCAAATGCTCAGAGAGCCGGCGCTCCACATTCAGGATCGGCAAGTCGCGTTCACCTGGTTCAAGTTGATGGTTTAATATGCTGTGAAACTGGGTCATCTCAGCTGTTTGAAACAGACGGAAAGGGTTCTCAAGTTCCCAGTTGATCGATCCCGCTGCAAAAACAGGAGACACAAAAACCGCAGACGTAAATAGCAACTGAACAACCAGCCCATAAATCGCAACAGCTAAAATCCTGGGCAACCTCATAAACACCTCGTTCAGTAACCTGATAAGAAAGATCCATTGCAATGATCAATAAAATCAAATTATGACAAAAATAATAGTCCAATCAGGGCCGTAACAACAAAAGCACAAAAAACAATTTCAAGGGATTGAGCTGGCTCACTGTTGCACTGCCCTTTATCCGGTCACGACAGGATAGTCTGTAAAGCCTCGGCACAAGAACCCAGCGGGCAAGCAATTGCCGCTCCAGCCAGGACAGCCCGGCAAGATGCCGTTTCACTGCCCAGCTTGACAGCTCAACATTATCGCTCAGACGTTCAATCAAGCGCTCTGTCTTCTCCGGGGCCGCACCACTTAACAATTCGTTGTAATCAAGTTCAACTTCATCAAGCAGATCCTGCGGCAACAGCTTCATGCCCTCTGAATATGTCAAGGGCAACCGGGAAAGCGCCTCTGTTGCGCCAACAGCAATGCCAGCCACTGCCAACAAATCCTCATGCCCTTCGGTATTGAGATCAGCCATGATAAACGAAGCCGCAAACAGCCCGCCATAACGCGCCGCCAACCGCTCATGAAATGATTTCTGCGTTAGAACAGGCGTTTTCTGCACCTCATTGCCAAAGCTATCAACAACAGATAACAGCGCCGTTTTCAAAGGCCCGCCATATTGCACGAGGAAAGGGGCCAGCGCATCAGCCACCGGATGCCCAAGCCGCTCATCACGGGCGAGCTTGGCAATCCCATCCCGCCACCACTGCAACCGGATCTCGCCAAGCAAAGGCTCATCAACCCGAAACGCAATTTTTGAAACATCTCTGAAAAAACCATTGAGAAAAAACAATGGCGCCTGATAGCGTGGTGCCAGCCGCTTGAGGGAAAGATAAACCGCATAATCATCCCTGACCAGCCGCCGCTTGATCGCCTCCAGCTCATCAATATTCGGGTCCCGCATCATCCTGTAACCCTAATCAACCGCAATCAGCGCGGCAGCTATGTTGCGCCCTTCAGCAAACAGAATATTGAAAGTTCTGGCAGCCGCCCCTGTATCCATGACCTCAAGTCCGATTTTGGCATCAATAAATGCTTTTTGTAGCGAAAGCGAGGGGAAGCTCTGCTCCTCCCCGGTCCCAAAAAGCAAAAATTCAGGCTTTGTATCTTCTTTAAAAACAAGCTCAAAAGCCGAAGCATCAACATCCTGCACTTTGGAATACTGCCAGCCATATATCCCGCTCGGCAAAATCAAAACAGAGCCTTTATGACTAAACTCAGCAAAACGAAACCCGCCCTTGCCATAAGCATCCAGCTCTTGTCGATCGGGGTAAAAGGCTTGTTCTGTCATGGTTCTGACTTTCACACTTTCTGCATGTACGGGCTGATGCCCCCTTAAACCAAAGAAAAAGGGCGTTTGATTGACGCCCTTTTCAACTGCTTTAATCGCTATAATCGGGCGAGGTTCAGGCCCGGCCCGGTTCTTTATATTTAGAGCCACCAAGGCCACTCCAGTCCCGTTTAACCCCAAGTAGCAGCAGGACAGGCGAAGCTATAAAGATCGAGGAATAGGTACCCACAATCACACCCCAGATCATCGCAAACACAAACCCGCGAATGACCTCACCACCAAAAAAGAACAAGGCAAAAAGGGCGATCAGTGTTGTGACAGATGTCAATATCGTCCGGGACAATGTCTCATTGATCGAAACGTTTAACAGCTCAGAAAGCTCCATCTTCTTGAATTTGCGCAAATTTTCCCGCACCCGGTCATAAACCACAACCGTATCGTTGAGCGAATAACCAACAATGGTCAATAGTGCCGCAATAATTGACAGCGTAAACTCAAGTTGCAGTAATGAAAAAATACCGATGGTGAGAATAACGTCATGCACCAGTGCAACCACAGCGCCGAGGGAAAACTGCCATTCAAAGCGCAGCCAGATATATATCAGCACCACAATCACCGCAGTGATAACCGCAATAAGACCGGCCCGTGTCAGTTCTTCAGAAACAGTAGGGCCAATCACTTCAGTACTGCGAAACTCAAACCCATCACCAAGTGCCGCCTTGATTTTATCAAGCGCCACCTGGTTGGCCTCTTCTCCGCCCTTCTGCAACTCAATTCGGACAAGCACATCCCTCGGGTCATTAAACTGCTGGATCTGCACATCACCAAAATTCAGCGCCCCGACTTTGGAGCGGATATCGGCAATATCAGCAGGCCCGGCTTTATGGCGCACCTCAATCGACGTACCGCCGATAAAGTCGATGCCATAGTTCAACCCTTTGCTGAAAAACAACCCCAGCGAAATGATAACCGCCAGCCCGGAGAACAGAAACGCGATCGTGCGCATGGAAAGAAATGGAATTTTTGTACCATGAGGGACAAAATCAATACCTTTAATCATCAGAACAATCCCTCTTATATTGGCATTTCAATTGATTTGGAACGCTGCGATCGTAACCACCATGCAATCAGCCAACGGGTCAGAACAAAGGCCGTAAAGACTGAGGTGAAAATACCGATCGACAGGGTAACAGCAAAACCACTGACCGGCCCGGACCCTAACCAGAAGAGGATAAGAGCCGCAAGAAACGTCGTGATATTCGCATCCAAAATGGTCGAGAGTGCCCGCGCATAACCGGATTCAATCGCAGCAATGGCGGTTTTACCGGCCCGAAGCTCTTCACGTATGCGCTCAAAGATCAGCACATTGGCATCAACCGCCATACCCATGGTCAAAACAATACCGGCAATACCCGGCAGGGTCAGCGTTGCCTGAAACAGCGACAGTGCACCAATAATCATCGCAATGTTGATAAGAAGCGCCATGTTTGCGTAAATCCCGAAGCGTCCGTAAGCAACCAGAATAAACACCACCACACCTATCAAACCAATGATCGCCGCCAGTTTGCCAGCCGCGATACTGTCAGCACCCAGACTGGCATCAACAGTGCGTTCTTCCAGAATGGTCAATGGTGCCTCAAGTGAACCAGAGCGTAACAGCAGCGCCAGATCATCAGCGCTGGCCACTGTGAAATTACCGGAAATTTCACCCGAACCACCCGTGATGGGTTCATTGATGCGAGGGGCTGAAATCACTTTATTATCAAGCACAATCGCAAACGGGCGCCCGACATTATTCGAGGTCACTTCACCAAACCTGACAGCGCCTCTTGAATTCAGACGGAAAGTCACAACCGGCCGCTTTGTCTGCTGGCTGGTCTCACCGCGGGCATTTGCAAGATCCGCCCCGGTAATCAGCGGTTCATCTTCCAAAAGATAATGGGTGGCATATTGATCAACAGACGGAAAAATTGAAGTGCCAGGCTCAACCAGACCATCGGAAACTTCCTGTGCTGTCAGCGGCCGAACAACCAGATGAAATGTCAGAACAGCCGCCTGTTTAACCACATCTTTCAGTTTTTCCGGATTATCATATCCAGGCACCTGAAGCAAAATCCTGTCATCACCCTGGCGCTGAATGCTGGGCTCGGTGGTGCCAAGCGCATCAACCCGCCGCCGGACTACCTCAATGGCTGAATCAATCGTTGAGCTGATTTTAGCAGTAATCGCCGGCTCTGTGGGCTTCACAACAATGCGCCCGTCATCCGTCTTGGTCACCTCAAGGTTGTTCCCAGGTGCTGTACCAAATGAGGTTGCTGGCAATGGTTGAACAAGCGTTTTGACCCGCTCCAATGCTTTATCAAGATCAGCATCAGCAGAAGGGCGAAACTCGACCCGGCCCTGTTTCACCGCAAGGTTTTTATAGCGAATGGCAGCCGTTTTATCTGTGCCATCCCGTTTACCCCGCAGCGCTGTACGAACAGAGCCCCGCAAAACCTTCAATTGTTTATCAAGCAGGACTTTCTTATCCATCCTCATCAGCAGGTGAGAACCACCCCGAAGATCAAGGCCCAGATTAAGCCTGAGTTTTTGAACAAATTCAGGATAAGAAGAGAGATCCTTTTCAGGAATCACATTAGGCAGCGCACATAAAATACCAATCAGCGCCGCCCCCCAGATAAACAGAGTTTTCCATTTTGAAAAATGCAACATGGAGCAGCCTTTCACACCAACCAAACAAAACGGCATTCAAAGCACCCTCGCCCGAACACCGTCATCATTTATTATTATTTATCTTCAACCGGCTCTGTTTTAGAGCGAAGCTGAGACACAGCACCCCTGGTAATGCGCACTCGCACACCATCAGCAATTTCCAACTGAAACTCCTGATCATCAACCACCTTGGTGATTTTACCAATGAGACCGCCATTGGTGACAATGCTATCCCCCCGGCGCAGATTATCAATCATCTCACGATGCTTTTTGACCTGGGTCTGTTGTGGACGAATGATAAGAAAATACCAAATCGCAATCAGTCCAACAAATAGAAAAAGGGTGCCAAACATATCAGCACCACCCCCAGCACCGGACGTTTGCGCAAAGGCAGGCGTAATCAACATAAATAGTGTTCCTTATCAAAAAACGGCCCATGGAATTCAAGTCAACAGGAATATAGCCGCTTAAGGCATGATTGCAAGCCATCACAAACCGACTATAGTGTCTTTCATGACAAAAAATGCATATTTTATCTAAGATGATAAACAAAATCAGATAGATATATGAACAAAGCAACCATAATAACAGAACTTCAGCGCCTGGCAGACGCCCTTGAGCGCAGCGCCCCGCCTCAACCCACAAAACCTGATTTTTCTCTGGCAAGCGGGTTTTTATGGGCTGGCGAAACCCGCAGCTTCACACCCATAGAGACGATAAACGCTATTGATCTGGCATTTCTCATTGGTCTTGATCTGCAGGTTGGAAAATTAATTACCAACACCCGCGCCTTTCAGGAAGGTTACCCGGCAAATAACGCCCTGCTTTGGGGGGCACGCGGCATGGGCAAAAGTTCACTGGTCAAAGCCATCCACAAATCCCTCAATGAAGAAAATGCCGGACAGCCACTCATTCTCATTGAAATCCTGAGAGAAGATATCGCCACCCTTGGCGACTGCCTGGCGGTTTTGAAAAATGAGCCACAGCGGTTCATCCTTTTTTGTGATGATCTGTCCTTTGAGCAAAGCGACGAGCAGTACAAAACCTTGAAAGCCATGCTTGAGGGGGGAATCACCGGGCGGCCAAAAAATGTGATTTTCTACGCTACCTCAAACCAGCGCCACCTGATGCAACGCAACCCTGCAGAATATGAAAGCAGAGCCGCCATCAGCCAGAGCGATATCAGCAATGAAACAATCTCACTCTCAGACAGGTTCGGCCTCTGGCTTGGCTTTCACAATTGCGGGCCGGAAGATTTCAAGGAAATGATCAGAACCTACGCCCGCCATTACAAAATCCCCGTCAGTGATGATGAGTTGATGAAGGAAGCCCACCAATGGTCCATGGAACGCGGCGCCCGCTCCGGCCGAGTTGCCTGGCAATTTACCCAGCATATGCTCGGCATCCATAAAATCAAAAACGGATAACAGCAGAACTTAAGCCCCGCCTAACCCTGGCTCTATCTCATTGCCAGACGACAGGATGCATTGCTAGGGCTTTAGCGCATTGCCAGATATTTCAGCGGATTAACCGGCTTGGAACCTTTGCGCAATTCAAAGTGCAATTGCGGTTGCAAAACAGAACCAGACTTGCCGGATTTGGCGATCGCCTGCCCGCGGCGCACTTTCTGTCCCCGTTTGACCAGCAATTTGGAATTGTGTGCATAAGCTGTCACCCAGTTATTGGCATGACGAATGAGTATGAGGTTGCCATACCCTTTCAACTCACTGCCGGCATAGGCCACAACCCCGCCATCAGCCGCTTTGATAACAGTGCCCTTGGGCAAAGCCACATTCACCCCATCATTGATGGTGCCGCTTTTCTGACGTCCGAACTTGGAAAGAATTTTACCGCTAGCCGGCCAGATAAAACGGTTACTGGAAGAAAGTTTTTTGCCAAGCCCACTGTCAACCGCCTTGATTTTATGTGCCTGTTTTTTGGCAGCAGGCTTTTTGATGGCAGCTCTTCTCTTGGCGCCAAGGGCTTTCACACCAGACTTCTTGTCAATCGAGGCAACCTGAACCGGTGTTTTCTTGCCTGTTCCGGGGATGACAAGTTTCTGCCCCAACCGCACCTGGGTCATGTCTTCAATGCCATTGGCCTCTGCAAGCTCCTGGCGGGTCACACCAAAGCGGCGGGAGAGATTATAAACCGTATCCCCTTTCTGAACCTGGTAATAACCGTCTGCTCCCAAATTGGATGAAACTTTCTTGATCGGGGCGTTGCTCTTTTTGCCCAACCCCGGAATATAAATATGCTGGCCCAACTGAATATCATTACTCGCCAAATCATTTGAGCGCCGCACATCATCAGTTGAAACATTATAGCGCCGGGAAATGTTATAAAGCGTATCCCCTTCAGCAACGACATGCCGCCCGTGCCTGTCATCCAGCGCAGGCTTGCGCGAAAGATCACCAGCAACGCGGTACGTTTGTTCTATGTCTTTGCGCTGCTCATAAGTCTTTTGCCTGACTTGCTGTTTTTCCTGAAGCGCAGGCAACTGATCCCGTTCCAGCTGATTTTGTGCATATTTATTCTTATAGCGGTTTTGAGGTTTATAGGGGTTATCCGTTGAGGCCGTATCATAAACATCACGCCCCTCATAGCGGCGCGTTTTGATCGGCTTCTGACCATATTGGCTATAATCTTGTTGATCCTGACCATATTCAGAACGCGAATAATCGCGCCGGCCTGTTTTATAATCAGGCTGGTCATTATAACCATAATCGTTTGTCTGGGAGTATTTACGCTGAACGCCATCATCATAGCGCTTCGTATAGTCAGGTTCCGGGCTCTTCTTCATGCCCATAACCGGAACGTCAAATCTTGTCATCTCAGAGCTGCAAGCGGGCAATAGCCCGGCAACAGCCACAATAATTACCAAACGCCTAACAATAATCACAACAGGGCCTCTATTCACGCAATACAACGGCAAAATTGAAAATTTAACTCAAATATACATGGTTAAAATTAAGCCGTGTAAACCTTAATAAAACATTAACGGTTAATGGTGCTGCGGGAAGAGTTGCCAGCCATGGTTAACAAAGCCTTAATTTACGGCTCCCCTCCTGCTATGCAGAAGATCAAAGCATACAAACTCTTTCATCACCTGTCAGGAGACGCCTTAAGCAGGCACCCCCTGGCCACACACATCATTTGCCCAAACAAGTCTGTAATCTGTTGCTATTCACCTTTCAGCTCAAGCCTGCAAACGACAGAACAACCCCAAAATTGTGAGGCATAAATAACGCCGCACAATCTAAGTGCATGAAACTCCAACTACAGTGAATACAACATAAAGAATATGCCGACATTCCCTGCCAGAATCACACGCTCCCATCAAAGAGTTTAACCATGAATATGCTGAGAAAGAGGCAAAGGCGGTAAAAAAAGTCAGAGCTTAAACTTCACCCAGCTTTAGGGCGAGGTCGGCCCTGGTTTCATGGCTGGTAAGGTCAAGATGCAGCGGGGTGATAGAGACATAATCATGATAAGCCGCCCAAAGGTCAGTCCCCTTATCCGGACGGGACTGGCGGCGCTCAAAATTAAACCAGTGATAATCCCGCCCCCACGGGTCCTGTCTTGTATCAATTGAGAGCAGCCCCGGGTCACGTTTGCCCTGGCTTGTTACCATCCGGCCCTGCACCTCATCAAAATCACAATCAGGAAAATTGATATTAAGCAGGACATTTTCCGGCCAGCCGACTTTGAGCAAATCCTGAATAAGATCCGGCGCCAATTGTTCAGCTGACTCCCAATGCTGCGAGGAAGGACCTTTCATGCCGGTCACCAGGCTAAGCGCCAGCGACGGGATCCCAAGCATCATGCCCTCAATCGCGCCCGCAATGGTGCCGGAATAAGTCACATCATCGGCAATATTCTGACCGTGATTAATGCCTGACAAAACAAGATCCGGCCGCGGCCCCTCGATCAGCGCTTTCACCCCCATGATCACGCAATCCGTTGGCGTGCCATGAATGGCAAACACCCTGTCCTCACGCTTCACCACCCGCAATGGATCTTTCAGGGTCAGTGAATGCGATGCCCCGCTATTATCAACATGCGGCGCAAAAACCCAAACATCAGAAGAAAGCTGGCGGGCGACCCGGCAAAGCACCTCAAGCCCCAAAGCATCAATCCCGTCATCATTCGTGACCAAAATCCGCACAACATTCTCCTGTAGCAACCAGCCGGCCCATTGTATTCAGCCAGCCTCTGGCAACCTGCTAGCTGGTCGCACTAATAACTTCCACGCCGCCCATATAGGGTTTTAGAACCTCTGGCACAACAACGCTCCCATCCCCCTGCTGATAATTTTCAAGAATGGCCACCAGCGTCCGGCCAACAGCAAGACCTGAGCCGTTAAGGGTGTGCACAAATTTAAGCGCCTTTTCCCCCTCCGCGCGGTAACGGGCATTCATCCGACGCGCCTGAAAATCACCGCAAACGGAACAGCTGGAAATTTCCCGGTAACTGTTCTGCCCCGGCAACCATACCTCGATGTCATATGTCCGGCGGGCACCAAAACCCATATCACCAGTACAAAGTTTCACAACCCTGTAAGCAATATTAAGCCGTTTTAATACTTCCTCGGCGCAGCCTGTCATCCGCTCAAGTTCTTCACCAGATTGCTCAGGGCTGGTAACAGAGACCAGCTCCACTTTCATAAACTGGTGTTGCCTGATCATCCCTCTGGTATCACGCCCGGCAGAGCCGGCTTCTGAGCGAAAACAGGGCGTAAACGCAGTGTAACGGCGCGGCAGATAGTCTTCCTCAATCACAGCACCTGCAACAATATTGGTAAGGGGCACTTCAGCCGTTGGAATGAGATAATGTTCACTGGTGGTTTTAAACAGATCTTCCTCAAATTTTGGCAACTGACCAGTGCCATAAAGGGCAACATCTTTCACCAGCATCGGCGGGGATACCTCAGTATAGCCATGCTCTCCGGTTTGCAAATCCAACATAAACTGCGTAATCGCCCGCTCTAGCCGGGCAAGAGCACCGGAAAGCACCACAAACCTGCTCCCAGACATCCTCGCCGCCACCTCAAAATCCATCAGCCCCAGAACTTCACCAATTTCAAAATGTTCTTTCGGCGCAAAATCAAAGTCAGGCACATCCCCCACTATGCGCACAACTTCATTATCCGTCTCATCATCGCCCATGGGCACGTCATCATGTGGCAGGTTGGGAATCCCTGAGAGCAACGCTTTGAGCCGCTCGTCAATCTCACGCTCCAGCTCTTCACCTTTTTGGATAAATTCCTTGATCTTGGCAACATCTGCAATCGCTGCGGCCGCAGCCGCTTCATCACCGCTGGCCTTGGCTTTGCCTATCTCTTTTGAAGCGGCATTTCGTTTGGTTTGCGCATCCTGCAAGGCAGTGAGATGGGCGCGCCGCTCATCATCAATTTTCAATATCTCAGGTGAAAGCGGCTCAATGCCCCGTTTAGCCAGGCCGCTATCAAACGCATCGGCATTTTCCCTGATCCATTTCAGATCAAACATTGTCGAACCCCGTTGTTAAAAGACGCGCTAAAGCGTGTTGCTCAAAAGTGGAACCCGGTTTTGAGAAAAACAACACGCTGAAAGATATTCTGGAGCATGTCTTTGAAATCTATGTGAAAGCTAACATGCTCTAGTCTTACCAACTAAAAGGAAAAGTGAAAAGGCCATAATCAGCAAAAGCCAGGCATGAACGGGTAAGAGCAGCCGGGAAAAGATCACTTTGTAATTCAGAAAAAACCTGTGCTGAATTTAAGCCTCAGCGGCTTCGCGTGCGGCGCGTTTCTTTTCAACCAGCTGCACCATCCAGATAGAAACTTCATAGAGAAGATAGGTCGGCACAGCCAGACCCAGTTGACTGAAAGGATCAGGCGGTGTCATCAGGGCAGCTACCGCAAAAACCCCAACCACCGCATATCGCCGCTTGCGCCGCAGCGTTTCAGAACTCATCAAACCAGCCCTTGCAAGCAAGGTCAGGGCAATCGGCAATTGAAAACAGATCCCAAATGCCAGTATCAGCGCGGTGATGAGAGAAAAATATTCACTCACTTTTGCAACCAGTTGGATCCGAACCCCCGTATCACCGCTTTGCTGGTGGGAGAGAAAGTAATCCATCGCCAAAGGCATAACTATCAGATACACCACCGAGGCCCCTATGATGAATAAAACCGGGGTTGCCAGCAGGTAGGGCAAAAAGGCTGATTTTTCATTTTTGTAGAGCCCCGGCGCGACAAACCGGTAAATTTGAGAAATGATCAACGGAAAGGTGATAACAAAAGCCCCAAACAGAGCCAGTTTCAGCTTGGTGAAGAAAAACTCATGTGGGGCCGTAAACTGCATATCAATAACCTGATCAGCCGGCACTGCCCGCTCATAAGGCCAGAGCAGAAAATTATAAATAGGCGTTGCAAAATAAAAGCAGATGACAAAACTTACCGCCAGCCCGACCAGACACCAGATTAATCGCTGGCGCAGCTCAACAAGATGGGTCAGCAAAGGCGCCTTGCTGTTTTCAACCTCATCTACACTCATTTACGGGATTTCCCTGCTGTCTCTGCTTCAGAAAGTTCAGGCCCTTCTCCAGGGCCACCCTCAGCTTGATCAAAACCAGCTTCAGCCTTATCAAGTGGCTCCATCGGGGCACCATCCGGGGTATTTGATAGCTCTGGCGGGCGGTCAGCAGCACCGGCATCCGGGCCCTCCATGCCACTCTCTTTCATAAGAACTTCCTCATTCCAGCCGTCAACATCCAGATCGCCAAAGTCATCCTTATAACGATCAAACCCGCCCATAATTTTATCTGGTGAAAACTCACGGCCGATATCTTCTACCTCAGACCTGATCTGGCCGATATCGCCCTCCCGGACGGCTTCTTCAAATTGCTGCTGAAACGAGCTCGCCATGGCTTTGATCTTATGGATAAAGTTGCCAATGCTCCGCATCAGTCCCGGCAATTCCTTGGGACCAACCACAATCATCGCAACGAGGCCAATGATCAGCAATTCACTCCAGCCAACATCCAACATTCAAAGCCCACTCCTTAAAGGGGGTCATAACTTCCAGCACAAGGTAAGGTAATTTACTGGCGCCATTACAAACATCGCGCATTTAAACCCGGCACTTAAAAAAACATAAGACAGTCCGCCCTGAAGGTGCGGGACAAAAAACCAATAGCCAGAAACTGTCTAGGAAAGGTCAGGTTTTTCTTCTTTTAATTTGGCTTGCTGGTCAACTTCAGCCCCAGATTCGATGGAGCGATCCTGGGCGTCTGCCGCCTCTTCGCTCTCGCCATCTTTCAGACCTTTTTTAAAGCTGGTAATGCCCTTGGCCACATCACCCATAAGGTCAGAGATCTTGCCGCGCCCAAACAGCAAAACCACCAATAATAAAACAATGACAATTTGCCAAAAACCTGGATAACCAAACATATAAAATAAACTCCCGGCACCATTAAGGGCTCAAAATTAGGTTTCAAAACTCACTATAGCAAAAGCCGAACGCGGCGCAACACAACCCTTATAGAAGGTATATAGAGAGGCAAAGGAAAATTACTAGTCGTCATTGTCAAAGACCAGCGCCTTTTCCTGATCAATTGTAACATATACATCCGCCCCAACTAAAGGCGCTATATTTTCCCGCATACGCACTTTCAAAGGGGTATCAAGCCCCTCAATCACAATTTCAAGCAACGCCGCATCACCAAGGAACTTCCGGTTGATCACCCGGCCCAATATACCGGGTCCCTTTTCATTTACCATGATCACCCGCAACCTGATCCCAATCGTGACTTCGGGCCCGCTGACACCCGCAGGTAACAGCAGCGAGCCAAAAACAGTTTCAGCCCGGCCATTCACCACCATTGCCGGTATTTCATTCATTTCAGAGAATATCCGCGCCGTAAACAGCGAGTTGGGCTGGTTATAAATCGTCTCACTCTCACCCACCTGAATGATCCGCCCGGCCCGCATCACAGCGATCCTATCACCCATCCGCATCGCCTCTTCGGCCTGGTGCGTCACAATCACGGATGTCGCTCGCATCTCGCGTAATATCGCCAGAGTTTCCTCCCGGATCCAGTCCCGGAGTCGCGGATCAAGGCCGGAAAACGGCTCATCCATAAAAATAATACTGGGGCGCGGCGCGATCGCTCTTGCAAGCGCCACCCGCTGTTGTTCACCACCAGAGAGAATATGCGGATAATCCTTCGCATAATGGGCCAGACCAACCCGATCAAGACTGGAAAGGGCCACCCGTTCTGCTTCCGTCACACTGAGATGGCGCAGACCAAACATAACATTCTGCAAAATACTCAAATGCGGAAACAGGGCAAAATCCTGAAACATCAGCCCAACGCCGCGTTTCTCGGGCGGCAAAAACACATTCGGGCCAACAACCTCCTGCCGGTTAAACAGCACCCGCCCGCTATCGGGTCGCTCAATTCCGGCGGCAATCCGCAGTAGGGTTGTTTTCCCGCAGCCAGAAGGCCCAAGCAGGCACACCGTCTCAGCCGGTTCAATATCAAGGCTAACCCCTGAAAGCGCAGAATGCCCATCAAATGAGCGGGTCAGATTCTCAAAGGTCAGCCGCGCAGCGATGGTTGCCGCTGCTGAGCCACGTTGCCCCCACCTGTTCTTGATCGCATTCAAAAGAAAAACTTCCCTGATACTAAAAAAACCGCCCGCTGGCATCACAACCACCGGCATCACATATGTTGGCCTTATGGCAAATGACAGCCAAACTGTATAGAGATATTTATAGCTAGCCTTACCAAAGCTCAATACAACAGGCTATTAACCCTCTTCATCCAGAGGGTCATCGGTCTTGAACCTTAATGGATCTTCTTCTCCCGCCAGTTCCAGATCAGCCGGATCAAGCGGGTCTTCATCCGCCATCAAATCCTCATCACCAGGCGGGCGCGGCACATCAAAATCCGGCGGCAGGGCAGAACTCAACAATCCAGCCCCTTTCAGCTCATTCAGCCCCGGCAATTCATCAAGTGCCTGGAAACCAAAATGATCAAGGAAATCAGGCGTTGTTCCATAGGTGATCGGCCGCCCGGGTGCCCGGCGGCGCCCCCGCATCCTCACCCAGCCCGTCTCCAGAAGCACATCCAGCGTACCCTTGGAGACCTGCACCCCGCGCACATCCTCAATCTCGGCCCGGGTCACTGGCTGGTGGTAAGCAATGATTGAAAGTGTCTCAAGCGCAGCCCGTGATAGTTTTTTTCTATAGGTTTTATATCTGGTCAGATACGGAGCAAGGTCCTCAGCCGTGCGAAAGGCAAAACCAGAGCCGATTTTTCTCAAAACAAACCCGTTTGAAGCAAAGCGTTCTGTCAAAGCCGCCATCAGCTCATCAAAATCATGTTCAAGGTCAAGCTGTCGTTCAATCTCAGCCCGGCCAAGTGGTTCCGGTGCCACAAACAGCAGCGCTTCCAATATCCGCAGATCTTCTTCCAGAGAAACCTTGTCGCTCATACTTAACTTTCCCGGACCTTTACATAAAGCGGCTGAAAATGCCCATCCTGACGCAGTTCAATTTCTCCATCACGCGCCATTTCAAGGCTGGCGCCAAATGTGCTGGCAACCGTTGTCTTGGCCATCATCTCATTTTCAAGAAACATCGCTATAAGCTCCTGAATCGGGGCCCAGTCCACGGGAAAACCAAGCATCGCCTGCAACCGTTCACGGGCTTTCTTGATCGACCAGACCTGGCGTTTTTTTACCTTATAATCGTTTTGCCCGTCCCTGTGCCTGGCAGAGACATACGCCTTCAATAGGCTAAACTGGTCGGAGTGATAATCAACCCTGTCAACCACCCTGATGCCCAAAGGGTCCCCAGAGGCAAAAAAATGTTCCCCGAGTTGCGCGCGCTCCATTAACGCCCGTGCCTTCTCGCGCATGGCATCCAGCCGCTGCAGGCGAAACGCCAGCCGCGCCGCCAACTCCTGACCAGACGGCTCATCACCCTCTGCATCAGGTTGCGGCAACAGCAGTTTGGATTTAAGGAAAGCAAGCCAGGCCGCCATCACAAGATAATCAGCCGCAATCTCAAGTCGCTTCGCTTTAAGGTTATTGATATAACCGATATACTGGTCACAAAGCCCGGCAATGGAAAGCGCCTTGAGGTCAATTTTTTTCGCCCGTGAAAGCGCCAGCAACAGATCAAGCGGCCCCTCAAACCCATCGAGATCAACAATCAGCACATCACCCGCATCAAGCGGCCTCTCGGACTGCCAGTCATCAAATTCCTGGTCCTCATTTGTCATTTATTTCAGATCCTTTCAATAAAGACCTTCAAATCTTGGCAGGGTTTAATTCTTCAAAGGCCCAGCACCACCGCCGAACTGAAGCGCCGCAAACTCGAACCGGCACTACCTCTTGAAGCACGGCCCAATCCCGGCGTTACCCACCTCAAATAGCCGATGAATGAAGCTGGCACCATGGTTGATCCAAATATGCCAGCGCCTCCTTCTCATTATAAACAACCGGTTGTGCTATCAGATCAAAGGAAGCAAGAAAACGCTGCAACCCCTCACCGGATAATTCAGGGGCAGCTTCAGCCACTTCAATCATTTCCTCAATCTTGCCATTACAATGCAACGCCCCATCGCAGCCAGCCGCCATAACATCCCTGACCCGGTTTTTAAAAGGCCCCGAGAGCGCCTTCATCGAAACATCATCACACATCAAAAAACCATCAAACCCGATCTCACCGCGAATGATCTCTTCAATACCGGCAGAAGAAGTGCTGAGCGGCAGTTCCTTATCAACGGCCTCATAAATCACATGCGCTGTCATCGCGAGCGGCATATCATGCAAAAGGCGAAAGGGTTCAAAATCAACGGTGCGAAGCTCATCAAGGCAAGCATCAACAACCGGCAATTCATGATGACTGTCAGCATTCGCCCGCCCATGCCCGGGAATGTGCTTGATAACCGGCAACACCCCTGAGAGCATATGTCCCTGCGCGGTAGCCCGGCCAAGTGCCGCAATGATCTCAGGATCAAGGCCAAAACTGCGATCAGAAATAATCTCATGTGCCCCAGGCTGCGCCGCATCCAACACTGGTGTGCAATTCACATTAATGCCGAGCCGCGCCAGCCGCCCCCCCATGAACTGACCAATGGAGAGCGCCGCTTCAAGCGCATGTTCGGGGTTGATCCGGTAAAGCTCACCATAACGCTGCGCTGCCGGTAACTGGGGAAACAATGGCGGGCGCAATCGTTGCACACGCCCCCCTTCCTGATCAATCAAAACCCAAAACAGCTCTTCGCCAACAGCCGTGCGAACATCATCTATCAAACCCTTGATCTGATCATCATGATCGAGGTTCCTGGCAAATAATATCAGCCCTAACGGCTTGGTCTGCTCAAAAAAATCCCGCTCAAAGCCCGTAAGCTCAAGCCCGGACACACCCGCGATAAATGCCAATCGGCCCATTATTCATCCTGTCAGAGTTTGGTGGTAGGATAAGTGCTCACAACAATAAAAAAGCCCTGTGAAGGCAGGGCGTTACTAAAGTCTAGCCATTCTGCCAAATCCGTCAATAGTCAGATGAAAACCTGTATCCCCTGAATTGACCAGAACCCCAAAATGAAATAGGCCCGTTGCAGACAACAGGCCCTTTGGCATTTTAGCAATAAAATCAGCAAATTCACAGAAGCAGCTATGTTCAAAAGACAAGAAACATCATCATGATTATCCCTCTGCCTTACCGCACCATTGGCTAAGTAGCACGCTTATCTGTCAGTAACAAAGCAGCTTGGCAGCCCCTTTGATTTCAACTTGCTACACACAGAGCTTGCAAGTTCCTTATCTTTCATCGGACCAACGCGCAAACGGTAAAAAACGCCCTTGGACCCGAGATCAGCCCGCTGAATAAGTGGACGATATCCAGATAGCACATCACCATATTTATCCTGCAGGCCAGAGAATGAAGCCAAAGCATCCTGCTGCGAGCGGCGGGCAGAAATCTGCACCACATAATTTCCGTCTGTTGAAACCACACCTGTGCTGTCAAGCGCGGCAACTTTCTTCTCAGCAAGCGCATCCGTGCGAACCGCACCCGCCCTGAGTGTTTTCACAGCAAGAGGTGGCTTACCTGTATCCACCCCAACACCGGCAATGTCTTTTACGTCCTGACCGGTGGTAACAACCACTGAATCATCAACGATCTGCTCACCGTTTCTGTTGAATTTGTAAGTCTTGACCAGACGCGGCCCACCGACATCATCGCCAGCAGCCAGCTGTTTCTTATCAAGAGACCCTGTTTCCTTAATCTCGCCGCGCAACTTGCCGGCAACATCAGGGTCACCTGTTGTAACAATGGCACCCTCAGTCAGAACACCTTTGTCGCCTAACCGGGCAAAAATCTTCTTGTCTTTATTGCTCAAAACTTTGCCGCCCGGATTATCCGGGGCAACTTTGGCATTGGCCCCATCAGAAACAATAACCGGTGCCCGATTGCCATCAACACCATCACCTGAATATTTATAGGCAGTGGCAACACCGCCGCCGACAATAACAGAACCGAGAATCATAGCGCCAACCAGAAAAGATTTGCGCCCTGAGGAGGAGGCCGTGTCTGCATTATAATAGGTGTCAGCCTGTGCCTGATGCAAAGGTGTCGGTGCATAAGGGTCATTCAACTGGGCCATACCTTGTGGGTGAACGCCTTGCTGGCCGTATTGTGAATAATCATAGGAAGGATCATAAGCTTGTTGCTCATAAGCCTGGCCTTCATGGGCATAGCCTTCTTGAGCATGAGCATATCCTTCATGACCGGCACCATAAGCACCGGCATAGGCCAGCGCATCCTGCTGACCATAGAGCGCAGGGGCCTGGCCTGTATCAACCTGAGCCTGCGTGTAGTAGGCATGGTCCTGGTAAGCAGTGGCATCTTCCTGTTGGCGTCGTTGCTCATAAGGAGGGGTCGCATTCTGGTGCGCCGCTGCATAATAGGAATCAACATCTGGCTGCTGGGCGCCCGCCCGGGCGTGAGCTTCGTAATAAGCTTCAGCAGCTGTATGCTGAGGATGGCCCTCTGCATGCTGGCCATAGGCATGGTGACCAGCGGCAGCATGACCGGCATGGGCATATTGCTCTTCCGCATTTGCTGCATAACCGGCATGGCCCGCATCAGCAGCCTGACCATGCGCATGATAATAAGCCTGAGCTTCAGGGCTTTGATATTGCTGATAAGCGGCGGCCTCAGCTGCCTGTTCGGCGTGCCCGGCGCTGTGATATCCAGCCGCATATGGGGTCTGCTCTGCACGCCCGTAAGGGTCATGTTGCCTCTGCTGCACCGGTTGTCCCGTGCGCGGGTCTATATACTGGTATTCTTCATCACTGGCGGCATGATTTGAATCAACCCGGTAACCGGTGTGCTTATCCGACATATTTTAAATCCTTAACCCACATAGTTCTATTCGATCTCTACCCCGAATCACAAACTACCTATAGTTTACCTCATCTCAAGCGGTGCCGAAACGCCTAGAATCGTTAGTCCAGATTTTAATGTTGAACTAATCGCTGCAGTGAGCGCAAGTCTATCGGTAGTAAGTTCCCTATCATCTTCATGGATAACCTTTAATTGTGGCGCAACTTTGCCTCTGGCCCAATGAGTATGAAATTCGCTGGCCAATTGGTAAAGATAAAAAGCAATCCGGTGCGGCTCATGTGCCAGAACAGCACCCTCAACAACTCTTGGATACTGTGCCAGCTTGCGCATTAACGAAATTTCGCCTTCATCTGCCAATCGTTTCAATGATGTGGCCTTAAGCCGTTCATCGTCAAGGAAACTAGCAGAATCTATGCCAGGCAGCACCGCTTCGGCCCCGCGTATCAGGGAATGTGTCCTGGCATGGGCATATTGCACGTAAAATACCGGATTATCCTTACTTTGCTCGGTAACTTTAGCAAAATCAAAGTCCAGAGGCGCATCATTTTTCCGCATAAGCATAATAAATCGGACCGGATCAACGCCGACTTCCTCAACAACGTCCCGTAATGTAACAAATGTACCGGCCCGTTTTGACATTTTAACCTCTTCGCCGTCCCGAAGCAATTTGACAAGCTGGCAAATCCGGACGTCAAGCTCTCCCTCTCCGCCGGAAATTGCCCCAAGCGCTGCTTTCAGGCGCTTGATATAACCGCCATGATCAGCCCCCAAAACGTCAATCTGGTTCTTGAAGCCTCTGTCAAACTTGTCTTTATGGTAAGCGATATCGGCTGCAAAGTAGGTATAGCTGCCATCAGACTTGACCAGCGCCCGGTCAACATCGTCGCCAAACGCACTCGCGCGAAACAGCGTCTGCTCTCTGTCTTCCCAGTCATCGGGCAATTTTCCCTTGGGGGGATCAAGCCGCCCCTGATAGATATGCCCATCCGCCTCAAGGCTCTCAATGGCGGTCGCAATTTTGGCCCCATTGTTCTCATGCAGGCTTTTTTCCGAGAAAAACACATCATGATGAATGTTCAACCGCGCCAGATCCTCCCGGATCAGTGCCATCATGGCCTCAATAGCAACCGCCCTGACAACAGGCATCCATGATGCCTCATCCATTCGGGCAAGCGCATCACCATGGCTGTCAGCAAGGCTCTGACCGACCGGGATGAGATAATCCCCAGGGTAAAGCCCCTCGCCAAGGTCACCCAGTTCCTCACCCAGCGCTTCACGGTAACGGTGAAAAACCGAGCGGGCCAGAACATCAATCTGTGCCCCGGCATCATTGATGTAATACTCCCGGCAAACATCATAACCGGCAAAATCCAGCAGCCGCGCCAAAGCATCGCCAAACACCGCCCCCCGGCAATGCCCCACATGCATCGGCCCGGTCGGGTTGGCGGAAACATATTCCACATTCAGCTTTTCCCCCTTGCCAATATCCACCCGGCCAAATCCCTGAGGGTCCTGCAACACATCGCGGATGATCTCACTCCAGAACGCATCTTCAAGCCGGATGTTAATAAAACCCGGCCCTGCCACTGAAACCGAGCTGACAATATCAATCGCAGAAAGTTTCTCCGTGATCATCTCGGCAAGGGCTCTTGGAGCCATTTTCGCGGATTTTGCAAGCACCATCGCTGCATTGGTTGAAAGGTCACCGTGTGCAGCATCCCGCGGTGGCTCAACAATCACCCCGCCGCGCGGCGCATCCGGCGGAACCACCCCATCGCTCACAAGCCCGTCAATAATTTCTGAAACATGATCCTCAAACAGAATAAAGGGATCCATAACCTCTCCTCAAAGCCAGGTGTTAAGCCTCTTAAGAATATAAATGCTGAAGTCTTCGCTGCCTATCGCAAATCAGGCGTCGCGTCAAACAACCGTTTATGCTCCTGAACAGCAAACCGGTCTGTCATGCCAGCGACAAAATCACAAATATGAACCGCCCGCTCAAATTCATTGGAACTGTTTAGCAGGCCTTGCCAGTCATCCGGCATGTCCAACGGTGAAGATTGATAGTGCGAGAAAAGGTCACTCACAATTGTCTCAGCCCGTCCCATCACCTGCATCACCCAGTCATCGCGGTAAACACTTTCAAACAGAAACTGCCGCAATTGCTGCAATTTACCGGCAAGGGAGGGGGAAAACTGAACAAAGGCCTGAGCGCCGGCGCGAATATCATCAAGGCTTGCAACACCCGCCTCCTTCAACAGGCTCAGTGTGCGCCCGGTAACATCCGCCACCATCAATGTGATTAACTGCCGGTTCAACTCATAAATCAGCCGCCCCTCTGGTAACACCCCATAGAGAGCGCGAATTTCAACGAGTAAATCTTTGGTCAGCGGCACACCCTCAAGATCATTGACGCTGATCAACCCCGCTCTCAGCCCATCATCAATATCATGGTTGCAATAGGCAATGTCATCAGCGATCGCCGCCACCTGCGCCTCAAGCAGCGCATATTCATTGAGCCTTAGATCAAATTCTTCATTAAACTGTTGAATATAGGCTGGGGCATCACCGCCTGGAAGCGGCCCGTTATGTTTTACAATCCCCTCAAGGCATTCATAGCTGAGGTTCAGCCCGTCAAAACGGGGATACTTATGCTCAAGCAATGTCACATGTTTGAGACTTTGCGCATTGTGATCAAACCCGCCAAAATCCTGCATCACCCGATTAAGCGCACGCTCCCCCGCGTGACCAAACGGCGAGTGCCCAAGATCATGCGCCAGTGCCACCGCTTCTGTCAGGTCTTCATCCAGATGAAGCATTCGGGCAATCGAGCGGGCAATCTGCGCCACTTCCAGCGTGTGGGTGAGCCGGGTCCGGTAATGATCCCCCTCATGATAGATAAAAACCTGGGTTTTGTGGGTCAGCCGGCGAAAAGCGGTGGAATGAACAATCCTGTCCCTGTCTCTTTGAAAGGCGGAGCGCATTGAGCAGCCATCTTCCTCAAAAAGCCGCCCCCGGCTCGCCTTGAAATCCGCAGCATAAAGACACGGCTCTTTGCTTTTTTTAAGATATTCACCCATTCACGACCTCATCGGCCAGTCCTTCTATCGCCTGATCTGCGTCTCTCAGTTAAAAATCAGGTACGACAAAACCAGCTCTTCTCAGGCCTCTAACTTGACATTAACCCAAGCCCTACTATCTTTTAATGAAAGCCGTATCAAATGATAAACAAATATCTGTTGTTATATACAGGTGGTTGAAAATCTACAGAATGACCGAAAATACACAATGACCGTAAATAGAGTGGTTCGTCTCCATACTGGCGGAAATGAGCCGCGGAAATGAGCCATTGAGGGCCTGAAACTTATAATCCGGTTAACAACAAACAAGTCCTTGAGCCAATATTGGAAAATCATGACAGACACAACCTTGAAATCCCCCCCTGCCAACAGCGTCTCATTAAGTGACAGCGCCGCAAAGCGCATTCATGACATCATCGCTGATGAACCCGAAGGCACCATGCTGCGTGTGAGTGTGGAAGGCGGCGGCTGTTCCGGCTTTTCCTACAAATTCGACCTGGTGCAGGAACAAAAGGCAGATGACCTGGTGATTGAAAAACAGGGCGCCACCGTTCTGGTGGATGATGTTTCCCTCAATTTCCTCCAAGGCTCGGAAATTGATTTTGTAGAAGCGCTGATCGGTGCCTCGTTTCAGATCAACAACCCAAACGCCACCGCCAGCTGCGGCTGCGGCACTAGCTTTTCCGTATAATCAATTAGGCATACCCCACACCTGATCCAGCATATCTCTGGCTGAAGAGCATCCAGATATATTGACACTTCTCTTCAGGGCCTCTATCCAAAGATAATGGCAACGGAGGGCGGCCTTTTGAAAATCTCAACCTGGAACATCAACGGCATCAAGGCCCGGATCACCAATCTGGAGCGCTGGCTGAGGGAATCAAACCCCGATATTGCCTGCCTCCAGGAAATCAAATCAGTAGATGAAAATTTCCCCGCTGAGCCATTTGAGGCTCTTGGTTATAATGTTGCCGTCCATGGCCAGAAAAGTTTCAACGGCGTGGCAATATTCTCCAAGCGCCCATTTGATGAGATCAGAACCGGACTGCCCGGCCTTGATGGTGAAGACGACCCTGAAGATGCCCAGGCCCGCTATCTGGAAGCCGTCATCGGGACAGATACCGGTATCTTGCGCATAGCTTCGCTGTATCTGCCAAACGGCAACCCGGTAGACAGTGAAAAATACCCCTACAAACTGAAATGGATGGCCCGCCTGAAAGCGCATGCACACCGATTGCTGGAATTTGAAGAACCCCTCATCCTCGCAGGGGACTACAACATCATCCCCACTGAAAATGATGTCTTTGACGCGAACAACTGGCTGGATGATGCCCTCTTCCGCCCCGAAAGCCGAACCGCCTATCACGCGCTTCTCAATCTCGGGCTGACAAGCGCCTACGAAGCTGCCGTCAATCAGCCCCACGCCTACAGCTTCTGGGATTACCAGAAAGGTGCCTGGGCCAAGGATCACGGCCTGCGTATTGACCATCACCTTCTCTCCCCGCAGGCAGCAGACAAACTGCAATCCTGCCAGATAGAGAAATACACAAGAGGCTGGGAAAAACCCTCAGACCACGTACCTGTAACCATAGATGTTGATGTGTAGGGCCAAGCGTATAGTGAATGTTGAATTAAAACTGAGGAGAATTGCAGGCAACTGCCACAAAAAGCTGGCACCCATCAGCAACAACCAGATCTGATGCGGCCTCTGGTCTTACTGCGCGTTGAACCCACCATAATTGAAAAACTGAAAACCAAAATGCTGGCGCCCGCCTTCCATCTGGCCAAGGTCTGATCCCTCACCCTGGTCATCACTATATTGGTTGCGAGGCCCGGTTGCCTCAAGCTGCTCCTGATCAAGCCCCTTGGGAGGCTCAGCCAGAATTATACCATCAAGAAATTCACTTTCTTCCTGTTCCGGGCGCACAGGTGTCTCACGCCACAGCACATGATATTTTGTCCGCAACCGATCAATATACAGCTCGGCTTTGACATGCTGTTTCGGGTTCATATCAAACCGGACAGCCTCATAAAGTCGCTCCACCTGGTTTTTTACAGAACCAACCGCATTCCGTCTGGCAAACTCAATCCAGGCCAGCGCCAGCGCCTGCTTCCGCGTGACAAGATCACCCTGCCAGTAAAGCGCCCCGAGATAGGCCTGTGCTTTTGCATTATTTTTAACTGCAGCCCGCGTCAACCAACGCTGGCCAAGTTTCACATTCCTCACCTGTCCGCTCTCAATAAGAAAACGCCCAAGCTGGTACTGCCCCTCCACATCACCAAAATGGGCGGCTTTTTCATAAAGTATACGCGCATGCTGCGGGTCTGCTTTTATTTCCAGCTCTTCAACACCGGCCTCGATATAGCGGGCAAGTTGCACAAATGCGTGCGCCACATAGGGCGCATGCCGGGAATATTGAATATCCGCATCAACAAAATCATTGGTTATCCTGCGATAATGATCATAGGCTCGGCGATGATTAACCACCCCGCTCTTACCAGTGCGATAAATATGCGCCAACAGAAAACGGGCTATAAACGAATTATTCTTCGCCGCCGCTTCAAACCCGATAACCGCATCCTGAATGCGTCTTTCCCGGTAATCCTTCAGTGCTTGTTGCAGAACACTGATATGACCGCCAGGCGCTTTCAACGGAGACGCCATTTCAAGTTCATCGCTGCGTTCAGCCCGCTTCTCTGGGGTTTGATCAAATCCTGAGGGCGGTACTTTCAACTCAGGCAGGGGGCTGCGGTCAAGCTGATCATCATTTGAATATCCTCCCCGCACGGAAGGATCAACGGCATCAAGCCCATCTCCCTGAGCGAGGACCGGCAGGGTATGGCCAAAAAGCCCCATACCCAAAACCAACCCGCCAGCCATGAGCAGGGGCAAAACAGCGCGCTGTTTTAGGAGGTTGCGGCGAGGTAACCGAGTGATCACCCTGCCCCAACCTTTAACAAGTTTATATGTCTGCGTAACAAACAACTTCTTCAGAACCTCCAGGATGGGTCACCGCGCCCTTATAGGCGGGGCCCACTAGTTGTGCATATTTCCAAAGTGTACCTGTCTGATAATCAGTTTTAAGGGGGCGCCATTCCGCCCGCCGTGACGCAAGCTCTTCATCAGAAAGCTTGACATCCAGACTACCAGCCTCAGCATCAATTGTGATGATGTCACCATTTTTCAATAGGCCAATCGGCCCGCCATCAGCAGCTTCAGGCCCGACATGACCAATACAGAAACCCCGTGTCGCACCCGAGAAACGGCCATCCGTAATAAGCGCGACCTTGTCACCCATACCCTGGCCATAAAGCGCCGCCGTGGTGGAGAGCATCTCGCGCATTCCCGGGCCACCTTTCGGCCCTTCATTGCGTATGATAAGAACTTCACCTTCTTCAAACTGTTTGTTCTCAACAGCCTGAAAAGCCTCTTCCTCACTCTCGAAAACCCGCGCCGGGCCCTCAAATTTTAAAACCTTCATACCAGCAACCTTCACAATTGCACCATCAGGGGCAAGATTACCCTTGAGCCCCACAACACCGCCTGTCGGCGTGATCGGGTTGCTCACCGGATAAATCACATCCTGATCTTCATTGAAGGCAACATCACTAAGATTATCGGCAAGGCTCTTGCCGGTGACAGTCAGGCAATCCCCGTGCAAAAAGCCACCATCAAGCAGCGTTTTAAGCAATACCGGTACACCGCCAGCATCATACATATCCTTGGCAACATATTTACCGCCCGGTTTAAGGTCAGCAATGTAGGGTGTTTTCTTAAAGATCTCAGCCACCTGGAAAAGATCAAATTCAATCCCCGCTTCATGCGCAATGGCCGGCAGGTGCAACGCCGCATTTGTCGAACCACCAGAAGCAGCCACAACAGTTGCGGCATTCTCAAGAGATTTTCTGGTAACAATATCCCGCGGGCGAATGCCGCGCGCAACAAGTTCCATCACTTGCCGCCCACTGGCTTCTGCATATTCATCCCGGCTTTCATAAGGCGCAGGGGCCCCGGCGGAAAATGGCAGCGCAAGTCCCATCGCCTCTGAAACACAGGCCATTGTGTTGGCGGTAAACTGTCCGCCGCAAGAGCCGGCACTCGGGCAGGCAACACATTCAAGTTCATGCAGATCATCAGAAGACATCTTACCCGCAGAATGCTGGCCAACCCCTTCAAACACATCAACAACGGTAACATCCTTGCCCTTGAACTTGCCCGGCAAAATCGAACCACCATACATAAAGACACTCGGCACATTCAACCGCACCATCGCCATCATCATCCCCGGCAGGGATTTGTCACAGCCAGCAAGCCCGACAAGCGCATCATAGCAATGGCCGCGCATGGTCAATTCGATAGAATCAGCAATCACTTCCCTGGAAACCAGAGAAGACTTCATACCCTGGTGCCCCATGGCAATGCCATCGGTCACTGTAATGGTACAAAACTCACGCGGCGTTCCAAGACCCGCCTTCACCCCGGTTTTAACAGCCTGCGCCTGACGCATCAGCGCAATATTACAAGGCGCTGCTTCATTCCAACAGCTGGCCACACCGACAAACGGGCGGTGAATTTCTTCCTCAGTCAGTCCCATCGCATAATAATATGAGCGGTGTGGTGCCCGGTCCGGCCCCTCAGTTACGTGCCGGCTGGGTAATTTGGATTTATCAAAAGAATTAGCGTCCATAATGTTTCAAACTTTTCTGTAATTATTGGCGGAACAAAGGCCTTTTCTTTAACCATTCATAGAAGCTGAGTAAAGCCGAGAAGCTGAGTAAAGCCGATAAGCTGAGTAAAACCATTAAGGCTTAACCCCAACAATACCGAGCATAGAAACCACACTCAGCGCATGGCCACACGCAAATCACAGACACGCTAACAGCATGCCATAATCACATTCACTAAATCCGGAAAAACAGGCCCCCTTATGAGACAAACAAAAGAACGCAGAACGCACTCGGCTTGAAACTCAACACAATATCAGCCAGATCCAGATCCCATAATCTTAACTACCCTGATAATGCGCTTGGTTTATGGCACAAACGGGGCAAATAGGGCGCACTCTGTGTCTGGAAAACCACAAGTGCACAGCTTCCTGCATTTTACCACCAATTTTCTGCATCCGCTTCGCTACCCCATACAATGAAACCACCCGACAGCGGGAAAACAGAGGGATTTTTCAATGAGTTCCGGCGAGCCGGATGCCACAGTTATTTTAAAAAGCGCGCTAGAACCAAATCTAACGTTCAAGCGACAGGTATAATAGCGTATAGCTAAATGCCACAATTGACCGTTAAGGAGGGTGTCAAATGCAAGAAGGAACAACCACGGGACGCGGCCAGCCTCTCGATATAGCCTGGACCGGCAAAGGGTCCTATTATGTGGGCCTCGGATTCAAGGTCTTTTTCCTCAAAATCATTACCTTGGGTATCTATCATTTCTGGGGCAAAACAGAAGTGCGCAAACGCCTCTGGAATCACGTTCGCATCAATTCAGAACCACTGGAATACACAGGCACCGGCATGGAGCTGTTCCTCGGCTTTCTGATTGTGATGGGCGTGGTTTTTCTACCGCTGTTTCTGGGCATTACAGCTTTGCAGTTGCTGTTCGTACCGCACAATCTCATTGCTTTTGGTATCGGTATCACCCTGATTTATGTCTTTCTTTTATATCTGATCGGCGTCGCCATCTATAACGCCCAGCGCTACCGCCTCTCGCGCACCCAATGGCGTGGCATCCGCGGCGCTCTGAGAGGATCAGCCTGGGGCTATGCCTGGACCGCCTTTTGGACCAGCTTAGTAACCGGCATCACACTTGGTCTGGCCTATCCCTGGCAGAGCATCAAACTTTACCGCAAAATGACCAATGAAACCCACTTTGGTGAAACACCAATGCATTTCACCGGCTCTTCAAAGCCGCTTTATAAATCATATATCATCCCCTGGCTGGCTTTCCTTGGCGGGCTTGTCGTGCTTGGCTTTCTCATCGCTCCTTATATGGAAATGATCAAATCACACGCCGAAAGCGGCATTCCCATGGATCCTGCCAAACAGCTTCAAATCAACCTCATCATTCTGGGCTATTATTTCGCCTTTATTCTGGTCATGGCGATGGTCTATGCCTGGTATCAGTCAAAATATTACAATTACATCGCCGAACATACACACTTCTCAAATGGGAATTTCACCCTCAACACCACACCCGGCGGTCTGATCTGGTTGACCATCAGCAATCTGCTGATTGTGCTGTTATCACTGACCATCCTGAGCCCGGTCGCGATTGCCCGGCTATTTGGCTATTTCGTTGATAACATGTCATTTAACGGTAATGTTGATATCAATGCCATCGAGCAAAGCAGTGAGACATTAAGCAAAACCGGAGAAGGTCTGGCAGAGGGCTTTGACATTTCCTCTTTCTAGGTATTCGGCATTTCTTCTGTTTTTTCAAACTTAGATATCTGGAAAACTGTGATATTTGGAAAAATGTGATACCTGGAAAAATGTCTGAAAATAAACCAATGACCGGGGCCATCAGTGCGATGGATGACATGCCCCGGTCATTTTTATAACATAAGAGCACAATACGGCCCCATAACCCCTACCACCTGGAAGTCCCCAAAATGCAAACAACCAAAATCTGGAATGGTCGCTGGAGTGATGGCAAAACAGCCGCAGCCAAAGAGGTTGAAATAGAGCTGAGCGAAACGGCCCTGCGGTTTCGCCCCGCAGATGCGCCCGGCGCCGAGCCAACAGAATGGCCCTACGATCTCATCCGATCACCCCACCCTGTTCACATAGATGACAGGACTGTGCTGCTCTCTTTTCACACCAAACCTGGTGAGCGCCTGTTCATAGAAGACAAGGATTTTGCCAAACGTATTCTGGATCAGGCACCAGAAATCACCCACGGTGCTCATCAATGGTCACTTTTGAAATGGCCCCTTGGTATTGCCGCTTCTATTGTCCTTTTCTGGGCCCTGACCTATTTCAACATCATAAGCCCCGCAAACACCCTTGCCTTCATGTTGCCGGAACAAGCCCGCATCAGTCTGGGCAAAGGCGTCATTAACACCATTAGAAACAACAAGAAAATCTGTTCCACCCCGCAAGGTGACAGGGCTCTGGAAAAACTGCTGATACGGCTGAACCCGGCAATCACCAACCATAAGAATTATAGCGTCAAAATCGTAGACCTCAATTTTGTGAATGCGTTTGCCGCACCCGGCAATCAGATCATGGTGTCGGGCAAACTGATAAGAGAGGCCGCAAACGCAGATGAAGTTGCCGGTGTCATCTCCCATGAAATCGGCCACGCGATAGAGCGGCACCCGGAAGCAAACATCATTCGGGCATTTGGCATCCTGACAGTCATACAGGTGTTAACCGCGGGCGAATCCGGAACAGTTGGTGATCTCGCCTTTTTCCTGGTGCAATCCGGCTATAGCCGCACAGCTGAGCAGGAGGCAGACGACCATGCCGAAAGAATATTGAACAAAGTCACCATAGACACCCGCCCTCTGGCCGGTTTCTTTGAGCGTCTGATGAACAAACGCAGCTTAAAGACAGTGGCCAGCAAAGATGGGCAAAAAGATAATGACAAAGCAGGCCTCAATGAGGGCGTGACTGAAGACAAGGCAAAAATCCCCTCGGAGCAAAAACAACCAACGGCCACACCGAAAGAAAAAACAGATGATCGCAGCATCCTGCGGTGGATCAGTTCACACCCGGCCACCAAAAGCCGCATCAAACAATTCAGAAAGTCAAAAATAACCACATCGCCGCCAATTCTGTCTGAGACAGAATGGCAAAGCCTGAAACTCATCTGCGGTAAGAAAGTAAAGAAAAAACAGACACCGGAAGAGAAAGACAAAAACCCCGTCGATGATCCAAACAGCAACAAAGACAACGCAGAAGACAAAACCTGAAAGCTGGAATAAAAAAACCCTTGCCGGTTTAAACTCCGGCAAGGGGCAAAACTTTGAAGATTAACGCCAGATAAAAGACATTACCCGTCGCTCGCCAGCATGGAAGCCAGCTTTTCAGAAAGATACCCAAAGATAGCACCAGCTATAATAGAGAGGATCACTATGACAGCAGGGTTCGCCATCCCGGCAGTTGTAAGATCACCGGTACCGGTTTTCAAAAGCGCATAGGCGGCTATTGTGGCAAAGCCATAAACCGAAGCAGGGATAACAGAAAACAGTGGTATTGAAGAAGCCAGAACAATGATCATGGCACCAATACCAACACAGATCGCCGCCCAGATAGCACCATCAAGGCCTGGGTTAAAATCAGCATTGACCCAGAGGGCCAGAACACCAATGATGACACCAAACGTCATACCGATAATGGTTGTGATAAGGCCTTGCTCTTTGCCCCCCACATGGAAAAAACAGGCCCAGGCCAGAAATATCACCCAAACCTGTAGACCAATGCCGCCAATATCAGCAACACAGATATAAGTGGCAACAGCAGCAAGAAGACCAATACTGAGCGCCAAAGCAGTTAACATAGGCATAACAACACTCCCCTGATTGTTATATCGAAAGTAAGATCAAAAGCATAAGCGCCCTGATCCTCGCGATACCATCATCGCAAGTGGGCAAATGGTGCACAAATTTTTAGCATATTGCAAATAAAGCGAGCAGTTTTCCTGATGTTTAAGGGTTTCTGGGCCAAAACCCGGCGCTCTTAACCTTTAAATAGAACTTTTTTTACTGCAAAAACGAGGAAGTAGCACATCAGGCTATGGCTATTGATAATCGAAAAATACCGGGAAACTGGTTCTGAAATCTATCAAAATACCGGGCTTACATGCGCAAGGCATGGCAAAAAAACCACAGGTCATGCCACCAGATACATGAAATTCCAGAACAAAAACAAGGGATCAGGACACAGCTTTCAGCCGCGTTAATGCCGCTTCCAGCTTCTCAAGCCGGCCCTTTTCCTCATCCAGTCGCCGCTGCTGTTCAGCCACCACATCGTCAGGTGCCTTGGCAAGGAACTGTTCATTAGACAGCTTGCCGGAAAGTTTTTTGATCTCACCCTGGACCTTGCCCATCTCTTTACCCAGACGCGCACTTTCAGCTGAAACATCAATAACATCTCTCAGGCAAAGAGCAGCCACAGCTTCACCGATAACCAGTTGCACCGCCCCGGACGGCACTGTCTCAGCCAGTGAAACATCGGAAAGACGGGCCATCCGTTTAAGGGTTGTTTCATGCGCGCTTAACCGCGCTTTGCTAACCTCATTTGCCTGACAAAGCACCAGCGGCACTTCGGCAGAAGGCTGTACATTCATCTCCGCCCGGGCTGAGCGCACCTCAGAGATCAGGCCGATCAACCAATTGATCTCACTTGTGGCGGGCTCATCTTCCAAACCCTGATACTCCGGCCAGCTGGCCTTGATCAACATCGTCTCGCGAGTTCGGCCAGACTGGCCAAAATGATCCCAGAGCTCCTCGGTCATGAAAGGCATAAACGGGTGCAATAATTTAAGCATCTCATCAAGAACAAAAGCAGTCACCGCCCGGCTCTCTTCAATCAGCACTTCATCACCTGATGAAAACACCGGCTTTGAAAGCTCCACATACCAGTCACAGTAAGTATGCCAGATGAAATGATAAAGCGCGTCAGCCGCCTCATTAAAACGATAAGCCTCAATTGCACTGGTAACAGAAGCGGCCGTAGAGGCAAGCTCCGAAACAATCCACTGATTGAGCGTAGCCTGAATCTCACCTGGATCAGTTTCATAAGTCCCGATGCAACCGTTCATCTCGGCAAACCGCGCCGCATTCCAGAGCTTGGTTGCAAAATTCCGGTAGCCTTCAACCCGCGGTATTGACATGTTCACATCCCGGCCCTGCGCCGCCATGGCCGCCATCGTAAACCGCAACGCATCAGCGCCGTAACTGTCAACCAGCTCCAGCGGGTCAACAACATTACCCTTGGACTTGGACATCTTCTTGCCCTTCTCATCCCGGACAAGCGCGTGAATATAAACCGTATCGAAGGGAACATCCTTCATGAAATGAAGGCCCATCATCATCATCCGGGCAACCCAGAAAAAGATGATATCAAACGCGGTTGAAAGCGTGGCTGTTGGGTAATAACGCTGCAGTTCGTCTGTATTATCCGGCCAGCCAAGGGTTGAAAATGGCCAGAGCGCTGATGAAAACCAGGTATCAAGCACATCTTCATCCCGCTCAAGCAGGGTGGCTTTGCCGTAATGCGCATCAGCCCTGGCTTGTGCCTCATCACTGTTCAGCGCCACAAACACTTCACCATCAGGACCGTACCACGCCGGGATCTGATGCCCCCACCAGAGCTGGCGGGAAATACACCACGGCTGGATATTATTCATCCATTCAAAATAGGTCTTGTCCCAGTTGGCGGGGACAAATCTGGTCTTGCCGGATTTTACCGCTTCTATCGCCGGTTTCGCCAGCTCACCCGCATTAACATACCACTGGTCAGTGAGCCAGGGCTCAACAACCACACCAGAGCGATCCCCATAAGGAACAGTCAGCTCATGGTCATCAATCTTGGCAAGAAGGCCAAGGCTCTCCATCTCGGCAACAACTTTTTTGCGCGCCTCAAATCGCTCCATCCCCTGATACGCCTCAGGCACATTTTCATTCAGATGCGCATGTGCATCCAGAATATTGATCATTTCTAGGTTTTGCCGGCGGCCAACTTCAAAGTCATTGAAATCATGGGCCGGCGTCATCTTCACGGCACCCGATCCTTGCTCAGGGTCCGGATATTCATCCGCAACAATCGGAATGAGACGATCCGCTATTGGCAACCGCACCATCTTGCCAACAAGATCGGTGTAGCGCTCATCAGAAGGGTGAACCGCAACGCCGGTATCACCCAGCATGGTCTCCGGCCGGGTGGTGGCAACAGTGATGAACCGCCCCTCTTCCCCCTCAATCGGATATTTGAAATGCCACATGAACCCTTGCGTCTCCCGGGGCTCTACCTCAAGATCGGAAATCGCGGTCAGCAATTTAGGGTCCCAGTTCACAAGCCGCTTGTCCTTGTAAATCAGCCCCTCTTCATAAAGTGAAACAAAAACTTTCAGAACCGCTTTTGACAAGCCTTCATCCATGGTGAAGCGCTCACGCGACCAGTCACAGGAAGCCCCAAGTCGGCGCAATTGATTAACAATTGTCCCGCCGGACTGCTCCTTCCACGCCCAGACCTTCTCAAGAAATTTCTCACGGCCAAGCTCACGCCGGGAAGGCTCACCCTGTTCAGCAAGCTGGCGTTCAACCACCATCTGCGTTGCAATGCCCGCATGATCAACCCCAGGCTGCCAGAGAACATTTTTACCCCTCATCCGCTCAAAGCGAATAAGAATGTCCTGCAGGCTGTTATTCAGCGCATGCCCGATATGCAGCGAGCCGGTCACATTCGGCGGCGGAATGACAATGCAAAAATTATCGCCCTCTTTATCTTTGGAGGGGTCATCACCGGCTTTAAAAGCACCTGAATTTTCCCAGGCCTCATAAATCCGCTGTTCAATATCCTGCGGCAGATAAGTTTTCTCAAGCATAATGGTTCTTAAATTTCAATAGCTGGTCTAATCATAAAAAACCGGTGGTACGCGCCTCAGGGGCTGCTGTCAACCAGTGATCAGGGCCAGCCGCAGAAAACTTGAGAAGGTAAAAATCAATCCATAAAAAAATTGCCACAAACTTTCGCTATTCTGCCCGGCTTTTTAAAATTCTGGATCAGGAACAGAAACATGTTAGCCCGCTTTTTTGCCTATTTTGAAAACTGGATAGATCCGGTCAGCCTGGCAGAGAACCCCTCACCACCCAAAGGCTTGCGGGCGTTTTATGTCTATTTTCTAAAACAGATCTGGCCGATCGTCACACTGGCGTGTCTGCTTGCAGCTCTCAGCGCCTTTTCTGATGCGCTGATCCCTGTCTTCATAGGCTGGATTGTTGATCTCATCAACAAAACCCCGGCGGATAAAATCTGGCAGGAAGGTTATTGGATGTTTCTGATGATCGCGGGCCTGCTGATTGCCCGCCCCTTCCTCGCCATCATTTCCATGCTGGTCTCACATCACGGTCAGTTCCCCGGCTTTACCAACCTTATCAGATGGCAAAGCCATTACCATGTCTCCCGCCAGTCATTGCATTTTTTCCAAAGTGATTTTGCCGGCCGTATCGCCAATAAGGTCATGCAGACCGGCATGGCGCTCAGAGCCAGTGTCATGAGTGTCCAGGACAGCATCTGGTATGTTCTGGCTTTCATCATCTCGGCCATGTTCTTTATTGCCAGCGCCAATATCTATCTGACGATCCCGGTCCTCCTCTGGCTCATCGCCTATTTCGCTGTGCTGGTTTATTACCTCCCCCGCATACGCAGTCAGGCCGCTATCATGTCTGAGGTTCACTCAATGCTGACAGGCAGGCTGGTTGACAGCTACACCAACATCCAGACGGTGAAGCTTTTTGCCGGCGGGGAATTTGAAGATCACTACGTGGCAGAAGGCATCCGCCAGCACACAAAAGAAATCCAGAGCCTGTTTCGCTATTTCACCTATATGTGGTTTGCCCTGCATATCATCAACGGCCTGCTTTTGCTCGGCATCGGCATAACCGCCATCCAGTTCTGGCAAAACGGCATCATCACCATCGGTCAGGTGGCGATGATCCTGCCACTGAGCCTGCAACTCTGCAACATGGCGGCCTGGTTGATGGAGATCGCCAATGGTGTATTTGAAAACACCGGCACTGTAGAAGAAGGCATGGACACCATCGCCAAACCCTTGAGTGTCACTGACAAGACAGACGCCAAAGAGCTGAAGGTCAGGAAAGGCACAATAAGATTTGAGAATGTCCATTTTAACTATGCTGACCTGATCAAGGAAAAACCACCCGAAGATCTACCGGTGATTGAAAATTTTAATCTGGAGATAAAAGCCGGGCAAAAGGTCGGACTTATTGGCCGCTCAGGAGCGGGTAAATCCACCCTTGTAAACCTGATACTTCGGCTTTATGACATCCGCTCCGGAGTGATCAGTATTGATGATCAGAACATTGCAGATGTGACACAGGCAAGCCTGCGGCGGCAAATCGGCATGGTCACCCAGGATACCTCACTCCTGCACCGGACGATCAGGGATAACCTGATGTACGGGGCTCAGGGAGCAGGTGAAGATGATATGATCCGGGCAGCCAAAAAAGCTGAAGCTGATGAGTTTATCGGAAGCTTGAGCGATGGCAAGGGCGGTAAAGGCTATGATACCCTTGTTGGTGACCGGGGTGTGAAACTATCAGGCGGCCAGCGCCAGCGCATAGCCATCGCAAGGGTACTCTTGAAAAACGCTCCCATTCTTATTCTTGATGAAGCCACGTCCGCCCTGGATTCTGAAGTGGAGGCTGTCATTCAACAACAGTTGGCCCATATGATGCATGACAAAACAGTGATCGCCATCGCGCACCGGCTGTCAACCATTGCCGCCATGGACCGCCTGATCGTTCTGGATAAAGGCCGGATCATCGAAGATGGCAGCCACCAGCAACTGATAGAGCAACAGGGAATTTACGCCCAGCTCTGGTCCCGCCAGTCCGGCGGCTTCCTCGATGTGGAAACAGACTAACCAGCGCGGTTGCTTTTTCTGGGCCTTCAGATGCCCACTTCGCATCCGGCCTTAGGCAACCTGAAGCGCAAACAAATAAGCACAGAAAGAAAAGCCACTCTGAACAAAATCAGAGCGGCCTTTCCCATCGCTATATCTCATAATGAAAACTTGGCGACCTGATTAAAGACGATCAGGGTCGATTTTTCCCTGTTCATCAACCGCACCGCGCAGCAGCTCAGGCAAGTTGCGCTCCAGCCATTCCCGCAATAGCGGCTTGAGAAGCTGTTTGACAATCTCTTCAAGATTATTCCGCATCTCAACCGGCAACTGGTCAACGGAAGGGTCTGCCACCATCATCGGTTGCGCTGCCACCGGCACCATAGAGCGCCCTGCTGCCGGAACTGGCAGTGCATGCCCATAACTTTCGGGTGGGTAAGGATGTTGCCCCTGTGGAGGCTGTCCTTGAGGCACCTGTCCTTGTGGAAGCTGTCCCTGAGGTTGTTGCCAGCCAGCACCCGGCTGTACGGCTGGCATCTGGCCCTGAAGCGCAGGCTGCGCGCTCAAGCTTGCATCAGCCTGCCGCAGCGCCTGCCCCATGGCATATTCACTTTCCTGACGCAGATCACGGTGCTCATGGCCAGGCTGCCCATGCTGACCAGGCGGCATGCCACCCGCCCCTGGAAAAGGGATCTGCCCCTGCGAACCGGGCCCCTGTAGTCCCTGCCCTTCATGGGCAGGCGGGTGGCCCATGGGCCCTCCCCCGGGATGACCATGCAAGGCCGGTTGCCCGGCTTCCATTTGGCGTTTAATAGCCGGGTCAACACCCGGCTGCCCGGCAGGGCGCATATCCTGTGGTTTCTGCTCAGCCTGAGCTAAAGCATCAGGCCCGCCCAAAGGGCCTTCAGAACGTCTTTCCGGAGGATGCTGGGTTTGGGCATGCTGTTCCGGGCCAAGCCCGCGCGTTGCATCCTGCAACGGGGCACCAGCTCCCTGCGCCAGCATATCATCAAAACCTGCTAACGGATCAGCGCCGCCCATCAGGCCAGGGTTGGCCTTGGCAGCAGCCAGCTCAGCCCCTTGAAAAGGAGATTTCGGCGTTTCCGCCTGGCGTACAGGCTCTTGAGCCCGGGGATCAATGGGTTTCTGGCTGCCATGGCCTGCCATTTCATTGGCAGTACCGCCCATTTCAGCGCCCATACCGCCTAAAATATCCTGAATCTGTGCCGCGGCTTCCTGCGCCGCGCTAGAGGCATGTTCCCCATCAGCACCAGATGGCTGCTGGTCTCCGGGGTAAGGATGCCCCGCTTCCTCAATGCCTGTTTCAGGCGGAAGGGGCGCGTGGGTTTGCACAGGTGGTTTGGCAATTTGCGTGAGATCCATGATGCCATCATCAAACGCATCAGCTGGTTGCTCTGCCACCGGAGGGGTGAGCCCCTCAGGTACTACTCCTGTACTTTCACCCTCAATCATACTCTTGATGGACGCAAGGAGCTCATCCATCGAAACATTGGGAGCTTGGCCGCTACTGCTCATCCTGTGCTACCTCAAAAAATTCCCCGCATCGCCTGGCATTAGACACTCAAGACACGTGTCAATTGTCAAACAAAACTCAAATATCTAACTAAAACATGAGGCCCGCTCATCACAGTTCCGCCGTGCTGAAAAGCAACTACGTTATGCAACAAACCAGAATGACCCCGCAAACAGTTTACCAATCAAACAACCGGATACACCCCCCGGATAGCTTGAACAAATTCAGCAACGCCCTGATCAGAGCTGAAACCACAAAGGATCACAAAAATCCTGAGCGGCGATACTCTAAAATGCCACTGGCTCTGATTAAGTCTTAAGCGCCAGGAGATATTCCAGGTGCCACTTGACCCTAATCGCCTCAAAACCACTGATCATCGTCACTTATGATCACCTTTTCGTGGATGGGAACATCAAAGCAGGATGGTAACAATGGAAAATAGACCCTCAAACTAACACGGTCAGACCAGAAACATTCAGCCAGAGCTAAAAATTCAAGGGACCAACCGGCATAATCCACCGCTGAAAAAACCCGCTTATGAAGATGAGGCAAGCCTCAAAAACACCTACAAAAAGATTGATACAATTTAATCAAACTTTATCGCACAGTGCCAGATGCAAAGCGACACAAATTGTCAATTTACACACAACTGCGTTCAGGCATCAGCCACATACAGGCAAAGAACTGCGGGTTTGTGGCGGCCTATTTAAAGGATTGTTCGCGGAAATAGACCTCATCCCGGCTTAATAAACGCTCTGCATCAAGCTCAGAGTGGTTTATGTCCCCGCCCCGCCAGCGACGATACACCCGGTTATAGTTTTCCACAGGATCATAGCTAACTGTGGAAACCGGAAGATGAGCAATCCCCAACCGGCCGAGCGCGGCATAGAGATTGTACTCAGCAACCACGACATCTCTTTCAGATGTCACAAGTGTAACCTGGCTGTTGAGATATTCCTGCTCAGCGTCCAACACATCAAGAATGGTTCGCTGGCCGACTTTTTCTTCCTCTCTCACGCCGGAAAGTGCGGTTCTGTTGGCCCGAACAGCCACCCGGTTCGCTTCAATCTGGGCCCGGGCGGCCAACAATTGCCCCCAGGCAGAAATAACATTCGCCCGCACCAGATGCCGCGTATCACTCAGTTCAGCCCGCCGCTGCAGCACGATCTGCTTGGCCTGGCGTATGCGTGCATAAACCTCACCGCCCTGATAGAGCGGGATCCGCATACGGCCGACAATAGAGCCAACTTCCCGCTCATCAGTAAAGGGCGAGCCATCAAAATTCTGGGAATATTGCGCTTCAAGATTGACCTCAGGCAAGCGCTCACCCTGAATGAGGGCAACATTATGCCGGGCTGCCTTTTCAACATAAAGAGCGATCTCTATCGAGGGATGTTCGCTCATGGCAAGCCGCAGGGCTTCCTGCTGCGTTTTTGGCAGATATTTGGCAATGGTGCCTGGCCGGCCGAGACGAACAGGGTCATGCCCGATAATCCGGCGAAATTCTGCCTTAGCGGTTTTCAGATTGGCCCGCGCCAGATTGAGTTGTGAGACCGCTGCGCTGCGCCGGGCCCGCGCCTGCGCCACATCAGTGGTGGTGACTTCACCAACAGAAAACCGATCCTCAGTCGCCGTCAATTGCTGGTTGAGAACATTCAGGTTATTTGTCTGCAATCTTAAAACAGCATTTTCGCGAACAACATTCATGTAAGCGGCAACCGCATCCAAAAGCACTGTCTGCTCGACAGAGCGCAAACTGGCCCGCCCTGCCATAACGCTGGCTTTGGCTTGCCGGATGCCATTAATCGTCCTGAACCCACGGAACAAGGGCTGAGTGAGTGTCACCGAATACCCATAAGGCGAGGTCCGCCCATCCCCGGCGCTTGGGGGCTTTGTGTTTGTTTCCTGGGTCCCGAGTTCACCGTCAACAAAAAGATCTGGCCGATAACCGGAATGTGCCCGGGCAACGTCCTCATCAGTTGCCCGCAGGCGAGCCTGTTCAGCTGTTAGTTGTGGATTATAGCTATAAGCTCTCGACAATGCCTGATTCAGTGTTTCACTATGTGCAGGTGTTTGCAAAAACAGCAAACCAACGACAGAGAAGAACAAACCGGGAGCACTGCGCCTGAAACTGCATCTGCTGGTGAGTGCGTTAACGTTAACGCACTTGAAAAAACGCTTAGTGAATAAGCAAAAACGCTTAGTGAATAAGCGATGATTGTTTAAGTGGTTTATTTGTCTGTGACTGAACTCGAACGTTTCGGACCGCCGTACGGGCAATCCGGAACATGTGAGTAATCCGGCAGAAGATGGTACCCCGTCCGGGGCGCCCGCCTGCGAAAGTTCAGAATTCATACGCAAGTTCACATTTTGCAAGTTCACAGTAGGTAGGTCCAGAGTAGGTAAGGTCACAGTAGGTAAGGTCATTGTATAAAACGCCTGCTTTAAATTGACTAAATCTTCTCTACGCAAATTGACAGATGCTACAGGTACCAGTTTCTGAAGGGCTGAGTTTTATGGCTATCATTATCTTGCTGTAAAAATGTTAATGAAAACATTGGATGGGCAAACAAAACCCTACCCATAAAACATTCACTTTCATTCCATCAGCAATCAAACCCTCAATCATCGAACAATTTTGCACGTAATATCTTTGTAATTAGTGACTTTGGTAACAAGCGAACATTCAATTCAGCAACCAAAGCCGAATTCTGCGTCATCAGTACCGCGTAAAAATTTAAAAACCAGGACCTGTTCTTATGTGAAAATTATCCGCAAAGAGCAGCGATGTTGCTTGGAAAAACCAAAAAACAAAACTGAGAAGGTCACCTGAACTGACCTCAATGTACGCCCTGTACCCATAAGATCAAAAGTCACTTGCAAATCTGTAGTCAAAAGTAACTTTTAAATCAACAGTTAAACTTCCCCTTTTGGCCCAGGCTTGCGTTTCAATCTGCAGAAATTAAAGAAAAACCCCGCGGGCACCCCTTTAAAAATGCAAATCAAAACTCATAATTGCTTCTCTGTCGCCTGAAAAGAAAGTGACGATAATGGTCTCAGCTTAAAACCGCATGTTTTGAGCAGCTAATTCCCCCTAAAAACAAATTCCGAATCACTTTACCCTATCAAAAATTACTGACGATCTCCTAACGCTTATCAACACCAGTGATCAGGCCGCGAAAAAACGTTTCAAAATTACAACAGTTTAGGCGCACTCAAAACGGAGTACGATCAAACAAGCTTCAATGATTGGGAAACAGTTCGTTTTTAAAGGGCAAATTCAACAGGTTGGCGGAATTCATCCAGCAATGGCGCTGATAAATCGCAAAAACTGGAAGCACCGACAACCCCTGAAGTGCGAACATAACATTCCGCCCGCCCAAACCCGTTTTCAATAAGAACGGTGACAAGCCTGCCACCATCTTTAAGTTGATCAAGTAACGGTTGCGGCACCTGTTCCACGGCCCCGTTAATGAGAATGACATCAAACGGCCCCTGATCTGCCTGCCCGGCCGCCAGCGCCCCTTCTACAACAGCCACATTCATAATTTGCAGCTCAGATAAAGTATCACCAGCCTGTTTAGCCATTTCAGCTACAACCTCAACAGAAACAACCGAATCCGCCACATGCGCCAGCACAGCCGAAGAATAGCCGGTGAGACAGCCAATATCCAAAACATAGTCGGTTTTCTGAATGGCAGCGCCCTGTATCAATGTTGCCAGCGCAATCGGAGTGACCATCGCACGCGGGCCAAGGTTCTCCTCCCGGCCAACCAGCTCAATTTCCTTGTCTGCATAAACAACAGGTTTCAAAGTCTTGGGAACAAAGGCCTCTCTCGGGATCATATCCATGGCCTCAAGAATGCGCAGGTCGGTTATTTCATTAGGACGCAATTGACAATCCACCATATTGCGTCTCAAAGCGGCATAATCAACCATGATCACCTCATCAAATGCGTAGCAAATTCCAACCCAGCCAGGCGAGCTTATTCAAGACACCCGACTCATCAGGAATTTAAGCCATAATCTGCCCCAAAGCCACACTTAATCATCAGCCCGGGCTGGCTATACCCGGCCGAACCATATAGAAGCGAAATTTCCGCATTGCAAAGGGGAAAAAAGGATTGACAACCCCCCACCCAAAAGGATTAGTTGTGCATCTTCTTTTGGCCACGTGGCGGAGTGGTGACGCAGCGGATTGCAAATCCGTGTACCCCGGTTCGATTCCGGGCGTGGCCTCCAATTCTATCTCAATAAAATTGCGATCTGAGCCAATCCGGCAATCAGGAAATAAAGTAACAACCTGGTTTATTCGGCGGCGGGCAAATGGGGGCACTCTCGGGGAGCGGCTTCCATAACTCACCGGTTTGAAGGCGAATGTCTTTATTTTGGGAAACTTGTGGTTAGGTCGAAGTGAAGAACGTCAAGCACCCCGCACATACCAGGGTATTGCCTTGTTTTATTGATACTATCTTGGGCGGATAGGGCCCGCTTTGCTTAGTGGTTTGCTGACGGGCACCGCCCAAGGATCTGACCTTTCCACCTGAACCCGCTCAGGTATCAATTCCCCTGCCGCTCATTCACTCGCAACGCCATCATCTTTTTAACCTGCCGCCTCAGGTGTTCCGGATTAAAAACCGGCAGCGAGCACACACTGTTGGCACAGGCAAAGGCAGCCGGTTCCTCAAGCTCGGGATAGGTCACATCCGGGTTGATCATCGCGCCCTCCCGTTTGTCCCACCAGTCAATGCGTTTATAGACCATTGGCAACTGGCGGGCGGCTGCGTGCAGCGCTTTCGCTCGCTCATCATTCTTATGACCGACAATCGTGATGTGCGCTGGCTCGATACTCATCTCCTCATCCGCCAGCACCACACCAATCAGAAACCGCCGCAATGAAATGATCGCATCTGACGCAAGATAGCGCATACCATGCTCACCCAGAGCGTGAACCCCATTATCACCGCTATAGCGATGAAGCACATTGAAAAAACGGGTCACTTGTATATTTTCCTCAATCTGGCGCACAGGACGGAGAAAAACCCCGGCTTCCGCTTCGCTTTTGGCGGCGGTCACAAACCCACCCTCTTTGTGTTTGAAGGTCTGACCAATAAACACCCCGGCACGGCGCGCCAGTTGCAACCATTTGCGCTCACCCGTTGCTGCATAAAGATCCAGCCCCGCCTGCCCCATGGCAAGCGTATCACCAAGGTAAGGCCCGCCGCGATCATCAGCGCCGTGCTTAAAACCGCCACCAGCCAGCTGTCGGTTCTCCAGTACCCACGCCATAGCCCTCTTTGCCTGATCAAGCACCCTTTGATCGCCAATGACGTGATAGAGCGCTATGAAACCGCTGATCGCCCAGCCATTTTCCCTTGCATAGAGGTTTTTATCAATCCACGGGGTACCATGCTTGCGGCGCTCTTTATCATTGAGGCCATAAAAATCCTTGCCGCTCAATGACCTGCTGAGGTCAGCATCCTGGCTGGTGTAAAAGGCACCCACAGGGCTTGTCAGAAACGTTGAGAGGTAGCGGTGAATATCACGCGCCGCTTTCAGATAAGCCGGATCCCGCCAAATGGCAAAGGCCTGCGCATAATGGCGCATGTAATGGGCCTGATAGGACATGATCTTTTCATAATGCGGCGATTTCCAGTTCACCTTATCTGAATATTGATAGACACCGCCCCAGACAGGATCAATAAGCGCCAGCGCCGCATCGAGCGTTTGCCTTGCCTTGGCAGCAGCCCCCTTATCCCCCTTCTCCGCATGAAACAAGGCATAGTCCATGCTTTCGGTATGTATGAATTTATGAAAGTCACCCCAGCCGCCATTTTTCTCATCATAAACATCCCTGTAGGTTTTAAGCAGCTTCGAGCGTTGCCCAGCTTTGAGATACGCATGCTGAGACGGGCGCACATTCAGCGCCGGATCATTCAGAACGGAAGGGCCAGGTGAAGGGTCATCAATCACAGCCTGCAATAACGCAATCATCCGCGGTGCCGGAATATAACCACGCAGTTTCACAATCTCAGATCCATCAGGGGCAAAAATAATGGTCGCAGGCCAGCCCCAGTCACCATAGCGATTGGAAAGATCCGGATTGGCATCCTGATCAACACGAACAGTCAGATATTTACGGGCAAGCAACGCCTTGACTTCGGGGTTGGCATAAGTCTTTTCCTCCATCACATGGCACCAGTGGCACCAGACCGCCTCAAGGTCAAGGATGACAAATTTATTCGCCGCCTGGGCCTTTTCAAACAAGTCTTTGTGCCAGTCCAGCCATTGAACGGACGTTTCAGAGCGCACCGGGGTGGATATTATCAGGCATAGGGTTAAAAGGAGGGGGATCAAAAAGCGTTGCATCATGGCGGGGCTCCATTAAGGGGTGACTGAGGTCACATCATCTGATCATCAGGGATGGTAGGTCAGTTACGCCCCTGCACCGCGAAAAGTTGCAAAGGAGGGAGAGATCTTTAATCACATTTAGGTGAGGGAAAGCCCGTTTAAGTATGGATAACGGGGGTAACCATCATAATCATATCGAGCATTTTTTGCGCATGCCGCGAGCCTAGAGCCTCGCCCAAAAAATGACCAGCCCCCGAGTAGGGAGGGCTGGTCAAAAGATCGTCAATGCGGCAAGAGCCTAGGCTTTTATGGTATCGCCAAACGGCATATCACGCAGGCGTTTACCCGTAGCGTTGAAAATGCCGTTTGCAAGCGCAGGAGCAATAGGCGGTAAGCCCGGCTCACCAACACCCGCAGCATGAACAGAAAACGGATGATCAACAATATGAACATGAACATTTTCAGGATAATTTTCTGAACGGACCATTTCATAGGTATCAAAATTACTCTCCTGAGCAACGCCGTTCTTGTAGGTCACACCACTGAACATAGCCAGCGTCATGCCCATAACAGCCGCACCTTCAAGCTGGCTGCGGATCCGCTCAGGGTTGGCGGCAAAACCGCAGTCAATTGCCAGATGAACTTCCGGCACCCGGATCTGCCCTTCATCAATCTTCACCCGTACAGCAGCTGCGGTATAGGTCACAAATGATCTGTGACACGCAAGACCCCAGCCTTCGCCAGCCGGCATCTTAGCGCCCCAGCCGGCTTTATCAGCCGCGAGATTGAGGACATTTTTCAACCGCATCGTATCAATGGGGTACTCATCATAGGTCTCACCGTAATCCCAGAAGTCTTTAGGGAAACCCTGCTTCACTGGCTGCAACTGACGGTCTGATCCAATCAGCTCCAGCAGCACCTCTTTCTGATCACGCCCCAGCTCATTCGCCAGTTCAGCCGCAAACGACTGAACAGCCCATGCCCGCGGCACATTGGAAACTGAGCGGAACCAGCCGATGCGGGTGTGTGACATCGCCTTGCCATTCTCAATACTCAGATTGGGAATTTCAAACGGAATATCAACATGCCCCATGCCGTTCTCAATAAAGAACTGATGGCCCGGGTCTTTGGCAAAGGTTGATAATATCGTTGGCGCAACCGAGTTATACCGCAAACCAACGACCTTGCCTTTATCATCAATCGCAGCTTCAAGCCGCTCCACCGAAGTCGTGTGATAGAAGCTGTGCATAATATCATCTTCACGGGTCCACTGCACCTTGATCGGCGCACCGGTTTTCTGGCTGAGCAAAGCAGCTTCAATGGCAAAATCACATTTTGATTTCCGGCCAAAGCCACCACCAAGCAACGTGACATTCACCCTGACATTTTCAATCGGCATATTCAGGGCTTTGGCAATATCCTGTCGTGCGCCGTATGGTGATTGCACAGGGGCCCAGATTTCCGCAAACTTGTCGGTAACCTGTGCCACGGCAACCGGCGGCTCCATCGGGGCATGCGCCATATGGGCCTGGGTATATTCGGCTGAAAATATCTTGGGTTTGCCTTTAATGACACCAGCAAGATCACCTTCCTGGCGCAGAACCTTACCCGGCTTGCGCGCAGTTTTTCGCATTTCGTCGGTAAAGGCCTTGGAATCGTAATTGGAATGCGGGCCTTTCTTCCACTCAATCTTCAGGGCATCCCGGCCCTGGATCGCTGCAAAGGTATGTGCCGCTATCACGGCAACACCGCCAAGCGGGGCAAATTTCGCTGGCATCACGCTGACAGGAAGCTCAATGATATCCTCAACACCTGCCACCTTGCGGGCCTTTTTATCATCCATTTTGGCAATTGTTTCACCCACTGCAGGCGGCCGTGCAATGACGGCGACTTTCATGCCAGGGAGATTGACATCCGCACCGTAAATGGCTTTGCCGGTGGTGATATCAAAGAGGTCCACCATTGATACATTACCTTTACCAATGTAGCGGAATTCTTTTTCACTTTTAAATTGCAGCTCTTCAAACTGCGGCACAACTTCAGACATGGCATCAACAGCAAGCTCACCAAAATGAACTTCCTTGGCACCGCTTGTTACCTTGTGAACCCCAACCTGAACATCATCCGGGTTGACGCCCCATTTTTTGGCAGCCGCATTGGCCAGCATATGGCGCACCGAAGCACCCATCTGGCGCATGGACTGAATATGATGGCGCATGGAACGCGAGCCATCTGTATCCTGATTGCCATAACGCGGTTCATCACCAGGCGCCTGTACAAGTTTAACCCTTGACCAGTCAGCACCCATTTCATCAGCAAGCACCATCGGCAGTGATGTGCGCGAGCCTGTGCCCATTTCCGAACGGTGGGCCACAATGGTAACTGTGCCATCAGGGTCAATTGAGACAAAAATCGTCGGGTCATAAATCAAACCGTGCGGCATATTCGTGCCGCCAACAGGATATTTGATAAAAGCTTCCGCTGGGCTTGAAAACGCAGCGACAGCAAAACCTGCAGTTGTCATTTGCAACATTTGACGCCGTGACACATTAACGAAAGTCATGCCTTCCGTTTGTTCAACAGGCGCAGAATTCAAAATCTTTTCTATATTGGGTAACATTGATCACACTCCTGTTGAGGCATCGCGGACGGCGGCGATGATGCGCTGATAACAACCACAACGGCATATGTTCCCTGACATGGCCTCATGGATCTCGGCGTCAGTCGGGTTGGGGTTTTCCTTGAGCAACTCAGCAGCTTGCATGATCTGGCCGGCCTGGCAAAATCCACACTGCGGCACATTAAGCTCACGCCATGAGCGTTGAACAGGATGGCTCCCATCGCTCGACAGCCCTTCGATGGTTGTTATTTCCTTGCCTTCAACTTCTGAAACTTTGGCAACACAACTGCGAACTGCTTTACCATCAACATGCACGGTACAGGCACCGCACAAACCAGCCCCGCAACCATATTTCGTTCCCGTCAATCCAATGAGATCACGAATTGCCCACAACAAAGGGGTATCCCCCGCGGCATCTATTGTCTGTTCTGTGCCGTTCACTTTTAACTTCATCATTTCCTCCACCTGTCCAAAACTTTATGTTTAGATCGTCTCGCATGTACCAAAGCGCCCCATTCACACATCACTGACTTTGATCATAACAGTGATATCCAAAGGGTCATTCCAATGCTCAAAATGTCATTTTAAAAAGTTATAAATTCACTTGTGTTCTCTGGATTTATTATCACTTCTGATCCCCAAGCCGAAATTTATAAAGAGCTGACCATTGAACGAACCTCTTAGGCATTACAAATTGTAACTGACTTTACAAATTGAAGCTGCTGTAATTATATATAACACAAATATTGGTCTTTAGAAGAATAAATGTTAACTTTAATACTGTTAATTGATCATTTTTTATTATGACTGAAAAACAAGAAATAACACATAAAAACAAAAGCTTAAATCAGGAGAGCCATCATTTCTTCCCTCCAGCTAGAAAATAGATTTTCAGCACCTGCTACAAGTGTAAAGACTGCTGAAAATGTGCTGCCCATCGCTCAGTCATGGTTAGAGCAGGGGGAACCCTGTGTGCTTGTCACGCTGGTTGGCATTGATGGTTCATGGCCGCGCCGTCTGGGTTCACAAATGGTGATTACCCAATCCGGTAAAATCGCCGGTCACATTTCTTCAGGCTGTCTCAATCACGAAATCAGGCACCAGGCATTAACTGCATTGCAAGAGAAGAAGAACCGCTGCATCCGATACGGAAAGGGGTCAAAATATTTTGATATTGTCCTCCCCTGCGGCTCTGGTATCGATTTGTATTTTGATCAGTCAATCACAGCGCCTCTACTGGCGGACACAATCCTGTCTGCTGAAAAAAGACAGCCCTTTTCTCTGCTCACAGATTTAAACACAGGCATCACAAAGCAAACCGAGCTTAGAGACATCCCAGCGCAAAAAATAAAAACAGAGAGAATAAGGGAGGGTGAAAACGATTTATTTGAGCGCGTCTATGAACCTGAAACCCGCCTTGTCATTTATGGGTCAGGGCTTGCCCTTGAGACCTTTGCCCAGCTTGCGGCAACAACCAATTGGCAAACAGAAATTTACACACCAGACGCAGAAACAAGAGATGCCCTGAACAGTCAGGGCATCCCTTCCTTTGAATATAACCGCTCACACAATGAGGCACCGCCTGAGTTTGACAAATGGACAGCGGCGGTGTTGCTGTTTCACGATCATGACTGGGAATTGCCCATCCTGAAATTTATCCTGAAAAGCGATTGTTTTTACATCGGCGCTCAAGGCAGCCTCAGAACGCATAATGATCGCCTCAGCGCCCTGAAGGCAGAAGGAGTGAGTGACAAAGAATTGCAACGGCTAAAAGGCCCGATGGGTCTGGTGCAGAAAACCAAAAGCCCAGTGGAACTGGCCATTTCAACATTCGCGGAAATCATCACCTGTGCAGAATAAGGTGAAGGCCAATGTTAAACCCAGATTATAACTTCGCCACTATCCTGTTGGCCGCCGGGCTGGCCACCCGCATGAAAGGCGAACATAAACTGACCAAGATATGGCGCGGGGCGCCTCTTATCCATCACAGCCTCAAAACTATCAAAACCCTGAACACCAGCCAGAATATTCTGGTAACAAGCGCCCTCACCCGTAAACTGAAAACATCAATTAACCTGACCGGCTTCACGATTGTCGAAAATCCCAATCCTGAAATTGGCATGTCACAATCAATCGCACTGGGGTGCAAAGCCCTGAGAGATGATATTGATGCAGTCTTTATCAGTCTAGCAGACATGCCAGACATACCGGCGTCCATTTATCAGCAATTAAGCCAGGCCTTTGATCCCCCCCGCATGAAAGACATATGCCTACCGGTTTTTGAAAACCATCAGGGGCACCCGGTGCTTTTTTCAAAGTTTTTTATCAGGGACCTGATGGCACTTGAAGGAGATAGAGGCGCAAAATCCATCGTGAAAAACAACCGCAGCAGACTTGTCACCCTGCCAACCAATGAGAGCGGCGTCACCAGGGATTTCGACATTTCAGAAGATTTCAGGGAAACATAACCAGCCCCTATAGCATTGAAAGGACCTTTTTTTCCTTCAGGGCACGAATAGGCAAAGTGCCGGGGCAAAGCGGCACGCACGCTGATTTCTACTGTAATTACATCAATCTGCTGTGGCGCGCTTAGCTGTTAGTTGTGACCCGGCAACGGAAAAAATACCCAACAATGAATTTTCCTCTTAAATTTGCATATCCCCTCTTGGCAAAGCATGAAAAGCTTTGTAAAAGGGTCGCTTCATAGAGGGCGCTACAAAGCGCGCTTTGTTCCCCAGTAGCTCAGTTGGTAGAGCAAACGACTGTTAATCGTTCGGTCGCTGGTTCGAGTCCGGCCTGGGGAGCCACTTTTTCTCTTAACCTCTTTTAAATTCAGAAAAATAATTACCGCAGCCTGATCAGCCCGCGCGCCATTAGCTTCATAAGCATCATGGGTGCTGCATAAACCACGATGCCCCACCAAATCTTTTTCATTGGCTTTTATTGATCCAGTTTTTTAAGGGCTTCACCCAGACATCATCGGGGAGAAAAAACAGCGCATGCCCTTTATCGGTCTTGAAAATGGTTTCCTCAAACTGTGAAATGGAACCGCCCCGTTCTTTTAAAACCTTACACGAAGCAACATGATCATCCGCCTCATCATAGAGAGAAAGCACCCGCCCCCAAACAGCCAGTGAGGGCTCCCACATGACGCGGCCGGCACAACCGGCCAAAAGCGCAATGTTGAGCCCCGGCTCCTCCAGGTTGGATGCCGCGATCACCACAACAACAGCACCGAATGAAAAGCCAACAAGTGTAATCTGTTCCGCTTTCACTCCCGCCTTCATCAGTTTCCTGACTTCCAGTACCAGACGCTCTGCGCTGGTAACATCCTTCATATCATAAGGCCGGACATAGGATATAAGATGGTAGCCGTCATCCTGCAGGGCCTTGGATATTTTTGGCACATCATGCACCCCCCAAAGAGTATGTTCATAAGAGGTTGCCCCCTCAGGAATACGTCCGCCATGCATGTAAAAAACATAATGCGCCGACGGGTCAATAACCTGAGGCACTTTTGAATAAATCTCAGCCGCCATAACAGGCAGGGGCACAAGCATAAACAACATGAAAGACAGCAAAAGACGTTTCATCAAACAACCTCATCAATCAGGGACCAGACTGAGAATGGGCAATGCCCCACAGTAAATAGAGTAAATATAGATTAAGGAACTCAAATAGCCACTGACACTCACCGTGAACAAAGTACCGGGAAAGAGATTACAGTGAAATCTGCTATCAATGCCTATTTCTGATCCTCAAACAAGTCAGGATAGCGAGATCGGACCTCAGACCGTTTCGCCTCAATCGAGGCCTCACTCACCCGGTCTTCATCAGAGATGATAAGCCGCTCCCGCACTTTTCCGGGCCGTGCAGTAAAGACCAGAACTTCCTGGCCCAGCTCAACAGCTTCACGCATATCATGGGTCACCATAACCGCCGTGATCGGGTTATCCTGCCAGAGAATCCGGACAAGTTCGCGCAGCCGAGAAGCCGTTGGCCCATCAAGCGACACAAACGGTTCATCAAGCAAAAGAAGATTGGGTTTTGATGCAAAGGCCCGGGCAATGCTCACCCGCCGCGCCAGACCAAGTGACAACTCAGAAGGAAAATTATCGATCAAGTCATCCAACCCGATCACCTGCATCAGACGATCAAAATCATCCTCAGAAAAAGTCGGATCAGCGCTGAGCATCACATTGTCCCGCACAGAACGCCACGGCAGCAATCTCGGTTCCTGAAAAACAAAACCAACCTTTGGCGGGTGATGCCAGAAAAGCTGGCCTTCAAAATCCTCATCAAGCCCGGCAAGTATCCGCAGCAAGGTAGACTTACCGCAACCCGAGGGACCAAACAGCACAGTAAAACTGTTCTGAACAAGGTTAAAACGGGTATCTTTAAGTGCTGTTACAGTACCACCATTCGCGCCAATAAAGGTCTTGCGATCTACCTGGACCTTAATGACTGACGGCTCGCCAACGTGTTGCATAACGCTCCCAGGGTTGAATAATTAAAATCTCTATCACCAGCATCACTGCAATAAAAGCCACTGAATAGGCAAATATCGCGGCAACATCAAACAGTTGAAAATAGGTATGTAACTGAAAACCAACCCCGTCAGAGCGGCCGAGAAACTCAACAACCAGAACAATTTTCCAAATGAGAGACAACCCAGAGCGCCCGGCAGCGGCAACAAACGGCTGGAGCTGGGGCAAAATCACATGCTGATAGCGCTGCACCCGGTTAAACCGGAAACTGGTCGCCATTTCATCCAGCTCTGCACTCAGTGAGCGAGCCCCCTCCCGCAGCATAACCGCCACATTGGGAATCTTGTTGATCACAACAGCCAGAATGGCAGCAAATTCTGTCAATCCGCCCCAGATGTAACATATGAAAATGATCACCAGCGCCGGTATGTTCAGAAAAAACACCAGCCAGGGATCAAACAACCCATTGGCAATCGAGCTTCTCCCCATAAGCAAACCAATAACCGAACCCACAAACATCGCAATGAAAAAGCTTGCCGCCACCCGCCACAGGGTGATCAGCATATGCGTGCTGAGAGCACCCAGCGCATATTGATCCGTATTGGAAAATTCATCCACCATGGTCTCAATGACCTTGAGCGGACCGGGAAACAGATTGTCATTGATCAGAAAAGCAACGACAGCCCACAGCAGAACAAACCCGACAATTGACACCAGCGGATAAAAACGAGCCATCACTTAACGATCCTCACCTTGCGGGACAGGTTGCGAAACGTCGCCAGTCAGCCAAAACGTGCCCGGGCTAAGTTCTGTCGATTTGCCAACCAGTTTCTTGCCACCAAGTTCAACAAGCACACCAAAAAGCCTGCCAACATCAGCCTGTTCCATAACCAGGGGACGGCGCAAAATTCCGTTACGGAAAGCCGCCCTCAAAGCCTCATAGCTCTCATCATCTTTAGCATTCATAATAGGCCTGATGCTCTCCCAGATTTTATCGTCCACATCCATGATCGCTATCGCTTCACGCACAGCATTAAGAAAACTTTTCAGTTGTGCTTCATTTTTCTTGGCCCAGCTTTCTGAAAAGGCAAAACCTATGGCAACAGTTGGACCTGAGGTTCCAAGCTCTGTCATCATTTCCCCAACAGAAACAAGCGAGCGAAACCCTTTCGCTTCAAGACGAGCACTGAAATGCCAGAAATTTAATACAGCGTCAAACTCCCCGCGGATCATTTTTTGCGTAAGCAAGGGCGGGGCACCGTAAACCGGGGTAATAATATCATTGAGGTCAACACCAATTTTTTTCTTGGCATAGGCACGCAAAAACAACCAGCTCTTATCCAGCGGCCCGCCAGCTACACCAACCTTTTTCCCTTTAAGGTCTTCAAGAGACTTAACAGGCGAACCAGCAGCGACCATCAAATGCCCGACAGCCGAACTGTAAGGCACCATGGTAAAATCAGCCCCCTCGGCCCGCCTGCGCGAAACCCAGGTCCAGTCAGTTACAACAATTTCTGATGAACCACCCTGCAGCGCAATTTTCGCACCGTTGGTGCTGGCCAGTGGTATGACAGACAGTTCAAAATTATTCTTCTTGTCCAGCTCTCTCTTGGATATCGTCTCAAGCACCCAGTTCACGGTTCCAAATTTAAGTGCTGCCACTCTGAGCTTATCAGCCGCCTTGACGCTGTGAGTGCCTGCCAGAGAAAAGACACAGACCATAACCATCAACATGGGGAAAGCAGCTCGCAAAAGCACATTTTTTTTCATACAAAAACACCAAATCCTAAAGCAGCTAATATCATTTTTTTCCCGCTCCACCTTAAGGAGCACCAATTACACTGGTAAATTCACTATCACCACAAAATCACTCATTCTTGATTGAGCGGAATATAATTTCACATTTGCCAATCAACAAAGCTGAAATAAGATAGGACACCAGAAAATCAGCAGATTTTAGAAACTGAACCCTAGAACAAATTACCTGAGAATATAATGAGAACCAAACGGATAAATGCAACAACCCTGCTCTGTTTTCTTCTGATCTCCTTAACCTTCACCTCAGGACGCACAGAAAGCCCGCCTGCGGCCATCAAAAAAGACACCGCCAACAAGTGGCATGAACGCTACCGCCACATTGATCCCAAAACGGGATACCGGACAGCCTATTACCGCGCCGCCTTGCCCAAAGCTGTGCCCGGCGGTACACGTATTGATGTGAATGAGGCCTACGCCCATTTTAAAAACAGGACGGCACAGTTTGTTGATGTCATGGCCCACACTGGCACCGGGCCGGACCCGATTGATGGTCACTGGCGCCTGGCCAAGCCCAGAGCCAATATTCCCGGCAGCATCTGGCTGGCTGATGTCGGCACCGGGACCCTGTCACCTGAAATGCTGACTTACTTCAGCACCAATCTTGATAAACTAACCGGCGGTGACAAATCAAAACCGCTGATACTTTACTGCACAGCCGATTGCTGGATGGCATGGAACGCTGTCCGCCGCGCGGCCAGGTGGGGCTACAAAAATCTGCTCTGGTTTCCAGATGGAACGGATGAATGGCGGATCAAGGGCCACCCGCTTGAAAATTCCAAACCAATTCCGGTTAAAATATTGGACGAATAGGCAAGACCTGTTCAACTTTTTGCGAGATACCGCGCTGATCACCCGGATAAGATGGACGCTCCACCACCAGCACTTTATGCTGTTCCACATAGAAAATAAAAAACAACAAATTTTTTCAGGGCCAAGCAAACCTGAAGAAACTGACTGGGAGGAGATGTCAAATCCATGGAGCAAAAGTCACAATTCCAAAAACATTCATTACTCAGCTTGCTCAGCCTGATAATGATTACCCTGCCTCTGTCAATAAGCGGCGTGAAGGCCGCTGAGATGACAGAAAAAACAATTTACCTGATAGCAAAGGATGGCTCAAGATTCCCTGCTGGCACCATAAGTTTTCAGCCGAAAGACGGCGGTGAGACATATAAGATCAACTGGAATGATCAAAAATTCGGTGATTTTTTCCTCGCCATGCGTCCCTTCAAATGCATTGAGGGCAAGATAATGTACTGCCAGCTCCCCTACCCCTTCAAAACCAGAAAACTGATCACCAGTACCGACCTGATGGATCTTGAATATGATCTTCTCTTCATTCAGAAGCTGAAAAAAAATTACGGGATCAATTTTTGGAACGGCGTTTATTTCCGCCTCAAGCGAGGCGAAGATGGGACCATCACCGGCAAAGTCTGGGAGACAGATATGAACGAATTGGCAATCCCCCCCGACGATGAGTACGGTCGCCCGATCGGTGGTGAAGACCTGGTTGAAGCCGGCGCCGGCAAGCACCGTTTTCCCGCCATAGAAATTAAGTAAAACCTATGAATTCATAGGAAAAAAACATGACGCGAAAAACGCCCGGAATGAAAGTATATTCGATAGTTCTTGCGCATTGCTCACGCATAATCATGTTATTTTATGCAATATGTACGAGCCAAAAAGCCTTCAACACGAATATATATACCTTCGGCTGAAATGTTTATTCTCTATCGCGGCTTATCAGCTTTTATGCTAACGTGGATAGAGTGAAGAACTTCTGGAAATAGACGAAAGTCTGCCAAATAACAATTTTTACCTTGTTTTGTTTCACAAAGAGCGCCCAATCTATAGCTAAGTTTAAGCGCTCGAGTTCAGAACATTCAAACCTGAATACTGATCTTCTGTGAAACCCTGAGAAATCATCCCGGGAACAGGTTGAAAAACAAGGCAGCCTGTTCCTCATTCCAGAATAAATATGACGTTAGTAACAACGTTAAAAAAACAGGTAAAAAACCTGTAAGAACAAAGGTTAAAACAAAGGTTTAAGAGGAGCGCTAACCGGAGATATCCAAGCAGGGCCATCAGACCCGGCAGATACATGCAAAACTTTTATCAAACAAAAGCAAGTCATAACATCTGTTCAAAGTCCTGATCGGTCAGACAACTTCGCCCAAATATCACCGTATCAATCAGCCCCCTCCCGGCCAGAATCTTGAGACACGTTGTTCATTAAGAAAAACTGTTGCTGTTAAACAAAACTATCGGAGGAGGGAACTCATGCAGCTTGCGCTGATTATCGATCCCGGGAAATGCACTTCATGTAAGCAATGCGAACTCGCTTGCGCCTATGAAAACGAGCAGACATTCAACCCGGCAAAATCCCGTATTAGAATTTTTGACTTTCATGAAGAAGCACGTTTTGTCCCATACACTTGCACCCAGTGTGATGAAGCATGGTGCCAGCAGGCGTGCCCGGTGAATGCAATCACCACAGATCATGCCTCCGGCGTGAAGCTGGTTCATGATAATTTGTGTGTGGGGTGTAAAGTTTGCACCATTGCCTGTCCGTTTGGCACAATCAATTACAACGCTGACACCGGCAAGGTCATCAAATGTGACCTGTGTGGCGGCGATCCGGCTTGCGCCAAGGCTTGCCCGACAGACGCCATCACATACGCTGATGTTGAGCAATCAGGCTTTGATAAAATGAAAGCCTGGGCTGCCAAAACAGACAGCGCTGCACAAACAAACTAGCAATTGATCAAGGGAGAAGCGTCATGGCATGGACACGCACAATTCTACGCGTGAACCTGACCACAGGTCAGATCACAACAGAGCCTTTGAACATGGATTGGGCTCAAAAATATCTTGGTCAACGCGGGTTGGCCACCAAATATCTGTCAGAAGAGATAGACCCGAAGGTTGATCCTCTGTCACCTGAAAACAAGTTGATTTTCGCAACAGGCCCCCTCACGGGCACCTGCGCCTCAACCGGCGGGCGGTATTCAGTTATCACCAAAAGCCCACTGACAGGTGCAATTGCCTGCTCAAACTCAGGCGGCTATTTCGGACCGGAGCTTAAATTCTCTGGCTATGACATGGTCATTCTGGAAGGCAAATCACCAAACCCGGTTTATCTTGCCATTCAAAATGACAAGGTCCAGCTCAAAGACGCTACCCATCTCTGGGGCAAAAGCGTCTGGGAAACTGACGATGCTGTTAAAGCTGAAATTCAGGACCCACTAGCCCACGTTGCCGCCATCGGTGTTTCAGGTGAACGCGGCGTTCTTTTTTCCTGTATTGTGAACAACAAACACCGGGCGGCTGGCCGCTCCGGCGTTGGTACAGTTATGGGATCAAAAAACCTCAAGGCAATTGTCGCCCGCGGTTCAAACGGTGTGAATGTTGAAAACCCCGAAGCTTTCATGACAGCAACAGAAGCTGGCAAGAAAGTTCTGGCCGAAAACGCTGTTACGGGTGAAGGCCTGCCTGCCTTTGGCACACAGGTTCTCATGAACGTCATCAACGAAAGTGGCGCCATGCCGACGAGGAACGGCCAGGACGTCCAGTTCGACGGCGCGCATGACATCTCGGCAGAAGCCATGGCCGAAGAGCGCCGCTCGGACGGCAAACCAAACCTCAGCACCAATGTAGGCTGCTTTGCCTGCACCATTGCCTGCGGCCGGATATCTACCATCGACCCAACCCACTACACCCTTCAGGGAGAAGATAAGGAACGCTACAAGCACGCCTCCGGCGGTCTTGAATATGAAGCGGCCTGGGCCTTGGGTTGTGCAACAGGTGTCAATGATCTGGATGCGCTGACATACGCAAACTTCCTTTGCAACGAGCACGGCCTTGATCCGATCACCCTTGGGGCGACAATTGGTGCCGCGATGGACCTTTATGAACAGGGCGCCATAAACTCGGACATTACTGGTGGTATTGATCTTAAATTCGGCAATGCCGAAGCATTGACCAAAGTCACCGAACTGACAGGCATCGCCGAAGGTTTCGGCAAGGAAATCGGCCTTGGTTCAGCCCGTCTTTGTGAAAAATACGGCCGACCTGAACTGTCAATGACCGTCAAGAAACAGGAATTCCCTGCCTATGACCCACGCGGCATTCAAGGCATGGGCCTGACTTACGCAACTTCCAACCGGGGCGCCTGTCATCTGAGATCCTACACGGTTTCCTCGGAAATTCTTGGCATCCCGGAAAAAACTGACCCATTGGTTACAGAAGGCAAGGCAGGTCTTGTTAAGGCCTTCCAGGACGCAACCGCCGCCGTGGACAGCGCTGGCATCTGCGTTTTCACAACCTTCGCCTGGACCATGGAAGACATCGCACCCCAGGTCAATGCTGCCTGTGAAGGCAACTGGAGTGTTGATTACATGATGGAAGTTGGCGAGCGGGTTTGGAACCTGGAACGCCAGTTCAACATGGCCGCTGGCATCAAGGGTGATCAGGATACCTTGCCTCAGCGTTTGTTGAAAGAAGCTGCCAAAACCGGCCCTGCTCAGGGCTTGGTGGCCGGGCTTGATAAGATGTTGCCTGAATATTACCAGCTTCGCGGCTGGTCACCAGACGGCACCCCAACAAGCGAAACACTGGCCCGCTTGGGCGTATAAGACAACCTCGGCCCCTTAAATGATTTTAAGGGGCCGATTGCCATTATACCCACCCCTCCCGTTCTCCAACTGCTGTTTCTCAAGGCAATTTTTGTGAGCCGACAGCTAAGCGGGCTGAACGGGCACCCGGATGAAGATTGCAAGACATGAACTGTGTTGCACAATAAGAGACAAGACCAGAAGACCCGGCCAGATACTCATCGCAAAAGGGAATAAGCACCACCCAATCCAAAACAGCGATTGAACATTTGACAGCCAGCAGGGTCGCAAAGCAAATCAAGAGGGATACCGTCATGCATTACATTGTACTTGGCGCAGGGCCAGCAGGCGTAACCGCAGCAGAAACGCTCCGCAAGCACGACAAAACGGCAAAAATCACACTCATGGGCGGCGAAACCGAACCGCCCTATTCCCGCATGGCTTTGCCCTATTACCTCATTGAAAAGGTCGGCGAGGACGGCACTTACCTGCGCCAGCAAAAAGACCATTATGAAAGCCTTGGCATAGACTATGTCTACGGCAAGGCCTCAGCCATCCACGGCAAATCAAAACGCCTGAAACTTGAGGATGGCTCAGAAGTCGCCTTTGACAAATTACTTATCGCAACCGGCGCAAGCCCAATCAAGCCACCCATCCCGGGCCTTGACAGGGACGGTGTTCACAATTGCTGGACCCTTGAAGACGGGCGCCATATCGCCCGCCTCGCACAAAAGGGCGAACCTGTCGTCCTCATGGGTGCAGGCTTTATCGGCTCCATTATTCTCGAAGCTCTCGCCCTCAAAGGCGTGAAACTGACCGTGGTTGAAATGGGTGATCGCATGGTCCCCCGCATGCTGGATGAAGTGGCAGGGACCATGCTTCAGGAATGGTGCGAATCCAAAGGCGTTCGCGTCCTCACAGGTACAAAAATTTCAGAAGTATCAGACGGCCCGGAAGGCCTCACGGTAAAAACCGAAACAGGTGAAAATCTGGACGCAAAATTACTGGTGGTCGCCGCCGGCGTGCAGCCTAACATAGGCTTTCTTGCTTCAAGCGGTGTACAAACTGAACATGGCATCCTTGTGGATCAATATATGCGTACCTCTGTACCTGATGTATATGCCGCCGGTGATGTATGCCAGGCCATAGATTTCTCCACCCAGAAAGCAGAGATGCTCGCCATTCAACCAGTTGCCGTTGAACATGGCCGCCTCGCCGCCCAGAACATGGCTGGCAAACCAACCCCCCATGAAGGCAGCCTGAATATGAACGTTCTTGAAGCCATGGGCCTCATAACTGCATCATTTGGTTTATGGATGGGCGTTGATGGCGGTGATAGCAGCACCCTTGTAGATAAGGAAAACAATCGCTATCTGCGCCTCGAATTTGAAGATGACATTCTGGTTGGTGGCCAGGCTGTCGGCCTTACAGAACATGTCGGCATGTTGCGCGGCCTGATCCAGACCAAAGTGAAACTCGGCAACTGGAAACAAAAACTCCTCGAGCAGCCGGAGCGCTTGCCCGAAGCTTACGTCGCTGTCGCCCAGCAGGGGCTATAGCAACGCCTTGTATGATCAATAAAAAAACAATCACACCCGCTTGTTCTTCAACTAAGACAAGCGGGTGTTATTTTATAATTTGTGAAAAACCCCGTATTTTATCAGATAATTCTAAGCCTTTTCTCATTTTGTGTTGAATCTGAACCACCCTCGAAGGCTTTTAGCCGGCTTTATTAGTCATTTTGCAAAATATTAATTTTAAATACATCGCAACTCACTTAACAATATTCACGAAACTGAATGTTGGGTCATTGAGCATCTGAAGTCTCAAATCAATCTTTAAAGCCCAACTTTTAACCTGCAAAATATCATAGCGAACAATGACGCAGGAAACGCAATCTGGTTAATGTTTTAAATCTTTGGGGGATTTTATGCTGAAACAATCACTGAAATTATCAGTCGCCCTGCTGGCCCTGTTGATCTGGTCCTTCCCGGCCCATGCCATCAGCCTGGAAGAAGCCGGTGTTGAAAAAGGGGAGGCCGAAGTCCAATATGAAGCGACTTATACCGATGACAATGGCGAAGGTGCCTATGAACACGAACAGGAAATTGAAGTACAACTGGGAATTACAGATTGGCTATTGTTAACTCTTGGTTTTGGTTTTGAAGAAGAAGAAGACGAAAGAAGTTTCGAATTTGCCGAACTTGAGGGATCAGCAATTTTTGAACTAATAGACCCTAAAAAAAGTGGCTTTGGTTTCGCTCTTTACGCAGAACTTTCTAAAGAGTTTTCGGCTGATGAAGATGATGAACCAGATCTAACCACTGCATCCCTTGGTATAATTGCAGAACAACATTGGGACAAATGGTTAATCCGCGGAAATTTCTTTTACATCACAGATTATGATGCAGACACAGAACAAAATTTTGATGGCATAGATTACGCATATCAAATTCGTTATAAGCACTCAGACCGAATTGCAATTGGCGTTGAAGGTTATGGCACTAACGCGGACTTTGATGAAGAAGACGAAGATGACGTTAACACTCATATGGTAGGTCCGGTCCTCTACGTCAGCAGAGAACTTGAAAAAGAAAGTCATTCACTAAAAGATTCTGGCGAAGATAATGAAGAAGGTGTTGAGCTTGAAGCCTCCCTCGGTGTCCTGTTTGGCACCAACGATGAAACAGCCGACGTTACTGTCAAATGGGGTTTGGAAGTAGATTTTTAAGCTCCCCCACTACCCTATGTGAAAATAAATCACTATTATAACTGAAAAGCAGCAAGGTTCAGACTTTGCTGCTTTTTTTAGGCCTGTTGCCCCCCCAATTTGTCAAAACCCTTCCTCTGTAAGAAGGCCCAGTCCAGCAACACGAAAACAAATTGTCTTCTGGAAAATGCAGACTATCTATATTATGAATTAGACCACAAATAATTCAGGCGAGCAGCCCCAACCAACAAACGGACAGCAACAGAGCGAGCAAAAATGGATATAACGCTTAAGCTATATGCCACTCTCAGCAATTGCCTCCCCACAGGGGCTGAAAAAAACCAGATCTCAATAAATGTCAGTGAAGGCACCTCGGTCATGGACATCCTTGACAAATACCAGGTCCCAAAAGAAAGCTGCCATCTCATCCTCATAAACGGCAATTACACCCCCCTGCTGACCGCTGACAACAAGATCCTGCAGGATGGCGATACCCTTGCCGTCTGGCCGCCGGTAGCAGGTGGCTAAAAGGGGTTAGACTAAATCAGACACTGATCTGCCAGGGTCAGTTCATTTCTTAAGATTTCTTAGAATTCCCTCAGAATAGGGCCCTTTTTGCCCGGATTGTTACGAAAAACAGGCGATTCAGACATTTATTTTCATATCCAAACCCAAAACAGTTGGATAATATAATGAGCAACAAGAAAAAGAATCGGGAAAAATTCTCTGGGTAAATACCTACAAAAGAGATTTACGAAGAGGCCCAAGGACATACAGGCGATACCAGAAAATGGACAGGCCTGAAACTTAGAACTTAAATTTTAATCATAACCGTGAAGGAGATCCATTATGAAAAACTGGACAACACCACAAGTATCTGAAACAGAAACAGGCATGGAAGTAACTAGCTACATGCCAGCTGAATTGGA
>CAYGPF010000002.1:157469-180327 GCA_964351785.1 uncultured Rhodomicrobium sp.
ATGGAAGTAACTAGCTACATGCCAGCTGAATTGGACCGTGCATAAGTCACGTCCCGAGACATAAGTGATTAGGTCTCATTATAAAGAGCGGTGATGAAAATATTCATCACCGCTTTTTTTCAAACCTGACTTTCTGAAGCAACAATTTTTGATATTTGTCATTGTATTCTAAACACCGTTACGGCAGGTTGAAAGGCAATCAATAACAAAGGTCTGAAACGCCTTTTATTTCGGGAGAGGAACCAAAATGCAGATCATCGTCCTCGGCTCTGGTGCCGGCGGCGGCTTGCCGCAATGGAACTGTAACGGCGCAAATTCAAGAGACGCCAGATCAGGCCATGAACATGTTAAACCACGCAGCCAATCGTCGATCGCCGTCTCTGCCAATGGTACCGATTGGGTCTTGCTAAACGCTTCCCCCGACATTCGCCAACAGATCTTTGACACCAAACAATTGCACCCGGCCTCTGATGGCCCTGTTCGCAACAGCCCCATAAGCGCAGCAATCCTCACCAATGGTGATGTCGATCATGTCACAGGTCTTCTCTGCCTGCGCGAAGGGCACGCCTTTAATATCTACGCATCAAACAGAGTAATGAACACTCTCAACGCCAATACGATCTTCAACGTGCTGAACGAAGAAAAAGTCAAACGGCACATCACAACCCTCAATGAAACTTTTGAGGTCAACGGCCCAGACGGACCGTTAGGCCTGAAGGTCACGCCCTTTGCTGTCCCTGGTAAAGTTGCGCTCTATCTTGAGGATACCAGCGAAGGCGATAATTTCGGAACAGAAGAAGGCGACACCATTGGCCTCCTTGTTGAAGAAACAGCAACCGGAAAAAGCTTTTACTACATACCCGGCTGCGCCGCGCTGGATGACAAATTAAAACAGCGGATAAACGGCGCCGAACTCATCTTTTTTGATGGCACGCTCTTCACCAATGAAGAAATGCTGGACCAGGGTTTGCTGCCAAAAACCGGCGATCGTATGGGCCATATGAACATGTCAGGGGAAAATGGCTCCCTCACCCTCTTCGAGGAGCTGGGCATCAAAAACCGAATTTACATTCACATAAACAATTCCAACCCGGTATTGCGAGATAACTCACCAGAGCGCGCAATGGTTGAAAAAGCCGGGTGGCAAGTTTCCTATGATGGTATGGAGATCACACTATGACAGATCTGATGACACGTGACGAATTTGAAGCAGCTTTAAGAGCCATCGGTGCAGAGCGCTATCATAATCTGCACCCTTTTCACAAAATGCTGCATGGTGGTGAACTGAACAAAGGCCAGGTGCAGGCCTGGGCCCTTAACCGCTATTGCTACCAGTCAGCCGTACCAAGAAAAGATGCGGCATTGATGGGGCGCACCAGCTGCCGGGCCCTCCGCCGCGAGTGGATCCACCGCATCGAGGATCATGATGGCGATGGAAAAGAGGAAGAAGGCGGCATTGAGCGCTGGCTCGGTCTGACCACTGGCCTCGGCCTTGATCGGGATATGGTCATTTCCACAGAGAAGGCCCTCCCCGCCACCCGTTTTGCTGTCGAGGCCTATGTCGAATTTGTCCAGAAAGGCACAATCGTCGAAGCCGTGGCCTCTTCCCTAACCGAGCTGTTCGCCCCGCAAATCCATGAAGAGCGCATTTCCGGCATGCTGGAAAATTATGATTTTATTGATGAAAGCGTAATGAAATACTTCCGCCGCCGCCTCACACAGGCGCCGCGAGACGCAAATTTCGCACTCGATTTTGTCCTCAACCACGCAGACACCATTGCCCTGCAGCAAGGGGCACTAAAAGCCCTGACTTTCAAGTGCAATGTCCTCTGGTCCCAGCTGGACGCACTACATTTTGCCTATGTAAGCCCGGGCCTGATCCCACCAGGGGCATTTCGCCCGGATGGCGTTTAATCGTGTTATAGTAATTTCTGCAAGAGACACTATATATAATGAATGAGATCATGAACAAACAGCGACTAATCGTCGAAAGCACAACAACACCAGCCCTGCAGCGTTTTGTAAAATTACGCCACGATAAAGGCCGGGATCGCTGGATCATTCTCGCACCAGAGCGCATCCTCACACCAGACGCCATCGCCGTTGAAGTCCTGAAATTATGCGATGGCAGGGCAACCGTTGCCAACATCGCTGAAGAACTCGGGAATAATTATGATGCACCAGTGGAGTTAATCGAAAAAGACATCACCACCATGCTACAGGAATTAAGTGACAAGGGGTATTTAACATCATGATCGAAGCAGAAAATAACGATGCAGAAGTCATTTGCGCAGTCGCCCCGATGGGCATGCTTGCCGAACTGACACACAGATGCCCATTGCAATGCCCTTATTGCTCAAACCCTGTTGAACTTGAGCGGGCAAGCGGTGAGCTCTCTACAGAAGATTGGGTGCGGGTTTTCAGGGAAGCCGGCGAACTTGGCATTCTCCAGGCCCACCTTTCAGGTGGTGAACCTACCGTGCGCAAAGATCTTGAAGAGATCACCAAAGCCGCTGTCGAAGCTGGTGTCTACACCAACCTCATCACAGCCGGTGTGCTGCTCTCAAAAGAGCGCCTGACCGGCCTGGCTGAAATCGGCCTTGATCACGTTCAGCTTTCGGTTCAGCATATTGAGCCCGGCCTCGCTGACAAGATCGCTGGTTTCAAGGGCGGCTATGCCAAAAAAATTGAGCTGGCCAAATGGGTCAAGGAACTTGGCCTGCCTCTCACCATCAACGCTCCAATGCACCGCCACAATGTTGAATATCTTGAAGACATCATCGAATTTGCAGTCAAGCTCGGTGCAGAACGGCTGGAAGTGGCTCATATTCAATATTACGGTTGGGCCTTTGAAAACCGCAATGCCCTGATCCCGACGAGGGAACAGGTGTACAAAAATGACGACATCGTCAAGGAAGCCCGCGAAAGGCTGAAAGGCGTGCTGGCTATAGATTTCGTCATTCCTGATTATTATGCAGTGCGCCCCAAACCCTGCATGGGTGGTTGGGGTAGCCAGTTCATCACCATCTCACCCACTGGCAAGGTCCTGCCCTGTCACGCTGCCGCCTCAATAAAAGGGCTTGAGTTTGATAATGTGAAGGACAAACACCTCAGAGACATCTGGATGAATTCATCCGCATTTGAAAAATATCGCGGCACAGATTATCTCCCTGATCCATGCAAATCCTGTGAATTCAAGGAGGTGGATTTTGGTGGTTGCCGCTGTCAGGCCTTCATGTTCACCGGTGACGCCGCCAACACGGACCCTGCCTGCGCTCTCTCCCCCTATCACAAGGATCTTATGACCATCGCAGAACGTGAGTCAGAGCAGGAAAATGAATTTATCTACCGTAAATTCACAGCAAAAAGAGAACCGGCTGAATAATCAGCGCCCTCACAGCAGGGCTTTGCTTCAAGGGAAGCAACCAGGATAACAAACCATCTTACCCCGGCATTTGATAGCGGCGCTCTAACCGGCCACTATTAAAATGACGCCCAAAACTGGTGAGAACTTCATAGGCAATCGTGCCAGAGGCTTTGGCCACCGCATCAATACTTACATGCGGCCCCATTAACTCAACCCTTTGCCCCGGCTGTATCTCATTCCGGCCAAGCGCACTGACATCCAGCATGATCATATCCATGGTAATCCGCCCGATAACCGGCACCACCTTACCGTTGATCGCCGCGCATAAACCGCCCTCAGATGGCCGGAACAACCCATCAGCATATCCAAAAGCGATGGTGGCAACACGGGTCGGCGTCTCTGCCACAAAACGCGCCCCATAACTCACGGATTCACCCACCGCAATGTCCCTCACCTGCAAAATCTCTGCCTCAAGACCCGCAACAGAACAGCACGGGTTGGGCAACCCGTGAAAGGGATTGCCGCCATAAAGACCAATCCCGACACGGGCAATGTCATAGTGATAATCCAGCCCGTTCAACACCCCGGCTGAGTTTGCCATCGACAAGGGCACCTTAATCAGGGAAGGGGGGCGTTGCCGCATAAGAGCATCAAATTTGAACTTCTGCTGCCCATTCATCGGGTGATCCGGTTCATCCGCTACCGCCAGATGGGTCATGATCATCCTGAAATCAATCCTCTCTATGAGATCATCACATTGCAGCAGCGCTTGAAACTCCGGCTCCTCCAGCCCGAGACGGTTCATCCCCGTATCGACATGCAAAACAGCAGGGCGACAGCCGGAATTCTGACAAATCTCAGACCAGGCTTCAATATCCGGCATGGAATTCAGCACCGGTATCAGATAGTGCGCCGTGAACAACCCCTCCTCTCCAGGCCGGCAACCATGAAACACAACAATATCAGCGCGATCCGTGCCAAGGGCCTGCCGCAATATAACCCCTTCCGAGGCATGAGCCACGAAGAACAATTGACAACCGGCCTTCTGCAATACCTTCCCCACTTCAGCAGCACCAAGCCCATAAGCATCGGCTTTCAAAACAGCCCCTGTCAGAGCGCCGCCCCCCTCACCTTTGAACTTACTTTCAAAGAAACGCCAGTTCTGCAAAAGAGCATCAAGATCAACTGTCAGGTATGCTGCGGTCATAAACCCCTCACCAAATGCTTATTAAGCTGGCAAATGCTGGAAAAATCAGCACCCCGACCAGGCAATAAAATGAAAACTCATTGGAATTATTTAAAAAAAATGATCATAGCCTCTTTAGAGCAGATTGTTTTTATGTTACGGTTAATAAGTCTGAAGGAACATTCAATAAAATCAGGTCAAACCCTTCCGGATAATTGAGCTGATTATTGAAAAAATTGATTTCATTTACCAACCATTAGTTGCCAAGGTTCAGAATAAGTTACAGATCAAATAGCTGAGGTGCAAACCTGAAGCGGAACATTCAAGCCGGTTTGCAGAATTTGATCAATTGCACTCACCCGGTTTGCATGCACCCGATATGGGTAGGGTATAAACCGATCACAGTGAAGACCACAGTAAAGTCCACAGTGAAAGTCATCTTTTAAAGAGGAAGTTCATCCTTTAAAGAAAAGAACGTTCTTTCAAAAACAAACTGACAAACGCTAACTGAATCAAAAAGAAGTCAAAACACGACCGGCACCGCAACAAGGTAACGAAGTCAATAAGCACCAACAGATTGTCAGACAACAAAAAATAATATCTGACAGAGGAAACAATTTTACTGGGTGGAGAAAGCCGTATGCTTTTTCGTTTTTTGACCTTAGCCACAATCAGCATCACTTACCTGTCAGTGCAGGCAGCAAGCTCGACTGAAACCAGGAGCCAACGGCACACCTTGGCACCGGCCTTCAACAAACATGATCTGAGGGAACTACCCTCACTTCATCAACTGGCCATGGCCGGTAAGCGGCAGGCATCTCAAAGCGCCATTCCCCCGCTCCCTAAATCATTTAAAAGTACGCGCAAAAAACTGATCGCACTGGCGGGACAAAAACAGATAGCCAGAAAAAAACAAAAACTCAAAACCAAAAAAACTGCCATCATCAGGACAGAAATTACCAAAAAAGTATTTGTGCGTCTGGCCTATATGCCGTCCTCATATCACCCTGATAAAACAGACCTTGCCTATAAAGCGGAAGCCAGAAAAGCCCTGCGCCTTGCGGCCAAAACCCGCAAAACCAAACTTCTTTTGGAAAGTACCAGCCTCAACACCAATCTGAACAGCACCTTGAGCCAGCAGGATCTGGCATTGCTGAAACCTAAGAAAAAACGGGTTTACAGAAAACCAAAATACAGTCTTGGCGCCGCCAAAAAAGTCGCTGCGAAAAAATATAAGAAAAAGAAGAAGTATTACCGCAAACGGAAAGAACAAAGAGTTCATAATTTCTTCTTTAATAACAGATACTGATCAGATCGTTTAACGAACATTCGCCCCGATCCAGTCCAGATAACTGGCCGCTCCGCCCGTTATGGGTATAACCACAATTGCAGGCTCATCATAACTATGGTGAGAACGAATAAAGGAAATCAGCGCCTCTTCGCGCATTTTGACCCCTTTTACAATCATCACAACCTCTTCGCTCTCCTCAATCTGCCCCTCCCATTTATAAATGCTCACCATTGCTGGTAACAGATTGACACAGGCGCCAAGCCCTACCTCAACAATCAACCTCCCAACCTGCCTTGCCTCACCTAAATCTCCAAAGGTGGAATAAATGACTATTGGCGTCTTGTCTTCACTCATGATAAACCCTCAAAAAGCTACAAGCCGGCTTGCGTGAGCAGCGCTGCTGTTACAAATGCCCTGTTAACAATAGTTAACAGTAAATACGCTCATTATGTCTGCATAGTTTAAAATCCACCAGGCAATCATCCAAAAACTGACCAAGCTGATGAATAACACAAGATTTAAAAAAATAGCCTTTGTGAATGGCGATACACCGGAATCCGAAGCAGCAATCAAAGCTTTAAAAAGCCGTTATGATCATGTTCCAACCGAAGAGGCAGATGTCCTGGTCACTCTTGGCGGTGACGGTATGATGCTTCAGACCCTGCATAAACACATTCATCAACCCATTCCCATTTATGGGATGAATTTTGGCTCCATTGGATTCCTGATGAACGAATACCGGGAAGAAAATTTGTTGCAACGTCTGCAGGCAGCCGTCGAAAACATCATTCACCCCTTGAAACTGACAGCATACAACAGCGAAAACCACCCTCTGCACGCCCTAGCCATCAATGAGGTATCCCTCTTTCGCCAGAGCCACCAGGCAGCCAAGTTGCAGATCACAATTGATGACCGCATCCGCATGCAGGAACTGATCTGTGATGGGGTTATGGTCGCAACACCAGCCGGCTCAACCGCTTATAATTTCTCCGCTCACGGCCCGATCCTACCGGTAGGGGCGCAGTTGCTGGCGCTAACCCCGATCAGCCCGTTTCGCCCGCGTCGCTGGCGTGGCGCGCTGCTTTCAAATCGGGCCGTTGTGGAGATCAAGGTCCTGGAGCGAAATAAAAGGCCGGTAAGTGCTGTAGCCGATCATACAGAATTTCAGGACATAGACCGCGTTAAAATCGCCGAAATGCCTGACATTACCCTGCGTCTTCTGTTTGACCCTGGCCATGCACTCGATGAACGTATACTGACAGAACAGTTTTTTTATTAATTAAAACAATTCATTAGGGTAATTTCTGATAGAAGGAATAACCATAGGAAAACAAAATATAAACCGTCAAAGGTTTTTTAAACTGTTTCTCGTACGCTGTGTGCTCATGAAAATGGTTAAACTGTTTTCAATTGTCAGTATAAGTAAAGCGTAAGTTGAGTTAATGGCTAAAATTGACTTTGAAAAGCTAAGGTTCGTTGTCGCAGATGATAACGCGCACATGCGCCGCATAATAAGAACGCTCTTAAGGGCCTTTGGCTCAAGAGAAATCCAGGAAGCAGAAGACGGTGCCTCAGCTCTTGAAGCTGTAGAAAATTTCCTGCCAGACATTCTGATCACAGATATCAAGATGCCAATCTTTGATGGCATTGAACTTACCCAGATGATCAGAAATCCAGATGGATCAAAACTTCCATATTTACCCATCATAATGCTGACCGCCTATTCAGAACGCAAACGCGTACTTATGGCGAGAGATGCAGGTGCAACAGAGTTTCTCTGTAAACCTGTTTCGGCAAACGCGCTTTATAAAAGAATTCAGAATGTGATCGAAAACCCACGTCCCTTCATCAAGATGGCAACTTATTTTGGGCCGGACCGCCGCCGAAACATTGACCCTAACTACACAGGTGATGAACGACGTGCAGCCGACCCGAACGCATTTATGGTGGGTGACACGATAAGCCTGTGACATCTCACTATAAAGCTATCAGTTAAACGAGCAGAAATATGGATAATACTGAAAACAAGGATATGATCCTCATCCCAGCGCAAACCTCTTTGCGTCAACGGGCAGTCATGACAGGAAGCAGTAGTTCAGCTTTCCGCCAGGCGATAAAAGCGGCTGAGGCCGCCATCGAGGATCTGAGCGTGGAATTCGACGACTGGATCAATGAAGACGTTGATAAAATGGTCAACATTTGCAATCTGATCGCAAAAGAAGGCTGGAATAAAGAGAACAGCGATAAACTTTTTATCGTTACCCATGACCTTAAAGGCCAGGCCACCACACTAGGCTATCCGGTCATCACAGAAATCTGCAACACACTCTGTCACATGTTGGAAAAAATCCCGGACACCTCTCGTATCAGTGTCCAGGTTGTCATCACATTTGCAGAATCCATCCGCACAATAATCGGCCAGTGTCAGAAAAATGAGGAAAACCCAAAAGCCAACGCCATTTCCTCTGGTCTGCGCCAGATGGCAATGAAAATTATCAGGCATGAGATGGAAATTGCAAAACCGAAAAATAAGCCCGCAAAAGAAGATGTCGAAAAAGTTTCATAAACGCACTTATCCAAACCCAAAAATACTGAACTAACCTTTGAGGGAACCAAGCCCCCCCTTTAAAAAGAGACCTCTTGCTCTTCGGCGCCCTGAACCATCAAGTTCCAGCAACGGCGCCTGCTTTGCCCGTCTGTCAGCAAGTTCAAGTGAAAAACGCTCTCTGACACCCGCGCCTGCTGCGAGCGGTGCGCCGTCAATCTCCCCGCCCCAAATGCCGATCTGCCCGGCACCTGCCTCTATATCGTCGCCCGTCTCACCCACAGTATTGAAATCTGCAAGCGGTGCTGAGCGCTGTTGAAACAGCGGCAGACCATCAACTTTACCAGCAACCTGCAACTTATGTTTCGGGGTATGTGTCACTTTATTGATCTCGGTAGACCACCCTTCAGCTATGACACTGTTATCCACCCCTTTCGCAGCACCGCGGACCTTAGCCCCCTCGGCACCAGCAAAATCAGCAATCTGTCTCTCTTGTGAAAGCGCGTGATGACGCCGTACCAGATTATGATAAAGCCCCTTCACACTAATCGCCTGGCCCTTTTGGTAAAACAGGGATTTGTTGGCCCTTGCCGCCGCCGGAAACAGGTCAACAGCTTTCATCTTCGGGGACATCTCAGCCGCCTTGACAAGTCTGCCCCCATTTCCTGCCCCGAGGAAATGGGCGATATATAGCTCCCCGGCTGTTGGTTGGCGTTTTAATTTAGCGGTAAGATGTGCAGCGTTATTCTGGGTAAAGACACCGGCCATAACAGCCGCCACCTCAGGGTCTTTGCGCAGGTTCAGAATTTCTTGCCGCTGCGCCGGATCAGGCACGCTATAACGACCGTTACGGCCCTTTACAATCTGTTTTGCTGCAGCCTCCAGCCCATAATCCGCCCCATGTTCTTTCACCACCCCTAACCAGGTGTTTTCAATAAACTGAAACAAACCTGTAGCGCTGGAGGTGGGCGCTTTCACACTGGTCCGGAACCCGCTTTCGCGAGCAGCCGTATCAACCAGATATCTGAAATCAACCCCGGTAACGGAGGCCGCATTTTTCAGGGCGGCCTCAACCCGGGCGGGAATGGGCGGTTGAAAGGGTAATGAGGATTGCACGGCCATAATTAAACACCTTAAATAACCACGCAATACCGAAAGAATAAGACCCTGCAACACTAACGGCACTTCCTTAACACCTTGTTAAGAAAACCCACCGCAACACTGGCCAGAGTTAAGCAACAATGGCCTCATTAAATAAATTATTTTCAAAAAATCACCCCAATTTATGATAACAGTTGGTTAGCTGCGGCCACCAGCATCAAATAAGTTCATCACAACCACACAAGGACTGGTAAAATTGAAACCTGAGGGCCTCATCTGCAAGCGCTTTAGCTTTGGGTTAAGAGAGGAAACAATAAGGCAAATGACGAAAGTCAAAGGCAAAAGCAGAAACATTTATTCTTCCGGTAATGGACATAATAACCTACGGCAAGGCCGCTTGGTGCCCTCCATACTGGCCCTGATCATGATAATGATTACCGCCCCTGCCACCCTTAACGCCCAATCGGAGCAACCCAGCCGTTCAGATACCCTGTTAATTCTGGATGGCTCAGGTTCCATGTGGGGCAAGATCAGGGACGGCCATAAAATCATGATCGTCCGTGAAGTCATTGCCAACTCCCTCAGACCTCTTGAAAACAAATTTAACCTCGGGCTGATGGCCTACGGACATCGCCGCCGCGGCGCATGCAATGATATTCAGACATTAACAACCCCAACACCCCTGAACACCAATCAGTTCACCCGGCTTGTCAAACGCATAAAACCGCTTGGAAAGACCCCGATTACCAACGCATTGGCAACCGCCGTCCCGCTTCTGGCCAAAAATGGCGGCAACATCATCCTGCTGACCGATGGCCCCGAAAATTGCCGCAGAAACCCCTGCCAGCTCATCACCCCTGAATTTGCCAGGCAGAACAAAATCACGGTACATGTTGTCGCCTTCGCCATGACCGAAAGAGAAGCAAAAACACTCAGATGCCTCGCAACCAATACGGGCGGAAAATTTCTCATGGCCGAAGACAGGGACCAACTGGTCACAAGCCTGAAAACCGCCTTTGCCGCCAGTTTAAATGGCTTGAAAGCACCAGGGGCCAAAAAACCTCTGGCTCCCATCAAGGAACGCATACGCCCGGAACTGAACCTGACTGCCCATCTCGGCCCCGGCACAAAAAACCTCCGCAAGGACATCACCTGGGAATTGATAAAGCTGACCAAAGACCAGCAACCGGATGAAGATCTCCCCCCCTGGAAAAGCTCAGAGCCAGACCCGACCTTTGATCTGGAAGCGGGCAATTACCGGATCCGGGCTGAATATAAAAATTATCAGATCACTAAAGACCTCACACTTAAAAAGGGGGAGGAACGGGGTGAAAAAATTATTTTCAACCTCGCTGAACTGGAACTTCCCAAAGGCTGGGACAGCCCTAGCGCCCGCTCCGGTTTTGGAAAAATGTTGCTGGAGCCAAAAACCAGGGAAAAAACAGACGTATCCCCCCAGATGATCAAGATTAACGGCAAACGCCAGATCATGCTGGTGCCAACCGGGGCGTATAAACTGACAGGGCTGAACAACGGCAAGCTGCAAAACTGGTTCATTCACACTGAACCGGGCAAAGTAACCCCCCTCCCCATCTGGAAGAACACCGGGCGCCTGCAGATTGCAATTAAAGAAGCCGGGACAGGCAAGCCCCTCGTCGCCCCCCTGATCCGCGTTTTGGCATATGATCCTGTCAAAAAACAAACTACCAGTGAAATCGCCCGATCAACCGCATTAAACCCGCAGTTCGATCTGACGGAAGGTGAGTACCTCATCGAATTAAGGGAAGGGTTTAGCAAAAAAGCAGTGGTCACAAAGATCACCAGCGGTTACACAAGTCTCCTTAATCTCGAACTGGAACGCACTAGCCTCAAACTTGATATCTCAGGGGAAGATAAGAATGAAAGATGGTCAGCCACATTTTATCAGCTCATGGACAAAAAACTGAACTATGTGGGAACCGCCGGAAATCTGAAAGACCCGATCATATTGCCGCCCGCAACCTACCGCATTGCCCTCCACCATGGCGGCACGACAACCACTTTGAAAAAAGCAATTAAACTGACGGGCAGCAAAAACAGAACCATCAAAATAAAAAGTCAGGCAACCCCAGTGCAGTTTGTCGTAAGCAACCGGGATGACCCTTTATCACGCCACCAGATTTTTTGGCAACTCTATGAAAACAGTGGCACCCTGATCTGGCAAAGCACCAGCGCGGAACCCAGCATAAGGTTACCGCAGGGCCGCTATCTCATTCGCGCAGAAATCGGAAAGGATGTTTTTTCACGAAAAATCAGGGTCAGAGGCAAAAAAAAGACGGTCTTTGATTTGGCAAAGTCACAACAGAATTAATTCAGCCCCGGTGACCAAAATCAAATTACCGGAGGTAAGACAGCAAAGCCCTGCAAGCTGGTATTTTCGCTTATTTTTAGTCTCAAAATCAACAGAATCAACTATGTATAGTCCAGTTGACAGTTAGATTGCACATGAGAGGCCATTCTTCACCCGGTCTGCCAACCAAAACGCCGTAGGCATCGGTCACAGAGGAGGGCGCGCCGGGATGAACAGAACGGCAAACATAGCCGACAGTATTTGACTGTAATTTCGGCATCATACATTTTGAATGACACAAACGGCAATGATGGAATACTCCAAAATGTCACCACAGAACCTCACCCGCCAACTCCTGTTCACTCTTGGCTTCTTTGTCGCCCTTCTGCTCCTGTTCCCGGCAAAGAAAACCACAGCTGAGCCAAACAATGACCTCCCGGACATTGCCCTTGTTTACGACCTGTCAAACAGCATGTGGGCCCCCTTGAATGAGGTTTCTAAAGTCACCCTCGCCCAAAAAGGGATCGCCACCGGGCTGAAAAATCTGAACGGTAAAATCAATTTCGCCATGCTTTCCTTTGGCCATAAAGAAAAGACCGGCTGCGATAATGTGGAGATCATCTCACCGCTGAACCAGCTCAGGGAAGAAGAGGCAGCGCTGGCCATCAAACCGCTGCGCCCAAGAGGCAACGCACCCATCGCAAGATCCTTGCAGGACGCCGCAAAACTCAACAATGCTAAAAACGCCCCCTTCACCATCATCCTGCTGTCAGATGGCACCAGCAATTGCCCGGCAGATCCCTGTAAAACAGCCGCAAGTTTAAAACAATCCATGCCCGGCCTTACCATTGACATCATCGCCCTCGGCAACAGTGAAACCAAGACCAATACGCCATTGAGATGTATATCAAAAGCAACCGGCGGAAGGTTTAATCTTGCCAAAAACAGCGCTGATATTGCCGCCCTGATCCGTGGCAGCATCAAGCGCTCGATTGAAACAAAAGCTCAATTTACAGCCGGCACAAACATTGCGGAAAATTCCAAAGACCCAACAGCCGAAAATGACTGGGCAGGGGCAACAGAAATCGTCGTCACCCCGACGGAAAAAGACACCACCGGCGCCCTCGATGAAACTGACGAGCAACACAAATTTAACCAGCAGGAAAGTGAAATAAAAAAATCTCATGGTGGCCTGGCCCTCGTTGCTCACCTGATCACAAAAGGCACCCCCATTAAATCAGGTCTTGTCTGGCGCATATATAATAAGGAACCAGACAAAACCACAGGCAAACACAAACTGATAAGTGCACATAAAACCGCGCGGCCAGTCATGTCCCTGCCAGCCGGAGACTATCTGATAAACGCTGCCTATGGCCGTGCTTTCCTCACCCGCAAAATCAAGATTAAACCAGGAAAGAACAAAACTGAGCACTTCATCTTGAACGCCGGCGGGTTGAAAATTGCCTCAGTATTGGCCAATGGCAACCCGGTACCTGAAAATTCTGTCGTTTATGACATCCTCGCAGATGAACGCGATCAGTTCGGCAAACGTTTGCGGGTCATAACGAATGTCAGGCCGGGCCTTGTTGTTCGTCTCAATGCAGGAATTTATCATATCGTCAGCACATATGGGGATGCCAATGCCCAATCGAGGGCCGATGTCTCAGTTGAGGCCGGCAAACTGACTGAAGCCACCATTGATCATCAGGCCGCAAAAGTGACATTCAAGCTGGTTTATCAAAAAGGGGGGGAAGCCCTGGCTGACACCAAATGGAGCCTTCTGTCCCCCACTGGTAAGGTTATTAAGAAAACAGCAGGCGCCTTGCCAACCCATTATCTCGCAGCCGGCGATTATACTGTCCTGGCTGAGCGCGGGGTGAAAAAATACACGGAAAATTTCACTGTTACCGCCGGCGACACCCGCCAGATCGAAGTCATCATTCAATAAAACCCAGGCATTAGCAGGGCCGGGGCGCATCTTTTAAGAGCCAGCAAACAACAGTCGCCCCCAAACGCGGTCATAAAAAGGGGCGCCTTGAGCGCCCCTCCTCATGTCTGATAACCGCGAACAGAAAACTCTATAAAAGTTAGCCGCGCAAATCCGGCGGTGTCGCCTCCAGCCGCAACGCTTCAATGGCCTCATCAACCCCGACCACGCTCTGATCCTTGGAGCCAAGCCGCCGGATGGAAACAGTCCCCTCCTCGGCTTCACGCTTGCCAATGACAAACAGCACCGGAACTTTCGCATGCGAATGTTCCCGCACTTTATAGTTGATTTTCTCATTGCGAATATCAATCACCGGATGAAGCCCAGCGCTTTCCAGCTTCTCAATCACATCAAAGGCGTAAGGTTCAGCCTCTGAAACAATGGTGCAAACCGCCACCTGAACCGGGGCCAGCCATAACGGGAAGCGCCCTGCATAATGCTCAATCAGGATACCGCAGAACCGCTCCAGCGAACCAAACATCGCCCGGTGGATCATCACCGGATGCGTTTTTTCACCATCAGACCCAATGTAGAAAGCGCCAAGCCTGCCAGGCAGATTGAGATCAACCTGCACTGTGCCGCACTGCCAGTCCCGGCCGATCGCATCGCGCAGTACATATTCAAGTTTCGGCCCGTAAAAAGCCCCTTCACCAGGGTTCAGCTCATAGCTCATGCCCGCTGTTTCAACCGCGGTCTGCAAAGCAGCTTCAGATTTATCCCAAACCTCATCAGACCCCACACGCTTCTCTGGGCGATCTGAAAATTTGATAATCACATCCTCAAACCCAAAATCTTCGTAAATGGAAAGGATGAGCTGATTAAGAGCCACACATTCCTCAGTAATCTGATCTTCGGTGCAAAACACATGCGCATCATCCTGGGTAAAGTGGCGCACGCGCATCATCCCATGTAGCGCGCCTGAAGGCTCATAGCGGTGCACCTTGCCAAATTCGGCAATTTTATAAGGCAGCTCCCGATATGATTTAAGGCCGTTTTTGAATATCTGAACATGGCCGGGACAATTCATCGGCTTACAGCAATAAACCCGCTCATCCGGTGTTTCTGTGGTGAACATATGTTCCCCAAACTTCTCCCAGTGCCCGGATTTTTCCCAAAGCGCACGATCCATCATATCAGGGCTGTTGACCTCTTTATAGCCGGTGACTTCCTGGCGCCGCCGCATATAGGAAATCAAAGTCTGAAACAAACGCCAGCCCTTCTCATGCCAGAAAACGGACCCCGGCGCTTCTTCCTGAAAATGAAACAGATCCATCTCCCGGCCAAGCCGGCGATGGTCCCGTTTTTCCGCCTCTTCAAGATTATGCAGATGCACTTTCAGCGCCTTGTCAGACGCCCAGGCAGTCCCGTAAATCCGTTGCAGCATCGGGTTATTCGAATCTCCCCGCCAGTAAGCGCCCGCAACTTTCAGCAGTTTAAACCCACTGCCAACCTGTCCGGTTGAAGCCATATGTGGCCCCCGGCAAAGGTCAAGCCATTCTCCCTGCCGGTAAATTTTAACATCTTCACCTTCCGGAATCGCATCAACAAGCTCAACTTTATAAAGCTCACCCTTTTCCTTGAAATAGTCTTTCGCCTCATCGCGGGACCAGACCTCCTTGGTAAAGGGATCATTACGCTTGATGATTTCATGCATCTTTGCCTCAATGGCTTCAAGATCATCAACATGAAACGGCTCTTCCCTTGCAAAATCATAAAAGAAACCGTCATCAATCACCGGCCCAATGGTCACTTGCGTATCCGGCCACAAACTTTGCACCGCCTCTGCCATCACATGCGCACAGTCATGACGGACAAGCTCAAGCGCGGCATCATCTTCACGGGTGAGGATGGCAATTTCACCATCAGCCTCTATCGGGTCTGAAAGATCTCTCAGCTCACCGTTAAAGGTGATGGCAACTGCTTTTTTGGACAAAGATTTAGAAATAGAAAGCGCCAGTTCAGCACCGCTGATGCCGTTTTCATAGTCGCGCGAAGCGCCGTCGGGAAATGTCAGGGAAACCATAGTGTAAATCCTCTCAATCACTGCCAACCATGCAGGTAAGGGTTATGTTTTGAATAAAACCGGCTCTACACTGTTTTAAAGGCAATGTCCAGACCACCAGCGATCGAAGCGAAAACTCTGATAAAAAAATCCCCAAAACCACTAATCGTACCGGCCTGAAACCATTAACAGACCTGCCAAATGACAGGCTGAGCAAGCCACATGGGTTTTTGAAAACATCCCAGAGGCCAAAACCATTGATTTCTCAGTAATGTGATGTGCAAAACCCCGCCAAACCGTCTTGGGCCCCCGAAGAATTCAGTTAGACTACGAAAAACCAGAGGTCACACAAAAGAGCTTTCCCGGAAAACATGACAGCGCTCCCGCGAAAGCCTTCCCAGGAAAGTCGTGCCCATGAAAGCCGTGCCCATGAAAGTCTTGAAAGACATCATAAACGGGCTAACATCCATCTGGCGCGAAATCCGCCGCCTGATCCTTGTTCTGTGGCTATGCCGCATCAGCACCCTAAGCGCTGTGCTGGCACTATTGCTGGCTTTTTTACCGCAGGTTCAGGATCTTTACACCGAAATCACCTTCTACCAGAACCCTTCCCCCGAAGACCGCATAGACACCATATTGTTCTGGCTGCTGTTTTATTGCCTTGCGTTTCTCTGGGCATTTACGGTTCATTATTGCGCCCGCACCGTCCTCTCCTTTGAAACCTGGCCCCTCAGCCAGAAAGACGCCCCGATTTACGCCTACTGGATTGAATCAGTCCCCCGTTACCTTGGTTGGGTTTGCATATTGGCAATCTTTCTCGGTCAGGTAAACGCCCTCCATAATCTGCAAATTGATAATGACCAGATCACCCGGACCACCTCATCCAATTATGCGGCCCCGCTTGGCTTTGTCCTGCTGTTGATCATCGGTCTCCAGACTGCCCGGCGCAAACTTGGCAAATCAACAATCATGATATCCGGCCTCGCTATCATATATTGGGTGCTGACAGCTTATGACATCTACAGCCAGCCGGATTTATCAGAGGCCTACCGCTCCCAGGTATTACATAACCTGACCCTCCCCCTCATCACCATCCTGTGGGGGGTGCTGTTCTATTATTTTGTAGCCGAACGCCGAAAGATTCTGAACTTCATGGCCGGATCAATGCCCGCCCCTCACCGCTTCATGCTGCACGCAACCAGGCGCTTGTCTGAGTATTTTCCAGTTCAGATCCGGCCGATGCACACCCCGCAACTGCGCCAAAACGCCCCAAAATTTCTGCCCTTTAAAAAACGCGGGCTTTTCCGGTTTGAAGCCCCATCAGAAAATGTCCGGGGGCTGATGCTCGGCCTGTTTTGCCTCACCCTTATCATGCTTGTTTGGCTTACTTTCGCTGTATCCAACCCGGCAACCCCGCCTTTCGGGTTAAAGCGCGCCCTCCTGCTCCCGGTTCTGCTCGGCCTATGGGTCCCGCTTTTAACCAGCATCAGTTTTATCTCTAACCAGATCCGGTTTCCCCTGTTAACAAGCTTCATCTTCGCCGGCATCGCCCTCAGCTGGGGTATCGGTGACAATCATGACATTGACCTCGCCGCCCCATTGAAACAATCCACAAAACTGGAAAAGCTCGCCGCCGCCCCTGAAAAGCTGCAGTTGAAAAAAGCACTTGAACTATGGATGAGCCGCCACAACTGCCTGGAAGCGCCGCGCGCCTGCCCGCCGCCCCTGATCATCGCGGCCAGTGGCGGGGCCTCCCGCTCCGCCTTTTATGTCGCAACGGTTCTGGGCGAACTGCACGACAAACCAAAACTTTTCTGGCCTTCCAACCTGCCCGGCGGCAAACAGCCTCAAAACGCCAAAGAGGTGAAAGACCAGATCTTTGCCATTTCCTCTGTCTCTGGCGGGTCGCTCGGCAGCGCTCTTTATACTGCATTGCTCCGCGCTGAACAGGCCAGCCTGTTTCCCGGCCGCCCCTGCAACGCCGCCCAGTTGAGAAAAGACAAATTGTTATTTTCAATTCCTGAGGAAAAAATATTAAAGCTGAATTTCCCCGTAAATTGGAAAAACTGCCTCCAGGCCATCACCGCCGGGGATTTCCTCTCCCCCACAATGATCTCCTACACATTCCGCGATAATCTCGCCATTTCAAGCCTGATTGGCTTCCTGACACGGGAAGACAGAGCCAAGGCGCTTGAAAATGCCTGGGCCATGCGCGAGCGCCGGTTAACAGAACGCACCCACCTGATGGACCCGCTGCTCTCCTTTCAGCCAACCCGGCAACTCTGGGTCCCGCTGCTGCTTTTTAACGCGACCTCGGTCATGACCGGCAAACGTTTGATCGCCTCCCCCCTCGCACCGAGCTATTCCCCGGAAGACAAGATTGCTTTTGCCCCCTATCACCCACAGGGCGGTGATAAAAAACATACCGGCGGTCGTCTTCCCGACAACAAGGCAGCCCTCTTCCCTGACAGCCTCGATCTGCATGATCTCCTGAACCGGCAAACAGCTATGAAATGGCAGGAGCAGCAGCAAAGCCAGTTTCAATTGCGCGACATAACCCTCGCCAAAGCGGTGTCACTCTCCGCCCGGTTCCCATTAATATCGCCGCATGCCAATATCAAGTCACCTGATGGCCGCATCATCGACCGCGTTGTAGATGGAGGCTATTTTGACAATTCAGGAATGCTCACAGCCCTGGAACTAAGCCGGGCGATCAAAACGCTCTCCAACGGTGCGCTGAAACCGATCCTGATTCAGATCAGCAACCACCCGGTCTCCATCAAAACCAATGCAGGGGGGGAGGGTAAATTCATCTGTCCGGATCAAAGTTTTACCAACCGGGCAGAGGGGCAGAAACGTTACCAGCTTTTACCAGAAATCACCTCCGTCACCAGCGCCCTGTTAAATGCTCGCATCGCCCGTGGAAGCCACGCCATTGCCCTCGCCCATCAGGAAGCCGGGCCAGGATTTGTACATTTCCAGGTGGCGGGTATTCGCGACGAATTGGGTGCCAGCAAAAAACTCTCAATGAGCTGGTGGTTATCAAAGTCGGTACAAAATGCGCTGAACAATCAGATAAACTGGCAACAGAAAATTAATCTGGACAACCCGAAACCGCTCAAGGAGCGGCTGAACCCCTCCTTTTGCGCCATTAAAAAATTTCGCAGGGCCCAGAGAACGCATTGGAAAAATATCGCCAATCCGCCCGTAATCAGCCGAACGCTTGGGCTTAATCGCTAGCCCGCCCGGACCACACCCCATAGCGCCACGCCGCCCATAGCGGATGGCTCACCGCACGAATGTCAGGCACCGGATCAAAGCCATGGCTCCCATAAGGCCCACAGCGCCATAACCGCGAGACGGTCAGCCAGAGACCACGCCACGCACCATTTAATTTGATGGCCTCAATGGCATATAACGAACAGCTTGGTTCATGGCGGCAATGCCGCCCCATAAAAGAAGAAAGGCTATATCGGTAAATATAAATAGGCGTCAGCAAAACCCAGCGCATGACAAAACCGGTAGAACGGCAGATTTTCTCAACGAGAGACAACAGGGCAATCCTCACCATAGAAGCCTCACCATTCAGCCCCCGTTATTCAGGCCCTATCATTCAGGCCCTATCATTCAGGGATGGGCTGCTAACTGCAACCGGCACGAAAGCTGATGGTCAGAAATTAACGTGCAGCCTCATGCCCAACAAGATCAATTCCGCGACTTTCAGCCGCCTGATCCATTGCCGCCAAAACCGCATCAAACACCAGCAACATCGAGGCATGGCGGGGTTTATAATCCCTGACAGGGTATAAAACCTCAAGATCCGACCATATACCTGTTGGCGGCGCTCCCCCCTCTTTAAGCATGGCCTCCATTCTGGCGCGCACATCCTCAACCTCAGAGCGGGACAGACCAACCGCATGCCGCGCCATCACGGCCGCTGATGTTTGACCAAGCAGACAAGCCTCAACCTCAAGGCCAAAATCTGAAATCCGGCCTTCATTATCAAGATTCACATCAACACTGACCTTTGAGCCACAAAGTTTTGAATGTTTAACAGCTGACCCGTCAGGCGTGCCCAATCGTGTAATTTCAGGCATACTCGCCACAACCTCAAGGATGCGGGTGCTGTAGATATCTTCAGGAAATTCCATACTATTCAGTTTTCTAATTCGCAGCTGAAAGTTTATTCCAGACAAAAATGGGCTTTTAAACTCTAAAACGCCCAAAGAAAGGCCTTGTTCTTGAAACATGTTCAGGACCAATATATATGGTTATATATAGGAATTAAAACTGCAATGCAGATATAATCATCAACTATTCCAATCGCGGAGAAAAAAAGGGGGAGATAGAATAAGGCACAAACCAAACCACAAACCGCATATGTTCGGTTCAAATGTGCCAATACAGCTCAAGGGCGAACCAACGGTGAAACAATGGTTGTGAGAAACAAACACCTCAAAAAACAACAATAGAGGAACTGGCTAAGCAACCCTGGACCCAGACATGAATCACCCATCGCACAGCAACTATGAAAGAGACGGCAGAGAGCAGAAGTTTGCACCTGTTTACAATTGCAACTGTTCTGAAGAGACACGTCCTCCTGGAGGCCCATTTAAAACGTTAGGTGATCAATGAGCATTATTACCAATAAAAACACCAATAAAAACGAAGAGACCCAAAAAATCCCGACTGAAAAAGAGATGCGGAATGAGAAAACCGTAATCGGTTCGGTCGACAAGATAAAACGGCGCCCAACCATATCCGAAGCCGAAGAAGCTGTGCGCACACTGATTGCCTGGGCAGGCGATGACCCCAACCGTGATGGCCTCATTGACACACCGGCGCGGGTGGTCAAGGCTTACCGCGAATTTTTCAAAGGTTACGACGAAGACCCGGATGAAATCCTCTCAAGGACATTTGAAGAATCTGCCGGCTATAAAAACATGGTCATGCTGCGCGGCATAGATATGAATTCCCATTGCGAACACCACATGGTCCCCTTCATTGGCAAGGCCCACATTGCCTATTTCCCGGAAGGCCGGATAGTCGGCATCTCCAAACTTGCCCGCATCGTCGACACATTCGCCCACCGCCTGCAAACTCAGGAAACCCTGACCGCCCAGATCGCCGCCGCCATAGACAAGGGCCTCAACACCAAAGGCACCGCTGTCAAAATCGAAGCGGTACATCAATGCATGTCACTAAGGGGGGTGCAAAAGCCAAATGTGGCCACTATCACCACTCAGTATACCGGTGTTTTCCATGAGCAAACTGACCTTCAGGACCGGTTTTTGAGATTGGCTCAAAATGACTGAACGCATCGAGGAAAGTACAGATTTCACCCCTAAACTGAACGCTGACGGGCTGATCCCTGCTGTCGCGATTGAAAAATCCACCGGCACACCCCTGATGATGGCTTTCATGAATGCAGCAGCGATTGAGCTGTCATTGAAGACGGGCTATGCCCATTTCTGGTCCCGCTCACGTGGGGCCCTCTGGCAAAAGGGGGAGACCAGCGGCAATCGTTTGAAAGTCACAGACATTCTCACCGACTGTGATCAGGACTGTCTTTGCCTGCTTGTTGAAATGGAAGGGAAAAAGGCCGCCTGCCATACTGGCCGCCGCACCTGTTTTTACCGGAAAGTTGAAGCCGGATCAGAGCCGGGCACCCCGGCAACCCTGCAGTTTACAGACGATGCACCGCTATTTGATCCTGACGATGTCTACGGAAAAAAGTAACCCAAAACCATAACTGCTCCCTCCCTGTAAATTTCAAAGTTGACAGAAATTCCAGCTGCAAAAAAGCTGAACATGCCGTTCAACAACAATTCATTAATTCTCGTTTAGTATAATAACCATAATGTATGAAGTCAGATGGCAGATCAGTGGTCTTGCGCTAGACTGAAATTTTTAAAAGCGCTTGCCGGAAATCTAATAGCCAGATGAAGAGAACAGGTTTCAAAAAGAGTTAAAAGTGGAGGTCCCATAACTCATTAAGTTCACGGCAATGCCGGGATAAACCCTTTGAAGAAAGAGAGTATGGCATGACCAGGCACAAACTAGGAATTGCTCTCGGAGGCGGCGGCGCCCGCGGATGGGCCCATATCGGCGTTCTCAAGGCTCTTGAAGATATGGGTATAAAACCCGACATCATCGCCGGCACATCCATCGGTGCCATTGCAGGCGGTTGCTATGCTGCCAATGAACTGGAACATTTAAATCACTTCGCAACCCATCTGACACGCCGCAAGGTTCTCGGCTTTCTTGACCTCAACCTCACAGGCAACAGCCTCATCACCGGCCGGCGCATCTGCACTTCACTCGAAGCCCACCTCAAACATCTGCGTATTGAAAAACTTGAGAAAAAATTTGTCGCCGTCGCCACTGAAATGAGCTCCGGTCACGAAGTCTGGATGAACAAAGGCCACCTGGTTGAGGCAATGCGCGCCTCATACGCCCTTCCCGGCATTTTCAAACCAGTTCAGATCAATGGCCGCTGGCTGTTTGATGGCGCCATGGTCAACCCTGTCCCTGTCTCTGTCTGCCGGGCCCTGGGCGCAAGTGTCGTCATCGCTGTTAATCTCAATAGTGATCTGTTTGGCAAGGGAACGGTAATACCAAGCCATGAAGCCAAGGAAATTACTGAAGAGCAGCCGCCAACAGCCTTACCTTCAACCACATCATCCATGTCAAAATTGAGAAAACACTTTTTTGGCGAAAGTAACGGTGCACCCGGTCTTTCAAACATCATGCTAGATGCCTTCAATATCACCCAGGACCGTATCGCCCGCGCCCGGCTGGCCGGCGATCCACCAGACATCATGATCTCGCCGCGGGTTTCCAGCATCGGCCTGTTTGATTTTCACCGCGGCGCTGAATTGATTGAGCAGGGCATGGAAGCAGCACACCGCGCTAAAGATGACCTCGAGCACCATTTAAGCCTGCTCGCTGCATAGCGCGGATGCATTGTGGGCATTCTAAAGCGCACAGAAAAGAGCGCGGATGCATTGTGGGCATTCTAAAGCGCACAGAAAAGAGCGCGGATGCATT
>CAYGPF010000002.1:180555-261475 GCA_964351785.1 uncultured Rhodomicrobium sp.
TGATCGCTAAAAATGCGCACAGAAAAGAGCGCGGATGCCAGACCGGATTCAGAACGAGCATCTAAACGCCACAAACCAGACCGGATGCTCGCGGCGGCTTCTGATGGGCAAGGCTGGAGCCACAACGAAAGAGTTGGGATCTCACAGAACCCTTAATAGCCCCGACACTTCTCTATATCATAACTTTAAAGTAGGAGCCGGCAGCAGCAATCAACCTGTCGCGATATAACTGCGCATTGAATTTGCTTCAAGTTCGGCCTGTTCAATCCGCCGCTGAACAACGTCACCAATGGAAATGATACCCACCAGTTGCCCATCTTCTACAACAGGCATATGCCGAAAACGTCCAGAAGTCATAAATTCCATAATCTGATGTATAGTATCAGACCCTTTACAGGAAATGACATTAGACGTCATGATTTCAGAAACCGGCCGGTTAAGCACTTCAGACCCGCTTTCCGCAATTGATCGGACCACATCCCGCTCTGAGACAATACCCTTAAGGGCCCCGTCTTCAAGAACGAGAATTGAACCAATACGGTTCTTGGCAAAGACCTTGATGACAAGATCAATCGGCTCATTGGAAGCCACTGTAATGACATCCCTGCCTTTAACATTCAAAATGGTATTAACATTCATATCGTGCAACCTTCCCAATTTATGTCACTAAACAACCGGTGGTACTCTTAAAGTGAAGAGCGCCAAACCGATCACTTGTGAAAACCAGGCCCACCAAAACTTGGATAGGATGTAAACTTTAGACCTATTTATGGTTGTATATGATGCACCATGCGACAAAGTGAAGCAAGTCATGCAGTAAAAAAACGTTTCAAAAAACGTAAAGAAGCTTAACAAAATGCGAATTTCAACCCTCAGAACCGTCATTAATAACCTTAATGTTCAACCAAAACCCGCTTCAATGGCAGAATACCCCGCCCAGTACTGCCTTTTGGCACAGCCTCTGCACTATTCCCTCTGAACGACAAATACAGTCCAAAAAGCGCAATTGAAACCAGAAAACTGGCACAGAATATAACAAGCAATGCCCTGAACAGGGCCAGGGCTAGCCAGCCAGGTTATGCGTAAAAAGATGTGAAAAAAGATGGTTCTGCAAAATAATAAAGAATTACTAACCTATTGGAACAAAGTCAGGGCGGGGCGTCCGGCGCCCAAAAGAACAGAAATAACCCCCTCTGCCATAAGTCCCATGTTGCCCTACACATTCATCCTCGAGTTGAGGAACGACGACCAGCTATACTTCAGACTGGCCGGTAGTAAAGTGTGTGAAATGTTCGGCAAAGAGTTCCGGGGCATCAACTTCCTGGAATGTTGGCCCGCAACAGAACAGCCTGTTCTCACCCGTCATCTTGGTCAATTGATCAGAGAAGGCACAATAGTCACTCTGAATGGTCAGGCCATATCAGAAAGTGACCACACCGGCGATTTTGAGATAATCTGTCTACCCCTTACCCACAGTGGCCGCAATATAGACCGTGTGCTTGGCTCAATCGCCCCGGCAGGGGATTACCCCTGGTTAGGTATGGTCAAGCTGAAATTCCGGCATATAAGTGAAATTCATGTGAGTTACCTGCGCGAACCGGGCATGAATTTACAATCTGAAATTGCATTGAAAAAACAGACATTCATCAATCATAAACGCCTTATACAGGCCAAAAATTGTCAATTACGGGTGTATGACGGTGGAAAATCGGAATAAGACATCAAAAAAGACAATTTTCGGAAAATTTTTCCTGACTGATTATTCTTTCATTAACTGCACCAAAGATATTCTACACCCAAGTACAAAGTAACCTGGGCGTGGGAACTATCGATGAAAATATCATCAGAACCAGATCAGACATCAGATGCAATTCAGAAAGAATTTATTCCTGAACCAAGCAAGGAAACGAATGAGTATCTGATCGTTAAACAGCACGAAACAAAGGAAGATGGGGTAGGAAGGCGGCGATTTCGCCGTTTTAATATCCGCCTTATGGGACGTTTCATGCTGGAAGATAAGTCAGAATATTCCTGCCGGATCATGAACATATCAGCCGGTGGAGCCGCCATTGCCTCAAATCTACAGCCTCCTATCGGGGAAACAGTTATCCTGTATATGGATCATATTGGCCGCGCAAAAGGTCAGATAGCCCGCTCAGAACCCAAACATTTCGCCATCGCATTTGACATCTCGGACACCCAAAGAGAGCGGATGGGGTTAAAAATCTCCTGGCTGATTAATCAGATTGACGGCGGCAAAGATGAAATGCGCCGCCATCACCGTTTTCATGCCAACAGCAAGGAAAACACCCTGATCCTGCCTGGCGACATAGCCATTGACTGCCAGGTCGATAATTTCTCCCTGAGCGGCGCTTCCATCATTACCAATGCACGCCCTGATGTTGGCGCTGAAGTCACGCTTGGCCAGATGAAAGCAACAGTCATCCGTCATCACGAAACAGGGATAGCTATAGAATTTATCCTGGCGCCATCTGCGGCAAAGCTTCTGGCAGAGTTTGGCGTCTTCAACAATTAAACAATTCACAGGACCAGATTTAAAGGAAACATGCCTTAAACGAACCAAAATATTTAAGTTACAATTTTAATCAAAGTTGGATTAAAACTGACTAAAAAGTAACTCAAAATCTGGCGCGCGTTTTTGCGTCATTGAAAAGTTTTTGTGTCATGCTCCCCATTAGTAACAAGTGTAGGGGACTAAAATGTATCGAGTATTGAATAGTATTGCGTTTTTTACGTTTTTAATTGTGAGCCAGCCACTGGCCGCAAAAGCCGAACAATTTGCTGTATGGGTAGATGGGCAAAACCTTGCAGCACCGCACATGCGTGTTTATGGCCGCTCAAATCCTCCAATTGGGCATATCCGTTTTTGCCAGCGCTATCCCAGCGAATGTGATCGGTATCGCCATAAAGGCAAACGTATCAATTTGACAAAAGCACGCTGGAGACAGCTTGTCACCATTAACCGCACAATCAACAGCGCCATAAATCCTGTCACAGATCAGGAGCATCACGGCGTCATTGAATATTGGGATTATCCAGTAAAGAACGGTGACTGTGAAGATTTCGTGCTGCTGAAACGGCGGCTATTGGTTGAAAACGGATGGCCGGAAAATGCCTTGCTTATCACTGTCGTACGCGACGAAGAGGGGGCAGGCCATGCCATATTGACAGTGCGCACCCGTCAGGGTGATTTCATTCTCGACAACAAACATGACCAGGTCGAGATCTGGAACAAAGTGCCATACCGTTTTGTCAAGCGCCAGTCAAACACCCACCCAAAACAGTGGATCTCTCTGTATCCAAGAGAAAGCGAATCCATTCGCTCCGCGGCGCGTTAAAAGCAACAGAGAAAATATAATCGGTTATTGATCCAGCGACCCAAGCCCCTCATCCCCCAAGCAAAAGCTGGATCAACCAAAGCCGGCCTCCCAATTTCAAGGGAGGCCGGCTCATTCTTTTAAAATAATAATCGTTGGCTGAATGATGGATTTCTGAATATCAGCCGGATTCATTTAGCTCAGTTCAGCGCAGAATTTCTGAATTCGCCTACATGCTTCTTCAAGCGCCTCTGTTGATGTTGCATAAGACACCCTGAAATATGGCGACAGCCCAAAAGCTTCCCCATGTACACCAGCAACCCCCTCTTCATCCAGAAGCGCGGAGACAAAATCCTCATCACTGACAAGCTTGGTGCCCCCCTTCGTGGTCCGCCCCATGCATCCCGCAACAGAAGGGTAGACATAAAAAGCCCCCTCCGGCATCGGACATTGAATGCCTTCCGCCTCATTCAGCATGGACACAACAAGGTCCCGCCGCCCGGCAAAAATACCCCGCCGCTCAGCCATAAAATCCTGCGGCCCGTTGAGCGCTTCAACCGAGGCCCACTGGGAAATCGAACAGGGGTTGGAAGTCGATTGAGATTGCAGTTTCCGCATCCCACCTATCAACTCTTCAGGCCCACCGGCAAAACCAATACGCCAGCCCGTCATGGCATAGGCTTTTGCCACACCGTTCATAGTCAGAGTTCGAGACTTTAACCCCGGCTCAGCAGCAACAACGGATTTAAACTGAAACCCGTCATAGGTCAGATGCTCATAAATATCATCGGCCAACACCCATACATGCGGGTGTTTCAAAAGCACATCCGTCAATGCCTTAACCTCTGCCTCGCTATAGGCCGCCCCCGTCGGGTTGGAAGGTGAGTTGAAAATCACCCATTTTGTCTTATCTGTAATCGCGGCTTCAAGCTGCTCCGGTTTAAGTTTAAAATTCGCATCAGCACCAGCTTCAACAAAAACAGGAACCCCGCCAGCCAGTAAAACAATATCCGGATAACTAACCCAATAGGGTGCCGGAATAATCACTTCATCTCCAGGGTTCACAGTCGCAAGCAGAGCATTATAGATAATATGCTTGCCGCCGGAGGCGACAGAAATTTCACTCGGTTTATAATCGATACCATTTTCACGGGAAAATTTGGCAACCACAGCCTCTTTCAATTCAGGAATGCCATCCACCGCTGTGTATTTGGTCTCGCCGCGCTCAATGGCCTCAATCGCAGCCTTTTTGATATTTTCCGGTGTATCAAAATCTGGTTCACCAGCGCCCAACCCAATCACATCACGGCCAGCCGCCTTCAATTCACGGGCCTTGTTGGTGACAGCAATGGTGGGTGACGGTTTCACCCGAGAGAGGCTATCGGCTAAAATCCCCATGGGAATACCTTTCGATCATTTCGTTGCTAGGTTTGATTTGATTTGAGGGAGAAAAACTCCGCCCCTAACACTAGTCATCCCTCGAAAAGAGCGCAAGATGAAATCCCCAAACTATTCATTCAACAAGGCCCTGAGCAGGAACAGCATCATCCTGATATCTGGCTACGCCCTGAAAGATCAGGAGACTGATAAGCAACCAACGCCGCAGCGGCATTTTCCATGAACCGTCGCATCCTGTTAGCCTGATCCATAAAGCCAAGTTCAAGGTAAATATCAAATGCCTCGGCAAAGAGCGCCCTGGCCGTGCCGAGCCCTTCATGCTGACCGTAATGTGAACTTAAATCCATATGTATCTGACCAAGATGATGCAGCGCATCCGCCCGGCCTGGCCCGTTCAATGTTCGCGGTGTCAGCTCCAGAAACCCCTGATAAGCCGTGATTGCTTCCTCCAGCGCCGCTTGATCATTTTGTATCCGGGCAAAAGAAGAAAGCAGCCGCCCAAGTTGAAAATACAAAGTCGCTTTTATATAGGAAACTGTAAAAACAGCGCCGGCATCAGTATCAATTTCTGAAGCCTCACAAATCGCTAGGCATTGCTCCAGCAGATAATGCGCCTCATGAAAATCTCTGGGCCGCCCGGGGGCCTGAAACTGACGGCGCGATAGCAATCCGGCCAGATCCCTCACCTCCACTGCCCAGCGCAGCTCACTGACACTATCATCTGCAATAGCCACAAGTGCCCGCCGGTCCTGGATAGCCCGGTCAAGTGAGATATCATCCCCCTCAAGCAAAAAAATCATTTCCCGCAATCGTGCCCGCAATCGCAGCAGGACATCACGCGGTGGATAATCGGCATGGTTATGCCCAAGAACAGAACTGATCTCTGAAACCGCAAGTCGCGCCTCTTTTACATTCTGCTCGACGAGGGCCAGCCTGGCCCGCACCACAGAAAGCGCCCTCACCACTTCCTGACGATCAGCCCGCCTGGCCCCTGTTTCAAACAGGGCTGTAAATAGCGCCAGCGCCTTCCTGTGATCGGCAACATCATTGGTCACCCCCCCCAGGTTCAAATGGCAGCGTGCAAGTGCGGTTTCAATGACCCTTCGGGGCAGAGGTGATAATGCACCCGTTGGCAACCCTTCAAAATAGTGAATGGCTTTTTCAAGCAAACCCTTCTCACCAAAATCTGTCCCCCATTCAAGATAAAGCATCCCAAGCTCATATTGAATATCAACACGCCGCCACAGCCACCAGTTTGTCGTCTCCGGAGCTTTGGCAAGCGCACCAAGAAACGCATTTTCAGCGCGCTCCCAATCCTGCAGCCCCACCTGCTGCTGCGCTTTGTTTTTAGCCAGCAAACCTTTAATAAACTCAGCGCTGGCAATCAGAATAGGTTGGTGGTTTTCCCGCCAATACTCAATCACTTCACTAAGCTGGGCCTCAGTAGTCCTGATATTATGGAAACAGCCCCCCTGCCCCAGGCCACCGGCATTCTCTATAAACTCCGCTTGCCCGCGCTTCATGCCAAGCCCGGCACAGGCCGCCCCCATCATTGTCATCAGTTTGCCCCAAATAACCGGATAAGTTTCTCGCCTGAAAAACCGCAGTGCCTCCTGGCTCGCTGTGAACAGATTTTCATTCAGGGTAATGAAATCTGTTTCTGCCCGTGGCAGCTTTGAAAAGCTGCTCTCTCTTTTCAAGGAGAAAAATCCGGTCTGCAATTGGCTCAGGGCAAAAGCTGCCATAGCTTCATTGGCTTTCACCCCGGCCCGGACTTCAGAATCAAATTCTGCACTCTTGTCTTTCTCCAGCCCCTGATAAAGTTTAAGCGCCTTCATCAGGCAAGAGGCCTCCCGCTTCTGCAATCCCAAAATCAGATAACTCCACGCCGTGACAACTGTCACCTCTTGGTAGAGCCGGGGCTGCGTTAACTTCAGCCCGCCAAGCGCAGCCTCAAATGAGAGGGCCATTTTGCGAAGTTGCGCGGTAGATAATAACTGGCCAGATAGCCCAAAACCTCTGGCTAAAACCCCATTGACCGCGACACAAAGCAGATCTTTTTGCAAACCCGGCAATTCAGCTGTAAGCCCCTGCAATGAGGGGAGCGGAAAATCAAAACATTCATATATGGGGAGGGCAGAGCGATCCGTTCCAGGTTTATCACCCGCTTTGTAAAGCTCTTCAAGCGAGAGCCCCGTCGCAGCGAGTGAGAGAAAAACCGGAAACGGCGGGATAAAGTGAATTTCAAGATGCCGCCCTTTGACCTTCCCTGATAAAGTCACATCAAAAGGCACACCATCCTCATTGCCGCTCGACGCCGCAGCCCGCCGCATAACATTCTCAAGCCCAATCCGCAGACCACCGCCCCAAAAATACGGACCCGAGCCAAATTTTCTGTTCAATAGCTGACGTATGGTCTCAGAGCGAGCACCCCACTCATCATCCTCAAGCCGGCGCAACAGCAACTGCCTTTGATCAAGGAAACTTTGTGAAAATTCCGCGACACGCTCCGGAGATTTATCCATCTTATAGCGAACAAATAAATACCGAAGCAGCAGAACAAAAAGCCCAAGCCCCATCACAACCAGTGAGAGAACATAAGCCGGTGCCTGAACGAGGCTGGTAAGCCCCTCCATCAATTGCCCGTATGAGACAATCTCACCCACGTTTTCACAATCTCCCCTCACTAATTTCCCAGGTCATGCAATATGCAATTCAATCCCCAATTGAACTAAGTCAACAATATGAATTGCTGTGTCACATGAACAGTGGAAAATATTACTCGAAACATTCAAGTCACAACTCTTAGCACATGCACCATAATCTTTACGGCCTCATAAACGCAACACACCCTTATTGCCGCCTTGAGAGAAGAAAAACAAGGCAAATTTTATGAGGTCCCATAATTGCAACATCAAGCTTTAAGCCTTGCCGTTCATTAACTTTATTCTGTAATCAGCCCATCCACTATGGTAAGTATCGGCCATCTGACAGGGCATCATGAATGCCCTCAGTTTCGGGGCATGAAGACAACAAATGTCCATCAGCCCGTTCGGAATCACTATTTAGTCTTATTTTCAGGAGAGGAAAATATCATGCGACTAAATCCACCAACAGTATTTATCTTTTTAATATCACTCATCCTGGCCGTGGCTGCCATCGCCGGCCAGCAGGGACTGCTGGAAATTCCAGCCATCTTGACCGCACAAAATTTCTGGCTGGCAATTTCAGCCTATGTTGTGCTGGCCATCGGAAATCTCGTCCGCGGTCTTTAGACCGGGAGAGATGTTCGGCAAAACACTGCCTGACGTAAAAAACATAAAACGCGCCCGATGAGCTATCAGGCGCGTTTTTCATTTCGCACAGTTGGAAAATGATCGACAAAAAAGTGAGAGGCAAATGAAAACGGCGCCTAGATTATGCCCGTCAGGCAGCTTTCTGCATAATCCGCGGCATTTTCATCAAACGGAATATTAACCGCTCTAGCAGAGGCTCCGTAACCCCGGCCCGAAGGGAACGCACCTGTTCACGCTCCAGCGCCCGTTTCATAACATGCACAAACCGTCCCTGATAGATCCGGTCAATATTGCGCGGTGGCCGTTGGGGCACCGCCAGAAACGCAGCCCCCTTTGTACCAAAATCAATCATGAAAAAACCATTGCCGGTTGGCTCATAAAGCGGATAGCGCTGGCGGATCACTTCCGCAAGGTTTCCAGCAACAGTGCAGATCATGCTCTCTCTTAAAAAATCAGAACAGGGCTGCGGCGCATCCATTGGGGTGGGCTCCAGCGGCAATTGGGAAACCAACTCGCCTATAGCAAAAATCTGCGGATAATGCATTGATTGCAGAAACCGGTTGGTGGGCATTAAACCAAAATTATCAACAAGCCCTTCAACATCAGATACGTAACGCTGCGCCCGCATGGAAGGCCAGATCATGCCATAACGCGTATCAAGCAGCTTGCGCCCCTTATGCAAACCCTCATCATCAAAATATATAATGTGAAATGCGCTTTGATCGACCCGGTCAATCGCTGCATGGCACACCCACTCGATCTGCCTTGCGCGAAAAGCACCCTCAAACAGCCGTTTGGAATTACCAATGCCGCCTATGCCAAAATGCCCAAGATAAGGCTCAGGCGTCACAAACCGAATGGGCACCTTCGCCCGCAAACGGTAGCGCCTTAAAAGACGGTCAACATTCAACACATATTGATAGGCCATCTGATAATCACTGGAGCCCGGCGAAATGGCGACCGTCATCGGCCCGGGAGAATTCAGAAAATCCTGAAACGCCAACTCAGCCCGCATCGTCTCATCCGGTGTCACCAATGTATGCACAGTATTCGCTGATTGAGAAAGCCCGCTGATATGATCAAAGGCAGGCTCCATACCATCAGCAATAACAAGATAATCAAATGGAATGCGCTGCCCGTCATCCAGAACAATCACCTGACGAACAGGGTGAAGCTCCTTCACCCCAGAGACAATATGATTGATCGAACAACGCTTCAGGCTTGGCCCGATATCGACAAGCGCATCGGCAAAAGGTCTGAGGCTGACACTGACATAAGGCAAAGCGGATTTCACAAGACCAAATGACTGCTGACTGACAACAGTAATCCAGTCTTCATCCGCGATGTATTTATTCAGTTGCAAAGCCTGTGACAAACAACGAAGACCCTGCCCAACAATCACAATATGTGCCATAGAGGCGCACCTTTAATGGCCAGTGCCTGAGTAAGAGAAGAAGTGAAAACAACCCCTGAAACCGGCACACACCAAAATATAAATTTGTAACGCCAAACAATGACATAAGGGGTAAGTTGGGAATCAGGGCAAAGTCAACGCCAAAACCGGGTAAATCACCAAATCAATAGGCAAATGAAACAATCTGCCATAAAAGCCGGTTTTAATATGCCTATGACATTGAAACCAGGCTCATGAACCGCTAACAATCACCTCAGGGAATATTGCCAGCCAGGGAGAAAATTATGCTGAAAGCCGCATGGATCGGGCTCGGAGCCATGGGTCATCCAATGGCCGCCTACCTGTCTCAACATCCGGAAATTGAACTCAGCGTCTATAACCGCAGCCCGGCAAAGGTGGATGCCTGGCTGGAGAATAACCGCGGCAAACGCGCTTTAAGTGCCAGAGAAGCAGCCGAGGACGCCGCCTTTGTATTCTCATGCGTCGGCAATGATGATGACCTCGTCGAAGTGACATCCGGTGAAAAAGGGGCGTTCCACAGCATGGCCAGCGGTGCTGTGTTTACCGATCATTCCACAACCTCCGCCACCATCGCCAAATGCCAGGCCGCCCTTGCCCTTGAAGCAGGGCTCGAATTTCTCGACGCCCCGGTCACCGGCGGCCAGAAAGGGGCGGAAAACGGCACACTCAGCATTATGGTTGGCGGCAACAGGGAAGCTCTGGCCAAAGCAGAGCCGCTGATCAATAATTACGCCAAAGCTGTAAACCATATGGGACCATCAGGGCGGGGCCAGCAGACCAAAATGGTCAACCAGATAGCCATCGCCGGACTGGTGGAAGGCCTCTCCGAAGCCTTGAATTTTGCCAATAAAAGCGGACTGGATATTGAAAAGGTACTTGCGGTGATATCCAAGGGCGCGGCCCAGTCATGGCAAATGGAAAATAGTGGCCTCTCAATGGCCAAAGGCGAATTTAACCACGGCTTCGCCGTTGACTGGATGAAAAAAGATCTGGGCATCTGCCTTGAAGAAGGCAAAACCCTCGGCGCACCCCTTCCCGTAACCCGGATCATTGAAGGCTATTTCGAAGAAGTTCAGACGATGAATGGCGGAAGATGGGACATCACCAGCCTCATTAAACGGCTGGAGCGGCAAAACTCATAAATCCAGTTAACCTCAGCTGCCAGAGACAACCGGCGCGCCCTTAACTGAGACCCAGAGCATAACGGCCCGCTATCTAACTGTTTTTTGGGAGGGATGATGCTGGTTGAGCCGCAAAATGCAGTGGCATCGCAGTTGTGTATTTAATCTGCTCCATTGCAAAAGAAGAAGAAACATCGGCAATATCAATATCCTCGATAAGCCGTTTGTAAAAAGCGTCATAAGCCGCAATATCCGGCACAACCACCCGTAACAGATAATCAACCTGACCACTCATGCGGTAAAACTCCACCACTTCCGGAAATTGTTCAATCGCCTCATGAAACCGGCTCAACCAACCTTCACTGTGCTGATTGGTCGTGACAAACACAAAAACAGTGACCTGCGCGTTAACCTGAGCGGGATCAAGCAGCGCCACACGTTGGCGAATAACCCCCATTTCCTCCATTTTCTGAATACGCCGCCAGCAAGGCGTCGTCGAAAGGCCAACCTTTTTGCCAATTTCAGCAACAGCGACCGTGCAGTCCTTTTGCAGAATTGTGAGGATTTTAATATCAAGTTGATCGAGCATGCGGCGCACCAGCTGAAATTATTTTCGAAATATCAGTCAAAGCGTACCATATTTTGGGAAATTGTTCCAGATTTAAGCCTCTATAATGAGTTTTATTTTAAAAAAACACAAATAAGCAGCCGGACCTCCCACACCATCAACGCTGATGAGCCCGGCGCCAGTCAACCGGCCGCTCGAATTTACTGCTCCAGATCCCCTTCTTTTCAGCCTTTGCCGCGCGCTCTTCCCTTAAAAATGCCCCGCCATAAGAAACCGCCCAGCCATCGCGCACCATGGCACGGTTCAGCTCAACATCCCCCACCCAGCAAATCGCCAGCAAACGGTTATGGCGATCATAGCGATCACCCTCGCAGCGCACCGACCGGCGCCCCACCATCACACGTAAGGCCTGCGTTGAAGCCCGCCCGCATCGCCATTCTTTCCCATCCCGCTCACAGCTCTGGCGTCCTTCCGGGGCATCAATCCCCTTCAGCCGCACCCTTTCATTGGGAAATTCCAGGCTGTCCCCATCGACAATTTTTGGCAAACCACCCTCTGTTGTGGTCTCCAGCTCCCCCTGCCACCAGATAACCCCGGCAAACACCAGCAGCACGAAAACAGCAAAAACTTTTTGCAGGTCTAAGCCCATGTAATCTCCTGAAATAATTAAAAACTTATGGTTAAAATAAACATTAAATTAGGACTTTTCCTATCAAATATAAAGCTTCTGGGGATCTTAGCCACATGTAACCATTTGGCGAGTATCAAGTGAGTGAGTAAAGGTCAGTGTCAAACAACACTCCGAAACATCGCAATTCCGGTGGATTGCATCAGCAGAACCTTGTCTCTTCCGTAAAAGAGGCTAGGGACAGGTTAGGCCAGAAGAAAGGCTCTGACCGGTTTCAGTATGAGCTGATGCTGATGTTTGCAAAAAACGAACTGACAGCCTCCCTCTCAATCCCGTTATTTGCCGTAATTCTGGCTGTGAGCACCTCCTTTTGGGCCCCTACAAACTACATCGCCATCTGGTTGGGTTCTGTTTTTGTCACCAAAGCCATCATTTTAACGCTCTGCCGTCGTTTTCAATCATTGCCACGCGAAAAGGTGAATGTGAAACTATGGCGCAGACGCATGACACTGGCCGAATTATTTTACGGGTTCTCCTGGGCCGGCATCGCCATCATTTCTGCAAACACAATGGATCAGGCAGCGCATATATTCATTTTTGCCTCCTTCATAGCTGTCATCTCAATCCGCATGATGTTTGCTTCAACCATTATGCCGCTTGTCATAGCTGGCACCGTGCCAATGACCACAGCCCTTGTCATTCATTTCCTTTTGCTGCAGTCCCCCTTCTACTGGGCGTTGGCTGCCATGGCTTTCGGCATTCATGTCTATCTGATGTTTTTAATGTCAGGCCTGAATTCAACTGTCTACGCCATGCTTGCATACCGCGCTGACAAAGACATCCTGATCGGCCGGCTTGAAGAAGCCAAGGCCATTTCAGATGACGCCCGAAAACGCGCGGAAGAGGCAAACCTTGCAAAATCCAGGTTCCTAGCCACCATGAGCCATGAGCTGCGAACACCGCTGAATGCCATATTAGGCTTCTCCGAAGTTATGATGTCAGAAATCTTTGGCCCCCACAGTAACCCTACCTACAAGGAATATGCCGAAGACATCCACAACAGCGGCAATCATCTCCTCAACCTGATCAATGAAATTCTCGACCTCTCCCGCATCGAGGCCGAGCGCTATGAACTCAATGAAACGACGACAAAGCTTGCTGATATCGCTGAAGATTGTCAGCATCTTATCTCCATGCGTGCCCGCAGCAAGGGTATTGAAATCAAGCTGATTGAGGAAGCATCGCTAAACACCATCTGGGTCGATGAACGCGCCATTCGCCAGGTTTGCCTCAATCTGCTGTCAAACGCTGTGAAGTTTACGCCGCCGAATGGTCAGATCTCTATCACAGTTGGAAAAACACCCGATGGCGGACAGTTCCTGACAGTCATGGACACCGGCCCCGGCATTCCCAAAGAAGAAATTGACAAAGTCCTCAAACCATTTGGCCAGGGCTCCCTTGCCCACCAGACCGCCGAAGGCGGCACCGGCCTCGGCCTCGCCATCTGTCAGAAACTGGTTGCACTTCACGGCGGCATTTTTAACCTGTCCAGTGAATTACGCCACGGAACAACCGTCCGGATTGAAATACCAGCCAAGCGGGTGATGCAGGCCCTCCCCCCCATGCTCTTTGAAGAGAACCATCAAGAAGATTTCAATTCAACACCGCTTGATCCATCCAGTCAGGAATATGAAAATCTGACCTCTCAGATAGAAAAAATCATCAAGACACGCCAGATCAAGCGGGAATATCGGGCCGATAAATTGCATGAAGATTTACAGCCCTCAATTGTAACCCTGAAAAAACTTGTGAATACAGTACAGCGGGATGACAGTCTGGATAACACCAGCCCCTCAAACGAAGACACCAGCTTCGCACCGACGGATGAGACCCCAAAAACCGCAATCAAGTGAGCAGCCCAACCTGAAAAGAGAGAAAAAATCCGCAGATAGATGCAAAAAACATCTTATTGCCCCCATTTTCCCCTTATATAAACGGTGCTAAGCTCACACCGCTTTAGAATTTAACACCAGTAACACCAACAGCCCTCACATCTGGGCGAATGGAGACGTCTCTTGAGTACGTGGCTCGCCCTTGGATTGCTCATCATATCTGGCCTCATTCTCATCCTCTATCATGATCAGGGTACAATCGCTGGCCTCCAGAGCTCGCGTTTTGCCGGGCTGATGGCAAGTGTTGCTTTGCTGATCTGGATCGGAAGCTCCGTATTAAGAGATTATTCCGGGCGTTTCGGCAGAGCTATGAAGGATTTCGTCACCTGGGCTGGGATCATCCTCATTCTTGTCACCGTCTATACCTTTCGCATCGAACTGATGGAAGGCACTGACCGGGTGGTCCATCAATTGCTCCCCGCTGGCACCAACATCAATCTCACCCCCTACAGCCGGGACCGCGCCACAGTACGCATCAGAATGAAAGACAACGGCCATTTCATCGTTAACACCCTGACCAGCCGCGAACCCATCAGCATGCTGGTTGATACCGGGGCCTCCAATGTGGTGTTGAGCGCAAAAGATGCCCGCCTGATAGGCATAACACCTGAAAGCCTGAACTACGTCATCCCCGTCAACACAGCCGCTGGCCGCGCCATGGCAGCCCGCGTGATAATTGATGAAATCCGCATCGGTCCCATTCGTCTGCAGGCCGTTGAAGCCCTCGTCGCCAAAGAGGGGGATTTGCAGGAAAGTCTGCTTGGTATGAGTTTTTTAAGTCGTTTGCGGTCTTATGAAGTATCAGGTGATTTTTTAATATTACGAAGTTAGTTTAAAAGAGCTGTTCTTAGGACTATGAAATAAGGAACCAAGAGGGCAATGAGCAACAGATCCGGCCTATTCGGAGAGATGTCATTATGGCTTCTGGCGGCAGCCATGGGGTTTTTTGGCGTCTATTACTATGACCAGCTCATGGACAAGATCCGTGCCTTCCAGCTTGTCGTAAACAAGGTCGATCTCAAGCATCACGTCCGCGAACCGGAAGTGAAAAACAAGGGCTGGGAAAATATCATTGTCATCCACGCCAACCGGGAAGGTCATTTTGCCACCCGCGCCACGATCAATAACGAAGAAGCAAAACTGATGATCGACACAGGCGCCACCTTCGTCGCCCTCTCCTATGAAACCGCAGAAGAACTCGGCCTCCATGTCAGCCCCGGTGATTTTGATAAAATAGCCCGCACCGCCAACGGCGTTTCCAAAGTTGCCCATGTCAGTCTCGATGAAATCACAATAGGAGACATAACCGTAAGCGACGTTGAAGCCATTGTGGTTGAGCCCGGCAAACTCGATATAAACCTCCTCGGCATGAACTTCCTCTCAAGGCTCAAGCGGTTTGAATTTTCTGGCCGCAAACTGCTTCTCGTGCAATAACCGGATCAAACACCAAAACAATCCCAGTTCACTCACTCCCCATCACCTGACAGAAAAAACAAGGGTGCTCCATGTTACCAACACCAATTACCAACGCCGCAGAAAACACCAGCGAATTCGAGCGAACCCCCTTCATAAAACCAACCGGCTTCAGGGAATATGACGCCCGCTGGGTCTTTGGCAAGGAGATTAACCTCCTTGGCTTCACCACCATCGGCATGGCAATCGCCGCCCTCTTTGAAGAACGCGGCGTCAACAAACGGATTGTCGTTGGCCATGATTACCGCTGGTATTCCGCAAGCATAAAGAACGCCCTGATTAACGGCCTGTTGAGCGCTGGCATGGAAGTTCATGATGTTGGCCTCTGCCTATCCCCCACAGCCTATTTCGCTCAATTTGATCTGGAGGTGGAAGGCGTTGCGATGGTCACAGCCAGCCACAATGACAATGGCTGGGCCGGCATCAAGATGGGTCTCGATCGCCCCTTGACCTTTGGCCCGGATGAAATGGGCCGGCTAAAAGAACTTGTCTATCAAGGCGGGCTTAAAGCTGAGGGCGGCGGCAAATACATTTATCATGATGAATTGAAAGCCCGCTACATCAGCGACCTGACCAATAGACCCCCCTTGAAAAGAAAGATCAAAGCGGTTGTTGCCTGCGGCAATGGTACCGCTGGTGATTTTGCCCCCGAGGTCCTCACAAAAATCGGCCTTGATGTTATCCCCCTCAATACAGACCTTGATCATACCTTCCCCAATCACAACCCAAACCCCGAAGACCTTAAAATGCTCAACGCGATTGAAGCAGCAGTGAAGGAAAACGACGCTGATCTCGGCCTAGCCTTTGATGGGGACGGGGACCGCTGCGGCGTCATAGACAATGAAGGCCAGGCCATATTTGCTGATAAAGTCGGCGTCATGCTGGCAAGGGACATTTCCGCCGTTCACGAAAAGGCACTGTTTGTCGCTGATGTAAAATCCACCGGTCTCTTTCTGACAGACCCTGTCTTGAAGGAAAATGGCGCAACAACCCATTTCTGGAAAACCGGCCATTCCTATATCAAGCGCTACTCACACGAAAACAAGGCGCTGGTTGGGTTTGAAAAATCAGGTCACTTCTTCTTCAATCCGCCCCTAGGCAGGGGCTATGATGACGGCCTTGTCGCTGCGATGGCCGTCCTTGATATGCTGGAGCGCAACCCGAACAAAACGCTAAGTGAGCTGAAAAACGACCTCCCAATGACTTACCAGTCACCCACCATGTCACCCCATTGCCCGGATGAAGAAAAATATGAAGTCGTTGATCGCATCGTCGCCCATTTCACCAAAATAGCTGAGGACGGCAAAAACCTGGCCAATCAACCAATCCGCGAGCTCATCACAGTAAACGGCATTCGCATTGTACTGGAAGACGGCACATGGGGGCTTGTACGCGCCTCATCAAACAAGCCAGAACTAGTGGTGGTTGTGGAAAGCCCTACATCAGAAGCAAACATGCGCGCCATATTCAAGGCTCTGGATGATCACCTCGCAACCTATTCTGAAATCGGCGACTATAACCAGAAAATTTGATTTCTGACCGGGCACAATGGAGATTTAAACCTCCGGAGGCTCAAAATCATCAAAGCCCCCACTATCATCGCCATTTGCCTTGCTTGCTCCCCCATCATAGCCACCTGTTTTCAGCTCTTTTAGCGTCATGAAAACAGGGGCAAAACCAAGGGCCATGAACGCCCCCATGATCAGATCCGAACTGACAAACCCGCGCTCCCACATCACATAAACAGAAACCATAACCAGCAGAGCGTACCAGAAACCAGCCACCAGGTGCGCCGCCTTTACATATCTGCCGGCAAGCTCCCCGGGCTTGATCATTACCAGCAAAGTCAGCGGCACCAGGATAATTGCAATCATCATATAGATGCCAACCCACTCGGCAAGCACATCACTTAAAATAGCCGTGACACCAAGCGAGCCGATCCCGATTGTCAATTTCAAAGCCTGACCAGACCAATTCAATTCTGAACACCTTTTTCAAAGCGACCACAAAAACCGCACCCCAACGGAGAGTAAAAACAAAGCAAAGACAAATTCAAGCCGCTGTTTAGAGAGACCATGCGCCGCCTTCACACCCAGCGGGGTTGCAGCAAGGCTGAAAGGTAACATTAAAGCTGCCCCCACCAGAGAGACAAACCCAAGTGAATAATCAGGCAGACCCGCCGCACCCAGACCAACCAGCACAAACCCAAGGGCACCAGGCAGTGCAATCAACGGCCCGATCGCCGCTGCCGTCCCCACCGCACGGTGGATGGGTTGGCCAAAAAGCGTCAGAAAACTCCCCGTAAACGTACCGCCGCCAATCCCCATCAGGGTAGAGAGCATCCCGGTAAAAACACCATACCCCCTGACAACCCCATCACCCGGCCAGCCAAACCGCAAATTGGGTGAGCGCTGCGACCAGAGAAGAAAAAGCGCAACCACAATCACCGAAACGCCATAGACCAGCCGCAATGATCGCCCATCAGCGAAGTGAGCGGCAATCGCCCCCATAACCACCCCGATTACAATAAATGGCCCGATGACGCGAACAAAACCCCAATCAACACTTTTCTTTTGATGATGCCCAAAGGCAGAGCGCATCCCCGTTGGCACAATTACCGCCAATGAGGTCCCGACCGCCAGATGCGTCCTGATGGCCTCATCAATGCCCAAAAGCCCAAACACTTCATAAAGCACCGGGACCATCACCGCCCCGCCGCCAATGCCGAGTAGCCCGGCCATAAAGCCGGCCACAACCCCGCCGCCAACAAGCGCTGCCCCCATGATGAAAAGTGATTCCATAAAACCCCTCTAACGTCAGTTATTGACGTTTATTCATTGACATACCCCCACAGGCGGTAAACAACAACAAAATACCCTGATTTGAAGACAACATTGTCCCGGCTCGGGCCAAAAGCTCAGAACCCCTGAAACAAGTTGACAGCAGGCCAGATTTCCATATATTCACCCCTTTCGTGGCGCTTGCGCCACCCAAAACCGCTGTCCGAAGGTTTTACGGAAACAACAGAGCTGTTAGCAGCCAAAAAATAGAGGCCTGTCAATTATTTAGGCAGGCACCTGAACAAATTCCGAAAAAGACCGCAAACGCTTGATTTTAAAGCAAACAGAGGCACCTGAGAGACGCGAACGAGAAAGGCAAAAAGCTTATGTATGCGGTTATAAAAACCGGCGGCAAACAATACCGTGTTGCCAAAGATGATATTTTGAAAATTGAAAAACTGGATGGCGCAACCGGCGATAAAATCGAATTCAAGGAAGTTCTGATGGTCGGCGGCGAAGGCGAGCCAACTGTCGGCGCACCGTTAGTGGAAGGCGCTATCGTGACAGCCGAAGTTCTGGAACAGACAAGAGCGGCCAAAATTATCGTTTTTAAAAAGAAACGGCGCCAGAACTACCGGCGCAAAAAGGGCCACCGTCAACACCAGACAGTTGTGAAAATTACCAATATTTCAAAATAATGCCATCCTGATTACCCTGGCTGCAAACTGGAAAAAATATTTAATTCCAGCGGGTTAAATGCTAACCCGGCACACCACCAGGAATTGTCGCAACAAAAGGCGCAGCATCAGAAAATTCTGAAAAATTCAGGACCAGGCAATTTAAAATTGATTTTTTAAAGGAACAACAAAATGGCACACAAGAAAGCAGGCGGCTCATCCAGAAACGGTCGCGATTCAGCCGGACGCCGTTTGGGCGTGAAAAAATTTGGCGGTGAAGAAGTGATTCCCGGCAACATCATCATTCGTCAGCGCGGCACCAAATGGCACCCGGGCGAAGGTGTTGGCATGGGCAAAGACCACACAATTTTCGCTATTCGTGAGGGAAATGTCTCTTTTAGAACACGAAACAACGGAAAAGTGTTTGTTTCTGTTGATGAAGGCAAATAAACCACTTTGCGCGACTCAACTTATTTCATAATTTTTCATTGAGTAAGGGGGAGGCTTAAAGTCTCCCTTTTTTACAGAATGCCCGCACCAGGCGGCCTGCCTGTCTGCCATGATTTAAAACGCTGGATAAGATTTAAACCTCGGAATACAGCGCGAATATGAAAATACAGCGCAAAAGTTAAGCACGGTTAAGAAAAAACGACAGACAACATTATCACGAACGAGCCTATCACGACCGGTCAAAGAAGCGTAACAAACAGGTTCAGTCTTTCGTGTGTAAAGATCTAGTTTCAGTCAGAACAGTAAGCCTCGGACAGAACAGTAACTCTGGCAACAGCCACAGGAGTACCGGCTTAAAATTCAAGTAAAAGCGTCATACAATCAACGTGATCAGATAGCTAAGGTAGAAGAAAGATCATAACGCCATGATGCAGCCCATTCAGGAAGATACATTAAGGCTCCGGCCCATCAGCCTGTTTGACGTTCCCATGATCGTCGAATTGGCGAACGATTGGGAAGTCGCATCCATGGTCTCTCGCCTCCCCTTTCCTTATGAGCCCCGTCATGCCGAGCAATGGATCTCGGAGATTGAACAGCATCGCCGTGAAGATGTCTGGGCCATAGAGTGTGAGGGGTATTTCGCAGGCTGCGTTGGCTATAACCGCTCTTCGATAAGTCATGGTGAATTGGGCTATTGGCTGGGTAAACCTTTTTGGGGGCGAGGTCTTGCCACACGTGCCGCCTGGCAAATCATTTCACACGGCTTTGCAAGTGAACCTTTCCATCACTTCACTGCCAGCTATTTTCTTGACAACCTGCGCTCAAAGAAAGTCCTTGAGCGCCTGGGCTTTCAACCCTATGACATGATCGAATGCCTCTCTCTTGCCCGTGGCACCCCCGCGCCGGCCCAGCGCTGCAGGCTCCCGCGGTTCGCTTATGAGCAGATCACACGCTAAGCCCACCTGATTACCACCCCTTGTGCAAAGTAAAAGCCCCTTTGCGGTAAAACCGGCTTCACAAAGTCCGGCCGGCAGGATATCTATCATCCATTATGAAATTTCTTGATCAAGCACGCATTTTTATTAAGTCTGGCAATGGCGGCAATGGCTGCATTTCCTTCCGGCGCGAAAAATACATCGAATTTGGCGGCCCGAACGGTGGTGACGGCGGGCACGGCGGCGATGTGATCGCTGAATGCGTTGAAAATCTCAACACCCTGATCGACTTTCGTTTCCAGCAACATTACAAAGCTGGCAACGGCCAACACGGCATGGGCAAAAACTGCACTGGCTCCAAAGGGCGGGACAAGCTCATTCAGGTCCCCCCCGGCACCCAGATTTTTGACGAAGACAATGAAACCCTGCTCTGGGATCTCACAAAGCCGGGGCAAAGGGTCGTGCTGGCAAGCGGCGGCAATGGTGGCTTTGGCAACACACATTTTAAAAGCTCGACCAACCAGGCCCCACGACGGGCGAACTCAGGTGAGCCAGGCGTTGAGCGCACACTCTGGTTGCGCCTGAAACTGATCGCAGATGCCGGCCTTATCGGTTTGCCAAATGCGGGCAAATCCACATTCCTGGCCAGCGTCACCGCAGCCAACCCCAAAATCGCAGATTACCCCTTCACCACCCTCCACCCTAATCTGGGTGTTGTCAAAGCGGGCGATAGTGACTTTGTTCTGGCAGACATTCCCGGCCTGATTGAAGGCGCGCATGAAGGCGCCGGTATTGGTGATCGGTTTTTAGGTCATATTGAACGGTGTGAAACAATCCTGCATCTAATTGATGCCACCAGCACAGACCCCGTGCAGGATTATCAGGTGGTGCGCCGCGAACTTGAAAGCTATGGTGCCGGTCTGGATGATAAGCAGGAACTTGTGGCCCTTTCTAAATGTGATGCCATCACAAAGGAAGAGGCCGAGGAAAAAGCCATCCGTTTGTCACAGCACACCGGCAAACCGGTGATCTCTCTTTCAGCAGTATCAAGATTTAACCTAGAGGACACACTGCACAAACTCGCCGCCAGTATAAAGGCAAACCGCGAACAGAAAAAAGCAGAGAACGAAGAACCCGCCCCCTGGGCTCCCTGAGAAACAAAGGGAAAATAACGTAAGGCCCCAAACAACAACAAAGGTTGCAAACAGTTCATCATGCGCAGTGAATGGCATAACGCAAAACGCATCGTTATCAAAATCGGCTCCAGCCTGCTGGTCGATGAGAACGAAGGCACGCTTGCCAGCAAATGGCTCGCCACCCTGACCGAGGACATCAAAGAGCTTAAATCTGCTGGCAAGGAAGTGATCCTTGTTGTCTCAGGGGCAAGAGCTCTGGGGCGCAAGGAACTGAATTTGAAAACCACCCCCCAAGCCCAGCCATCCCTCACCCTTGATGAAGCCCAGGCCGCTGCTGCCATTGGCCAGATAACCCTGAGTGCCGCTTTTAAATCCCAGTTTAAAGCCGAAGGCCTCTCTGTTGCCCAGATCCTGCTCACCCCCGGTGATACGGAAAACAGACGCCGCTACCTTAACGCAAGAGACACCATAAACACGCTTCTGATGAACGGCGTGATCCCCATTGTGAATGAAAACGACACCGTCGCCACCAATGAACTGCGCTATGGTGACAATGACCGGCTGGCCGCCCGCGTTGCCTCAATGCTTGGCGCGGAAATCCTCATCATTCTCTCTGATATAGACGGTCTCTATACAAAACCACCCGCAGAAGACGCGAACGCTGAACACATAGACGAAATAACAGAGATCACCCCGGAAATCGAAGCCATGGCCGGCGGCACCGGCTCGTCCTATTCATCAGGCGGCATGGTCACCAAACTCACAGCTGCCAAAATAGCAGGCGCAACCGGCTGCCATATGGTGATCACCACAGGAGAAGCAAACCACCCTATCAGGGCTTTTCTTGAAGGGGGCCGTGCAACATGGTTTCTCTCTAACCGTGATCCAATACAGGCCCGCAAATCCTGGATCGCCAGCACCCTCGATCTCAAGGGCACAATCACCATTGATCGGGGCGCCGAAAAAGCCTTATATGTAGGCAATAGTCTGCTACCTGCTGGTGTTACCGGCATTAAGGGAGACTTCTCAAGGGGAGATCTTGTTTGTATCACCAATTGTGAGGGTAAAGAAATCGCCCGCGGTTTGTCATCCTATGCCGCCAAACACGCAAACCAGATCATCGGCAGGCAAAGCAATGATATAAAAGAGATACTGGGCTTCGCCGGCCGCACAGAATTGATCCACCGTGACAATATGATCCTGACCAATGCTTAAGTACCAGTTTTAAGGAACCTGCAACATGAACATACCGCTTAATCAAAAAGATCTCTCAATTTCAGAGATGATGGCGGATATTGGCCGTGCAGCCAGGGAGGCAAGCCGCGTCCTCTCGATCGCCAGCACCGATCAGAAAAACAAAGCCCTCAGAAATATGGCAGAAAACATCCTCAACACAACTGCCGAAATTATGAGCGCCAATGCAAAAGACATTGAAACAGCCAATGCCAATGGCCGCGATGCAGCGTTCATTGACCGCCTGATGCTTGATGAAAACCGCATCAGCTCAATCGGCGACGCCCTCATTGCCATTGCCGCCCTGCCAGATCCGGTGGGAGAGGTTATCGCCAATTGGCAACGCCCGAACGGTCTTGATATTTCCCGTGTACGTACACCTCTTGGCGTCATAGGCATCATTTATGAAAGTCGCCCTAATGTAACGGCAGACGCCGGTGGCCTGTGTCTCAAGGCCGGTAACGCCTCTATATTGCGCGGCGGCTCAGACAGTATTGAAAGTTCAAGCGCCATCCTGAAAGCCATCAAAGCCGGGCTGGTCGCGGCTGACCTGCCGGAAACAGCCATCCAGCTTGTACCGACCACAGACCGCGCCGCCGTCGGCGAAATGCTGAAGGGTTTAAACCACAACATTGATGTCATCGTACCGCGCGGCGGAAAAAGCCTCGTAGGCCGCATTGAGGAAGAAGCCCGTGTCCCGGTTTTCAGCCATCTTGAAGGCATCTGTCATGTTTATGTTGACCGCTCTGCCATCCCGGACATGGCCGTGGAGGTTGTTGTAAACGCAAAATTGCGGCGCACAGGCATTTGCGGTGCAGCAGAAACCCTGCTGCTCGACAAAGCCCTCGATGAAACAACCCAGACCCGCATCCTCAGCGCCCTTCTTGAAAATGGCTGCAATGTAAAAGGCACCCCCTCCGTGCAGAGTTTAAACCCTGCCATCGAGCCGGCAACAGAAGAAGATTGGGACACTGAATACCTCACGGAAATAATCTCGGTAAAACATGTCGAGGGGGCAAAGGGCGCTATTGATCACATTGCCCATCACAGCTCCCACCACACAGAAGCCATCGTCTCGGAAAACCCGGAAACTGTGGAGATGTTCTTCAATCAGGTGGATAGCGCCATCATCATGCATAACGCCTCAACACAATTTGCTGATGGCGGCGAATTTGGCATGGGCGCAGAAATCGGCATCGCCACCGGCAAAATGCACGCCCGCGGCCCCGTTGGTGTTGAGCAATTGACAAGCTTTAAATATCTGGTACGCGGAAAAGGGCAGATCCGCCCGCAGTAATCCTGTGAATGCAAACCCGGGGGGCAACCCGGAAATATAATAAAAAGACAAAAAATTAATGAGAACGCCGTGACCCAATCACCATCCACACGAAGTTTTGGCAGCTTGCATGTGCGCCCACCTCTCGTTAGCAATGGCAATCGGATCGGGTTGCTGGGCGGTTCGTTCAACCCACCCCATGCCGGCCATTTATTAATAGCCGAACTGGCACTGAAACGTCTCGAGCTTGATCGTGTCTGGTGGCTGGTCTCACCCGGCAACCCGGTGAAATCACATACCAATCTGGAAGATCTCAAAGCAAGGACTGAAAAGACAAAAGCCCTCATCATCTCTAAACGCATGAGCGTCACAGCTTTTGAAAACCAGCTTCCCACAAACTACACAGCAGATACCATTAAATTTCTGAAACACCGCCACCCAAACGTGCACTTTATCTGGTTAATGGGTGCTGATAATCTGATGAGTTTTCACCGCTGGCAGCGCTGGCAGGAAATCTTCGAGACCATCCCAATCGCTGTGTTTGATCGGCCCGGATACCGCCTCAAAGCCATGGCCAGCCCTGCGGTTCAAAAATACAGACGCTTTCAGATCGACGCAATCGCTGAAAAAAAGCTCCCCTTGAAAAAAGCCCCTGCCTGGGGGTACCTGACCCACAAACTCTCTACCCTTTCCTCAACAGAATTGCGCAGATAAGCACAAGAAAACAATAAAAAGAGAGAGCTTGAAGTCATATCCCTTCTAAACTAATATACCCAACGCTCGTGAGGCAGATAAATGAATCACCCAAAAGTGACGGGGAGAACACAACAGCTTGCTATCTAGACTACAAAACACACCTCAGGCCCTGCTCTGGCCTCAGGCTATGTCCCGGCAACCAATCGCTCGTTTACCCAATGACGGCTTCATCAAGCATGGCTCCAGGAAGTGCGGCATCAAACAGTTGAGTTTCAACCTGTTGAACCCCGGCACGGCTGACGCGGCAATCTCCATGAGCATCAATTTTTTCATCAACAACATCATCGGTCAAACAGAATGCAGACACAACAACAGGATGCAGAAACCATGACACCTGCATCATCAATCATTCCGGCAAACTCAGAACCACAAAACCTACTGGACTTCACGCATAAAAATCTGGAAGATTCGAAAGCCGAAGACATCGTCACCATCGATCTTGCCGGCAAATCTTCAATCGCAGATTACATGGTCATTGCCACAGGCCGCTCCCAGCGTCATGTTGGCGCCGTTGCCGACAGGCTTTTGCGAGATCTGAAACAGCAGGGCCACGGCCGGGCCCGCCTTGAAGGTAAGGAAAACTGTGACTGGGTCCTTATAGATGCAGGCTCAATCATCATCCATATTTTTCGCCCGGAAGTTCGCGAATTTTATAACATCGAAAAAATGTGGCAAGCCGACCGCCCTGAAGACAGTGAAGAATCCATAGATACAGAAGATCTGTTGTAACCACTCGCCTGATCGTCCAACCGACAAAGACAAAGACAACCCCAAATGCCCTTGCTGGAGATTCTTGCCGTTGGCCGCCTGAAGGAGAAGGCAGAGAAAAATCTTGAAGCCAGATATCAGGACCGGATCCTGAAAACTGGCAAAAGCGCCGGGATCCGCTCCCTCTCAATTCTGGAGATCACAGAATCCAACCTCGAAACAAGCCAAAAACGCCGCGCCCGTGAAGCCGAAGACCTGCTGAAAAAAATCACACCGCAGACACTCCTCATCGCTCTGGATGAGAACGGCAAAACGCTTTCAAGTAAAGTTTTTGCCAGTGAGCTCCAAACGTTTCTATCCGAAGGACACACCACCATCAGCTATGCCCTGGGCGGCCCGGATGGTCACGGCAAAGATCTGCTGAACGCCTCTAACCAGGTTATCTCTCTCTCCCCTCTAACCTTCCCGCATGGTCTGGCCCGCATTCTGCTTCTGGAGCAGATTTACCGCGCTATCACCATCTGGGCCCGGCACCCGTATCACCGCGAATAAAAGAGCCGTCTCAGCCGGGCAAAAGCCCTCTCTACGGCCCAATAATGCCGTGATTTCAGCTCATTTCTATGGTACGAATCAGCCTCAAGTCGCATCTGTTTGCCATGATTTACCTGCCATGAGCTGCCGCTGCCACATTTTACAAGTTCGTATCGCTGCTTTTCGTTTACGCTTGTGAATGTAAGTTTGCGAAACAACATTAAATTCGCTTATCTCTTTTTTTGAGACGCAACCAGAACCAGAACCAGCACAGACTGAAAGACCTATCAAACACATGCTGTCAATGAAGAAAATCCCCTCTTCTCTTTCTATCTGTATCGTCATGCTAATGGCAACTTCCATGCTGACTCTTCCGCCGGTCACCCACCTCGCCCTGGCTCAGGAAACAGACACAAAAGTCAGCGATCAGGGATCTGAACTCTCACCGGAAATCACAGAAAATAAAGACACCAAGGACCCCTCAAACGAAACACCGGAAGAGATGCGCAAGCGCCTGGCTGAGGAAAAACGCAAGCTTGAAGAAATAGAAAAAGAAAAACGCGGCGTTAAAAATGAAGTGGCGGCCCTCGACAAGGAACGCAGCCGCCTGAACAAATTACTGATCAATTACGCCAAACGCATCCAGAACAGTGAAACCACCCTCAGCAAACTTGAAACCCGGATGAAAAACCTTCAGAACAGAGAAAGCGAACTGCGCAATTCCATGAATCAGCGTAGCAAAGCCATTTCTGAAATGCTGGGCCTGTTGCAACGTATGGGCCGCAATCCCCCCCCGATCATGGCGACCCACCGGGATGATGCGCTCAAAATGGTCAGAAGCGCCATGCTGATGTCCAACGTTCTGCCAAAATTAAAAACCCAGGCAGACAGTCTGAGATCTGAAATCGATAACCTGGTAGAACTCAAGGCCAGCATCGCCCAGCAATCAGAACGGCTGCGCATCCAGAACGCGGAAATGGAACAGGACCATTTACGCATCAAGGAACTGCTGAACGAAAAAGATCAACGCATTTTAAGTCACAACCGCGAACTGCAACAAATTGCCGAACGGGCCCAGGCCCACTCAAAATCCGTTAATAATCTTGGCCAGCTCATAACCCGCATTGACCGGGACCTCAAACGCAAAACCGAGTTGGGTGCATATGAAAACAAACTCGCGCTTGATGAAAAAGCAGCCGCGGAAAAATTCAGCAAGAAAGCCTCGGTTGAACTCAAACCGGATGACGAAAAAAAGGTCGCCTTTGTTGGAGCCAGCCGCATAGAACCGGCAAGACCTTTCTCAAAAGTCAAACACACACTAGCTCTGCCCGCACGCGGCAACATCTTGCGCTCATTTGGGGACAAGATGAAATATGGCCAGACCTCCAAGGGTATCAGCATAGAAACCAGAGCCAACGCCCAGATCACCTCCCCTTCAGACGGATGGGTCGTCTGGGCCGGCAAGTTCCGCAAATATGGTCAGCTGATCATCATCAACGCCGGCGGCGGTTATCACATTCTCTTATTCGGCATCAAACGCATTGATGTGCGGACCTCACAATTTGTCCTCGCAGGAGAGCCAATCGGCATTATGGGCGATCAGGGAAATAACGGAGAATTAAAAAACAAGACGGATAAACCCATTTTATATGTAGAGTTCAAAAAAGACGGCAAATCCATCGACCCGGCACCATGGTGGGCCCATGATCAGATCGCCAGCAAATAGCCAGTTTGGGCAATTTGAAGCCTTAAATAAGACAGAGCGCCCAAAAAACAACATAAAAATCGAGCTTATTTAGGAATATTAAAATCTTGAATAGCCATCTTACTCAGCAAAGATTAGAATATTCAGGAAAATATGGAAATATTGTCAGAATACTGGCAAAATCAATCAAATCAATTCGCAACGAAACCAAATCAAAGAGACGCCATTGGTGAACGCGCGATTAGCGTTTTAGAACACCGGACCGGCACAATGGGTGAGTTAAACTTATGAACCTCAAAACATTTACCACATGCATAGCCCTGATTGCAGGCGGGGCCATTATCGGCGGCATCTTTGTCGGATCAAAAGACAAGCTTTCAGCTCAGGTCGGTAGTCTGGGCATCTATCATCATCTGGATCTGTTTGGTGACGTTCTGGAACGCGTTAGAAATGATTATGTTGAAAAGCCCGATGACAAGAAACTCATTGAAGCTGCCATTAACGGCATGCTCACCTCCCTTGACCCTCACTCAGCCTATCTAAGCCCGGAAAGCCTGAACGATATGCAGGTCCAGACCCGCGGAGAATTTGGCGGCCTTGGCATAGAAGTCAGAATGGAAAACAATCTTGTCAGGGTCATCAGCCCGATAGACGGCACCCCGGCTGCCGAAGCAGGTATCCTCGCCGGTGATTACATCTCCCATCTTGATGGTGAAGAAGTCGAAGGTCTCACCCTGCGCCAGGCCGTTGAGCGTATGCGTGGTCCTGTCGGCTCTGATATTCAGATCACCATCCTCAGAAAAAATGTCAAAGAACCGTTTGACGTAAAAATCAAACGCGCCGTCATTCAGATCAACAAGGTCAGCCACCGTGTTGAAAGCAAAGACATTGGCTATATCCGCGTGCCCTCTTTCCATGAAAGAACCGCCTCAGGCATTGAAGAAGCGGTCAAGAAAATTCGGGAAAAACTTGGCGGCAACGATAAGGTCAAAGGATATATCATTGACCTGCGCAACAACCCGGGTGGCCTTCTTGAACAAGCCATAAAAGTCTCGGATGCCTTCCTCAACCAGGGGGCGATTGTCATCACCCGCGGCCGTAACCTTGAAGAAACCCAGCGCGCCATTGCCCGGCGCGGTGACATCTCAAACGGCAAGGATCTTATCGTGCTGATCAATGGTGGATCAGCTTCCGCTTCAGAAATCGTTGCCGGTGCCCTGCTTGATCATAAACGAGCCACTTTGATCGGTTCACGCTCCTTCGGTAAGGGATCCGTCCAAACCATCATTCCCCTGGGTACAAATGGCGCCATCCGTTTAACAACAGCGCTTTATTACACCCCCTCAAACACCTCAATTCAGGCCAAAGGCATTGTCCCCAACGCTGTCATTCAACAGGAACTGCCAGAAGAATTTAAAGGCAAACCGATCAAAACCAAAGGTGAAGCCAGCCTTCGGGGGCACATTAAGGTCAATGACAAATCAGAAGAAGAGCATGGCTCACTGTCATATGTCCCGGCTGACCCGAAAAAAGATCAACAACTTCAATTTGCTATAAAACTTCTGCATGGTGAAGTTCAGTTGCCTGTCAAAGCCAAGGTGGAAACAACAGACGAAAAGTCTGAAAAAACCAACGCCGAAACCATAGAAGATAAAAAACCAGAGGAACCGGCAAAGGTTATGGAAGAAAAACCTGATACGAATTAGGAATCAGGTAACCGTTTCAGGGTAAGTTTTAAGAAAGGGCTAATGCCACGTGGCGTCTGCCCTTTTTTAAAACGTGACAATCCAGAAGACCCGGCAGGTATTTCCGTATTTTTTCCTGTCCCTGGTCGCTTATTGGTAGTCTTTCCTGTTGTCGGTAATTGGTGATATATGGCGTGGCCGCTCTTAAAAATAGAGAAGCTGAGATTGAAAGTTAAGCCACCACACGCCACAGTGCGCACCCTGACACACATGAAAACTGGTCCCATTTGTAACGTTGAGAGTAACTGTTAATCGGTCAGCCTCAAGAAGAGCAAAGGTACCTGAAGCTCCATGAAAAATCTAAAAATTACAGCCATAGCCACCGCTTGCGGCATCGGTCTCCTTCTCGTGGTCATCAAAATGATTGACGCACCCCTTGGCGGGCAACCTTATTCCATAATCTCGATCAAGGAGCGCAAAGAAGCTGAAACCTCTCTCGCCAACCAGAAGAAAAAATCGGCTGAGAAAAAAGCAAAAGAAATGGCAAATAATCCGGAGAAGAAACAGCCATCCTACTTCAAAAAAGCAGATGACGAAAAGCTCACCGCCAATAAGATGAATGGCAAAGATGCACCCCAGCAAACTGCAAAGACAAAAATCCCCGCAGGTTTGAACGATGTTGAAAAACAACAAGCCCTCGACAACATGCAAAATCAGCTGGAGTATCTCGCCCGTATAGGCCTCCCCCCAGCACCCAACCCGGACCTGATCGAACAAACAAAATACGGTATGCTGCCCCGCATCTCCGACGCTGGTAAACGTCCGTTGGATGTATATAAACGCCCGGCAAACCCACAGCACAAAAACAAAAAATCAATCGCCATCGTTATAACAGGGCTTGGCCTGTCACAGCCCTTAACAGAAAACGCTCTGGATAAACTACCACCAGAAATAACATTCAGTTTTAACCCATATGCCAATCAGTTAAAAAACTGGGCCCGGCGTAGCCGCAGGGCGGGCCATGAGATCATCCTTGAAGTACCGTTGGAGCCCTTCGATTATCCGGACAATGACCCCGGCCCTCACACGTTGCTGACCTACCAGGCGGACAAAGTCAACATAGAACATCTGAATTGGCTTATGGGCCGGATGCCAGGTTACATTGGTCTCATCAACCTTGATGGCGGGAAATACCTGACAGACGAAAATGCTGTTTATTCCATGATGCGGGAAATAAAAGATCGCGGCCTGCTATATATGGATGCCAACCCGGAAAGACCGGAAATGTCTCAGAAAATTTCACAGGAGATTAAACTCGAATATGTAAACAGCACCCTGATTATTGATCATACGCTCAGCAAACAGGCGATCAATACCGCCCTTGCCAAACTCGAAAAAGCCGCCACCAGGCATGGTCTTGCCATCGGCCGGACACAGGCAAGCCCTCTGGCTATCAAGGAAATTACTGAGTGGGCGGAAACTCTGAAAGCAAAGGGCATCACCCTGATCCCTTTAAGCAGCACCATTCCCGACAATCAAAGCTGAACCTGAGCGGGCGGCAACGCCGCTCTGGCAGGAGAGAGAATGCCCGGATAGAGAGGCCAAGCACCCCCGTGTCTTTATTTGGCATCCCACAAACCAAAAGACTTGCAACAAACAAGGATTAGATAATAAAGTCAGTGAGATAAACGAAGAGATAGGGACGACAATCAAAATGCCTCAATCTTTAAATCTGCCCTTGCGCAACTGTGTTGGCATTATGCTGCTCAACAAGAAAGGCAAGGTTTGGATCGGCAAAAGAATAAGCAAAACCCATGATAATCACCGGGGCCATATCTGGCAGATGCCACAAGGCGGTATAGACAACAAGGAAGCCCCTCTTGACGCTGCCTACCGGGAATTGATGGAAGAGACCGGGATCACAAACGCTGACCTGCTACAGACCGCCAGCACCCTTTTTAGTTATGAACTACCAAAAGAAATACAGGGCCTCGCCCTCAAGGGAAAATATCGCGGCCAGATCCAGCAATGGTATGCTATGCGCTTCACCGGCCATGAAAGAGAAATCAACATCGCCGAGAAACCCAACCAGAAAGCAGAATTCAGCGAGTGGAAATGGGAAGAAGCCTCAAAACTGCCCGAACTGATCGTCCCCTTTAAAAGAAAAGTCTATGAACAGGTCATCAAGGAATTTGCCGGGCTGATCAGCTAATCCTGTTAATCTCTTCATGAACCAAAAACACACACATAAAAAAGCCCGCCAGTGACAACCGGCGGGCCTCAAAAAATCATGAAATATTCTTATGCTTCAGGAAAGATCAGACAAACAGCTGACAAGCTCCGAAGCATGTCGTTTTCCTTCATCACTCTGCGCTGTCTCAAGGGAAGCCTCTGCCTCCTTAAGTTCAGCCGCTAAAGTATCACCCTTTAAATCAGCGCAATCGGCTGCAAATTCAGCAAGCAAGGTCAGGCCGCTCGGCCCAACATCAGCAAAACCGGCTTTGACAAAAAAGCTTGTCTCCCCGGCTTCGCCGTCAATAACCACAACACCAGGGCGAAGTGTTGTCATAAATGGCGCATGATCAGGCAGCACCATGAAATCACCCTCATTGCCGGGAACTCTGACGCTTTTTACATCATCAGAGACAAGCAACCGCTCCGGTGAAACAAGCTCAAATTTAAATGTTTCTGCCATAAGGCATCACCTCAAAAGCTTTAAGCCGCTTCAGCAGCCAGTTTTTCAGCCTTCTTAATCGCTTCTTCAATGGTACCTACCATATAGAAAGCTTGTTCCGGCAGATGGTCATAATCACCATTGCAAAGGCCTTTAAACCCATCAATTGTGTCTTTCAGATCAACCTGCACACCAGGAGAACCGGTAAACACTTCAGCCACGTCAAATGGCTGAGAAAGGAAGCGCTCAATCTTACGGGCCCGGGCCACAACCAGCTTATCTTCTTCAGAAAGCTCATCCATACCCAAAATCGCAATAATGTCCTGCAGGGCTTTATATTTCTGCAAAATCTCCTGCACTTGGCGGGCAATGCCATAGTGCTCTTCACCAACAACCCGTGGGTCAAGCACACGTGATGTACTGTCAAGTGGATCCACCGCCGGGTAAATACCTTTTTCAGCAATCGCACGTGAAAGCACGGTTGTCGCATCAAGGTGAGCAAATGTAGAAGCCGGCGCCGGGTCAGTCAGATCGTCCGCAGGCACATAAACCGCTTGCACAGATGTAATAGAGCCGGTTGTTGTTGATGTAATCCGCTCCTGCATCGCGCCCATATCAGTACCAAGTGTCGGCTGATACCCCACAGCAGAAGGGATCCGGCCAAGCAGCGCAGACACCTCAGAACCAGCCTGGGTAAAGCGGAAGATATTATCAACAAAGAAAAGAACGTCCTGTCCCTGATCACGGAAATGCTCCGCAACGGTCAGTCCTGTTAGTGCAACACGAGAGCGCGCTCCGGGAGGTTCATTCATCTGGCCATAAACCAGCGCAGCTTTGGAGCCTTCGCCGCCGCCTTCTTTATTCACACCGGATTCAATCATTTCCCAGTAAAGGTCATTACCTTCACGTGTCCGCTCACCAACACCGGCAAACACAGAGTAACCACCGTGCGTTTTCGCAATGTTGTTAATCAGCTCCATAATCAAAACGGTTTTACCAACACCCGCACCACCAAAGAGACCAATTTTACCACCCTTCGCATAAGGTGCCAGAAGGTCCACAACTTTAATGCCAGTGACCAGAATTTCAGATTCTGTTGATTGATCCTGGAAAGCCGGGGCCGCCGCGTGAATACCGCGCTTTGATGCTGTGGTGATTTCACCAGCTTCATCAACCGGTTCACCAATCACATTCATGATCCGGCCAAGCGTTTCATCACCAACCGGCACCATAATAGGTGTACCAGTATCCCGGACTTCCTGGCCCCGAACCAGACCTTCCGAAAGATCCATCGCAATGGTCCGGACAGTCTTTTCACCAAGGTGCTGAGCCACCTCAAGCACCAGGCGCTTGCCATTGTTATCAGTTTCAAGGGCGTTCATAATGGCAGGCAATTCGCCATCGAATTGCACATCAACCACCGCGCCCATCACTTGTTGAATTCGACCAACTTGTGTTGCCATTGGAGTGACTTCCTTTATCTAGACTAAAGCGCCTCAGCGCCAGAAATAATTTCAATAAGTTCCTTGGTGATCTGAGCCTGACGTGAGCGGTTATACTGCAGCGTCAGCTTGTCAATCATCTCACCAGCATTACGTGTCGCATTATCCATCGCGCTCATACGGGCGCCCTGCTCGGATGCGGCATTTTCAAGCAACCCGCGAAAGATCTGTGTCGCGATATTGCGCGGTAGCAGATCATTGAGGATCTCTTCCTCATCCGGCTCATATTCATAAACAACGGCATCATCTGCCTGATCTTCATCTTCGCTCTCTTCAATGCTGGCCGGGATGAGCTGTAACTCCGTGGGGATCTGAGATATAATCGAGCGAAACTCCGAAAAATAGAGCTTGATGACATCAGCTTCACCCGCATCAAACATGCCAGTAGCCAGATCAGCAATCTCATGCGCCTTGGTAAAACTGACCTTCTTCTCATCCTTCAGGGTAACCTGATCAATGATGATGCTGGAAAATTCAGACTTCAGCTGATCATACCCCTTGGAACCGACACAGATGATTTTGACAGTTTTACCGGCTTTGATCAGGTCCCGCGCTTCTAACCGCGCCAGACGTGCAATGTTGGCGTTAAAACCACCACAAAGCCCGCGTTCAGCAGTTGCCACGATCAACAGATGCACATCATCCTTGCCACTGCCAATCAGGTAAGGCGAAGCCGTTTCAGATGTTTTGTAAATACGGCCAAGGTTGGAGAGAACATTCCCCATCCGCTCTGCATAAGGCCGCGCAGCCTCAGCCGCCTCTTGCGCACGGCGCAATTTGGCAGCAGCCACCATTTGCATGGCTTTGGTGATCTTCTGCGTGGCCTTAACGCTTGCGATCCGGTTGCGTAACTCTTTGAGGTTCGCCATCTGGCTTTTTCTCCTCTAATGCCCTTTGTGAAATTGATTAAAAAGGCAAACCCTAGTCAGATGTTGCAAAATTCTTTGCAAAAGCGTCAACAGCAGCTTTCAACTTGTTTGATGTCTCATCGCTCAGCGCTTTTTCTTCCTTGATGGTGCTGAGAATATCAGCCTGATCATCACGGAAATGACGCAGCAACTCTTCTTCAAACCGCCCGACATCACTCACAGGGATCGGATCAAGATAACCGTTCACACCCGCATAAATCACAACCACCTGTTCTTCCACCTGAAGAGGTGAATATTGAGGCTGTTTCAAAAGCTCAGTCAAACGGGCGCCCCGGTTCAGAAGTTTCTGTGTCGCGGCATCAAGATCAGAACCAAACTGGGCAAAAGCTGCCATCTCGCGGTACTGAGCAAGCTCACCCTTAATCGGGCCCGCCACCTGTTTCATCGCTTTAATCTGCGCGGATGATCCAACACGGGATACGGAAAGACCAACATTCACCGCCGGGCGAATACCCTGATAGAAAAGATCCGTTTCAAGGAAGATCTGACCATCCGTAATGGAAATCACATTGGTCGGGATATAGGCAGAAACATCGTTGGCCTGTGTTTCAATCACCGGCAGGGCGGTTAATGAGCCGGCCCCATTATCTTCATTCAGCTTCGCGGCCCGCTCCAGCAAGCGTGAGTGAAGGAAGAAAACGTCACCCGGGTAAGCTTCCCGTCCTGGTGGGCGGCGCAGCAACAAAGACATCTGCCGGTAGGCAACAGCCTGTTTGGAAAGGTCATCATAAGTGATCAGCGCATGCATGCCGTTATCACGGAAATATTCACCCATCGCACAGGCTGTGAACGGTGCCAGAAACTGCATCGGCGCCGGATCAGAAGCGGTTGCAGCAACAACAATTGAATATTCAAGTGCGCCGTTTTCCTCAAGTGATTTGACAAATTGCGCAACAGTTGAGCGTTTCTGACCAATCGCCACATAGATACAATATAGCTTTTCAGATTCGTTACCTGATTTATTCACAATCTTCTGATTGAGGATCGCATCAAGCGCAATCGCTGTTTTACCCGTTTGGCGGTCACCAATGATCAGCTCCCGCTGGCCGCGGCCAATAGGAATAAGGCTGTCCACCGCTTTCAGACCGGTCTGCACAGGCTCATGCACGGATTTACGCGGGATAATACCAGGCGCTTTAACGTCAACCAGGCGGCGCTCAGTGGCTTCAATCGGCCCCTTGCCATCAATCGGGTTACCAAGCGCATCAACAACACGGCCCAAAAGCCCCTTGCCAACAGGTGCATCCACAATCGCACCTGAACGTTTGACCGTATCACCTTCTTTAATGTCCCGGTCATCACCAAAAATAACAACACCGACATTATCAACTTCAAGGTTAAGCGCCATGCCCCGGATACCACCAGGAAATTCAACAAGCTCACCAGCCTGCACATTATCCAGCCCATAAACCCTGGCAATACCATCACCAACGGATAGCACTTGTCCAATTTCCGAAACTTCAGCTTCTTTGCCAAAATTTTCGATTTGATCCTTCAAAATTGAGGATATTTCAGCAGCTCTGATTTCCATCAGCTGACCTCTTTCATGCGCGTTTTCATTTTATTTAGTTTGGTACGAAGTGAATCATCAATCTGACGCGAGCCAAGCTTGACCACAAGCCCACCCAGAATTGAGGGATCAACCTTCGTAATCAGTTCGATATCCTGGCCCGCCACTTCTTTCAAAGTAGATTTGAGCTTGGCCTGCTGCTCATCAGAGAGCGGCTGTGCACTTGTCGCCTCAGCGGTAATTTCCCCGCGATGGCTGGCAAGCAAAGTTTTAAAACCCTTGATAACATCTGCAATATGAAAAAGCCGCCGGTTCCTGGCCACCACATGGAAGAAATTAGTTGTGGTCTGGCCAAACCCGGCCTTCTCGGCAATGGTCGTGATCGCTTTTTCCTGTGCATCTGCACTGTAAACCGGGCTTTCCACGAGACTCTTCAACTCATCAGACCCGTCCAGCATCTGGAGAAAATCTTTCAGGTCACCATCAACCTGCTCAAGTTGGTTCTGCTCACGGGCCAGTACAAACAGCGCCGTCGCATAGCGCCCGGCCATTCCTGCAATAATTGGCGAAGTACCTGTCACGTAATGCACTTTCTTCAACGAAAGGGCACGACACTAAAGACATAAGCTTTAGCGCGAACCGGTTGTTCTTAATGATGTGACTTTAATGATGAAGGGAAGGTTTGCCATCCCCTGAAAATCCCCAAAGTCCGGCTTGCTCTAGCATATGGTTTTTCAATAAGCAACTGACCAAAGACAAATTAATACCAAAGAAATATGGATGACCCCACAAATTCACGGTTTCTGATCAGAAATTATCAAAAACCACTGCTAAATGCCTATAAAATTCAGGATCTGCGCACAAGAGACAAAGCCAGAGCCGCCGCCATCAGCATGACAACCCGGATCATGCGGCCAAAGGTCACACTGGCCCCAAAAAAACGATAAATCCAAAGTGAAAATAACACCCAGCCACAATCAATAATCACTAACACAACAAGATAAAGCAGGCAGAGCACAACAAATTGTGTGGGAGCTGATAATACAACATTTTCAACAACGAATTGCGGCAAAAACGCCATCAGAAATAATAGGGTTTTTGGGTTCAATAACGCGGTAACCAGCCCGGCCGTAAATGAGACCGCAGCACCAGCCTCAACTCGGTCACCCGCACCGGCCACCGTCCTGCCCGCATACCGGAATGGACAGAAACCGCAACAATCACCGCCGCATTCGGCCCCGGGATCAACCCCAGCGCCAGAACACTCCGGATAAAATAGCACCAGACCACCATCATATGACCAACCCATATGGCAAAACAAAAAACACCCGGATTTAAAAATGACTGTAGGTTTCGCACAATAAACAGTTAGACTGCGACCATCACTTCCATAACCGCAAATTCAGCCATCGCTTATCAAATAAAACGCTCATCATAAATTATGATATGAAACAGCCTCTCCCAACACAACAACGAACAACCCTGCTAAGTGGCATTTGCACGCTGATTCTGGTCATGGGGCTGGCCCGTTTTTCCTACACGCCCATGCTCTCTTACATGAAAACCGGCGCTGATGTGGGTGAGGCATTGGCCGGCTGGCTAGCCGGGTGGAATTATCTAGGTTATTTCATCGGCGTTTTGCTGATCCCATTCTTGAAACAACCACAAGCCAAGGACATTATTTTTGGGGCCAGCCTCATAATCGCCGCCGCGAGCACCCTGCTGATGGGGCTGACGAGCGAGCCTGTTGTCTGGGGCATCTCCCGTTTCATAGCCGGCCTCAGCACCGCCTGCGGCTTTATCCTTGCATCTGGCTTGATGCTCAGCTGGCTCGATCAGAACAACCTCAAAGGCGAACTTGGGCTGATGTATTCGGGCATCGGCATTGGCATTTTCCTCAGCGCCCTTCTCGTTGAAACGAGCAGTCTTTATCTCGGCTGGGCCGGACAATGGGTGTTTCTTGGTGGTATTGGCTGCGCCCTGGCTCTGCCCGCCTGGCTCTGGCGACCAAAATTTTTAATTCCAAAACGGGACAACAAGCACAGAGAAACCACAGAAAAACTCATAAGCCATAAAAAACAAATGCGGCATCACCAGAAAGAGCCAGGCCGCAGCTGGTTTGCTCTCTTCCAGCTCGCCTACCTGCTTTCAGGGTTTGCCTTTGTGATCTACGCCACCTTCATGGTGGTCATCATTGAGTCCCAGCCCGGACTGGATAAATTCGGCATCTGGGCCTGGGCCCTGGTGGGCCTGGTCGCTGCGCCCTCAACCTTCATTTTTGATCTGATTACCAGAAAACTAGGCTATTTGCGCGCCCTTGAACTGGCTTTTGCTCTGAAAGCTTTGGCACTGGCCCTTGTCGCCGTCTCATCCAGCATGATCACAGCGTTTCTCAGCGCCGCCCTGTTCGGGCTGACCTTTGTCAGCATCGTCTCCCTCGCCATGAACATCGCGGGGCGCCGCTTCCCGGAAAACCCGGCTCACTACATGGCCATATTAACGCTAAGCTATGGGGTGGCACAGGTCATTGGCCCCATCCTCAGCGGCCAGATCGCAGAGGAGACAGGTTCATTCAAAGGCCCACTTTTTGTCTGTGTGGGCTGTCTTGCCCTTGGTATAATCTGTCTTGAAGTGATGAAACGCATCCAGAACCGGATGGAGAGAGAACCATCTGAAGGGGCAACACCCTAATAGGGACAACCCTCACAAAAAATGAAACGGGTCCACATCCACCACCAGCCGCAAATCCCCCTGTGCTTTGGGAAGGCGCGCCTGCCAAAGGCGCATCAACCCCTGCACATCAAAGTTTTTGGGCGTTTTCAGCAACAGCCGGAACCGGTACCGCCCGCGAATAACCGCTAGCGGCGCCTCAACCGGCCCAAGCACAGTCACCTCTTTTGAGGAGGGAGCCCGGCGCGCCACTTCACGGGCATAAAGCTCAGTCATTTTTTTGTCTTTGCCCGAGACAATCAGTGCCACCAGCCGCCCGAACGGCGGATATCCAAGCATCTCACGTGCCTGGGTCTCTTTCTCAACAAACGCAGCCCGATCCCCGGAGAGGATCGCCGCCATCACCGGGTGTGTGGGCAGGTAAGTCTGTATAAAACCGCGCCCAAGCGTGCCCATACGCCCGGCCCGGCCCGCAACCTGGTGCAGCAATTGAAAAGTCCGCTCAGCGGCCCGCGGGTCACCGGCCCCTTGCAAACCAAGATCCCCGTCCACAATACCAACCGTTGAAAGCAACGGAAAATTATGCCCCTTTGCCACAATCTGCGTGCCGATGATGATATCCGCTTCACCCGATTGTATGGTCTCCAGCGCTTCGCGCAGTGCCGTGATATTCGGCACAACATCAGAGGAGAGCAAAACCTGCCTGGCACCGGGAAAGAGTTCCGCCACCTCTTCTGAAATCCGCTCTACCCCCGGCCCGCAAGGGGCCAGACTATCGGTCTGTTCACATTTCGGGCAGGCTTTAGGTGACGGCAAGCGGAACCCGCAATGATGGCAGGAAAGACTTTGCCGCTGCTTATGTTCAACCAGCCAGCTCGAGCATTGCGGACATTGAAACCGATAGCCACACACCCGGCAAAGGGTCAACGGTGCATAGCCCCGCCGGTTGAGGAATAAAAGCGATTGCTCACCCGCGGCTAGCGTTTCTCTCACGGCGGCAATCAGCGCCGGGCTGAGCCAGCGCCCACGGTCCGGCCCCTCTTCGCGCATGTCAATCGCCTGCATGTCAGGCAGTGCCGCCCCTTTAAAACGGCTTTTCAAAACAATATGCCCATAGCGCCCCTGCGACGCATTGATCAAACTCTCCAGTGAAGGCGTCGCGGAAGCCAGCACAACACCCGCCTTGCCAAGCGAGCCCCGCACAACCGCCATATCCCTTGCGTGATAAAGCACATGGCTGTCCTGCTTATAGCCAGCATCATGCTCCTCATCCACAATGATCATGCCAAGATCCTTGAAAGGGAGAAACAGCGCCGATCTCGCGCCCACAACCGCTTTCACCCGGCCCTCAGCCACCCCCCGCCAGAGCCGCGCCCGCGCCCCGTCTGCCAGACCAGAGTGCCAGGCCTCTGGCAGGCAACCAAAGCGCGCCTTGAACCGCTCTAGAAACTGGTTGGTCAGGGAAATTTCCGGCAGCAGAATGAGCACCTGGCGCCCGGCCTCAAGCGCCCCGGCAATCGCCTCAAAATAAACCTCTGTCTTGCCGGACCCGGTCACCCCGTCCAGCAACATCACCTGAAACGCTTTTGATTTACCAGCGCCGTAAAGCCGGTGCGCAGCCTCCTGCTGCTCGGGGGAAAAATCAAATCGTTTAAAGTTCGCCCGCGGAATGGCAAAGCTTTCATCCTCTATTTCAGCCTGCACCAGTACGCCCGCTTTAAGAAGCCCATTAACAACACCAGTTGAAACCCCGGCCTCATCAGCAAGATTGGCTTTGCTCCAGACGGCACTCCCCATTTCAACCGCCAGCACTTTTTCGCGCGCCGGGGTCATCTTGAAACCGGGCATAGCAACTGGTTTGTTGTCTTCACCAGTTCCGCCCACCCGCTTCACACCAAAGCGCGGTTGTTGCGCCTGAAACACCTGCCGGGCACTCATCATCATTTTTAAAACCTGGCCAACCGGAAACAGTGTGTAATTTGCGGTCCATTCCGCAAACCGCATGGAAGCCAGAGGCAAACGGGGCACATCGAGCCGCTCGATCACCGCTTTCATCTTTGAGGAAGCTATCGACTTGCTGATCACCTCACCCTGTTCATCAACAGGTTCAATAACATGGTCCCAGACAACACCAATCGCCTCGCGGGCCCCAAACGGCACACGTACAAAATCCCCCGGTGCCAGAGAAAGCGGCGCCTCTTCTTCAAACTGAAATTCCCCGGCCCCGCGCGCCACCAGATAATCATAAGTCTGATGGATAAGAACAGGCAGCAGGACAGGCACTGATGTCGCCAAAAATCACTCTCCACAGTTGAAATTGCCCAAAGGCTCTGCTTTTTTAAAAAACGATATTTTATAACTGGGCAAAAAAGAGCTTTTTTAAAGCGCTTTCCCCATATATGTAGAGGAAATCAAGCATTCACTTGACAAGGAACTGCAACCAGAGACTTAACGAGGTAAGCCCCCATGAAATTTTTCATCGACAGCGCGGATGTGGAAGAAATTGGCGAATTGTCAGACAGCGGCCTGATAGATGGCGTTACAACCAACCCCTCCCTCATCGCCAAGTCAGGGCGCAATTTTCTCGATGTCGTCAAGGAAATCTGCTCAATCATAGAAGGCCCTGTCAGCGCTGAAGTTACCGCGCTTGACGCCAAAACCATGATCGAGGAAGGCAAAAAGCTCGCCGGTCTGGCAGAAAACATTGCCGTGAAGGTTCCCCTCACATGGGACGGGTTGAAAGCCTGCAAGGCCCTGAGCGATGAAGGCACCATGGTCAATGTAACCCTTTGCTTTAACGCCAATCAGGCCCTCCTTGCCGCCAAGGCAGGCGCGACCTTCATTTCCCCTTTCATTGGGCGCCTTGATGACATGGGCCTTGATGGGATGGAGCTGATCGCCGAGATCAGAACCATCTATGACAATTATGAAAATCTCGACACTGAAATTCTCGCCGCTTCCATCCGCTCGGTTAATCATGTCAAACAGGCAGCCATGATCGGGGCAGATGTGGCAACCGTCCCCGGTAAGGTGATTAGGCAGCTGGTCAAACATCCGCTGACCGACAAGGGTCTTGATGACTTCCTGAATGACTGGAAATCAACCGGCCAGACAATTTTGTAAAAAACCTGATTTCCAGTGACAAAGGCAGAAAACCAATTATCATTCAAAAGTGGTCTAATTAACGCATAATACGGGGGAAGATGCAGATGCATTCCGATAGGCAAGAAAGCCAGGCGGGCACTGAAAAAACTGATAATGAATTATCAGATACCCAAAAAGCCATCAAACATATCCGGGATGAGACTAAAAACAACAAGACACCGATTTTCATTGCCTTTTTAGCCGCCTTTCTCGCCCTTGTTTCAATGGCGGATGACGAGGTTGCCGAAGCCGCGCTTGAAGCCCAGATAGAGGCCTCCAACCAGTTTTCCTATTTTCAGGCAAAAAACATACGCGGCACAAATTCTGAAATTGCCGCCACCACGCTGGAAGCCATGGGCAAATCCGAACTCGCCGCCAAATGGCAGAAAACCGCTGATCGCTATGAAAGTGAAAAGGGGGATATCCTAAAAGCCGCGAGAGCTGAACAGGCCAAACGCAGCATTGCCCTCAAACAGGGTGACAATTACGCGGTTGCCATCGCGCTGCTGCAAATCGGCATTGTGCTGGCTTCAATTTCGCTCTTAACCGGCGGCGGCCTGCTCTTGTCAGTGAGCATCATCTTCAGCCTGCTCTCCTGCCTGTTTGTGGTAAACGGCTATGGGCTATTCTATAACATACCAACCGACCCCGAGATGATCTATAAATCCATCAAGGGCCTCGTCACTCAGCCATAGCCTTGAATATACCAATTCAGGAGAAGACAGCACAGCCGAGGCAATGGGCGCCACGCAACAGCCTCACTTGCACCGCTCCTCTATCGCATCCCACAACAGCCCGGCAATATCCGCGCCGCCAAATTTAGCCACCTCACGCACCCCCGTGGGCGAAGTGACATTGATCTCCGTCAAGACCCCGCCAATAACATCAATCCCAACCAGCAGAAGGCCGCGCTTTGAAAGCTCCGGCCCGATCTCAGCGCAAATTTCCCTGTCACGCTCATCAAGCTCAATCGGCTCCGGTCGCCCGCCAACATGCATGTTGGAGCGCGTCTCATTTTTAGCTGGCACCCGGTTAATCGCCCCAACCGGCTTGCCATCGATAAGGATAATCCGCTTATCCCCCGCCCGTACCGCCGGCAGATAAGCCTGAACAATAAAGGGCTCCCGGACCGCCCCCTTCATCATCTCCATAAGAGAGGAAAGGTTGGTATCATCTTCCTTTATGCGAAACACCCCGGCCCCGCCATTGCCGTAAAGCGGCTTGACGATGATATCTTTATAGATCTCCCGAAACGACAGCACAGCCGGTTCATCTCTTGTGATCAACGTGGGCGCCGTTAAATGCGGAAAATTGAGCACAAACAGTTTCTCAGGCGCATTGCGCACTTCCGCCGGGTTGTTCACAACCAGCGTTTTCGGGTGAATACGTTCAAGAAGATGCGTGGTGGTGATATACTGCATATCAAATGGCGGATCCTGGCGCAGATGCACAACATCCATATCCCCAAGATCAATCGTCCGAACACCCAGACGCTTAAAATGATTACCAGCCTCATCCTTGACGCTGACATCATAGCCGCGCGCCAGAACCGCCCCATTATCAAAGGTCAGCGCCTCCGGTGTATAATAAAAAAGCGAATGCCCACGGGCCTCAGCTTCAAGCATCAGGGCGAAGGTGGTGTCCCCTTCAATATGGAGGCTTTCAATCTCATCCATTTGAAACGCGGCTTTTAAGCTCATGATTTTCCTCACATTGATTGATTAGCGTCATCAAATGCCACCACCCTGAATAAAAAGCAAGGGCCCCAAATGGTAGCAAGTTGACATGACACCCGGTTTTGGGCCTAGACACCGCTTTCATCAAAAGCATGCTGAATATGGCGCGGCCAGCAGAAAGGGGCAAGAAGCACCACATCAAACCGTAGCTCAGCGGCACTAGCCGCAGGGTTCTGGCTGAGCCAGAATTGTGCGGCATTGAGGATGCGTGCCCGCTGGCGCGGTAATATGGAAAACGCTGCATCATCCAGATTTTGGCGAAATTTTACCTCAATAAAAACCAGCCCCCGGCCTTTCCTTGCAATCAGGTCAATCTCTCCAACGGGGGAGCGATAACGCCGCGCCAGGATCTGATACCCCTTCAAGCGAAGATAGAGCCCGGCCAGCGCTTCCGCAAAATGCCCGAGCCTGTATCGGCTATCCCCGCGCGGGGCACCCACCTACGCCTCCCCCTCTTTCTTGAGCGCAAGGGCAAGCCCGTAAACCCGCCCGCGCGGTAATTGAAGCGCGCCGCAAACCAAACTTACACTATCCTTGAGCGAAGCCCCCGCCCCCAGATGAGTTTTTAAAAGTTCAACAATCGCCTCATCATCCACCGCACAAGCGGCGGGCGGCCCTACCACAATCACCAACTCCCCTTTCAGGGAGCGATCTTCAAGCCCGGCAAACACAGCCTCAATCGGGCCTGAAATCACCTCTTCATGCAGCTTGGTCAGCTCCCGGCAGAGGGCGACTTCCCGATTACCCAGAACCTCCAGCATCGCCTTGAGCACCGGCTTCACCCGTTTGACAGTTTCAAAAAAAACCAGCGTTGCGGGAAGATCTTTCAGGCTATTCAATTGGCGAAGCCGCGCTTCAGACTTGGGCGGCAAAAAACCTTCAAACAAAAAACGGTCCGTTGGCAGACCTGAAAGGCTGAGCCCGGCCATAACTGCACTTGCGCCAGGCACCACCTCAACTGGCATCCCCGCCGCCCGGACAGAACGGGCCAGCTTGTAACCAGGATCGGAAATCAACGGCGTACCGGCATCAGAAATCAGTGCCACAGCACGCCCGCTTTCAATCATCTCAACAATGCGCGGCATCATGTGCGCCCCGTTATGATCATGATAGGAAATCATCTCCGGGCTAAGACCAAAATGAGAAAGCAATACCCGCGACCGGCGTGTATCCTCTGCCGCCACCACAGCCGCACCTCCAAGCACGGCAAGCGCCCTGAGCGTAATATCAGCCAGGTGCCCGATCGGTGTTGCAACCAAATAAAGCCCGGGGGACAGGGGCTTGGAGAGCTGATCAGCAAGAACGCCGCCAGCCCGCTCAACCAGCCGCCCGGTATAAGCCCCGTTTTGATTTTCAGGGCTACTTTGATCTTTCAAAGACGACATGGGCGGGCGGGCCCCCTTCTATGCAAATATGTTGGGCGGACGATCAGCTTTTTGGTTAATCATGTTACGGTCCGGACAAGGCGCAGTTGAAAACCTCAATGCATTTTTGATATCACAGAACACGGCTGAAAATAAATCTATCCCCAACTCAAACTGCTAAAATTTTGACGAATCCGGGTGAAATGGCGCACTATACCGGGGTGATCTCCATGATAAGGTCATAGTCAGCCCCTATAGAAACTATAATGACGATTAAAAGCTTGATAATCAAAGCCTTATTTTAGAAACTGATATTGTGATTTAAGTAATTATTATAGGACAACAACCGGGCAGATCTGAAAAACACCACAGAAAACAACTGTCTGAAGAGATAAAAACCGTCTGAAAAACTAACTGGATAAAAACAAGTTTTAGCAAAAGTGCCAGGGAACCCATGCTCGCAAGCTTTATGAAAATTATGCCATCGCCCTTCACAAAACCAGAAGCACCCATGAAACGGTTGCTAAAGATTACGGTCGGCCTGACCATGCTTGCCGGGCTCAGCGCTTGCGGCGGGGGCAATAATCTTGGGCTGAACAGCACCACCTTCAATGGCAAGCCGGATGCTGACATTTCCGCCAATGGGCTGCCCGCTGGCGACCAGATGCGGATCGCGCTGCTGCTGCCTCTCTCTGCAGAAGGCCGGTCTGGTGAAATTGCCAAACAAATGAAACAGGCCGGTGAACTGGCGCTGTTTGAAGCGGACAATCCCAAAATCGTCCTCATTGCCAAAGATACGAAAGGCACCCCTGAAGGTGCTAGAGCAGCCGCAGACGCTGCCATTCAGGAAGGGGCGGAAATTGTCCTCGGCCCGCTCTTTGCCACATCAGTAAGGGCTGCCGGCCCCGCTGTGCGGCAGGCTGGCATCCCGATGATTGCCTTTTCCTCAGATCAGAGCGTTGCTGGCAATGGGGTATATTTGTTAAGCTTCCTTGCTGGTCATGATGTCTCCAGCATAGTTTCCTATGCTGTTTCCCAGGGCAAACGCAGGTTTGCCGCTTATCTCCCACAGGATCAATACGGCCAGATTGCTGAAGTTTCATTCCGGCGCGCCCTCTCTGCCCACGGGGCAGAACTGGTAGCAATGGCAACTTACCCCAGAGATTCAAACGGCCTGGTTAAAGCCGCCAAACCGCTGGCCAAACAAATGCAGGTCAACGGCGCAGACGCCCTCTTCATGCCAGCCGGGCAAAAATATCTACCCCAGTTGGCCGCGCTCTTGCCCTATCACGAAATTGACACCAGTAAAGTGCAGATACTGGGCTCCTCCCGCTGGGATTTTGCAACGGTCGGCAGCCAGAAACCGCTGCGCGGTGGCTGGTTCCCAGCCGCTGATCCGGCTTTGTGGAACAGATACAAACAAAGATACACCCAGACTTACGGCACCATCCCAACACGCATCACCACTCTGCCCTATGATGCTGTCAGCTTAAGCGTCACCTTTGCCAACTTGCCGAAAGGCCGGCGCTTTACCAGTGCCAACCTCACCCAGAAGGGCGGCTTTGCCGGCATTGATGGCCTTTTCCGCTTTACCGGCAATGGCCTTTCTGAGCGCCGTTTCGCCATTTTGGAAGTGCAGAAATTCTCCAATAAGATCATAAAACCTGCACCCTCAAAATTTGACGGTGAAATATTTTAAGTTCTGACAGGCACCGGACCATCAATGTCAGAACGCTTCATCGCAGACAACTAACCCTTCAGCAATTTTAAGTGCCAGATGGTTATTCAACGCCATGCCCTTATCAGAAGGGGCAATCTGCCAGTCATTGCCCGCAAATTCACCACCTGCTGGCCGCGGCAAGATCAACTCATCCAGCTCCAGTGCCGCAAGGGCGGCAGCCCTGACGGTAAAGCCGGTCCGCGTCTCCAGCTCGGAGAGAGAGACCCCGCCGCGCAAACGAAGCCCCATCAGCAGCATTTCAACTGCCTGGGTCTGGCGATCCAGCATATCCACCGGCAACAGCCCGCAGCCCGCAGCCTCCACCAGATCAAGCCACTCAAAAGGCATCTTCCTGGTCAAGGTGGCAAAACGCTGGCCATCAAGTGTGACCCGCCCATGCGCCCCAGGCCCGATCCCGAGGAAATCCCCATACCGCCAGTATAAGAGATTATGCCGCGCCTCTTCCCCCACCGCCGCATGGTTGGAAACCTCATAGGCTGGCAAACCGGCAGCCCCGCATAGGCTCTGCGTTAATTCATAGAAATCCGCCGCCAGCTCTTCTTCTGGCAACACCAGCTTACCAGCATCATATAGCTGCTGATAGGGGGTGTTGGGCTCAATTGTCAGTTGATAAAGTGAAAGATGCCGAGCCCCGAAGCGGAACGCCTCTTCAAGTTCGCCCTGCCAGTGTTCAAGGCTTTGCCCTGGCCGCGCATAAATCAGGTCAAAGGAAAACCGGCTGAAATTTTCAGATGCCGTCTCGATTGCCCGCCTGGCTTCATCCCCGCTATGCAGGCGTCCAAGCGTTTTCAAAGCCTGATCGTCAAATGATTGAACCCCAAGTGATAACCTGTTGACACCGGCCAAAGAGAGCGCCCTGAAATTACGCGCATCCACACTGGCCGGGTTGGCCTCCAGTGTGATCTCCGCACCCGGCAGAAATCCGAAATTGCTACCCAGAACCTCAATAATACCCGCCACAAGGGAGGGGGACATCAGGGAGGGCGTCCCGCCGCCAAAAAACACAGAGCCAAGTGGCGGAACATTGCCACCCAGCCGGTCAGCCCAGTATTTTATTTCAGATGTATAAGCCGCCAGGAACCGCTCTTCATTCAGAGGGGCCTTTGCGACATGTGAGTTAAAATCACAATAAGGGCATTTGGCCGCGCAAAACGGCCAATGGATATAGGCACCAAACCCGGATGAAGAAATAAGTGCCGGATGATCAGAAATGGTTTGCATTTAGTCTGGTCCCAACCCGCAAAACCTCATGAGGGGGCATCAAGAACGGCTTTTCGAAACAGCTCAAAGGCCCGCGCCCGGTGAGACATCTGATGCTTGCGCGCCGGCTCCATCTCACCAAATGTCAGCGTCTCCCCCTCGGCAATAAAAACCGGATCATAGCCAAAGCCAAGATCACCGCGCGGCGGCCAGACAATATGACCATAAACTTTCCCCTCAAAAACCTGTGGGGGGGCACCAGGAACGGCAAATGCAAGCGCGCAGGTGAAATTGGCAGTTCGCTGCTCTGGCAAAATACAGCCAGCCTCTTTCAACTCATCCTCAACCCGTTGCATGGCAATGTCAAAGTCGCCGTTGCCGCCGCCCCAGCGCGCGGAAAAAATACCAGGCGCCCCGTCAAGCCCATGCACCTCAAGCCCGCTATCATCTGAAAGCGCAGGTAAATCAGAGGCCGTTGCCGCGGCCACAGCCTTGATGATCGCATTGGCAGCAAAACTCTCCCCATCCTCAACAGGTTCTGGCAAGCCAAGCTCCCCAGCAGACACAGCCACAAACCCGTAAGGGGCAATAAGATCATTGATCTCGCGCACCTTGCCCTTGTTGTGGCTGGCAACCACCAGCTTTTCACCTTTCAGCACTGTTGCTATGTCTCCAGATTGCGCCAATGAACAATGACCTAACTGACACTTATTTTTTGCAGGTTACAAAGTTCATCAATGCCCTTTTTCGCCAACCGCATTAACTCGGCAAACTGCCCCTCACTGAAAGGGTCTGCCTCAGCTGTGCCTTGTATTTCCACAATGCCGCCCTGATCAGTCATAACGAAATTGGCATCAGTTTCGGCGGTGCTGTCCTCTGCATAATCCAGGTCAAGCACTTCAGTCCCCTGATAAATTCCGCAGGAAATCGCCGCCACCTGGCCGCTGATAGCCTCACCCGCGATCATCTCACGTGCCTTCATCCATTGAATGCAATCATAAAGTGCTACCCAGCCACCTGTAATGGCAGCTGTTCTGGTACCGCCATCAGCCTGAATAACATCACAGTCAACAGAAATCTGTCTCTCCCCAAGGGCTTTCATGTCCATCACCGCCCGAAGTGAGCGGCCAATCAGCCTTTGAATTTCCTGGGTCCGGCCGGATTGTTTACCCGCACTGGCCTCGCGGCGCATCCGCTGGGAAGTGGAGCGCGGCAGCATCCCGTATTCAGCTGTTACCCAGCCCTGCCCCTTGCCCTTCAGCCAGGGCGGCACCCGCTCCTCAAGCGAGGCAGTGCACAAAACATGGGTATTACCAAACTTGATTAAACATGACCCTTCAGCATGCAATGAAACAGCCCGCTCTATGGAAACCCGGCGCATTTCATCATTTTGACGTTTACTAGGACGCATAAATGTTTATTTGACCTCTGTATTTGTAAGAATTTCGCCATAACCTAGGCGAGAGGAATTAAAGACACAAGCACTCTTTATTTGACGGAATTGGAACCGGTGAGTAAATTCAGGCTTAAAATATAGTGAGCTCATCACCTTATGAAACATCATCTGCCACCAGGTCTGGACGATCTCAACGATCGTTCTGTAGAAATTTTCAAACAGATTGTCGATAGCTATCTAGAGACGGGGGAACCGGTAGGCTCGCGCAATATAAGCCGCCACCTGCCGATGACCTTATCCCCAGCTTCCGTCCGGAATGTGATGGCCGATCTGGAAGACGCCGGCCTGATAGCCCAGCCACACACCTCTGCCGGCCGCATCCCGACAGAAATGGGCCTGCGCCTCTTTGTTGACGGGTTATTGCAAGTGGGTGATCTCTCAAAAGATGAGCAGATGCAGATTGAAAAAAACATCGGCCAGAATTACGCTAACAAACCAATAGAAGACATGCTCTCGGAAGCGGGCGGTCTGTTATCAGGGCTCTCACAATGTGCCGGCATAGTGCTTAGCAAAAAACAGATCAAAAAATTAAAACAGATCGAATTTGTCAGTCTTGAGCCTGGCAAGGCACTGGTGGTGCTTGTAAGCGAGGACAACAATGTTGAAAACCGCATCATCAACATTCCAAAAACCCTGAACCCCAGCGCGCTGCGCGAAGCCTCGAATTATTTAACAGCCCATATCCATGGCCGCACCCTAGAAGAAGCCCGGGACAGTATTGAAAAAGAACTGACGTCTCAATCCGCGGAACTGGATACCCTTTCAACAAAATTGATAAAATCAGGTATCGCACTCTGGTCAGGGGAAAGTGATGGCAAGAAAAGTCTCATCGTGCGCGGCAGGTCCAAACTGATCGAAGACATAAATGCCCGCGAGGAACTGGAGCGGGTGCGAAAATTATTTGACGATTTGGAAACAAAAAACGAACTAGTCGATCTCCTGAGCGCTTCCGAGAAAGGTAGCGGCGTGCGGATATTCATCGGTTCGGAAAATAAACTCTTTTCTCTGTCAGGCTCATCTATCATCGCCGCCCCCTTTAAGGACAGTGACCGAAATATAGTAGGTGTCATGGGCATAATCGGCCCAACCAGGTTGAATTACGCAAGAATAATCCCCATGGTGGACTACACAGCCAAACTCATAAGTCGTTTGACAACCACCTGAAACCCTTCATTTGACCTTTATTTTATCTAAAAAATCACTATATGAAGGAAGCAGTAATCTTGCATCCATCACCGGGTATGCCCAAAGCTCCAAAAAAGGGGTCCGAACTTTTTTTAAACAGCCAGTCTCCTGCCCGGTAACAGGCCCGGAAGCAAGGCAAAACCAAAATAACCGGAAACCCACAAACGGCCACAATATGGGTGCTAAAAATTAATGGCACAAGCCTTAAACATTGATCATGAAGGAAAATAACCATGTCTGGAGAGGACAGGGACAGCATTTCAAAAAATAACAAAGTCAAGCCCGGTGATCCGTCTGAAAAACCCGGTCATGATTTAAAAACAACAAATCAAAACCTCAATCACAAGGAACAGAACGAGGTGAAATTGGAAGAAGAAAATACCGCACCTGAGGATGGCAAGACAAAAATCAAATCTGCGGATGATAATGTCACTCCACTCAATCCGGATACAGAAGAGACCGGTGCGGACGAAACACCAGCCGACCCCATGGACCTGCTAAGGGAAGAAAACAAGGAACTACAGGACAAAATCCTGCGATTGGCAGCAGAAATGGAAAATCTGCGCCGCCGTACGGAACGTGAAAAACAGGATATGGCAAAATTTGCCATCACAAATTTTGCCAGAGACATTCTCACCATTGACGATAACCTGAACCGCGCCCTGTCCAGCGTACCGGAAGCGGCTATTGAAGAAGATCCGGCACTGAAAGCATTGGTAGAGGGAGTTGACATGACAGGGCGCGAGCTCGTCAATGTTTTTGAACGTTATGGCATCACCCGCGTCGATCCCAAAGGCGAAATATTTGACCCCAATTGCCACCAGGCCATGTTTGAAGCCCCCAATCCTGAGGTTCCGCATGGCACAATTATTGAGGTTGTCGCCACAGGCTATATGATTGAAGGGCGCGTATTGCGCCCCGCCATGGTCGGCCTTGCCAAGGGCGGTGAAAAGCCTCAAAAGCCCTCGGATGAGGCGGCAGCAGCCAAACCGGATAAAACGGCCGAACCCGGTGAAAACTTGGACAAAACCACCTAATCGTAGTGTTTTAGCTCCTTTTCAGCGAAAAAGCCTCTCCTTTTCAGGAGAGGCTTTATGAACGCAATAAATCAACGCAATACATACTCCCAGAGAAAAGGAACGCGTGACAAATTGCTGGATCTCAAAGCCAACAGCACCACTATTTGTGCGGTCACAGCTGAGATAATATAAATTTATGAAATTGCCCGAAACTTGATAATGAATATGCGGTGATTCGGTTAACAGATCGTAGCCAAACAGGCCATCCGCCGCCGCTCCCCGGTATTTTTATTTTTTCACAAAGGCTTCTGCCCGCAACAGACCAAACCCGAACTTCTTATCACGCCCAGGCGGCCCCAGATCTTCACTAGCCTTAATCAGCATTTTTTCAAACGCCGGCAAATCACGACCCTCAAGCCCCTCAAGCGCCAGCGCGCAGATACCTGAAAACAGAGCCGCCCCAAAAGACGTCCCCGATTTAAAGGAAATCTTGAGGTCATTGCCAGGCACAATCAGGTCAACACCCGGCGCTGCTGCAAACACATATTTCCCCTGATTGGCCTTTGCATAAATCCGGCTTTTAGCATCAATCGCCGTCACCGCATAAACTCCCTCATAGGCCCCGGGATAGGAATAAGCTGCCTTGGGCCCGCCATTTCCTGCTGCCGCTACCAGAATAATTTTATTGGCAAGCAAATTGCCAAGCACTCGGGCAACAAGTTTATTCTTAGGCCCTGAAAAACTCATATTGACGATATCAACCTTTTGCCTGAGCGCCCAGTTCATGGAGAGCAATATCGAGTAAGTGGAATTAACTGGTTTGCCATCAGCCGTTTTATCAAAGGCCCGCGCGATGAAAAGCGACGCCTCGGGCGCCGCTCCTGTAAAACTCTCGTTGGACCCGGCCGCAAGCAATGCCACCGCGGTGCCATGTTGAGTATCTTTCAGGGGGACCTTTTCAAGCCCATTGAAAGTCGCCGCAATGGCCCCCTTCAGGGCCGGGTGATCTTCATCAACAGCACTGTCAATGATGGCAATCTTCACCCCGCGCCCCCGCACAACACCATGCGCTTTTTGAATACCGGTGAGCTTCATGGAATAATGATCATACGCTTTCATATCTCCATTCAACTGATAAATATGGTTGGGCACCGCTTCCAGAACCAGCGGATCAAGTGCAAGCGCTGCCCGAACCAGCGCCACTGGCCGCCCGTCAGGAATAGAGAGCCGCGCGACCAACCCGCCAAGAACAGAAAGAAAACGTTGCTCAACAACGGTCAACCCATAATCATTCGCGATCTGGCTGAGCTGCACCGGTCCGCCGCGCAGGGTAACAATCACCTCATCAAGGATGTGCGGCCCCTGCACCGCCGCGACAGGGCCTTTGTAAGAACGAGGGTTATTTTCCTTTTTCCCGGCCGTCTTTGGCTCAACTTTCGGCACAGGCGGCGCTGTGCATATGTCAGCCCCCTTGCCATCATCTGAGAGTACTTTACCCAGCTCAGGCGGCAAGTCAGCGGAGAGGCCGCTCCCATCCTGTTTGCAACCCGCCGCCATTAATGGGGTGGCCATAACCACCAAGGCGATAAGTGCCGTGAAAATCCAGAGGGAAAGCCAGGGCACAGCAGACGGGGAATTTTGATTAAAGCGTGCTTTCATGACCTGTCCTATTTCCCCTGATCAGATTGCTTGAGGGCATAGAATACAATGAGATCCTGCTTTTCTTTCAGAATTTTCTCACGCGCTTCAAGCGTTGGCGCATCATCACGGGCCACAAAGCCGATGGTAAACTGCCCGCTTGCGGTCGGCCCATCAATAATCAGGGCGCCTACCTCATCAAGCGCATCCGCAATCCCGCCCATGGCGGCAGCATCACTAAACTTGACAACCGCCATGGAGAGAATCTGATGCCGCTCTCCAGAGGCAAGTTCAAAAGCCGGACCCTGAGCCGAAGACCCCGGCCCCTGATAAAGCACATAGGATTGGCCAATAGTCACCAGCATGAGGAGACCGCACGCCGCCCAGGCAAGCTCCGCCGGGGCAGCTTTCAGCGGGGCAAACAATGCCTTTTGCACCCAGCCAAACAGCGCGGAGCTCTCCCCCTTCAGGGTTTTTTCCTGAGGCGTCACGGCAATCTCGTCCATTAACCTCGTTAGCCCGGCAGCCGGTGCCATATGGGCTTCATTGGCAAGTGTGTTCACATGCCGCTCTTCACTGATTTTTTCCAAAATCTGAGCCGCATCCGGGTCTTCTTTCAGCCAGGCCTCAACCCGTTTGGCGTCCGCCCGGTCAATCTGACCTGAGAGATAAAACGGCAGCATGGCAATTAAAGTTTCTTTTTCAGTCATTTCATATTCAATCATGGCCAACCTCGATCCACCCCGAGCTCAATCATCTCTTCATGCAATTTCTTGCGAGCATGAAACAGTCGGGTTTTAACAGTGTTAAGCGGCACATCGAGAATTTCTGCGATTTCTTTCACACCCATATCGTGATAGTAGGCAAGGTCAATAACAGCCTTGTGATCCGTGCTAAGCACCTCCATCGCCAGACGGATCTGATCCCCCTTATCATCTTTCATCAATAAGGTTTGCGGGCTGTCAGCCTCATCCACCATCGCTTCAGCTTGACCGTCCCCCATTTGGGACTCCCTTTTCTTGCGAAGGTAAGAAACTGATTTATTATAGGCAATAGCGGTAAGCCAGGTGCTGACTTGGGAACGCCCTTCAAATTTCTGGGCTTGGCGCCAGCAATCTAGAAATACATCATTTAAAATATCTTCCGCCATCATCTCATCTCTGATTTGCCGTATGATAAAGCGGTAAATGCGCTGATAATGCCTGTTATAGAGCACATTCATCGCGCTCTGATCACCGTCTTTCAGCCGGGCCATTAAGTCTAGATCCCGGTCATCTGGTTGATGTGCAGTCATATCAATTCACTTTACCTGATCATCTGTCGCACCGGATGGCCATTAGGTTCATACCTAATTAAGGGTAAAGCCCCTTAGTTTCCCACCCGTCATAGGAAATTAACTTAAATTTACGCATCATTAGGGGCATAATCTATAAAAAATAAGAAATATTGTGAACCAATAAAGCAATAACCGCGACCAACCAGTCACAACATAGACTTTGGCTGGATGCTGTGTGGATATCTGAAGGCCAGAAGAAATTGGCCGGATGCTTTGTGGGCATCTGAAGGCCAGGTGAAATTGGCCGGATGCTTTGTGGGCATCTGAAGGCCCAAAGAAAAGGAAGCCCCACTATGACAAATCCAACAAAAGGTGGCTGGTTCGCAAATAAATATTCGCCCCCCAGTTATCTGAACAGACAAGGCATAAACAAACAAAAAGCAGAAACCCTGGCTGAAAAGCTGGCGGTTTCCGCACGGAGCCACCCCAAGGAGGAACCAGGCATGGCCTGCATGAATGAGCAAGGTAAAAACAGAAAAGCCCCCCTATATATAAAACACCCCCTCAAAACCCTGGCTTTAAGTGCGGCAACACTCCTGCCGCTAACCAGCGCTCACGCTCAGGAAACAGCCCCGATTATTGATCGCGGTGATATCGCGATTACCGGTTTCTCCGGCCTGAAATATCCGGAAGCGGGCATTCCCCCAGGCATTAACCCCCTTGATGAAAGCTTCATAAATGAGGAAGGCGCCAGCCTGAAAATTTATAAAGCAAACAACCTTGGCGGCCCGCCTGCCGGCCAGCTTGTAAACCTGCCGGCCCCATTTGAGGTCAAGGCAAGTGAAATCGGCCAGGTATTTGGCCTCGCATATGATGATGGCAAGAACGAAGAAGGGGGTATAGGAGCCCCCAATCTTTATGTCACTTCCTCAGTGCTGCATGGTCTGCAGATTGTTGGGCCCGACACTGATGATGATGGCCGCAAGGAGCGCCTCAAACAGGGTCAGGCAGATGCTGAGTTTATGGACGGCCAGTTCGGCACCAAAAATGGCGGCACCCCCGGCGCGATCTGGAAGATAGACGGCACCACCGGCGAAGTGAGCCTCTTTGCCAATGTCAGCCATGAGGGCGTTGAAAATTCAGGCCCCGGCCTTGGCAACATCGCCTTTGATAAAATCACAAGGCAGCTTTTTGTATCTGATATGGACACCGGTTTCATCCACCGCTTTAACCTGAACGGCGAGGATCTCGGTGTCTTTGACCACGGCCAGACTGGCCGCCCCGTCAAAGGCCTCGGCGCAAAAGCCCATGACCCGGCCAACCGGATGGACATTCAAAACCCGGCCTTTAAAGCAAATGATCCCTCAACGTGGGGTTTTGCAGCTTCTGAGCGCCTTGTATGGGGGCTGCAGGTCCATGGCCGCAAACTTTATTACTACGCTGAAGATGGCGGCTCCGTGATGTCTGTTGCCATTAATAATGATGGCAGCTTTGGTGAACCCCAATGGGAGCTGGACGTACAGTCAAGCTCTGGCCACCCCGTAACTGACATCGCCTTTGACAATAATGGCTATATGTACCTTGCTGAACGGGGGCATTTAACCAACAAATATGACTATTCAGAATTTGCCGCCCCTGAGAAATCCAACGTGCTGAGATACCATCTGGAACAACCGGATGACCCGGCAACCCCAAGCCGGTGGGTCGAGGCACCAGAGACCTATGCAATAGGTTTCAAACCGGACCATAAACAGGCCCTCGGCGGTATTGATCTCCAATATGACTACAACCAGGATGGCACCATCAATTATGCATCCTGTACAGCCTATCTTGTCAAAACCGGCGACAACCTGCGTGAAAATGAAGAGCTGAAAGACCAGCTCGAGGCTGGTGGACCCTTTAACGTCCACGGCATTCAACTCACCAGTAAATCTCTGACCCAACCGCAGAACACCCCCCCATGGGCCAGCTATTTTGCTGACTATGATGGTGTTTTTGATGACCCTGAAGTCAGGGGCCACATCGGTGATGTTGAAATATATCGCCCTTGTGAAGGTGAGCTTGGTTACGGCGACATCTACCCCTATCCGGAAGACATCCCAGAACCAGAAGACTACCCTGGTGATGATATCCCCCCCGGCGGCAAAGAGCGCTGCATCGAGGTAAAAGCGATTGATTATTATTGCAGCCCGGCTGGTGATCTGGCTATGGATCTGTATCTGCAGGAAAATGCAGGCCTCAACGCAGATAGCCTCAAGGCAAAATCCTTCACACCCGGCATTCATGTCACTCCCAAAATGCAAACGGTGCCAGGTGTCCTCACCCCTTATCAGCTGGATGTATTGGGCATCCTGCCAAATGAAAACTATGACCTCGGTGTTTGTCTTTACAACAAGGCAGATTCAGAGGCGGGCGGAGAGTTCCCGTGCTGTAAAGCGGTTCTCCCACTGAAAGCCCCGCCTTTCGTCTGTGGACCATAAGGGAGGCTGAAATGAACCAATTTAGACAATCAGCCGACCAATTGAGAGACAACCACCCCCTAACGGTCATGGAGACCCTCATGAAACCTATTTTTAACCTCAACTATGGCTTGAGAAGGCTCAGTGGCCTGGCGCTAGGCGCCTGCCTCGGGCTCGGCCTTGCCGCATCCCCCGCCATGGCCGCTAAAAACGGCTCATGGTTACAAAAACAGCAACAACAAAACGGCCAGCAAAATGCTGCTGATGACCTTCAGGTAGGCGGCAATGGGCCAGAGCCTAAAATAACCAAGATAAGGTTCACTAAAAGCGCCGAACAGCTGGGCTGTAAACATGTCCGCTTTCGCATTCGTCTGGCCCTCTGGGCTACAGACGGCTTTTGGGACAACCCGGCTAACCCCGATGTAACCGATATCACCGGAACGGTTAGCTCTCTCAAAGACACCTTGCCGAAAGGGCTGTCCTGGGAAAATGTGAGCATTACTGGCGATATCGTCAATTTCCCTGCATTAGCTTTTTCAAGTGTAAATCATGCGAAGGATACCTTCGAGATTACAGGCATTAAGATAACAGCTGATAACAGTGATGGCGTTGGTGATCCGAATTTGCGTGAATGGAACGCAGTTGCCATCGCCAAAATTGACCCGGCTGAATTCCCAAACCCAAAGATTAAGAAAAATCAGGCAAAGCTGCGTCTTGTGACACCACACAGCACCTTTACTGCCAAAAGCCATCATTTTGGTCAGCCCGGCCCTATTAATTGGAAAAACGGCAAGAAAACAAAATTCAACGTTGACCTGACTGATTGTGACAAACCGGATGATGGCGGCGATCCAGGCGGTGACCCGGACGGCGAACCTTGCATCAAGTTTGAAAAAGGTGAAGTTGAATGTCACGGCGGCCCGGTTGCGCCATTTACTTACAAGATGCCGGTAAGCCCGGCCCTTGCTGGCACCACAATCGAGTTGACCTCTTTAACACCAGGTGTTGTCGTCAACCCACCCTTCCAGATCGTCCCCCCCGGCGGCGGCGTTCTTGAATGGGACTTGATTGGCGCGGCCAAAGGCATGACCATCCATCTCCTGACCAACAATGTAAAACAGGTTGGCCCGGCTGATTTTGATGGTGTTGCCACTTGCTGCACCGAAGAAATCATCATTGATATTCCAGAAGACATCCCCTGCGATGAGGAAGAAAAAGAACCTGATCTCGAAGTCACAAAAGATGCACTCGTGCCAATTTGTGAAAAGGGTGCTGGCGATTGTAAATTCCGCATCCGGGTGAAAAATGTCGGTGATGAAAAATACACCGGTAAATTAGCCATTGTTGATTGGAATGTACCTGGCGGCGGTTCAATTTCTGCAGGACCTAATTTCAACTGGACCTGTGTGCAAGGCTTCGGCACCACATATTTGTGTACGCACCCGTCCTTGACTTTGAACCCGGGTGAATTCAAGGATCTGAACTTATCTTTCAAAGTTGGTCTTGGATGGCCTTCGGACACCCTGAAGAATTGTGCAAGACTTGAATATAACGAAATGGGCGTCGCTCCCTTTGGTGACCTCACAAATGACAAGGATTGTGCTGAAATCTGCATCAAAGGCGCCCCCGGTTGCCCCGATGAAGACGACGACAAGGAGCCCAAACTCGAGCTCCGCAAATTTGACAGCGGTACAGTCTGCGAAAAAATGATTGGCGGTGCCTGTGTTATAAATTACTCAATCATCATCCATAATTTTGGTGACGGCGATTATAACGGCGCCTTGCACATCTCAGACAGCTTTGATGTGAAGCCTGACAATGTCATCTTCTCACCATTACCGCCGTGGAACTGTGCCACAGTGGATGGTAAGAACTTTGACTGCACACATCCGCCAACCAACATCCCGGCCAATGGTCAGATGATCCTGAGCGTCAAAGCCAGGTTCAACGAAGCGATCAAGGTTGAGCCAAAAACCATCACCAACTGCGCCAAATTGCAGGAAGGTGAAGATGGCAAGGACAAGGACTGTGCCCAGGGCACGTTGCCTGATGGCCCAGCGGATAATGGCAAGGAAGATATCTCAATTGAGAAAACCTGCGAGCCAGGTGTTCTGGGTGGGCTGATCTCCTGCCGCATCTCAGTGCGCAACAATGGTGACAGAGCCCCATCCGGCCTCATTCGCATCTTTGATGTCGCCCGGGTGATTGGTACTGATGCCCCACTTGTTTCTGAAGATGTCACCCCGGATGGCCCGGAATGGCGCTGTGAAGGTGCACCTGCATCTGATCTTGCCTGTGCCATACCTGGCAATCAGTTGCAACCCGGTACAACCCGCTTCTTTGTCGCCAAAATCAGAATGTCTCTGAGCGGCAATGATCGCTACCGCAACTGTGCAACCATGCATCACGAACCGCAAATTGGCGGTGACATGCAGATGCTTGGCCAGTCCTGCTTTGAAGGCGGTGTAGACATCCGCGTTGAGAAGAAACTGTCCTTCCATTGCCAGCAGGAGAGACCAAGATGCCCCTTCAGCATCACGGTGAAAAACGTTGGTAAAACGGACTTCAACGGCAAGGTGAAATTCGCCGACGCCCTCGGGCTGGCCGCTGAAGGCTTGACGATACCGATCACAAGCATCGCCCCGGCGCTGCCTTGTGACAACCCGCCCACAACCGTTCCCTTTGTCTGTGAAGGTATGCTTAGCCTGAATGCAGGGGAAAGCGTGAGCTACAACATCAACCTTGACTTCACTGGTCAGCAATCACTTGCACCAGATGCCGAAATGCGCAATTGCGCTGCCGTCATTGCAGGTGACACCGCGATCGGGGAAAACAACCGGGGCGAAAATCCTGGAGGTGCTGATGGTGAATTCACCGAAGTTGTTGGCTGTACGATCTTCAGGTTCTCACATGATAAAGAGGAAGAAGATCAATGCACCCGGCCAATGGTGATGAGCGACAATGGTGTCTGTGTCTGCCCGTCTGGTTCCAGATGGAACGGTCGCCGCTGCGTTGGCGGGGATGATACACCGCCGCCTGTAGTCGTTCCTGATCCGCTTTGTGTACCTGGCAAAGGAGAAATCCGCACCAGAGACAACCGCTGCATCTGCCGCGCTGACTTTATTCGCAAAGGCCCGGACCTCTGTGTACCGCCAACACGTGGCTGCACACCAGGCCCCAACGAATACAAGAACCGCAAGGGTCAGTGTCTATGCAAACGTGGATATGAGCGCAACAACTACGGTATTTGCGTGAAACCTCCACAAAGTTGCAAACCCGGCCGCAATGAAATCAAAACAAATAACGGCAGATGTGTTTGCAAACGTGGCTACACACGCAACAACAAAGGTTTCTGCGTGAAATCCACCCCGCTATGCAAACTCGGTCCAAACGAGTTCCGCAATTCACAAGGCCAGTGCGTCTGTAAGTTAGGTTACATTCACAATAAATATGGCATATGCATCAAACGCCCAACCGGCTGCAAACCTGGCCGCAACGAGGTGAAGAATGCTAAAGGCCGTTGTGTCTGTAAGCAGGGCTACAAACGCGGTACTGCCGGTATCTGTGTGAAGATCCCAACCGGGTGCAAACCTGGACGCAATGAGATCAAAAACTCAAAAGGTCAGTGCGTCTGTAAAACTGGTTTCACACGCAAAAAAGGCTACTGTGTGAAGATCCCGACCGGCTGCAAACCTGGCCCGAATGAGTATAAAAACAAGAAAGGTAAATGTGTCTGCAAGCGTGGCTACAACCGCAACAAATATGGCATATGCATCAAAAAGCCGGTAAGCACGCCAAAACCAACTTGCTCAAATGGCAAATTGATCAAGCGTGGCAAAGGCTGGTATTGCGTCTGCCCGAAAGGCTTCAAGCGTCATGCCCTGAAAAACGGCGGTGCCCGCTGCTCCAAACAAACAGTCGCTGTAAAACCACCTTGCATCAACGGCCGTTTGAAAAAACGTGGCAAGGGCTGGTATTGCTCTTGTAATAAAGGCTGGAAGCGGAAATCAATTGGCAAGAAAGGTGGCGCATCTTGCCAGAAGCCACTGATCTATAAAAAACCGAAAAAGGTCTTTAAGCCAAACAAAAAGATCAAGCCGAAAACTTTGAAAATCAATCCAAAACTTTTAAAGTTAAAGCAGAAAAACCAGATCAAATAATAAAAACGCTTTAAAGACAATCCCCTTAACAGGGTGACAGCAAAACCAAAAAAGGCGGATCAGATGATCCGCCTTTTTCTTTATTTTTGACAACAGGGGCAAAAAAAACTGGAGCGTCCCGCCTGGACAACACGCTCAATCTCCCCCGGGCACCCGGCACGCAGACAGGCCTCCCCTGCCCGCCCGTAAACCTGAAACTTGTGCTGGAAATACCCCATCGACCCATCCGCCTTGGCATAATCCTTGAGACTGGAACCACCAGACGCGATCGCCTCGCGCAGAACATCCCTGACAGCTGACGCCAACTCATCAGCTATCGGGCGCGCCTTGCCGCCCCTTGTCACCAAAAGAGACGCAGCCCGGCTCGGATTGACCCCGATCCTGAAAAGCGCCTCAAGCACATAAATATTACCAAGGCCGGCAACCACCCTTTGATCAAGCAAAAAAGATTTGATCGGCGTTTTGCGCCCCAGCGCTTTTTCCGCCAGCACTCCACCGTTAAATGAATTGCTTAAAGGTTCCGGGCCTAGCGAAGCAAAAAATTTATGCCGCTCAATTTCAAGGCTGGTAACAAGGTCCATATATCCAAAACGCCGCGGATCATTATAAGCCACCACATCCCCGTTAGAGAGATGAAACACCACATGGTCATGCCGTGGGTCAGTCCCGCCTAAAGTCCCATTAACGGTAAACCGCCCGCTCATACCAAGATGCATGACCAGCGTCTCACCGCTGGAGAGTTTGACAAGAATATATTTTGCCCGCCGCGAAAGCCCCAATATCCGGGTCCCGGACAGACGCGCTGAAAACTCATCCGGCAACGCAAAGCGCAAATCAGGCCGGCGCTGATCAACCCGCTCAAAGGCCTGTCCCTCCATATGCGGCGACAGCCCGCGCATAACCGTTTCCACTTCCGGCAATTCAGGCATCTAAGTCCCACCTCAAACAAAATTTATTCAGTAATTTAACAATGCCCATAGAAAGCTGTACCCAAACCCTATATGTACCCGGTATAATTAATTCGATTATCAACCATAATCAAACGCTTGCTGGCATTCCACAAGGGCTTGCATTAATCTCCCGGCATAAATAGCCGGCATCCGGCCCAAAGCGCACAAGACGAAGGCAATCACCAGAGCTGATCATATGAGCGACAACACCACATCATACGGGTTTCAGTCCGTTAATCCCGGCGAGAAACAGGAAAAGGTCAATTTTGTCTTTCAGAGGGTTGCCGAAAAATATGACCTGATGAATGATATGATGTCAGGCGGTATGCACCGTCTCTGGAAGGATGAACTGATAACACAAGCCGCACCGCGGCCTGAAAAACCCCTCACACATCTGGATGTCGCTGGCGGCACCGGCGACATCGCCTTCAGGCTGCTGGAAAAAGCCGGCAGCAAAGCCAATATCACCATTTTGGATATATCACCTGAAATGCTCGCCGTCGGGCGGGAGCGCGCCAATGACAGGGGGCTGCATGACCAGCTCACCTTCATAGAGGGAAACGCGGAAAGACTGCCCTTTAAAGACAAAAGCTTTGACAGCTACACAATCGCCTTTGGTATTCGCAATGTCCCGCGCATTGATAGCGCGCTCAGCGAAGCTTTCCGGGTCCTCAAACCCGGTGGGCGCTTTCTTTGCCTTGAGTTTTCAGAAGTCTCGATCCCCCTCCTGAAACAGGTCTATGACAAATTTTCCTTTGAATTCATTCCCAAAATGGGGGAAATGATCATGGGCGATGCTGAGCCGTACCAATATCTTGTTGAGAGCATACGCAAATTCCCAAATCAGAAAACCTTTCAGACCATGATCAAACAAGAGGGCTTTTCGCGGGTCCAATTCACAAATCTGACAGGTGGCATCGCCGCCATCCATTCTGCCTGGCGCATATAGGGAAAGTCTGAAATATGCCGAACCCGATAACCAACACGTTGCGCCTCGCCAAAGCCGGGCTTGTCCTTACCTATTATGGTGTTGCGCTGTTCCCGGACCATATTCCCGCGCCCTGGCCGGTTAAACTGCTGAAAATCGCCCTCCTTCCCTTCAAAGCTTTGGGCGCACTGGCCCGCTTGCCGTTTGCTAAAAAAACCACAGCTGAGCGCCTCGTAAGCGCGCTCACAAAATTGGGACCAACATACATAAAACTGGGGCAGTTCCTCGCGACACGGCCCGATATCATCGGCAAACAGCTCGCCGCAGACCTTGCCTGCCTGCAGGACAACCTCCCCCCCTTCCCTGAAAAAGAAGCAAGAGCGGAAATCGAGCGCCAGTTCGGTAAACCGCTTACAGAAATTTTCACAGATTTTTCACCCCCCATCGCCGCCGCTTCAATCGCCCAGGTCCATAAAGCCCGCATCAAAACCAAAGACGGTGAAAAGGAAGTCGCTGTAAAAATCCTCCGCCCTGGCATTGAAAAACGGTTTGCCAAAGATCAGGCAGCTTATCGCTTTGCAGCTAAGGTCATTGAAGCCCTCTCCAAACCGGCAAGACGGTTAAAACCGGTAGAGGTGGTCAAAACCCTCGATCGCACCATGGCCATAGAGCTAGACCTCCGCCTTGAAGCCGCTGCCCTGAGCGAACTTGCCGAAAACACTGAAAATGACGCGGATTTTTCTGTCCCCGCCCCGGAATGGGCCCTGACCACCCAGCGCATCCTGACAACAGAATGGATAAACGCGACCCCGATCAACAATATCGAAACCCTGAAAACTGAAGGCCATGACCTCACCAAACTCGGCACCCATGTCCTCCAGACTTTCCTGCGCCAGGCCATGCGGGACGGCTTTTTCCACGCCGACATGCACCCGGGAAATCTGATGGTCCGTAAAGATGGCACGCTCATCGCGCTCGATTGCGGCATCATGGGCCGCTTGAGTGCCAGGGAACAACGCTTCCTTGCTGAAATTCTTCATGGCTTCGTCACAGGCGATTACATCGCCGCGGCCAAAGCCCACTTTGACGCAGGCTACGTCCCCCCCATTCATTCAGTTGAGCAATTTGCCCAGGGCCTGCGCGCCATCGGGGAGCCCATCGCAGACAAGCCGGCAACGGAGATATCCATGGCCCGCTTTCTCGGCCAGTTATTGGAATATACCGGGCTCTATGACATGAAAACCCGGCCAGAATTAATTCTGCTGCAAAAAAATCTGGTCATTGCGGAAGGTGTGGCCCGCAGCCTCAATCCGGAATTGAACATGTGGCGTGCAGCAGAACCGGTTGTAAAAGAATGGCTGACAAAAGAAATCGGCCCGGCCGCCAAGCTGAAAAAAATGCAGGATGGCCTGAAAGCCATTGATCACTTCATGGACAATCTGCCAAATCATCTGGCCAACCTTGAAGAAGATCTGGATGGGCTCGCCGGTCTCGCCCGTACCCTGAAATCAATGGATCAGGAAACCCTTGAAACCCTGCTGCAAGGGCGGGCAAAACCCAGCCTCTCACACCAACTGGCCATATGGTTAATAGCAGCCACCCTCATCATAATTGCTGTTTTTCTTTATTTTAAAACCATTTAGCCCGCCTCGGGCAGAAAAGCTTAACTCATTCCGGCTGTTATATTTGCACAATCAGGGCCAGAGCTTATATATAAAGAGACCCCTGCCCTTGAGGTAGGGCCGAAAAAATAAACTCAGATGAGCCAACGTGCAAAACAAACAGAAAATAACCCTGATCATTGGCGGCGGTATTGCTGCTTATAAATGCCTTGAGCTTATCCGAAGGCTGGCGGATGAGGGCATCAGTACGGTCCCTGTTTTAACCAGAGCCGGGTCAGAATTTATCACACCCCTTTCAGTCGCCGCCCTCGCCGAACATCAGGTTTATGAAGACCTCTTTGATCTTAAAAATGAAACCGAAATCGGCCATATCCAGCTTTCGCGCCAAAGTGATCTTGTTGTTGTTGCCCCCGCCACCGCTGATCTGATGGCAAAATGCGCAAATGGCCTTGCCGGTGATCTCGCCAGCACCCTGCTGCTGGCAACTGACAAACCCATCCTGATGGCCCCCGCCATGAATGTGAAAATGTGGGAGCACCCGGCAACCCGGCGCAATGCAAGCCAGTTGCAGGATGACGGGGTGCATTTCATTGGCCCGGATGTCGGCTCGATGGCGTGCGGGGAAACCGGCCCCGGCCGGATGGCAGAGGTTTCAGATATCATCAAGGCGATAAAAAACAGACTTTCCCCCAAACACCAGGACTTGTCGCTAGCGGGCAAAACCGTCCTTGTCACCGCCGGCCCAACCCATGAACCGATTGACCCTGTCCGTTTCATCGCCAACCGCTCCAGCGGCAAACAGGGCTACGCGGTCGCAGCTGAAGCAGCAAAACGCGGCGCAAAGGTCACCCTTGTCTCCGGGCCAACCAACCTCGAGACACCGCCAAAAGTCACCCGCATCAATGTTGAAACCGCCAAAGAAATGCTCAAAGCCTGTGAAAGTGCCGGCAAAGCGGACATCATCATTTGTGCGGCAGCGGTAGCAGACTGGCGGGTGGACAAGGCAAAGCCACAAAAAATGAAAAAAACAAAGGCAGGTCTGCCAGCCCTGAAACTGAAAGAAAACCCGGATATTCTAAAGACCCTGAGCAAAAAGCACAAAGGCCGCGCACCTCTGATCATTGGTTTTGCCGCTGAAACTCAAAACATTCTCAAAAATGCCAAAGCCAAACGGGCAGCCAAAAAATGTGACTGGATCGTCGCCAATGACGTCAGTGCCACAGGTAATGTTTTTGGCAATGACCTGACAACAATCCACATCATTGCGGAAAAGGGGGTTGAAACTTTTGAGAATATCAGCAAAACAGAAGCGGCTACCCGATTGATGGAAAAAGCGGCCGCCCACCTTCTTCATGCACAAACTGCAAACAACACAAGGCCGCTAAAAACGACTGCTGAATGACAAAACAACAACCAACGCTGCGCTTTGAGCAAATGCCCCACGGCGAAGGCCTGCCCCACCCATCCTATGAAACGGAAGGCGCCGCCGGTCTGGACCTCAGAGCCGCCTTGCCGGAAGGCACCCCCGTTATCATCGGCCCGCTGGAGCGCGCCCTTATCCCGACCGGCATCGCCATTGAGTTGCCAGATCATTTCGAAGCCCAGATCCGCCCGCGCTCGGGTCTCGCTCTCAAACACGGGCTCACCGTCCTCAACAGCCCCGGCACCATTGACAGTGATTACCGCGGTGAAATAAAGGTTATTTTGGTCAATGTCTCTGATCATCCCGTTGAAATCCAGCGCGGTGAGCGCATAGCGCAAATGGTCATCGCCCCTGTCTCACAAGTCCATTTAGTACAATCCAGCAATCTTACACTGACCAAACGCGGTGCCAGAGGTTTTGGCTCAACTGGCAAATAGACATGTGACAGTGCCGAAAAGCGGGAAATCTCTCTTTATTCTGGCTTCATTTCAAAATATGATACCAGCCAGTGAAAGAAGAAAGAGCAAAGGCCCCCGCCATGACCAAACGCGAGACATTTATCCCCCCCCTTAGCATCTCACAAATGGGACGAGGGCAGGTTTATGAGGATATAACAGAAACAATTGGTCATACCCCCATGGTACGGCTGCAAAAAATCCGCACACACTTCGGCCTGAAATCAGACATTCTTCTCAAACTGGAATTTTTCAACCCGCTGGCCAGCGTCAAGGATCGCATTGGCCTCTCCATGATTGAAGCACTGATCGATGAAGGCACCATCGGCCCAAACACCGTACTGATAGAGCCAACCAGCGGTAACACTGGCATTGGTCTCGCCTTTATTGCAGCCGCCCGCGGCCTGAGGCTCATGCTGGTGATGCCAGAATCAATGTCAATCGAGCGGCGAAAAATGCTCTCGCACCTCGGCGCTGAACTCATCCTGACCCCGGCTGAAAAAGGCATGAAAGGCGCACTTGAAAAAGCCGCTGAGCTGATCAATGAAAACCCGGACAGCGTCATGCCCTCCCAGTTTTCAAGCCCGGCAAATCCGGCTGTTCACATCGCCACAACGGCAGAGGAAATCTGGAACGATACCAAAGGCAATGTTGATGCCATCATCGCCGGGGTTGGCACCGGCGGCACCATCACCGGTTGCGCCAAAGTCTGGAAAGAGCGCAAACCGGACACAAAAATCGTCGCTGTTGAACCAGCAGACAGTCCCGTGATCTCTGGCGGCGAGCCAGGCCCTCATAAAATCCAGGGCATTGGCGCCGGCTTCATCCCCGTCATTCTGGACCGCCAGTTGATTGATGAAACAATAACCATCACCAACGATGAAGCTTTCAACACAGCCCGAAAACTCGCCCGCATGGAAGGCATCCCCGGTGGCATCTCAACCGGGGCTAATCTTCTCGCCGCCGTTAAATACATCAAGCAGCATGATCTTGAAGACAAAAACATTGTCACATTTGCCCCCTCATTCGCAGAACGCTACATGTCAACCCTGCTGTTTGATGAACCAGATGACAATGCAGACGTTTCAATCTAAAACATCAGGATAAACGGGCGAGGAAAAGGCCTAAATGGCATCTTTATCAGGCGAGGAAATAGAGCGCTACAAACGCCACATCATTCTCAAACAGCTCGGTATTCAGGGCCAGCAAAAGCTGAAAAACGCGAAAGTTCTGGTTGTTGGCGCGGGCGGGCTCGGCTCGCCTGTGCTGCTTTATCTGGCAGCAGCCGGTGTTGGCACCCTTGGCATCATAGATGATGACATCGTCAGCCTGTCTAACCTGCAGCGCCAGGTCATCCATGACACAGCAAACATCAATGCTGAAAAAACCGCAAGTGCTGCAAGGCGTATCAATGAAATCAACCCCCATGTCAAAGTGGTGGAGCACCCCGAGCGGCTGACAACTGAAAACGCCATCGAGGTAATCCGCCAGTATGATATCGTCGCGGATGGATCTGATAATTTTAAAACCAGATATCTGGTGAACGATGCCTGCTACTTTGCCCAGAAACCGCTGGTGTTTGCAGCCCTCGGCCCCTTTGATGGCCATATCAGCACCTTCAGGGCAGCAGAAACAAATGAAGACGGCACCCCCAACCCCAACTACCGCTGTATATTCCCGGTAGCCCCGCCGCCAGGCACTGTGCCAAGCTGTTCAGAAGTGGGCGTCCTTGGCGCCATTGCCGGTGTCGTTGGCACATTACAGGCAACAGAGGTCATCAAGGAGATCACCGGGCTTGGCCAGGGCCTTGTTGGCCGTTTATTGATCTATGATGCATTAAATTGTGAATTTCAATCGGTCAAAATTGCCTGGGACCCAAATAATCCCCTCAGTGGCAAGCAGCCGGTCTATAAAGACCTGAGCCATTTCAAAACCGAGACCTATTGAGCCATGAAGCAGTACATAAACCAATACATGAAGCCATATATGCATCTCACTCCCCTGAAACTCCTCAGCAAGGGGGTGGCAGCATTTTTCCTCATCGCTCTTTTCACGATAACCGCCACCGCACAGGAAACCCCACCAGAAACCAAAAAGGAAAAAGCTTTTGAGCGCACTCAGATGCGGTTTCTGACCTCAAATGATTTTCCCCCATTTAATTATTACGATGAAGAAGGGAACCTGTCAGGGTTTCATATTGATCTTGCCAACGCCATCTGCAGAGAAATGCGCGTTCAATGCGATATTAAGGTCACCGACTGGAACAAACTAAAAGCCACGTTCAAAACCGGTGATTTCGACGCCATCATCGCCGGGCTGGCCATTAACGAAACCAATCTCAGAACCCTGGACTTCACAAACCCCTATATGCGCCTCCCGGCCCGGTTTGCCATCCTGAAAAGCCGCCCCCAGCCCCTGCCTAAACCCAGCAACCTCTATGGTAAAAAAATTGGGGTTCTCGCAACCAGCGCCCATGACGCCTATCTGATGAAATTTTTCAAAAAAAGCAAAGTAGCCCGATACTCGTCTCAGCAACAGGCAACATCCGCCCTGCAGGAAGGCAAGGTCGATTATCTCTTTGGCGATGCCATCGGCCTTATGTTCTGGCTAAACGGGTCATTATCAAAACAATGCTGCGGCTTTCACGGCAAAGCCTACTGGGACGAAACCTACTTTGGACAGGGCCTCGCCATGGCTATTGCAAAGGGCAATATGCGCCTCCGAATTGAAATCAACGATGCCATTGATAACATTAGAAAATCTGGTGAATTTGCAGAATTAATGCTGCGTTATTTTCCTATGAAAATATATTGATCCTGACAAAAAAGTCCGGATTTAAGCCGAACAGGCCAAGCATGGGAAACATCAACGGCACCCATCGGCAAGAATAACCGGAGGCTCAGCCTGCCGGGGGGTCATCTTTGGGTAAAAATGGCTGGGCCAAACTCCAGGAAAAACGGCGCGGATCCTCACTATCGTAATTTTCCGGCAACCCAATCTTCATATCCTTGTGCCCGGCGGCGGGCTGGCTCACATAGGTGCCAAGCAGTCGATCCCAGATCGCAAGGCTAAACCCATAGTTACTGTCCGTTTCCCCTCTTATAACAGAATGATGAACCCTGTGCATATCAGGCGTCACAAAAACCATCCGCAAAGGACGATCAAGCCAGCCCGGCAATGCAACATTTGAATGATGAAACAAGGCACAGGCATTTAAGATAATCTCAAACAGCAACACAGATATAGCATCAAACCCGAATAGAAAAACCAGACCCACCTTGTAAAACATGGAAAGCCCGATCTCGATCGGGTGAAACCGCACAGCAGTTGTGACATCAAGATCCTGGTCAGAGTGGTGAACCTTATGGATGCGCCAGAGAATGGGAAATTTATGTGAAGCCCAATGCTGGAAATAAATTGCAAAATCGAGAATGAACAGAGAAACAACCAACTCAATCACAAACGGCATCTCATACTGGTTCAATAGCCCAATCTGTTGTTCTTCTGCATATAGCGCAGCTGCCAGCGCCAGCAAGGGAACCGTGCTCGCACCAAACACCCGCAAAAGCAGACTGTTCATCGCGGCCAGCCCTACATTCGTCACCCAGCGCTCCTGCCGGCCGATGCGCATCTCACGTTTGGGGATAAAAAACTCCAACACCCCCATCACCATCAACATCACGGCAAAAACAGCAAACCTGTAAAGCCACTCATACTCCATAACAGATACATCCTTTAAGTGAGCACACGCTCAACCTTGTTAACCTCTGAAAGAGACTTCAACCCGGCAATGATTTCATTCAGGTGCATCAGGTCCCAAACCTCAAGCTCAATAAACATCTCTGAAAAATCAACCGCCTTTTCCGTCATTTTAATATTATCAATATTACCATTGGCATCTGCAATCAGTTGCGCGATCTTGGCAAGTGAGCCTGGCTCATTAACCGCTGTAACATTAATCCGCGCCATGTACCGTGTCTCATCATTCTCATCAAGATCCCAGGCAACATCTATCCAGCGGTCAAGCTCATCATCAAACTGTTCCAGAAGTGGAGACTGAATAGGATAGATATTCACCCCCTCACCCGGCATCACAATTCCAACAATCCGGTCTCCTGGCAGGGCACCGCCCACGGTGTAATCAACCGCAACACCATCCCGCTGCCCGCGTACAGGCAATTTATCTATAGAATGGGCCGGATCCTCCTGCGCAGTTTTGGGGAACAGCCGAAATTTGAGGGAAGCCACCTTGGCAAAATTAAACCAGCCCTCCTCAGGCACAGCCCTGCGCCCGACCCGCGCTGCATGGCGCCTCTCCATAACATCGTGGCTGATGTCAGGGAAGAGTGCCTGCAATATCAAATGCGAAGATATCTCCCCCCGCCCGACAGCCACCACAAGGTCTTCCACTGTCTCATGGGAAAAGCGATGCAAAGCCTGCTCAATGCGCTCGGCGGTATAGTTCTTTTTAGCCCGCCGAAACGCCCGTTGCAGCACCATTTCACCAATTTCGAAAAACTGCTTGCGCCTCGTTTCCTTGGTCGCCCGGCGAATGGAAGACCGCGCTTTGCCGCTGATTGCAAACTGCTCCCAGGAAGGTTGCGGCGTTTGTGCCTCAGAGGTTAGTATAAACACCTCATCGCCATTACGAAGCTGAGTGCGAAGGGGCATATTCCGCCCGTTGATCTTGGCCCCAACCGCCTTGTTTCCTATGTCTGTATGAACCGCATAGGCAAAATCAACAGCCGTCGCGCCGCCAGGCAAGGCTATCAGCAAGCCGTTGGGTGTAAAACAGAAAACCTGATCATGAAACAGCTCCAGTTTGGTATGTTCCAGAAACTCTTCCGGGTTATCCCCTTCAAGCAACTGGTCCACCAGTTTGCGCAGCCATTGATAGGCAGAGCTTGACGCCATATTCGACATCTCCCCCACCCCGTGGCTTTCATCCTTGTAGATCGCATGTGCCGCAATGCCATATTCCGCCACCCGGTGCATTTGCTGTGTCCTGATCTGCAACTCCACCCGTTGTATACGCGCACCGACAATCGCCGTGTGGATAGAGCGATATTCATTCTGTTTGGGGTTGGAAATATAATCCTTGAACCGGCCCGGCACCGCGCGCCATTTCGTATGAACCAGCCCCAGCACCCGGTAGCAATCATCAACCGACTTCACCACCACACGGAAGCCATAGAGATCAGAAAGCTGCTCGAGGGAAATCTGTTTGTGATCCATTTTCCGCCAGATAGAATAAGGCCGTTTTTCCCGGTGGGAAACATCGCTCTGAATACCTTTTTCCTCAAGCGCGGCACTTAAATCTTTTTCAATTTTCAAAAGCAGCTTCTGGTTCTTCTCGCGCATCTTGACCAGCTTCTGGCTGAGGGTAAAATACGCATCTTCATTGAGCCAGCGAAAGCTGTGCTCTTCAAGCTCATCTCTGAGCCACTGCATCCCCATGCGGCCGGCAAGCGGCGCATAAATATCCATCGTTTCTTCAGAGATACGTTTACGTGTTTTTGGTTTTACAAACTCAAGCGTGCGCATATTGTGCAAGCGGTCCGCCAGTTTGATCAGCAAAACCCTCACATCCGTCGTAATGGCAATCAGTAATTTTCGAAAGTTTTCAGCCTGCTCAGCTTTTTTGGTAATCAGATTAAGCTGGCCGAGTTTTGTGACCCCCTCAACAAGCCCGCCAACTTCTGTGCCAAACAGCTCATCAATATCAGCCCTAGTGGCCTTGGTGTCTTCAATTGTGTCATGCAGTAGCGCGGCTATAATTGTATCTTCATCAAGCTTCAGCTCTGCCAGAATTTCAGCAACCTGCAACGGGTGAGTGATATAGGCCTCACCAGACGCCCGCTTCTGCGGCCCATGGGATTCTTCAGCAAACTCAAACGCTCTGGCCAAACGGCTAACATTGGCCTTCGGGTTATAGGTTGCAACCCGGTCCATTAATTCAACATGATCAAGGGCTTCCATGTTTAATCAATCCAAGAAAATGAAAGACGTGAAGAAAAGGCAATCAGAACCAAATCAATGATAGTATAGTCTCACTCCAAAAGGCCAGTCAAAAGCGCGCCCCATAAAAATAGTCTTAACCGCACGCTCACCCGGAGAACAAAAAAACACCCCCCGCGACACAAGGGGTCACGAGGGGGGTAAATTAATTCCTGAAATCAGCCGGATTACCGGTTACGGGAACCACCTGTTTCAGCCGGCGGCAAACTTTCCAGACCACGCAACAGCTCTTCCTCAGTCATTGTATCAATGGCTGTATCCAGGCTTGGATCATCCTGGCCAATAATAACAGGTGAGCGTGTCTCAGGGGAAATCACGGGTGCAGCTTCTGGCTCCGGCTCATCCACCTCAACATATTTCTGCATGGAATGGATAAGGTCTTCCTGCATATCCTCGGGTGAAATGGTTTCCGCAGCGATTTCCCGCAAGGCCACAACCGGATTTTTATCATTGTCCCGCTCAACTGTAATCGGTGCGCCAGAAGAAATTGTGCGCGCCCGATGCCCGGCCAGCAAAACCAGTTCAAATCTGTTGGAAACTTTATCAACGCAATCTTCAACCGTAACCCGTGCCATGTTTGTAACCCTTATTTAATAATCTGAAAGCCAAATCTTAATGCGAGTTCTCTGAAAGCCAATTCATTGCGAAAGAACTCTGTTTTTAACCCTGCCAGCAGTTTTTCCAGAGCTAAAGCCCGGGAAAGACGCTTTGAATTACACTCATCTCACTCAATCCTGATAGGTCAAATCTGTAATCTAAACTGAACCTGTCATCAGAACTGAGAAAGACCATCATATTTGAGAAAGCAAGTAGGGTTGTAAGGAGCACAATCACACTGCGGCAGCTCTCAATCCAGCCCATATTCTGGCAATAATTAAAGTGCGGCAGACAATCTCACATATCAAACCCTATATCAAGCTTTTCTGTCCGTTTTAAGGCTAATGGCGAACAGTAAACCGCCATTAAATGCGCCGCATCCAGCAAAAGCACAGGATGACGCCACATTGGCGCAATTTCCCACAAGGGTTTCAGCACAAAAGACCGTTTATGCATCTCCCTGTGCGGCAAACTCAGACCAGAGCGCTTCCGTTGCCCATAGCCCTGCCTCTTCTTCCCGGGCTGCGATCGTTTTCGCCAGTCAAGCACCAGGCTCCCATAATCTATCAGATCAATATCAAGCGGGCGCGCCCCCCAGAAAAGCTGGCCCCGCCGCCCCGCTTGCCGTTCGATGGCCTTAAAAAGCTTCAGCAAGCCAAAGGGCGGAGCTTTTGTTTGCCCAAGCACAACCATATTGAAAAAGGCAGGCTGGTAATGTGCCCCAACCGGCTCAGAGCGGTAAAAGCTGGATATCCCTCTCATTTCAACACCGCCTGTTTGCAAGAATAGCAGGGCACGGCCAAGTGTTTCAGCAGGCGTGCCCAGAACCCCGGACTGATTGCTCCCCAACCCGATAAGCACATCAACCATAAATAATCCGATCTCAAGGCGGGCTTATCAGAAAAGTTTATTTACCTGAAACGCCGTCGTTTCACAGCAGGACTTTCACAACCCGGTTAAAATAGTATATAGACAATCTGAGCCCCAATCATAACCAGGCCGCCTTTAAAGTGAAGCTCGAAAAAGTGAAGCTCGAATGCCACCAACTCAAACACCAGCAATAAATTCACCAGAAAAACAATGTGCACTCTGCCCGCGGCTGGTTAAATTCCGGCAGGAAAACCACATCAAATATCCGGATTTTTTTAATGGTGCTGTCCCGGCATTCGGGAACAGGCAAGCCGCACTGCTCATCGTCGGGCTCGCCCCTGGACTGAAAGGCGCTAACCGAACAGGCCGCCCTTTTACTGGTGACTATGCCGGTGATCTGCTCTACCCAACGCTGTTGAAATTCGGCCTGGCAGAAGGCACTTTTGCCGCCAGCCCGGATGATGGGCTTCAGCTTTTAAACTGCCGCATCACCAACGCAGTGCGCTGCGTGCCGCCTCAGAACAAACCTGTCGGCGCTGAAATCAATAATTGTCGCCCATTTTTAAAAAACGAAATAGCAGGGCTGCCCCGGCTAAAAGTCATCATCAGCCTGGGCCGGGTCGCCCATCAGCAGATCCTCCGCACCCTCGACCATAAGCAGAGTGCCTTCCCCTTTGGGCATAACGCCGTCCATCAACTGAATGAGAAGCTGGTTTTGATAAACAGCTATCATTGCTCACGTTACAACACCAACACGGGCCGCCTCACAGAAGAGATGTTTGAAGATGTTTTTAAAACCGCCCGGATCAGTCTCACCAAATAATTGAAATGCCAGAGCGAGAGCTCTGATGTCTAGGCACCATCAGAGAGAGGCTCAGCCGCGCTCCCGCAATAACCGGGATTTTTGCCGGTTCCAGTCACGGTCTTTCTGGGTCTGGCGTTTATCATGCAGTTTCTTGCCCCGCCCCAAAGCCAGTTGTAATTTGGCAATCCCCCGATCATTGAAATAAAGCTTGAGCGGCACAATCGTCAGGCCATCACGCTGGATCGCTCCTAAAAGCCGCTTGATCTCTTTTGCATGCAGCAACAGTTTCCGCGCCCGCCTTGTTTCATGATTAAACCGGCCCGCCTGGGTGTATTCAGGAATATAGCTGTTGATTAAAAAAAGCTCCCCCCCCTCATTACTGGCATAACTTTCAGCAATGTTGGCTTTACCCGTCCGCAGGGATTTAACCTCCGTCCCCTCAAGCACAATGCCGGCTTCAAAGGTGTCCATAACCTCATAGTCAAACCGCGCCCGGCGGTTTTCAGCAATTGCGCGTTGTGTCGGCGCTTTCTTTTTACTCGCCATGCTAATTAGCCACCATCTTGATCCTAGAGCAATCCCGCATATGAAAGCGCGGCATCAACTTTTTCCCGGCCCGCCTCACTGAGCGGGACAAGCGGCAAGCGCACTTCATCACTCATCAAACCGAGTTTGGAAAGCGCATATTTGGTTGGTACCGGGTTGGCTTCACAGAAAAGCGCATCATGCAAAGCCATCAGCCGGTCCTGCAACAGGATAGCTGCCTTATAATCACCGGAAATACACGCCTCCTGAAAGGAAGCACAAAGCATTGGTGCAACATTGGAAGTGACAGAGATACAGCCCCGACCACCATGCGCCATAAAGCCAAGCGCTGTAGCGTCTTCCCCGGAAAGCTGAATAAAATCCTCACCCATAGCAGCCCGCTGCTGCGAGACCCGGGCAAGATCAGCCGTCGCATCTTTCACGCCGACAATCCGCGGCAGTTCAAAAAGCCGCGCCATAGTGGCCACAGACATATCAATCACTGACCGGCCGGGAATGTTATAAATAAATATCGGCAAACTGGTTGCATCATGGATGGACTTGTAATGCTGAAAGAGGCCTTCCTGCGTCGGTTTATTGTAATAGGGTGTCACAACCAAAGCCGCCTGTGCACCAGCCCCCTCGGCATGAACCGCCAGGTCAATGGCTTCAATCGTATTGTTGGAGCCTGCACCTGCGATCACCGGCACCCGCCCATCAGAAACTTCAATACACATCTCAACCACACGCTTATGTTCCGCATGACTAAGCGTCGGGCTTTCACCGGTTGTCCCAACTGGCACCAACCCATGTGTTCCTTCCTCAATCTGGCGGTGAACAAGCTTTTGAAAACATGCCTCATCCACGCTGCCATCCCGAAACGGCGTCACCAACGCGGTTATAGAGCCTTGAAACATTTTTATCTCTCTTCTTTCTTAAATACAGCGCAACCCGACCCGAAGAAATCAGCACAATGGTCCGGAAGGGGACCATACTCACTCAGGACGTGAAGGGCAAGCCGTCAACATCACCCGCCAGCACCTTCAAAAAGAGCATAGCAGCCAACCAGAACTATGGAATTACCGCCCCTTTTGAGGGGTGTATAACACCGGCCCTTCCGTTGCATTCTGACCATTATTAGATAAAAATGCACAAAATTAACTCTGAACGGCATGAAAACGCCTTAAATTTAGGGCAAACCCTGCGACCTGCGCCAGAATATAAGGCCAGGCTCCGTTGAGAGGCTATGTGGAGCCAGAGACATACAAACCAAAGATAACAGCCAAGGGGCAACAAATGGTCATCAACAGGTTATTGTTAGTCAGTCTATTCACAGTCCTTATCGGGGTTTCACTGATTAGTTTCAAAGAACCGGCAGTCGGTGCAAAATCACCAGTAGACATCCCGTTACCCATTTTAAAAAAATCAAAGGGAGCAGATGAACCGGTACCAGGGCTCGGCCTCAAAGATCATCTGGCCCCGTTAAATGATCTCACCTTTAAGGATAACACAGAGCAAAAAGCCTTTGGAAATGCCATCAAGGCGCTCTACAAGCGCCAGGAAAGTCTTGCCCAAAAACATTTGCAGGACGTGCAAAACCCCGTTGCCAGAAAATTGATCCACTGGTATGCCCTGCGCTCAGTTGACCTTGACCACCCCATCGATGAACTTCAGGCTTTCCTTGATAAAAATGGCGGCTGGCCCAGCGATGTTCGATTGAAAGCCAAGATAGAACGCGGCATTTTGAGGCGGGAGACCAAAGGTGCCAGTGAACTCAGCTATTTTGAAAAAAATCCACCAAACACCAGCCTGGGCAAAATGGCCTATGCAGAGACCTTGCTGCAAGCGGGTAAAAAAGGTCAGGCCATCAAAATAATCCGCAAAATTTACCAAAACCCGGGCATTTCCACCTGGATGGAAAAACGCATTCTGTCAGATCACAAAGACCATCTGACCACCAAAGACCATGAAATCCGCATGGACCGCCTGCTTTACACCGGCTATCGCTCCAAAGTCTCAGCCGCCCAGCGCGCTGCAAAACATCTAAGCGCAGAACAACAACAGGGGGCAAAATTCCGTATCGCTGTCATCCAACGCCGCTATGGGGCGGCAAGAAAAATGCTCACCTCCATGGATAAGAAAGTCAAATTGATCCCCGGCGTTTATTACGCCCGCATCAGGCTCGCCAACAGATCAAAAAAGAAAACATCGGCAATCAAACTGGTCAAAGCGGCCAATTACAAAAAAGAAGACATTCAGAACAGTGACAAATGGTGGGTAGAACGCCGCAGTCTTGCGCGTGATGCCATAAGAAACAATGATTATAAAACCGCCTATCTGATCACCAGCAAACATGAAAACCCGACAGTTAATCTTTATAAAGATGCTGAATTTCTAAGTGGTTGGGTGGCTCTGCGCTTCCTGAAAAAACCGGAACTGGCCGAAAATCATTTCAGAAACTTTGCAAAGGCGGCAGATGGTCCCTTGAGCAGCTCTAAATCAAACTACTGGCTGGGCCGGGCATTGAAAGCCCGCAAAAAAACCAAAGAGGCACAGGCAAGTTTTAAAAAAAGCGCGGCCCTCTTCAACACATATTACGGTCAATTGGCTGCCAATGAGCTAAAGAAGAAAAACGCAACCATCACCATCCCTGAACCACTGAAAATAACCCCTGAGCAGGCAGAAAATTTCACCTCCAGGGATGAAATCAAAGCCATCATTCTCGCCCATAGGGCTGAAAAAAAATCAATCGCAAGATTGTTTTTTGCTCATCTGCGCTATCATCTGAAAGACCCGGGTGAGCTTTCATTGCTGGCAGAACTTGCCGCAAGCCTTGGCTACAATCAAAGCACCGTGCGTATCGGTAAAACTGCAATGGCACAAAATATGATGCCCCTTGCTCACTACTCATACCCCACGCGCTTCATGCCGGACTACAAACCATTAAGAAGCGTCCCCGAAGAGGCAATTGTCTACTCAATCGCCCGTCAGGAAAGTGAGTTCAATTATCAGATCAAGAGCCATGCCGGGGCAAGAGGCCTGCTACAGGTGATGCCAAACACCCTCAAACACATCGCACGGAAATATAAAATCAAATGGCATACTTCCTGGCTGACCAAAAAACCATCCTACAATGCCCAGGTTGCCAGCGCCTATATAGGTGACAGGCATGACGAGTTTGGTGGCTCCTACATCATGACCTTTGCCGGCTTCAATGCCGGCCCTGGCCGCGTCAGACAATGGGTCCGGGAATTTGGCGACCCCCGCTCCGGTCATATCGACCCGATCGACTGGGTTGAGCGCATCCCCTTCAGAGAGACCCGAAAATATGTGCAGAAAGTCATGGCCAATTTGCAGGTCTATCGCGCCCGCCTCTCCAATGGCAAAATAAACATTAAAAGCCACAAGGATTTACAACGGGGGAAATTCTAGAAAGACCGCCACAATCGCATTGTATTTTCTTGAAGAGGCTCACATACTCTGGGGAGGTAACGTGCGGGCAAAAATCCTATGGCAATCGCTGAAACTATGAACTCAGATAGCTGGCAGAATATTTCTTTTAGCGGCTATGATGGCGTCCGACTTTATGGCAGGCGCTATCAGGGCGCCCCATCCAAACGCCCACTGCTTTGTCTCGCAAACATAACCGAAAATGGCCGCGTCTTTGAACCACTTGCCAAAACCCTGTCAACTCATGAAACAGGCAGCCGGTCAGTTTACACGCTTGATGCGCGCGGCCGCGGCTATTCTGAAAACGATCCAGACTGGCAAAATTACACCCCGATGATAGAGATGCTGGATGTCTTGAATTTCATCACACTCAATCGCCTCCATGCCCCGACCATTCTTGCCTCAGGCTGGAGCGGCGTGATCACCATGATGCTGGCCACCCTCTATCCATCACTGATAGGGCCTGTCATCCTCAACGACACGGCCCCCAAGCTGGAAACCAATGGCCTTATACGCGTGCAGGCATTTATAGGCCGCATCCCGCAGCCAACAAGCTGGCGCAAAGCCGCTGAGCTCCTGAAAGAGCTGCATAAAAGCCAATTCACAGACCTCAACCATGAGGACTGGCAACGCATGGCCTATCAGCAATATAATGATGTCGATGGGCGGCCCAAAATCGCTTATGACCACAATCTGGAAAAAGCCCTGATCATGGTTGACGCGACAAAAGGCGCGCCGGTGATGTGGGAGCAGTTCCAGGCCCTGACCCACGTGCCCATCCTGGCCATCCGGGGCGAAAATTCTGATGTTGTCAGCAAACAGACCCTTGAACAGATGTTTCACAAACATCCAAACCTGCAGATGTTCACTGTTGCCAATGAGGGCCACACCCCCCGCCTTGATGATGACCTCTCGATAGAGCGAATCCGGCTTTTTCTTGAAAAATGTGATGCTGAAGAGGCCGCCGCAGCTGAATTGGCTAATGGTGAAGATATTGCTCAGGACCTATAACAGCACCTGATTATCTTAGTTACGGTTTATTGCTGCTGCGTGATTGTAGGGATGCCGGCTTGTGGAGACGCGGCCCATACCCAGACCTCAGGGCCACTCTCATAGAGGGGCCGCATATCACACAGCTCAGATACAAAAGAACAGCTATTCAAGGGCTTTCCAGGTCCATGCTTAACTATCAACAGACCCGTCATAAAGTTTGGAAAAATCTGTTTCACCGCCATCTCTAAGCACCTTTGCCTGCACCACCCAGTACTGGCGCTCCACCCGGCCAGAGGTGCCAAGTACTTCATTGACCTTGTCCATATCAGCCTGTTCAAATTCGGCAATCTGAACGTAGCTGCTGACACCCATATCCTTCAGGCTGGCTTCTGTTTCAGCGTCAATGCCGCGGATGCGCTTTAGATCATCATCAGAGGCCGTAGTTTCCTCCTGAGGCTGGCTTGAGAGCGGGGCACCGCCCTGCACAATACCTTTTGCCGTGCTCACCCAGGTTGATACACGAACCAGATCATCAAACCCGAGAAGTTCACTCGCCCAGTTCATATCCTTGCCGGACCAATTGGCAATTTGTGACAAACTGGTAATGCCATTGTTAGAAAGCATGGTTTTCTCATGCTCGGACATGTCCGTAATTTTATCCAGCTCCGAGAGGGTCGATAACAAACCGGAAACAAGCGACCCTTCTTTTTGTGACACAGGGGGCTCGCTGCCACCAGCTTCAATCAGTTTTGCTGCCTGTTCCACCCAGCCTTCCTCATCAATGCGCCCTTTCAACTCCAGCTGTTCGCTGATATGAGCCACATTGTCCTCTGACCATTTTGCAATTTGAGACAGTTTGTAAACACCAAGCAGGTTAAGTTTTTTCTCAAGCCCTGTTGAAATATACTTGATCTGTTGAAGATTATCGCTATCTGCCGTGGCAATAATCTCAGGGCCTGTTTCAGGAAGTGCCGCATCAACAACCGCTGCTGTCTCAATCACTGGTTCCACTGCAACCTGTTCAACGACCTCCCCTGCTTCAACAACAGTCTCCTGATCACTACCTTCATCTCTCATTGCAGGCGGTAATATCTTACGATCACCATTGTAACGTTGCCGCCATGACGCTTCCCTTTTTTGCCGCTCCTCAGGGCCAAGCAACCTCTGGCTTTCATGAAAAGTTGTTTTATCAGTTCCTTCCCCATCATCTTTTCCAGCATAGGCAAAGCGGGATTCATAACTCTCATCATCCTGATCAGTGCCCTTGTCAGAACCATCATAGGAAAAACGCTCCTCATAAGGCCCCTCGGCAGGGGCTTCATCAGAAGTTTCGCCCGCAGCCTCAGCGCTGGTCTCGGCAACCTCTTCAACAGCCTCCTCTACGATCTCAGTTGCCGCCACAGCAGCGCCAGCATCTACAACACTCTCAGCAGCGCCGCCCTCATAAGCAAAACGGGATTCGTAATTCCCATCATCCTGATCAGCGCCCTTGTCAGAACCATCATAGGAAAAACGCTCCTCATAAGGCCCCTCGGCAGGG
>CAYGPF010000002.1:261575-311490 GCA_964351785.1 uncultured Rhodomicrobium sp.
CGCCGCCCTCATAAGCAAAACGGGATTCGTAATTCCCATCATCCTGATCAGCGCCTTGATCAGAGCCATCATAGGCAAACCGCTCCTCATAGGGGCCCTCTTTAAGCGTGACACCTTTATCTATCTCAGTGACAGCATATTCTGTATTGATAAATTCTGCCTGAGTGCTGCTATCTTCATCGCGCACCACATTTTTTGTCTCAAAACCCTCATGAATCTCGATTGTGTCTTCTGCAAGCGGTTGCGCGGTCTCAGCGGTCTCAACGACAATATCCGCCGCCTCATCTCGCACAACATCCCCCTGCAGCGCGATCCCACGCTCCCGTGCTTCCCCAGCGTCCTGCCATTCAGTCTGAGAGTGAATTTCCCGTTGCGACGCCTCAACCACAACTTCCCCTTCACCAGAGGCAACATGCCCCCCAGCCCCAAGAGCGGCGCCGGCAAGTGCTGATTGTGCCAGCAAACTATCATCTCTGGCACTCTGAGCTTCAAGCGCATAATACTCGGTGTCTTTCACCCCAAATAAATAAGCTTTGAAACTACGAGCAGCCCCGCCAATGGCAGCCCCCATAAAGAAGAACAGTACCATCAGGCCAAGCACATAAATGACTAAAAAAATATCCATCAGACAAACCCAAATCGCGCAACCGCGCAGCAAAAAGACTTCAATAACAGTCCACTATAAAGATGTTCCAGGTGAATTAGAGTTTTTCAACGCCAAACCACCCTACAATAAGACCCAGCACAAGCGCAAAAATCATGTAGGGCATGAGCGTCATAATCAGATAACTCATATCATAAAGACTGGTCATAACTTACTCCTAAACCACTCACTAAACGGGGCAAAAACCCCCTAATTTTCAAACACAACAAATTCAATACGTCTGTTCAATGCCTTGCCTGCCCCAGTTCCATTGGATGCGACAGGCTTTTTCTCACCATACCCCTTGGCATCAAGACGTTTGGCCGGAATACCCTCTTTAACAAGATAGGCAATCACCGCCCTCGACCGGCGTTTACTTAATTCAAGATTATAGGCATCAGAACCATCAGAGTCTGTATGTCCCTCAATCCGTATCACTGTGTTCTCGCACCGCCCCGCAACAGACAATACTTTGGACAGAACATCATAACTGGCTGGATTAATCACTGAGCTGTTCACACTGAACCGTATGGCACTGCCTCTGACGATTGAGTTCATCAACAACTGACATTCCTTGGCGTTCACAGCTCCTGCTTCTTTATGAAGATCACCCAACCGTTTTTCGGTTTCCTCCGGGCTCAACCATTGCCGTTTTTTAGCCAGTTCTTCGGCACTGGCAACTTCTTCCTCAGTGGCCTGTTTCTCAGCTTTTTCAGCTTCTGCCTTTTTCTCAGCCTTTTCCGCTTCGGCCTTTTTCTCAGCTTCTAACCGGACGGCCTCTTCTGCCTCTGCTTTTTTCTCAGCTTCAAGTTTTGCGGCCACGTCCGCGGCTTTTTTCTCAGCCTCAGCTTTTTTCAGCGCTTCCAGTCTGGCCGCCTCTGCGGCGGCTTTTTTCTCAGCCTCAAGCCTTAAAGCCTCTTTCGCTGCCGCAGTTAAACCCACGTCACTTTGAAAACCAAGACCGTCAGGTAAGCCGCCTGGCCGTTCCCTAAATCGCGCGACCCCAGCCTCATCATCTGCCTCGCCGCTAATACTGAGCTGATTGTCAACCCTTACAAATTGGCCGGATTTCAAGCCCCTCATTAAACGCAAACCCTCAACCAGGCTTTCAAGAAAATCAGGCCCGGCACCTTTGCCAATTTTAAGTTCATCAACAACACCCCGTGATGGGAACTGATCTTTGACAGCCGCCAGCAAACTTGTTCGTTGTTCTTCTGATTTAATATACCCTTTAAGAATTATATCCTCGCCCGTATCCTCAAGCCGTGTTTCATAGGGCGAAATAACCGGAATTTCCGGCGGGGCCTCCTTGACACTGATCGAATCCGAGACCTTAAAACCTGTTGGGTAATTTGAGCGGGCTTTTAACCGCAAAGCTCTGGCACTCTCTCGATCAGGCGCTACCCCTTCAATATTCACATCCTGCCCCTCAAGCCGGACAGTTCCCTCCTCAAGTTGCCCAAGCAACTCAACAGAAAGCGACAACGCTTTGCCCCACCCATGCGGCGCACCGGAACCAAGCGAGATTTTCGGCTGAACGGATAAATTTGCAAAATGCCCCTTGGCTAGATCAACAAGCATTTTTCGGCTTTTTTTATCAGGAACAGGCCCCTCAAGCTGCACGCTCTCTCCCTGGCGGCGCAGCAAAAATTCATAGGCAGCAATCTCAGGCGGCATGATATTTATTTTTTTTGCTTGAAGTTGCAATGGTAAGCCAGCGTTGAAAGTGGTCTCCAACCCTTCATAGGCATTCAGATCCGGTGCCACCCCGACAATCGTCAAATCATTCCCGCTCAGCTCAACATCACCCTTTTGCAAAAGGGCCAGCTTGCCAAGCGCAAAACTGACCTGCCCAAACCAACGGCTTTCATCTTCAACTCCGCGCCCAATACGCATTTTATCAGTTAACTCAGCTTGGGGCAGTTTGGCTTTCACCAGCCCGAGAATCGACTGCTGCACTTTGGAATTGGGGACATAGCCATCAAGGATAATTTTTCCGTTGTTTCTGTAAGCTGACCATTTGAAAGGAGATATAACGGGTGACAGGGAGAGCTGATCAACAACAGCCCGAACACCCCAGACTTTTTTTACAACCTCTACGGCTTTTAAACGCTCAGCCTCAGAAGGCGCCTCCCCCTCAATGGTACCGCTCAAGCCCTGAAACCGGGGACGGGCCCATTCAATGCCCTGGCTTTTTAAAGCCTCGGAAGAACGCCGGGATAAATCTTTTTCGATCATTCCCTGACTGCCATAAACCACAAGCAGCCCTAACAATACCAAGGGAATAAGCCCCCACAACCAACAACGAGGTCTCGCTCTAAGCAGCATCCTCACAAGCTCCCAAACTAAAACTCAATACCCAAAAACGGAATTGCCAAATCACCCTGAGGCAAACAATTCTGTGTTTTCTGGTACTCCCTCAACTTAATGATCACTATCAAATGACCTGACAAATAACCCGAGCATATAGCCACATGACACCGTAAATTCCGGCTGTGCCATACAAACCAGATCGGGTAAGACAGAAAAACCTGTCCGATACCCGTGGTCATGATTTATCGTTTTCTTCCCCCAGTGACCCTTTTTTATACCTCCTGTACGAAAGAACCAACAAATTTTTTGGCGCCCAGTCAGAGTTCTGGCAATAAAAGGGGCAAACAGTCCCGCATTCCGCAGAATGATGATGGTCAGAAAAACCATATAGTCAGCAGACACAGCGGCCTCACTATAGCCAACCACCCTTCCATTTCCAAGGTATAAATATGCGATCAGGCCCTAGCGGCTAAAATCTGCAGAAACGACAGGAACCGCTATGTGGAAAGCCAAACAACCAGAATTTCAACTCAATCTGATGAAAGAAAAACTGCCCGCAGCATTAGATATGAATCATGGCAGGATTGTCACATTTGCCAGATGTCCACAACAATGGATTTCAGTGCGGTGCATAACAAAGCAGCTGAAAATCAGAACCCACCGCTGATCCGTCGCCCTGAACTTCATCCTTCACACCATTTTGATTATGAGCCAACCCGTGGTGGGTGTACAAATAAGATAAAGATACGAAGCCGGCCCATACCCAACAACAAAAAGCCAGCTTTCAATTGCCCTGAAACCCTCAAACAACAAGCCGGCATAGAAGAATATTTGGCAAAAACAGGTTCAGGCATCACACGTCTCCAGGGAGAACAAATCAATGCAGGCACCCATCTGGCAAACTTTACTGAAAAAAGGGGGCCAGACAGCCCTTGGCGCTATGCTACTTTTGATGACAAATGGGACCCAGCCCTTTGCCCAGAACATGATGGATCATGTCGATCTTACCAGCAAGGCCATGACCACCTCAGAGCTGACCCGCGAGCAGGTCGTTGAACGCCATAAAGCCGGAACAACTGAAAAACCAGCCGATTTCTCAGGTATGGCGCTAAATGGACTTGATCTGAGCGGCCTTGATCTAAGCGGTGCCAATTTTCGCGCGGCCAACCTCAATAAAACCAATCTGGAAGGGGCCATCCTCAAAGGCACCATCCTGGATCAGGCCTGGATGCTGAAAGCCAGCCTCAAAAACGCAGACCTGACAGACGCAAAAATATTTCAGGCCCAGATGCTGGACGCAGATTTCGAAGGCGCCAACCTCACCAGGGCCCGCCTCGCTTCTAACCTGACCAGAGCAAATCTGAAAAACGCAATATTAAAGGGGGCAAACCTCTCAGCGGATATGAAAAATCAGTCAATGGGCTTGATCACTGGCAATCTCTCATCGGCAAACCTCGAAAATGCAGACTTTACAGACGCCAACCTCGCCCGCGCCATTCTAGAATTTGCCTATCTGAAAAACACAAAATTAATAAATACCAACCTGACACTCTCAGAAATGGATGGGGCAACCCTCGAAAATGCTGATATCACAAATGCCAATTTCACCGGTGCTGACCTTAACTCAGCCAAATTCATCAACGTAAAAGGAATTGACAACAAAACTCTGAAGGCTGCAAAAAACATCCCGGCACTAAACTAAAATCTATCAATTACAGCTTATCTAAAGCTATACTATTCAGGATGAAAATTTGCGCAGTTGGCCAGGCGGTTAGCCAACAAGGACAGACCCCTTTGTTGACGAGAAGAGACATTTTAAGGCAAACCCTGGCACTGGCTGCAGCTGGCAAAGTACTTCAAAACCCCCTAATTGCAGGCGCGGGGGAAAAAGAGGCAATACACATAGAGCCTCAAACAGGGGCAGGCAACCATCCTTCCATCGGCGTCCATCTGCCTCTCTGGCATCAAGGCAGTCTCGACCCGGAAACCTACTGGCCCGCACTTTTTAAAAACCTGAAAGCAAACGGGCTCAACCGTTGCCTGATCCTGATATACCGCTTCGTTGATCCCGTAACCGGGCGCATCTCAAGAGATAGCCGTTATAAACTCTCCCCCTCTCCCAGCATTGACTTTCTCGAAGCCGGTATGAAGGCCGCGCAGCAAAATCAAATCGAGGCCTCCCTCTACCCCATGCTGGAAATTGACAACAACAAAAACATTGGCACGGTCTGGCGCGGCTATCTTAATTTTTTTGGGTCCACGCTGAAGAATTTCTTTCATCAATATAATGAGTTGATCATGAACTTGGCTGAGATCAGCACCAGATATCAGGCAGGCTGTCTGTTTATAGGTTCCGAACTGGCCAGCCTGACGCACAATATTGGTGCCAGCCCTCATTGGGAACAATTGATTTATCAGTTGAACAATCACATCAAAGGCACTGACCATCACCGAACAAGGCTAAGCTATGCCGCCCATTGGGAAGAATATTTAACCGTCCCGTTCTGGCGGCAACTTGATGAAATCGCTATAAATGCCTATTTCCCTTTATCAACAGAAGAAGAAGCTAGGGGGCCAAACAAACCCGAACCATTGCCGATAAGGACCGCCTGGAACAACAATCTGCTTCGTTTAAAAAATTTTGCGGCACAAAATCAACGCCCGCTGATCCTTAGTGAGTTTGGCCTCACCCCTTACGATCTGGCAACAGCCCGCCCCTGGGCCCAGCAACCAAGCAAGACAAAAGACCTAAAAGAACAACACACCGCTTACGAGGCTCTACTTGAAAGTTTGAAAAAACAGGAAAGCTGGTTGCAATCGGTCTATTTATGGCATTGGAAAATGCCAGAGCGTAGCGGCAGCCAGTATAACATCTCACCGGAAAGCCCGTTGAGCGACCTGATAAAATCCTATGCCCGTTCCGCAAAACGGTGAAAGGCCTTTAAGAATTGCCCTCGGGCACGGGGTTGATAATCAGCCCCTCCATCAGAATCTGTCTGAGCACTCCAGAAATGTTTTTCAAAAAAATATCCCGTAAGTTGAAAACCATCCACCACATCCCCGGCAGAGATCTCATCCTGTTCTGAGAGAAGAAACGCTGGCAGTTTTAATAACTTGGCCTGATACGGCGCGCCGGCTTCCGCCGACACGGCACGGCCGGATCGGGGCGAGACATAAATCAGATCAGAGCGCGCCCCCGTCGCGGCACATTCCGAAAGATCAAGCCCAACCCCAAGCCCGCGCAGAATTTCAAATTCAAACCGAACCAGCAACCCCGGCCAGACACCCGCATCATCAAGGTGAGAAATCAGCAACCGCGCCCCCTCATAAAGGCCGGGGTGCGGGTCGCGTTCAGGAAAATGCGTAAGATGACCGCACAGTGTCGCGAGGCCAGAGAGTGTCATCGGATCATCAAAATAGCGGCTCGCAACAGGCTCCATCAGCTCAACAGTAAAGGAGCCAAGATGCTCATCCAGCCGCGCCCGCCAACTGGCCTCCACCACATTGCCAACCTGCAAAACCGGCCGCAAACGCTTAGAGCGCCCCCCCCGCACAAGCCCCATATGGCGGCCATGGTCCCTGGTAAAAAGCTCACAAAGCACACTCGTCTCACCGTGCGGACGGCAGGCTATGACGATACCCTCATCGCGCCATTCCATCCAAAGCCCCTTTCCCGATTACCCCAATACTGCCGGTTTAATGAAAATCAAAAAAGCCGGTCACTGAAATCAGTCACCTGGAAAATCCAGCCCCATCTCCCTGAAACGCGCCGGATCATCAGCCCAGCGCTCCCGAACTTTCACAAACAGAAACAAATGCACGTTAACCTCGAGAATATCAGAAAGTTCTTTGCGAGATGCCATTGAGATCGACTTGATCGCCTGGCCGTTTTTACCCAGAACAATTTTTTTCTGGCTGTCCCTTGCAACATAAATTACCTGATCAACCCTGATCGACCCATCTTTCTTCTGTTGCCATCCCGTGGTCTCCACAGTTGTTGCGTAAGGCAATTCATCATGCAGACGCAAAAACAGTTTCTCACGCGTGATTTCAGAGGCTGTAAAACGCAGCGGCGCATCAGTAAGCTGATCTTCAGGATAAAGCCAAGGTCCAAACGGGAGGTGCGCTTTAAAATAGTCTATCATCTCATCCAAACCATCCCCCTTCAGGGCTGAGATATAAAACACTTGCGCAAATTCAACATCGGCGGTCAGCGCCGCCGTAAGCGCCAGCAATTCCGAACGCGGCAACAGGTCAATCTTATTGATTGCAAGAATGAGTTGATAGGAAGAGCTGGCAAGTTCAGCCAGAATTTCCTTAACAGCATCAGTTATCCCCTTTTGCCCGTCAACCATAAGCAGAACAATATCTGCGTCAGCAGCACCGCCCCAGGCCGCCTGAACCATCGCCTTATCCAGCCGGGAAGAAGGCTTGAAGATCCCCGGCGTATCGACAAAAATCGCCTGGCACTCATCATAGATCGCAATCCCCCGCAAACGCGAGCGGGTGGTCTGCACCTTACGAGTGACAATCGAAACCTTTGAACCAACAAGTTCATTTGTCAGGGTGGACTTGCCAGCATTCGGCGCCCCGATAATCGCAACAAATCCGCAGCGCTGTTGTTTTATATTCATATAATCTTCCGGTACTTCAATTGCATTTCATCAAAATTCATCATCTGATCCCGCGAACAGGCGTGACCAGGTAAACAAAAGGAACATCCCCTGAAATCAACTGGAGGGCCAGATGCCTTTTTGCTCCAGCAAATCCCTCGCCGCTTTCTGCTCAGCTGCCCGTTTTGAACCCGCCCGGCCAGTGCCTGCCCCAAAACCCTCAACCCGGACTTCAATAACAAACTGCGGGTCATGATCAGGCCCGGAGCGCTCCTTTTCTGCATAAACAGGCAAATCATTCCCCTGCCCCTGTACATATTCCTGCAGGGCCGTTTTTGCATCCGGCAGAACTGTACCACCCTCATCAAGATGCGGTTCCCAAAGTGTCTTGACCACCTGATCAGCAGCTTTAAAACCACCATCAATAAAAACCGCGCCGAGCACAGCTTCCATCGCATTGGCCAGTATAGTGGATTTGGCCCGCCCGCCAGAGCGCGCCTCCCCCGCACTCAAAATAAGATAGTCACCAAGTTTCAGGTCACCGCCAACCTCAGCGCACATTTTGCGGCGCACCAACTTGTTGAACCGGCGGGCAAGTTCGCCTTCTCTGGCTTTGGGAAAGGCAATCATCAACGCCGAACAGATAGAAAGACCAAGAACCCGGTCCCCTAAAAATTCAAGCCGCTCATTATCTGCACCCACAGCCTCATCAACCTGATGGCTCGAATGCGTGAGCGCACGGCGTAACAGATCTATATTTTGAAAATGGTAACCAATTGCTGTTTCAAGACCGGAAAGATCAAGAATACGCGGCGCCATTAACGCACCAACCTGAAAAAGCGGGCCCAGCGAATATTAAGAAACCCGGCAGATGGATCAGTAGCCTCACCCTTTGAGAAAAAGATGATCTGTGCTTTCCCGACCAGATTTTCAAAAGGGACAAAGCTTACATCCGGGTCACGGCTGTCAGAAGAATTATCGCGGTTATCACCCATCATGAAATAGTGCCCCTCAGGCACCACATATTCTTCCGTATTGTCAGTATAACTACGATTGTTATGTGGCACCGCATCAAGCACCAGATAGCTCACACCATTCGGCAGCGTTTCTTTAAACCTCGAAACCGAGCGATGGTTGGTATCTTCAATGAAACGCCCTGCCGGCTGTTTTGATATCGGCTTCCCGTTAATATGAAGGATGCCGCCAATCATCTGAACCCGGTCATTTGGCAACCCGATCACACGCTTGATATAATCCTGACGATCATCACGTGGCAGTTTAAAAACAACCACATCACCCCGTTTCGGTTGGCTGGCAAATATACGGCCTTTGAAGAGATCCATATCAAAGGTGTGTTTGCTGTAACCATAGCTGTATTTGGAAACAAAGAGATAGTCGCCAATCAGCAGATTGTCCTGCATGGAACCAGAAGGAATATTAAAAGGCTGGATGATAAAAATCCGGACAAGAAACGCCAGGATAACAGCATGAATAACAATCTTGATGATTTCCCACCAACTGTCATCAGAAGCAGCTTTGGCTTTCTCCACATCAACACTCATTCAAACGCTCCTTATGACCGCAGGGATAATGAATTCACCATGCAGTTTATTGAAAAGGCACATATCCCTTTTGCCCCCTATATCCCTATACGCAGTAGATAGCAAATATTAGTCAGAAAACAAGACCAAAAGAAGTACAATCACACGTCTTCTGTGAACGTAATTAAGTGAATATTTTGATGAGAAATTAACCCTCAGGCACCCCGGATATGATCACAAACGCCTGCGCGTGAGGCAAATCATCAGTCATTGTCAGGTGAATAGCCGGCCTGCATCCTGCAGGAACAAGCCCATGGAGATGCCGCAAGGCACCGCCCGTAAGCTCTAAAGTCGGGCGGCCGCTCTCCATGTTCACAACCCCCATATCACGCCAGAATACACCCTGGGCAATACCGGTACCAAGTGCTTTGGAGCAAGCCTCTTTGGCAGCAAAACGCTTGGCATAGGAAGCAGCACGCGCCATCCGGCGCTCCGAGCGCTGCTGCTCCACCTCCGTGAAAACCCGCTGTATAAAACGCTCACCATAGGTCTCCAGGGTTTTCTCAATGCGCCTGATATCAATAATGTCGTTGCCAACCCCAAGGATCATAAATTCATGCCCTGTCCGTAAAAATGAAACTAAGCCAAGTAAAAATACACTGCGGAAAAAATGCTGTTGAAACAACCGGACCATGCAGAAAATTTCAGGAAACGGTAATCTCACCCGCTCGCTTTGCCAACCGGTCAGCCCGGGCCTTTTGATATTTCTCCACCAGATTACGAATGATGAAATACCCAAAAAATGCAGTGATAAACCCGAGCGGCGCCCCGCCCAGCATCATCGGCAGTATATAAACTTCATAAGCATTATTGATCACAAAGAGCAATCCCTTGGAGAACGTGTCCAGCAAATCCCCCACCCGGAAAGCGGTGATTTCATTGCCAAGAATCCAATGCCCGAATTTGTAGGCTGAAGCCCAGATGAAGGGGAAGGTAATCGGGTTACCAAAGAAAGTGCCAAGCGCCGAAGCCAGCAGATTGCCGCCAATTACATAAGCGATCAGCGCCGCGATCAGAAAATGCAAACCCATGAAGGGGGAAAAGGAAACAAAGATCCCTGCCGCACAGCCAAGTGCAATCGTATGAGCGGAACCGCTTAGCCGGTTGACCCGCAACATTACATAATTAACCGAGCGCGACCAACTGCGCCGGGGCCACAGGAAAACACGAACCTTTTCCAGAAGTGAACTGTTATTACGGCGTTTAAATAACATTAAGGACAATAACTCCAATACTTGCCAATAGATCACCCATAAGAATGCATCACCCCCAAAAGATGAAACCAGCCAATCAGAAAGCCCCATCTGATGTCTTACCCGAAATCAGGGTACGGCAAACCACAAGGCAAGTATGATCAAAAATTATTTGTGACAAAGCCAGACAAACCAACGACTGCACCACTATAAAAAAACATTATGCCAAAATTCTGCTAATCATATATTGATAGTTAGAGCTTTTTTTCAATGCTGAAAGTAAAAAACAGGCAAGTTCTCTGTTGATTTTCAAGGGCCAGGAAAAACGGCAAAAGCATGAGCACACTGGCAATTGCCAGTGCAAGCCAGATGATGTAAAAATGTATCGGTAATTTGAACGGGTTTTATGATACAAAACCGCTATCTGAGATATAAAAAGCCGGATATCTGGGATAAAAAGCTAGAGAAGCAGCCGCTTTATTAAGGCAGCAACATAACGATGCAGATTTCTTTTTTCAAATTTTGCAACCAAAGCGCACCCCCCTTCGCCCGCCAATCAAACTGTGCGCCCGGCAAAGGTTTAGCAGGCAATGCACTTCACCTTGCTTTGTTGTCGGTTTTGCTGATCATTGCAAGCCCGCTCAAGGCAGAAAATCTGGATGTATGCGTAATTTGCAACAGCCCAAACAAAGTCTATCAATGCACCTACCAAAGCCCGGCCGGCTATGAGCTGAATCTCAATCTCAAGGGGTTGCAGTTTGCCTGTATAAAAGAAATCGCCCAATACGGCGAACACGGCCAATGTGCAGCAGCGAGAAATCAGCAAACAAACTGTAATGGGGAAGCCTATCTTCTTCGCAACACCGCAGGGCTCTACAAACCATTAGCAACAGAAGAAACAGCTGAAACGCCGGAGATAACAGAGCAACCTGGCAAAAAACAACCCACCCTGGTTGATGAAACTTCAAAAACCTATGAAAACACCAAAGAGACCGTAAAAAAGGGATATGATAAAACAAAAGAAACGGTCAACAAAGGCTATAACAAAACCACCAATACCGTAAAATCAGTTGGCAAGACGATTAAAGATGCAGCCAGCACCACCTATGACTGCATCGCAAGTTTTTTTAGTGATTGCTGATTGAAATATCCAGAGAACAAGGGCACCGCAAACACTCAAACAGGCAGCAGCCCCACATCCAGAACAGAGCACATCTCTTGAGGCAGGACTGCCAGGCCCAAACCTCTCGAAAAAACAGTTCCACCTTATCCAGCTTAATAGCCCAGATATTCCCGCGCCAGTTTCTGCGCCACAGAAATTTGCGCTTTCGACATTTCACCAGCAATTTCCTTGCGGTAAGTAAGCGCCGCCTCGTTGCCCTTTAACGCTGCAAGATTGAACCATTTGTGAGCCAATACTAGATTTGCATCTACATCACGCCCTGCTGCATACATCATACCCAATTCAAACAATCCATCATTTGCCCCACCTTCTAGGGCAAACTCCATATCCATTTGAACCGGCGATTCCAAACGTGCCATTCTTCAATTTCCCTGACTTATCTGAATTTTGAATTCACGCACAAAATTCAGTACACAATACCAACCTGAAAGTTCCCTTCAGAACCCTGAGGCATCAATCATTTGAAGAAAGCAGGATCGCACAACAGTTGAAAAATAACGTAAAAAAAGCTGGCTAACAAAATCCCAAGGAAAAAAGAGGATCGTATCACTATGGTCCAGAATGGCCGGAAACACCACCTGAGTGCCCCAGCATGAGCGATCTGTTAAGTCCCTCTTAAGGAAGGGGTTCACAAATTTTTCACCATAACGACATTATGAAAAGCGGCAATTCTGTCACAACAGACAAAAAAGGATATACCCACCCGGCCCAAAAGTATCCTTTTGCTTAATAAAACAAAACAACCCATTGATTTTATAGAATAACTTTGTTACTTCCCACCCATCCATCGCCATTTACTCACAGAATGGGATGGGAATGCTGGGGAGCAATAATAATAGAATCAATAAAGTGAGCGTGTGACATGAAAAATAATCACAATAACAATGAAACAAAAAACAGGATCCTGTCTGCTGCTAAAGATCATTTTTTTATCAAAGGTTATGAAGCCACCCGCCTTGAAGATATAGTCAGACAGGCCCAGGTGTCCAAAACATCCATTTACAAAATATTTGGCGGAAAACGAGAGTTGTTTCTGGCCCTGAACGAAAATTTTCTTGATGAAAGTCTGCGTGCCATCCGCGCCGCCAAACCACAAGGGGCCACCTCACTTGAGGAAGTAAGGGTCAGCTTAAACAGCTTCGGGGAAAATTACCTCAAAATCATTACCCAGAAAGACCGGCTTGCATTGCTGCGGTTGAACATCTGTCAGGCAAATAATATTAACGAAACAGCACTTGATTATTACAATGCCGGTCCAAGGGCCGTTGTCCGCATTCTTACTGAGTTTTTTATGGAAATTAAAAAGCTGAATGTTCTTAACATCCAATGTGAACAAACGGCTGCAACACAGTTTGCCGCTATGCTCCGGGGCAACTACCTGTTCAGAGCCTTACTTGACACAACATTCGAGCTCTCATTAAACGCCATTCAAACCCATGTAAAAGCTGCAGTGTCCCTGTTTATCAATGGATACCAGCGCCAGTCATGATGTGTTTAATCATTAAGCCGTTCAAGCCGTAGCCGGTGACGTTCATCCGTCAGCAGCCAAAGCGTTCCATAAACACCGCCAGTTGTACCAAGCGCTGTACCCCCCGCAATGATAAACATGATCATCAACTGATATTTAGTCGCATCAATCGGATCAACACCGGCGATGATCTGCCCTGTCATCATACCAGGAAGGGCCACAATGCCAGAGGCAGCCATGGCATTGACAATAGGCATCAGCCCCGACTTGATCGCCTGGCGCACCTGCTTGGTAGCCGCTTCATAACGGGTCGCCCCAAGCATAAGCCGCCCCTCAATTTCACCCTGCGCCTGCTTCAGCGAAAGCGTTAGCGTCTCCATACCAAGTGCAATCCCTGTCATCGTGTTGCCAAACACCATGCCCAGAATAGGCAGCAAATACCGCGGATCATACCATGGCGTCGGTTCAATCATCACAGTAAGGGCAAAAGCGGTACAGGTAAAACCGACCATGAACAAAGTCATCACGGAAAGGCCGTAAGCTTTGCCCCCCTTAACCCGGTAACTTTGACGGGCCAGAATTTCATAACCCGCAACGGAAAGCATGATCAGCGCCCACCCAAGCGTCCACCATGGCCCGCTTTGGGAAAATATAAATTTCAGTACAAAACCGATAGCCGCCAACTGCAGAACCATACGCACCGTATTAATGAAGAGCGTCCGCTCCAACCCCAGCCCCAGGGCAAGAGAAAGCCCCCCATTGATAAAAATCAGACAGGCAGCCAGAGCAAGATCCACCCATGTCAGGCTGATATAATCCATTACGCATCCTCCAGACGAAAACCGGAAAGCTCAGCCCGCCCCGCATCAAAATTCAAACTGATTGGCCCGTATTTATCTTTTTGCTCACTGCTATGACTGACAAGAAGCACAATCGCCCCCCTGTCCAGCTCACAATCAATCAGCCCTTCAAGACGCTTGATACCCGGCTCATCCAGGGCACTTGTGGGTTCATCCAGCAGCAACACCTCCGGCTGATCCTCAATCGCTCTCAGAAAAGCCAACCGTTGTCGCTCCCCTGTTGAAAGGTCGCTGGTTTTGGCAGCCAGCAACTTCTGCGGCAATTCAAGCAAGGCCATTTGTGCTTTTAATTTTTCTGGTGAGTGAAAATGCGCCGCCACATCATCAAACCACCAGGAAGAAGCAGCAGGTACAAACCGTACCCGTCGCCGCCACTCAAACGCCGCCATGGAACCGCGCGTCCTCCCGTTTAAAACCACTTGCCCCTCTGCCTGATCAAGATCAGCAAGCGCCCGCAGGAACCGCGTTTTACCAGAGCCAGACTCCCCGCCAATGACAAGCGATTGACCGGATTTTAACGCAAAGGAAACCGGCCCGAAAATATCATTCTGCAGAGCTTCAATTTCAAGCATCAGACCTCCGCATCGCGGGTGAACTCAGCCAGAAAATGGCGAAGCGGTGGGTCTTTTTTATCAAAAAATGTCTCCCGTAGATTTTCGGTAAACCCAAGCTCAGAGAACCTGTCCAGCTCACTTGAGCTGATCGGCCAGGGCGGTGGGTCAAATTCCTCATCATCAAGCCGCCCCCGTGCGACAATCAGCAACCGCCCACCCGGGCGTACAAGAGATATCAGGGATTGAATGGCGCTCTGGCGATCTTCCCCTTTCAAGGCCTGGAGTGTGAAGGTTTCACTCACAAGATCAAAAGCCTGATGCCACGCCGCTGGCGGGTCTATCAAATTCGCAGTCACCCAGTTAACAGGCAGATCAGGAAACCGCTTTTTGGCCCAGGCCACAGCGGTAGGGGAAACATCAAAAGCTGTCACATCAAACCCTGCCTTGCATAACACAGCGGCATTGTCCCCAAACCCTGTGCCGACATCCAGCACTTTCAACGGAGTTTCAGGCAGTTTCTGGCGAGACAGCCATTCAACAAGCGGAAAACGGGGCTCGAGATGGCCCCATGGCACAAGATCCGCATCACCCTCTGCCTGCTTGTAAATTTCATCAAACCATAAGAGCGGGGTTCCCTCAGCTTCATATTTGGACCTCAGATGATCCGCCCTTGTGCGGCCTTCTTTTCGCTTGTCTTTATGTTCAGCCATGCGATTACGCTTTCTTTTCCCAGCGCCCACCATGGGACTGCTGCCAGTATGTAACGGCAAGCCCCGCCTCAACCGCCCGGCTCCATTGACCGCGCGCCCTCTCGGTCGCCGCCTCATCCGACCCATTAAACACATAAACCAGACGCTCATATCCCTGATGTGCAGTTACATCACCCGCATCAATAAAAAACCGGATATCAGCGTTGTTAGGATTGGAATTATCATTGGTCAGTAATATCGGCTGTCTTTCAGACCCGCCCTCTTTGGTGGTTGCATGCGGTAAAAAACTATCCTCAGAGAATGTCCAGAGCATCACATCAAGCGCCTCAACCCGCTCAATCGGGTCAGCCTCCACGATCACCCGCCAGCCTTTTTCCAGGCTTTTCTTCAGGAGATCAGGCAAAACCCGCTCTAATGGCGCCCCTTCAAGATGATAAAACAGCAGTTCCATAACCACCACCCCCTCCATCAAATATGACATAGACGATGCCAAAAGCAATGTGAGACAAGACTAACAGATCACGAGTTTTTATAAGGGTTTTCCCCTTTACGCATATAAAGCCGAACAGGAACCCCCCAAAAACCAAACTGATCGCGCAAGCCATTAACGAGATACCGGTTATAAGAGGTGGGCAAAGCGTCAGGGCGTGAGCAGAAGCAGATAAAGGTCGGCGGGCGGGCATTGGCCTGGGTCATGTAACGCAACCTGATGCGCCGCCCGGAAACAGCCGGCGGCGTATGCGCATCAACCGCATCTACAAGAAATTTATTCAAGGCCGAAGTGCTAACCCGCTTGTTCCAGATTTCCTCAACCTCAAACACCGCTTTCATAAGCTGTTCAACCCCCCGCCCCGAAAGCGCAGAGAGCATCAGAACCGGTACCCCCTTAACCTGCGGCAACAATCGCCCGACCCGTTCGCGGATTTCCTTGATAAAGGCATTCTTGTCTTTCACAAGATCACTCTTGTTGACGGCAATCACCAGCGCACGCCCTTCTTCGGCCACAAGGTCACAGATGGTCATATCCTGTTTTTCAAGCGGTCGGTCCGCATCAAGCAACAGCACAACAACCTCGGCAAACCGGACAGCTCGCAGCGCATCCGAAACCGAAATCTTTTCCGATCGGTCATGAATGCGTGCTTTCTTGCGCAGGCCCGCCGTGTCAAATAACCGAAGAGAACGCCCCTTATGCTCAAAATCAATGGCAATGGAATCCCGCGTCAAACCGGCCTCGGGCCCGGTGATAACCCGCTCCTGACCAAGCAACTGGTTAACCAGCGTGGATTTACCGGCATTGGGCCGCCCGACAATAGCAACCTTCAGCGCCCGATCACCCCCGGCTTCATCATCTGCTGTTTCGCTATCCTGGGCTAGCTGCCATGCTTCATAGGCCTCCAAAATGGCCCCATAAACCGGCCCCATACCCTCGCCATGCTCAGCTGAGAGAGCAAGCGGGTCACCAAAGCCGAGCTGAAACGCAGCGTAATACCCCTCATCCCCCGACTTGCCTTCACACTTGTTAACGATCACCTGCACAGGCCTGCCGGTTTCCCGCGCTTCCTGGGCAAACACCTCATCACTTGGTGTAAGTCCGGCACGCCCGTCAATGACAAACAGGATCAGGTCAGCCTCTCGGCCAGCCTGCTCACTCTGGCGGCGCATACGCCCTTCAATGCTGGCCTGATCCCCCTCTTCCAGCCCTGCTGTATCAATCAGCCGCGCTGTGATGTCACCATACTCAATCATCGCCTCACGGCGATCACGTGTCATCCCCGGGCGCGGGTCAACAAGCGCCAGCCGGCGACCGGCAAGACGGTTAAAAAGGGTGGACTTACCCACATTCGGGCGACCCATTATCGCAATTGTAAAATCCATAAATGCGCCCTGCAGCAACAGATTTCCGTTCGGGAGAAAGCCCCCAAAGTGAGGAAGTTATCTTTATAAGATTATCATGAATAGCTTATGGCGCGAATGTGCCACTTTCCCGCCGCTTGTCAAGACAAAGCAATCCCCCCTCAGTCGCTTTTCGGTACGTCAGAACCACAAAGGGCCGAGAAAAAATCCAAATGGGTGCAACTGAAAGAAATTAACTGTCACCATTTGAAAAGTTGCAGGCGGACCATCCGGATAAACCCAATCAGTCTGAGGGAGGCATCACGGGCGCATGGGGGAAGCACCTGCCGGCTATGAAAATATCAGCTCTGGTGCAACCCGTTAAGGCACCTAACAGCGCTGCCGGGAGACAGCTCAGTTAAAGGCAAGCAGTTTGGCATTATCCGTCAGGATATACATCTTCCCGCTGGCAACAACCGGGGCAATCGTCATTTTGTAACCCAGATCGCGTTTGGCGTTAACTGTACCGAGTTTTGCGTCAACCCCGGCCAGCATCCCGGCACTGGAGACCAGCCATAACCGGCCAGCAGCCAAAACCGGGCCACTCCAACGACCACCACCAGGCAATTTGGTTTTCCATATCATTTTGCCGGTTTTCACAGTCAGCGCCCGCAGCTCACCGTTCAGGTCAACGACATAAACAACATTGCCAGCAACCCAGGGAGGCTGCACACCTTTGACATTCTGCGACCAGAGCCGCTCACCCGTTTTAAGTGAAGAAGCAATCATCCGCCCGCCATGACCCACAGCAAAAACAACACCATTCTGTACAACAGGGCGTGAAGCATTTTTAAGTGCCGTCAGCCCGCCGCCTGAAAGCCGTGAGAGGCTCTCCGTCCAGATCGGTGAACCTGTCTCGATATCAAAAGCAATCAACTCACCAGAAGGATAGGGCGCAATCACCATACCCCCGGCAACAGCAGGTGAAGCATTGGTCACCATGGAAGCCGATTCCGGCAAACCCTGATACCGCCAAAGCTCGGCCCCATCTTCACCGTTCAGGCAAACAAAACTACCCATCACGGTTGTTGCAAAAACTTTACCATTCGCTGCCGTTGGGGAAGCACGCATGGGCTCACCCACAACCTTCACCCATATCTGTTTGCCATTTGAAGGTGAGAGCGCATAAACCCGCCCATAGCCCGTTGCAACATAGAGCTTTCCATTATCGATAGCCAGCCCACCGCCATAACCCTCATAATCATTTTCCTGAGACGGGGTGACTTTCACGCTCCAGAGCTGGCCGCCACTGCCTTGCGAATAAGCGCTGACGCGACCGCGGCTATCAAGTGCAAAAATACGCCCGCCATAAACAATTGGGCTGGCAACCACCCTGCCGCGCTTGGTTGTGCCGCGGCCGATATCCGCACTCCAGCGGGAGGCAAGCCCCCCTGTCAAAACAAGATGGCCCGGCGCATTATCCGGCTGGCCGCCAGGCTGCGTCCAGACACTGTTAAGAACAGCCGCAGGCAACACAGTAACACTGGTTGCTGCCTGGACATCAAGCTCCACTATCCCATCGTTTTTGGCAGCCATGACCGGAATACGCTCACCCGGCAGTTTGGCTTCCGGTTTTTTAAAGGGATTGGAAAATTTGGGAAGCGCCGGCATTTCAAATTCAGGCGATTCCATACCTGTCAGGTCTTCCATGGTGCTGCAACCGGCAACAGAAAAGCCAAGACCAAGAACAAGAGATACAATGGCACAAAATCTGAACCCACCCAGATAGTGACCATCACGGTGTGTTTTTCTCATGAAACTGAGACCATCTCTCATCATCGCTCCCACCCTCAGCTTAATAGCTGTTTAAAAGAAACAGTGCATAGAACCGCCCAAACCCGGATTAAAGCAAAGGGCCTAGCCCGCTGCCTTGCGCATGGAAATCACATCCAGCATAATCTGGGCGCGGCGTCTTAGTGAAACAGGCGCACTGCGATCATCAATAATCTGCTGAAAATGTTTTTCAGCCATATCCAGCTTTCCATTTTTCAGGGCAGCAAGGGCAATCGCCTCAAGCGCAGTCCCGCGCCACGCTGCACCGGGGGCAATAAAGCTGGAAAGCTGATCCCTGACTTTTTCATAAGATGCCCCGTCAAGCTGCAACATTGACATATTCAATTTGGCATATTCTGATAGAATTTTGTCAGCACTTGGGTTTTCAGCAACTTTTTTATAAAGTTCCTCAGCCTCTTTCATCCGCCCGGCTTCATGGTGCAAACCGGCAGAATAAAGCGAGGCAAGCTGTTCATACCCGGCGGGGCTATCACTGGCCAGGCTATCCAGTAGCTTTAAGGCTTCATCACTCTTGCCTTTTGAAGAAAGCCGCATGGCTTCAATAAACTGATCGCCGGCGGCCTGGCGTTTGGAGACCTGCCAGTTCTTCCAGGCTATAACCCCACCAACAAGCAGTATAACACCACAAATCGCTGCCACCACCATGGTACCATACTTGTTCCATAGCGCCTTCATGCGCTCCTGGCGCAGCTCTTCCTCTACTTCACGAAATAACTGATCATCAACCATAAACATTCCACTCTGGATTGAAGAATAACAATGAACCCGGGTTTTCAGTACAAGAATCAGAAATCGGGCTTAATACTGCCCTTTGATAGCTTGTGGGATCAAATTTCGCAATCGGAATACCCATTTTCCCACCAAAACCGGGAAAAATCGTAAATTTCGTTGCTCATCGGCCAAATTCAGCACGGTTGCCAGCAAACAACAACCTTCAGACTAAAAATACGAAGAAGGAGCCCTGCCCCATTTGGGCTGGGGGACATGGCGCTGCGCCAGCGAAGCCCGGCGCAAATCAGCCCTGAAAAGTGGGAACCGGTTGCAAACCCCGTATGCTATGCGGTCATCAAAGGGGCAACAAAAAACAGGCAACCTGTAACTCAGCTTAAAAAACCATCAGCTCTTTGTCTTACTGTCAGTTTTATCTGTTTTTAGGGAGTAGACATGGCGATCATCGGGGAACGCGCGGGCACGCACCTCTTCGGCATAAAGAGCAACAGCACCTTCAATCGCGGCTCCAAGCTGGCCAAATTCCTTAACAAATTTTGGGACGCGCGGGCTCAGGCCTAACATGTCTTCCAGCACAAGGATCTGCCCGTCACAGTGAACAGAGGCACCAATTCCGATTGTCGGTGCCGAAACAGCCCTGGTAATCTTTTCCGCAAGCGGCTCGGCCATACCTTCAAGCACAATTGCAAATGCACCAGCATCTGAAACCGCTTTGGCATCTTTTAAAATGGCATCCCACTGAGATTTCTGGCGCCCCTGTGTTTTGAACCCCCCCATGACATTCACCGCCTGCGGTGTCAGGCCAATGTGAGCCATAACCGGAATGCCGCGATCAATCAGATATTTTATGGTTTCTGCCATGCGCGCACCGCCTTCAAGCTTAACAGCGCCGCAACCGGTTTCCTGCATGATCCGCGCCGCATTGCGAAACGCCACTTCAGGGCTTTCTTCATAGGTACCAAAAGGCATGTCAACTACAACAAGCGCCCTGTTTGAGCCCCGCACAACCGCCCGGCCATGCATGATCATCATGTCCAGTGTAACCTCAAGCGTGGAAGGGAGCCCATGCATCACCATGCCGAGGCTATCGCCAACCAGCATGAAATCAACATAAGGGTCAATCAGGCTGGCTGTATGCGCGTGATAAGCGGTGAGCGAAACAATCGGCTCGCCGCCCTTCCGGGCAAAAATATCGGGTGCGGTAAAACGTTTAACAGTTGGGTGCTGGGACATGACAACCACCTCACTTATTTGGAAATTTGTTGAGTGAATTCAACAGGCCCGTCCCCCCTATATGGGGCGAATAGCAGGGAAATACAACCCCAATCACGCAGCCTTATCTCAAAGCCCTGATGCATAAACCAGTTGGTAAAAGAGGGAGGCCTTCAATCAGCTGTCCCGGACAATCGGAAATTTTAAAGTTAATGCAAGAGCGGCACACCGATGAGAACCTTATGCAAATAGAAGGCAAAGGCTGCATAAAGCAGACCCCCAACAACCACGGCAATGACATCATTCAGCCAGTTGGGTTCAAAATTACGGGTTTTGATCAACCCGAACTGTTCTCGTTTTTTGGCGGAAATGCGAGCAAAAATAGCCCAGGCAAGAAACCCACCAAAAAGCAGCAAACCGGCAAGGTCGCCGCCCTTAACCAACAGGTGACCAAACGCCCACAATTTCACGGCTAGCAATTGCGGATGACGCATCCAATATCGCAAATAGCCCTTGAGCCTGGCTGCAACCAGAAAGATAAAGGAAAACAGCACAAGCAGCATGGTGATATGCCGCAAAGCCAATGGCATGTCAAACAAGACAACGGGATTATTGTAGGTGCTGGCATAGCCCCATATGATCAGCACAAGCCCTACAAAGGCAATCAACCCGTAGGTGATTTTATAGCCTTTTTCTCCAAGCAGCTTGATGAGCTTATGACGTTTACGCGGCAAAGAAGGGAGCAAATGGATCCCAAAAAAGACCAACATGCCTAAAATCAATAAAGCCATACCACCTCACAATTTTTTATTTGTTTTCCTATCTCTAGCACAAAAATTAGGCAACTGCTAACATACTGTTGGCTGTTTATTTCACAACTATAATGAAAGAATAACACTGTTTTCAAACATTCATTTCATCACTGCGTGAAAAAGGATGACAGCACGGTTGCTTGCAAACAACAACATTCAGACTAAAAATACGAAGCAGGAGCCCAGCCTCATTTGGGCGGGGGGGTCATGGCGCAGCGCCAAGGAAGCCCGGCACAAATCAGCCCTGAAAAGTGGAAAACCGGTTTTCAGAACAAGCTGATCATTTAAAATCACCGCCCCTCGGAAGCGAACAGGTGCGAGACTGTTCTCGCCGTGAGAGAGATTGACCCGGTTGCTGGTAGGCAATCTGAAGGCCAAAAAAGCCGGAGAAAAGTTTTAGCAGACACGCCACCTGCAAAATCATGAAAGCCATTCAGCATGAACCAAAATGACATAAGAGAGCAGCTACTGACCCTCAAAACTGAACTTGAAACCCTAAACGAGCTATCCAGCCAGGCGCGCAGTACCGTCACGCTGGACCAGCAATCGGTCGGCAGGCTTTCGCGTATGGACGCCTTGCAACAACAGGCCATGGCTAAAGCTGTGGGTGAGCGGCGCCAAACAGACCTCAAGCGCATCGAACAGGCGCTCGCCCGGCTGGAATCTGGTGATTATGGTTACTGCGAAAATTGCGATGAGGAAATCCCAGCCAAAAGGCTGGAAATTGACCCCCTGGCCAGCCGCTGTACAAATTGCGCCTCGGAATAAAAAGGAACGGTGAAGCGTCCTTCAACGCCATCACCGTTCTAGTCGCGGGTGAACCATAAGAGCGACAAGAAACTCACCCGATTTACCTATGCTGATCCTGCCCAAGTTCAGCATCCTCTCGGCCAAATACCAGAATATGACCATTGCTCTTGACCGGCACCCAAAACTCCTTCGAACGGGAAATATAGGTAAAGTCACCAAGCCCGGCCGTATTCTTCAAACCAAATTTCTGGCTTACATCAACAGCTTCAAGCAAAGCCCCATCAGAGCGGCGGAAACTGTAGAGTTTGGCCCCTCCTTCGCCGGTAAGATATAGGTTCCCCTCATCATCCACCACAAGGCTGGCAACAGGGGGAATATCTGTCTTTGCAAAAACCTTGATATGTTTATTCTGCAGTGTGATGGCATAAAGGCTGCCCTTACCAGCGCCGCCCCCATCGCTGCGCTCAAGTCCAATGGAGCCGACAAACATCTGGTCACCATTTATGGCAAGTGCATTCGGTCCGGAAAGCTCAGCACTTTGAAGAAAGACCTGAAGTGCGCCGTCTTTTAATTCATAAATGGTATTTGATAGCGGTGCTGTGACAAAAACCCGACCATCAGACGACACGGCAACATCGTGAAAATAAAACACATCCTCAACCGGGTAAGACCGATCAATCTTTCCTGTAGCGGTGTTGATATCAAGCAAACGCTTACCATCCGCCACCAGCAACCTGGAGCCAACAACCGCCATACCGCGCGGCTGATCAAGTTCCTTGACCCAGGCTTCATCTATCAAACTGCCATCACGGCCAAGCAGTGCGATTGTCCCTGCTCGAGCTTCAGCCTTTTCACCCAACCGGGAGACATAAAAACGCAGACGCTTCTGATCAAACACAACTGATTGCGGCAGCCCGACATTATCAACGGTCCGCAACAGCACATAAGGCATGGCCGCTTTTTTCAAAGGCGGTGCCATCGGTTTTTTTTCAAGCCCGGCAAGTTTAAGGGGCTTTTCTTTTAAAGGGGGAAGCTCAGTTCCAACAGATTTTGCCTTTTTGTGATTTTTCTTCCTGTCGTTCTGAGCTTTCTTTGCGGGGGGCAGATAATTTTCAGATTTGGAAAATCTCTCTGCATCAAGATCATTGCCCTTGTCAGAAACATGTTTTTTGGTGGAAGGCTCAGCCCGCTCGGCACGTTTCTTTTTATGGCCCTCTTTTTCCAGGCGCTTATCGAACGCCAGCTCATCCCCTGGTTGAGACGACGGCAAAAATTCCCCGTGTGCGGAAGAAGCACAACAACCACCGAACATCAATAAAGGCAAAACAACCCATAGCTGGGGAAGGCTTCCCCAACGCAAACACGATCCCATACTCAGCCCTCTTTAATACGCTATACAAAATAAAGAGAAGGCCAGCACAACAGCCAATTGCGGCAGAAATAAACGAAGCACTATAAACTTTTATGTTCAAATTTTTCGCCCCTGTAACATTCTGTGATTGTAACGGCAACTAGCAGACTGAATACTCGAAGAAGGAGCCCAGCCCCAATTGGGCCAGAGGAATGGCGGAGCGCCAGCAAAGCCCGGTACAAATCAGCTCTGAAAAGTGGGTGCCGATTTTCAGAACAAGCTGATCATTTTAAAAAGCGCCGCCCCTCGGAAGCGAACGGGCAGAGACTGTTCTTGCCGTGAGAGAAAGAGCCAATTACAAACTAAAAACCCCGGAGGCCGTTTCCAGCCGCCGGGGGTTACAAAGCGATAAATTTTTAGCCATTGCCAATCAGTCAAAGGTCAGGCCAACAACAGTGCCTTTCATCATCAGCGGGGCCCAAAGCATTTTCCTGTTGGGATTATAATCCATATCGGCAAAACCCTGAGCGCTATCAATAGAGAGCACCTTGGCCATATCATAGTCCTTGATCAAGGTACCATCTTCCTTGAAGTGTGTAAGATGGCCAGCCCGCCAGTCAGAAATAAAGGCGTCTCCATTTTCATCAAACACAAGCCCATCCTTATTACCGATATTCTTGGCAAGAGATGTGATGGTTTTATCTGCGAGACTGATTTTGACATAAGAGCCTATCTTGCCGGTGGCAAGCAACCCATCGATAGAAGGCTCCTTGGCAAGCCCCCAGCTGACGACATAAAGGAAACCATCCCGAACCTGCAAACCGTTTGGCTGGTTAAGCTCCTCACCTTCCATCCAGACATCAATCGCCCCGCCAGGTGGTAAACGATAGATCTTGTTGGCAAGCACATCGGAAACAAAAACGGTCCCATCATCAGCAACAGCAACATCATTGAGATAGAGTGAGCCCGCTGCATAATATTTCTTTTCAACTGTTTGTGAATTGAGATCAACCTGCACCAGGTCGCCCCTGTCGGCCACATAAAGCTTGTCACCATGGATAGCCATACCGTGCGGGTCATGCAGACCCTTGATCCAATCAGCCGATTTTAAAGTACCATCCGCGCCGATCGCCGCAATCATACCATCTGGCAAAACACCGTTTTGATTGATCTGGCTGACAAGAACCTGATCACGTTTGGCATCGTAAAGCACAGATTCAGGTGTTTTGAACCCCTCAACTTTGTGCATAACATTGATGCCCGCGCTTTCATATTCAGGCGTAGCCCCATCCGGCACCCGCCACTTAGGGGCCTCAGGGGTGGCACCATCCGGCACCCGCCAGACAGGCGTTTTATCAGCAACCACTTTCTGCTCATCATAAACAGGGTCAGCGCCGGTTGGGACTTTCCATTTTTCACCCTTTACAGTTTTTTCCTCTACGCTTTCAGACCCTTTTTCAGCCATCCTCTGATCATCCCCATCAGAACAACCTATAAGCATAGCGCTGCTGGCAGCGAGTAGAACAAGGGCAAAATAATGCCCTTTGATATAATGAGTCATGCAACGGCTCCCCATGAAATTAAATACAGACGAGAAAATGTATTCAGATTGTTATTATTAAATTAATACTGAGGATCAGCCCCGGTCGGAACTTTCCATTTACCATCGCCAGCAGGTTCCTCCTTCATAGCGTCAGATTTTTTCATACCCTTGTCGTTGTCACCCCCGCCTAAACAACCAGATAACATCAATGCAATTGCGCTAACAAACACCAAGGTAAAGGTGCGGCCCTTAAATCCATGTGTCATTACTCAGCTCCCATGTTCATATTAAAGAGGCAAATTAATCAAAGGACTATAGCCGCAAAGCCGTCAAATGCCAATGACCCCTAGCATTCTTCCCTAATAGGTACCAAAATCAATATATTGGGAAAGGCATATTATATCAGGCACAAAGCCTCAAGGTCACGCCGCATGTCGGGCGGAATCTGATCATACTGAACACTATGATTCCCAAGGTCCGGCGGGGCATCAGCTCCCTCAAGATAGCGCCACCCCTGAAACGCCTTCCGCGGAAAACGCTCCACACCAATAAGTGGCCCCTTCAGTACAATGCCGCAGCGCGTCTCACCGCCCGCGCCTGTGACCTCAATAAAACCAGATATTTTCTGGCGGGCCTGAATGCGTTTTTGAAACACCCAGTATAGGGAACCCTCGGTTTCATCATCACTGCCGCCCTGTAGAATCTCATCGCGCCGCTTGGGAAAAAACCGGGTGATATGAACAATCTCATCAGCGCGCGGTTTGAAAGCGCCAAGCTCTGGCCGGTGAAGCGACCTGATATAAGTCTGGCGTTCAGTTAACAGCTCCAGACAGTTGATGCCCGCTGCCATTTTAATCAGATGCAGCCCCATGGTTTCCCCTCTTCCTCAATCAACCAGCCTCACCATCATAACTCAAAAAAACCGTTAGATGAGGTAGACAACGCCCGGAATCCCCACTTCTCTGCCAGTGAAACAATATTGAAAACAGCGACTAAACATAGTTTCTCAAGAAAACGTGATGCAGAGTTCATTTTCCAACCATATTCTTACTGCTCTATTCTGCCCCTGTTCCCGATGCTTTGCCGTTGGGAAATTGGTAACTGAAAAGATATGGAGCAAAAGTTATGAAACTAGCAAAAACTTCAGGTGCTGCACTGGCAGCAACAGCCGCTGCACTGATGATGAGCGGTACCGTGACCACAACTGTATCAGCACATGAAGGTGATGTAGCTTGTTATGGTGTAACTGCTTGTAAAGGCCATAGCGCATGCAAAACGGCTGGCAATGCCTGCAAAGGTCAAAACGCCTGTAAAGGCAAAGGCTTTGTTAAATTGTCCAAGGAACAATGTGCAGCCGTTGGTGGCTCACTGGAAGAAAAGAAATAATTTCTCTGGTTAACAACCATCTTCCAAGCGCTCCCCCCCATATGTCAAAACTCTGGGCGGGGAGCGTTTGATTGTAAGTCAGCCCCTTTGAGCTTAAAGTCCGCCAGAGTTGAATTATCTTAAAAACAAAAACATCCGGATAGTTAATAGTGACCTTGATAAAAAGTGACCTCAATAAATTGAAATCTCCGTCAGACAGGCTTGGATTTAAGGGGCGCAGAATGATAAAATCCTGACGAACACAAGGTAATCAGGATGAAACCACAGACCAGAAAATAAAAAACCCAATATTGATAGGGCCCAATATGAAACCGGCAAGGAAATTGTCATGACCCAGACAACAGAGCCAAAAACAGACAATGCATCAAACCGGCCACCCTTCCTTGGTTTTGGTCTTGGCCTCAGACCCGAACATTACACAGACATCCTCGAGACAAATCCCCCCATTGACTGGTTTGAGATCATTTCTGAAAATTATATGGTCCCCGGCGGCAAACCCCTCGCTATCCTTGACCAGATCGTCGAGCGCTACCCGGTTGTCATGCACGGCGTCTCACTTTCCATCGCCTCAACACAAGCCCTTGATATGGAATATCTGCAAGGCCTGAAAACCCTTGCTGGAAGAACAGACCCAAAATGGATTTCCGATCATTTATGCTGGACCGGCGTCCACGGTGTTAACCTGCATGATCTCCTCCCCTTCCCCTATACCGAAGAGGCCCTAGATCACATCACCGAGCGGGTAAAAATCGTCCAGGATGTATTGGAGCGCCCCTTCACTCTGGAAAATGTCTCGACATATGTCAGCTTCAACCAGTCAGAAATGACCGAGTGGGAATTCATCGCAGAGTTAACCAACCGCACCGGATGCTGGTGGCTACTGGACATAAACAACATCTTTGTCTCTGCCTTTAATCATGAATTTGACGCACTCGATTTCATCAACGGCATTCCAAAAGACCGTGTCGTCCAGTTCCACATGGCTGGTCACAGTGACAATGTAACCTATATCGTTGACACCCATGACGCCCCGGTCAGGGATGAAGTCTGGGATTTGTACCGCACCGCGTTGAAGCGCTTCGGCCCGGTCTCATCCATCATTGAGCGGGATGACAACATCCCCCCACTGGGTGAAATTCTGCCCGAGCTGGAAAAACTGCGCAAAATCGCAGCTGAAGTGCACCCCGAGCTGAATAAGCAATCCTCAAAAGCAATGGCATGAAGGGAATTTGATGGCCAAAACCCTGGCACAATTACAAACTGAATTGCAGGCAGCGATCCTTGGCGAGGAAAGCCCCATCCTCGAGGACATTAAGGACAGCTCGAAAGAGCGCCGTGAAATTCTCCTCAATGTGTATCAGCATGCCTACGGTGCGAGGTTGTCAGAGTTTTTAACCAATGACTATCCCCGAACTTTAGCCTATCTCGGTGAAGACTTATTTCAGCAGGCCGCCGAGGGGTATTATAAGCACTACCCCTCAAACAGCCCCAACGCCCGCTGGTTTGGCCGCAATTTCCCCCTCTTTTTAAAAACAGAAGCCCCCTTTAAAGACCGCCCGGAATGCGCCGAACTGGCAGAGCTCGAAATGAGCCTGAACAATGCCTTCGACGCTGAAGACACCGCCACAATCAATCAAAGTCACCTGCAGGCCATTGAGCCAGAGAACTGGTCACGTCTCACATTCAAACCCCACCCCTCAACCGCAAGGTTGAGCCAGAAAACCAACGCCGCCAATATCTGGTCCGCGCTGGCCCGGGAGGAAACCCCGCCAGAAACCAGCATCAGCCAGATGCCGCAAGAGCTGATAATATGGCGCGGCAATGGCATGTCACGCTTTCGGCCTCTGTCTTATGATGAAGCGATGATCTGGGATGAAACCTTGAAAGGGGCTAATTTCAGCCAACTATGTGAGATGCTTGGCACCTACTGGCCCTCCGATGATGCACCCTTGAAAGCTGCTACCTATCTCCAGTCCTGGCTGGCATCCGAATTACTGGCAAAAGCCGAAATCCCAGACGGCTAACAAACCAATCTGCGCGCATTCCCCCGGCACCCACACATTTTTTCAGCAAGAGTTAAGCAAAGCTGACAAAATATCACCTGTTGGCCACATTAAGCATTATGATAATTTCTTTTACATAGTCAGAACAAAGAAAAGGATTATCAAATGGCTGTACTAAAAGTAATTGAAGTGATGGCCAGCTCAACAAAAAGCTGGGAAGATGCCGCCATCCAGGCAGTGAAACGCACTGCAAAAACCGTAGATAACATCCGCTCGGTCTGGATCCAGGACCAAAGCATGACAGTGAAAAAAAACGGCACCCCAAAAGAATACCGCACCACAGTCAAAATCACTTTTGAAGTTGGCGCCTGATAATTATCAGGGATTGAGGGGGCAGATTACGTCAATATGAGCAGCCCCCTCACCCATCCTTTGTCAAACAGCCATCCTTAAAAGAAACACAACTATTTGGTCTGCGAACCCAGCGCTTCAGGCACATCATATATCACCAGTTCCAGCTCATCCCGATCAGTCAGGTGCCCTTCACCGAGGGGGTTAACAGCAGGCGCTTTGCGAAATTCGCCAATCATCGGAAAACCTTTTTTCAGCTTATTCGCCGCCTTGTTCAGGGAATTATTCAGCCGCTCCGAATAGGCAAGCTCAAAAGCTCTTGGTCTGCGCGCTTCCAGCCCGTCCCCGAGATCATGCCCCCAGAGATACACCTTGTGAGGCGCATCTATATAAATTGCCACAATCCGTAACTTGTCAGGCCGGTAATGTGTTGTGGGCCAGCCAAAAAAATCCGGAATGGAAAGATAAGTGACATAGAAAAAAGCCGAAACCGACCCAATCAACACCGCCTTGACCACCCAGTGCCAGTGGCTGTAAAACAAAACCAACAACAACAACACAGCCAGCACCACATAAGACGCAATCAGACCAAAACTTTCAAACATCGCTTAAAAAGCTCCCTTATTGTGAAAATACCAATTGCCTCTGCACTCTGTCCATTTTCTTTAATCGTCCATCCAACCCGAGCGTAAAGTTAACCGCTGTTTTCTCCGCACCCTTGGATTCAAGCACAAGTTTCTTATCGAAAATCATTTGATAATCCGGTCTGAGCTTGAAGATACGAACCGCCACCTCAACCGGTTTATCTGTTGCTGTCTCATAGTAATGAACATTAACCGTATAGCGCCCCGGATAAACCCCGCGAATGGTGACAATCTCCTGGTTCAGCGGGTTCTCGACCATCTCATCCTCAACCACAATCTTGTCGTCCTTCATGCCCCTGTCATCACGGTCGAGATGCAGAAGGCCAACTTCACGCTGGCGGTACCAGAGTTTCTTGCCCAAAGGATCAGCCACCCAGACATCAATGTCATCCGGGCTGAAATCTTTCCAGGTAACCGTGATCACAAAATAGGCCTTTACCTCAACATTTCCGGCTTTGGACTGCGGATTAATAAAAATGATGGCGATGAAAAACAAAAGTGAAATACCAAGCAATGAATTAAACAGAAGATCGCTAAACGGATCAGCCCCATTGCTTTGATGCGAAGATCGGTTTTTACCAACCCTGATCGCCATCACTTCGCTCCGCTCATCTGGCTCTGATCATGTGAAATATCGCCGGGGATAACACCATCCCTGTCCGAAAGCCGGATCAGCCCTGCAATAACATTTTCCACAGTTCGGGATAATAATTGTTGCTGCAAGCCAAGCAGCGTCGAGGCAACCAGCCCGGCAAAGGTTGTGTAAAGCGCGGTCCCCATCCCCTTGCTCATAGTGATCAGTAAAGTCTGGATATTTTCTTCACTGGGCGATGGTCCGGAGACAAAAGACTGCAGCATCATAATGAAACCGACAATGGTGCCAATCAACCCAAGCCTGATGAGCGTGTCACTCCAGAACCCGACAATCTCAAGCGGGCCGCGCAATTTATCAACATAGATCTCAAAAACATAGCTGGGTTGATCAATCCCGCCAGCCCTTTCACCATGCGGCAACCTGCCCATCTCCCGAAGGTAATGATCAACAAGCGTCAAACCGGCGCGTGCCGGTGCACCCGGCCGCTGCCCCAGCAATTCAAGTGTATGTTCAAACAACCCGCAAACCTTGAAAAGTTGCACAGCCACATAACAGCTGGCCGCCACAAAAACAGCCACGATCAGGATTGAAATCTTGCTCTGATCAGCCTCAAGCACTCTTTCCCACAACCCCTCTCGTACAAGCACAAAGCCAATAAACAAAAGCACGCTGGCAAAAAGCAGCCAGACCAGAAAGCTCCAGTAAGGGGGAACTTCACTGCGCTCAGCGCCAGTAAGTTTGTGGGGAAAATTCATGGTGCTCTCTATTCCATTAAAAAGGTCATCTCACCTTTATCAGCAAGGCGGGCCTTGACCACATCCAGAGTGTTAAACTGCAATACAGCCGTATCAAACATCAAGGGCAAAACAGAATTGGTCTGTCCAATATAATTAAGATGCCCCTCAGCCCGCTCACTCCCCGCCTGTTTTGCCAGATAAAACCAGCCAACAGCCTTGCCAACACGGCGCGGCACACCAAGCCCGTTCCAGTAAAGCTGGCCCAGGTTGATCTGGGCCGGAACATGGCCCTTCATCGCAGCTTTCAGATACCAGCGTGCAGCTTCAAGCTGATCCTCTTTCACACCCAACCCCAGGAGAGTGAGATTACCAATGAGTGTTTGCGCGTGTTTGTCACCTGCGCGTGCCGCCCTGTAATACTGATAATAGGCAATTTTATAATAACCCTGATCAAGGTTCTTGCGCCCGTCTCTGAGGCAGAGATAGGTCAAAGAGAAAAGCACGGAAAAAATCACCAGTAACAACACAAGAGCACTCAACAAAAGAGGCGGACGCTCAGAAAGGCGCTGAACCCACCCACTGCCCGGAAAGGCCTTGCTCAAGGTTGTTTGAAGTCGGTCAAAATAAGCAGAGCCCTTATGAATAAGCGCCACATCTGCTCCCTTCCCAAAATGTATTTGCAGAATTAAAACAACAAATCGTTTTCCATAAATATATTGAAGAATTGTACTGGAAAGAAAGGGTAAGGTCCAACCGGCTCATAGGCGATTAATATGACCCATTCACCAAAAAGACATCTCAAACAAATTTCTTACAAAATTGTTCCCTTTTTCTGAGTGATGCGAAGTTAGCAGCGGTCAACAGACAGCAAAACTGATCGAAGGGAAACTGGAACGTGAAACTGTCCAGGTAAAGCTGAGGAAGACAACCTGTCCGGGGAAACAATTCAAAAAATCAATTTGCTGGTGCACCGCTCACAGCCTGGAACTCTCCGTTTATCAGCATTTCATGGCCACCCGGTAAAGCTGCAAGTTTTTCCTTTACAGTCGAGGCATTGGCCGGATAATTGCCGGCAAACCGTAAGCGGACAAGATGCTCACCAATACCACCATTGCCCGAGCGCACAATCAGATCCCGCCAGCCTTCAGAAAATTGCGGGCTAACAACAAGCGGCAATTTCACCCGTTTGGTAACTGACATTTTGCGAAAACCGTTGGCGCCTTTCACAAACACAACAAGCTGGCACCCGGTAGAGACACACCAGTCATCCCCTTGAAAAAAGACAAGCCCCTCACCAACCCCATCACCATTGAGGTCAGCACCTACTATTTTGTGGGTCCCGCTCATACTGGATTGAGAGAGTTTATATCGATGCACCGCTTTTTTAAGATCTGCCTGATCAATGGCAACCTTGATGCTCGCAGTCGGCCCGCCAGTGAGGGCATTTTGCTGCGCTTTATCAACCGAGGAAATGTCCTTCCCAGCAATTTGAACCGGCCCTTCGGAATTCTTGTTTGAGAAAAGGGAGTTACTACCCCCATTATTTGAACAGCCGGCAATAACACAGCAGTGAGCGGCGATCAGCACATAGCGAAAGTTCCGGAACATTTGGTCCCCTCCATTCCCATCAATCATCTCCCCACAAATCTTTAATCCCCATCCTTGCACCATATTAGGGAAAAATTACGGCCCCGCTCACATCCCCTGAACATCAAGGACAATATTGCCAAGCACTTGCCCTCCCTCAATCAACTCATGCGCGCGGGCACAATCAGCCATCGCCAGACGCTCAGCAATGATCGGCTCCAGAGCCCCTGCCTCTAATAATTCCGTAATATCAACTATGGCCCGGCTCTTAAGAGAAAAGGGCAGCGAATACACAAATATAAAATCAACAGATGTATTGCGAAACGCCAGCGGATAAAAAGGCACCTGCGGGTTGAAATCACTGCTCGAGGCATAAACCCCAATCGTCCCGCGCTGGCTAAGCAGGCGCGGTGCCAAGCCAACATGAGCAGCAAAATCAACATCAACAATGCGGTCAATCTGGTGCTCGCCAACAAGCGCAACCACCCCCTCCCCAACATCAGTTTGCTTATAGTTCAGAACATGTTCAGCCCCTGCCTTACGCGCCACTTCAGCCTTCTCATCGCTACTGACTGTTGCAATCACTGTCGCGCCGCGGGCTGTCGCCATCTGAATGGCAAAATAACCAACCGCCCCCGCACCCCCGGTGATCAGTAAGGTTTGCCCCTCAACAGGTCCGTTGCCAAAAACCGCACGCCATGCCGTCATTGCCGGAACGCCGAGACAGGCCCCAACTTCAAACGAAACATCACCTGGCAGCGGTACAGCAAAACTTTCCTCAACCACAAGATAGTCAGCCGCCGTTCCAGCAAGCCCCTGAGATAACCCGTCAATCGTACGGTTCACATTATAAAGCCAGACACGCTGCCCGACCTCCCGGGTTGTGACCCCCTCGCCGATCGCCTCAATGACACCAGCACCATCATTGTGCACAATAACCTCATCGCCGGGCATTGGGCCCTGCGCCCCGGAGCGCACTTTAACATCAGAAGGATTAACCCCCGAGACATGGAGACGGACAAGAACCTCCCCAAGCCCAGGCACCGGCACTTCCCGCTCCACCAGCGTTAGCGTTTCTCTGGCTGCGCCTCTGGCAACATTGACAATGGCCTTCATCTTAGAAATCACTCCTGAATAAATATGCGCACGTTCAGATTAAAAACTCTCAAAGAGACCTTTTAATTTATTTCTACCTGACCTTCTATCGCATTTTTTGATCATATAATGGTTTCATCTTTATAGGTAAGTGAAAAAGGAGATACCAGAATGGCAACAAAGCAAAGATTGAATAGGAAGACGTTAAGATAAAAAAGCAGCGGGAAAACAAACAAGAGATAGAAAAGAATGAACTTATTTTGATCTTCTGCATTCAGCTAATATGATGAATATGCAAAAACAGCCCAAAAAGCACGTGTGCAATGCATCAGGCCGGCGCCATTGAAAACTGGCATCCTAACAACGAAATCTGAAAGACCTGAAAATGAACAACGAAGCCACGCCTGAGAATCTCTCACACATCATTTATTCGCCGAAAAGACTGGCCGTGTTGCGCAAATACGCAGACCCAAACAATTTCACCAGTAAAAAGTTCGATCTTATCACCCAACTCCTCGCGAGTGACTTCAAGGCACCTGTCTCATTTATGGTGATAATCGGTGAAGACAATCAATGGTTCCAGTCTTGCGTTGGACTAGAGATTAATGAAATGCCGATTGATCACACATTCTTTGCTCATGTGCTTGCAGAAACAGAAACTTCACCATTAATCGTCATGAACACACTTGAGGACAACCGCTTTTCATCCAGCTCACTGGTCACCGGGGAACCCAATATACGTTTTTTAGCCGCAGCACCTTTGATACTGGAAGAAGAAAATATCGGCGCCATCTGTGTTATTGACAACAAACCAAGAGAGATCATCACAAAAAATCAAACAAGCCGATTATCCAGCTTTGCCGAACTATGCTGCGAAATTTTCAAAATGCGATTCAGTTTAAACGAAGTCTCGTTATTTGAAATAAAGCATCAACAACAGATTCGCCGCCAGCAACTGGCAATTAAGGCTGCCAATGTGGTCTCCTGGGTCTGGAATCTCCATACCAATCAGGTAGATTGTGATATACAGATGCGAAAAATCTACGGGATAAAACATAACGATCCCCTGTTCGCAGCTGAACTCCTCGATGCCATAGATGAAAGAGACGCAAACCACGTAAAAGCCCAGTTTGAAGCTGCTATATCAGGCGGTGAACCATATGAAGCAGAATACAGGATCGCTGAAACCGGCCAGTGGTTAATCGGTCAAGGCAAGGTTCTCGATTGGGATGAAAATGGTGAACCTTTAAATCTGGCTGGGGTCAACATTGACATAACTGACCAGAAAAAATCCGAAGAAAAAACCGAACTTCTGCTGCGTGAGTTAAACCACCGCGTAAAAAATACATTGGCGATGCTTCAATCCATCGCCAGTCAGACCCTGAAAAATTCAAAATCCCCGGCAGATTTCAATCAGGCCTTCTCGGGCCGCATCAGATCAATCGCAGCAGCCCACACTCTCCTCTCTGATAAGGAATGGGAACCAGTTCTCCTTAGTCACCTTTTAACTGAACAGATTAACATCTATATACAGAATGTAGATAAACAGCTTGTAATTAGCGGCGATGAGGTGACACTCGGTCCTGAAGAATCACTTGCCCTTGGCATGGTGTTTCATGAACTGGCAACCAACGCTGCTAAATATGGTGCACTATCAACGCCCAATGGATTGGTCGAAATCAATATCAAACTTGACCAATCAGCGATGCCACATATTGTCAATTTAAGCTGGATAGAAAAAAATGGACCTGAGGTCATAAAACCTGAAACCAACGGCTTCGGCTCCATAATGATTGAACGCAGTCTGGACAAAATTATAGGCAGCAATGTGAAGCTGGAATTCCTCAATAAAGGTGTTGAAGCACATATAACCCTACCGGTTAAGTGCCAATAAAAAAGAATAAAATTAATAATCCAGGAACCTTTTGCCCCCCCTGGCATTGTCCCCATAGAAGTTATGGAGAAGACAATGCAAAGAGCAATAGATCACAAACCATTACCACGCAAATTTTGGGGCCCAAACGCAGGTGAGCGCAATCAGTCCATACCAGCAGTCTGGCGCCCGCTGGTATTATTTGGCCTCGTTTCTTTGTCAGCCCTCTATCTGGCAGGCATTTTGATGCTCGTCACCAGAATCTGAACGCAAGAATACTAAGCAGTAGAAAGTCCTGTGAAAGGAAAGAAAATGAAAATTGAGGAAGAAATCACCTATCCCGCAATCCAGAATATTTTGGAGGATAAATCCCTGAACAAGGACCAGAAAGTGGAAAAATTAACCAAAATGTTCACTGATGAACGAGCAGCACAACGAGCCGCAACAGAAAGCAACATGATTGATGATGATGGCTTGAATGCCCGGCTTCGTAACATCCAACTCGCGCTTGAAGCGCTGGACGCCGAAGTCCTTGACGACGAAGACGAAACCGCAGCCACCCTTTAACTTTTGCAGCCCATTTGGTCTTGTTGGCCAGAAAAGGGTCTTCTTGACAAAAAACCAGGGTTCAAATCCCCCCCTTTAAACAATCTTACAATGTTCCCCCTGGTACCAGCAATTTGAGAGCACCGGGGTGAACATTGATCTGGACATCGCCATCCAGTTTAACCAGCTCCCCATCAATACTTGCCACGGCATGGCGCGTCACTTTTTTGAAATGTAAATTAACCTGCTCACATTTCTGCTCATGCAGATGCGGGTTCTGATCCCAATTCCCTGCAAAAATATCGGCCGTGAGCCTGGCACGATCAAAGGATGACAGCTTGCCAGCCCAATAGAGCCCCAGAATTTCCTGATTGTAACCATCCGGATAAGGAAGATGTGCTTTTCCATAAGGGTTACTGGAAACGGCTACAAAATCTACATGCTCGATTTTTTTAGGTGAAAGCTCATCTATAATAACTTTGTAATAACTACTGCGGCTAATGACAGATAGTGTCGCACGAAGACCGGCAATAATTTTTAAAAGACGTGACTGATAACCAATGTGTTCCCGTTCCTGAATGATATGCGGTTGCATGCCAACTGAATATTGATGAATAAAGGGGCGCCCGTTGGCACTTGCTATATCCGATTTTTTTACCGCACCTTTGGCAAGAGCGGTAGCGGCCTCATATAGATCAAGCGGTGTATTCAGTGATCTGGCAAAGAGATTAAGTGTCCCGGCTGGTAAAATTCCCAGAACTTTCCCCCCCTTATAAACCATTCCCGCCGCAGCAGAAGCTGTCCCATCTCCCCCGCATGCCAGGATGCCATCAGCCCAGCTATCATCAACAGACTGTTGGAGTGTCTCTATCAAATCTGAACCGGTAATAATCTTGCAACGAAGCTCATGAGCTTGGCTCTGAAACGCCCGTGCGAGATGCGCGCAATAATCTTCGAGATCCATCGTCCCTGCGGCACCGCTTTCTTCATTTAGCACTGCAATAAAACGCATAATAAACTCCAATACCCATTGAAATCTCACTCATTGAGGGGGTTAAAGAAACGGGCGGGGTTTCTCCCCCATAGGCTGCCAGCCTGCAATCTGAGAGAGACCATCTGCATCATTCACAAGGCAACCCCTGTCCTGCCATTTGATCAGCCCTCTCTTGCCCAGTTTCTTCAAGGTTTTGTTGGTATGGACGATAGAAAGACCAAGCGTGTCTGCCACATGCTGCTGCGTGATCGGTAAAATGGTTTGCGATTGTGACTTATGGGTGAGAACTTTGGTTTTATATTCTAGGAAACACAATAAATAAGCCGCACGCTCAAATGCTGTGCGCCGGCCAACACTAAGAAGATGCTCATCAAGAATACTTTCTTCCCGTGAAGCAATCCATGTTAGATCAAACCCCAATTCAGGGTAAGACTTAAACAGATCCATAATTTTCTCACGCTCAAAAACACAAAGCAGAACATCCGTTAAAGCCTCAACAGAATGTTCCATTTCGCCCATGATAGTACCCTGCAGACCAACAAGATCACCAGGCAGACAATAATTGAGAATTTGCCGCCGCCCATCTTCAAGCAGTTTGTAACGGAACCCCCAGCCTGATAGCACAGTAAAAAGATGCGCGCTGTTGCTACCCTCGACCAGCAGCGTCGATCCCTTATCAACTGCCAGCTCACCCGTCTTGAACGCGCTGATATAATCAAGTTCAGAAGGCGTAAAAGCGCGGTAGTGTTTTAGTGTGCGCAGGGGGCAATCTTCACATTTCGTTCGCTTGTTATTTTCTGCAAGTTTCGAAAGCACAATTTTCCCAGCCATACCTAAATCCATTATATCAATGCATTAATCCACTGATTGTTCCCCGCAAGATTAAAAACCAAGCCGCGATAACAATCATCCCCACTATGTCTTTTTTAAATGTCACATCTCCTGCAACGGTCTAAGAAAGCTGGCAGAACCATGAAAGAGCACCAACACACAGAACGATCAAAACCGCTACTGAAAGATAAAATATTATGGTATCAGACCCCCACATTTTAATCGTTGTAGATGATTATCCAATCGCGATTGATCTTGAGGATGCGATTAACACCGCGCTGCTTTGTCAGATCACGGTCACCAACTCTGTTGATGCTGAAGAGGTTATTCTTAGTCAAAATGCAGATCTTGTACTGATAGATTGCTCATTGAATATTGGAATGGTCACAGGCCTCCTGGACAAATTGATAACACTCAACATCCCGTTGATCTGTCTTCTAAGCTCAACTGAGCAGCTCCCACAAGCCTACAAGGAGTATGTGGAAAAAACATTCATTAAACCTTTTGATTATCAGGAACTCATCAGGGAAATCAGAGCACATACTAATCCTGCAGAAATTCAGGATCGGAACAATAACCACCTCAGGCAAATCATTTTCTAGGCAATTCCAGGAATTGAAGATGATGTCTCATCCGGGCCGTAATCGCCCTCACCAGAGACATCAAGCCGTTCCTGCAAGGTTGAGCGTGCACGGCTGACCCGGCTTTTAATTGTCCCTACAGCGCATTCGCAAATCTCAGAGGCTTCCTCATAACTGAAACCACTTGCCCCAACCAGAACAATGGCCTCACGCTGATCTTCAGGCAATGTGTTGAGAGCTTTTTGAAAATCCTGCAAATCCAGCTTTCCATATTGATCAGGATGCTGAGCAAGATTATTTGTCATCACATTATCAGGATCGGAAACTTCCCTCCCCGATTTCCGCATCTGACCGTAAAATTCATTTCTCAGAATAGTAAACAACCACGCCTTCATATTGGTGCCCATGGTAAAACTATCCTGTTTGGCCCATGCTTTCATCACAGTTTCCTGAACAAGATCATCCGCCCGGTCCCTGTTGCCAGAAAGTGAGACCGCAAAGGCACGCAAACTACCCAGATTAGTGAGTAATTCCTTCTTGAAGCTGTTACTTCCCATCATTGTCACTCTTACGCTTAGCTTGAGTGGCCTTTTTCTCAGCCTTATCAAGCTGTTCCAGCATTTCGATGAATCGATCAGGAATAGTCTCTTCTTCAAGTGAGACGTAATATTTCTTCAATTGCTGATTTATCATGCTTTGTTGTTTTTGATACCGGGTAGGGGTCTTCATAGTCAGATTTTCCTTGGTGCACCAAATGGAAATGATAAAGATGAAAAAAAGTTCCATAACAAAGGGAACTTTTTTTATTTTACGGTATTTAATAAAGAAATTCATAACAGGTTCAGGAGAATTTTGCATGTCACTTTCCGCCAAGATTGCGGCATATCTGCCAGCTCTACGCCGCTACGCAAGAGCTGTTACAGGTACGCAAACGTCAGGGGATGCCTATGTAGTTGCCGTCCTTGAAACATTAATTGCTGATGTATCCTCATTTCCAACAGCCAAAAATGACAGGGTTGCACTCTTCAATCTGTTTTCAAAAATATTCGCAACAGCCAACATCGAAATCACCCCAATTGACAGTCCCTACGCATGGGAACAACGAGCCGCTGAAAATCTGGCAGCACTTTCACCCCGGCCGCGGCAAGCTTACATTCTGAGCGCAGTTGAAGAATTCTCAAATGAAGATATCGCCGCAATCCTGTCCATTACCGAAGATCAGGTTGCAGAGGATCTGAAAGAAGCGGCAAGACAAATCTCCGGCCAGGTTCAAACATACATCATGATCATAGAGGATGAACCCCTCATTGCCATGGATATCGAACAACTGGTTCAGGATCTTGGCCATAAAGTAACAGGCATTGCCAGAACACACACAGAAGCTGTCGAGCTGTTTAACAAGACACAACCTAAAATGGTCCTCGCCGACATCCAGCTGGCGGATGGCAGCTCCGGGGTTGATGCTGTGAATGAAATTCTGATCTCATCAGAAATTCCGGTTATCTTCATCACTGCATTCCCGGAAAGACTGCTGACAGGGGAACGCCCCGAGCCAACCTTCCTGGTGACAAAACCATTTAATCCAGACATGGTTAAAGCCCTCATCAGCCAGGCGCTTTTTTTCAATAATACCGCAAAAAAATAAAAAACAAGGCAACCAATTACGAACCAGAACGTTAACTCCCTGTACAACAATGAAGGAGTTCTACAATGCTGTATTATGCACTTGTATTTTTTGTAATCGCAATCATCGCCGGTGTGCTTGGTTTTGGTGGAATCGCCGGTACAGCAGCAGGCATTGCTCAAATTCTATTCTACATTTTTGTTGCCCTGCTTGTTATCTCTATCATATTGGGGATTCTCCGTCGCGGCGCATAAAGCGAAAAACACATGAATTCTGGTATCTGAAGAGCGCCGTTTTATAGCGGCGCTTTTCTTATTTTCACTGCATGGATATGTTCAGGCTATTTAGGAACAAACACCCCCCTTAATAATTAAAAAATGACACAAAAAAACCGGCGCCAAATATGGCGCCGGTTCTTTTTTAGAGGGGGCGAAAGTGCGTTAATAACGCGCCTCTAAAACATCGATGATCAGTGATCCATTAACAATCGCGGGTCCACTCATCAATCTCGGATTCAACCTCTTCCTGGGTTTTACCATATTGCTCCTGAATTTTACCCGCCAGCTGTTTACGGTTACCCGCAATCACATCGAGGTCGTCATCAGTAAGCTTACCCCACTGGGCTTGAACCTTACCTTTAAATTGTTCCCAATTACCTTCGATTTGATTCCAATTCATAATCTAACTCCTTATCTGAATGACACACCTTTCAGTGTGTTCTGATCAAAACGTCGCAGACCCTCTTTGGTTCCTTTAATTCCCGTAAAAAAATAATGGAACCGATTGGACAGCTGTTCATTTTATTTCACGAAGCAACCTCAGAAATAGAAAAGGAGTTCAATATGACAGCAGCAGTGATGAAACAAAAAGTTGAGGTAGAGCTGCTAAAAACTGGCCTCAATAAAAGTGACCGTTCAGAATTGGCGGAAAATCTCTCTGACGTTTTAGCAGAAACAATGCAACTGATGGTCAGATCTCAAATCTATCACTGGAATGTTGTGGGCCCTCTTTTCAAACCCGTACACGACCTGACAGAAACCCATTATAATAATCTGTTCGCTGCAGCAGATGTCCTGGCTGAACGGGTGCGTGCCCTCGGGTATCCGGTACCATATAAATCATCGGGTAATAAGCCGGCCTCACTGAGCATTTCAGATGAAGACAGCATCCCTTCAACAAAAATAATGCTGAACAATCTGATTAAAGATCATGAAAAAATCGTCAGAACGATGCGCAAAACCTCTATCGTCTCTGAAAAATCAGATGACTTTGTCACCCACGACATATTGGTCAGTCGCATGACATACCATGAAAAAGCCATCTGGATGCTTCGCTCAATCACTGTGGAGTAATCGCAGAGTTGCGAAAAATAAATCACCAAGAGAAAGGAATTAATTTCTTCTGGCACCCAGCCCGAAGGATGAAAAAAATTGGAGCTAACTTATGAATGATCGCACAAGTCTCTGGACAAACCTCGAAGAGCAATTGTCGGAATGGGGCCACCATCTCGACCGGATGAAATCAGAATCAGAAAAATACCGTGAAGAGTACATTCTGGAGCTTGAACGACAATACATGGAAATCAGAACTGAATTCAACGAGCTAAGACAGCACAATCAGAAAAAGCTGAAGGAAGCTCAGGCACAAAACATCTCATATTCCGAGTTGTTGAAACGGCAAAGTGAAGAGCAACTGGATGTTGCGCGCGAAAATCTTGAAGCCATGCAGGAAGCCACACAATCACACTCCGAAAGACTGGCCTCCCTGACAAAGGAAAAAAACCGGCAACTTAATAAAAGTGCAGAAGAGCTGGGTGAAGGATTTGCCAATGCCTGGTCAGAACTGGCCAAAGGTTTTGATAAAGCACTGTTAAAATTACAGTGAACAGAATACCAGTCACGCTCTCGCGCACAAGAGATGAACAGCAGGGCGAATAAAGCTAACAAAGGATAGAACAATGGGTATCGAATTCGGTGGCCTTCTTGGCCTTATCATCCTTATTCTGGACGTCTGGGCCATTTTAAAAATCGTTCAGTCATCAAGGGATGACACCAACAAAATCGTCTGGATCGTTGTGATCATAGTCTTGCCTGTTATCGGCCTGTTACTGTGGTTGTTACTTGGTAACAGAAAGTTCTAGCCATCACCGTAACCAGAAGACCGTAACCTGAAGCATGAAAGGCCTTGAACCTGAACTTTCCCTAAGGTTCAAGGCCTTTCTTAATAAAAGTGATCCTAACAGAAAAACTCTCATGAGCAATCCTGATAACAATACCGAAACCCGGACAGAGCCGGAAAACCTCACCGCTGCAATAGATAAGCTGGTTGAAAAAACCACGGGTGAGTCTGTCTCTCTTGACAATCTGATGCAGGTTTTCAACTCACGTGTCTTTGGCCCACTACTGCTCATCCCCTCAATTCTTGCCGCATCACCGACCGGGGCCATTCCTGGCATGTCGATCATCACCGGAGCGATTATCTTCACAATCTCCACTCAGCTGCTTTTTACCCAGCCTCACCCCTGGCTACCGGAAAAACTGCTGAGTTACTCTTTCCCTCGTGATAAACTGAAAAACTCAGTTGAAATAATCCGCCCCTACACCAGGAAGATTGATAGATATATCAAACCGCGATTGAACTTTCTGAGCAAAGCACCATTCCTTCAGTTCACGGCTCTGGCAACCATGGCAATGGCACTCCTGATGTTCCCGCTAGCACTGGTGCCCTTTGCTGTCTTTTTACCGGCGCTCATAATTGTCATCATCGCGCTTGGTCTTACCAGCAGGGATGGGGTATTATTGCTTTTGGGACAGGGGTTGTCTGTGCTTGTCGTTGCAGGCACCGCCATTCTATATGCATTATAAATCAGGTGAAAGTGAGCTTATGAATCTTTACCTCAGCAGGGTCCTGCTATCCATCCGGTCCAGCTTCTGGTTCATACCTATCTTGCTGTCGATCTGTGCAATACTTGCAGCTTTCTTTATCCTTGATCTCGACACGACCTTCAAAAGTTGGGGTATATACAAATATTTCTCAACATTGAAAATGCCAATTGAAACCGCACGGCTGGTATTGGCAACAATAGCCGGTGCCATGATCACTGTCGTCAGTCTGGTTTTTTCTATGACACTTGTGGCGCTGATCCTGGTCTCCCAGCAATTGGGCCCCCGCATCCTTACCGAATTCATGGATGACCGGCCAACACAAATCACCCTTGGTCTGTTTAATGCCACTTTTGTCTTTTCCCTGATCGTGCTTATGCGGATTGATCAGGGGTCAACGGTTGGTGAAGTAAAGGGACTGACCGTGGCCTTTGCCATGTTACTGACTATCACTTCAATCGTCATGCTTATACATTTCATCCATCATATGGCAACCCGCATTCAGGCAGATGTCATTATCAGTGAATTAGGGAAGGATCTCCTGAAAGCCGCAAACGCTCTAAATAAAACGCGCCAGAACGAACTTTTACAATTGAGTGAAAATGACCTGCAACAACTATCAGAAAAACTGGAGGGGTATTCTAAAAACCATATAACCCTTGCTAACTCAGGTTACATACAACAACTCGACACTGAGGCGGTTTGTAAAATAGCCACCGAAAAAGATCTGATAATAAAACTGAACCTAAGTCCAGGGAGATTTATCCTGAAAGGTCTGCCCGTTATGACCGTCTATCACAGATCTTCTAGAGGCCGGAAGCTAAGCAAAGATGACAACAGAAACATAGTCAATTCCCTTTCTGTATCAGAACAGCGCACACCAGAAGCCTCGCTGAATTATGAAATCAATGCAATTACAGAAATTGCTCTACGGGCCCTCTCCAGCGGGATCAACGACCCGCAAACGGCGATTTTCTGCATAAATCGTCTGGCAGAAGGGCTCGCCTGTCTGGCCGAACAGAAAGATGCCCAGCATGTCCTGCAGGACAGTGATGGCAATATCCGTATAATTTTCACTAACGAGCCATTCTCCAAATATCTCAAAAGCTCATATGACGGCATTCTGCAGGCTTCAACAACAAACTTCATCGTGCTTGATCATATGGTCAAAATCCTCGATCAGCTCATCAGCCTGCCAAAGGCGGGTCATCAAAAAGACCTCGTGAAAGATTACAGATCCAAAATTGAAAAACATCTACGGGAAATGCAGGAACTGACTAAAATAAGATAATAACTGAAAAACACCACCAAACCAAAATCAGAACCTTCGTAATGAAGCGTCAGGATAAAAAAATGGAAGAACAAAAAATCAAGGATAATTGGCCACAATTCAAATTCGAAATTCAGAAGAAATGGCCAAAGATAAATGATGATGAGCTGGACAGAATCAACGGAAATCTCAGCATCCTGATCACGACCATACAATCCAAATATTTCTCCATTGAAGAAAAAACCAGGGAAGATATTGAAAATTTATTCAAGATAACAATGACCTGAAACTGTGACATCCCCCCTCTATCCCGCCTTTCATAACGAAAAAGGGGGAAGAGAGTAAGAAGTGGGAAGGTTATAAAATATATTAGATTTCCTCTTTCACCTGCGCATAACTAAGCGCTGCAAACAAAGCTGTTCCGCCTAGAATATTGCCTGCAAGTGTGGGAAGAAAAAACCTGAACACCGCATCACTAATACCGGTACCACTCACCGCCAACAGATAAAACACCTCGGCAGATCCTGCTATAATATGTGTGAAATCACCAAGAGCGATCAGATAGGTTATCAGAATTATCACCCAAAATTCTGCGCCCTCCGCTGAAGGTAAAATCCAGACCAAAGCCGCAATCAACCAACCCGCGGCAATAGCTTTCACAAACATTTCCAGACCAGAATTACTCATCAGATGCTGCCCAATATCCTCGATGGCCTTATGCACCTCCGCACCTAACATAGGCGTGTAGGCAATGGTCGCCGCAAAAATCATACAGCCAACAACATTAGCGCATAGCACAATCAGCCAAAGCCGCAACATCGCCCGCAACCAGCGCATTTTTTTGCGTTTAACGATTGGCAAAACCGCTGTTAGCGTGTTTTCCGTAAAAAGTTGCTGGTGCCCCAGGATCACGATCAGAAACCCCACTGAATAGCCAAGGTTATCAATCAGCGGTTTGGAAGGCGTATCAGGCAGATACGCCGCCAGCAACGCCTCGGCAACCACTGAAAAACCGATAGATAGCCCAGCCGCCAACCCGGACCACCAGAGCGCAGAGGGAGACCGGACAAGTTCAGATTCACCTTCAAGCCGGATGATCTCATACACATGGGCGGCTTTCAGGCGAATATTATCTTCAACCGTTTCCTGTTCTTTTTGAGAAAGGTTTGCATTCTGGTTCATTGCGGTAACTCTTATGTGAGGGGTTGCAAGACATAAATTAGTAAAATTCTGGATAGCAAGCGCTCAGGGTTTGACATCTGCTCCAAAGAAAAAGACATGCACTTAAAGGGTATTATATATTGCAAACATCATCTCAGAATACCCCCTTAGCTTATTACAGGATTCATCCTTTAACGCAGATCCGGCCAAATGGTTCCCGTGCTCATTCAAAGCATGCACATAAAGAAACTGCCTGTCCAATGGACCGGACATCACATCGGAAAACCAGAAAAAATTTCAAAGTTTTCTGGAACCAATCAACTCCTCGCCGGTTATCCCCCTCAAGAAGCGCACACATTTCGTGAGCGCCCCACAACAGATTGAGGAAATGATCATGTTGAAACGTAATTTGCCTGCAGCCATTATCATTGCGTTGATGACAACAGGCACAATGCCGGCAATGGCTGAAAATCAAGCTATGAGCAAAAACTTCATCCAGATGCAGGAAAAACAGGAATCTCTTGCAAGCAATCTGATCGGTGAAGATGTCATGAACCAGAAAAACGAAATCATCGGTGACATTAACGACCTTATTCTCGATGATAAATATGAAGTTCATGCTGTCGTTATCGGTGTCGGCGGTTTCCTTGGCATTGGCGAGAAAGATGTGGCCGTGCCTCTGTCAACTCTGAACATCAAGAAGAGCAATGACAATACTGTCATCACCATAAATGCTTCAAAAGAAACACTTGAAATGGCACCTGGCTACAAAACCACTGACGAAATGAATGGTGGTGTCACTAAAAAAATCCAGAAGAAATTAATTCAGGTCGGCGAAAAAATGAAAGACGCCGGTGAATCAACTAAAGAAAAAGCGAAAGAAACCTATGAAAAAGTAAAAGAAAAAGCCAAAGAGTCTATGTCAGACTCTGAGACTGAAAAAAAATAACTTTTCCTATATGGCAAATTAGCTATTGTTTGAAGAATAAGAACAAACGTTAGTCATGATGTCTGAAACAGCGGCAATCCAGATTGCCGCTGTTTTTATTAGGCAGTCACCTCACACCCTGACCCAACACCTCTGTGACCACAAGGAAGCCATGCGAGCGGCCAATTTTACCCTAGCGCGGTTTTCGCTTCAATATACGATCACATTGGCACTTTGCCGGCTTAGAAGCCGCACTTCATTTTTCCCATGCACCGAGCGCATCAATTAACTTATCTAATGTATCCGCCGCACCATTAGGTCAATGAACAGCACCAGAAACTGAAACTATTGATTTCATCGTCTTAAACCTTTTTAATTATTGCAGACGAAATGGCCTTCAACCGGCACGCAAAGAGGCAGATAGCTGCCATACAATAAAAGTGCAGACTTCAGAAAAAATAATCTCTTAAATTCAGGTCTTATCCATCAATATTAAAGCAGCTTTGCAGATCCACAGACTATAAGAAAAGGCTATAAGGTAAGGCTAAAAGGAAAGGCAGAAAAAATCATGAGACAGATAAAAATATACGCAACCCTGACTTTTCTGATTTTACTGACCACCTCCATCACCGCAGGTGCACGGCCCCTCATCCAGAAAATTCAAAGCGAAGCCTGTGACAACCCTTCAACCCAGGTAGATATGAACATTTGTGCCGCTGAGGAATTCAAGGCCGCTGATACCAAACTGAACCAGGTCTATAACCGCCATATCAAAGGCCTGGATCCCTCCCATAAAGAAGCACTGCAAAAAGCTCAGCGCATCTGGATCTCCTACCGGGACCTTGCCTGCCACTCATTCAGCCTCTCAGCAGAAGGTGGCTCCATGCAAGGCATGCTGGTGAACATGTGCCGCACAAGGCTTACGAGTGAACGCACCCGGCTATTAAATGACCAATTCGCCGAAGGCTGAAATCAAAGGACCAGAGAATAATCGACGGCACCATCCAAAGAGGTTAAACTCGGCACCATCTGAAACCTCACCCCCCTGTCTCGTAAGACTTGCAAAGAAAACCCCTGTTGAAACCGACATGATTCAGTTATTGGCTGCTGGCCAGGTAAATCGAATAGCTTGAAGTAAAAATCCGGGCACAAAAATCACTGATCTGGCACGCTGGCAAAGAAGAGACATTGTTTTTACGGAATAAATTGCTTTTTGCCGAATAAGGTGTATAACAGGGCTCGAAAGTCGCGTGTGGATGACGTGATCAGCGACTTCATATTCTTGCGACCTGGTCTTGATGACCGCTGCCTAGAATAGCCATTTGCGGCAAAAAGAAACGACGGCAGCTCTTCTACGCAAGCTCCCATATATGAAAGACCCGTTTTCAAAGGCATAGCACCCTGAACTGAAAGCGGTTGACGAAGATACACACTTGAACAAATTTGACGATCTCGGCCTGGCCGAGCCTATCCTTAGAGCTCTGAAAGCTGAAGGATACAAAGAACCAACCCCCATTCAAACCAAAGTCATCCCCTCCATGCTGGAGATGAAAGATGTCATTGGCATTGCGCAAACAGGCACCGGCAAAACAGCCGCATTCGTATTGCCCATTCTGGATCGTGTCTTGAAAGAGCGCATAGTAGCCGCGCCCAAAGGGTGCACGTGCCTGATATTAAGCCCAACACGCGAGCTTGCCGCGCAGATAACAGAAACCGCCCGCACATACGGCAAATTCATGCAGCTCGCAGTGGTGCCTGTAGTTGGCGGCGTCAGGCACGGACCGCAAATCAAAGCCATGTCAAAAGGCGCGGACATCCTCGTTGCCACACCCGGCAGACTGCTGGACCATATCGCAGCAGGTGCCATTCACTTGGGCCAGACCAGAACCATAATCATTGATGAAGCCGACCAGATGCTGGACCTGGGCTTTCTTAAACCGATTAGGGATATAATATCTCTGCTGCCTAAATCACGCCAATCGGTGCTGATGTCAGCCACCATGCCAAAGCAGATCCGCAAACTGGCGAACGACATTCTCACCAGACCAGAAGAAATTTCAGTCGCACCAACAGCCCGCCCAATAGAGCGCATTGCTCAAAGTGTGGTGCATGTTGAAAGAACCGGCAAAAGAGCCGAGCTTACCAAAATCCTGAAAGATGAAGCCATAAGCCAGGCCATCGTTTTTGTCCGAACAAAGCGAGGGGCTGACCGGGTCAACAAACACCTGAAACAGGAAGGCTTGTCCGCGGCCGCCATTCACGGGGATAAAACCCAGAAACAACGGGAGCGCTCCCTGGCCCAGTTCCGCGCCGGCAAGCACAAGGTCTTGGTGGCAACGGATATCGCCGCTCGCGGCATAGACATTGATGATGTCTCCCATGTTGTGAATTATGAGCTCCCCAACGTGCCGGAAGCCTATGTGCACCGCATTGGCCGCACCGCACGCGCTGGCCGCAGCGGGACCGCCATTTCACTTTGCGACAAAGAAGAAATGAAACTGCTAAGAGACATTGAGCGGCTGATCGGCACCCAATTGTCCAACAGTTTTGAGCCATGCGATGAAGGCTCAGCAGAAAAACTGTTGAAAGAAAACCAGCCCCTTAAAGAGGAGAGCAAAGAGCCGCGCGCGGAGCCAAAACAAAAAAGCCGCTGGTCAAAGAAAAAGAAACAAAGACACAACCGGAAAAATACCGCCGGTAATGCCGGGAATGAGTCCCAAAAAAACACTGAGAATAACGCCGGAAACAAAACCGGCAACAATGCCGGGAATAAAACTGCCGGCAAGCCTCAGGGCAAGACCGGCAACAAAGCCAACAACAAGACAGGTCACAAGGTCAGAAACAGGGCCGACAACAAGCCTGCTAATAATAATGATAAGCCGCACAGCGGCAAACCCAATACCCGTTTTCAAAAATCGGGACCAAAAAAAGCGACAGACAGTCTGACAAGAAGGGCCTCATCAAGACGCCCCAATCGCACGAAATCAGCCGCCTGAGGGCGGTTTACCATCTCGCCGATAACCGGTGAATTAAAGTCATTGAAAGGAATTTACTATGACACAAGGTACAGTTAAATGGTTCAACGAAACTAAAGGTTTTGGCTTCATCGCACCTGATGATGGCGGCAATGATGTGTTTGTACATATCAGCGCGGTTCAAAATGCCGGCCTTGCAGGCCTCAACGAAGGTGATAGCATAAGCTATGAAATCGAAGTTGATGAAGCTCGCGGCAAATCATCAGCCGTGAACCTGCAAAAGAACTAGTTGACCAAAGACTAACATTTCCGCTGGCCTGGGCACGCTCAGGCCAGCGGGGATCTCCCCCCCCCAGACCTAACGCCCCCTTTCAGCAAACTTCCTGAAGAAGCACAATCCCGCAAGCGCCGCCCAGCGATTTGTAGGCCACGGCGAAGCTATAAGATCAACCATGAAAAGATCAGCCCTGAAAAATTAGAAACTTTTCTGGACAAGTTAATGCTAATGAAAGCGCAAAAAAAGCGCGGTTGCTGGTGGGCAACCTAAAGCGCAAACAAAAAAAGCGCGGTTGCCCGCGGCGGTAGCTGGTGGCACAGGTGCAGACGCAGGAAATTAACAGCCTTACGGAA
>CAYGPF010000002.1:311500-337650 GCA_964351785.1 uncultured Rhodomicrobium sp.
CAAAAAAACAGGCAGACTGAAGCGCATGATAAGCGCGGTTGCTGGTGGGCAACTGAAGCGCAAAAAATGAATGGTGCGGGCGGCCGGACTTGAACCGGCACGATCGTTTCCAATCGAGGGATTTTAAGTCCCTTGTGTCTACCAATTCCACCACGCCCGCTAAAGCGATGAGCTCTCTCTGATTGTCATATTCAGAAGTCTTTGCTCAAAATCATGGCCCACTAACACAGCCAGATATCATGGCCCACGATCCTGGACCAATGTCATGGAAGGTAAGCGCCTCTTTACCGCAACCGGCGGGCCTGAGGCAAGGGCTTTCAGCGGCTCTTTAAGGGTTTTTTGTCAAAACACGGGTAAAGATCAGGGGAGAGGATGATCACATCTTGACCAACAGGGGGGATTTTTCCTTCTATTCGCCTTAAAGAAGCGGTAAACTGTGATTTGCAGTTTGGATGTACATTCTGAAGTTTCAATTCTCATATATCAATTCTGAGATTAAGGACGGCAAAACATGGCCATACGGGGCATTTCTTCAGGGCGCAGAAACGCGCCGGTTAAAAATATCATGCGCGGCCTGATTGCAGCTGCAGCAGCGCTGTTTCTGTTACCCCTCATCAGTGCAGGTGAGGTCGTCACCGGCGCGCAGGCAAAGTCATATAAAAACGGCTATGTGCAGCGGCATTACACCAGCCGGTTTAACCCAAACAAATCAGTTGTTGTAAAAATCCGCCCCGATCATCTCGGCGGCCATGAAGTGCTTCTGCCAAGCGGCTATTGGGTCAATTGCGGCACAAGCTGCCGCTGGACAGTGGAGCGGGAATATCTTGATATTCATGAATATCAGAAACAACCCTTCGGCCCAGGCTATTTCCGCTTTAATTTTTAAAAGCTGACAAGCTTCAAGTGATCACATAAAAAAGGGACGCTTCACAGCTCAGATGAAGCGTCCCTTTTTAATTTGCTTATTCAGGCCATCCTCAAAGAGCAAGCCTGTTACTCTTTAGGCAGGTTCAACCGGATATGCAGCTCCCGTAGCTGGCTGGGGCTTACCTCGGAAGGCGCGCCCATCAACAGATCTTCCGCCTGCTGGTTCATCGGGAACATGGTCACCTCGCGGATGTTCGGCTCCCCGCACAAAAGCATGACAATACGATCAACACCCGGCGCAATACCGCCGTGCGGCGGAGCGCCAAATTGAAGGGCCCGCAACATACCGCCAAATTTTTCCTCAAGAACCGCCTTGTCATAACCGGCGATCTCAAATGCCTTTTCCATAATCTCCGGCTTGTGATTCCGGATAGCGCCGGAAGAAAGCTCAACCCCATTACAGACAATGTCATACTGATAGGCATTGATGGTGAGCGGGTCATCGTTCAGGAGGGCCTCAAGCCCGCCCTGCGGCATTGAGAAGGGGTTGTGAGAAAAATCAACCCGCTTTTCCTCTTCGTTCCATTCAAACATCGGGAAATCAACAATCCAGCAAAAGCGGAAGCCACCGGTCTCTGAAAGCTCCAGTTCTGTGCCGATGCGCTGGCGAGCCTGGCCAGCAAATTCAAGGAAGGATTTAGGCACACCGCAGACAAAGAACACCGCATCCCCGTCTGAGAGATTAAGCTGGTCCGCAATCGCTTTCGTGCGCTCTTCTCCGATATTCTTGGCAACCGGGCCGGAGCCCCCGCCATCCTTAAAGAAAATATAGCCAAGCCCGGGCTGGCCCTGATCCTGCGCCCATGAATTCATCCGGTCACAAAATGCCCGCGATCCGCCGCTCGGTGCCGGTATGGCCCAGACCCGAACGTCAGGGTCTTTTTCAATCATCCCGGCGAAAATTTTAAAACCGGAGCCTGCAAAATGCTCGGTCACATTTTCCATGACAATCGGGTTGCGAAGATCAGGTTTGTCAGAGCCGTATTTCTCCAGCGCTTCCTTGTAGGGAATACGCGGGAACGTTTCAGTCACGCTCTCACCATCAGCAAATTCAACAAAAAGATCGCGCAGCACCGGCTCCACTGCCTGGAACACATCTTCCTGCGTGACAAAGCTCATCTCAATATCAAGCTGATAGAACTCACCCGGGCTCCGGTCAGCCCGCGCGTCTTCATCGCGAAAACAGGGAGCAATTTGAAAATAGCGATCAAACCCGGCCATCATGATAAGCTGCTTGAATTGCTGCGGCGCTTGCGGCAAGGCATAGCATTTACCAGGGTGCATCCGACTGGGGACAAGAAAGTCCCGTGCCCCTTCCGGCGAAGAAGCAGTCAGGATCGGCGTTTGAAATTCAAAGAAACCGGCATCCGTCATCCGCCGCCGCATCGAGGAAATGATCGAAGCCCGCTTCATGATATTCTGATGGATCGTTTCACGGCGAAGATCTAGAAACCGGTATTTGAGGCGAATATCCTCAGGGTAATCCGGCTCACCAAACACCGGTAAGGGCAGCTCACTCGCGGCGCCCAGAACTTCAAGCTCGCGCACATAAATCTCCACATCACCCGTAGGAAGCCCCTCATTGCGCGTATCATCGGAGCGGGCTTTCACTTCACCATCTATCCGGATCACCCATTCAGAGCGGACGCTCTCCATCTCGGCAAAGGCAGCACTGTCGGGGTCACAAACCACCTGGGTAATGCCATAATGATCACGAAGATCAATAAACAACACCCCGCCGTGGTCTCGCACCCGGTGTACCCAACCTGAAAGCCGAACCTCCCCCCCGACATCATCAAGCCGCAAAGCCCCGCAATTGTGGCTGCGGTAGGCATGCATGGGCGTGGTGGATTGATCTTGCATAGCTTTTGCCATAGTTCATCTCACAAAATTATTATATCAAACCAAATGGCTCATATTGTCATTCTCATAACATCAGTAAGTTGTAGAGACACGAATAGAGCCGCAAAAAAGACTGCACAGGCTGGGAATGCACAAATTGAGCCCCTGTCATACCCCAGACAATGCAAAATGAAAACTTGAATTTGAGGGAAAAGCGCATGAGGGGCTTTGTTTGTCAAGAGGCATGCGCTATTAGATATAAATATCATAAGAGAAACCTGCAGTTTTTTGTAAGTCAGGCACAAACAAAATTTCAGACGCAAAGTAAATTAAAGTCACTTTATGCAAATCATCACCATCAATGACGACCTGATCGCCCTCTGCAACCGGCTCAAGAAAATGCCCTATGTCACCCTGGACACTGAGTTCATGCGTGAGACCACCTATTGGCCGGATCTATGCCTCATCCAGATCGCCTCTGATAATGAAGAAGCCATCATTGACCCGCAAACCCCGGCGCTCGACCTTGAGCCACTGTATGAACTGCTAGCCAATGAAGACGTTGTGAAGGTTTTTCATGCCGCCCGTCAGGATATAGAAATATTTTATCATCTCTCTGGTGTCATCCCGGCACCACTGTTTGACAGCCAGGTCGCGGCAATGGTCTGCGGCTTTGGCGAACAGGTCAGCTATTCGATGCTGGTGAAAAAAATCACCAACGAAAATCTGGATAAAACCTCACGCTTCACTGACTGGTCGAAACGCCCATTAAGCAACAAGCAACTGACCTATGCGATGGGCGATGTAACCCACCTGCGCACTATTTACAAAAAGCTCTGCAAGGATCTTGAGCGTACAGATCGCTTAGACTGGTTGAAGGAGGAAATGCGCACACTGACAAGCGTGGACACCTATCACGTTGAACCTGAGAATGCCTGGAAACGGATGAAAATGCGGGTTAAATCCCGTAAAGCCCTTGGCATACTTGTTGAACTTGCAGCATGGCGCGAAGCCCTCGCCCAGCGCGCGAACCTGCCAAGAGGACGCGTCCTCAAGGATGATGCCCTTTATGACATTGCCAACCAGGCACCGGAAACACCAAAGCAACTGGGCGGCCTCAGAACCGTCTCGGAAGGGTTTTCCAAATCAGACAAGGGCGCAGACGTCATAAAGGCGGTGAAAACAGGCCTTGATAAAAACCTGGAAGACATCCCCCCTTTGAAAAAAGGCACCCCGCTAGACGCGGAAAGCCTGGCTATTTGTGAACTGTTGCGGGTTTTCCTCAAAGCTACAGCCGCAGAGCATAACGTTGCTCCAAAAATGATTGCCTCAGCCGCTCACCTTGAAATGCTGGCCCTGAACAACGATGCGGATATCCCCGCGATGAAGGGTTGGCGCTATGACCTGTTTGGCAAGAACGCCCTTCGCATCAAAAACGGGGAACTGGTGCTGACAATAGAAAACAAGCGGGTCAAGGCGATAGAAAAGCACGATTAGGCAACGCGCTTGCTACCATGGCAAACACCACCCCAATAGGTCCCCTGCCCCCTGAGTGCCTTAACGCTGAAAAGCAAACACGCAGGGACCACAGGGAGGCCCCCGCCTGCAACAGCTCTCATCAGGAGATCATTTCGATAGCAGGTTAAGAATTTTCCCTCTGGGATTAAACGGCGCTTTTTGACGCCAGAGCTTCATCGCATTTTCAAACTCGGATGACCAGCGCCGCGGCATTGAAATTTTCATCTGGACGATCTGATCACCATGCGCCTTGCCCTTCACCCGCACCCCCATTTCCGGCATGACAACCTCATCCCCATCAAGAGAAAGTGGTGGCACCGTTATCTTGGCAGGGCCATGCAGGGTCGGCACATCCAGCTCAACCCCGAAATAAGCTTCATAAGGAGTTATTGGCACCTCAATGATAATATCTTCATCAAGGCGGGAGAAAACGACATGCGGCTCAACAGTGAGCTTGACGACAAAAGGAACCGCCCCGTCACCAGAGCTGTTAACCCGCAGACGCTGTCCCGTTTCGACACCAGGCGGCACGGTGATTTTAAATTGTGCCTTATTGGGAAGCCGAACATGCTTGACCGTGCCAAGGCAGGCTTCAAGAAAGTCTATCGACAACCGATATTGCTTTTGTGACTGATCTTCGCCGGGTGGGGGATCTGATGGCGGCCCGGTCTCAGCCCGGTCAACAAAACTGTCTTCATCAGGGTCATCTTCCTCCGGCACTGGACCCTCTGCATCCTCATCCCGATGGAAGAACTGATGCTGAAAATTTTCAGCCGCGTTGTGCCACATTCGCCTGGCAAAATCGCGCGACATGCCAGCACCGAAGTCTTTGCCGGTTTCAAAGTCCTGAAAACCGCTGCGCGGGCGCCCGTTATCGTCGATCCGACCCTGATCATAGAGCGCCCGCGCCTCTGGGTCCCCCAGTATTTCGAAAGCGGAAACAATATCCTTGAACTTGGCCTCAGCCACTTTGTCACCCCGGTTACGGTCAGGGTGATAGCGCATTGCAAGCTTCAGATATGCCCGGCGAATTTCGCTCTGGCTGGCATATAAATCAATTTTTAAACGCTGATAAAGTTGGCTCAACTCGTACCGCTCCAAAGAAACTAACCGTCCCCTCAAGAGGCAATCCCCATGCCACTATGAAATGAACGGCCGTCCCTGACCAGAAAAGCCACATCAATTGGTAAATCGTTAAGCTTAACAAAAGCGCGGTTGCTGGTGGGCAACCTAAAGCGCAAACAAAAAAAGCACCGCCCCTCGGAGGCGAGCAGGCGCAGACTGTTCTTGCCGTGAGAGAGAACAAACCCGATTGCAATGTGAGATTCGCAGCACGAATAGAAAATCACACTTCTTACGATTTCATGATTTGCAAATAGGGAAATTTAAAAAACCGGCTATCTTCATTCACCCGGATCTCAGTCTCTGTATCAAGCACTTTACCCAGACCTCGAAAACGGCGTTCTAAGCGTTCACCATCCAGCGCATCAAAGGGATGGGGCAATTCAATAACAAGCCGCCCGTCAACCATAGTCACGGGTGTTTTTTCAATAATGCCGGTAACGCCAGCTGAAATCATGTGAGCTGTGCGGATAGCAGCACCAATTATCTTGGCCCGCTCCAGCAATCTGCCATGGACCAGTTGCGATAAACTCTCATTTTCCGTGTTGGCATTGGGCCCGTTATGTCTGAACAGAGTGGTCATGGCCAGAAATGCCCGCTCAGCATGATCAATGCCTGCAAACACACTATAGGCGATTGAAGCCATGGTCCGCTCTGCCCGGAAGGAGGGGTGCGTGCGCCACCCGATATCAGAAATAAGGCACGCAGCATGGCGCAAACGCTTTTCAGTAGTGCTTTCCTCAAGCCCAACCGCCTCAAACATCTGGTCAGTCCAGTTACAAAGCTCAAAAGCGTGAGCCGGCGACCGGGAGCGGAGATAGGCCAGATCCTCACAAGCCGCCAACAGGGGGTCTTTTGCCAGCTCTTCTTTATCAAGCATGCTGTATAAAAGGCCCTCACGAACCCCGAAATTCGAGGTAATAATCTCGGACGGTTCAACCAGCTTCACAAGACGCGATAAGACAAGGGCACCGTAAGACACCACAGGCCGCCGCTGTTTAGATATCTTCAACATGCCCGGCACATCTTTCAGATCATCATTCTTGATCAGATAGCTGGCAAAATCCACAACCTCTTCCGGTGCCATTTTAAAGCCTTGCAGCACGCGCAAGGGATAATTTTTGGCCTCCATATAAAGCTTGATAAAGGCGCGCCACGTACCACCAACCAGATAATAGGGGCGCCCCCTGCCAACCTCTAACCAGTCAACCGCTTTAAACTCTTTATCTACCAACCCCTTGGCAGCTTTCAGATCGTTGCCGGAGAGGTCCATCAACCGTAATCCACCAAGCGGCAAAGTCACACCGTGAAATAGCTCCTGATCACGTATGTCAATGATCTCAAGACTACCACCACCCATATCACCGGCAAACCCATCGGCATCCCTGTCACCAGCCAGCACGCCGGCAGCAGCCAGTTCAGCTTCTCGCACACCCGATATCACTTCAATAGAGTGTTTGCAGATTAAAGAAGCAGCCTTGATAAAATCCGGGCCATTCTCCGCCTCACGCGCCGCAGCCGTGGCGATGACACTAAGTTCGGAAACCCCAATCTGGTCAATAACCGAGCGAAACCGCCGAAGCGCCATCAAAGCACGTTCAACAGCGTCATCTCCAAGCCGGCCCGTCGTGGCAAGTTCTTTGCCAAGGCCGCACAAACATTTTTCATTATAAAGAGGAATGGGGGTCAGCTTGGCCCCTTCAAAAACGACAAGCCGAACAGAATTGGAACCAATATCAATGATCGCAACAGGTTTACTGTCAGGTAAAATTCCACCCTTATGATTTTTTCCCTGACTTTTTATCCGCTTCTGCATTTTTCAGTTTCGTTATGCTTGGTGGTGTATTTTCTTTTAAAGCTTTGCCCCGGCCAGAAAGAGAGGGGTTCGTCATGAAGTAAGCATGTGCATTAAAAGGGTGCTCCCCATCTTCTGGTTCAATCCTATCTGAAGAACCATCAGAATTCACCCGCCAACTTTGCTGATTATCCATCAGATTGGCAACCATAATCTGATTTAATATCTGTTCATGCACAGTTCCAGGCGGTATCGGTATCGCTGCCTCAACCCGCCGGTTCAGGTTTCGTTGCATCATATCGGCCGAACTTATGTAAACTTTGGCCTCTTCTGATGGAAGCCCCTTCCCCCCGCCAAAACAATAAATCCGGGCGTGCTCAAGAAAACGGCCGACAATAGATTTAACCCTGATATTTTCAGACAAGCCCGGCAAGCCAGGACGCAGACAACAAATACCCCTGACCACCAGATCAATTTCAACACCCGCCGTACTGGCCTCATAGAGTTTGTCAATGATGCGGGTATCAACCAAGGAATTCATCTTCATCCAGATGGCAGCTGGCCGCCCGGCCTTGGCATGGCTTATCTCTTCATCAATGTCAAACAGCATCCTGTCACGCAGACTAAAGGGGGACACCGCAATATATTCCATGGATTGTGGTTCAGCATAGCCGGTAATGAAATTGAAAATACGCGTCACATCCTGCGCGATCACCGGATCATCGGTGAAATAGGAAAGGTCAGTGTAAACCTTCGCGGTTTGCGGGTGATAATTCCCGGTTCCAAGGTGACAATAGGTCCGAAGCTTGCCATTCTCCCGCCGTATTACCTGACAAAGCTTTGCATGCGTCTTAAGTTCAAAAAAACCATAAACCACATGCACACCAGCACTTTCCAGATCACGCGCCCAGCGGATATTGGCCGCCTCGTCAAACCGTGCTTTCAACTCAACAACCGCTGTCACTGATTTACCGGCCTCAGCCGCCTCTTTCAATGCCTGAATGATCGGCGAATTTTTGCTGGTTCGGTAAAGCGTCCATTTCAGCGCAACCACATCTTTATCGAGCGTTGCCTGACGCAAAAACTGCAGCACCGTATCAAAGGATTCGTAAGGATGATGCACAACAAAATCCTTCTCCCGTATTGCGGCAAAACAATCCCCATTATGCTGGCGCATGATCCGCTCGGGCAAACGTTTGGTAAAGGAGGGGAACACAAGCTCAGGCCGCTCATCAACAATCAACTCCGCGGTATCACTTAGCCCAAGCAGCCCTTCCTGTACAAACACCTCATCATCTTTCACTTCCAGCTCGCGCTTGATCACGGCCTGCAACTCTTCTGGCATCACCGCATCAATTTCCATCCGGATAACAGACCCGCGCCGGCGCCGCTTCAATGCAGATTCAAACAACCGAACCAGATCTTCCGCTTCTTCCTCAATCTCAATGTCACTGTCACGCAGCAAACGGAACGCACCTTTTGCCAGCACTTTCATGCCAGGAAACAAACGGCTTGAAAAATGCGAAATCACATCCTCAACCCGGACAAAACGCAAAACCTTGCTGCGCCCACGGCCAGAGTTTGGCAAACGCAGAAATCTCGGCAACTGCAAGGGCAGAGGTACCAGGGCCCACATGCCTCGGCCTTTGTCCATTTCCAGCTTCAGGGCAAGTGAAAGACCAAGATTGGGTATAAAGGGAAAAGGGTGCGCCGGATCAACCGCGATCGGCGTGAGGATCGGGAAGATCTGCTCCATAAAATAATCATCAAGCCATTTGTTATCAGCGCGGTGAAGATCCCCCGGGTTCACCACACTGATATCTTCCTCAACCAGCAATTCAGAAAGACGGTTCCATGTTTCTTGTTGCAATTGACTGATCTGGGAAACGGCATTGCTTATTTGCAAAAGCTGTTCTTTTGGGCTCATCCCATCCTGGCTGGGCGTATCAATGCCGGCCCGCACCTGTCCAAGGAGGCCAGCCACCCGCACCATATAAAATTCATCAAGGTTGGACGCAGAAATGGATAGAAACCGCAGCCGCTCCAAAAGAGGATGAGAGTCATTCTCCGCCTCTTCAAGCACCCGAATGTTAAATTCAAGCCATGATAGTTCCCTGTTAAAAAACCGCTTTGGATTATCTAATCCGATTTCCAGTTTCTGTTCCATCTCTTTGCCTGCTCCGCTCCCTGGTAAATCGCTGTGCTGTGCCTCTGCCCGCTAGAGGCACACTGCCCGTTAGCAAAAGCGTTGCCGGGATGCCATGACTTCGCGTTAAAATGACTTCGCGTTAAAATGACTGCGCGTTAAAGTGACTGCACGCTAAAATGAATATGCGCTTAAATTCATGTGCGTTAAAATTTTGAACCACATGCCTTGCAATAGGGGTCAAGCCTTGTCACAAATGAGCCTAGACATGTGGTAATGAGCTAAAAATAACCTCTATTCCTAGCAAATGAATATAACAGTTATGTAATCATTATTTAAACTCAATACCAGTGACCGCAAATTTCGTCTGCTAACGGAGGGTTAGGGCGTTATTTGTTCGATTATCATTAAGAAAAACATAACAGAACTTTGAGACAAATCAGCGGCTTGAACTGGCAAATGATTTCAGAACTTCACCAGCAAATCTTTGCGAAATACGGCGGCCGGAAGAAAGCGCTAGCTGATCCAACCGCTCAACAAGCCGCAAAGCCCCCGAGAAAGAACGCTCCATCCGCGGCAGGATATATTCAATCAACTCCGGCACGATCTCAAGCTGCCGGTCCTGGAACTGCTTGATCAGTAAAGTCCGGAGCAGCGCATCATCCGGCGCATTAATTTTCACAACCGGTAGAGCGCGAATGCGCGAGCGAAGATCTGGCAGCTTGATGTCTATCTGGCCGGGAGCTTTTGCACCCGTCATCAGAAGATGGAAATCTTTCTCTTTTGCTAGATTAATCAGATGAAACAGCACCCTTTCATCCATTAAGCCCTTGTCAATATCCTCAACGACAAGTGGCTGCCCCATTTCAATGAGCGCCAATTGCGCCTCACTCAGGCAATCAGCGCTAAGTATAACCGCCCGGGATGCCGTTTGCCAGACATGAGCCAGATGGCTCTTCCCGCTGGCTTCAGCCCCTTCAAGATACACCGCCAGAGACGGCCAGGACGGCCACTGGTCAATCAGCTCCACAGCGGCCTGATTTGATGCCGAGACAAAAAAATCATCAACCCCCAAAGCTGGCCTGTGCGGAAAGTCCAGGGTCAGTTGCTCATCAAGTCTTACCCCGTTACTGATCATAATAACGCATCTTTTCTCTTCTGTGCCGCCACCCTATGAAGCCCCGTTTAAAACCCTCAGGACCTCATAAAAATTATAAACAAAATTTAGTCTGCGTTTTAAAATAGTGCCGGGATTTACGGCGCACTGCGCTTACCTTTAAAGAAGTCACTTTCAAGATATTTAGCAAGCCCAAAGCGAACAAGAACCCCAATCGTTGCAGCCAGTGGCACAGCAATCAACAAGCCGACGAACCCCATCAGATAACCAAAAACAAACAGTGAGAAAATAAGCCACACCGGATGCAGATTGACCTTTTCACCAACAATTTTCGGTTGCAGTATATTGCCCTCAATCAATTGCCCGATCATAAAAACACCAAGCACCATCAGAATGGGCAGCCATTCCGGCCAGAACTGGCTGATCGCCGTCCCCGTTGAAAGCAGCAAACCAATGGCTGACCCAACATAAGGGATAAAACTGAGAATACCGGCAATCACCCCGATCAGAAGCCCGTGCTTGAGACCAACCAGCATTAGCCCGATAGAATAAATCATTGCCAGAATAAAACAGACCGTAACCTGCCCGCGGACAAAGCCATTTAGCGTCCTGTCAATCTGCTGCGCCAGCCCCCGCACCGTCTCCACATGATCACGCGGCAACCAGCTGTCTATCCGGCCAATCATCCGGTCCCAGTCCAGGAGCAGGTAAAATGCAACCACGGGCGTTACAACAAACAGCGAAATGGCGCTGACAAGGGCAAGTCCCCCATCCCAGATCTGACGCAAAAATGCCCCAAGCTTCAGCGAAGAGCTGTTGGCAAATTTACGCAAAGCATCTTCAAAACCAAACTCAATCTGGGTTAATTCCTTGCCAAACAGCATCTGGTAATAGTGACCGACAAAAGCCCTGAGGGTTTCAATATAGCCGGGCAAATCCCCAACCACATCGCGCAATTCTCTGATCAGAATAGGCAACACCGTAACCAGCAGCAGAAATGTTAAAGTGGCAAATACGATCAAAATCAGAAAGGTGGCAAAAAACCGCGACAGGCCGAGGCGCACCAGCCGGTCAGCCACCGGGTCGAGAAAATAGGCAATGGCAGCGCCCGCCACAAAGGGAAGCAGAATGGCCTTCAGCCAGATCATCCCGGCAAAAAACAGTAATATAACAATTGCCCAGAAAACCAGATTTTTATCGCGTACGGTCATAACACCCCCAAATACAAAAATCCCCCGCCTCTCACACTATACACGGAACAAACAGCTGTTATGCAAAGAATTTATATCAAGTCACTGATCATAATCTGAGACATCAGTCCCTGCAAAAAGCGCTTTCCGGCCCCTTGAAACAGATGTTTGGCAGAAGGGTGATGGCGAATTGATAGAAATGAAAAATTAAACCTCCAGAAGCAGCCAACCAGCGCCGCGTCTGCTCATCTCAAACCCCATCGGCCTGAGCGCCTCAATCAGGGCCGGCGCCCCGCCAGGAAAATCACAGCTGATATCAGCACCCCGCGCTGATAGCTTGTCAATATTCAGCGCCTCAATTCCATCGACATCCAGCAATCGCCGGCGGATAGACTGCCAGTGCCGAAGCCCCTGAAACGGAACATGCAGCACAACCCGCTCTCCCCTGGCATCGCCCTGCCAGCCAGTCACCGGAGCGGCCTCCTTGAGGTCAGTTTGCCACGGCAGCACCTCAACGGGCTTTTGCCTGACGGCAACCGGACGGAGTTTGAGGAGTTTAAGCCGCGCTTCAAACATCCCCAGCGCCACCTCAGCGGCAAGGTCAACCGCCTGTAACATATCCCCGTTACTAAGGATATGGTCCCGCTTGTAAGTCACGCTGCCAAGCCCATCCTGGCCAATGATATTCAACCTGACCTTCTGCTTCGACTGTGCTGCTGAAATCAGTGCAACAACCACGCGGTCTGTTTTATAAGCCTGAAGCAAACCCCGCCGACTTGTCTCATCCCCGCGCACCAGTGCCGCCAAAACGCTGTCATCGACGATCGCAAGGCGCTCCCGCACCTTTAAAGGCACCACAGCATGGGCAAGATCAAGTGTCTGCCAGCTTGTCTCCCAGTCTTTCTGGCTCAGCAGCGGCTTGACAGACCCTTGCGGCGGGCTAAGCAGGCTCTGATCAACAACCGGCACAATGATAACTTCTTTTGCCTGCCGGTCGAGATAAGGAATATTATTGGCGCGGAGAAATTTTCGCACCTTGTCAGGAGAGAACTGAAAATCCATATTGGCAAGATATTCAGTATTGGAATTCCGCTCATCTTTGACCGCAAGCGATGTGATCATCCTGGATATTTCAGCCGGTGGTGGTTCTGTAATTTTTTTCCCGCTGCTCATCAGGGTAAGGCGCCGCATAAGCTGCGAAAACGCCACGATTTTACCGTCTTCAAGCGCGGCCCGTTTTGCCGTCACAGCATCCTTGGCTTCAGCCCAGACCTGAAAATTTGAAATGGTATAAACCGGATTAGCCCCCTCCCCTGCAGGTTGCGCCATGGATGATTGCTCATGAAACCGGCCAGAGAGAAGCAGGAAGACAATAGCAAGGCTCAACAAAAAGGAGGCCTTGAACAATATCTGTTTAACGGCATGACCCATTATATTCACCCCATTATTCACCCTGAGTTAAAGGCAAAACACTGCTCGCGGTCAGCCTATTTATCATTACCCTGTCCATAAAAAACCAGATGCCTGACCAAATAGGCCCCATACCAGGAAAACTTGAAATGCTAACACAAACAATAAGAGCCCAAACATGCAGCAAGGCATCTGCCCTGAAAAGGGACGTTTATTGTTATTGCCGTTCAAACAACTGAAAAGCAAGCAAACAAGCTACAATCACAAGGCTCGTCCACAACAGGGCTTGATTGTTATGTCCAATTAAAGGTAAGACCAAGCCGAAAATAAGCTTCTATGAGAAAGATGACGCAGTCATGGCGAGCCAAGATGAACCTGGTGAAGAGCCCAAAACGGTCCCCAAAACCAGCCTGACATATAAAGACGCAGGCGTTGACATCGACGCCGGCAACGAACTCGTCAATGCCATAAAACCATTGATAAAATCCACTGCCCGCAGCGGTGTCCTTGGCGCCATTGGCGGCTTTGGCGGCCTCTTTGACCTGAAAGAAACAGGGTATAAGGACCCCTTGCTGGTAGCCGCCAATGACGGGGTCGGGACCAAACTCAAACTCGCCATAGATACCGGTATCCACAACACAGTGGGGGTGGATCTTGTGGCCATGTGTGTCAATGACCTGATCGTTCAGGCGGCCGAGCCACTTTTTTTCCTCGATTATTTTGCCTGCGGCAAATTGGAAACAGGCGTGGCAGAGCAGGTCATTGAAGGCATCGCCCTTGGTTGCAAAGAGGCGGGCTGTGCCCTGATCGGCGGTGAAACCGCAGAAATGCCCGGCATGTATGCAGACGGTGAATATGACCTTGCAGGTTTTTCAGTAGGTGCCGTGGAGCGCGCGGAATTACGCCCGAAAGAAACCATCACACAAGGGGATCTGATCATCGGCCTTTCCTCAAGCGGCGTACACTCAAACGGATTTTCGCTGGTGCGCAAAATCATTGAAAGCGCCGGCCTTAGCATTGGTGACCCCGCGCCCTTTGCAACCGGCATAAGCCTTGGGCAGGCCCTGCTGGAGCCAACCCGCATCTATGTTCGGCCTGTGCTCACCGCTCTGCAAAGCGGTATTGATCTGAAAGCACTTGCCCATATCACTGGCGGCGGCTTGACAGAAAACCTGCCCCGCGTCCTCAAACCCGGGCTTCAGGCAAATATTGACCTTGCAGCCATTACCCCGCCCCCTGTCTTCGCCTGGTTACGGGACGCTGGCCAGATCGAGGAAACGGAAATGATCCGCACCTTTAACTGCGGTGTGGGAATGGCTCTGATCACAAACGAGAAAGACGCCGCTCAATCTCTGAAGAGTTTTGAAGAGGCGGGCATCAAAGCCGGAATAATCGGTGAAATCAGGCAGGGTGAAACGCCCTTTGAAGCGATTAATCAGTTGAATTACACGGCCACATGACCAGAATCAGGACCGCCATTTTAATTTCCGGTGAAGGCAGCAATATGCAGGCCCTGATCAAAGCCGCAAAAGCACCGGAATATCCGGCCGAAATTGCTCTGGTCATCTCCAATCGGCCGGCAGCCAAAGGGCTGGAGCTGGCGCGCGGCGCAAATATCCCTGCCATCGCCATTGATCACAAACAATTTGCCTCTAGAGATGCCTTTGACGACGCCTTGAACCAGGCCCTGAAAGACGCAGAAATTGATCTGATATGCATGGCCGGATTTATGCGGCTATTGGGAAAAGCCTTTATCAATGAGTGGCACAACCGCCAGATCAACATCCACCCTTCCCTGCTACCGGCCTTCAAGGGGCTGAACACCCACCAAAGGGCCATTGAACAAGGAGTTAAAATCGCCGGTTGCACCGTTCACTATGTCCGGCACGATATGGACGCAGGCCCCATTATCGCACAGGCACCCGTACCAGTGAAACCGGACGACACATCTGAGACCCTGAAAACACGGGTCCAGAAGGCGGAACACATCCTCTACCCCAAAGCCCTGAAAGCGATTGCAGAGGGCTCCATCAAAATCAGCGGCGATAACCTCAGCTTTTCTGATACATTTAAGGAACAGTCAGCCCTGTTTTCACCCACAATTACCGATAATGAGACACATTGACCCATTTTCATGGCATTTTATTGCTTTATATCAAATTCACTCTGGTAACTATGTGTTCCCTTGACCTCTGGACAGATCGAGAAAAGTCGTGCTAACTCGAATAAGCTGGAGGTGCTGGAAACATGGTCGGCACACCATGAAAGAGATCAGAAAACAATGATCCGAAGTTTGAGATAAAAGATAGTGATCAGAAGGGCTTAGACCTGAGAATAAATGCCTCGGAGACAATTTCTCAAGCTTCCAGAATGACGCCAGTTCAAAACCGCAAAACAAACACCGCGGGACAAGACAGGCGCTAATCAGGTATCAAGGCAGAAACTGCCAGAGGGAAGAAATCGCGTAAGGTTTAACCCAGCGAATGGTAAACTCACCAATTCATGCCGGAAACCAGGGCAGATCCCATGTAGACCCATGCAGATCTGCCTAGATCCCCGGCAAAACCAGTGAATAAAGTGAGCAAATTCAAAATTGTTAAGAGGTTCAAATGGCAGTAGCCGAGGTTGAAAACCAGTCACACGAATTAGGTGAAGAGCAAAGCATCTGGTTCAAATTGACCCCGCTTTTAAAGGGTGCCAACCCGATGCAGGTGGTCATGCAGATGTGCGAAAAATATGGCGGTGTCATCCCGATTACCCTCAAGGGCCAGAAACTCTGGTTCATGAGCGATGTTGAGCATTTCCGCCGTGTCCTTGTCACCAATGCTGATAATTACACCAAATATTTTGACGGTATCCGGCCTATTTTCGGTAAATCCATGATCACCGTTGACGGCGCCCTCTGGCAAAAAATTCGCGCCCCCCAGCAACCGGCATTCCACCCCAAACAGTTCGAGGAATATTTTCCCTTCCTTCAGGAAGCCATTGCAGCCAAATGTGATCGCTTTTCCGATCTGGCCAAATCAGGGGAAACCATTGAGATGGTTGAAGAAACCTGGACATTGGCTGCCGATATGGTTTGCCGCGCCCTGTTTGACCGAAAAATGCCATTTAACCCGCATTTTGTCTTCAAGGCTGTGAAAACCTATACTGATGTATCAAGCCACAAATCAATCCGCCTTGGCCGCCAGTCCGGTGAGTTGAAGGACGTCACAGAAGTTGATCCGGCCAAGGCCGTTGAAACCTGGTGGTCTGTGCCGCCAATGGTACTGGGGGAAAACAATCTCACAAATCGTGAGCAGACCCTGATGAGCCTGATACTGAAAGCCAAAGAAGATGAAGACTTTCCCGAATTTGACAGCCAGCAGGTGATTGACGAACTAAAACAGTACCTATGGGCCGGTACAGAAACCACAGCCCTCACCATGGCCTGGGCTTTCTATATTGCTTCCCAGAACAAGGAAGTACGCGACAACATTCTCAAGGAAGCTGAGGAAGTATACGGCGACAGGGAACCAACTTATGAAGACATTCAAAAGCTGACCTATACCAAAAACGTCGCTCAGGAAACCTTGCGCATGTTCCCACCGATCTGGGCCCTGATCCGTGTTGCTGAAAATGACGATGTGATAGAAGGCCATGAAATCAAGGCCGGTGATAAAATGGTGATGTGCACATATGCCGCGCACCATTCCAGTAAATACTGGAATGACCCGGAAAAATTTGACCCCAACCGCTTTTCACCCGATCGGATGAAGCACCGCGCCAAATACAGCTACCTGCCTTTTGGTGCTGGTAAACGCTCTTGCATTGGCGGGCAGTTCTCCTTTGTTGAAATCTGCCTGGCCTTGCCGGCATTGCTGAAACGCTTCGAGCCGGAATATATTGGCGATCCTATTCAGTTGAACGCCACCGTAACCTTGACACCCAAAGGCGGCCTGCCATTCCGCATAACGGAACGCAAACAATAGGCAGCCTAAAAACAGCCCAAATATTCATCAATCCCCCTCACTTGCCTGCCATAAAAGCAGCTGAGGGGGACTTGAATAATACAAATGTTGCCGTTACTCAACAGACGCTCCAGACTTTCAGTTTTTCCTCAGTTTCCCCACAAAACTGCCTTGTTTAGCCAGTCATCATCAGCCATAGATGCACCCATAGATATGACTGCGGGGAAATTTAAATGAACGTAAGACTAAAAGTCGGCTCTTTGCTGATTTTAATCGCCTTTATGCTAATCCCATTGGGATTTTACGACAGTGTCAGCCAGGCCAAATCCAAATCAGAGCAACGTCTGGATGAAAATTACATTGAAATGGTGATCAGCTCCGAAAAACAGATCAAACAGAACGTCACCAAACTGGCAACTCTGAAAAGTGGCATTTCAATATTCAGTTTCCAGTATAAAACCGGACCAACCACCTATGTCGGCCTGATGGCGGATGATCTGGCCAGAATACAGGGCTTTGCCCCATTTGTGGTTCACATGGGTGAAGGCCACTATGCCATAGACTATGAAAACCTGGGGCTCTCACCCATCACCCTTGAAACCTGGGAAACAGAAGGTCTTGCAGCCATGCAGGCGCGCACAAACATCGCTGCAAAAAAGCAAAACAGGGACCAGAACAAAGAGATTGAATAATCAACTCCATCTCATTTTCCAATTTTAAGAATTCATCCATAAAAAAAGCGGCCCCTTTCATAAGGGGCCGCTTTTTCTTTAAATATCTCTACCTTAACCAACGATCTCATCGTCAGAAAAATTGAGGCCGATCTCAATAGCAGCATTTTCAGCGCTGTCAGACCCATGCACAGAGTTCCGCTCAATGTTCTCGGCAAATTCCTTGCGGATCGTACCATCGGCTGCTTCTTCCGGGTTCGTGGCACCCATCACTTCACGGTTCTTGGCAACAGCCCCTTCACCTTCAAGCACCTGCACCACAACCGGACCAGAGGTCATGAAGTCAACAAGCTCACCATAAAAAGGGCGCTCTTTATGAACTTCATAGAAGGTCTCCGCCTGGGCACGGCTCCAGCGCACTCTTTTTTGCGCCACAACACGCAACCCGGCATCTTCCAGTTTGGCAACGATCTTGCCAGTGATATTGCGCGCAGTTGCGTCGGGTTTGATAATAGAAAGTGTTCTCTCAACAGCCATAATGATCCCTTAAAATATATGAATTGAAAATCCGCAAAGCCCAACGCTTCATGGAACAGAATATGGGTTATCCGGGGCCTTGTCCGAGGCGCGGTCAAGGCCGAACTCTGCCCGCTTATACAAAGAAGCCCTCAAAGGATCAAGCGCTGTTTGATATGTTGAGATCATCCTTCAAAAGAAGTGTATAAAAGACCAAACCCCGCACATAAAATTTCAGAAGAATGAGACAAACAGCCATTCCGGACATTTGGCATACCTACCAGAATAAAAATAAATTTGAAGGAAACAGAAAATGAAAACAACTTTATTGGGCTCTATTGCCATCACCGCACTTTTGGTCATGGCAGCGCCCCTCAAAGCACATGAGCTGAAAGCCGATCACGAGCTTAAAACTGAAAATCATATCCATGTGGCTGAAACCGATATCGTGCCCGATGCCGAGCGTAAATACGCCAGGGAAAAAGAGTTTGAGGGTCCGAAAAAAACAGAAGGCATTGAAAAAGTCCGCCTGTTGGGCACCGTCCCGCTGGCAGGTCAGTTTAAAGATCCGGCCAAACAGAAATTGAGAGCCCGCGAAATTGACATCAAACCCGGCGGGGTGGTGGCTGTTCACCGTCATGATGGCCGCCCTGGTGTTGCCTATATGGTCAAAGGACAATTGACAGAACACCGCCAGGGAGCAAAAGCCCCTGTGGTAAAAAAAGCCGGCGATACAGCTTTTGAAAAAACCGGTGTAACCCATTGGTGGAGAAACGACGGCGATACGGTAGCCCGCATTATCGTGGTTGATCTGGTGCCACTTGATCTGAAATAAAAAAACTCGGGGGCAAAGGAGTGATCAGCCAGCAAACCGCAACCTGGCCCGCCTGACAATCCAGCGTGTCATGTCAGCAAAAAGGTCATTAGCTGCCCTGTTAAGCGCCTCAACCCCGGCATCAACCTCCCTGGTTGCTGCCGGGACCCGGTGCACAAATTTATTGCTGGCATAGACCTTGCCCGAACTCATATGAATGAGTTTAGCATAAACAATCACCACAGCTTCGGCCCGCTCTCCCCGCACTTCAACCTGAAAAGACTCAATCGTGGTTGAAAGTGAAACTTCCCCATTAATCCGCTCGGTCCCGTCACTTACATCACGAAACCGCCCCGTCTGAATGATGGCTTCAATCATCCGGGCCTGCAACAATTTAGGCAACCTGTCCCCCCAGACAGCACGGCCATAATAAGTCACTTTATTCAGGCTGGGTTTAACCAGAATGTTTTCACCGGCCAGTACTTTCACCGCCACCGGTGTACTTACAATCAGTTGAGTATCAATTCTCTTGGCCCGTTTGATGCGCGCGCTATCCAGCACGAGATCATAGGTATTGGCAGGATCGCCATTGGCAAAAGCCCCCTTGAGCGCCCCAGTCATGGAACACCCGGCAAGGCTTGAAAAAATGGCAAGGTAAAAAGCGCTCATCACAAGAATTGTCATGAAACGGGGAAAATGCGGCACCATCCTGTTGATCGGCAATTCCATAATCACCATCAAATACTCCAGCCTTCAAAACGCTTTAGATCTGATTGAGTGAACAACAGGATGTGGTACTCAAGGTGCCAAAACGCAAAACCAAAGGCAACATAACTTAGGGATACTCCCGGCGCTCACAGTTACACCGGTAGAGTTTGACCAAACATACTTTAATTAGATGTTAATTGCCAGGGTTGTATTCCGGCACTTTGTTGCCGCCAAAGATGAAACTTTGCGGGTTTTGATCCATCTTTTCCAGAACCCGATCAAGGCTTTGCGCGGCCCTTCGCCCATCTTTGGCAAACAGCTCAAACTCCCGCAGCGTCGTCTTCGCCATGGAAATCACCTCTTGCGGGCCATTACCGAGTGATTCCTCAAGATCCTTCGCCATTTTCTTTAAAGACTGCGCCGCCGCCTTGGCATCCTCCAGAACCGAATTACCATCACTGCTGAAAAAACCGGAGACATTTTCAACCGCACCGTCAATTTTTTCAGCTGTGGCTTTTAAGCGACTGGAGAGCGCCTTCACATCCCTAATAATGGTGCTGACATCTTCCCGGTTATTCGCCAGCGTTTCAGAAAACAGCTCAGCATTTTTCACCGCCCTACGGATAGAAACTTCATTGTCAGCCACAACTGTATTCAGCCGTTTTAACAACAGGTTTGCATTGCCAAGCATTTCCGGCATCGCATCTGTCAGCGAGGAAGTCACAACCGGCGAAGCGGTGATGATCGGCAATTTATCACCCGCCCGCGCGACCAGCAGAGGTTCATCCGGTGTGCCGGGAGTGATCTGAACCGCCGCCACTCCAGTAAGCGCTTGCGAAACAAGCTGCGCCTGCGAATTCACCCGAACAGGGGCTTTATGATGCAACCGAACCACCACCCGCACCCGGCGCGAGTCACGTTCATCCAGCTCAATCACATGCACCCGGCCAATGCGAATGCCATTAAAAAGCACCTGACTGGCCCGGCTGAGGCCGGTTACCGCCCCGTTAAAATAAATTGCATAATCGCGGGTCTGGTTTTCCACCCCGCCCTTCTGCATCCAGAACACAAAGTTGATCACAGCCACAATCAGCAGAATGACAAAACTGCCGATCAGTAAGTGGTTTGCTCTGGTCTCCATAACGAACTTCCTTTTTTAAAATTCAACGCTTGATAAAGCGAACCATCGATAAGCCTCAAACCCTCTTCATACCCACCACCATTCTCAGATATACCCTCTCATATCTGAACAGGCCTCATCTGACTTCACCCAAGCCTCATGTGGAAATAGCCCGCGCCCGCTCCCCGCAAAAATAGGATTTAATCCAGGGATGCTCTGGCGAGCGCTGCAAAGCCTCAGGGCTCCCCGTGCGCACAATACGTTGGTCGGCAAGCACAGCAACCCGGTCACAAACCCTGAAGATACTATCAAGATCATGCGTCACCATAAACACAGTCAGCCCCAGTGTCGCTTGCAAACCAGAAATCAGCATATCAAAATCATGGGCGCTGATCGGGTCTAGCCCGGCTGTCGGCTCATCCAGAAACACAATTTTCGGGTCAAGCGCCAGAGCCCGCGCCAACCCAGCCCGCTTGCGCATACCGCCAGAAAGCTCGGAAGGGTATTTATGCGCCGCCTCAACCGGCAGCCCAACCAGCGCCAGCTTGAGATAAGCCAGCTCATTCATGATATTCAGGGGTATTGAAATATGCTCTCGCATCGGCACCTGGATGTTCTGCAAAACCGTCAAGGCTGAAAACAGCGCCCCATCCTGAAACAGAATGCCAGAGCTCACCTCAAGCTGCCTTGCTTTCTTGCCCCGAAGCTGGCGCTGATCCTGACCGGAAAACAAAATCTCCCCGCCATCAATCGGCTCCAACCCGTTCAGGCAGCGCAGAAGAACAGATTTACCACCGCCAGACTGCCCGACAATACCTAAAATCTCACCCTCATAAACATCAAGATTAAGGTCATCAAAAATCAATTGCGCGCCGAACGATTTGCGCAAATGCCTGACCTCAATCAGTGTTTTCGGCTCTGTTGCAGCAAGCGCCACCATATCAAATTCCCATCGCCGTCAACGCCATGGCAAACATGGCATCAAGTATAATCACCAGAAAGATAGATTTCACAACCGAGGCACGAACATGCGTCCCAAGAGATTCAGCACTGCCCCTGACCCGCATCCCCTCCAGCGTGCCGACAATGCCAATAATCACCGCCACAAATGGGGTTTTAATCATACCCACATAAAAATGGCGAATATCCACCGCATCATTCAGCCGCTCCATGAAAGAAGCAAAATCAATTTCCATAACCTGATAGGCAATAACCGCCCCCCCCATCAGACACATCATATTGCCGATAAAGGTCAAAAGCGGCAGCGCAATCATCAGCGCCAGCACCCGCGGCACGATCAGCGTTTCAACCGGGTTGATGCCAAGCGCCCGCATCGCATCAATCTCCTCCCGCATTTTCATTGATCCAATCTCGGCTGTAAAAGCCGCGCCGGAGCGCCCGGCAATCATGATCGAGGTCAGTAAAACCCCAACTTCCCGTAGTGCCAGAATACCAAGCATATCAATTGAAAAATGCTCTGCTGAATACGCCCGCAATTGCTCCACGCTTTGCTGCATGATCACCGCACCAATCAGAAAGCAGATAAGCGAAATAATCGTAACCGCTTTCAGGCCGGCATGTTCAAGATGATGAATAAGTGATGTGAAACGTATACGCCATGGCCGCACGACCAAACCGGCAAGCGCAATGGTGATCTGCCCGATCATCCCGGTGAGCTCAATAACATCGCGCCACATGCTGACAAACAGCGCCCCAAGATCCCGCACCAGATTAAGCACCATACTGCTTTTTTTCTGCTCTGGAACAGAGCGGCGTGGATGCCGGCTGATCAGATCAAATAATGTTTGATCCTGCGGGCTGACATGGTTCGTTTGCACCTCGAACCCCCGCTCGGCATAGAGTTCCTTCATATCAAGGATCAGCATCGCGCCAGCCGTATCAAGCCCGCTGAGCTCACCAAGATCAAGCATCAACTGAACCGGCCCGCCGCTCTGCCGCGGTCTGAACTTGGCTGGCCGCAAATCTATTTTGCGGATGGCCTGCGCAAGACGGCCAACATCCCGCACCTTCCATTCACCCTGCAAAGAGATTTCAACTTGCCCATCACCAGCACGGCGCCAGGAAAGCTGCGCCTTGTTATCGTCATTGTCGCCCCTCCCGTCCCGTTTCAAACCGGAAAGCAAGGAACCATCCACAACCGCCATAAACCTTATCCTGAGAGCATATATGTCCAGCCCCCAATGGGGCCGGATAAATTGAATAAACCTGTCCGATCAGTTTACAAGGGAAACCACCCTCACAACAAGATCAACATCACCCTTGCTTTTTAAGGGGCCATCCCACAATAATATCACCGTTCAATATGCACGCATGTAATAACAACAAAGACCAGAATTTCAATGTCCGACATATCATGTACGGTTACGCGGCAAAAATGGCCAATTAATGGGCAGTTTCGCATAGCAAGGGGCAGCAAGACCCATGCTGAGGTGGTCTATCTGGAAATAAAAAAGGGCCATATTGTCGGACGCGGCGAAGCGGTCCCTTATGCCCACTACGGTGAAAACCCAAAATCTGTCATCAAAGAAATCAAATCACAGTTTCCAAAACTGAAAACCGGGCTGAACCGGCTGGATCTCCTGCACTCTATGCCGGCAGGCGCGGCCAGAAACGCCATAGACGCCGCCCTCTGGGACATAGAAGCAAAAGAGGCAAACCAGCCGCCCACCCTGCTTGCCAGTATGGGGGACCCCGGGCCGGTTTTGTCCTGTTTTACCATTTCACTCGACACAGCTGAAAAAATGAGCAAGGCCGCCCTTGCCTCGCAGTATCACCCGCTACTGAAATTGAAGCTGGGCGGTGGCCTCGAAAATGACCGCGCGGCCATGCGAGGCGTGCGCCGCGCCCTGCCCCAGCACCGCCTGGTGATTGACGCCAATGAAGGCTGGACAGAGGGAACGGTCTTCCCCCTCTTAGATACTGCACTTGAATGCAACATCGAACTGGTGGAACAACCCCTCCCGAGCGATCAGGATGATATATTGGTAGATCTGGACCACCCGGTTCCAATTTGCGCTGATGAAAGTTTCCATACCATCGACGATCTGGAAACCATCTCCGCGAAATACCAGGCCATCAATATCAAAATAGATAAAACCGGCGGCCTGACCCATGCCCTTGCCGTCCATTATGCCGCCAAAAATGCAGGGCTGAAAATCATGATCGGCTGCATGGTCGGCACCTCTCTATCAATGGCACCGGCCTTTGTCCTCACACGCAATGCGGATTGGGTCGATCTCGACGGCCCACTGCTTCTGATGAAAGACAGGCCAGGCGGGCTCATTGCTCACAATGGTGTTCTCACCCCGCCCTCCCGAGAGCTTTGGGGCTAGGGGCAGATTCCAGAGTGAGGGGTTTGCCATCCCAGAAAAAATACAGAAGACAGATCAGGAAAAGCGACAACAGACAACAAACCAGCATCACCAAATACCCCATCACCTGAACCGTTTCATATAAGGGGCCAGATATCATCACAAGGCCGCCCATTAACACCCCGCTTGTCACCGTCGCATGCAGCCCCTGCGCTGTGGCTCCAAGCGTCTCATCAATCGCATCAGTGATAAAATACATCCCCCCCAGATGCACCATGCCGAAGGAAAATGCATGCAGAACCTGCAGCGGCACCCAGATCCAGAGCGTTAGCGGGTCAAGCGCGCTGACACCCCATCTGACCAGACCAGCCAAGGCACCAAGCCCAATCAGCCACAAGGGGTTCACCCCCCTGAAGTTGGAACCGGCAATAACAAACAGAAGTATCTCGGCGATAACACCCAGCGCCCACAAACTGCCGATCAGCCACCCGCTCATGCCAAGTGAGGCCCAGTGCAGGGACGAAAATCCGTAATAGAAAGCATGACTGGCCTGGGCAAGCCCAGCCGCCACCAAAAACAACCAGAATAAGCGGTTTTTCAGCAAAACCCTGAACGCCGGCCCCGAAAACCGCCCCTTGGCAACCGCTTTCCTGAGCCGCCCCTTGCCAATTGGCCGCGGCAGCAGCAGGGCGGAAACAAATATCAGAACGCCGGCCCCGATCAACAGCCACAAAACGACCTCACTGGCATAACGGTCAATCAGCACACCGGCCCCAAAACTGGCGATGATAAAGCTGAATGACCCCCATGAACGCGCCCGCCCGTAATTGAGCTTCTGCTGGCGCGTGGCCGACATCGCCAAAGTCTCTGTTAAAGGGATAATCGCACTCCAGAATATGGCATTCAGACCGGCGATAACCAACAACATATAGAAACCCTCGGCCCGGATAAAGAGGACGAGCGCCAGAAGTGACCCAAAACCCAATATAATCAATATCTTGCGATAATTGCCTTCATAATCGGCCCAGACACTGATCACAGGTGCAAAAACCACCCTGACAATCATCGGCGCGGCAAGAATAAAAGCGACATCCTGCGCCTCCAGCCCCCTGCCCTGCAACCAGAGTGGAAAATATGGCAGATAACAGCCAATGCTAAAAAAGATTGCACTATAAAAAACAGAAAGCCGCAGTTGAAAATTATCATTCGCATAGAGAGCATCAGAATTATTCATAAGTGCAACGTTTTCTTAGAATTTATGAGGGAATGATATGGGCATACTATCGAATTTTGTAAGTGTTGGGTAATCCGAATCAAGTACGATCACTGCTGAAATTTACATTATTAGCCTTTTTTGCGTGATTAAAGAATATCGACGTTCAACTCAGCGTCAAATCAATCTCTTTGAAGCAATCTCATGGAATCACATCAAAGGCAGATGGAATTAGGGCAGAAAAAAATATTTTGCACAGGCCCTGGAGCAAATCATCAAGATGACTGAACTGAGCCAAAATAAAATTCAGGAAATGCCCCCCGCCTCAGATGAAGATTACAACATCATCGAACAGGCATTGCTGCAAAACCCACGCGGCAAGTGGTTCCTTGAAGAATATATCAACCGCAACCGCCCGGAAGACACGCAGAAGTTGCTGAGTGCCATCGAGCGCATTGAAAATACCCTCCAGGACAAACAAACACCCCCGCTTGACGATATCGACCCGATACGCATGAGCATCCTGGAAATGGCAGATGCCATTGCCAAAACCAGAGAAGAGATCAAGTCAATCAAACCGGCTGAGGTTTCAGACAACCAGTTCTCCACAGCGACAGAAGAACTAAGCGCCATTGTCACCTCAACTGAAGATGCAACTAACACCATCCTTGAAGCTGCAGAAGATATTCAGGAAGCCGCCTGGGTATTGCGGGAAGCCGGCGCTGAGGATAGCTCCTGCGACCGCATAGACAATAAAAC
>CAYGPF010000003.1:0-95668 GCA_964351785.1 uncultured Rhodomicrobium sp.
GCTTTAAGGGGTTATGGGGTGGGCGTCAAGGGTGGGGGCTGTGCTATTGCGGTTTCATTGCTGCTCAGAGCGGCGGCGCTGTATTAATGAGGGGGAATAGGCGCTTTCCTTGAAAATCAGTGATTAATAGAGCTCCTCCTGGTTTTGCTGTTCCTGCATTTCTTTTTCCGCCTTCTGCCGCATGTCTTTCGGCAGGTTGGATATGTAGATATCCAGTTTCATGTCTGTGACGCCAGCGCGGCGGGCAAGGAGATGCCATTTGGTTGCCTTGACAGGGTCCGGTTCGATCCCAAGACCATAGGCATAGAGGCGGGCGAGGCGATTTTGGGCAACTGGATTGCCTTTGGTAGCGGCGCTTTGCAGGTAACGGATGGCTTGTTTGATGTCTTTTTCAACGCCGCGTCCCTTAATCAACAGGATGGCATAATCCAGTTCGGCGTCACTCAGGCCGGCTTTGGCGGCTTTAGCGATCCAGAGGGCGGCTTTCTCCTCGTTTTTAGGCGTGCCGCTGCCTATTGAATAGAGGGTGCCAAGCCCATACTGGGCGTTAGCCAGCTCCAGATTGGCGGCCTTCTCCATCCATTGAAAGGTTTTTGCCGGGTCTCTTTTTCGGCCTTTGCCGCCGGCATAGATGAGGGCCAGATTATATTGTGCCTGAGGGTGGCCGCGCTCTGCGCTTTTTTCAAAGAGGTCTGCTGCGATTTTTGGGTCTTTTTTCACACCTTCGCCTTTTGCATATTGATGGCCAAGAGCAAGGAGAGCGTGCGGATCATTTTTTTCCGCGGCAATGGCGTACCATCTGGCGGCTTCTGCCGGGTTTTTTGGTACTCCGAGGCCGCTGGCATAGATCCGCCCTATGAGGGTGTTGGCTGGGATCTCGCCTTTTGCAGAGGCTTCCCTGGCCAATTTCAGCGCGGTTATATATTTACCTTCATCGAAGGCCTGATAGGCCTGTTCCCCGAGAGTGATTTCCTGGGGTTTTGCGGCCTTACCGGCTTTTTTCTCGGCTGCGCTTAGCGGGATTGCAATGAGCAGGCAGAGGAAGCCAGACACAAGGAGGCTGACAATCAGATTATTCACGGCACCGGGGCTTATCCCGTTTTGGTGCGCGGTTGCGGATTTATGGCAGGGGATCAGGTGCATGGCCTTCCAGGGATTTCATTTTTGTTTCCAGTGTGCTGACTAACGTTTCCATTATTGCCTTTGTATTGCTGCCCTGTTGCCAGAATGACGGGGCGAGGGCAATAAAATCAGCCATTTCTTCGGTTGCGCTAACGGCTTCTTCAATTGATTTAATATTCCAGGCAACAACGGGGGTTTCAAACAGGCTGACCCACCAGTTAATGGTGGGTGGGGACTTGAATTCTTCCTCCTCAGTTTCTGCTTTTACCGGTTGGGCTGGTCTGGGTGTTATTTCTATCGCGACATAATCAGCGCCGCCCTCCGCCAGGCTCATGGCGTTGTGGCGGGAAGCTCCAACCAGAACACCGATAATTTCATCTCCGGTGCGTTTTTGGCACAAGGCTTCAAAGCTTTTCAGATCATCAAGGGCAAGGTGCCAGCCGTCAGCGCCGTGTTTGGTGACCAGATCATCATCTTCGAGAAGAACGGCAATATTATGTGACTGAAGTTTGCTTATTAGGTTTTTACCCGGTTTTCGTTCAGGGTGGCTTTTGATAAGGACTGAGGCTATGGGTGCCGCCTCTCGGGCTGCCTGCACCTCTGCCTCAGGGTGTTCAGAGGTCTCCAGGTCAAGGATCAGGTAAAGTGCAGGGTTTTCAGGGGCGTAGTCTGCGGGGTGTTTTGGCATGTTGGCCTCTTTTGAGACATGTGTTTGTTTCAGGTTCTGGATGATGGGCTGATCATAACAAAACCTCCCCGGGTATCTGCCAGGGAGGCTTTGTTTTAACTTTCAATTGCTCGTCAGACTAGAGTTTTTTGCCAACTTCTATGGCTGTATCAAGCATTCTGTTCGAGAAGCCCCATTCATTATCATACCAGGATAGAATGCGGACAAGTTTGCCGTCCACTATCTGGGTCTGGCTGACATCAAATGTTGAGCTTTCGGGGGCGTGGTTGAAATCTATCGAGACTAGAGGCTCGGTTACGCAGCCAAGTACGCCTTTCATTTCATTTTGAGAGGCATGCAGCATTGCGTTGTTTATTTCATCAACGGAGGTTTCGCGGCCGGGGATGAATTTCATGTCGATCATTGACACGTTGGGAGTTGGGACCCGCACGGCGGTGCCATCCAGTTTGCCGGCAAGTTCTGGAAGAACCAAGCCAACAGCCTTGGCGGCGCCGGTTGATGTCGGGATCATGGAAAGGGCAGCGGCTCTGGCGCGGCGTAAATCCTTATGGGGAGAATCCTGCAGAGCCTGATCTGATGTGTAGGCATGAACCGTTGTAACAAAGCCGCAATCAATGCCGCAGAGATTGTTTAAAACCTTGGCAACAGGTGCAAGGCAGTTTGTTGTGCAGGAGGCGTTGGAGATCACTTGATGATCGGCGCTGATTTGATCGTGGTTGACACCGTAAACAACAGTTATGTCAGCACCAGATGAGGGTGCAGATACAATGACTTTTTTTGCGCCGCCGCCGGTAATGTGGGCCATTGCCTGGTCTTTTGAGCTGAATATGCCTGTGCATTCCATAACGATATCAACGCCAAGGCTGCCCCATGGCAGGTTGGCCGGGTCGCGCTCTGCAAAGACCTTGATGGGGCCTGTGCCAATGTCGATGCTGTCTTCTGTTGATTTAATTTCACCTGGGAACCGGCCGTGAACACTGTCGTAGCGGCATAGGTGAGCGATGGTTTCAATGGGGCAAAGATCATTGATTGCGACAAATTCAATATCCTGCCGGCCCGCTTCAGCGGCTGCGCGCAATACATTGCGTCCAATTCTACCAAACCCATTAATAGCAACTTTCAGTGCCATGTTCCTCTCCTCACTTAATTTTATATTGTTATCCTGGTGGCGCTTTCGCCAGCACTCTACTTTATTATTCCCGGTGCCGGCGTTCTGGCCGGTCTTTGTAGCGCTGATACAGAAGGCTTGCCAATAGACCATTTCGTCGCGGTATACAACGGTTCGCGCCGATTATTAGGTTGATTGTAACATCCGGTGCCAATTGATTCTCTGAATATTTTGTTTTGGAGCTAAGCTATCAATTGATACGTAGCTATAAAGAAGAATAATTGCCAATACTCACAGCAACGCCTTTCAGTCATAAAATGCTGGTTCTTAGTGAACATCTTGCAGTACTTTCTAAATGCATTATATCAGTGGTCTGATAATGAGGCAGAGGTTTATGAAGTAGAAACCATTCTCTTATAAATGTGGCTTTCCTTATTGATTTCATTTGAATTTTTCTCGACTTTCCAGTGAATTCATACCACTCTTACAGGTGACAGGATTGCTTATTTTCTGGCCTTATTTTCGTTGGACAAATGATACTCCATAAGGCAATCACAAGCCTGCTTATTTATGTATCAGAAAAACTGATACTTTGCAGCAGTGTTATTATTATTTATCTCAAGGAGATAGCATGACTACTCAGGAGGCTAGTGCGGCGCGCCTGGTGAAGAAACTTCTGAAGGATGAAAGTTTATGTCCTGATAGTCGCAAGCTCATACATGATCTCAATGATATTGTTCTCTCACTTTGTCAGGAACGCGATCATTTAGAGCAAGAGCTGACCCGCTCCGGGGTGCGGCTTGAGGCTTATGAAAGTTGTTACGTGCAATTATCAGCCAAATTGATTGATATGGAAGAAAAAATAGCAAAAGCTCTTGATGAGGTGTGAGATCACAGTTGAGCCCTTGTTATTCTTCCCCTCTTCAATAAAATATGAAATAAAGCTACGGCAGGGCTACTGTGTTCGTTAGATCACTTTTTCCCGGGGCCTATAAGTTTTCCTAGGGAACTGACCCTGATCGGGATCGTGGTCTTGATTATTCGGTGCCCACCTACACATGTAGGGAACCAGGGATAAGCTTCGATCGACGGCATTTGTGGCCCTGCTGTTTTATTTTACGACATGATCTGGATTTGTTGTTGCCGCCAAACGTTTGTCTAACCCCATGCGTTGAGTTCTTAACTTTTCTGATGCGGATATTGATTAAGGATCAGGTCATTGAATATTGAGAAAACAAAACTGCGGCAAAAACTTCGGCGCAAGCGCTCGCAGGCTTTTGACTTTGATAAGTGTGAGGGCGCTCTTGCCGGGCAGGCACTGGCTGATATGGCCGGGCGTCTGGTTACTGAATACCCACCCACCAAAGTTGCCGGTTATATTCCGATGGGTTGTGAGATTGACCCGCGCCCCCTGATGATGAAATTTCTCGAATACGGTGCTGAACTTTATCTGCCAGAGGTTGTTGAGCGGGGTCAGCCATTACGGTTTCGGCGGTGGGTACCTGGTGATATGCTGATCAGTGGCATGCTTGGGACATTGCAACCGCCGGCTGAGCAGCCCGTTGGTGAGCCGGATTTTATCATTGTGCCTTTGTTGGGGATAGACAATTCCGGGGTCCGGCTTGGCCAGGGCGGCGGTTTTTATGACAGAACGTTGCCGCAGCTTGCTACATTGGGTGCGCGTGCATTTGGTGTTGCCTTTGACACGCAAATGATCGATGAGTTGCCCCGCGAGCCGCATGACCAACTACTTGATGGTGTTATTACGCCCACATGCTGCAAACTCTGGGATGATGATCGTAATGTGCGCTATCTGGCGCAAAAATAAAGGCCTTGTGCCTCCAGCCCTGTTTCCCAGTTGCTCCCTGTTTTGCTTTGATATATTGATCTGCTTGATGTGGGGTCTCCTTTTGTGGGACTAAATTTACGATCAGCTTGTCCAGAAAAGTCTTCAACTTTTCAGGGCTGGATATTTTTTACGATCAGCTTGTCCAGAAAAGTCTTCAACTTTTCAGGGCTGCTTATTTTTAACGATCAGCTTGTCCAGAAAAGTCTTCAACTTTTCAGGGCTGATCTATAGATGCCCACAAGCATCCGGCATTGTTATTGGCCTTCTGATGCCCACAAGCATCCGGCGAAAGAAAGCGACGATATGCGACTGTTATTTCTAGGTGATATTATTGGTAAGGCCGGGCGGCAAGCGGTGATAGAGCATCTACCCCGGCTGAGGGAGGTCTATAAGCTGGATTTTGTGGTGGTCAATGCTGACAATGCGGCGGCCGGGTTTGGTATCACCGAGGAAATTTTCTGTGCTCTGATTGATGCGGGTGCTGATGTGGTCACGGGGGGGGACCATATCTGGGACAAGCGGGATGCGCTTGTTTTCATTGAGCGGTGTCCGCAACTGCTTAGACCGATTAATTTTCCCGATGGTGCACCCGGGCGTGGATCCGGAGTTTTTAAAACCGCAACTGGGCGCGATATTCTGGTGGTTCATGCGGTCGGGCGGGTGTTCATGCCGGAAATGGATTGCCCCTTTTCCGCTATTGAAAAAGAACTGAATGCCAGCCCGGTCGGGGAAATGGTTGATGCGGTGGTTGTTGATTTTCATGCCGAGGCAACCTCTGAAAAACAGGCGCTGGGGCATTTTGTTGATGGGCAATGTTCCATGGTGGTTGGCAGCCACACGCATGCACCGACCTCTGATGGGCGAATCCTGAAAGGCGGCACAGCTTACCTCACAGATGCTGGCATGTGCGGTTGTTATGACAGTGTTATTGGTATGGAGGCACAAGAACCAGTGGAGCGCTTTGTATCACGGGTGCCGCGCGGGCGTTTTCAACCCATGGAAGGGGAAGTGACACTTTCAGGCTTCTGTGTTGAAACGGATGACAGAACCGGCCTTGCCATCAGGGCAAAAGAATTGCGGCTCGGAGGTGACTTGTGTCCTTCCGAGCCGCTATTTTGGGTCAGTTCTTAAGAGGTCATTCAGATAAGATGAAATCTGGGGTCATCATCCTATTGAAACACGACAGGCACATGTTTGAGAACATGCGATACATGTGTTCACATGTGAAAGGCAGCTTCTCGCAATCGGGCTATGATGCTTGCTCCTTTCAGCGCTGTGAAGCTGAACCAGAGTTTAGTTCAGCAGCAGAGGTTATTACCGGATCTATATTTCTGACAAAATAAGGTCATTGATGATCAATCAATGGCTTTTGTCTTCATCATAGAAACTGAAACAGTCTCTGTGGTGTAAAGAATGGTTCTTTTCCTGATGTGATTTGTCTGAATGAATTAATTTGAAATCAGCTCAATGGATGAATTCAAATTTTTCTTTCGTTTCAAATCCTTTCATCATTCAAAGAATCATTTGCTTTACTGGGTTAATGATGTTCCCGGCTGGTTAACAAAAGGTTAACAAAGCGGCGACCCTGTTAATTCAGTCGCTTTCATGCATCTCTAATTCGTTGTATTCACCATGCATGAGGCTGTATTTTAGGCGTGCAAGGTGAGGTTTGATGATGTCTGGTTTTCATGCCTCACTATCGCTTCTGGTTTATTTCATTTCCTGATTTTTGGGGTTGAAGCTGGATTTTAGCGGTGGGCTCGCCTATAAAACCGATACATTCCATAATTCTTTATTGATTTGGTTGAACTTTTGTTGTTTCAAGAGCGCCTGATCAATTCGTCACTTAGGGAGAGGGGTTTAGATATGGCGGGCCATTCCAAATTCAAAAACATCATGCACCGCAAAGGTGCGCAGGATAAGAAACGGTCCAAGATTTTTTCCAAGCTGGCGAAAGAGATTACCGTTGCTGCAAAAATGGGAACTCCCGACCCTGATATGAACCCGCGGTTGCGCACAGCAATCCAGGCAGCCAAAGCGCAGAATATGCCGAAAGACAATATCGACCGGGCCATCAAGAAGTCTCTGGATGCTGGCGGGGAAAATTACGAACAGGTACGGTATGAGGGGTTTGGCGTCTCTGGTGTTGGGGTGATTGTCGAAGCGTTGACTGACAATCGGAACCGCACAGCCGGGGAAGTCCGCTCAATATTTTCAAAAAGCGGCGGTAATCTTGGAGAAACCGGGGCTGTTTCGTGCAGTTTTGACCAGGTGGGCGCGATTGAATATCCATTTGAGGTTGCCAGCGAAGAAGAAATGTTCGAGGCCGCTCTGGAAGCCGGTGCCGACGAGGTTGAAAGTGATGGGGATATTCACACACTCTATGTTTCCGGGGACAGCCTGCATGAGGTGGCCAAATCTGTTGAGGATAAATTCGGGGAGCCAAACTCGGCTGCTCTTGTCTGGAAACCGCATGTGAATATTGAACTTGATGACGAGGCGGGTGAGAAAATATTTAAATTGCTTGATGCGCTTGAAGATCAGGATGATGTTCAAAATGTCTATGCCAACTTTGAAGTCTCCGAAGAACTTCTGGAACGGCTTGGCAGCTAATCCCCTCGTTCCATGCACCGGGTGGGCTCTCAATTTCATTTCCCGGCGGCATTTCATTTGATGGTGAAATTTTTGCGAATCGTGTTAGATCACTTAACATGGTCACCTTTTGTTCTTTTTTAAGCATTTCTCTTTAAAGTCTTTCTGAGTGGCCGTGCCTTTATTGCGGGGTGCCTGTTTATAGAGGCTTTCTGTGGCATTTTGTGTGTGGTGACTTAAATGTGAGGGGTGAGAATGGGAATGGAATTGAGGGGGCGTCATCATGACACGAATATTTGGAATTGATCCAGGCCTGCGGCGCATGGGATGGGGTGTTATTGATTTTGATGGTGTTACCCTTTCTTACGTGGGGGGTGGCACAATCACTTCCACCGCATCTGATAACCTTTCTGACCGTTTGGCCGCGCTTTATAAAGGGCTTTCCGGTGAAGTGGCCCGCTACAAGCCGAATGAAAGCGCTGTTGAGCAAACCTTTGTTAACAAGGATGCCAAAGCAACGCTGAAGCTTGGCCAGGCACGCGGTATTGCCCTGGTGGTGCCGGCCCTTGCCGGGTGTCCAGTTGCTGAATATGCTCCCAATATGATCAAAAAAACCGTAACGGGATCCGGCCATGCGGCGAAGGAGCAAATTCATGCCATGCTGAAAATTCTGCTTCCCAAAGCTGTGCCTGACAGCGATGATGCCGCAGATGCCCTGGCAATTGCGATTTGTCATGCTCATAACCGCAAGGCCGCGCGGATCGTTCAGGGCCTGCAAGCGGTTTGACCGGCACTTACACTTCATCTAAGGAAACGGCATGATTGGCAGGTTAAAAGGGATTGTTGAGGCCATTGGTGAAGACTGGGTGCTGATTGATGTTGGCGGGGTCTGCTATGAGGTCTATTGCTCCGGGAGGACATTGCAAAGTCTGCCGCCGAAAGGTGAGGGCTGTGTTCTTGCAATTGAAACACATGTCAGAGAAACAGAGATCAAATTGTTTGGCTTTGCCAATGAGGTTGAGCGAGAGTGGTTTCGGAAATTGCAAAGTGTGCAGGGGGTCGGGGCCAAGGTGGCGCTGGCTATTCTGGGGACATTGAGCATTGGCGATCTGGCGAATGCCATCACCTTGCAGGACAAAGCCATCGTTGCCAGAGCGCCAGGGGTTGGCCCGAAAGTCGCGGGGCGGATTGTCTCTGAGCTGAAAGACAAAGTACCGGCCGGTCAGATTGGCGGCACCGGCGTTGCCGTGGGTGATGCGGCTGGCGGCGCGGTTGAGAGTTCTGCCGGGTCTTCTGTCGCGGCGGATGCGGTTTCCGCGCTTACCAATCTGGGCTATCCCAGCGGTGATGCTGCATTGGCTGTTGCGAGGGTGTACGGCGATGCAGGTGAGGATGCCGAGGTTGGTGAATTGATCCGCCTTAGTCTGAAGGAGCTGGCTCAATGAGTGATGAGGCGCCAAAATCAGAACGGCCTAGCTCAGAGCGTGTTGTCAGGCCGGAAGCCGGGTTGACGGATGAAGAGGAGCGCTCGCTTCGCCCTCTGGTATTGGATGATTTTATTGGACAGGAACAGGCCCGCAAAAACCTCAGGGTTTTCATTGAAGCCGCCAGGAAACGGGGTGATACGCTTGATCATGTGATGTTTGCCGGGCCGCCTGGCCTTGGTAAAACAACCCTTGCCCAGATTGTGGCGCGCGAGCTTGGTGTGAATTTCAGGGCAACTTCCGGCCCGGTTATTTCCAAGGCCGGTGATCTGGCTGCGCTATTAACCAACCTTGAAGAGCGAGATGTTCTTTTCATTGACGAGATCCACCGGCTTAACCCGGCGGTTGAAGAGGTGCTCTACCCAGCGATGGAGGATTACCAGCTTGACCTGATCATCGGGGAGGGGCCGGCGGCCCGCTCCGTTCGGATTGAGCTGGCCAAATTTACTCTTGTCGGGGCTACGACCAGGGCCGGGTTGCTTACCACCCCTTTGCGAGATCGGTTTGGCATCCCTGTCAGGCTGAATTTTTACGAGACAGCAGAGCTTATCAAAATTGTCACACGCGGCGCCAAGGTGATGGGGCTTTCTATCACCCCAGAGGGCTCTAGTGAGATTGCCATGCGCTCGCGCGGGACACCGCGGATTGCCGGTCGGTTGCTGCGACGGGTCAGGGATTTTGCCATCGTTTATGGCGGCGGGGCGATCACCAAGGAAATAGCGGATGAAGCGCTTTGCCAGCTTGAGGTTGACAGTCTTGGACTTGATCAGCTTGATCACCGGTATCTGGATTGTGTTATCCATAATTATGAGGGGGGGCCAGTTGGCATCGAGACTATTGCTGCGGCTCTTTCTGAGCCTCGGGATGCGCTGGAAGAAATTGTTGAACCCTTTCTGATGCAGCAGGGGTTAATTGCCAGAACGCCGCGCGGGCGGGTGGCTATGCCCCGGGCATTCCAGCATTTGAAGGTGGCGCGCCCTGTACCGGGCGCTGCCCCGCAATTGCCCGGCTTTGAAGAATTTGATGATGAGGAAGGTGGGTTATAAGGCCGCTGGGGCGCTCACTTTCCCTCTCATCCGTTCTCCCATCTTCCGTCTCGCCCTCATTTCACTCATTGGGGCTTTCTTCCGCCGCAAGCCCGTGTATTCTTTCATCATTGCTGTTTTCTGAGTTCGGCGATTTCAGGCTAAAGTTGAATGATGTTGCCCCTTCTTGCTGTCTGAATTAATGTTATAGATAATTAAAGAACGCTGTTTCTATAGAAGCCGCAGGTTTAGGTCCCTCCCTTGGGGAACGCCATGATTTTTCTCTCGATTTTTACAAACGCTGAGAGGTGCATGGTCTTTCTATTCTGCTGTTTCATTTGCTGGAGGTGTTTGTTGCTATGTTTGGATTTATAAAAAAATTATTCGGGTCAAAACCGGTTGAGAAAGCTCAGGAAGCGGTTGAAGGTGCCGTTAATACAGTGAGTGAACATGTCAGTGGCGCCGCGGACAAAGTCATGGAAGAGGCCGGGCATTTAAAGCAGGCGGCTGAAGTTGAGCTGGAAGAAATTGGTGAGGCTGTGAAGCCTGCCCTTGATGAAGCCAAAGCGGCTGTGGCCAGGGTTGTCTCTGATAATGACAGGCCGCCCCCTTCTGATATGAGCAATGTTGCCTATCTCGACCGGGATGAATTTAATCTGCCGCGCTCAAAAAATGTTGATCAGGCCGTGCAGCTGATCAGGGCGCAGCACGGCAAACCGGCGCTGGCCAAAGCCTTGAGGATTTTTGAATACGGCATGGCTGGGGCGCTTGCCTATGATCTCCGGGTTGACAGAGAGTTGCTGGCACTGGCAGCGCTGTTTTCCCAGGCTGGTGATAACGCTGGTGAGCAGGCTTATGCTTTTGCCATCAAACATGGCATGTGGGATGCGTTGGCGGAAAAGATCAAATCAGCGATTGATGATCAGGGTCAGGGCAGTTCGTCAGATTGCCGTGAAACAAGGGCTCTTGCGCTGGGTGTGGCGGCAGAATTGGCTGCCGGTCAGGTGACCTACATACACGGGGCGACATCAGCTGAGACACGGCGCTATCATGCGGCGTAACCGCCAAATAGTTTTATTCAAGAAAAGCTGTCAGCGTTGCCGTGTGCTGGCAGCTTTTCTTTTGCTAAAGGGGCAAGCTTGTGAATGATAGATGGCCTGATTTAGCAGGCCGCCTTGCCAAGGGCGGGCACGTTTTACCTGTCCGGGTTTATTATGAAGATACCGACTTTTCCGGTCTTGTTTATCATGCGAGTTATTTGCGCTGGTGTGAGCGGGGTCGCAGTGATTTTGTTCGTCTGCTTGGGCTGGAGCAATCTGCCTTGTTTGAGCGCACCGACAATGAAGACAAACGGTTTTTTGTGGTGCGGCACATGGAGCTTGATTACCTCCGGCCGGCCATGATGGATGATGTGCTTGAAATTGTCACTAAGGTTGATCAGGTGGGGGCGGCTTCGGTTTTGCTTTCCCAGGAAGTGGTGCGCGGGGATCTGGTTTTGTTTCGGGCGATGGTCACCATTGTTCTGATCACCGCGGCCGGCCGGCCGGCGCGGCTGAGCGATGCGATGAAGGGGGCTTTTCTCGGCGGGGATTAAAACAACCTCAATCTTGAGTTTATGGCTTCTTTCCTTCCGGCTTTGTCGTTTCTACTGAAGGCCCTTGTTTTGTCACAAATAGATGAGATTGATTGCCAATGGGTCTATAGGTAATTAACTGCTCAATCCGGGGTTGGGTGAATAAGCTTTAATTTTTGCTCTTGATGTTTGCCGGTACCGGTCATTGATGATGTATATGTTTTACATAATCCTTATGTTGTTGATTGATTTGTAAGGCATTTCGAACTAAACCGGATCAGGCATCAAAAGAATCACAAGAGGACCCTTATGGAGCCGAGTATCGTCATTGCCGCTGCAAGCGTGACCTTAAACAAGGGGGATTTTTCATTTCTCTCCCTCTTTCTTCAAGCTGATATTGTTGTAAAAATTGTTATGATCGGGTTGGCCATTGCCTCCATCTGGGCGTGGGGTATCGTGTTTGAAAAATTTTTAGCGATCAGCAGGGCGCGGCACCGCTCCGATAAATTTGAAAAACAGTTCTGGTCCGGGGAGCCTTTTGAAGAGCTCTATGAAGAGGTGACCAAGCTTGAGACCAAGGGCATTGAGAGTGTTTTTACCTCTGCGATGCGAGAGTGGAAAGAAAGCCTCAAGGCTGGCCCCAAGGTGATGCCGACAGTACAGATGCGCATTGAAAAGGTTATGGATGTTGCCGTTAACCGGGAAATTGAACGGCTTGAATCCAAGTTGTTGTTTCTGGCGACCGTTGGCTCAACTGCGCCCTTTGTCGGGCTGTTTGGAACGGTTTGGGGGATCATGAACAGTTTTTCTTCAATCGCCGCTTCGAAAAACACCAGCCTTGCTGTGGTCGCGCCCGGTATCGCCGAGGCGCTTTTTGCAACCGCACTTGGTCTCCTGGCTGCCATTCCTGCGGTTATATTTTATAATAAATTTTCATCTGATATTGCACGTCTGTCGCAACGCTATGAAGGGTTTGCCGATGAGTTTGGTGCAATCCTCTCCCGTCAGATTGAAATGCGAAGCTAAAGCAAACGAGGTTTTCCTATGGGTGCAGCACTTGGTGGTGGAAAAGCAATTCCAAGACGGCGCCGCTCACGGCGGGGCGCTATGCGACCGATGTCAGACATCAATGTGACGCCTTTTGTTGATGTGATGCTGGTGCTTCTGATTGTTTTTATGGTAACGGCGCCCTTGCTAACGGTGGGCATTCCGATGGAATTACCGAAAACGGAAGCCAAGGCGCTGGGCGGTGAAAAAGAGCCATTAACGATTTCTGTGTCGAAAGACGGTAAGATCTTTATCCAGGATAAAGAAATAAAACTGGAAGAGTTGGTGCCAAAACTGACCGCCATATCAAAAAATGGCTACAATGAGCGTATTTATATTCGAGGTGATCAGGAAAGCCTGCACGGGAAAATCTCTGAAGTTATGGGTAAAGTTTCCAGTGCCGGTTTCAAACGGCTGGCTATTGTGACCGATTCCAAGGCGGAATAGCCGTTTAACGGCCTGCAGAGCATTTTAGGAGAAATTTGTGCGCATTGGATTGATACTTTCTTTGCTGTTCCATGGGGCATTGTTGGCGTTTGCGCTGATATCGCTTCAGAATGCCAAAGCGTTCAAGCCAACCGAAGTGAAATCCATACCGCTGGATATTGTTGATATTGCCGAACTGACAAAATTGAAAGCCGGCACCAAAAAAGCGCCCGAGAAAAAAGACCAGAAGAAAGATCAAAAGAAGCCTGTTGCCAAAGCAGAGGAACCCAAACCTAAAAAGAAAAAGCCTGCACCCAAACGTAAGGTTGAGGTTGCGGCAAAGCCACCAGAGGCCAAGCCAGAGAAAAAACCCGACGTGAAACCCGTTAAAAAGGTTCCTGAGAAGGTCGCGAAAAAAGAAGTTCCCAAGCCCAAACCCAAGCCGAAAGCTAAACCCAAGCCCAAAGTCGTCAAGAAAAAGGTTCTGAAGAAGAAGAAGAAAAAATTTGATGAGGACAAGATTGCGGCTTTGCTGAACAAAGTGCCGGATGCGGGCAGGGAAGCTTCCAAATTGCCGGATCTGCCGGGGGCCAAAAAGGTCAAAGGTAACCCTGAGGGCCGGGCGCTTACGATGTCGATCAATGAAATTGACGCCTTCCGGCGGCAAGTGTCTCAATGCTGGAACCCACCGGTTGGTGGGCTTGGGGCGGAGGATCTTCTGGTGAAGGTGCGCCTGCAGTTGCGCAAGGACGGGTCATTAAAAGACCAACCGAAAGTGATAAACCGGGGCAGCTCACCTTTTTTCAGAGCTGCAGCTGACAGCGCCACCCGCGCGATATGGCAGTGCCAGCCCTATAATCTGCCTTCAGTCAAGTACAAGCTGTGGCGTGATATGATAATTAATTTTGACCCCAGGCACATGTTGCAGGGTTAGATCCGGTTTGACCTTTGGTCCCGCCGGGGTTGCCAGAACCGCTTATTGGGAGCTTATGAATGAAGACTTTTTGCAAACGTTGGCTTTTTGCCATTTTGTCCGGGTTGATGGCAGTCATACTTTTTCAAAATGCTCCTCTCAATGCGCAGGTCGAGATTGACATTACCCAGGGTAATATCAAAGCCATTCCGATCGCGGTTGCCCGGTTTGAATCTACCAGTTTTGAAGACCAGCAAAAAGCGCTTGAAGTTGTGCAGGTGGTTCAGGCTAATCTTGCCGGCTCTGGTTTGTTTGAACCCCTGGATCCGGCATCTTTTATTGATCAAAATGCCAGTGTGCTGGCTGTTCCCAAATTTTCTGACTGGCGCATCATCAAGGCGCAGGCGCTGCTTGTTGCCAGAGTTGAGAGGCAGGGGGATGGGCGCATCAAGGCCCAGTTCCGCTTGTGGGATGTGTTTTCTGGCAAGCAGCTTTCCGGGGAGCAGTTCTTTGTCAAAAACAATAACTGGCGGCGGATTGGCCATGTGATTTCTGATGCGGTTTACAAACGGCTGACCGGTGAGACCGGTTATTTTGATACGAGGGTTGCGTTTATTGATGAGACCGGGCCAAAACAGCGCCGTGTTAAACGGTTGGCCATCATGGATCAGGACGGGCATAACTTGCGTTATCTGACACGGGGGGAGCATCTTGTGCTGACGCCGCGCTTTAGCCCGCGGGCCCAGCAAATCACGTATCTTTCTTATGAAAGCGGCTCGCCGCGGGTTTATCTTTTTAATCTGGAAACCGGGCACAAACAACTGCTTGGTGATTTTCCAACCATGGCTTTTGCGCCGCGTTTCTCACCTGACGGCAACCTGATTATCATGAGCTTGCAACAGGGTGGAAATGCCAACATCTTTGTCATGGATCTCAAGACACGCCAACCAAGACGGCTTACAAACAGCCCCTCCATTGATACCGCGCCAAGCTTTTCACCTGATGGTAAACGGATCGTTTTTGAAACTGACCGCACCGGGTCCAAGCAATTGTTTGTCATGAATGCGGATGGCAGCAATGCGCATCAGATCAGTCGCCAGGAAGGGCGCTATTCAACACCTGTCTGGTCGCCGCGAGGGGATCTCATTGCATTTACCAAGCAGGTGCCCGGACGTTTTCTCATTGGGGTGATGCGGCCTGACGGGACCGGAGAGCGGATTTTGACAGAAGGTTTCCACAATGAAGGGCCAACCTGGGCCCCGAATGGGCGGGTTCTGATGTTTTTCAGGGAATCACCCGGAGCGCAGGCTGGGCCCAAGATATTCTCAGTTGATCTAACCGGTTATAATGAAAAGCGGATTTTGACCCCATCCTGGGGTTCAGACCCCTCCTGGTCACCGCGCGTTAACAAATAATTCACACTCTTTCTGTATATTTTAGTGAATTATTAACCATTTAGGCGTTTGATTCGTGTCGCGGGTGTTTGATGCCGAGGTAAGGTTAATACCCTCTGTTTCGTGTCTTTTTAGCACCATTAATGATGAAAACAGTGGGTAGCCTGGTTAATGTCCTTGATCTTAATCTGGATCATCGGTAATTCGGTATTATACACTGCTGGAAATTCTCTTGAGGAGTTATGATTATGCAGTCTTTTAAGCGTGTCTTTGTTGCCGCCATCGTTTTGGGCGTTGTTGCTTCCATCAGTGCGTGTCGTCGTGAAGTGCGTCATGAACCCATGAAAATGGGTGGTGATGTAACTCAGGTAGAAGTTGCGCGTTAATTTTATGAATTTCATGCTGGAGCTTTCTCAATCCTGAGGGGTGACAGCAGAATTTAAATTTTATTTTTTTCAACCGGGTCTATGACCCACAACTAACCTGAAGGGGGAATGAGGATGAAAGGTATTAAAGGTCTTATCATCGCTGCTACTATCGTTGGAACTGTTGCTGCACTAGGCGCTTGCCGTCGTGAAGTACGCCATGAGCCAATGAAACTTGGTGGCGATATTGCACCAGTTGAACAAGCAGTACGCTAGTTTTAGCTTATTGACTTGTTGAAGCCTTTAGTTAGGCTTCATGCTTTTTAGAGATTGTGCTGTGCGTTTTTGCGTGCAGCACAATTTTTTTATACGCAGTATTTTCTCAGATATCAGTTTGTTTTCTCTGTGGCGGCTTTCCAGCTTCCAAATGTGGGTGTTTTCAGTTCCCGGCATCGCTTTTTCTATATCAGGCATCGCCCCTAATGTTGCCTTAGTTTTTCGGCATGTAGATGGGGTGGGCCTTTTGTCAGATAAGGTTCACGGAATTATTAATCAGTGTTTTTTAAACGATTGCGTGGCATAGTCGTGAAATGCACGCAACAGTACCCATTGCCGGGTGGTGAAAATTTTTTATACTGCCACCCAAGCAGTGATTTCCGTTAACCTGTTTTGGTGTTGACCAATTTGAACGCCCGTAACTTTAGGCCTAGTGATGATAAAATGTCTCAAACTTTAAAAATTTTTGGTGTGATTGTTTTTGCTCTCTTTCTTGCAGGATGCAGCAACGCGAACAAGAGCCTGACTGGCGCCCCGACGAAACCAGGCAGCCCGCAGGATTTTGCCGTAAATGTTGGTACAACGGTTCATTTCACAACCGACAGCACCCAACTGACAGATCAGGCGCTTTCGATATTACGGGGCCAGGTGCAGTGGTTGAATAAATACCCAAATTATACAGTTACCCTTGAAGGGCATGCAGACGAGCGCGGTACGCGCGAATATAATCTGGCGCTTGGCGGGCGACGGGCTGAAACTGTGAAAAATTATCTCTTGTCCAACGGTATCAGCCCCACAAGGTTGCGCACCATATCTTACGGTAAAGAGCGCCCGGTTGCTGTGTGTAATGATATCAGTTGCTGGTCGCAGAACCGGCGCGTGGAGACGCGGTTGAATAGTGGTGCCAGCTATTAAGGGCTGTGCTTTCTGGGCTTGCATAAACAGGCCGTTGTAATTTTATACAAAGTCATTTTGTAAACAAAGCCATTATAGATTAATCTGATATTCTGAGACTAAGATATAGAGCCACTTCAATAGAACCTATAAGTTTGAGCCATGTGTTTCGCGTTGTCTCTTCACAATAAATTAAAAGAGATTTAGGGCGGGTGTTATGAACCGGATTATTGGTTGTTTAGCTTTAACATTGTTGATTTTACCTCATTCCACTTTTGGTGAGGGGACCCCTGTGTTACAGGCGCAGGAGACAAAAAAGCCTGCTGCCAAGGTTTCAAATTCCAAAGCTTTAGATGATGCGCTTTTGAGAATAGACAGGCTTGAAGCTCAAATTGTCGAGATGCAATCTATCATTGGGGCGCTGCAGACGATGGCGCAGAAAAATGGTATCCGTACACCGGTTGTTACTGAACAGCCTGTTGGCCGTGTTCCCGAGGGCGCGATTGAAACGCCGGCTTTCCGCACAGATGGCTGGGGCGTTGATACCCAATCCACCCTGAAAAAACGCCCTGCTGTTGATACCCCTCCCGCGGCAGATCTGACACTTGGTGATCAGCCGCCGCGTAGCCAGGTCAAGCTGAACGGACAAAGCCCGCGTGCGCTTTATGATGCCGGATATAATTATATGATGTCGAGTGACTACAAATCTGCTGAGGCGACATTTCAGGCCTTTTTGACCAATTATCCGAATGATCAACTATCAGGCAATGCCCAATACTGGCTGGGTGAGGTTTATTTTGTGCGCGGGGATTATCGGCGTGCGGCCAATGAATTTTTGAAAGGCTATAAAACCTACAAAAACAGCCCGAAAGCGCCGGATAATCTGTTGAAGCTGGGGATGTCATTGCAGCATCTTGGTCAGGGGGAAGCCGCCTGCCAGACTTATTCAGAGTTGAAAAACAAGTATAACTCCCTGCCTGGGCATATTGATCGCAAATTACAGGATGAGCGGGTCAAGGCTGGTTGTTCATAGGCCGGCTGTTACCGCCGCCTTTGTAAACCCTGCGTGGTGGACCCACCCCGGTTACGTGTATTTGATCCTTGCTTTTTAAAGTTTTGAGCCTGCTAATTACAAAGCCTGCGGCTGCACATTACAGTGCCTCGGTATAAAATTGGCCAGATCTTTATGGCTGTTTTCACAGTTCATGGGCAACATCTTTACAAGACCGCAGCACTCTCCCGGGTTTGTTTATTCCGATACCAACTTGTCAGGTCCGGCCTTTCCCACTAGCTTTCCCTTTATGACAAAATGTTCCCTGGATACAGATATCATTTTTGCCGCCTTTGTTGAGATGGGGCCAGTGGCGCTTGCGGTTTCCGGGGGCGCTGACAGCCTGTCTATGATGAGCCTTTTTGCCAGGTGGCGGGCTGCACACCCGCTCTCTTCTGATGCTGGAGATGGCGCAAAGGATCTGGTGCTCTCGGTTGATCACGGGCTGAGGGCAGAGGCGAGTGATGAAGTGGCGTTTGTACTCAAGACAGCAAAGGCGCTGGGGTTTGACTCGGTTGGGTTAACCCTTGAGGGGATTGATCCTCAAAGAGGTTTGCAGGCGGCAGCGCGGCGGGGGCGTTATGAAGCGATGTCCGGTGAAATCCTGCGGCACGGGATCTCGGACTTGCTTACAGCGCACACTCTTGATGATCAGGCTGAGACATTGTTGATGCGGCTTTCACGGGGGAGCGGCATTGAAGGTTTGCGCGGTATTTTGCCTGTGCGCCGCTTGTTTGGCATTACATTGCACCGCCCGCTTATTGGTGTGCGGCGCGCGGTGCTTAAAGATCACCTCAGGACAGCCGGGTTAACTGCTATTGAGGACCCCAGCAACAGTGATGATGATTATGAGCGGGTCAGAGTGCGCGGTGCGCTTGGCAAAATAGACAGCGCCCTCAGTTTAAAGCAAGGGCAGAGTCTTTCGGTTGGCCTTGCAGAAAGTGCCCGGCGGCTGACAGGTGTTTTTGAAGCGCTCTCCTGTCAGGTTGATGATTTTTTCAAGGCCCATGTTCACTTTGAAACGACGGGTTTGCTTTCTTTTGATGAAGGGGTTTTTGATGGTTTGCCTTTCAGCCTTCAGGTGATGGTCCTGCAGCGGGTGGTTGCCTGTTTTGGCCGGCCTGAGGTGAGTTTGGCCAAAGTTGAAAATGCTGTATCCCATCTACTTGCACTGCAACAGGGAAGATACGCTCTGAAAGGTCTGCTTTTTGAAAAGGGTGCCGGTGTGGGCGCTCATCCGAGTGGATCGTATCTCTGTTACCGGGAGGCGGGGCGCTGCAAACTGGAGGTTCGTTCACTGACTGTTAAGGCTGGCGAAGTTTGTGATATATTGTGGGATGGGCGGATTGGCCTGCGCATACAGGCCGAAGAGACTTGTTCCCTGACGGTGCGGGCCCCGACAGAGAGGGAAGCCCACCTGTTTCGAGCGCAGATGAAAGAGAGAGGGGGGGGTGAGCTGAATTTATCGCTTGATATGATCATGGGGCTTGTTGGTGTCTGGTCAGCAAACGGGGAGACATGTGACTGTTTAAAGCTTCCGCAGTTAGCGCCTGATCAGGCGCCCTGTTTCAGACAAGGGTCTGGCGAGAATACTGCCCCTGGCATCGCCATAGAAATTCAGCTTTGCTCTTCCTTTCTTTACCAATGAGAGCGGGGTTTGTTGCTTTTAGTGACCGGTTATGGTTCAGTTTTGGTTTTGTTCTTCAAAGTCTGTTTCTGTTTTGTCCACCGCAGTTGGCAGAACGGGCGCTGATCAGAGGCCAGAGCGTTTGAATTGATGAAAAAAGTCTTGAAATTGACCCTTTTCCGGGGTCCCCTTCCTTCAAATCAAGTGCTGGCCCTTGGCAAACCTATATGGGCTGCCTATGTTACCAAATAGATAGTTGGGGTTGTGTCTGCCTTTTCTCATGGTGGGCTCTTCATTTTTGGAGGATTTTCCGCTGCGGTTGGCTGATCCTCTTCAGATTTAGGAAAATTGAATGAATTCGCATTTACGCAATTTTGTTGTTTGGGGGGTGATCCTCCTGCTTTTGATGGCTTTGTTCAACATGATTCAAAGCGCACAAAACAACACCAAGGCTTCCCAGATCAGCTACTCTGAGCTGATTCAGCAAGTTGAAGCCGGCAATATCAACGAGGTCACCATCGCCGGGCAGAAAGTCTCAGGCAAGTTTTCTGACGGGACCACTTTCAGCTCTTATGCGCCGGATGATCCGAACCTTGTGAACAAACTTGCGGCCAAGAACGTGAAAATTACGGCGCGGCCACCGGAGGATGAGTCTAATTCATTCCTCAATATTCTTTTCACAACATTGCTGCCGGTGTTTTTGCTGATTGCTGTGTGGATTTTCTTCATGCGGCAGATGCAGGGCGGCGGCGGCCGGGCCATGGGCTTTGGTAAATCGAAGGCCAAGCTTTTGACCGAGCATCATGGGCGTGTCACTTTTGAAGATGTGGCCGGTGTTGATGAGGCCAAGGAAGAGCTTGAAGAAATTGTCGAGTATTTGCGTGACCCGCAAAAATTCCAGCGGCTTGGCGGCCGTATCCCGCATGGTGCGCTGCTTGTTGGCCCGCCTGGTACCGGTAAGACCCTGTTGGCCCGTGCCATTGCGGGTGAAGCCAATGTGCCGTTTTTTACCATTTCCGGTTCTGATTTTGTTGAGATGTTTGTGGGTGTTGGCGCCAGCCGTGTGCGTGATATGTTTGAGCAGGCCAAGCGCAATGCGCCTTGCATCATCTTTATTGATGAGATTGACGCGGTTGGACGGCACCGCGGTGCCGGCCTTGGCGGCGGCAATGATGAGCGTGAGCAAACGCTCAACCAATTGCTGGTTGAGATGGATGGGTTTGAGGCAAATGAAAGCATTATTCTGATTGCCGCGACGAACCGGCCTGATGTGCTTGATCCTGCCTTGTTGCGCCCTGGTCGTTTTGATCGTCAGGTTGTAGTCCCGCGTCCGGATGTTGTTGGCAGGGAAAAAATTCTGAAAGTTCATGCGGCACGAGTGCCACTGGCACCGAATGTCGATCTGAAAGTTGTTGCGCGGGGCACTCCTGGTTTTTCCGGTGCAGACCTTGCCAATCTTGTCAACGAAGCTGCCTTGCTTGCGGCCCGCCGCTCTATGCGGATGGTTACCCAGCAGGAATTTGAGGATGCCAAAGACAAGGTGATGATGGGCTCTGAGCGCCGCTCGATGGTTATGACGGAAGATGAGAAAAAGCTCACCGCTTATCATGAAGCCGGGCATGCGATTGTTGGCATGAATATGCCGGATCATGATCCTCTGCATAAGGTGACGATCATTCCGCGCGGCCGGGCGCTGGGTGTCACCATGAACTTGCCGGAAGCTGACCGGCTTAGCTATACCAAGCAATATTGTATTTCGCGGCTTGCCTCTGTCTTTGGCGGGCGGGAAGCTGAGTTGCTGATCTTTGGCCCTGAAAAAGTTACCAATGGGGCGACAGGCGATATTCAGCAGGCCACAAGCCTTGCCCGCGCCATGGTGATGGAGTGGGGCATGTCTGAAAAACTTGGCCGTGTGCTTTACACAAACAATGAGCAGGAAGTGTTTCTTGGTCATTCGGTGACACAGTCTGTCAATATTTCTGAGGAAACTGCCAGGATAGTTGATGAGGAAGTGCGCGATCTGATTGATGGCGGCGAGCGGACAGCCAGGAAGATTCTGGAAGAGAAGATTGATGATCTTCACACCCTGGCCAAAGGTCTCCTCGAGTTTGAAACGCTTTCCGGTGAAGAAGTCAAGGATCTGCTTGAGGGTAAACCGCCCTCCCGCGATGAACCTGATACACCAACTGGCGGCGTGACTTCTATCGTACCGATGGCCGGCAAAACCAAGCCGAAAAAGGATGGCGGCGAAGAACCCTCGGGTGGTATGGAGCCGCAACCGCAAGGCTAACTGTTTGACGTATTTGGACCGCCCGGGTTGATTTTTTTCACCCGGGCGGTTTTTTTATGGCTTATGAATATATCTTGCCAGAATTCTGAAAGGGAAGGTTGATGGAATATTGGCGGCCTTTAACCAGCGTTTGCCCGGCCCTCACTTCGGGGGATGAGTTCTACTCGGCTTCACCCCCTTTGTGGCTTGCCGGTTTTGAAGGCGTTCAGCTTTGTGGTTTTGAGAGCTATGAGGTGCGGGATCGTTCTGTGATTTGTCAGGCGCTCACTTTAGAGGAAGCCCGCCAGAGGGATGACGCGCGCTTCAGGCAGTTTTTCTCCGGGCGGGCGCCTTTTGCCGGTTTACCCATGGATCGCCCGCATATTATGGGCATTCTTAATGTAACCCCTGACAGTTTTTCTGATGGCGGTCAGTTTGCGACATCCGGGGCCGCGATTGATCAGGGGCTTTTGATGCTGGAACAGGGGGCAAGTCTGCTTGATGTTGGCGGGGAGAGCACCCGGCCAGGTGCTGATCTGGTTTCAGCCGGGGAAGAATTAGCGCGGGTTATCCCGGTGATAGAGGGGCTGCGGGCGAGAACAGAGGCGCCGCTTTCGATTGACACGCGCAAGCCGGAGGTTATGGAAGCGGCGGTTAAGGCCGGGGCCACAATCATCAATGATGTCTCGGCCCTGACATATGCGCCACATTCACTTGAGACAGCTGTGCGGCTTGATGTGCCGGTTGTGTTGATGCATGCCCAGGGTAGCCCTGCGACCATGCAGGATAATCCCGATTACAAACACGTCTGTTTTGATATATATGATTGGCTTGGTGCACGGGTTGAAGCGGCAATTGCGGCAGGCATTCGGTTTGAGAATATTGCGGTTGACCCTGGGATCGGGTTTGGCAAAACGCTTCAGCATAATGCGGCGCTGCTTAATGGGTTCAGCCTCTATCACGGGCTTGGTGTTCCCTTGTTGCTTGGTTGTTCACGGAAAAGTTTTATCGCGGCGCTTGATAATCAGGCACCTCCTCATCTGCGGGTTGGTGGTTCTGTTGCCGGCGCGCTCAAGGGGGCGGCCCAGGGCGTGCAGCTGTTGAGGGTGCATGATGTGCGGGAAACCCGGCAAGCGCTTCGTGTCTGGTTTGCAGAGGGTCTTTAAGCGGGATGGGGCAATGACAGTTTTCCGGGATGAAAATCTTTAAAAGAAGAGGTTAATCAGGCTTTGGGGGCCGGATTTTCAGTTTTCATCAGGAATTGTAAAATTGATTGACCAGAATTGATGTGTATTACCGCTTAAAGGCATAATATTCGCTCAATATTTTTGCTAATAAGTTGTGAGGGGTTCAACGCTTTTCACGCCGCAGGCAGGATGCATTTTAGGTGCGAACAGCACGAAAGGGAGATCACAGGGATCATGAGAAAGACATTGTTTGGGACAGATGGTGTTCGCGGCCAATCCAATCAGTTTCCCATGACATCCGAGGTGGCCTTGAAAATAGGTATGGCTGCCGGGCAGATTTTTCGCAATGGTGATCATCGTCACCGGGTTGTGATCGGCAAGGATACGCGGCTTTCGGGTTATATGATTGAATCGGCGCTGATCTCCGGCTTTACCGCTGTTGGTATGGATGTGTTTCAGCTCGGCCCTGTGCCAACGCCAGGGGTTGCCATGCTGACACGCTCCATGCGGGCGGATCTTGGTGTGATGATTTCGGCCTCGCACAATTCTTTCAAGGATAATGGCATAAAAATCTTCGGGCCTGATGGCTATAAGCTTTCTGACGAACAGGAAGCTGAGATCACTGATCTGGTGAGCGGTGATATTTCCGCCCTTCTGTCGCCGCCTCAACGGATCGGCCGGGCAAAACGTATTGAAAGCTCAAGGGACCGTTATATTGAAGCTGCCAAGCGGAGCTTGCCGCGCGGTATGCGGTTTGAGGGCTTGAGGATCGTTATTGATTGTGCCAACGGTGCGGCCTACAAAGTTGCCCCGCTTGCTCTTTGGGAGCTGGGCGCAGAAGTGATTACCATTGGTGTGAGCCCTGATGGTTTAAATATAAATGATGGTTGCGGCTCTACCGCCCCTGAAAAACTCTGCGAAAAAGTCAAGGAGATGCGGGCTGATATTGGCATTGCGCTTGATGGCGATGCGGACCGGGTGGTTATCTCCGATGAGCAGGGTGAACTTGTTGACGGTGATCAGTTGATGGCAGTGATTGCCAAATCCTGGAATGATCAGGGTAAGCTGCAGGCAGGCGGCGTGGTGGCGACGATAATGTCCAATCTCGGGTTTGAGAGGTTTTTGAAATCTCAGAACCTTGATATGGTGCGCACCCCGGTTGGTGACCGTTATGTGGTGGAGCATATGCGTCAGCACGGGTTTAATGTGGGGGGTGAGCAATCCGGCCATATTGTGCTCAGTGATTTTTCAACCACTGGCGATGGTCTGGTTTCCGCCTTGCAGGTGCTTTCTGTGGTTGTTGGCTCAGAAAAGCCGGTCAGTGAAGTTTGCTCGCAGTTTGAACGGGTGCCACAGCTTTTGCAGAATGTCCGGTATTCTGATGGTCAACCGCTTGAGCGAGCTGATGTTATCGCCGCCATAAAGGATGGTGAGAGCCGTCTGGGCAAAAAAGGGCGGCTGGTTATTCGCCCCTCTGGTACGGAGCCTGTCATCCGGGTGATGGCGGAGGGTGATGATACCGGCCTTGTCAATGATGTGGTTGCGGATATTGTTGGCGTCCTGAAAACCAGTGCTGCGGCGTAATGCCCTTGTCATGGTTAAGTCATTATTAACGCTATCCTGCACCCGGACATATTCTTAACAGTTTGGTTGTTTTTGAGCCCCAAATGACCTGTTTATAATTAATTCTCTTTTAAGTTTTCTCCTTGATAGTGAGCAAATAGTAGCTCTTTGGATTCGATTCTTATCGCTTTGGATCAGTTTTAAAGGGTGCGGCCAAACTTATGTTGGCATTTCACTAAAGGGGAAAATTAGATGAAACTTATGAAGATGGGCTTGGTCAGCGCTCTTATGTTGGCACTCTCAGGATCATCAGCTTATGCTGGTGGCGATATCTATGGTGATTATCGCGGCAGTATCAAAGACGATGTGAGTTATGATGCACCAGAGCGGAAATGGTATCTGCGCGGTGATTTTGGTATAGGGTTTAATTCCGATCCAGATTTTACAGATAGCGCCGCGGCAACATTTTTCCGTGATGACGCGGACGAATCCTGGTCAATCGGTGGTGGTATTGGTTACCATCTGATGCGCGGCTTTCGCATGGACCTGACTCTGGATTACCGGATGAATGAGGACCTGTATTCACAGTTACCTCCTCCCGCAACATTACCTCTTGCAGCTTTTACTGGCGATCTTGACACATTGGTTGGTCTGGCTAACTTCTATTATGATTTTGATATGGGGCACCGGATCACACCATATGTTGGTGTTGGTGTTGGTTTTGCCCATCACGATATTAGCGGCGACGACACAAGTGATAGTGATACAAGCTTTGCCTGGGCATTGATGGCGGGTGTTGATATTGACCTGCGTGATCGCTGGAAGCTTGATATCGGATATCGCTATCTTGACATGGGTGATGGTGACTTTACTGATAAGAAAACACCGGGAAGATACTTCGTCATTGATGATCTTGAATCGCATGAAATCCGGGTCGGTCTTCGCTACAGCTTTTCATGCCTTCGCTCTTGCGAGACCGCTTATGAACCTATGAAGTAGGGTTTTTATTACAATAAGATTTAAAAGGCGGGGCTTTGGCTCCGTCTTTTTTTGTCATCAGCTCGCTGCGAAAAGTCTCCACCTTTTCTGGGCTGATTGTTCTCCTTATTTGCGGTTCAGATTGCCCACTTTATAAAGCCCCTTCAGATTGCCCACCAGCAACCGGGGGCAGCTTTATCATCAGCTTGCTCCGAAAAGTCTCCAACTTTTTGGGGCTGATTTTTTGAATCTCTCCCTTTACAACCGGCAATATTTTCTACTTCTTGCCTAAATATATCCGCTTGACATCATTACCAAACTCTCATATCTCCATCCGTGGGACACCTCTCCCCAACGAGAGGCTTACTATCTGGAAGGATAGATCATGACAGATCAAATGAAACCGGACGTGCGCCCGGCTAATGCGCATTTCTCTTCTGGACCTTGTGCCAAACGGCCGGGTTATTCTCTCTCAAATCTAGAAAATGCTGTGCTGGGGCGCTCACACCGTTCTGCTCCTGGTAAAGCACGCCTGAAACTGGCGATTGATAAAACCAAAGAGTTGCTTGGTATTCCTGATGATTATCATGTCGGTATAATGCCGGCTTCTGATACTGGTGCCTTTGAAGCGGCGATGTGGTCACTGCTGGGCGACAGGGGTGTTGATATCCTTGCGTTTGAAAGCTTTGGTAAAGGCTGGGTGACGGACATCACCAAGCAGCTGAGACTCGAAGATGTCAGGGTGCTTGATGCAGACTATGGTGCGTTGCCTGATCTTGGCGCAGTAGATTTTACGCGTGATGTTGTTTTCACCTGGAATGGTACGACATCCGGCGTCAAAGTACCGGACGGTGACTGGATCGCAGCTGACCGGGAGGGGCTGACCCTGGTGGATGCGACATCTGCTGTCTTTGCCCAGGATATTGCCTGGGACAAAGTCGATGTGCTGACTTATTCCTGGCAGAAGGTGATGGGCGGGGAAGGCCAGCACGGTATCCTTGTTCTCTCCCCCCGCGCTGTCAGACGGCTTGAAACCTATACCCCGCCATGGCCACTGCCCAAGATTTTCCGCCTCACCAAAGGCGGCAAGCTGATTGAGGGTATCTTTAAAGGTGAGACCATTAACACGCCCTCCATGCTGAGTGTTGAAGATTATATTGATGGGCTTAACTGGGCGTCTGGACTTGGCGGTTTAACCGCGATGGTCGGGCGGGCTGATAAAAATGCTGCTGTTTTGAATGAGTGGATGGAGAGGACTGATTGGGTGGCCAATCTGGCAGAGCGCCCGGAGATTGCCTCCAATACATCTGTTTGCCTCAAGATTGTTGACCCGAAGGTCATGGCGCTTGATGGTGAGGCACAGGCAGGATTTGCCAAGAGACTGGCCAAACTGCTTGATGAAGAAGGGGTTGCTTTTGATATCGGGTCCTACAGGGATGCACCGGCCGGGTTGCGGATTTGGGCCGGGGCGACGGTTGAAGCTTCTGATCTTGAAGCGCTGACCCTGTGGCTTGACTGGGCTTTCAAGATTGCCTCAGCCGAACTGTCCTAAAATTATAAAAGACAATTTCACATAGATATGAACGGCTTAATAGAGCCTGTTCAAGGGAGATGATCATGGCACCACGTGTCCTTATTTCTGATAAATTGAGCCCTCTTGCCAAACAGATCTTTGAAGATCGCGGCATCGAGGTTGATGTCAAGGTTGGGCTTGATAAAGATGAGCTTCTTGAAATCATTGGCGATTATGATGGGCTGGCGATCCGGTCCGCGACAAAGCCATCTGAAAAAATCATTGAAGCTGCGAAAAACCTGAAGGTGATTGGCCGGGCGGGTATTGGCGTTGATAATGTTGATATCAAGGCTGCGACAGCCAAAGGTGTTATCGTTATGAACACGCCGTTTGGTAACTCAATCACCACGGCTGAACATGCGATTGCCATGATGATGGCACTTGCGCGTAATATCCCTGAGGCCAATGCTTCTACTCATGAGGGGAAATGGGAAAAATCCAAATTCATGGGTGTTGAGGTAACAGGCAAAACACTTGGGGTTATTGGTTGCGGGAATATTGGCTCCATTGCTGCCAGCCGCGGCCTTGGATTGAAAATGAAGGTTCTGGCTTTTGACCCGTTTCTCACAGCTGAGCGGGCCGTTGAACTTGGTGTTGAAAAGGTTGAGCTGGATGATCTTTTCAAACGCGCTGACTTTATCACCCTTCACACGCCATTAACCGACAAGACACGCAATATCATTGATGCGGCTGCCATTGAGAAAATGAAAGATGGTGTTCGTATTATCAACTGTGCGCGGGGCGGGTTGGTTGATGAGGCGGCGCTCAGGTCTGGGCTTGATAGCGGCAAGGTTGCGGGTGCAGCTTTCGATGTTTTTTCTGACGAGCCGGCCAAGGAAAATGTGCTGTTTAATGCGCCGAACATGATTTGTACACCGCATCTTGGTGCTTCAACTGATGAAGCGCAGGTGAATGTTGCGGTGCAGGTGGCTGAGCAGATGTCTGATTATCTGTTAACCGGAGCCATTACCAACGCGATTAATTTTCCCTCTGTCTCTGCTGAAGAAGCACCAAAACTGCGGCCCTATGCGCTGCTTGCCGAACAACTTGGCCTCTTTGCCGGTCAGTTGATTGAAACAGGGCTGCAGGAGATCCGTGTTGAGTTTGTTGGTGAGGTTGGTGAGTTAAATACAAAGACACTCACTGCAACGGCGGTTTGCGGTGTTCTGCGCCCGCAGCTGGCTGATGTGAATATGGTCAGCGCCTCTGTGATTGCCCAGGATCGCGGGATCCAGGTGGTTGAAACCAAGCGCGGGGCAGAGGGGGCTTATGACCAATATATACGCCTGACTGTGAAAACGGAGCGGCAGGAACGTTCTGTTGCCGGGACGGTGTTTTCTGATGGCAAGCCGCGACTTATTCAGGTGCGCGGGATCAATATGGAAGCCGCTCTTGATGAAGAGATGCTTTATGTTGAAAATACGGATAAGCCGGGTTTCATTGGTGCGCTCGGAACGATACTTGGTGAAGCTGGTGTCAATATTGCCAACTTTAACCTTGGCCGCAAGCAGGATACTGGACAGGCCATTGCTCTTATTGGTGTTGATCAGGCGATTGAAGCAGACGTGCTTGAGAAGACGCGCCAGCTTGAGCATGTTGTTGACGCCAAACAGCTGCATTTTTAATTCGTATGTTTCTTCGTAAGCATAGAGAAAAGGCCCCACAGGGGCCTTTTTTTTCGTTAATAATCAGATTTTGATCAACCATCAGGCTGATGAGCGGCGCGCGCGATTGCAGCGCCCGTTATGGTGGCCGTTTTTCATTAAACATTTGTAATGTCTTGATGATTTCATCCACCGTTCATCTTGTTCGCCATTAAGTACATCACAGCAAGTTTGGACTTGCCTTCTTGAATTATAAAAATGAAGGATCAGACATATGAAACATACTTTTATTTACGGCGCGGCCATAGCGGGGTTGTTGATGGCCCTGCCCGCGGCTGGTTATGCCCAGGAGATCAATGGGCAATCAAAAATTTCATCGGTCACGGTTTTTCCCTCAGGTGCTGAAATCACGCGGGTTTTTTCTGTGTTTCTCCCCGAGGGGCAGCATGAACTTGTCCTGAAAGATCTGCCCTCCCAGCTTGAGGGTCGCTCACTGCGTATTGAAGGGGTTGGCGCCAATGGGCTTGAGATCGGAGCCATTGATCATAAAGTGATGACCATTCCATTTGGCGAACAGTCTGATCAGGATCTCCGGCGGACCTTGCAGGATAAACTTGATCAGTTGCGTGATCGACGGGTGCTGCTACAGGCGGAAATTGAAGCCGCTAAATTGCAGAAAACCCTGCTCATGGAAATGACCAAATTACCCAGCCAGCCGGTGCGCCCTGGGCAGGAGGGCGGCGTTGGAGACCTCAGCGGTCAATATTCAAATCTGTACAATCTGATGGGAGACAAATTTGTTGAAGCTGAGCGGCGCTCACTTGAGGCGCTGGTTAAATTGCGCGGTCTTGATAAGGAAATCAAAACTGTTAACCGGCAACTTTCAGAGCAGCCTGCCGCAAAGCGCCAGATTACACGGCTGGTTGTGAATGTGCTGGCAGTGAAAGGTGGTAATGCGACTTTTCAGGTGCGCTATCAGGTGCGCGGTGCTGGTTGGCGCCCGCTTTATGAAGCGCGGCTTGATACGTCTGATAAAGGATCGCTGGCGTTGGTGCGCCGGGCTGAAATTTTTCAGTCAACCCAGGAAGACTGGAATAATGTGGCGCTGCGCCTTTCTACCACCAACCCGCAAGGGCGTACCAATGCGCCGACCCTGCATCCTTGGTTTGTTGATTTTCTGCCAGAGCGGAAACCAAAACCACCTGTGCCAGTAGCTGATGCCATGAGGGAGGAAATGGATGACCGCTCCCTCAAGCTGAAACGTTTTTCAGGTGCCAACAAGAAACTTTCAGCCGGTATTATGGCGCTTGAATCACCGGCTAAACCGCGTGCTGTGAAAGTGTCATTTGGCTCGTATCAGATGGTGTTTGAAGTGCCTGACAGTACGAGTGTCAAGCGGAGCGGTGAGCGCAAGAAAGTTTTCCTTGATACAATCAGACTTACCCCAAAAGTGGGTCTGTTTACGGTACCTAAAAGAGACCAACGTGCCTATCTTCATGCTCAGTTTGATAATAAAACGGGCAACCCGTTGTTATCTGGTGATCTCTCCCTGTTTCGGGATGGTGTTTATGTCGGGCGTTCTCATATGAAAGCCATTGAGCCAGGACAGAAGGGCGATATCGGTTTTGGTGTGGACCCGAAAGTAAATGTTAAATGGGTTCGGCTTGACCGCGTGAAAGGTGAGACGGGCCTTATCAGCTCATCCAACAGTGATGTACACCGCTATAAGATCACGGTTACCAACGGGCATGAAAAAGCGATGCCGGTGACTATTTTTGATCAGATGCCTTACGCTAATCAGGAGACCTTGCAGATCAGTCTCCTTAATTCCAATCCAAAACCCACACACACCAATGTTAAAGATAAAAAAGGTGTTATGTCCTGGGAATTGACAGCCAAACCCAAGCAACCGCTTGTTGTGGAATTTGGTTATCAGCTGGTCTGGCCGAAGGGTAAAAAAATCTCTCTTCGCTAGTCATAACTTGTGACGAAAGTGCTTATAATGGGGCCGCTGATAATTGTCAGTGGCCCTTTTTACTGTTTGTCTTTTTTCAATGCTGAGAGGACGACGCCGGCGAGGATCAGGGTAAAGCCGATGTAATGATGCTGGTGAGGGATTTCATTGAGGAAAATATAACTCAGTATCGCCCCGAAAAACGGGATGAGATAAATGGTGACGCCGGCCCGGTTGCCGCCGATCAGTTCAACGCCTTTGTTGTAAAAGAGGTATGCCAGCAGGGCAGGAAAAACAGCTGCAAACAGGATGGAGCCAACAGAGATGGCGTTGATTGCAAGGGGTTTGTAATAAACATGCTCGATCAACAGGGGGGGGATGAGCCAGAGAGTTGCTGCAATGAAAGTGAGGGCGGCAAAAGAGAGGCTGTGGGTCGCTGGCCGTTTTGGCAGGAGCGCTGTGTAAAGTGCCCAGCCAATGATGGTAATGACGACAAGAATGTCACCCGTTTTGAAACGGAAGGTTTTCAAATTTGCAAGGTTGCCTTCCGTGATGATATAGACCATGCCAATCATTGCGATAAAAATAGCCAGGATTTGCCCTGATCCGGGGCGGATTTTATTTATAAGGGCGTTGGCGATGACGATCATCAGGGCGATTGAGGCGTTGAGAATAAAGGCGTTGTTGGCAGTGGTCGTGTGGAGCGCGATATAGGTCAAGGCGTTGTAAGTCGCGCCGCCGAGCAGACCCAGAGCTGCGAAGTATGGCAGATTGGGCTTTATGGTGGGCCAGTCTTTTTTCAGATGATGCCAAGCAAAGGGGAGAATGAACAGACTGGCAAAAAACCAGCGCCAGAAACTGAGGGCCACTGGCGGGACGTCACTTATCACAGCGCGGCCCATGACAAAATTTCCGGCCCAGAAGAAACAGGTTAAAGACAGCAGCAGATAGGCGAGGGCGGTTTTGTTTTTCATCAGTGACTTGATCATAACTGGGAAGGTTCTTTTTATGCTTTTGACTGCCTTCTTTTGACTGTTAACTGATTTTCGCTGACCTGTCATGCGGGAGCTTTCCACTAAAGTTCTGAATTGGAGATTATTTGTGTATCAGCGGCTGATTTGGTCGTTGTTTGGCGTAAATCTGTCTCGCCTTTCTGATTGATTGTGTTTATAGTCGCCCCGGTATTTTCAAATCTTTCCGCACCAATACAGTCGCATAGCTGGGCTCGTTATTGTTCGCGGTGATCAAATTTTTTAAGGATTTTCCCAATGGCAAATGTGGTTGTTGTGGGCTCTCAATGGGGGGATGAGGGCAAGGGTAAAATTGTGGACTGGCTTTCGGAGCGGGCTGATATTGTGGCGCGTTTTCAGGGCGGGCACAATGCCGGGCATACATTGGTCATTGATGGCGCGGTCTACAAACTTTCGCTGTTACCCTCTGGCGTGGTGCGCGCTGGTAAGTTAGCTGTTATCGGGAACGGTGTTGTCATTGATCCCTGGGCATTGATGGAAGAGATCAAGACCATTGAGGGGCAGGGTGTCTCGATCACCAAAGAGCGTTTGCGCATTGCAGAAAATGCGAGCCTTATTCTGCCATTGCATCAGGAACTGGATGCGCTGCGCGAAAAAGCGGCTGGTAAGGGAAAAATCGGCACCACCAAGCGCGGTATTGGCCCCGCATATGAAGACAAGGTGGGGCGGCGGGCCATTCGGGCTATGGATCTTGTGAACCTTGAGGGTTTGGAGGCGAAAGTAGAGCGGTTGCTGGCGCACCATAATGCACTGCGGCGCGGGCTGGGCGAGGCGGAGATAAAAACCGGCGATGTTGTTGCAGAGCTGAAAGCGATCGCGCCTCACATAGCGCCGTTTGTGGAACCTGTTTGGTTGTTGCTTGATCAGGCGCGAAGGGAAAACAAACGCATTCTGTTTGAAGGCGCGCAAGGGGTGTTGCTTGATGTTGATCATGGAACTTATCCCTATGTCACATCTTCGCACACTGTTGCCGCGCAGGCGGCCTCTGGCTGTGGTGTTGGGCCGACAACAATAGATTATGTGCTGGGCATTACCAAAGCCTATACCACCCGGGTTGGTATGGGGCCGTTCCCGACTGAGCTTGAAGATGAAACGGGCCAGCGGCTTGGTGAGCGGGGTCACGAATTTGGCACTGTTACCGGGCGCCAGCGCCGCTGTGGCTGGTTTGATGCCTGCCTTGTGCGGCAGACTATCAAAGTTTCCGGAATTACCGGTATTGCCCTGACCAAACTGGATGTTCTGGATGGGTTTGAGACTTTGAAAATCTGTACTGGATATAAAATCGGTGAAAAAGTATATGATCATCTGCCGCTGAATGAAGATCTGCAAGCGGAGGCAGAGCCAATTTATGAAACACTTGATGGCTGGAGTTCCTCAACGGCAGGGGCGCGTAGCTGGGGTGAGCTGCCAGCGGCGGCCATCAAATATGTGCGGCGGGTGGAAGAGCTGATTGAAACACCGGTGGCACTGCTCTCCACAAGTCCTGAACGTGAAGATACCATTCTGGTGCAGGACCCGTTTATAGATAAATAAACGGAGGCGATATCCCATGAGTATTGCGGATAGGCATCTTTACGATCACATGAATTTAAATAAAAACCCTCAGGATAATCATTTTCCTGAGGGTTTTGTTTTGGCCTCGGTTGCCGCTTTTCTGGATGTTTATTTACTGAGGGAGGTCAGCCTTGTTCCGCTTATCTTGCGCCAATAGGCGCTCTGGCAGAAGCCGCTTTGGCAGCCTGTCAGTTTGGCAAGGGCAGGTTTTACGAGTTTTAATGAGCCTCTATAGGTTTTGCCGTCCCGGATATTATAAACCGTTCCTGACCATTTGTAGGGGCCGGTTTTTTTCCGGCTACGAATGATGGTCAAACCTTTGATGGCGCGTTTGCGCAATTTTGGGTTGGGGTTGTTTTTATCTTTTCTGATGCCGTTTCGTACACTCATCAGTTTGCCGCAGACATTAGAGCCGCAGCTATAGAAGTTCACGAGTTCCCCGTTATGTGTTCGCCAAGTGCCTTTTAACGCGGCCATTTCACTGGCGCTTGCTGGTTTCAGGGTTTGCAGCTGTAAAGTGGTAAACAGGGTAAGGATCATAACAAAAATGCCAAGCGCACGCCCGAAGGTGCCGAGGCGAGTTGGTGTGTTACACATTGTTCAGTTGTTCCCGCATTAAATGTTCAATGGGCGCACTATTGTGCCGCCGTGGGGGATGTTAAATCCTGAATAAGGGCGGCCAGATGGCAGCTTTTCGTTGAATTCATGAAATGTAGCTGTTCGCCGCTACCGATTGTCGCAGTTCACTGTGATTGCCGGTGGTTTGTGTGTTATTTGCACCGGTTTTCCTGCTTTGCCTTATGCCGCCCCGCAGGGGCAAGATCAGCTTATTCTGCTTATCAATAAAAAACATTGACCTTACAGTTTGGGGAAGCTTTAGACTTGGGTATAAATTTATTATAATGATAATTATGGTTTTGACTATGAACACTCATCCGACACCTCAGAATAAAAGTTTTACACCTGATGATGGTGCTTGTTGTGCTGGGGCACCTTCTTCTGGCGCACATCATGTAACGGATCATGACACCGGTCTGATCAGCTCTGCAAAGGCGACGCTGCATTGTCTGACCGGTTGTACGATCGGTGAGGTGCTTGGGCTGATGATCGGCGTCAGTTTAAAATGGCCGCCACTTTATACAATGGTGTTAGCGGTTATACTTGCTTTTGTGGTTGGTTTTGCGCTGGCCATTCGCTCTGTTCAACAGAGCGAGGGGCTTTCCGTTGTTGGTGCATTTCGGGCGATCTGGCTGGGTGAAGTGGTTTCCATGGGTGTGATGGAATTTGTTATGAACCTTGTTGATTATGGTGTTGGGGGGATGGGTGCTGCTTCTGTCTTTAGCGGTGTCTTTTGGTTGGGCATTGGTCTTGCTGTTCCTGCCGGGTTTCTGGCGGCATGGCCCGTGAATTACTGGTTGCTTTCACGTGAGATCAAGAAATGTTGTCATTAGGAAAATGGTTGTCTTTTAAAAACCCCGAATTGGACGGGTGAGAAGTGGTTGTTCTTTTCCTAGAAGATGAGTGTCTGTCATGAAAATAAATCAAGCGGCGCGGCTTTCCAAGTTAAGCGCCAAGACAATTCGCTATTATGAAGAAATCGGATTGATTGACCCGGATAGATCTGTCAATGGGTACCGTGATTTTTCTGACAGAGATGTTCATAACCTCAAGTTTCTGGCAAGGGCAAGGGGGCTTGGGTTTACGGTGGAGGATTGCCGGCAACTGCTTGGCCTTTATACTGACAGGGAGCGTGCGAGCAAAGATGTCAAAGCCATTGCAAGAGCGCGCCTTGATGAGATTGAGACAAAAATTTCTGAGCTTGAAGGCATGCGGCAGGTGCTGGTGGAGCTGGTGGATCATTGCCGCGGCAATGACAGGCCTGATTGCCCTATCCTTGATGATCTGGCTGGAAGATCAGGGTGATGATCAGATACCGTTGTCTCACGATTAGTTGACATTCCGCAGTGGGCTTTGACATTTTTGCTCGCCCTGGAAAAACCCGCATCATCATTGAATAAGTTCATAGATGATATCCTTTTAATGCGGGTCTGAGGATGTTCATTTTTTCATATATTATTAGAGAACAGTATGGACGTTCAATCAACTGTGAAGGACCGTTATGGAGATGGTGCACAGAAATGCGAAACTTCACTATGTTGTGCGGTCAGTTATGATCCTAAATATCTGGAGGTTATTCCGAGTGAAGTGATTGAACGTGATTATGGTTGCGGTGATCCATCAAAATATTGCCGTGCCGCCTCTTCGGGCAGTGACGAGTGACGAGGAAGTTGCTTTTGGATTTGGTGAGTTGCGCCGTCCACAGGATACAAAAAAAGGCGTGAAGCCTGTTACGTCAGATTCTACGCAGCAAGGTTACTGCTAACAAGATTTCAGAGTATTTGATTTGAAACAAAACCACCTGATGTTTTGCATGGCGGTTTTTTTCAGTCTGCGGTTGTTTCTTTGTCTGTTTCTTTGTTACAGGCGCCTTTTTTTAACAAGGCCACCCCAGCGGCCCGTCTTGTGCAGTCATTGCCGTAGGTTTTGCCATCGCAGCCACAAACGGGCCTGTATTCCCGGGTGCAGATTTGGGTTTTGGGGATGCATATACCTGTCTGGTCACCAGCGCCGCAGGTGCCGATTTCAAATTCACACATCTGACCTGCGGCGCAGGCAAGGCCCTGGATGCCGCCGCAGATTTTTTCATCCTCAGCAGCCCTGGTGTGTGTGGGGGCGGTTGCCAGCAGGGCTGTTATGACGGAACTGACTATCAACAGGGATTTTAGCTCTCTCATCTGGTGATCCTTAGGAATGGGTCTGACCTTTTCATGTTTACATTGCCAGAGTTGAGAGCAAACACGGCAAAATCATGGTTTGACGGGTTTGATTAATTGGAATTCAGGGAAGAAAAACCGTTCAGCAGACCAATACCCGCGATGATCAGAAACAATGCGATAAGGCCTGTTGTATCTATTTTTTCTTCAAAGAAAAACAGCCCTGCGAGAGTGGTCAGGGCAATGCCGACGCCGCACCATGTGGCGTAAGCCAGACTGAGGGGGAGTGTTTTCAGGCTGAGCCACAGGAAATAGAATGATATGATATATGAAATGGCGGTTATAGCGCCTATTGAAAGGTTCTGGCTGCCGGCGCTGTATTTAAGGGCGATGGTGCCAATAACTTCAAAGAGGATGGCCGTGGCAAGATATAACAGGGACATATTCAACCTTCCTTCAGTGTGACTTACGCTCTGGTGAACGTGATAGCTGTTATATAGAGATTGTGGAGATTGTCCCAAATCTTTGTTGGGAATTTTTCAGTCTGCCGGGGGGATGTTCTCAGATTTAGTGCCGTTTCAGGTTTTCTTAGCCGGTGCCCTCATTCCACATGCTGAAAATATCTTGTTTATGGGGTTAAGAGGCCGCTTGTTTGTGCATCTGACTTGGCATAAATTCCTAGCTGACCCATTAGAAGAGGGGACTTCGGGGATGTCACTGCTATTCAAAATTGTTTATGCCGCACATGCCAATGGGACACATCACAAGCTGGCGCTTGATGCCTTGAAGCATCTCAATGTTTCTCAAAAAGATCAATGGACCAAACTGTTTTTAAAATATTCTGAACGGTATCTTGAAGGCTCGAAAGAACCCGACAAGGTGTTCAAGGATTTTAAAAATCATGTATTGCATGTGGGGGATAATTACTGGGGCGGTGCTGAAGATAAAGCCAGAGAATGGTATGATGATCTGGTGGCGGCCCTGGTAGCTGAAAAATGGGAAGATGCGGTTTATAGTGCCGGTGTGCTTTCCCATTATTATACCGACCCGATCATGCCTTTTCATACCGCACAGTCTGAGGCGGAGAGCACCATCCACCGGGCGGCTGAATGGTCAATCAATAAAACCTACAATGAGTTAAAACGGCAGGCGTCAAAAGATCATAAAATGATGGTTGTCCTACCGCCTGAGGATAATCTGGATTTTGCTGCTGGCATGGTAAGGCAGGGGGCGGAACTTTCTCATAAATATTATTCTCATCTGATTGCCCATTATAATTTTGACCGCGGTGTGGTGCGGCCTGAAGAGGGGTATAATGAAGTTGGCAATCAGGTCCTTGCTGTTTTGATAGAATATGCAGCGCGTGGTTTCGCCGTGATGCTGGATGGGGCGATCAAGGCTTCGGGCAAAGAGCCGCCCAAGGTATATATTACGGCCGCAACTTTGCTTGCCGGCTTGAAAATTCCGGTTAAATGGGTCAGCCGCAAAATGACAGATGCGGAAGACCGCCGGCTTGTTGAAGCGATGTATGATGAGTTGCATGCAACAGGTAAAGTGGTTGATAATCTGCCGGAAGATGATGCGCTCATTCGCCAGCTTCACAAAAGGGAAGTGCTTGGCATCAAGGACCATGAAGAAATACTTGAGGAACTTGCCAGGGCCCCGGCGCCTGGTAGTGAAGTTGATGAAGCGTTTGAAAAAACAGGTGATGATGGCCCGGATAAACGCTTTCTGGACCGCCACGATGAGCATGAGGGTGAGGGCGGCAGTTTACCTGAAAAACGCCCCAATATAGGACCGACTTTTTACCTCACTGCAAAAGATGATGTTGTTGATGCGCCTTCCATTGGTGTCAAGACAGCCAAGCGCCTTTATATCATAGATATTCAAACGGTTTCAGACCTGCTTGAGGCTGAGCCGGGTGAAGTTTCTGAGGCGCTTGATGTTTCCTATATCACGCCCGATACAATTGTAGACTGGCAAAGTCAGGCGCGCCTGCAATGTGATATTCCTGGCCTTCGGGGGCATGATGCACAATTTCTGGTGGGCTGTGGCTATCGAACGGTTGTTCAGGTGGAAACGGCAAACCCGGAGACCTTACTGGTGGATCTGCAGGCATTTCTTATAACCAAAGACGGGGAGCGCCTTTTGCGGGTGGGGAATGAACCTGATCTTGATGAAGTGAAGGGCTGGATTGAAAACGCGAAGCAACGCCATGATATTCAGGCTGCATGACGGGATTTCATATCCTGAATTCAAGACTGTTGAAGTCTCTCCCTGCAGGCCTTTTATCAGTGCTCATGATCGCCAGGTGCGGGCTTCTGACATTAAAAAATCACGAAAAACAGTCAGCCGTTTTGAATTGCGTAATTCTTCCGGATAAACAAAATATGTGGTGAGATCCGGTACATCGGCGCTTGCCAGAACTTTGACAAGGTCTATGTCATCCTTGGCGAGGTAATCAGGTAGCACGGCAATGCCGAGCCCACTTTTGACAGCCCGGCGCAGGGAGTAGAGATTGTTGATTGAGATGGTTGGCGGGCGTTTTTCGCCGCCTTTTAAGCCGGCCGTTTCGAGCCAGTTGAGGTTTTGGATGGGGTTGGGGGCTGTGCCACCAAAAGTGATAATGCGGTGACCTTCAAGGTCATCCAGACTTTTGGGCACGCCAAATTTTCTCAAATAGCTGTTTGCGGCATAGACGTGAAAATGAACGACAAACATTGGTCTGCGAATGAGGTCCTGTTGAGTGGGTTCCTTCAACCAGATGGCAACGTCTGCTTCGCGCATTGAAATATCGAGTTCAGTATCGCTTAACAGAATTTGTAGTTTTATATCCGGGTAGAGATCAACGAACCTGTTGAGGCGCGGTGTCAACCAGGCAGAGCCAAAACCTACCGTGGTTGTGACCTTTAACTCGCCAAATGTTTTGCTTGTGGTTTCTGCCAGCACTGTTTCTGTCTGGCGGAGCCTGTCCAAAACATCTGTTGCGGCGTCATATAAGGTCTCCCCCTGCTCGGTTAATATAAGGCCGCGGGCGTGCCTGTGAAAAAGGGTTACGTTCAGCTCTTCCTCGAGACTGGAAATTTTGCGCGAAATGGCAGACTGGCTTTGTTCAAGCTCATCGGCGGCTTTCGTAAAACTGCCAGCTTCAGCGACAATTTGAAATATGCGAACCTTGTTCCAGTCCATTGTTTTTCCGTTGTTCCGGGGGTCTCAATCATGGCTGATTGAGGGGGCTTTTATGGTTGTTAAGAGTTGATCATGGATTGTAGTGCCTGGCTACAATTGGAGACACAATTATGGTGTCTCGAATTGGATGGTGATGCAATGAGACCAATGGTGGATAATAGCCTCTGGCATAATAGATGGGGTCGCAGGGTTGTTATTGATCATTTCCAGCCTATTCGTGTTCACTCAGGTATTTTTCGGCCTCAAGGGCGGCCATGCAGCCCATTCCGGCAGCTGTGACGGCCTGGCGAAAGGTTTCATCCGTGACATCCCCGGCGGCAAAAACACCTTCTATAGAGGTTTTGGTGCTATCGGGGGCGGTTATGATGTAACCGTTTGGTTTCATATCCAATTTGTCCTTGAACAATTCAGTCGAGGGGGCGTGACCAATAGCGATGAAAATACCGTCCACCGGGTGCGCGGTGATTTCACCTGTTTTGACATTCTTCAATTTAGCGCCGGTGACATTGAGGGGTGCCTCTTCGCCAGTAACCTCCTCCAAAACCGTGTCCCACAGAACTTCGATTTTTTCATGTGCAAGCAACCGATTGGCCAGAATTTTTTCTGAGCGCAGTTCATCGCGGCGATGGACCAGCGTTACCTTGCTGGCAAAGTTGGTGAGAAACAGCGCTTCCTCAACCGCAGTATTTCCGCCGCCGATGACAAGAACTTCTTTATCTTTAAAGAAAAATCCATCGCAGGTGGCGCAGGCGGAGACGCCGAAACCCTTGAATTTTTCTTCTGTTTCAAGACCTAACCAGCGGGCCTGCGCACCTGTGGCGATGATGATGCTATCGGCCGTGTAGGTTTTGCCGCCGTCACCCTTGAGTGTGAAGGGTCGGTTGGTCAGGTCGACATCACTGATATGATCATGAATGATATTGGTGCCAACATGGCGCGCCTGGGCCTCCATTTGCTCCATGAGCCAGGGTCCCTGGATGACATCAGCAAAACCGGGGTAATTTTCAACATCCGTGGTAATGGTTAATTGTCCCCCCGGTTCCATTCCCTGAAATATCACAGGTTCGAGCATGGCTCGTGAAGCGTAAATTGCGGCGGTATAACCGGCGGGTCCTGATCCGATGATGGCCAGTTTTGTGTGCTTTGTATCAGTGCTCATTACTATTCCTTCACTGTTCTTTTCAGCCGTCTCATATTTGTCCGGTGCTATGGCCCCCGGCTTGTGGATAGGATTTATGCCATGCGGTGGGCGTTTAGTTTTTCAATTATGATTTGGGCAATTTTTGCAGTTTCGTCAATGGGTTCACGGTGTGCATCAACTGAATAATTTATTGTATTTTCTGCCATATGAATGACGCCAGCAGTGCTTAGATAGCTGATAAATTGTTGCAGCCTTTTCCGCTGGTGAGATAAGGGGAATATATGCACTGGTTTTGAAGTGTAAAGGGCTTCCGAGATCATTGAAACGCTATCTGATGTGACCAAAATGTGATCAGTATGATGCAGCAGAGCGAGATAGGGGTTTGGATCGGTGTTATTCCATATCCAGACATTTGGATGTTCTTTAAAGGCTTTTGTCAGGGCGTTTATGACAAAGGGTTCTGTGCGTCTTGAGGGGGTGATGAAAATGTTCGCGTTGTTTGTATTTATGGATGTCTGGATTAACCCGATAAGATCTTCAAGGCGGGATTGATCAAAGCCGGAGTTCTTGTTTTTGCCGCCAAGCAGAACGCCCAGTGCGGGGCCGCGGCCAGGTTTTTCCAGTTGATTTTGCCACTGATCCTGAAAGGGCGCAGCACCTTGTTCAATATCTTCTTTCGTCAGTTGATGCAGGGCGGTAATGGTTTCCAGAACATTATCACCCTTCAGATGATCATGACGCATTGAACAGACGAGATCAAAATAGCTTAATGGTGTTTGTGGGTTTTGAAGATGGATCCGAAAGGTTCTGCCATGGCTTTTTCTACCAATAGCGATGGAGGTGCCCGATGCCCGGCGGCCTGATGTTATGAGAATAGCAGGCCAGGGAGGGGCTGGTATGGGGTGGGGTGCTTTCAGGCTATGGAGGGGGGCCGGGTTTAAATGTCCAGGCAGTGCCACTGCCCAGCTTTTCAGCTCAATGATTTTTTCCTCAATTGAAACTGGCTGGAGGCGGCCGAGCGCTTTGGCCAGGCCATTGACCTGGCTGCGCATACCAGCGGCGCCGCTGGTCATTGTCCATATGGTCAGGGGGCCGCTCGACGGGGTTTCTGAAGCTGAATTCATTGGGAGACCAAAAGCGAAGTCGGGATGTTTGTCAAGATATCCCAGTCGGTTGCGGGCGGGAAAGTTGTCTCCATATGTTCGTTTGGAGTTGTCATTCTTTCAAATATGGGTAAGAAATGCTATGAATTTGAGCAATTATTGTTTATAAATTATGTTGTAAGGACATGAAACTTCACAAATTCATGTATGGAAGGCATCAATTTTGAAACATCGACTGGATGAAATTGATTGGAAAATATTAGCTGAATTACAGAAGGATGGTCGGATCACGAATGTTGAGCTGGCCAATCGGGTGGGGGTTTCTGCGCCGCCCTGTTTGCGCCGGGTCAGAGCGCTTGAAAAGGCCGGTATTATTGAAGGTTATGTGGCGCAGCTTAACGAAAAAAGCATTGGTTTTGAATTAATGGCATTTGCCATGGTGAGCTTACATGCCCAATCAGAAGCGGATCTGGTGGCTTTTGAGCAGACCTGTGACAGTTGGCCGCTTGTGCGCTCCTGTTATATGCTTTCCGGTGAAGTGGATTTTATTCTTCAATGTGTGGCGCCTGACCTGAGTGCCTTTCAGGATTTTATTATCAAGGAGCTGACTGCCGCGCGGAATGTTGCCGGTGTCAAGACTTCGCTTGTTATCAGGCGTTCGAAAATGCTGGTTGGTGGGCCGATCGAGTTGATAGACAGTTTCTGACGTAGCGTGTTTGCTTTAATCGCCTGCTTCTGCTGATGCCATCTCTTCTGAAATATCGCCCTTCAGACCACGTACTTTCAAAAATCTCATTACACGTTGAGCTGAGGAAACATCGAGGTTTTCATAACGGCGGATCGCATCGAGTAATTCACTGTTTGCCATTTGTGAATTCTGGCTCTCACGCATTTGCAGTAGACCGGCGAATGTTGAACGGCGGAATTTGTTGGCTTTGCACATTACGGAAAGGGCGGGTAACTCGGCATTCAGTATGCAATGGCGAACCGTTGCCTGCTCAAGGTTAGTCAGCAGGGAGAGGGCGTAGATTGTTTCTTCGGTACGTTTTGTCTGGATGTAATGGTCTATCATTCTCTCATCCAGCTGTTTGCGTTTGTGCAGTGAATCTATTTCCTGGAAAAAGACATTTAACTCAGTGTTATTAATGTCTATGTCCGATGATTTGTCGTCCACGGTCTGATTGATTTCTTCATCTGATATTTCTATGCCCTGTTCGCGTGCTTCGGCCTGAATTTTCTCTGCAACGCGTTCTTTGACAATCTTGATAATGTCAGCTGGCGTGTCGTCACGCTCGTATAATTTCTGGTTGAGCGTTTCGTTTTTACTGGCTTCCTTGCTCAGTTTTTCAAAACCTGAACGAGAGAAGCTGGCGCCTTTATTGGCACTCACCTTCATCAGCACGTCTTCGCTGCCGCGGTTTACAAGGACATCTGTGACCTTGCTGGCAATTTCTTCACGGTCTGAGATAGCCTGCAGATATTCATCGCCCCGGGTTTCGGCGACCTGGACGAGAAAATCATCACTCAGATATTTAGAGCGTTGCAATAGCGGGCGTGCCACTTCAATTTCATCCAGGGCCAGTTTATGGGTGAGACCAGTTGGCGGGTTTGGCATATCTGCCAGACGGTCGGAAAATTCCGAACGCACAGAACTTTCCAGTTCGAAAGCAAGGCGATCCATGATGTTATCAAAGGCCTCGCGATGATCATTATCCTGATCTTCTGATGTGATTTCAAAAAGGTCAGTTATCCGATGCAGCAATTGCCGACGGTTTTCGCTAGATTTTGTCTCTGACAGAATTTGTAATTCATCAAGAATTTCCGCACCAACAACCATAATGTACCCTTTCAACATGGCAGTATCAGGAGCAGAGAGTACCTCTGAGTTCTTTAATAATGCTTAAAAAAAAGTATTTGTGAGGGGTCGAACAGGCATTCTGATGGGGTATCAGAGAGTTGATGGTTGTTTTTGCCGTAATAGTTGAGTGTTCAGGTGTCTCTCAGTTTTTAAAGGCAACCTTTAGAATTTCATAGGAGCGGATGCCACCTGGAGTTCGTACTTCAGCAACATCTCCGACGACTTTGCCAACGAGGGCTCTGGCGATGGGAGATGTAATAGAGATTTTCCCTGATTTTACATCAGCTTCATATTCTCCGACGATTTTGTAGCTGACTTCATCTTCTGTATCTTCGTCAATCAGTTCGACGGTAGCGCCAAAGATGACACGTTCACCTTTGAGCTGTGTCACATCGATGACATCGGCGCGGGAGATTTTGTCCTCGAGGTCACTCACGCGCGCTTCATTCAGCCCCTGAGATTCCTTGGCGGCATGATATTCAGCATTTTCAGATAGATCCCCGTGGGCACGTGCTTCAGCAATTGCCTGAATGATGCGGGGCCGTTCCACAGTTTTACGATGCTGCAGTTCTTTTTCAAGATCAGCATGGCCTTCCACAGTCATTGGAACTTTATCTACACTCATTTCTTTATTCCTAATCAATCTCAGAGATATAGTAGCGTCAGTTACTGATTTTACTCAAGATTGTTGTGACATATAGTCCTGGATTGGTGTGACGGTAATTTTATCCTCAGCTAATGCGCTTATTGCTTTTGAAACGGCGCAAATACCCGCCAGGGTTGTGTAGTAGGGCAAGTGATGGATCAGTGCAGTCTGACGGATGGATTTACTGTCTTCAAGGGCTTTGCTGCCTTCTGTCGTGTTAAAGACAATATCAACATCACCATTTTTCATCGCATCGACGATATGGGGGCGGCCTTCAAGTACCTTGTTTATCTGGGTGGTTTTGATGTCATTTTCATTCAGATAACGGGCTGTACCGCTGGTCGCGATGATATTGAACCCCATATTCTTGAGTAGCCTTACGCTTTCAATGATGCCTTCCTTGTCGCGTTCCTTGACAGACACAAAGACAGTGCCCTTTGACGGTAAATTGATCCCTGCCCCCAGCTGGCTTTTGGCAAAGGCTATGGGGAAATTATCATGCAGTCCCATGACTTCACCGGTTGAGCGCATTTCAGGGCCAAGAACGCTGTCCACGCCTGGAAACCTGGTGAAAGGGAACACTGCTTCTTTAACTGCGATGTGTTTTAACTGACGGGTTATCAGGTTAAAACTTTTCAGTTTTTCACCGGCCATTATTCTTGATGCTATGGTCGCAAGGGGATACCCGATCACTTTGGAGACAAAGGGAACGGTACGGCTGGCTCTCGGGTTAACCTCGAGGATGTAGATATCCTTGTCCTTAATCGCGAACTGTACATTCATCAGACCGATGACATTCAGGGCTCTGGCGAGTTTTGCCGTCTGGGTGCGGATTTCATCCTGCACCTCTTCTGTTAAGGAATGGGCAGGCAGAGCGCAGGCACTGTCCCCCGAATGGACGCCGGCTTGTTCGATATGCTCCATGATACCGGCGACAAAAACATCTTCGCCGTCTGAAAGGGCATCGACATCGACTTCAATCGCATCACGCAGGTAGCTATCCAGCAGGACAGGGCTGTCACCAGAGACCACAACCGCTTCCTTTATATAGCGGTCGAGTTGGTCCTGGCTGTCGACGATTTCCATCGCCCGGCCACCCAGAACATAGGAGGGGCGAATGACTATCGGGAAACCGATATTATCGGCAATGGCTTTGGCCTCATCAGCTGAGCGGGCAATGCCATTGTTGGGTTGAGTGATTTGCAGTTCTTCGATCAGCTCCTTGAACCGGTCGCGGTCTTCGGCGAGGTCAATGGCGTCAGGCGAAGTGCCAAGGATGGGTACACCTTCTTGTTCCAGGAAGTTAGCCAGGTTCAGGGGTGTCTGGCCACCAAACTGGACAATCACGCCTTTCAGCGTCCCGCTGGTTTGCTCCAACCGGATGATTTCCAACACATCTTCACTGGTGAGAGGTTCAAAATACAGGCGGTCAGAAGTGTCATAGTCTGTGGATACAGTTTCCGGGTTGCAGTTGACCATGATTGTCTGATAACCGGCTTTTGATAGGGAGAAAGCCGCGTGACAGCAGCAATAGTCAAACTCTATGCCCTGGCCGATGCGGTTGGGCCCCCCACCAAGAATGATGATTTTCTCTTTATCTTCAGGTGCCGCTTCGCAGCCTGATTGGCCGGTTATCAACGGCGTTTCATAGGTTGAGTACATATAGGCCGTGGGAGAGGCAAATTCGGCGGCGCAGGTGTCGATGCGCTTGTAAACCGGGCGAATGTCAAGACTGGTTCTGTGTTGCATTACCTCTGTCAGGCTGTTGCCGGTTAGTTCCGCAAGGCGGGTGTCTGAAAAACCCATGGCTTTCAGGGCGCGCATAGCCTTGGGTTCCTGTGGCAGCCCGTGGGCTTTGAGGCGTGTTTCCATGTCAATGATTTCCTGCATCTGGCGCAGGAACCAGGGGTCAATTTTGCATGAGGCGTGGATCTGTTGATGGGAGACACCGTGCCGCATGGCTTCAGCCACCCGGAGCAGACGGTCAGGCGTTGGCTCGGCGAGCGCTTTTTTGATGACGTTTTTATCATCGCCTTCACCTAGACCTTCAAAGGGGAGGTTGTTGAGACCGGTAAGGCCGGTCTCCAGTGAGCGAAGCGCCTTCTGCAGACTTTCCTGAAATGTGCGGCCGATGGCCATGGCTTCGCCAACAGACTTCATCGCGGTTGTCAATGTAGGTTCACTGCCAGGGAATTTTTCAAAGGCAAAACGCGGAATTTTTGTCACCACATAGTCAATAGTGGGTTCAAACGAGGCAGGTGTGGCCCCGCCAGTGATGTCATTTTCCAGCTCATCCAGCGTGTAGCCGACAGCCAGCTTGGCCGCGACTTTGGCAATAGGAAAGCCGGTGGCTTTTGAGGCCAGCGCTGATGAACGCGAAACACGGGGGTTCATTTCAATGACCACCAGACGGCCATCTTCCGGGTTGACTGCAAACTGAACGTTTGAGCCGCCGGTTTCAACGCCGATTTCCCGCAGTACCGCGATCGAGGCGTTGCGCATGACCTGGTATTCCTTGTCGGTCAAGGTCAGGGCCGGGGCAACGGTGATGCTGTCTCCGGTATGGATGCCCATGGGGTCAATGTTTTCAATGGCGCAAATGATGATGCAATTGTCATCCTTGTCGCGTACAACCTCCATTTCAAATTCTTTCCAGCCAAGGACAGATTCTTCGATCAGGACTTCTGTGGTTGGAGATGCATCAAGCCCGCGCTCGATGATGTCCATATATTCTTCCTTGTTGTAGGCAATGCCGCCGCCGGTACCGCCCATGGTGAATGAGGGGCGGATGATGGCAGGCAGGCCAATGTCCTCAAGTACGCCCAGGGCTTCGCCCATTGTGTGGGCAATGCGAGATTTCGGGGTCTCAAGGCCAATTTTTTTCATGGCACGGCGAAACAGGTCCCTGTCTTCGGCTTTGTCAATCACTTCCGCGCGGGCGCCAATCATTTCAACGCCAAGTGCATCAAGCACACCGCGTTTGTTTAGCTCCAATGCGGTGTTCAGCGCGGTTTGTCCGCCCATGGTTGGCAGGATCACATCCGGGCGCTCTTCTGCAATGATACGAGCGACGACTTCCGGGGTGATGGGCTCGATATATGTGGCATCGGCCAGTTCAGGGTCTGTCATGATGGTCGCTGGGTTGGAATTGACCAGAATGACACGGTAGCCTTCTTCTTTTAAGGCCTTCACGGCCTGAGTGCCGGAATAGTCAAATTCACAAGCCTGGCCGATTATGATCGGTCCCGCTCCAATGATCAGGATGGATTTTATATCTTCGCGTTTTGGCATGAAATGTCTCAGTTGCTCTTTTGATTTGGCCTTTGATTTTTGATCAGCTTACCCCGTAAACTGGTTTCCACTTTTCTGGGCTGATTTGCAGGTTACCCACTTGCAACCGGGCTTATTTTGTCTGGCCTTTGGGTTGCCCACCAGCAACCGGCCTTTTTTGTCCATTTTCTATCATCAGCTTTTCCTGAAAACCGGTTCCCACTTTTCAGGGCTGATTTGCAGGTTGCCCACCAGCAACCGGGCTTATTTTGTCTGGCCTTTAGGTTGCCCACTAGCAACCGGCCTTTTTTGTCTGGCCTTTGGGTTGCCCACCAGCAACCGGCCTGTAGTTAATTTTTCTCAAAACCCCGCAAGGCATTGCTTACTTGTTGATGCAAATGCTGTTTGCCTGACGTTTATGGTCTGTGGATGGGGGTTTGTTCAAATGAAGTCCTTCTGAGATGGCCAACATAAAGAAGGAATCTGTCTAGGGCAATGCCAATCTTGCCGGTAAATCAAGATTGGCGCGTTCTTTTGGGGAGATTTATACCGTCTCGTAGAAGGTCTGATGGATCTGCCACTTTTGCCATGGTATTGGCGGGAGGGGTGTACCAGCCCGGGTCTTTGTTGTCGGATAACTGGTCTCTTACCTTGAGAACAGTGAACATGCCGCCCATGGAGATATAGTCATATTGACCTTCCATTCCAACCATGGGGATGGCGTTTTCCGGCGTGGCCATATGTTTTACGTGTTTGCCCATATCTCCCATCCCGTCTGTTCCCATTGCCATGAATTCTGGTACATATCGGCGCAATTCCCTTGATAGACCCTCAGCCTTGACGCCCAGCATATTGGGAATGCCATGGCCCATCTGATTCATTGTGTGATGGGACATGTGGCAATGCATGGCCCAATCCCCCGGATTATCGGCAATGAATTCTATGTTGCGGGTTTGGCCGGTGGCGACAATGACAGTGGTCTCTGGCCAGCGGGCCGCTTTGGGAATAATGCCGCCATCCGTTTCGGTGATTTGAAAGCTGTGCCCATGCAGATGGATGGAATGATGGCTCATCGCACTTAAATTGCCAATGCGAATGCGCACGCGGTCTCCGGTTTTGACAACAAGTGGGCTGGTGCCGGGAAACGCACGGGCATTGATGGTGAGTGTGTTGAACCCAACGGGAACGCTGGTATCCGGCCGGAAAGTACCGGGTTTTACGTCCCATTCTGATAAAAGAAGGGCAAAGTCTTTGTCCGGTGCTGGTGTTTCCGGCTTACGGGGATGGACAATGATAAGCCCCATGAGGCCCATGCCTTTCTGGACCATGCCATCCTTGTGAGAATGATACATCAGCGTGCCGTGCTGGGTGAAGGTCCAATCATACTGGTAGGTTTCACCTGGGTTGATGGGGCGCTGGGTCAGGCCTGAGACCCCGTCCTGGCCAAAAGGCAGGATGACGCCGTGCCAGTGAACAGTGGTTGCAACTTTCAGATTGTTGGTAACATAGACGCGGACCCTGTCGCCTTCAACGGCCTCGATAATGGGGCCGTGCACCTTGCCATTATAACCCCAGCATCTGGCTTTCAGGCCGGGGGCAAATTCATGATCCACCTCTTCTGCGATGAGATGAAAGATTTTGACACCGTCTCTTATTTTAAAGGGCAGGGTTGCACTGTCGGGTGCGATGACGGGAGTGTAATCTTTAAAAGGTTCACCGGGTGGATAAGTGCCCAACGGGTCGACGGTTCTTGGATAATATGGGTTTTTGGTTGGGGTGATGTAGCTTTTATCAGTCACATCAGTTGCAGGAGTTTTTTTGACTGTTTCCTGCATCTTGCTGTGATCATGCTGATGTTTGTGCTCACCGCCTTCAGCTTTTGCCTTCTGGCTGGTCAACAAACTGGCTATGAGAGTGCCGCCGAGGGCTTCCCGTCTTGTGAGTTTCATGGGTTCAGTGTCCTTCCTGATTGTCGAAGGTGGCTGTGTTCATATCAGTGCTGGTGTCTGGATTTGACGGGCCGTCATTCAAATGGCCTTCGATTAGTTCGGTGAGGCTTATCAGGGTTTGCCAGCTTTCATATTTAAGTTTCATCAGTGCGGCCTGATGCTTTAGATTTTGCCGTTTGGTTGAGAGGAGGGTGAAGGCGCCTTGCTGCATAGCGTTATAATTTTCAAGGGCGCCCTGTTGGAGCCTTTTGGCACCGGGCAGTATGTTGTTTTGATAATGCCGCCTGAGTTTGGTTTGATCGTTATATTTTGAGGTGAGGGCACTGGATTTTGCGGCGACTTTTTCTATTGCGCCTTTCAACCGGGTCTCAAGCTGGCTTAATTGATAAAAGGCTTTTAAACGCCGCGCCTGGCCATGATCAAAGAGGGGGATGGTCAGCGCGCCTGTTGGACCAAACTGGTTTTCTCCGTCATCCCGTTCGTATTCAACGCCGACCTCGAGATCAGGAAGGAGGTTTTTGCGGCGCTGTAGTTTGTTTTCCAATCCGAACAGCAGAAGTTTCTCGCGGGCAATGGCTATGGTCAGACTGCTATTCAGAGTGCGGTTTTTGACATGGGCCGGGTTCATTTTCTGGCGCGGAATGTCCGGAATATAATTTTGTGTGTGCCAGTGTTCACGGGCCCTGCCCTCAAGGCCCATGGCATCATTCAGGGCAGCGCGGGTCTCATTGATTAAAGCCTCTGCTTCAAGCTCGGTTGTGCGGGCCTGGTCCACTCTGGCGCGGTGTAATTCATAATCATATTTTGAGATGTTGCCTGCTTTTAAGAGCCCTTTGGCAAGGGAGGTGCCGGCTTTTTCAAGACCAAGTTTTCTGGTGGCAATTGACTGCCTGTTCACGGCATAAATATATGTGATATAGGCCCGGTGGGTGCGGGCTGCTGCGGCGATCATTTCCGAGGCCAGCTGTAATTTTTCGATTTCAAATTTCTGCTTTGCAATGTCCTCGCGGAGGGGTTGCTGAATGAGATCGCTTAAGCTTGATATTACCGCCAGGGTCAGGTTGGGGGAGGTTGGCTCTTTGGTGAATAAAGTACTGAATTCAACAACCGGATTTTTCAAAAGACCTGCCTGTATGAGGTCCGCCTGTCTGATGCCAAGACTATGGTATCTGCTGTTCAGTGATTTGTTGTTTAACAGGGTGAGTTTAATGGCCTGCTCACTTGTTAGCTCGCCTTTATTCAGAATATTTATCTGTGCTGCATCAAAAGCTGTGGGTTTGAGGTTTATCTCCCGCTCTGTCTGGGCGGTATACAGGTTGGAGAGTTTTTCAAACGGGGCGCTGTCACTGGCATTTGTGCAGGCCGCCAGTACGGGCAGAACCAGGATGAGAAGGATCACCGCCAGTTTTGATGACGCGGCAATTTGAGTGGCTTCTGGTTTTGTTCTCATGGTGATTGATGGTCTCTTCATGCACAATAATTCAGGCGAAGAAAAGCAGCAGCCCGCAATCACATTCTGGGCATTGGATGGATGTTTTCTTCCCTAACGTTCAATCGCTAGCTAATTATGAACTTTACCTCAAGGGGAAGGTCAAGGGTGATGACAAGTGCGTTTCCTAAAAGTGTCTGGGGCGTTAATCCTGAGCTTTAGGGATGTTCCATCTTATTTGCCGAAGTCTGGTATGCTGTCACAATAATTACCGCGTGATTTTGCCGGTGTTACCCAGACATAGTCGGCAGCAATGTCGCCTTCGGGTGTGAGGGGGGCCAGGTCCTTGACTGTTTCAGCTTTTGGATTTGCTTCAACAAACTGAATTGTCAGGGGTTTGTTGTTGCCCCTGATTTCTTTCATCCGTAATTTCAGGAACCAGGGGGCGCCGCGATCATTCCTGGTGTGGCCAGCCCCTGCGATAAGGATGGCTTTTCGCTCATTGGTCTGATCTTCGTTGACTGCTGTAATCATCACATCTGCCATGAAGGCGTCACGAAAGCGCTGGACATCTGACATTGGTTCAATGACCTGTTCGGGAAGTTTACCGCAATGGGCGTCACGGACTTCGTCTGTCAGTGCTTTTCTCAAGCCTGCCTCGAGGGGGTGATTGATTTTGAAAATTTCCTGCTGGCTTTCCGGCAGGGCGAAAATGTCTTGTTTGATGAGGTGGCTGCTGAGCATTCTTGAAGCCATGCCGGGGTAGATTTCCAGCTTATTTTTTACAATAGCCTGGCCTACGGGCAGATATATCTGCCAGTCTGGCCAGCCGTTGGCTTCCCAGTGAACGGCGATGCCGAAATGTTCAGCCTTAGGTTTTTCCTGAGCGAGGTAGGCTTCCACACGGCGCATCTGATCAACGCGGATCATCTCCATGACGACAGCCGGTTTTTGTTTTGTCTGGCCCATGGCGTTGATGATTGCCCCTTGAAGCCAGTGGTGGTCCGGGTTGTCATGAAGTTCACCAAGCAGAATGAAGCGGGCGTTTTGCAAAGGCTGACGCAGTTCTGAGGGGTTGATAAATTTTTTATCACTGGTTGACCAGATTTTGCCAACGAGGGGATGTGATGTTTCTTTATCTGATTTCCATGCAGGTGGATTGGTGAGTTCTTCTGCGCCAGCGCTCAGCCCCGTGCCTGCGGAGATCATCAGGCTCAGGCAGATTATGAAAATGGATTGTTTGAAATGCTGCATCATACTGATTGCCCCTGGGTTTCAGTTTGTTCGTGCTCGTCAATCAGGGGGAGGCCCTTTTGCTCACGAATGTGATTAATGAACCGGCGGAAAAGATAGTGGCTATCCTGTGGGCCTGGGCTTGCCTCAGGGTGGTACTGGACAGAAAATACCGGCTTGTTTTTTAATCTGATGCCGCAATTGGTGCCATCGAACAGGGAGATGTGGGTTTCTTCAACATTGCCTGGCAGACTATCACGTTCAACGGTGAAGCCGTGGTTCATTGATGTGATTTCCACTTTGCCTGTGGTGTGGTCTTTCACCGGGTGGTTGGCCCCATGATGACCTTGCGGCATTTTCACAGTTTTGGCACCAAGTGCCTGGGCCAACATCTGATGACCGAGGCAAATACCAAAAATAGGCTTGCCGCTTTCAACCAGTTTTTTTGTTTCCGGCCCGACATATTCTCCGGTTGCTGCCGGGTCGCCCGGACCGTTGGATATGAAGATGCCATCCGGGTTCAGCGCGAGAATTTCCCCCGCTTTGGTGCCAGCCGGCAGAACCGTGACCTTGCAGCCTTCTGAGGCAAGGCAGCGGAAAATATTACGTTTGGTCCCGCAATCAATTGCGACGACATGAAACTCTGGGTGACTGTTTTCACCATAGCCTTCGCCCCAGTTCCATCTGGTTTCCTGCCAGTCATAATTTTCATTGGTTGTCACATCTTTCGCGAGATCAGTGCCTTCGATGCCGTGCCAGGAAGCGGCCTGTTTTTTGAGCGCTTCAATGTCAAAGTTACTGTTGGCATTGTGGACGATCAGGCCGTGTTGCATGCCCTTGTCACGAATAAGTCCGGTGAGGGACCTTGTATCAACCCCTGTTATGGCAACGATGCCTTTTTCTTTTAACCAGTTGTCGAGGTGATTTTCAGAGCGATAATTTGATGGCTCTGTTATCGGTGCCCTGAAAATTCCGCCCCTGGCAGAGGCTTCAGCTTTTTCATTGCTGGTTTCGTTATCCTCACTGTTGGCGCCGACATTACCGATATGGGGAAAGGTAAAGGTGATGATCTGGTCTGCGTAGGAAGGGTCTGTAAAAATTTCCTGATAACCGGTCATAGCAGTGTTGAAACAAATCTCACCAATAGCGACACCTTCAACACCTGCGCCCTGACCTTCAATGACGGTGCCGTCTTTCAGGACAATAAGAGCGGTTGCGGGCTGTTCCTGCCAGGGTTCAGGTTGTGTCTGGCTCTGATTATTTTCTTGGGTCATTGTTGGGCTCTCACTTCAGTTCGGCTCCTGGATAACTTCGCGGTTTTTCTGCTGTATCTCTGGCGTATATTTGTGGTTTCTTTGCGTGCTGCTGGCGCTGCTCAGTTTTAAGATGATCTGCTGACTTTTGCGATTATTGAACAGAAACCATTGTTTTGTCAGATATGTTCCCGGTAGGCCTATCATAAGGTCATGTCTGAGGGAAGTCATGGTGAGCAGATATCGCCTTGTCCCGGGGTTTGAGAGTTGTTGTTTGGAAGTCTCTTCTGGCATTAAAGCCCCTGAATTGTGGCCTCTTATATGACAAACGGGCGAGTCTTATGGGATCAAAAGCTGATAGTCAATCAAAAAAATAAATAAATTACCATATATAACAACGACTTAGACCATCAAAACAATTTGCCAGGGGGAGGGTGTTTGCTTTAGGCTTGGTGAAAATCTTGATTCTCGGGGAACGGATATGCGCGACGATATTAATGAGAACCTGAAAACAGCGATTAAAGCGCAGAACAAACGCCGTGTGGCAACCTTGCGGTTGATCAATGCTGCGATCAAGGATCGGGATATTGCTGCTCGTTCGCACGGTAAGGATTCCGTTTCAGATGCTGAGATTCTTGAAATTCTGGCGAAGATGATCAAGCAGCGGGTTGAGTCTGCCAAAACCTATGAGGATGCCGGACGTAGTGAGCTTGCCAGTCAGGAGCTGGAAGAAATTGAGATTATCAAGGATTTCATGCCGCAGCAGATGAACGAGGCAGAGATTAATGAGGCAGTGACCCAGCTTGTGAATGAGATCGGGGCTGAAAGTCTGAAAGATATGGGCCGGACGATGGGTGCGCTTAAAGAGCGCTACGCGGGGAAGATGGACTTTGGCCAGGCAAATAAGGTGGTCAAAGAGTTGTTATCCTAAGTCAGCTTTGTTTCGCTGCCCGTTTGCGGTGCTATTCAGTTAAAATGTGAATTTTCCGGGATTAGCAAAACCGCTTTTGGTTTAAGCCGCATGTCTTATTCAGGGTTGATAGTCTGACGCTTTGTCAGTTTAAAATCTCCACATCCAGTATATCAGCATAATGCTCCATATGGTCGATGGGTGCCCCCTCACGCCTGACAGCATAAAGAGGGAGGGTTTTGGCCTGGTCTTTATGTATGAGCTCTATGATCTGGTAAGGGTTTCTGTTTGGGCGTGAGGGGGTGGATTTGGTGCGTGTCTTCAGACCTTTGAAGTTTTTATATGATTCCAGCCATCTTGATTTCCTCAACCAGCCGGCAGTAACAACCTCCACATAGTCATCATGAAAAATCATTGTTGTCTGACCTTTTGGTGAAAAGATCGTTCTTGCCAGTGTCATGCCGCCAAAGGCGCCCATGCCCAGAGCCAGCAGGGCGCGCAGATCAAAGCCGGATTGGGTTGAGACCTTGAACATGTAATACCCGATAATGGTGAAAATCAAACCAACAAACAGCCCGCCTATGCGGTTCATCCCCGGAGTTGGCAGTTTTACGCTGGCGGGGAGGGTGACAATCTCCGCGGTAAATGCGCGTGAGCCACTACCTGATAATTTGAGTTGAACGCTCATATTCAGTTCCCCGCTAATGATGTTTCGAGCCTGCTATTGATACTTCAAGTTTCATATCGTGTTTCTTCAAGTGATATTGATCCGGCATTTTTAACAATGCTTCTGTTTTATCGCGCCCTTTTCTCAAATTAAACTGAATATTTTTGAACCATACCAGAGCTCGCCGCGACCTATTGTCAGAAACAAGATTAAAGATGAGAGGGCGTTATGAAACTTAGATATACAATATTCCCAGTGTTTTTATTTCTCACCATGATTACAACAGCCGTCAGTGTTTATGCTTTGCAGGATACAGGTGCGTCACAGGCAGAGCAGATTATGCTCAATCAATCCGAGGTGTTGTTAATGTCTAACCAGAACAGTCGGTTACAACGCCTGTCCTATGATTGTGTGCTTGCGGATAGCGTTGTTTGCTATCGGTTTCAGCCTGAAAGAGGCGGTCTCTAGGAGAGGATTTTAAAAGTTTGGCGGTGAATGCCAAAGATTGAGCGTACGATATACTGTTGTTGATAAAAAACCTGCCTGAGATTTTTCTCAGGCAGGTTTTTATATTGGGAAAACAGGACATCAGCTTTTTCTTAAAACTCTGGTTTCAAGGAGCTGGTGCCCGGATGGGATTATCTTACCCTTGTGATGCAGACATTTGTTACGCCCCTGCCGATAAAGCCAAGGCGCTGGGCTGCGCCGCGGGTTACGTCTATCACACGGTTATGGATAAACGGGCCGCGGTCATTAATTCGCACCACGATTGAGCGGCCATTATTGCGGTTTGTCACCTTGACCCTCGCGCCAAAGGGTAGTGTTCTGTGGGCAGCGGTGTTGGCACCGTGTTTTAATCTCTCTCCGTTTGCAGTTTTTGCCCCCGGTCCCTGATACCAGGACGCCTTGCCGCACTGTTTGAAAGCCATAGCCGGGTTGCTGAATAGTGTCATCGCGATCGTCGCCGCGCACAGGAATCCTGTCCGTTGCAAATGCATAATTTGCTCCATTATCTGGTGAATGTAACTAAGGTGTGTTGCCTATTGAGGCCTCTTGACGAATTGTCGATTGTGACGTGAAGGCCTCCTTCAGGCCGAGCGCCAACAATTTGCTGAGGAATATGGCAATGTCAAGACAGGGTCGGTGCACGTTTTGTCGCAGGGCTGTTGCATCGTTTCTGCTTATGAGCTGATTGTATCACTGTTTGGTATTTTTCTTATCTGGCTGGTTTCAATTCCCTTTTTTTGAGACAATAATGAAATAAAGGTGAGAAAATATGAGACTGACTTCTTTACTTTCTGTTTCAGGGGGTGTTTTGAGCGGACAATACCCAGGGCTGCTCCCGGGATTATTACTGGGCCTTTTTCTAACTTTCAGTGCGCAGGTGCCGTTCTCTGGCGTTGTGTTTGCCGCAGATGAGTTAACCCCCGCGCAGCGCGGGCGCGGCAAAGCACAGATGTGCACACGGTGTCATGGGCGGCTGGGTCTGGCCCGCGCTGCCCAAGAGCGGGGCTGGGAAAGTTCTGTTGAAAGTTTTATTGCCGGGAATATGTATCAGTTTCGTGCTGGTAAACGGCTGCATGCTGTGATGAATGCAGTGGCAAAACCAATGAGTGATCTTGACATTGCCGACGTTGCAGCATGGTATGAAAAGGTAAGTGGTTTTAACAAGAAAGACCAATGAATCTCCACCTTTAAAGGCGGTTCATGGCGGTGCAGAATCTCACAAGGGGCTAAACTTGCCGTTTTTATTTGAGTGTCTGGCTTATCATTTGAATTTACAAGTAAGGGAACCTGACATGAGGCATTTTTACTCTGCATTTCCAGCTTTTATCCTGATGCTTGGCATCGGCATGACAGGAACTTTTGCGTCTGCAATGGCCAATGACAAGACAAGGGTGCCGCCGGTTTCGACATATAAGGCGATGCTGGATGGCAACAAGCAGACCGGCTGGGTGCAGTTCAGGAATTATGATGGTAAGCAGCTGGTTTATTTCACAGCCCTGCAAACCCTGCATTGCCGTTTGAAGGAAATCCGCTATTCGATTAATACGAGGGATCTGGACAAGCGGTTTAAGCTGGTCAAATGCAATCAGCAATTGCCGTTTTCCCTGCCTTCTGATTCCGGTGTTGAGGATATTCTGATCTATCTTGCCAAGGGGGCGGCCAAGACAGTTGCTGTGCAGGTTGTCTGGGAAAACGGTGAGGAAAGTGAGGTTATGGTCTATGAGCCTTGCAAGGATGTGGGTGAACAAACATGTGCTTGGCCAGTGGACTAGGCCGGGGGCAATCTCACACCCCTCTTTCAACATCATTTGTCATAATCAGTTTTTCAATCGGTAACCTGATTTGAAGATCCACCAGATGATGCCTGTTGCAAGGGTAATGAAGGTTGTGATCATGACGAGGCTGACCCATATATTGACATCTGCGACTTCATAAAAACTCCAGCGAAACCCGCTGATGAGATAAACCACCGGGTTGAGCAGGGCAACCTTTTGCCAGAAGGGGGGGAGCATTGAAATGGCGTAAAAGGTGCCGCCCAGAAAAGTGAGAGGGGTGACAACCAGCAATGGTATTATCTGAAGTTTTTCAAAGCCATCCGCCCATATGCCAATAATAAAGCCAAACATGGCAAAGGTCAGGGATGTGAAAACAAGAAACAGCAGCATGATGATCGGGTGTTTGATCTCCAGATCGACAAAAAAGTGAGCGGTCAGCAGGATGATCAACCCGAGGATGATCGATTTTGTGGCTGCTGCACCAACATAACCAATTGTTATTTCTAGGGCTGAAATAGGGGCTGAGAGCACTTCATAAATTGTGCCTGAAAAACGGGGGAAATAAATACCGAAGGCGGCGTTTGTAATGCTCTGTGTGAGGATCGAGAGCATAATAAGGCCGGGTACGATAAAGGCGCCGTAAGGAATGCCTTCAATTTCCGTAATTCTTGTGCCGATGGCTGAGCCAAATACAATAAAATACAGGGCTGTTGATATGACCGGGGAAGCAATGCTTTGCCCGAGCGTTCTTATGGTACGCATCATTTCAAATTTGTAGATTGCCTTGATGGCTGGAATGTTCATGATTTCTGCCTGACAAGTTCAACGAAAATTTCTTCAAGGGAGCTTTGCTTGGTGCTCAGGTCACTGAATTTAATATTCAGTTTCTGCAAGTTATTCAGGAGGCTGGTGATGCCAGTGCGCTCTCCTTTAGAATCATAGATATATGTGAGGGCGGTACCGTCTTCAGACAGGGATAGGTCCAGTTCATTCAGCTCTGCTGGCAAGATGCTCAGTGGCTCCGCTAAAGTCAGCATCATCTGCTTTTTGCCCATCATTTGCATCAGTTGGTTTTTTTCCTCAACAAGGATTATTTCTCCCTTGTTGATGACACCGATGCGGTCGGCCATCTGTTCCGCTTCTTCAATATAGTGGGTTGTGAGAATGATGGTTGTGCCTTGTTTGCGAAGCTCGTTGACAAGCGCCCACATGTCTTTGCGGAGTTCAACATCAACCCCGGCCGTTGGTTCATCCAGAAACAAAATTTCAGGTTCATGTGAGAGTGCCTTAGCAATAAGGACACGTCGTTTCATGCCGCCAGACAATTCTATAATCCGATTGTCTTTTTTCTCCCATAGGGTCAGGCTTTTCAGGATTTTTTCAATCAGGGCGGGGTTTGGCTGCTTGCCAAACAGGCCCCTTGTGAAAGAGACAGTGTTCCATACGCTTTCAAAGGCGTCTGTTGTCAGTTCCTGCGGGACGAGGCCAATGCGTTTTCTGGTTTCTCTGAAATCATGGATGATGTCAAAGCCATCAACTTTGATGCTGCCGCTTGTGGGTGTGTTGATGCCGCAGATGGTGTTGATCAGTGTGGTTTTACCCGCGCCATTGGGGCCAAGCAGGGCGAATATCTCGCTTTTGTGGATGGAGAGATCAATATTTGTCAGGGCTTTAAAGCCGGTGTCGTAACTTTTGTTGAGCCCTCTGATTTGTATGATCTCTTGCATTTAGGTGCTCCGTTTACTGCAAGAACCGCAGCTTGCAAAAGTTTTGAATTTGAGCCTGTTTAAACAATTCGGGCACATCATACAAGCTACAACTTTTTCACCTTGAAGGAGATGCAGCCCTTGTGTGATGTGCCCGTTTGCTATGGAGCAACCCAAGCAAATATCAGGAGGTTTCCAAAGGCGGGTAGTCCGTATAGCCTTCCCTTCCACCGCCATAAAATGTGGTGGGGTCGGCTTCGTTCAGGGGCGCATTTCTGGCCAGACGTTCTGGTAAATCCGGGTTGGAGATAAAGAGTTTACCAAAAGCTATGGCATCTGCCTCTCCCTTTTCAACGGCAGCTTCAGCGCGCGCCCGGTCATAATCAAGATTAGCAATATAGATGCCCTGCCATTTGTTTCTCAAACTCTGGATGATCGCATCTTCTTCCGGGTTTTGCTCACCGCTCATGTTTTTTTCAACCATATGAAGATAGGCGAGGTTATAGCCGTTCAGTTTATCTATGATATAGCTGAAATGGCTGAGGGTGTCGCTGTCTGCCATGTCATTAAACTGGTTGGTGGGGGACAGGCGCAAGCCGACCTGATTGTCTTGCCAGACACTTGTAACTGCCCCTATTACCTCAAGCAGGAATTTTGCCCGGTTTTCAATGGAGCCGCCATATTCATCTGTTCTTTGATTGGTCTTGTCCCGCATGAACTGGTCGATCAGGTAGCCGTTGGCCCCGTGGATCTCCACACCGTCAAAACCAGCGTCTTTGGCATTCTGTGCGGCGGTTTTATAATCACTTATGGTCCTTGCAATTCCATCCAAAGTTATTTCTGTTGGCATTGACGTGTCTGCAGGGCCATCAACAATGAATGTTTGTGCATTTGCAGCAATGGCAGAGGGGGCGAGAGGGGCTTGGCCGCCCGGTTGCAGGCTGGTGTGGCTGATACGCCCAACGTGCCATAATTGCATGAAGATAGCACCACCCTTGTCATGGACGGCTTTTGTGATTTTTGACCAGGCTTCGACATGTTCTGGCTTATAAATACCAGGTGTTGCGATATAGCCTTTGCCTTCCGGGCTGATCTGTGTGGCTTCTGTAATAATCAGGCCTGCTGAAGCGCGCTGGCTGTAATATTCCTGCATGATGGGCTCGGGCGTGTCAGTTTCATGATTTGCCCGGTTGCGGGTTAGCGGCGCCATAATGACGCGATTATCCAGTTCTCTGGTGCCTATTGTGAGGGGGGAATATAAAGTTGGCATAGGGGTCGTCCTTCTCAGGGCCATTAGCGGGCCTTTTCACGGTTTGTTTTGACCTGTTTTCCCTGGTCAGGGGCTAGTCTGGTTTGATTACTTTAAAATTGCAAGTTATTTAAATATTTCAAGGGCTGACCCTGGAGATTTTGATCACAACTCTGTGAGGCGTTAACATGGGGGTGGGCGTCTTGACGCAACCTGGAGACACAGGAGGCAAAGAAATGCCGCGACTGAGGTGGGCTCAGTCGCGGCATCAGAGATAGGAGACAAACTAACATCCCATGGGGTGGTGGGGTGGGCGTTATTTTAAGCGATAGGTTCTACGATTAGGCAATACCCTCTACTGGTTCAAACCCTTCAAAATTAGGGTGTCCAAGATAGAGTTTTTCAGATTGCCCGGCATTTTTGTGAGCTTGCCGGAACTGTTCTGATTTGGTCCAGGCTTCAAACTGATCTTTCGATGACCAGATGGTGAAGGATGAATACAGGGTGTGATCATCATTTTCCGGGCCGCGCAGGAGTTTGAACTCTTCAAACCCGGGCATTTCTTTCAGACGGCTATCCCTTGATTGCCAGACCGCTTCAAAGTCTTTTTCCCGGCCCTTAGTGACCTGGAATCTGTTCATAGCTATAAACACGCTGAACCTCATTTTTGTTATGTTTTAAATATTCAATCTATAAATCAGTTTAAACTTTTGGTGCTTGAGAGCGAACTGCAATTTATTCAACAATATATATGAACGACTTTGCTTATTGCTCTCTCCTCGCCCTTGAAGTTTCTGTTGTTTTACCCACCAAAACGGATGGTTGCTGAAATTTTGGCATTGAAGCCCGGTTCCGGATCTTCATGGCGATGAATGCGGAACTGTTCATCAAAGATATTATTGAGGGTCAGGCCAAACTGCAGCGTATCGTTGACTTCATAAGTCGCGAAAAGGTCAACGAGGTTATAGGAAGGGGTGGGGGTTTCATCTATGTTAGGGTCGGATGGATCTGTTGGGGCTGGGACGCGGTCCTGACCATCGGCATAAGTCCAGCGCCCACCAAGGAGCAGTTTTTCTTCCATCATTCTAAAGCCTACTGTTGTCACCAGTTTATCCGGGTAGATGGATTTTAAAGGTTCGCCGTTTGTCAGGTTATCACCGCGAACATGGGTGAAAGCGACATTCAGGAACCAGTCTCTGTTGTCGTAGTTTGCCTCTAGCTCAAAACCTTCAAGGCGTGCTTTGGCAATGTTTGTAAATTGTGAATCACCGCAAGTGGTGTATGGGGGAAAGAAACAGGTGCCAAAACTAAAGCCGACAAGATCATCCTCGATGTAGTCTTCTACATCATTTCTGAAAATGGTGGCTTTGGCGCGGAAGGCATCATTTCTGGTTATCACCTTGTCAAAGGAGAGGTTTACGCCGCCCTCCCAGTTTTCTGCTGTTTCCGGTCTGAGGTTAGGGTTGGGCAAGATGTCAAAGGTCGGTGGGACTGGGTGAATACCGCTTTGAAGGGTCTCTGAGATGGCGGGTGCGCGGAAACCTTCAGCATAAGTTGCAAAAAACTGTATGCCTTCTATCGGGGTGACTCCAACCGTGATTTTTGGAGAAACTTTCTCATCTTTTACATTAATACCGTTGCCATCAAGTTCGTAGTGGTCATATCGGACGGCTGCGATCACTTCAAGCCAGTTCTGGTATTCGAGCTTGTCCTGAACGTAAAAGCCGTATGTTTTTCTCTCGCCTGAGGGTGTGAACTCGTCGCCGCTGCCGCCGAGGCCGAGGTCTTCTGTTTTGACCCTGTCTTTGAAGAAGTCGCCGCCATAGGTCAATGTGTGATTGATGCTATCGGTTGCAAAGCGGGATGAGTTGTAAATATCAAAACCAAAAGTCTGGATTTTAAAGAAACGTTCGTTGCCGGCAGTGACAAGCACATTGATTGGCGGAATAAAATCAAACGGGTCCTCTAGATTATCAAGTCGGGTCTGCTCAACTTTTGTAGAGGTGAAATAGGCCGACATTGTCAGGTCAATCAGGTCATTGTCGGTTGGGTTAAAGGCCCATTTGGCGCTGATGGTTTTGTCTTCTGTGGTGGTTTCCTGGCGGTTTGTATCACTGAGGAGACCGGTTGTGTAGTCATCATCCTTGTGGATGTAGCTCAGTTTCAACTGGTTGCCAGGGGCAAAGTCAAAGACACCTTTGATCAGGCCTGATTTGAGCTGTTTTTCAGTATTCTCGATTTCGTTGCCATTGCCATCTTCGTAATTTTCGTGATCACGCCAGACAAAGTTGGCCAGAACGCTGACAGTCTCGTTCATTTTTACAGCGCCAATGGCACTGACGAGAACAGCTTCGTCATTGGTGCTGTATGTGCTTTTGAGGCTGGCGGCCCATTTTTCACCGTGACGCAGCATGTCAGCCGGGTCGATGGTTTCAAAGTTGACAATGCCGCCAATGGCGCCAGAGCCATAAATGGTTGAGACCGGGCCGCGGACGACATTGACCTTTTTGATCAGTTCCGGCTCAAGATAAAACTGGCCGTCTGCGTTATGACCAGAGCGCTGGAAGTTCTGGCGGGCGCCATCAATCATGACATTGACGCGGCCAAAATCCTGCAGGCCGCGTATGTTTATGGCAGAGCCTGGGTCATCACTGGCTTCCTCAACATTCAGGCCAGGTACACTCAACAACAAAGCTGCGGCGCTGTCTGGCTGGAAGCGTTTGACCTCCTCTTTGGTGACAACGCTGGTGCCGGCGAGGGTGTTGATCAGCTTCTCATCTGTCCTGGTTGTTGCATCTGTGATGGCATCAAGATCTGTGGTGATGGTGATGGTATCAAGATTGACAGTGCCATCCTGAGCCTTTGCTGCAAGGCTGGAAAACAGCAGGCCTGAAACGATTGTTGCCCAAAGTGCCAGGGTAGGTGCCAATGATAAATTCAATTTACGCGAACGCATGTTTATGCCCCTTTTTCATTCTTTATCAGGTGAGATTAATCCATTGTTGCCATTGGAAAAATCTCATATTCTTCAACTATCTGTTTTGTTTTTCTGCAACATTTAATCCGGGTCAATTTGTGCGCCGGGGGGATGGTGGTGGTGGGCCTGTTTTTGCGGGCTGTCCCACCAGCGGTCAATAATTGAAAAACGAACTTTCGGTGAGATTTCGGGTTGGTTCAGCCCGTTCCGATGGGCAACCCATTTCCTTGTTTGCCGCCATAGCGGAATGGCATGGAATTGCCAGCGGAAAACGCGATCAAAGGCTTTGGTGGCGGCATGGAGCTGAGCGGCGTTCCTGGCTTTTTGCATTGCCATGATGGTTTGATCGAGGCCCTGATCTGTGAGGCCGGCAAAAGCGTATGCGTTTTTGTGTTTTGTGGCCTGCCCTGACCATAAGAGGTATTCCGATGTGCCGGCGAACAGTTGAGGTGTCCATTTCAGGATGATCAGATCAAAGTCATGATCGAGCGCTTTTTTCCTGGCCGCCATTGGCTCCAGATTGGGTGCCGCAATGGTTATGCCAGCAGCTTTCAGATTTTTGGCATAGTGCAGGAGAATGCGTTGATGGCCCGGCTGAAGATAAGAAATGTTCAGCACCAGGGGTTTGCCGGTTTCGGGATTTATACGTTTATTGTCTTTCATCACAAGGCCGGCCTGGTTTAACAACTCAGAAGCCCGGCGCATTTTTTCACGAGAGGTTAGTTTTGCCCATTTTTGCCGCGGCCCGTCGAGGAGCAGACTTTCTTTTGGCAAGGCCGTCAGCGCGGTTGATAAAATAGCTGTTTCACCGGCCGTGGCCTTGCCAGAGGCGCTTAGTGGTGTTTTGCCGTAAAGATTGTCTGCGGCTTGATAGAGACCGTGATAGAGGATGCGGTTTGCGCTTTTGAAATCATAGAGAAGGGAGAGGGCCTCCCGTACTTTGCGATTTTTGAAAATTGATCTGCGCTGGTTAAAGGTCAGCAGGTAAAGATCTCCTGCCAAGGCACCGTCCAGAGTTTTCTTGATGATTTTTTTGGTTTTGAGCGCGTTGCCCTGGAATTCCCTTGCCCAGGCTACGGGTTGCTCTTCAAGGTGGACATCATAATTGCCAAGTTTGAAGGCTTCAAGGGCGGTGCGTTCATCACGGAAATAATCAATGACGATTTCATCAAAATTAAAGCGCCCTTTTCTTGTGAAGTGATCTTTGGCCCAGTAATTTTTCACACGGATCAGGTGGGCGAATTTACCGGCTTTTGCGGCTTTGAGGCGGTATGGGCCACCCCCAAGTGGAAGGTTCATAGATTTTCCATTGAGTTTCTCACTTGTCCAGAAATGTTGTGGATGAATGGGAAGGGTACCGACTTTTTCAACAAAGTCCCTGTCTGGCCTGCCCTTGTTTTCAAAAAGGATGGTTGTCTCATCCAGTGCTTTTGCTGTGATGTTTTTCAGCACCTGGCGGTAATAGGGGGCGCCCTGTTTTTTTAAAGTTTCAAGGGAAAACAGAATGTCCCGGGCTCTGAGTTTCCTGCCATCATGAAAGCGGGCTTTTTCATTCAGCTCAAACAGGGCTTTGCTGCCATGGTTCTGGAGGGTGAGGCTTTTTGCAACCAGACAATAGTAGCTGGCAGGTTCATCAGCACTTTGAGTTAACAGGCTGTCGAAGAGGTATTCCGTTATGTAGAGGGGAAGTTGCTTGCGGTCAGCTATGGTGGTGCCGGGATAGCGCAGGAAATTCAGACTATCAAATGTGCCGACCCTCGCAATTTTTATCTTGCCCCCTTTTGGTGCGTTCGGGTTGACATAGTCATAGGATGTTGCGCCTGTCTTATATTTCAATTCGTATATTGGCGAATGACCACATGTCTTTGTCGCACTGATATTTTCAGCCGCCAGATGCGGTATCTGGGATATGTATAAAATTATGGTGAGTAGAATAAGTGACTTAATGCGCATCTTTCAGAGATCCCTTTACGGCACACAAAATTTAATTCAGCTATATTAAATTCGCGGTGCAGGGCCTGCTACTGCATTGTTCTAATTTACTTTATTGCATAAGATACAACTATTTCATGCAGGCAAGTCTGCCAGGTTATTTTTGCTGCGCGGGTTGTGTTTAGCGGAACCTAAGGGGGACGGAAAAACGCATGGACCGCGGGCCACCGGCTGGAATTCTGGGGAAGGGAGAGGCACGGCGCACCATGGAAAGTGCAGCTTTGTCCACGGCGCTGTTACCTGAGCGGCGCGCAAGTTTGATACTGGTAGCACGGCCTGAACTCAGGATAGTGAAGCTTACCACGACAGTGCCTCTGGCATTTGCTTTTGGCTTGCGTTTATAGCGGGCAAGATGACTTTGGATGCGGCCCTTAAAATTGTTCATCGCGGCGCGGCCGGCCCGTTTTTTTTTCCTTCCTTTCGCCCCGCCCCCTTTTTGCAAGGCTGCCATGCGGGTTTTGGCCACTTGTTTGCGCTGTTTCTTTTTGGCTTTCCGGGCGATTTTGGTTTTATCTTTTGGTTTTTTTAATTGAGCTTTTTCAGGTGGTTTAACTTTCAGTTTTTTCGGGGGTTGTTTTTCCAGAGGTTCTGGATCAACAAGCGACAAGGCTGTAATGGTTTCATTTTTGAGAAGCGGTTTTGCTTTCGTTATAGGTTGCTCTGTTGTTACAACAGTTTCGAGAGGGCGGATTACTTCGGCAGGTTCAATGGTGCTTAATGTTTGCATCCCCGTCAGGCTGGCCAGAGAGCCGACAAGCTCTATTGGGGCGCCTGCTGATTTTTCAAGTTTTGGCGGTTCAGCGTTCTGCCAACTCAAGGCCAGGACCATATGACAGATCAAAGCGCCAGAGGCCGCACCTGACCAGTGAAGGGGTGACAATCTGTTCATTGTTTTGCCTTCTCTGTTACGAGTTTTATACTTTTGAACTTTAGGGTCTGCATCGTTTTCAAATGCTCCAGAAGCACCCCTACGGGCAAATTCTGATCGGCGATGATGTTAAGTCTGTGCCTTTTCTCATCTGTTTCTGAAGTTTGATCAGCGCTGGATAAAGCTTCTATCAGTGTGTCAGTGGATGCGGGCTTGCCGTTCACGGTCAGGTTGCCGGTCTTATCTATGATGAGAGTGTGGGCAAGGCGGCTGTATCTGTCGGTGGCTGTGCTTTTGGCGAGCACGATGTCTTTGGCCTGAAAGGGGCGTATGATTGCAGCGATCAGAAAAAAGATTAAAATCAGAAACACAATATTGATGAGGGAGATCATATTGGTGTCGTCTGTTTTTCTGATTTTTGTTTTCAGTTGCATGGGGCCTAACCTTTAACGGGCGATGATCGGGTTTTTAAGGACTGAGCGCCTGGATTCCTGAAGCGCTGTCACGAGTGCGCTCAATGGGGCTTTTTCCGCAGGGCGAATGACCAATTGCATCTCTGGTTCTATGGCCAGTTTGTCTATTTCTGCGGCAAGGTCATCAATCTCCACATCATCGCCGTTGAGGTCCATTTTTCCTTGTTCATTGATGCGGACAAGAATGATTTTTCTGATTGTTGGGGGTGTGCCCGAGTGTGTGCTTGCCGCAATTGGCAGGGTGTTAAAATTCCTGAAGGTTGAAGCCAGCATGAAAAAGATGAGCAACAGAAACACCACATCTATGAGCGGTGTCAGGCTCATCCGGTTTGATTTTCTGGGTGGGGGGTCAAGCTGCATGGCTCATTTTTTCCAGGCTTGTGACAGGGTGTGCTGATTGTTCTGTCAGGCGGCCGGTCAGCAGACTGGTCACGGCGTCCTGCATCATCTCCCGCTCGCTTTCAATGCGGCCTTCAAACCAGGAAACTATAAAGGCAAGGGGAATGGCGAGGCCAAGCCCGACAGCGGTTGTTAACAAGGCCACCCAGATGCCGCCAGCCAGAGCGGCCGGATCAGCTTCACTGCCGGCGGACTGGAGTGTTTGAAACGCTTCGATCATGCCAAGGACAGTGCCGAACAGCCCAAGCAGGGGGGCTATTTGTACAATGGCTTCCATAGGGCGCATCAGGCTGCTGGCGCCAGCCAGATTTTTTAGCGCGATGCGCTCCACATCTTCCCTCAGTAATGTTTTGTCTGCCGGGCTGGTCTGCAAGCCGCGCATAAGATGGGACATGGTTATTTTGGTGGGGTTGGCGCTTTTACTGACAAGGGCATAGGCTTTGTCATGCTCACCGTTTAACCACAGGCTGATGGCGTGTTGTTTGCCGCCGCTGCCTATGCGGCACCAGATAATCTGTGCACATTTCAAGATCACCAGAGTTGTGGCAAATAGGGAGAGACCAACGAGGATATAAACCACCGCACCGCCCTGATTGAGAAGGGTGAATAATTTGTCGAAGTTAAAACCTGTTGAGAGCAGTTCCATTATTAATATTCCAATTTTGCACTGGTGCGGCTGTTCAGAACCAGTGATTTCAGGCAGAGGGCAGGGGTCAGATTTTGGCCGCGGCAATCCTTCACATCATTGATAAGAAACTTGCTGATGTTCCGGCATTTGATCTGTTTGAGCGCATATTGCCGAACACTGGTTTTGTTGTCTGGCATGTCTGTGCTGCTCAGTAACAAAAGGGACTGCACCTGCTGCTGCTGGTTAAACAGGACCAATTCCAGGCTCAGCTGCTCAAGTGGTGCCTGCAGATTATTTTTCATGACAAAACTGACCTGGCAGGTTTTGTCCTGCTGGGTGAGGCTGTTAAGTTCTATCATCAGACGTGGTTTGCTCTGGGGTGTTTCTGCAAAACCGTTGAGGGGGCCTGCCGGGCACAGCAATAGCAACAGGCAAAATTGCATCAAAAAATGGTGAGGCATTGTTTCAAATCACAGAGTGGAAATTATCGATTTGATCATAAAAATGCTTGATCAGTTTCACAAATGCATTTTCTGAAATGATATTGATGCAAGGTAATGAATTATTGGCAGTTTTTACCCTGCTGGATGTTGTTTATGCAGTGGCTTAATGGTGATGGTGCCGGGTGGTTGCCAATTTGGGAGATTGTTTTTAACATCTGGTTTCGGGCGGCATTGGTTTGGAACAGGATATTTTGATTGTTCCTTTATCCAATTGAAAGTTACAGTCATTACAATTTTGAGGGGCGGTTTATGGTTTCAAGGCGATTTGTTATTGGGTCTCTTGCAGTGAGTTTGCCAGTGGCACTGATGGGGCATTCTGCCTGGCGCTTAAGTGCTGATCCGCTTGGTGAGAAAGACTGTGGGCCGGAAACCGGGGTTAAAAAATCAGGTCTTTTGAAGAAACTGGCAGCTCATTTGCCCTGGTCCCGGCGCGGCGGGACCATGAATGATGTGAGCTGCCTGAGCCGCACGGAGGTTGCGGGCGTTGTGGCGGTTCGGAATGAAAAAGATATCCGGGATGCGCTGCAATTTGCCCGGGAAAACGGGTTTAATGTTTCTATGGCAGGGGCCCGGCATTCCATGGGCGGACATGCCTTTGCCAAAGACGGCGTTGTTCTTGATATGACGGGCTATAACAAGGTTAAGCTGAATGCGGAAAATAAAACCATACGGGTTCAGAGCGGGGCGACCTGGCACGATATACAAAACAACATTCACCCGCGGTTTGCGGTCAAGGCCATGCAATCTTCTGATGTGTTCACGGTTGGGGGGTCAATTTCTGTAAATGCGCATGGGATGGATCATCATGCAGGTGCGCTTGAAAAAAGCATTGTTGTGATGCGGGTGATGATGGCTGATGGCGAGATAAAAACCCTTTCCCGGGAAAAAGAGGCTGAACTCTACCGGCATGTGGTTGGTGGGTATGGGCTTTTTGGGGTTATCCTTGATGTTGAGCTTCAGGTGGTCGACAATGTTATCCTCCGCTCAGACCGGCAATTAATTGCGACAGAAGACTTTCCTGCAGTGTTCAGTGCCAGCATTGAACCTGATGATGAGATAAATCTGTTTTACGGGCATCTCTCGACATCGCCGGGCTCGTTTCTTAAGGAATGCATTCTTTATAGCTATAAGGTTGAGGCGGGGGAGCGACCGGTGCTGCCACCGCTTGGGGATGTCAGTTCTGTGAAACTGAGGCGGCTGATTTTTAACCTGGCAAAAGAGGGGTCTCTGTTTCACCGGCTGAAATGGTTTGCCGAAAAGCGGCTTGAGCCTTTGGCTGAAAGCTGCACCATCAGCCGGGCGGCCGCGCAGGCTGAGGGGGAGGTCTGCCTTGTTTCCCGCAATGAGCCCATGCATGATTCGGTGCCGTATCTCTTTAACCGTCTCAATGATGAGACGGATATTCTGCATGAATATTTCGTCCCGAGAGACAAGCTGATCAGCTTTATTGACGGGATGAGAGAGATTATGGAACGGGAGGGGACGATTTTGTTGAATGCCTCAATCCGGGTGGTGCATAAAGAAGAGATGGCATTGAATTATGCACCGGGGGACGCTTTTTCTGTGGTGTTATATATCAATCAAAAGATCTCTGAGGCGGGCATTGAAAAAATGCGCTCCCTTACCAGTGCGTTGATAGATCTTTGTTCGTCGCTTGGCGGGCGGTTTTTTCTGCCTTATCAGAAGCATTATAACAAGGCTCAACTGAAGCGGGCTTACCCTGAAATTACGGAATTTTTTGGCAAGAAGCTGGCTTATGATCCGCAAGGGTTGTTTTCCAACCGCTGGTATGAGACCTACCGCGGGGTTTAAAAGCTAAAGAAACGGATTAAAGTGGTGTGAGATTTTTCAATTTCTGTTGCTGATTTTCTTTCTGTTTTAATCCGCGACAGCCTGCGATGATCTTGACATCAAGCACCAGGAAGGCTCCGTTCTGATAAAGGGATTTTATAAAGCCGGGTGTGTTTGCCCGGGTGATCGCGGTGTAGCGGCCAAAATCTTCCAGCGAGCCGCCTGAGGCAACCGCGATTGCGGCGGCGTTTGGTTTGGGTGCGATCAGAAAAAGCGGTGTCCCGGTTTTGGACCAAAAGGCTGCTGCTGCGAGGATGATGGTCCAGACCATCAGCGCCATCAGGCATAGTGAGATAAATTTTACAAAGGCGGTTAGCCGGTTCATTTGCTTGGCTTACTTTGATTTGTTTTTTATCTTTCTGTCATTGGTCGCTTAATAATCGTAGCTGTGCTCATAGATGCCCCCGGTGGCTTTTAGCTGCTGCCATACGGCGCTGAACTTTGAGAGCTCGACGCGGGCGCCTTTTCGGGCCCAGGCCGGTTTGAGGGGCAGGTTCATTGAGAAAAGCTCTACGGCGCCATCTGATTTCAATTTTTTCCCGGCCTCAAGCTGGTACGTGACGAGGATTTCGTCATTGCCGGCAATTTCATGGATGGTCACATTGTTTTCTGCCAGCACTGCCATCAGCCTTGTGAATTTTGCGTAGCGCGGCAGAGTGATCAATGACCGATTATCATCCAGATGTTCATCAAGGCGGATTTCAGGGTGGTCAATGAGGAAGGGTTCTTCCAATTTTGAGGTGATCATGGTGATTGTTTCGGGTGCGGGTTCATAAAGGGCACCGGTTGCCAGTTTGATCAGACCGCCGTAAATGCTCTTGAAACCATATTCGAGTGTCAGGACGACTTTGCGCTCCCATTTGCGGGCGGTGCTGCTCCCTGTTTCTTCCTCCAGATTCCAGAGTTTGGTCAGTTTTTCATAGAAGGGGAATTCATACCAGGGGGTGGTGTTGAGGAATATGCCGTATTCAGCAGCTGTCTGCTCGGCGAAATGGTCCTCTGCGGTTTTAATGTCTGTGCTTAGCCATTCAAACAGGCGGCCGATGGTGTTTTCATAGATACCCTTTACGATATATTCCAAAGTGTGGCTGACGCCGATGACAAAGATCATCAGGTGCGCCTCCCAACTGGTCTGGTATTGAGCTGAGGTGACCTTTGTCAGGCCGCAGTAGCAGGTCCAGAAGTCCAGTGCTGAAGAGAGATAGGGAAAGGCGCTGGGCTGGTTGTTTTTCAGGAATGTGCCGTAATCTTCTGAAATGTAGACAATGAACCATTCAGGAAAGGTGAGGTAGGTGCGCTGCTCATCACGAAGATAGCGCGGGTATGATTTGATGATTGTGGCTCTGGTGTTTTCGGCCGCTCTTGAAGGGGGCGGTGAAGCCGGTGATTTATCAGCCCGGCAATTCACCACCATATAGATCAATGGCAAAATGACCGCGAGGGTGAGTATGAAAAAGAGGCGTCTCAGGCAAGTCATGCGGGCTGTTCCTTTGGTTAAGCGGGGCTTCTTTTTGATAAGAAAAAGCCGATGAATATTGCAAGGCCGCCTATGGCCAGATGTGGCAGATTGGCAAAGATGCGCGTTGTCAGGTCAAGGTCCAGTACGCCATTGATAAAGACACCAAAGTCGAGAAAACCGCTGCCGATGAATAACCCCATGACACCGTCAAGGAAATAGAGTGTGCCGAAGATTTTGAAATACTGGATGGCGGCTTTGCTTGAGATGAGTGCTGCAATGCCTGCCCAGAGGCCAGAGAAGAAGTGCAGGGCGTCATCATACAGATCAAGTTTGAAAAGGCCGAACATCATGCCGTTTTCGTCATTGATGCCTGGGATATAGCTTAATGAAACCACACCTAAAAACATGATAAAGTAAAACATGCCCCATTTTTGAATGGTATCCATAGTTAGCCGCTCCTTCAGTTGTCCCTTGAAATTGAATATTCTGCTAAATGCCTTGCCTTTTGGTAGCTGGCAGGTGTTTTATCTTCTCAGGTCCGATACACTAACCGCTCAAAGATCATGATATCAAGGTTTTTGAGTAGTAAAGTCTTGACAGGGCTGGGTAAAGCTACATAACCTTGAGCTAGGTTCGACCTATGGTTGGCGAGCCGTTCTAATTGCAGGGCCTTGACCCCTGTTTATTGGAGTGTGAAATGATTTTACTGGACAACACCATTCATTTGGTGCGCGCCGTCTTCCTTATGAAAGGGGGCAGGCGCTATTCTAAAGAAGCTGCTGTTTCTGGCACTTCTGTTTTTTCATCCGAATCCCGTGAATTGATATCGTTCAATCAAATTGAGCGGGCTATATTTGTGCTTTACTGCGCCGTTTCTCGCACGCAGCTATCTATTCAAGGGGCCTCCCCTGCAACAGGCGGGGACGGATCATGAAAAATAAAGAGATAAAAGTGCTGCTTTCTGGCGGTAACAGGGATGTATTGCGAGGGTGTGGATGCGTATTGCAGCAGAATGATCAAACAGCTGATGCGCTGGTTGGTCTGGGTTTTCGGTATTGGATGGCGGGGTATCAAAATCATAAATTTGATTATTGGACCCATGGCTGGAAGTTTTTTACCGATGAGTTGGGGGCGGCAAATGCGCGGCCTGTGGTAACAGCACTGGCGGCTTTTGTGCAGGAAGTGCACTGCCATGCGAAACGACCGATAGAGGTTGCCTTACCTGGGGAGGTCAGCCCCTTCTGCCGTGATGAGTGCAAGGCGATTGCGCTGGTGGCTGCCTGCCAGACGGAGGTTTGCCCGGCATTGCAGGCCTGTGCGCAGGCCCTTATCGGGGATCAGGATCCGGAGCGGGTGATTTGTGCCAGCAGTTGTTTTGCCAATAAGCTGGCTGATTTTGATTTATTGTTAAGTGGTGTGCCAGCGCTGGTACAGACCGGGCTGGCCAACGATACTGCCATGATTTCGGGGTAAAGTGATGCCGGGCTTCTATGGTTTAATGAGGTGCGGCGCCTGATTTGATCGCAAATTGTTAAACATGCAGGCAATAGATCTTTGTATCTGGCGGTTGATTTTGCCATTATGATTAACCTGAGTTTTTGTTTGTCTATAGTTGGTTAGATTTATGATTGTTTGTTCCTGTAATCGTATTAGTGATTATCAAATTCGTCAGGCGGTTGCCGAACTGCTTGAGGAAAATCCGAATACAATGCTGACACCGGGGCTGGTGTATCGCCGCCTTGGGTTTCGTGCTGATTGCGGGACCTGCCTGTCACTTGCGATTGAGCTGATTATTGATGAGGTTGACCATCCGAGCAAACCTGGTTGCAGTGTTATTCAGCTTTTCCAGCAACGGGATAAACTCCACGCCAAACGGAAAAATCAGGGCACTCGGCGCAAGGTTTCTTCTCTATCCTGATTTCTGACCTTTTCCCAAAATATTTGTGATCACTATCGTATTTTCCGGCATTTGGCGCTAAGTTAGCTGTCAGATAATTTTTTATAATGAAGGAGGTATTATGCAAGGTGATAGCGATGTTATTGAGTATTTGAACAAAGCGCTAAAGCATGAATTGACGGCAGTTAGTCAATATTGGTTGCATTACAGGCTCTTGGAGGATTGGGGTTATACCAAACTTGCAAAAAAACTCAGGGAAGAGTCTATCGAGGAAATGGGCCACGCTGATAAACTTGTTGAGCGGATACTGATGCTCGGTGGGCACCCCAATATGCAGCATCTTGATCCGCTTCGTATTGGCGAGAACATAGAAGAAGTTCTCGAATGTGACCTCGCGGGTGAAGAAAGCGCTGCCAAGCTCTACCGTGAAGCGCGAGATGTTTGCAATGAGAAACGTGATTATGTCACTCAGCAATTATTTGAAACGCTTCTGGCGGATGAGGAAGGCCATATTGACTGGCTGGAAACACAGATGGAGCTTGTGAAGAATATTGGTGTGCAGAATTATGGGTTGCTGCAATCTGGCTCTGCTGAGGAGGCTGAATAAAGGTGAGGGGCTGCTCCGCGCTTTTCTGCAGTGACAGTCTGCAGTGACGGCCAGTAGGAAAGCCTTGTGGTACTGGTTCATATGAGCATAAAAAGGCCGTGCAAATATAACAATTTGCACGGCTAGTTGCTGCTTCACTATAGGAGATGATCAAGTCCTGGAGCTGTGTTGTAATGGTAGAAAATCACAACGTTTATCAAGGGCTTAACAATTCCTTGGAGGTGGATGCCACAATCAGAGAACAATGATTGAAAGCATTGACAGGACTATGCCACGCTGCCTATAGTTAAGTAAAATGAAAAGTATAGAAAATAATAGATGCATGGAATTCAATAATTAAAACTTAATGCTGACGCTATAAAAAACAAAAAAACCAAAGGCCGGATAAAAAATCAGGTCTTTTATGCTTCGTTATTCGAGTTCAAATTTCTTTGGAATGGGTGTCTCTTTGACTATCGCAGGCGGATTGAGTGCAGGTTGAATTTACCTAAACATTAGGAAAAGGGCCTGACTAAATGCACCTAAAGGAACTTGATGCAAATCTCATCGTGGTTCTTGATGCCTTGTTAATTGATGCCAGCGTGACCAAGGCCGCTGAAAGACTGGGGCGCAGCCCCTCTGCTGTCAGCCACGCGCTTGCCAATCTTCGGCATATTTTTGATGATGAATTGTTTGTCCGGGCTGGCCAGCGCCTGACCCCAACGGTCAAGGCGCAGGAGTTATCAGCGACGGTTCATATTATTGTTTCCGGCCTTGAGAGTTTATTGCGGCCAACCGAACCTTTTGATCCTGCCAATCAGGAGCGCATCTTTCTTGTTGCCTGCTCGGAGCTGGCTGAGCTCTATATGCTTGCCCCTCTCAGGGAAGCAATTGGTTCGCTTGCGCCTGATATACAGCTTGAGCGTGTAGGTACCGAACATCCACGTTTTCTGGACGAGCTACGCCATGGGCGGATTGATTTTGTGCTTGTTGAAGGGGCTATAGAAGAAGAGGCACCGGATATGCAATGGGCAAAATTACAGGAAGTGCCCTTTCAAACATTGCGCCCGAAAATGGCAGGGGCAAGGGGCAAAGCTGCCGGCTCTATTGATCTCAGGACATTTCAGAAAAAGCCGCATATCATTTCTCAGCTTAGCGGGCGCTCAGCTGATTTGCTTGAAGAGGCATTGCTTCTTAAAAAGCTGCCGGCCACGTTGCTTCATAAGGTTTCGTCTTCCTTGCTTGGGGCTTTGCTGGCGTTCGAGATAGATGGGCTTGTCACCATTCCGCAGTTACATGGTCAATTGATTGCGCGGCATGTGGATGTGGATCAGGTGCAGTTGCCGTTTGCGTTGCCCAAATTTGATTTGCATCTTGGTTGGCATCGGCGGTTTGAGCGCGATGAATGCCATATCTGGCTGAGGCAGAAGATTGAGGCTCAGTTTAATTCAGCGGCTTAGAGCCTCATTTATGAGATGCAGAAACCCGGCTCAGGTCAGATCCGGCGGGTGATTGGGTGAGCTTCTGATTTGTCACGGCCTGTGTTTCCGGTATAGTTGCTGGGTGATTATCTTTCAGGGGCTTTGCGGGGCGTAACATAATATGGAATTTCTCACCGATTATAATCTATGGGCGAGTTTTATAACACTCTCTGCACTGGAGATTGTGCTTGGTATAGATAATGTGATTTTCATTGCCCTGGTGGTTAATCATTTGCCGGATAAACAACGGGAGCGGGCCCGGTTTATCGGCATTACGCTCGCCATGGTCATCCGGATTGCGCTTCTCTTTAGTGTTGTGTGGATGATGGGGTTGAAGGAGCCTCTCATCACGTTCCAGGGGCTTAGTTTTTCAGGCAAGGATCTTCTGATGCTGGGGGGTGGTTTGTTCCTGCTTGCCAAGGCGACGTCCAGCATTCATGACGAGGTTTCAGGTGATAAGGTGGCTGAGTATAGCGCCATTTCTACAGGGTTTATGCTGACGATTGTGCAGATTATCGTGATTGATTTCATCTTCTCGTTTGACAGTGTTATTACCGCTGTTGGTGTGACTGAGCATCTTGGGGTGATTGTGGCGGCGATGGTGCTGGCGATGCTGGTCATGCTGTTTTCCGCCAAGGTAATTTCTGACTATATTGATGCGCACCCGACCCTCAAGATGCTGGCACTTTCCTTTGTGATGATGATCGGTGTGTTTTTGGTGGCGGAGGGCCTCGGCTTTCATGTGCCGAAAGGCTACATCTATTTCGGTATGTTGTTTTCGCTCGGTGTCGAGATGCTCAACATGATGGTGAAAAAGCGCCGGAAGGGGTGAGGCGTATGTGAGTAGATGTTTTACAGGTTCTCTCATGATCAAAATTGTCTGTTGTCATATCACATGGAACAATTGAGCTCATATAATGTGAACAAGTTTACATCCACTAATTATGGCGTCTAATAATTCGCCAAAATGGCGAATTGTCAGAGCTAACAGGGGTGTAAGACGGCGGCAGGCTATTGCAGATTGTCTTTCTCACGAATTGCAATCAACGTCATGCTGTCAAAGTGACTGGCAGAGTGCTTCACAGGATAGGAAACAGGATGACAGAGACATCTTCTTACTCACCCCCTAAGATCTGGAAATGGGAAATGGAGAGCGGGGGAAAATGGTCAAAGATCAATCGCCCTGTCGCGGGTGCCACTCACGAGGCTGATTTGCCGGTTGGAAAACACCCTTTGCAGCTCTATTCCTATGCGACTCCCAACGGGGTCAAGGTTGGTGTGATGCTGGAGGAATTGCTGGCGCTTGGTCATAGCGGGGCGGAGTATGACGCCTGGTTGATTGACATTAATGAGGGCAACCAGTTTGGCAGTGGGTTTGTGGAAGCCAATCCCAATTCCAAAATTCCGGCGCTGTTCGATCATAGCGGGGCGCAATCAGTGAGGATTTTTGAATCCGGCGCTATTCTTTTATATCTGGCTGAGAAGTTTGATGCTTTTTTGCCCACGGATCACGCAAAGCGTACCGAGACGCTCAACTGGCTGTTCTGGCAGATGGGTAGCTCGCCTTTTGTGGGGGGCGGGTTTGGCCATTTTTATGCCTATGCCCCGGAAAAATTTGAGTACGCCATTGACAGGTACACCATGGAGGTGAAGCGCCAATTGGATTTACTGGATCGCGTCCTGTCGGATCGCGCATACCTTGCGGGTGATGAGTATACAATCGCGGATATTGCCAACTGGCCCTGGTATGGCGCGATGGTGCGGGGACTTCTTTATGATGCGGGTGAGTTTTTAGAGGTTGAGAGCTATACTCATGTTTGCCGCTGGGCCATGGAGATAGCGAAACGCCCAGCAGCGCAGCGCGGGCGTAAGGTCAACCGCACATGGGGAAACCCTGCGGATCAGCTGCATGAGCGGCACGAGGCCAGCGATTTTGATACCAAGACGCAGGATAAGGTTTAGGGAATTGAGTAGGGGGCTCTCTGGTGAGCTTGAAACATTGATTTTTCTAGTTCGTACTGAGTTTTTAGCAGTAAATAGAACTCTGGTTTGTAATCAATCAGTAGTGAATTTTATCATTTTTCATCAAGATTTCATCGCCGATTATATGAAAAAATACATGTAGTTATTCAGGACCGCTGCAATCATATTATTTCATAAATTTATGTGTTTAGTGCTTTCTTAAGTTTGTTATATTTTCTTTAAGTTCATTTTGGATTGGTCATTTTTTGCTAACTAAGAAGTGTAAATTTTGTGGGAAAATTGATGTGCATCCTAAAGCTCATTTGATTCCCAAAGTTTTTTTTAGTCATAGCGATGGACAAATCAATTATATTTATTCCTCAACAGGCACTAAATTCAGAAAGAAATCAAGAACTGGGTTGTATGACCCTAGTCTATGGTGCTCTAAATGTGAGAAGGCTGCATCTGATTTGGATGGTCATGCTGCTGAAGTATTGTTGCCCTCCGTAAGATGTTTGTCACCAGTTGCAATTGTAAGGGGCACTTACAAACTAAAGAAGGCTGATTCAAAAAAGCTTCATTTATTTTTTCTCTCTGTACTGTGGAGAATGTCGTCATCCAGCCAATCATTAGTTCGTAATTTTAATTTACAAAATCTCGAAGAATCTTTTCAACATGTGTTGATAGAACCCAATGCGGAAATTTTATCTCAATACCCTTATTCCCTAAGTCAGATGAAAAATTTAGAGGGACGTTTTTTACATCACTTTCCACCTCATCCCGAAAATATTGAGGGTGTTGATTTTCTAAGATTCAAAGTTGGTGCGTACTATGTGAAAGTAAAGGTAAGTTTTGAGGAAGCCCCAAAACATTTCAGACCATTTCTAAATCATTACGAAAGTCCTGATGTGATTGTTATGAGGGACAGAAATGAGAAAAATGATATCTTTCAAGTTTACGAAGAAGCTGTTCGTAAAACGAACTTGATCAAATATAATGGAAAGAAAATCTCTTAAAATTGGGCCTTTTTTCATCATTTTTCATCAAATAGACCCTTGCTGATGAAAATATAACTGGCGGAGGGGGAGGGATTCGAACCCCCGGGACCGTGAAGCCCAATGGTTTTCAAGACCACCGCAATCGACCACTCTGCCACCCCTCCTAATATTTTGTCCATTCTCTGCGAACAGCTTAACCCGAAAACCGGTACAAACTTTTCGGGGCTGATCAGCTGATCGAGGTTGGTATCAGGACAGGGGCATTTTCTAGCCTTGTTCACGGGCTGTTGCAAGCTCAAAATCATTGTATTCAGAGAGAAACTTGCCCATTCTTGAGGGGGTGTGATCCTCGATGGTGTGATCTTTGGGTAAGGAATTCAGGCTTTAGCCGCCTGTCATGCTCATATGGCGGGAGAGGGCCGGGGTGTTGTGTTTTCTATCAATGATGAAATCATGCCCTTTGGGTTTGCGGGCGATGGCGGCTCTGATCGTCTGCATCAGGAGGTCGTTGCTCTCGCTCTGGCGGAGTGGTGTTCTAAGGTCCGCATTGTCTTCCTGGCCAAGGCACATGAACATTTCCCCGGTGCAGGTGATGCGCACGCGGTTGCAGCTTTCACAAAAATTATGGGTCAGCGGTGTGATGAAGCCCAGACGTCCGCCTGTCTCCTTTACATCAACATAACGGGCGGGGCCGCCGGTTTTATAGTCATTTGGTGTTAATGTGAAATTTTCTTCAAGCGCCGCTCGCACCTGATTAAGCGGGAGGTATTGCTCCGTCCGGTCGCCGTCAATTTCCCCAAGCGGCATGGTTTCAATCAGGGTGTAATCCATCCCCCCGTCATGGGCCCATTGCATCATTGCGGGGATTTCGTGTTCATTAACACCCTTGAGGGCAACAGTGTTGATTTTGATTTTCAGCCCGGCTGCCCTGGCAGCCTCTATCCCTTCCATAACCTGCTCAAGGCGGCCCCAACGGGTGATTGCCCTGAATTTATTTTCATCCAGCGTATCCAGCGAGACATTTACCCGTCTGACACCGGCAGCATAAAGATCCCCGGCAAGTTTGGTCAACTGGCTGCCATTGGTGGTGACTGTCATTTCCTCTAGCCGGCCGTTTTCCAGTTGCGGTGTGAGGCTTTTAAAAAGCTCAACTATGTTTTTGCGGACAAGCGGTTCGCCGCCGGTAATGCGCAATTTTTTAACGCCAAGATCAATGAATGAGGTGCAAAGGCGGTTCAGCTCTTCAAGGCTGAGCAGTTCTTTTTTTGGCAGAAAGGTCATGTTTTCGGCCATGCAATAAACACAGCGAAAATCACAGCGGTCAGTGACAGACAGGCGCACATAGGTGATCTCCCTGCCGAAGGGGTCTACGAGGCCGCTTGTCTGGGGGTTTTTATCTGGCTGGTCACTCATTCCTGTCACTCATTAAGGTGTTCTTGTCATTCATTAAGGTGGTTGCCCGGTTCCTGTTTTTCACCCAAGTGCCTTGTTTCACTGGCGTTTTTCAGTGTCTTGCCTGGTATGTTCAGTTGGTCGTCTAATCGCTTGCCGGGTCCTGTTCGGGTGTCAGCTGCGTACAAATTGCATGAAAATGGAGAGAAATGCAACTTGGATTTAAGGCCAGAAAATCATTTGATTTAAATTACCAGCCTTAAATTCAGGGGTTGTTTACGGAATTATAACCGGGGGCTGTTATACATTATGCTTCGGATGCAATTTGGTTTTGCGTATGCACCATCCTAAGTTTCTGTACCAAAAGTCAGGCTATTCCTGGCTTTTGGTGCTTCATACTCTGGTCATAATCAATACTGAAGATGCGCTCTAAAGGATTGAGGCCAGATGAAAAATTCTAATCTTTTCATATTATCTCCAAGTCGATATTTTTCGACCTGTGCAGTTGTACTTTCATTGATCATGGTGGTCGGTGTTTTGTCCGCTTGTTCCAGTTCGCTTTCTCGCGGGTTTTTCAGCGCCAAAAAGCCTAAATACAGCCCGCGGGTTGTCCGTTTAGGGGCACCAGTGCCCAAGGGCGGCGGAAGATACAAGGTTGGCAATCCCTATCAGGTTGCCGGGGTCTGGTATACGCCGAGAGAAAACCCGCACTACGACAAACGGGGCATAGCTTCCTGGTATGGCGATGAGTTTCATGGCCGGCGAACAGCAAATGGTGAGGTTTATGACATGTACGCGCTATCTGCGGCGCACCCGACCTTGCCGATCCCGAGTTATGTCGAGGTCACGAATATGCGCAATGGGCGGAAACTTGTTGTGCGTGTGAATGACCGGGGCCCTTATAAACATGACCGGGTGATAGATCTTTCTAAAAAGGTTGCCCAGCTGCTTGATTTTTACCGCAATGGCACCACGCCTGTTCGGGTGCGGTATATTGGGCGGGCCCCGCTAAATGGTAATGATGGTTTTGAGCAATCGATTTTACGCCGTCAGCCATGGTACCATCAGGGCTTTGCCATGGGCCGGCCTCAAAAGCGCTGGGAAGCCCGCTCTGCCTATTCAGTCATGGAAGGCTGGTATCACTAAGCTATTCTGTAAAATCTCCATGAAGCAAATTGTCTGAGGGTAATGCGGGCTGTTCTCTGCTTCTCTCTGTGTGGTTTGTTTTCTACTCCCTGGGAGACTCTGGTTGGTAGATCAGTGGGCTGGCTTACGCCTGATCTGGTTTGGTGATTTTGCAGTAAAGGCTATAGCCGCCATAAAGTGATTTTATTTCAGATTTCAGATTTTGGACATTTGCGGCTTCTTCCAGCTGTTGTTTCATGGCCGGTACGGGCTGGACATGAAACAGGTTCAACCACCCATAAAGCGCTGATTTGAAAAGTACTGGATATTTTTCACAGGCTCCAAAATCCACAATATGAATTTCTCCGCCCGGTCTGAGATGCCGTGCTGCTGTTTCAAGAACTTCGCGCCAGGGCGGGATCATTGAAAGAGAGAAAGAGATGAAGATGCGGTCAAACCGGGGATGGCCGAAGGTTGTCTCACCATCGAAATTGGTAGCATCGCCATAGGCGAGGTGAATTTTGTCGGCAAGGTTTGCACGGTAGACTGATTGCCCGGCGGTTTTCAGCATTTCTGTTGATATGTCTATGCCGTAAAAGTTTGCACCGGGGTAGGTTTTTGCCGCCTGCAGCAGATTGCGGCCGGTGCCGCACCCAAGCTCAAGTACAGAGCCATTTGGGGGAGGATTTAACCGGGTGATCATATAATCCCGGCCCAGCAGGTAATATTTACGGCTCGCATCATATATCCACCGCTGATGCTTGTAGATGCGATCCATCAGCTGCGGTTGGCGCTCAAGAGCTGGCTCAGCTTCCAGATATAACGGTGCCATTTTGGCTCTCTTTCCTTGAGTTTCGAGGGTTTGATCCAAGTTTGGTTTCACTGATTGCCAACAAGTTCATATATGTGGAAACCTCCGTAAATGGCAGAGCGGTCCCTGGCATTCAGGGTTGTTGATTTTTCCCCAAGATACCGCCAAAGGGAGAGGCATTTATCATTAACACGGCCGGGCAAAATTGTTTCAAAACCGGCGGTTCTGAAGATTACCCGGGCGTTCGGGGTAGCGGTTCTGGTGATGGCGCTCCAGAGTTCGTTGAGGGTTTTGTCATCCATCCAGTCCTGAGCGTCGAGCAGGACAAATCTGTCAACGCTGCAAGGTTTCATTTTATCCAGAATATCTGTAATCGGGGATTGATGGACACTGACTTTGTCGGCTCCTTTCGATATTTCATTGTAGTGACGCTGTTGCAGATAGGGGGGCAGGGCATTTTCACCGGTGCCGCCATATTGGCGGGCAAAGGCCTGCCAGGCGAAGTAATTGTCGTTGATATCAAAATCGCAGCATAATTTGCGCAAGCGGGCACGTAGCACTTCGGACATATCCCCGTCGGCGCAGGCGGCGAGGGCTTCATACTGGGCTGGCGGGATGCCAAGACCATATAGGGAGGCCGGGTGAGATGTCAGCCATTTCAAAGCTTTCTTATCAAGAAGCGGGGAAATGGATTGTTCAAAAAAGGCGATCTGTTCGTCCCTGTTTTTGGCTGTCAGTAATTTTTCGAAGCGAACGCCATAACGCTGGCTGATGTGATGACAAAGGCCGATAAAGCGGCCAAGCAGCCCATGTTTATAAATATTTGTTGTCAGATATTTTGTTCTGGGCCGCATTTTTGCGTCCCGGCCGTGCCAGTAACTGATGCTGGCCGGGTCGAGATGCGGGCGTATAAAGGCGTTGAACATTTTCAGATTGCCAGCAGAGTGGGGGACCGCAAACAAGGTGTGAAACGCCTCCCATGAGGGGAGGTGCCTTGCTGCACACAGTTTGGTTCGGGTGAGTGCCACATGCGCACGGTTCAGATCAACAGCAGTGATCTTTCCAGGGTTAGCTGAAAGGTAACTGAGAACATTGCAGCCGCCAGACGCTATAGCGACGATGTGGTGATGGTCCTTCAGTTCCATTGCCTCAAGGTCGACAAGTGGGTCTTCCCAGATTTGTGGATAGACCAGGCCTGAGAACATTTGCGCAAAGAGATGATCAAGAACACCTTTGCGATTAAAGAATTTTTCCGGTGCCAGGGCTTTTTTGATGAATTTGGCCCGCTGCGGTTTTTCAGTTTCCGGATTGGTGACGGCGTAATCGGTAGCCTCTGAGTGCGCTTCAATGGACACAGGCGGTTATTCCTTCTGTGAATTTTCCTTATTTGCCTGCTATCAAATCCACATGACAGACACGTGACAGTTTTTTAGCGCCGCCCCGGCCCCGCCAGGCCAACCGCCCGGTTTATCGGGCAAATATGAGACGGTGATTTCACAGCGCTCACGGCGTTTCTATCTTGATTTCCTGGGGTGGGTGGTCATTATGATAAATGCCGGGTCTGGGGTGCGCTTGCCGGCTTTTCGGAAAGGTTTTTGACGTGCGATTCAAGGCGGGAATATATTACATTCTAGGGGTAGCGCTGTTTCTGGGGGGGCTGGTTATTGCGCGTTCCGGGCTTTTGGCTCAGGAAGTTGATTTTCAGACCAAGGCGGAATTTGCCTATCTTGTGGATGCTGACAAGGACATCGTCTTTTTTCAAAAAAATGCAGACAAGCCCATGCCACCGGCCAGCATGAGCAAGATGATGACGCTGGCGCTGGTATTTCAGGAGTTGAAAGAAGGCCGGTTGCAACTTGTTGATGAGGTTCGCATGTCAGTGAATGCCTGGCGGACGGGGGGGGCGCCTTCGCGCACACAGTCGATGTTCGTGCCAGTGAAAAGCATGGTCACCGTGGAGGAGCTTATACGCGGGATGATTGTGCAATCAGGCAACGATGCGGCAATTGCGATTGCCGAGCATATTTCTGGCAGTGAGGAAAAATTTGCCGCTGCTATGGAGGCTTACGGTAAGAAGATCGGATTGACCCATTCAACCTTTCGTAATGCCACGGGGTTGCCGCACAAGGAACATCTGATGAGTGCGCGGGATATCGGCAAACTGGCGCGGCATCTGATCTATAATTTTCCTGAATATTACAAGTATTTTGCTGAAGACAGTTTTAAATATCGTCGCTTTACATTTCGGAATCTCAACCCCTTGCTGAAACTTGAAGAGGGCTATGATGGTTTGAAGACCGGCTATACCGAAATATCACAATACGGTGTTGTGGCGTCACTAACGCGGCATGGGCGGCGGTTGATTGTGGTTCTCAATGGTATGCCCAAGCAAACTGACAGGCGGGATGAAACGCAAAAGCTTGTGAACTGGGTTTATGAAAATTTTACCCTGAGACAAATTGAAGCTCAGACCCAGAAATTTTCTGCCCGAGTGTGGGGCGGGGAGGAAGGCAGTGTTGGCCTCTCGACCGCCGGGGCGCTGAAAGTTTATGCACCAAAAGAGGAGGCCTCGCCTGACATTATCTGTGAGGTGATCTATAAGGGGCCGTTAAAAGCGCCCATAACCCAGGGGCAGGCTGTTGCCAAACTCAGGGTAATTGTGGCCAATACAGAGCAGGAATTTGATCTCTATGCCGATGAGACGGTTCCACGGGCGAATTTTGTTTATCGTGCACTGGATTCTGTTTTTTATCTGATATTTGGCTGGTTATTCTGATAGAAGGCTGGTTAACTTGTTGCCTCTTCTGCCTTTGGTGGGTGAGCGGGTTTTGTCTTGGGCAATTTTATGAAAAAAGATGTGATAGATAAGAAAAACCGGGGCCATTTCATCTCCTTTGAAGGGGGTGAGGGGGCTGGCAAGTCGACGCAAGTGCGGATGCTCTCTGAGCGGTTAGTCTCACTTGGATATCAGACCCTGTTGACACGTGAGCCGGGTGGTTCGCCTCTGGCAGAAAAAATCCGCCGTTTTTTGCTTGAGGGTAAGGTCAAGAATTATGGCCCGGTGGCAGAGTCTCTCCTGTTTTATACGGCCCGTCTTGATCATCTTACCAGTCTGATTTTACCGAACCTTGAAAGAGGCGTTTGGGTCATCTCTGACCGTTTTTCTGATTCCAGCCGTGCCTATCAAGGGGCGGCGAGCGGTGTTGATGATGGTATCTTTGATGCGCTGGACCGTATTGTCATCGGTAATAATCAACCAGAGTTGACCGTGATTGTTGATGTGCCGGTTGAACTGGCACAGCAAAGGGTCAAAGCGCGCCAGCAACGGGATGGTATCGAACCGGACAGGTTTGAGTCTGAGGATAAGGAATTTCATGAAAAGCTCCGGGAGGGCTTTTTGAAAATTGCCGCAATGAACAGCAATCGCTGTGTGATTGTTGATGGCAATCAGTCGCGAGAAGCGGTGGCGGCGCTTGTCTGGCAAATTGTGGCCGAGCGGTTTGGCCTCGAAGCCCTTGTTTGAGGTGCTTCATGACCTATGAACTTTATGAAAACCTGAGTGACTGCCTTGAGGGGACGACCCATCCTGTGGTGACGCCCGGTTTTTTTGGGCACGAAGCTGAGATCCGGTTTATTGAACAGGCTCTTATATCCGGGCGTTTTCATCATGGGTGGATATTTTCTGGCCCGCGCGGGGTTGGCAAGGCAACGCTGGCTTATCATCTTGCCCGCGTTATGTTGCACAGGGGGCCGGGTGAACTGGATGGTTCTGGTCTGCTTGCGCTCTCTGAAACCATACGCTCAGAAAAGACGGGCAGACTGATAGCCCAGTTTGCCCACCCTGATATGCGGGTGCTGCGGCGCAGTTACGACCAGAAGAAGAAAAACTTCAGTAGTTTTATACGCATTGATGAAATGCGCGCTTCCAAAGAGATGCTCAGCACCACAGCTTCGATGGGGGGGTATCGGCTGGTATTGATTGACCGGGCTGAAGATATGAATGAGGCCAGCAGTAATGCGCTTTTGAAAATGCTGGAAGAGCCGCCCTCAAAAACCATGTTTGTGCTGATCACAAATTCGCCTGGCCAGATACCTGTCACGGTGCGGTCCCGTTGTCAGATGCTGAAGTTTCATGGCCTAGACTTTGAGGCGTTTCAACAAGCGCTGAACGGTCAGTTTGAGGGGGCAGAGGTTCCCCTGCCGGCCGATATTGACTGGCAGGACCTCTGGCATCTGGCAGATGGCAGTCCGCGTGCCGGGTTTGAATTGATCACTGGTGATGGCCTTAAATTTTATAAAACGCTTGTGCATATATTTGAAGGTTTGCCGGTGCTTGATGGACGGTTGCTTGACCAGTTTATTGATGGGGTTTTAAAAGACCGCACGGGTAAAAGTTTTACTCAGGCCCAGCAAATGCTGGAGGATATGCTGCACCGGCTTATCCGCGGTAGTGCGACCGGGGCCCTGTTGAGCGCCCGGGAGGCCCGTTTGAAAGATCATATGATTAAATCTGGCACTATTGATCAATGGGTCATGTTGTGGGATACCCTTTTGAAAAAGTCACTAGAGAGGGATGAGTACAATCTGGATAAAAAAACCCATCTTTTGACCAGCTTTTTTGCTTTAAGAGATCTGGTGCGGGCGATATAGCTGGTTATAGATATGGTTCTGCTTAGCGGCGGTGAAATTAATGTGCTTGCTTTGAGATCAGAAGCCGGCTGCTTAATGACTTTCTATCCATCTGGCTATCCATCTGGCGCAATTTCTTTAACTCAATTTCCAAAGGGACGTTTTCATGAGTGATACGGGGCCTTTCTACATCACGACAGCCATTTCATACCCGAACGGAGACCCGCATATCGGGCATGCCTATGAGGCGCTGGCAACGGATGCGCTGGCACGTTTTGAGCGTTTAAAAGGCCGTGAGGTTTATTTTCTCACCGGGACGGATGAGCACGGCCTTAAAATGCAGCAGACAGCGGAAAAGCTTGGGGTTGATGTTCGTCAGCTTGCCAAGGATAACTCACAGCAATTTGAGGATATGGTGCAGACCCTCAATTGCACGAATGATGATTTTATTCGCACCTCTGAGCCGCGGCACAAAGCTGCCTGCCAGGAGATCTGGCGGCGCATGGCGGAAAAGGGTGATATATACCCGGGCACTTATGCCGGGTGGTATTCTGTTCGGGATGAAGCTTTTTATGATGAAGCTGAAACCACTCTATCTGAGGATGGCGAGCGGCTGGGGCCGCAGGGAACACCGGTGGAATGGACGGAAGAGACCACTTATTTCTTCAAGCTTTCCGCTTATGAGGATAAGTTGCTGGCGCTTTATAATGAGCAGCCTGATTTTATCGGGCCGGAGACACGGCGCAATGAAGTGATGCGTTTTGTCGAGGGGGGCTTGAGGGATCTTTCCATTTCGCGGACGACCTTTGACTGGGGCATTCCGGTGCCTGACAGTGATGAACATATCATGTATGTCTGGGTTGATGCGCTGACCAACTACATCACCGGGCTTGGTTTTCCCGATGAGGACAACCCGCTATATAAAACTTTCTGGCCCGCAGATTTGCATATTATCGGCAAGGACATTATCCGGTTCCATACGGTTTACTGGCCTGCCTTTCTGATGTCAGCCGGGCTGCCTTTGCCGAAAAGGGTTTTTGCGCACGGGTTTCTTTTCAATCAGGGGGAGAAGATGTCCAAGAGCCTTGGCAATGTTGTTTCTCCTGATGAAATGGTTGATCATTACGGCTCTGACCAGATGCGGTATTTTTTCCTCAGAGAAGTGCCTTTTGGCAAAGATGGCAATTATTCCCACGAAGCGATTGTGAACAGGGTCAATGCGGATCTGGCGAATGATCTGGGTAATCTCGCGCAGCGCTCATTGTCGATGATTGTGAAAAATCTGGATGGGACGCTCGCCGCGCCGCAAACCCTGGCGCCAGCTGATGAGGAGATCCTCGCGGCTGTGGACGGCTTGCTGGAGGGTGTTAATGAGGCGATGAAAGAACAGGCTCTGCACAAGGCTTTGGAATTGATTTTCAAAGTGGTTGGTGACGCGAATAAATATTTTGCGGGTCAAGAGCCCTGGGCCCTCAAGAAAACAGACCCGGAGCGGATGGCGACTGTTCTCTATGTAACGGGTGAGATTATTCGCCAGGTGGCCATTCTCTGTCAGCCGTTTATGCCTTTGGGGGCAGCAGCTTTGCTGGATGCCCTCTCCCAGGATGATGATAAAAGAAGTTTTAGTGACCTTGGTGCTGGCGGGCGGCTGGAGGCCGGGTTGACCATTGAGAAACCAAGCCCTGTTTTTCCAAGGCTGGAACTTGAAGGAGAAGATGCCTGATGCTTGTTGACAGCCATTGTCACCTTGATTTTCCCGGGCTGGGTGAAGATGTCAGCGCGGTGCGCGGCCGGGCGCTTGATGCTGGCGTTGGATTGATGGTGACGATTTCAACACGTATACGCCAGATGGATAAAATCATTAACATTGCTGAGGCGCATGACAATGTTTTTTGCTCTGTTGGTACACACCCGCACAACGCAAGCGAGGAAAAGGATCTTGGGCTGGAAGATATTCTTGCCTTTACCGATCATCCGAAAGTTGTGGCGATTGGGGAAGCGGGGCTTGATTATTTTTATGATCACGGGGACCCGGTTGATCAGCAGGCGGGTTTCCGCCGCCATATTGAGGCGGCGCGGCAAACGGGATTGCCGCTGGTTATCCATACAAGGGATGCGGAGGACGATACCGCGGCAATATTAACTGAAGAAACAGCCAAGGGGGCGTTTCCATTTCTACTACATTGTTTCACAGGTTCCCTTTCCCTCGCGGAGACAGCAATTTCGCTTGGGGGGTATGTTTCCTTCTCTGGTGTTCTGACTTTCAAAAAGTCTGATGATTTGCGTGCTGTAGCCCAGGCGCTACCGCTGGATCGGCTGATGGTTGAAACGGATGCGCCTTATCTCGCGCCCCACCCAAACCGGGGCAAACCGAATGAGCCGGCCTATGTTGCCCTCACTGCCGGGGTGCTTGGTGAGGTGCGCGGCCTTTCACTGGAAGAGATCGGGGAAGTTACCTCTGATAATTTTTTCAGATTGTTTTCCAAAACGCCTGATCCGCGCCCTTCATCTGCGTCAGCGGCCTTAAGGGGATGACGGCGATGATGCGTTTTACGATTTTGGGTTCTGGTTCTTCTGGTGGTGTGCCGCGTATTGGCGGGCGCTGGGGGGAGTGTGATCCGCAAGAGCCCAGAAACCAGCGCACCCGCAGTTCTTTTCTTGTTGAAAAATTTAAAGGTGACAATGTCACGCGATTATTGATTGATACCTCCCCTGATTTACGGGCGCAATTGCTCAAAGCCGGTGTTGGTGTGCTTGACGGGGTGCTTTATACACATGGGCATGCAGATCATACCCATGGCATTGATGATTTGCGGGCGGTTTATTTTGAATCAGGCAAGCGGATCCCGACCTATTTTGATGAAGAAACGGCTAGTGAAATGCGGGTGAAGTTTGCCTATTGTTTTGAGCAGCCGGAAGATTCAAATTATGTCCCGATTCTGGAGCCGCATGTCATTGAACCTTTAACCACTGTTGAGATTGCTGGGCCAGGGGGCACCATTGAGGTTCAGACTTTTCCGCAACATCATGGCAACCGGCACTCACTCGGGTTAAAGTTTGGTGGGCTTGTTTATGCAACGGATGTGCATGCCTTTCCCGATTGCTCACGGCCCTTTCTGCAGGGGCTTGATGTTCTGATTTTGGATGCGCTGCGTTTTACGCCGCATCCCTGCCATTTTTCAGTGGAGCAGGCGCTCTCTGTTATTCAGGAGGTGAGGCCTGAGCGGGCGTTGCTGACACATTTGCATGTTGATCTGGATTATCAGACTTTAAAGAGAGAGCTGCCAGCGCCTGTTGAGCCTGCCTATGATGGGTTAGTGATTGAGCTTTAAGAGCAGGCAGATGGCGGGCCATATTGTCTCCGGGGGCTTTTATGTTCCCCTCCCCGCTACAACAAATGTCCTCTTAGGGTATCTGAATGACCGCGCCGTTTTCAAATTGGTTTTCAATGAGCAGTTTAAGGATTGTGTCTGCTATTTGGGCGGGGGTATGTATTGCGGTTGCATCTTCACCAGGGTATGCCTTGCGTCTTAAACTGGTTGCCATTGGGGGCGGGTTTAAAAGTGCGGCTTTTACATTTGTTGCGCTGCATTCACCTGCATAGGAGCGTACCAATGCTTCAAGGCCAGCTTTTGAGGCATTGTAGGGGGCCCAGTAGGCGTTATCCCTGTTGTCAGCCTGATTGTCGGTGATAAACAAGGCCTGGGCCTGTCCGGCCCGTTGCAGCAGGGGCGTGAGCGTTCTGATCAGGGCAAAATTAGCACTGAGATTGGTCTGGATGGTCTTTTGCCATTCTTCGGTTTTTGTGTGAGTGAGGGGGGATAAGCCCCCAAGATAGGCAGCATTAGAAACGAAAATATCGAGTTGATCATGATGAGGAAAGAGGCTTGGGCCAAGGGCGTCAATGGCCTCCAACTGCATCAGGTCAAGTGGGATCAGCGTGGCGCTGGCACCTGCCTGCTTTATCTGGTCATCCAGGTCTTCAAGAGCGCCGATTGTGCGGCCGATAGCGATTATGTGAGCACCGTTTCTGGCCCCTGCCAATGCCAGCTCAAGGCCAAGGCCGCGCGTGGCGCCAGTAATCATCATTGTTTTGTTTTTTAAAGGGTGGCTCAAAGCGGGCGCTCCGGTTGGATTTTAGAATGTTGCATCTGGCCTTTGCTCTAACAAATCTTTGAAACGGAGGCAAAAGAAAAGCGGTGCCTTATAGTGCACCGCTTTTCCTGTGTGTTTATTTATGCGGTATTATTCTTCTACCGGCTCAGCAGGTTTTTCCTCTGAGCTGAAATAGTCAACCACGCTCTGGCCATATTCCTTGGTTTTTTCCCAGAAGGATTTTGTTGTTTCCTTGGCTTTTTCAATGGTTGGTTTTGCCGCTTCCATGGCTTCTTTGGTTTTTTCTTTCGCCTTTTCATATGTTGGCTTGGCGGCTTCCAAAGCTTCCTTGGTTTTTTCTTTTGCCTTTTCGTAGGCCGGTTTTGCCGCTTCTATCGCATCCTCGGTAACTTCTTTGGCTTTTTTGATATAAGGGCTGGATTGCTCCTTGGCTTTTTCACTGGTCTCGATCATGGTTTCCACGGTTTTGGCAGATGCTGCCTTGGTACCGTTCCAGATACTGGAGAACCAGTCCTTTTTCGGGCGGAGATCATCTGCTTCCATGGCTGTCAGGGTTGTGATTGCCTTTTGATGATCGGTTTTTACTGTTTCATCTGTTATGGCGTCTGTTTTGCCGGTGAACAGGATGATCGGGGTACAGGCGGTGACCAGCTTCTGGCCAGATTCATTCCATTTCGGGTTGGTGACCTGGGTTTCTTCAGCGGTGTAGATTTTACGGCCTCCCTGTGTTTGGGCAAGTATGTTTTTTGATATCAGCGGGATGAATTTACCGCCATTGGCTGTTACCAGTTTGTAAAGCGGGCTGTCAGGGTTTGGAAACTGGACCAGCATAGTCACGGCGTCTGGGTCTGCGAGGGTCGCTGTGATGGCGTCTTCCGTGCTGACGGCATTGGTGATTTTAGTGGCTTTGCCGAGGCCATCAGCGTCAATTGACTGGAGAAATCTGAAGCTGCCTGTGTGGCCGGAATTGGCTGGTGGCAGGATGAAGTTCAAATAAGGGGCACTTGAGGCGACATCCCCATAATTGCGCATCAGTTTGTTTTTTGTCACCAGAAACAGGCATTCTTTGCCGATGTCATCGCGTACCGGAGTGTAGAGATCTGCCTTGTTTGCGCTGCCGAATATTGAGGCAAACAGATCATATTGGGCAAGGCCAAAGGCGGAGGGGGTTTTGGCAACTCGGTCAATATTGTCGAGTGTGCCATTTGATGACTGGCAGTTAAACTCAAGCTGATTGGACACCCCTGCTTCCTTGATGGGGGGGCAGAAGTCGTTAAAATACGCACCCTTTGGCTCGCCTGTGAATATATCAAGTGCAAGGGCTGGTGTGCTCATTGCGGTAAGGATGAGGGGTAAGGCAAAGGGTTTAATCAGCGTTGCTGATATGGATTTCATTGATTTTCTCCTGAAAATATAATGCCTGACATCTATAGATGGTTCCGATTTTGGTTTTGGCAAGGGTTTGCCACCGGGTTTGTTTAATAAAGTCAGGGCATGTGCAGCCCACTTAATTTTAGTATAAGGGGTCATTGATTGGGGGTATCATTGGGGAAAAATATAACGATTTCGTGTCGATAAGGGGTGATATTTCAAAGAACTTCAGAGAGCAGGGAGGGGTGTGGTTCTTCCTCCTGGCTTTTGTCTGTTAAGGGGGTTGGATAATCGCCTGTGAAACAATGATCCGTGTATTGGGGGATTTCATTGTTGCGTTTTTCATGGCCCATGGCGCGGTAGATGCCATCTACGGAGATAAAGGCAAGACTGTCCGCCCCGATGAATTTGCGCATGCCTTCTATGTCATAATTAGCGGCGAGCAGCTTGTTCTGATTGGGGGTATCAATGCCATAAAAATCGGGATGGGTGATTGGTGGGCTGGAGATCCGCATATGGACTTCCCTTGCCCCCGCTTCATACATCATCGAGACGATTTTAACCGATGTTGTGCCGCGTACGATGCTGTCGTCAATCAGCACCAGTCGCTTTCCTTCAATGATGGCCCGGTTTGCTGAATGTTTCAGCTTGACGCCAAGCTGGCGGATTTGTTGTGACGGTTCAATGAAGGTGCGCCCGACATAGTGGTTACGTATAATGCCGAGTTCGAATGGTATATCTGATTTCTGGGCGTAACCGATGGCGGCAGGTACGCCCGAATCCGGGATAGGAATGACGACATCTGCTTCGACACCTGATTCCAGGGCCAGTTGTTCGCCCATATTTTTGCGGACCTGATAGACGCTTTTACCTGAGACAATGCTGTCGGGCCGAGAAAAATAAATATATTCAAAGATACAGGGGCGGGGGGCAACTTTTGGAAACGGGTGGTAACTTTTTATGCCTTCATCTGTGATGACCACAACTTCACCATTATCAATTTCTCGAATGAATTCAGCGCCAATGATGTCAAATGCGCAGGTTTCAGAGGCAAGAACCCAGCTTTCTCCCAAACGGCCAAGCAACAGCGGGCGAATGCCGAGAGGGTCACGAATGCCGACCAGTTTTTTGTTGGTCAGGCAGGTGAGGGCAAATGCCCCTTCAATTTGCAGTACGGCTTCTGTGAACCGTTCGATGAATTCACGTTTCTTACTGCGTGCCAGAAGATGCAGGATCACCTCGGTGTCACTGGTGGATTGGAAGATTGCCCCCTCCTCTACCAGTTCCTTGCGGAGGGTATTGGCGTTTGTCAGGTTGCCATTGTGGCAGATGGCGAAACCGCCCCTTGAATGTTCGGCAAAGAGGGGCTGTACGTTTCTTAAAATGGTGTTTCCGCTGGTTGAATAGCGAACATGGCCAACGGCGCTTTGGCCTTTGAGGCGGTCTATGATGTTGCGTTTGCTGAAATTATCACCAACAAGGCCGAGGCGGCGCTCTGCCTGAAAGTGTTTGCCATCAAATGAAACAATGCCGGCAGCTTCCTGGCCGCGGTGCTGAAGGGCGTGGAGCCCAAGAGCTGTGATGGCGCTAGCATCCGGATGTCCGAAAATACCGAAAACACCGCATTCTTCTTTCAGTCGGTCTTCGCCGTTCAGAGCATGACTGTAGGGGTTGGGTGTTTTTAACAGGGATTGAAAGTCTTTAAAGCTTTTCATAGGGGTCATTTTTGTGTTGAGGGTCGATCAGGATAAGGACTATGTCCGTTACATGGGTTTACCCAGTCAAAAATTGTTTCAAGATAATGTCCTGAACCCTTGTGGCTTCATCAAGTGCAAGGCCCTTGCATCATGCCTAAGGTTCAAAACAGTCATTTCAGATACTTGAATTTTACAACACTCTATTGTTCGGGCGGCTGATCGGGCGGCGTTTCTTTTTCCGCGTCCTTGTCGATCTCGGGCGTTTCTTCCAACTTGGGAATTTCGATTTTTTCCGGAATGACTTTTCGCATGGCTGTCAGGATATAGTCTCCGGTTTCTTTAATATAGGGCAGGGATTGTGACTGCGTGACCCAGTAGGGGTGTTTTTCCTCGTCCTGCTCGAATAGAAATGTGCCAAAAAGGTAGAATATGACAACCAGTACAAAGCCGCGGAGAATGCCAAAGACAAACCCGAGGGAGCGATCGAGTGCTCCGATACGGCTTTCGAGGACGGTTTCTGAAAATTTTGTGATAATAAAATGCGCAATTATCAGGACAAGGACAAAAGCACCAAGGGCGCATATGCCGAGCGCTATTTTTTTGTCGAGGCCGAGGCTGATTGCGACATCATCGGCGAGTGAGCGGTAATATACAACAAAAACAACTGAGGCGACCGCGGCAAGGGCCCAGGAAAGTATGGAGAGGACTTCCCTTGTCAGGCCGCGATACATTGCCAGCATGCCTGATACGGCGGCGATCAGAAGGAGCAAGCCATCAAGATATGTTAAAGGGCCTATCATGCTGTCATCTCATTGTTTGCATCAGCTTTAACTTCAGCCTGTTCCATATTTCCGGTAATTAATTCATTCCCGGTTCCCGGTCGCATAGTTGTTGCCTATGCTTTGCACCATATCCTGATGCGGCGGGTATTCTGCTTTGTGTTCGCTCGTCTGATTTTGTGCTGTATCAAAGCCGATATTTCACAAGATTTAGCTTATTTTATCGGTAATTTCCAGTTTAAACGCTTCAGCTTGCGGCTCGTAACCAGAAATCTGTTTTGCCTAACCTCTGTTTTGCCTAACCAATGACAAGCTTTTTACTAAACACAGTTTCCGGCCTTTTCATAAAACAGGATTTGCCCTGGCCTTTAACTCATTGTCACTTTTACGATGTTGTTTTAGTGACTGGAACACATTTTTACAATTTCTGATAAATGGTTCAGGGTCTGACACCTAATTGTCACATTTGAGGGGGGCTTGTCCTGTGTTGGCAGGTAAGATGATGTGAAACCCAGCTTTTCTGCCTCTCGCAATCTTTGTTGCACATGGCTGATCCGGCGGAGCCCCCCTGAAAGAGAGACCTCACCGAAAAAGACGCTTTTTTCGGGCAGCGGGTTATTGGTAAAGGCCGAAATCAGGGCGGCTGCGGCTGCAAGGTCTGCGGCTGGTTCCGAGATCTTAATCCCGCCAACAATGTTGAGATAGACATCATGTTTGCCAAGGACGATGCCGCACCGGGATTCAAGGACAGCAAGCAGCATATTCAGACGGCCGCTGTCCCAGCCGATTACGGCGCGGCGGGGTGCTGCAAAGGGAGACGGGGAGACAAGGGCCTGAATTTCCACCAATAATGGCCTTGTGCCTTCCAGCCCGGCAAAAACGGCAGTGCCGGCGCCTTTTTCATCAGCTTCAGAGAGGAACAGCTCAGAGGGGTTTTGAACCTCAGCTAGGCCAGTGTCCCGCATTTCAAATACGCCTATTTCATCGGTTGGCCCGAAGCGGTTTTTTTGGGCCCTTAAAATACGAAACTGGGCCCCGCGTTCGCCTTCAAAATAAAGAACTGTATCGACCATATGCTCGATGACCTTGGGGCCGGCGATGGCGCCATCCTTGGTGACGTGGCCAACAATGATGAGGCAGCAATTGCTTTGCTTTGCCCGCCGTATGAGCGCGTGGGTTGTGGCGCGCAGCTGGGTGACAGTGCCTGGCGCAGCGTCTACCGTTTCTGTCCAGAGGGTCTGGATTGAATCAATGATGCAAAGGGATGTGCCGGGGCCATTTTTGAGGGTGGCGAGTATGGCTTCAAGGTTGGTTTCTGCTGCAAGTTCAACATTTGCTTTTTTCACGCCAAGGCGTGCTGCGCGCAGGCGCACCTGGGCTGTGGCTTCCTCGCCAGAGAAATAGAGAACCCGCTCGCCTTTGTTGGCGATGCTGGCGGCCAGCTGGGTCAACAGTGTTGATTTACCGATGCCCGGATCACCACCAACAAGGATGGCAGAGCCCGGCACCAGGCCGCCGCCGGTTACGAGATCCAGTTCGCCAAGGCCGGTTTTGTAGCGCTCAATGATTTGCTCTTCGCTATCGAAGGTCTCCAGTTCGAGAGCCGCGCGGTTTTGCGCCCGGACTTTTTTCTGCCCGGTGACGGCGATAGGTTCAGCGCTTTCCTCGATGATGCTGTTCCATTCACCGCAGGCACCGCATTTTCCCGCCCATTGGGTGGTGACATTGCCGCATGCCTGGCAGCTGTAGGAGGCTTTCTTGGGCATTAATATCTCTCCCGGCTATTCCGTACGCTAGCGCGTCCGGGCCTCTGAGGCGCGCCGCAAGGCGGCGGGTTTCGCTGTCGCTTCACCATGTCAGCGATGGCC
>CAYGPF010000003.1:95768-297479 GCA_964351785.1 uncultured Rhodomicrobium sp.
TGCCATCGCTTCCTTACTTATCTCTCCCGGCTATTCCGTACGCTAGCGCGTCCGGACCTCTGAGGCGCGCCGCAAGGCGGCGGGTTTCGCTGTCGCTTCGCCATGTCAGCGATGGCCTGCCATCGCTTCCTTACTTATCTCTCCCGGCTATTCCGTACGCTAGCGCGTCCGGTCCTCTGAGGCGCGCCGCAAGGCGGCGGGTTTCGCTGTCGCTTCACCATGTTAGCGATAGCCTGCCATCGCTTCCTTATTTATCTCTCCCGGCATGTTCCGTACGCCAAAGGGTTATAAATCCTGAATTACGAACAGTTGATTGCGGTGTTCAGTTATAGCGATAGGGTGTTTTTTCATCATCTGCGAGATCAGAAAACCGGGTGAAATTGCCGTTAAAGGCGAGCGGTACCGAGCCGGTAGGGCCGTGGCGCTGTTTGCCGATGATGACTTCGGCCTTGCCCATGGACTGTTCCATCTCTTCCTGCCATTTGATGGTGGCCTCGACGTCACTTTCGGAGGGTTGACGCCTTGAGACATAATATTCCTCTCGGTAAACAAACATCACTACGTCTGCATCCTGCTCGATTGAGCCGGATTCACGCAGATCTGCCAGTTGGGGACGTTTGTCATCGCGCTGCTCAACCTGCCGCGAGAGCTGGGAAAGGGCAATGACGGGGACATCCAGTTCCTTGGCAAGGGCTTTCAGCCCGGTTGTGATTTCCGAGACCTCCTGCACTCTGCCTTCACCGGTGCGTTTTGAGCCTGCCAGCAATTGCAGATAGTCAACAATGATGACGCCAACGTCTTTCTGGCGTTTTAATTTTCTGGCCCGGGCAGAGAGCTGGGCAATTGAGATGCCGCCTGTCGGGTCGATATATAATTGTGTGTTGCTCAGGGTTTGCGAGGTTTCAACAAGCCGGCGAAAGTCTGTTTCGTCAATCATGCCGCGACGGATTTTCTCTGAGGGGATTTCCGCCTGCTCTGAAATGATCCGGGTTGCCAGCTGTTCGGCTGACATTTCGAGTGAGAAAAAAGCAACCACTGCGCCTTCTGTGGCTTTCAGGGTGCCGTCGGGTTGTTTTTCGCGGTGCAATGCATTGGCAATGTTAAAAGCGATGTTGGTGGCCAGCGCGGTTTTGCCCATGGAGGGGCGACCGGCAAGAATGATGAGATCAGATTTTTGCAACCCGCCCATCTTGTGATCCAGATCTCTCAACCCGGTTGAAATGCCTGAGAGGCCACCGTCCCTGAGATATGCGTTGTTGGCCATTTCTATGGCGTCGGCAATGGCATCTTTAAAGGTGCAAAAACCAGCGCCGTATTTGCCTTCCTGGGCGAGGGCGTAAAGGCGTTCTTCAGCGAGGTTGATCTGCTGTTCGGGCTGTTCTTCTATGTTGCTGTCATAGGCGGTGTTGACCATGTCCTCACCAATATTGATGAGATTGCGCCGTATTGAGAGATCATAAATGGTCTGGCCATAATCTTTGACGTTGATGATGGATGTGGCATTGACGGCCAGACGGGCCAGATATTGAGGCACGGTGAGATCGCCGATGGGCTCTTCACTGTCAAAATAGGTTTTCAGTGTGACAGGGGTTGCCTGTTTGCCGGATTGAATGAGGCGCAGTGCGGTTTCAAAAATACGCGCATGAAGGGGATCAAAGAAATGTTCTTCCTTCAAAAAGCTTGAAACCCGGTCTGCCGCCTCATTGTTGATAAGGATGGCGCCCAGAAGCTCTTGTTCTGCCTGGATGTTATGAGGGGCCAGCCGAAAGGGAAGGTCCTCAATTTCGGCTTTTACATCAGTTATGGGTGATTGTGTTTTTTTATTTGTTTCCTGCATGAGCCCACCCTAGTTGATTCTGCTCAAAGCCATAGAGGGTGGAGGGGGTCTGTCCACCATATACACAGGGGTAATGGTAAAAATATTTTTTCTCTTGCCCCAGATTTATGAACCATTAATCAAACGGACCCCAAATATTGAGCCAGGTTTTTCTAACGGGTTTCAACGTTTTATAAATCTGCCAAAGGCGCGGGGGCCATCGCCCGTTTCTACCTCGCCGTCAACCTCAAGTGTTTTGACATTGATGCGCTGAAGTGTGTTTGAAAACCAGCAGGCGACATAGATATATTTACCATCTGGACCCGCTGCAATGCCTTCTGGATATTCTCCCACGCTGATGGTTTTGAGTTTTTTGAGCTTGTCTGTGTCTATCACAGTGACCGTTTCGCTGTATTGATCCGTCACGAAGAGATAACTGCCGGCAAGAGCACTGGCATAAGGGCGCTTGCCGACTTTTATGGTTGCGATGGTTTTTTGCTCCTGCAGATCAATCACCGAGACATCATTGCTTTTGACATTGGCTGTATAGGCGCGCTTGCCGGCTCTATCAATTGTCACACCAAAGGGGCGATCACCAACCGGGATTGCCGCGATGACTTTATTGGTTTTTGTGTTGATTAGGGAGATCTGATGGCTGTCCCGGTCTGCTGAGAGGAGCCATTGGCCATCTGGCGTTACATCAAGGCCGGATGGAGATTTGCCGACGGGAATTTCCGCTATCTGTTTACCATTTTCGGAGTTCAGCACAAAAATGCGGTGTTCATACCAGTCTGCGACATAAAGCGGGTTGCCGGTTGGATGAACGGCAATGCCAAGCGGGCCGCCTTTCAAGGTAAAGCTTTGTTCTATGGTTTTTGTGACTGTGTTGATTTTGGTGACGGTTTTGCCTTTGGGGCTGGTGACGTATGCCCACTTGCCATCATTTGTGACGGCGATACCCGCCGGTTTGCCCGGAATATTCAGAGTTTTGAGTGTGGACTGGTTTTTCAGGTCGATAATAGTCAGTGTTTCTGAATTCTGATTGGTGACATAAGCCTCACTTGAGCTTTCTTTGGCCATCAGGGCGGGGGCTATTGTCATGGCAATGAGGCATGAGAGCAGAACTGGCACCACTGAAAGAGAGGGTGCCAGTGTCTGACCTTTGAGTTTAGAGCGTTCTCTAATTCGTGCCAAAAGTATCAGGACCCTTTTTCAACCGTCTCCTTGAGGCCTTTCAGCCCCGCCTGATAAATGCCGGTAACGGCCTTTATGGCCGCTTCATCTGATAATTCAGGGGGTGGGTCGTTATTCGGAAAACCTCTGTAAAAGGCGCCTTTCCATTCAACAGTTGACTTGCCGCCATCAGCAGCTTTTACCGTCAGGTGCGACGAATAATTTGTGACGGGCAGAACTTTTACATCAACTTTTGTGATGCGGTATGAATAGCTCATTTTTTCGGCTGAGTATTTGTAAAGCACTTCATCAATTGTTGCGCCGCCCTTCAGATGAAGGACGCGGGTATCATCGATCTTATTGGTATCCACACCTTCTGTTTTTTCAACGGCGGGGTGCCAGTTAAAATTGTTGAAGTTTTTAAGGACGGCCCAGACTTTTTCGGGTGCAGCGTTAATGGTTATTGTTTCCGTTACTTTTTGGCGGGTCGGTCCGTGGGCGTTTGCGATCCCTGGCATCATTGCCAGGGTGATGGTGATCGCGGCCAGCATGCTCAATTGCCTGCGCAGTGGTGCCATTGTTTGTCTCCCTCTCTATAATTCTATTTTACAGGATGTTTTCTTATTAAGTTTCTATTTGGTGATTGAAATTAATTTTTCATACAGCATTGATTTTGGCAAAGATAAAAGCTGGAACAGATGGCAACAAGACGTTTTGCCGTCTGGGTTGAGTTATTGATTGATTATAAAGCCTTATGAAGAGTTTTGCCTCTGCCGTTTTAGCTGCTTTCTGTTATTGCCGTTTTGGCGCGCCGTTTGGGTGATTTTGCTTTTGCGGCCGGTTTTTTGCTGGTGGTTGTTTTCTTTGCGGGTTTGCGGGCAGGTTTGCCGCGCCTTTGCAGCAGGCCTTTCAAGAACTGGCCAGTGTAACTTCCCTTGACCTTGATGATGTCCTCCGGGGTGCCTTCGGCCACGATATGGCCGCCGCCATTGCCGCCCTCCGGGCCAAGATCAATGACCCAATCTGCGGTTTTAATCACTTCAAGATTATGTTCAATCACGGCGACGGTGTTGCCCTGGTCTACAAGTTCGTGCAGGACTTCCAGAAGTTTGGCGACATCATCAAAGTGGAGGCCAGTGGTCGGTTCATCCAGGATATAGAGGGTGCGGCCGGTGGCACGTTTGGAAAGCTCCTTGGCCAGTTTCACGCGCTGGGCCTCGCCGCCGGAGAGGGTGGTGGCCTGCTGGCCGATTTTTATGTAGCTGAGGCCAACCCGGTTCAGAGTTTCAAGTTTATCCCTTACAGCTGGTACCGCTTTGAAAAATGTTACGCCTTCCTCAACCGTCATATCCAGAATGTCGGCAATGGATTTGCCCTTGAATTTGACTTCCAGCGTTTCGCGGTTGTAACGCTTGCCCTTGCACTGATCACAGGTGACGTAAATATCCGGCAGGAAGTGCATTTCAATTTTAATGACGCCGTCTCCCTGGCAGGCTTCACAGCGCCCGCCTTTGACATTAAAGGAAAAGCGCCCTGGTTTATAGCCGCGTGCCTTTGCTTCTGGCAGAGCTGTGAACCAGTCTCGGATGTGGGTGAAAGCGCCGGTATAGGTTGCCGGGTTGGAGCGCGGCGTGCGGCCAATGGGTGACTGGTCAATATCGATGATTTTATCCAGTTGCTCGAGGCCTTCGGTGCCTTCATGTTCGCCGGGGATCTGGCGTGAGTTGTTCAGTTTTCTAGCGGCTGCCTTATAAAGTGTTTCTATTAAAAAGGTAGATTTGCCGCCGCCTGATACACCGGTGACACAGGTAAAGAGGCCAAGAGGCAGGCTGACAGTTATGTTCTGCAGGTTGTTTTCTTTTGCGCCCTTCACTGTGATCTGGCGATTTTTCTGAGGTTGGCGGCGGTTTTCCGGCGGTGCGATAAACTTTTCCCCAGTGAGATACTGGCCGGTGACGCTTTTTTTTGTTGCCATGATTTTTTTGGGGGTGCCGGCCGCGACGATCTCGCCGCCATGGACGCCGGCCTTTGGCCCAATGTCCACCACATGGTCAGCGGTTAAAATAGCGTCTTCATCATGCTCGACCACAATGACGGTGTTGCCAAGATCACGCAGGTTTTTCAGTGTTTCGAGGAGGCGGGCATTGTCCCGCTGGTGGAGGCCGATTGAGGGCTCATCCAGTACATAGAGGACGCCGGTCAACCCGGAGCCGATCTGGGAGGCAAGGCGAATGCGCTGGCTCTCCCCGCCGGAAAGCGTGCCTGAATTGCGAGAGAGGCAGAGATAATCCAGCCCGACATCATTGAGGAACAAAAGCCGTTCCCTGATTTCCTTTAAAATGCGCTCTGCGATCTCAAGCTGTTTATTGTTGAGTTTTGCTGGCAGGTCTTCTGACCATTTTAGGGCTTCGCGGATTGACATTTCGGCAATGTCACCGATGTGTTGATCGTTGATTTTAACAGCAAGGGCTTCCGGTTTCAGACGGGCGCCGCCACAATGGGCGCAGGGCTGGGATGACTGGTATTTTGAGAGTTCCTCCCTGATCCAATTTGATTCCGTTTCCCGCCAGCGCCTGTCGATGTTGTTTATGACGCCTTCAAAGGGCTTTCTGGTTTTGAAACTGCGCGCGCCTTCTTCGTAAAGAAAGGTGATTTCCTCTTCACCCGAGCCGTAGAGGATCACATCCCGGACTTTTGCGGGGAGTTTTTCCCAGGAGATGTTCATCCGGGTTTTGTAATGACGGCAAATGGCTTTGAGGGTCTGGGCGTAATAGGGTGAGGTATTGCCGGTTTTGGCCCAGGGCCCTATGGCGCCGTCTTCAAGGGTGAGTTTTGAATTTGGCACCACAAGATCGGCTTCAAATTTCAGTTCGGTGCCCAGGCCATCACATTTGGGGCAGGCGCCGAATGGATTGTTGAATGAAAACAGACGTGGTTCAATTTCATCAATCGTGAAACCGGAGACGGGGCAGGCGAAGTTTGCTGAAAATGTCAGACGCTTTGGCCCATCCTTTTCATCCTTTTCATCAGCCAGTTCCAATATAGCGATGCCTTCGGCTAGCTCCAGTGTGGTTTCGAGGCTGTCCGCGAGGCGGGCGGCACTATCCGGGCGGATAACAAGCCGGTCCACCACGACATCAATGTCGTGTTTGAATTTTTTATCAAGTGTTGGGGCTTCTGTCAGTTCGTAGAAAACCCCGTCTACCTTGACGCGCTGAAACCCGCGTTTCATCAATTCGCGGAATTCTTTTTTATATTCCCCTTTGCGGCCACGGATCATCGGTGCGAGGAGATAACCTCTTGTGCCTTCTTTCAGGGAGAGGATCTGATCCACCATCTGGGTGATGGTCTGGCTGGAGATGGGGAGGCCGGTTGTCGGCGAATAGGGGATGCCGGTTCTGGCGTATAACAGGCGCAGATAGTCATATATTTCGGTGACTGTACCAACGGTTGAGCGGGGATTTTTTGAGGTTGTTTTCTGCTCAATGGAAATGGCAGGGGAGAGGCCGTCTATGGCGTCAATATCCGGTTTTTGCATCATTTCAAGGAACTGGCGGGCGTAGGCGGAGAGGCTTTCCACGTAGCGGCGCTGGCCTTCGGCGTAGATTGTGTCAAAGGCGAGGGAGGATTTTCCAGAGCCTGAGGGCCCGGTGAAAACAATGAGTTTGTCACGCGGCAATTCAAGGGACACGTTTTTCAAATTATGTTCCCGGGCACCGCGTACAGAGATGGTTTTGGCCACTTTGGCTTGGTCCTTTTTTTCAGGAAATCTGATGGTTTCACTTGCCTTGCTGAATATTTAGAGGCAGTTCCCCGCACTTTAAAGTGTTACTCTCAAATTTAAAGGGGGGAGTGACAAAAATGCTGTTTTTCCTGCAGTAACCGGTTTTAATGGCTGTTCTCGGGTTCCATACCGTTTCCCAAAGCACACAGTGCCAGGGTTAAATGAGGCGATAATTTTAAGAAATGTAAGTGGGTTGTTCTCATTTCAGGTGGGTTCGGATAAAGTTCTCTGATGTGTCATCAAGTGTGGAGTAGAATGACGTGGAACCGCAAGTGAATAATCCGCCTGTAACAAACCCCTTAAGCGATGAAACTTTGCGAGGGACAGCGCGTTCTTTGCTCACATCGGTTAATGAAGCCAGTATTGCCGCCCGCAATGGCTGGTTGTTTTTTCTGGCGCTTCTGGCCTACCTCTTTATTGCAGCGGCCAGTGTTTCCCATAAAGACCTTTTGCTGAATACGCCTGTGGTTCTGCCTTTTCTTGGCATTGCCCTCAGGCTTGACAGTTTTTTCCTGTTTGCGCCGATGGTTTTGCTGTTTGTTCATTTTGGGCTTCTGGTTCAGCATGTGCTGCTTTCCCGCAAAATTATTGAGCTTGATACAATTCTGACTGAAGATGAACAATGGCGGGGGCGGCGCATGCATCCGCTGCGGCTTGAGCTTCACAGTTATTTCTATACCCAGGCCCTGGCAGGGGCCAACCGAAGCGCGGTTTTCGCCACCTTTCTGCATGGCATGGTGTGGTTATCACTTGTGTTGTTACCTGTCTTCCTCATCCTTTATTTTCAGATAACTTTTCTGCCCTACCACGCTGAAGGGATCACCTGGGCGCACCGGGTTTATCTGATGGTCGAGCTGGTTATTCTCATTGGTGTGGGTATTTTTCTACGCAAACCGAATGCCAGCTTTTTTCAGGCGTTATGGCGCACAGGGCTGCAGCATTCCACCAACTTTTTTGTAACGCTTGGTCTGGTTTGTCTCTCACTGTTTTTCTCTATTTGTGTAGTTACTTTTCCGGGAGAATGGATTGATCGTCAGTTATCAAAGGTCACTTCCTTTTCAATTATCAACAAGGCTGGTGTTGATGGCCAGAATAACACGGTGATCAAGTCACAGGTTTTTGCACCAACGGCATATTTCTTTGCCAATACCGGGCACACTGTTGAGGAGTTTCAGGGGCTGTTTCACAGGAACCTCAGTGTGGTTGATGAAGATCTTGTCACTGATGAACAGTCAAAATCTGAAGATGTGACAGTGTCGCTCAGAGGGCGGAACCTGAGATTTGCCAATCTTAGCCGGTCTGACCTGCGTAAAGCTGATTTTACTGATGCGTTTCTTGAAGATGCAGTGCTTGACGGGGCAATTCTGACCAAAGCAAAATTTGGTTGCCGGGATCTGCAGGAAGAAACCATTACCGATGCCAAATTGGAGGATTTCCAGGCGCGTGGGTGCGCGATGCTGGCGCGGGCTGACTTTTCATCTGCCGATTTAACAAATGCGGATTTCCGCTCTACCTACTCACATGCGGCTGTGTTTAACAATGCCACGCTCAACGGGGCGCGGTTTGACTGGGCGATTTTGTCGAGAGCGTCATTTGAATCGGCCAAAGGGGCGCGGACCTCATTTGTGAACTCCTTCATCACGGAAGGGAATTTTTTTGGCGCGCAGATGCAGGGATCTGATTTTTCAGGGGCTGTGGCTTTGGCGAGTAATTTTGGCAATGCCAATCTGCAAGGGACAATTTTCTCGCTTGCGCACTTGCAAGCGGTCAGTTTTGAGACGGCGCAGCTGAATGTCGCGGATTTATCACTGGCTGATTTATGGGCGACCAATTTTACGGATGCTGAAGTGGGCGGTGCTGATTTTTCTTCAGCAGAAATTTGGGGGCCGCAACCACCAAATATTGATCAGAATACAAAGGTTTATTTTTCAACTGTTGAAATTCTGCCGCCAAAATCCTCGCAAGAGAATGAGTTGAAGAAGGCGTTTAACTGGCCCTTGCGTGACAAGACCGAAGAAACACTTAAAACCATGCTCTCCAAGGAAACTATTGAAAACTGGCCGCAAACTGATGATTACAAGAACTGGGTTGCCTTTAAGGAAGCGTTTGATAATAGCGACCCGGCTGAATTCCGGAAAGGGTATACGGATTATGTTGTACAGATTGCCTGCCAGAATGTCCGGGTGAATATGGAAACGACAGCTGGAGTGATGACGCGGGTGTCCAAACCTAATTTTTCAGGCGATATTGAAGCGTTTCTGGAAGAGATGAAAAAATCTGAATGCGGTGTTTTTGAATTGATAGATGTTAAACTGAGAGATCAATTGTTATCTGAGGTTCATCGGCGGCGGCGGGATGGTTTTTAATGACTGTTTAAACCGTTCTGTTATTGGCGAACAGTCGTCAGTTTTTTTAAAAATTAAACAATATAAAAAACCCGCCTCTCTTTCAAAAGAGAGGCGGGTTTTTTGCTGTCATGTGTGTTTGTAGTCCTTACAGCGGAATATGCACATCAAAGACGATGCGAATGATGATCCAGAGATAAGCGCCGACGATTGGGTAGAAGGTAATACCAAAGCCAAGGGCGCGAATGAATTTATCCCTGTGGTAGCCAACCCAGAAAACGATACGGCCAACAATGAAGAGGGAGGCCAGCAGAATGAGGCTGATGGCTTCATCTTTTGGCATGTAATAGATAAGTGCTGTGTGCACGAAGAAGAACAGCAGCATTTGCTCTATTGTGTTGGCAATATAGCGCTTGTTGATATCTGCGGGGGTGTCTGTACGTAATTTCTGGCCGATCACATTGCGGGGATCAAGGCGCTGGAAGGCAATTGAGATAATGCCGAACAACAACGGCAGAGCAACAAACACCATTGTCCGCATCATGAAAGCGAACCGATCAGAGTATGTTTCCCAATGGGCCGGTGTGAATTCAAAGGTATGTTTGCCGATCAAGAACCAGGCAGCGCAAAAGAGCGCTGTCAAACCTGCAATTTTCAGAAACGCTTTCTGGTCTCTGTGCAGGGGACGTCCGCGATTGGAAAAACGGGCCAGACGTTGTTGCATGGCTTGATCAGTTGTATAATTTGGTTTCATTTTATTTGTTGCTTTGTTTTCTTGTTTCTGTGTTTGCCTGATTGTCTTGTGTATCTGCCATGAGATGACATTGTTCCACAGGCGCACTGATTTTAAAACGATCTCTTTATCGTACTGTTAATGGCTGAGTGCTGTTGTGTTGCAATTGCATCAAGGCACACGCCATCAGGCGTTTGGTTATATCGGCCGGTTTTCTCTGGTCTGGCCTCAGGTGTCCCTTAACAGACACCAAACTATGTCAAATTTTTGAGGGCCTGGACTTTGCAAATTAATTTTAAGCAGATTAAATTTTAAAAACCCATTCCCTTGCTTCGGTTCAAATGACTACTGCCATTTTAGTGACCTGAATTGCCATTTGAGCTGGTTATTGACACCCCTAATGTATATTTACAGCATAAGAGGGTTAATGATGCCATAATATTGGTGGGTTTGCTACAGGGATGTGACAATACGCAGCATATTTAGAACATAATGTGAACATACCCTATTGCAAGACATAATCAACAGGCAAATGCGTGTTTATGGTCCACCTCTTTTGATCATTTGTTCTGTGGTTTTCCTGCCGGGTTTGCCGCAGGCAGCCGGCAATTGAGTGATCTATAGATTGTGGACAAGCTGACAGATGGCCGCGCAGAGACTATAAATTGGGTTAATGTGGCCTCAATAAATTTTGAAGGAGTGATCGCATGGCGGGTTCAATTAACAAAGTTATTCTGGTTGGCAATCTTGGGGCTGACCCGGAAGTGCGGCGGATGCAGGATAATCGTCCGGTTGTTAATCTGAGGATTGCAACATCTGAAAGCTGGAAGGATAAATCTACCGGTGAGCGGCGCGAAAAAACAGAATGGCACCGGGTTGTCATTTTCAATGAAGGCCTCTGCCGTGTTGCTGAGCAATATTTGCGCAAAGGCTCCAAGGTTTACATAGAAGGCAGTTTGCAGACCCGTAAATGGCAGGACAATCAGGGGCAGGACAAGTACTCCACTGAAATCGTGTTGCAAGGGTTTAATGGCAACCTAACCATGTTGGACAGCCGACAAAGTGGTGGCCAGGGCGCTTATGGCGGCAATGATTTTGATGGCGGGCAAAGCGCCCCTGAATGGGGGCAGGTGCCTGATCAGGGCGGCTCCGCTGTCTCTGGCGAAAAGAAAAACTTTGAAAAAGAACTTGATGACGAAATCCCTTTTTAAACCCTCGGGTTTGATGTTGGTTGTATAGTGTTTTCCTGAAGTATCTTTTTTACCTTCTGGTTTTTTTCTTTGGTCTTTCAGGGGCTGAAAGTTTCTCCAGGAGTTAAGGCCTTCCAGGGCGGGATAGCGGTAATTTTCGGGCACCTTAAGGGGTGCCCGTTTTCAATGGGGTAGGCCCATGCAGGGGAGGTAGGCTCATGCGGGTTATGGTTGCAGGCGCGTATGGCTTTATTGGAAGCGGTATTGTCAGCTCACTTCTAAGTGCCGGACATGAGGTTATTGGTGCCGGGCGCGATGTTGCCCTTGGGCGTCGTTTTTTCCCCGACATTGAGTGGATTTATACCGACTTCAATCATGACCTTGACGCCTCCCTCTGGCAGGGGCGTTTTGAAAGTCTTGGCGGGCGGGTTGATGCGGTGGTCAATGCTGTCGGGATTCTGCAATCTGACCTTCGGGATGAATCTTTCAAAGTGCACGGTGCCGGGGCCCGCGCCCTGTTTGAAGGGGCTGAGCGGGCGGGTGTCAAAAAATTGATCCAGATTTCCGCTACGACTTTGACCACTGATAAATCAGGTGTCACCCACAACGTTGAGACGGATTATGCCGCCAGCAAAATGATGGGTGAGGATTATCTCAAGGAAACCAACCTCAACTGGACAATTATCCGCCCCTCGCTTGTGGTTGGGCCAGGCTCTAACGGGGGGGTGCTTTTGCTCAGGGGGCTTGCCGGGCTTCCCTTCATTATTGGCCTGCCCGCGGCTGGAGAGCAGGGGGATCCGAAGTTTCAGCCACTTACCCTTGATGACCTCTCTCTTGCTGTTCTAAAGCTGGTGGAGGATGGTGCCGATGAATGGGCCGGTGAGACTATTTATGCCGTCGGTAGGGAGGTTTTAGGACTTTCGGAGATTGTCCTTAAATTTCGTCGCTGGCTGGGTTTCGGCCCGGCGCGGTTTGTCTATGTTCCCAGATGGGTTCTGGCTCCCTTGCTTATGGTGGGTGATCTTATGTCTTATTTTGGCAATCGTTCTTCATTCAGAAGTGCGTCGTTGAAACAGATGGACTATTTCACACGTCATGATGTTGATGAGTTTCAGCGTCTGCTAGGCGCGCCGCCTCAAAGCCTTTCTGCTTATCTTTCCGCCCGGCCGGCTGATTTGGCGGACAGACAACAGGCCCGCTGTGTGTTTCTGGTGCCGCTTCTCAAATGGGTGATGGGGCTTTCTTTTATTCTGCTTGGGGTTCTTGGTCTGATGTCACTTATAGATGGCGGATTTCAGCCCAGACTTTCAGATCCGGGCGGGCTTTTGCAAAGTGGTGAGGCTTTTTTATCGATCATTGCTGGTGGTTTGTTTCTCTCCAATCGTTGGATGCGGATTGGCGGTATTCTAAAAATCTCCCTATTGTTGATCATGGGGCTTTATGGATTAAGCTTTGTCACTGATATGCTTGGCTTTTTTACAGGCGTACTCGGTATTCTGTTGCCAGTATTGACGATTGCGGTGGTGATGGGGATGATTGAGCCCAGATGAGTTATTTTGTTTTAAAATATATGCATATTCTTGGTGCGGCTCTCCTGTTTGGAACAGGTCTTGGAATTGCGTTTTTCATGTTTGTGGCGGTCAGGCTTGGGGAGAGCGCCGGGGTTGCGCTAATAGCGCGCATTGTGGTGATTGCTGATTATGTGTTCACTCTTGTGGCCGCGCTATTGCAGCCTCTCAGCGGCAGTTTGCTGGTGTTTGAAGTGGGATATGAATTTACTGATTTCTGGGTCTGGGTGAGCCTTCTGCTTTATGGCATTATCGGCATTTGCTGGGTGCCGGTGGTTTTCATGCAAAAGGAAATGCGCGATCTGGCGGTTGTGGCAGCCAATGAGGGGGCGCCCTTGCCGGGGCGTTTTTACCAACTCTACAAGCGCTGGTTTTTGCTGGGCTGGCCTGCGTTTATTTCCATGTTGTTGATTTTTCTTTTGATGATTGTTCGCCCCGCTTCATTCACTGAAATCTTGCCGTTTTAGCTGCGTTCTGTTTTATGTGTCTTTGAAGCGGCGATGATTGTGATTTCATGCCCTTGATGACATTATCTGTTTTAACCCTTTAAGCTTAGGCCGCGGCCCTTACACTCTTATGGCTCCACCCGTTTTAACATTGCAGGGCATTGATCTCAGTTACGGTGTAACACCGCTGCTGGAGGGCGCCGAAATGTCGCTATCACGCGGGCAGCGTTTGTGCCTTGTCGGGCGGAACGGGGCCGGAAAATCCAGTTTGCTGAAAATAATTGGCGGGCAGATTGAGGCAGATGATGGGGTGAGGTTTGTACAACCTGGCATCAGCATTGGCTATCTTGAGCAAGCGCCTGATTTATCCGTTCATAAAACGGTGCTTGATTTTGTGATGACAGGTTTGCCGCCTGAGGAGGCTTACCGGGCGGCACCTTACCTTGAGGCGTTAGGTCTTGCGGGAGATGAGGCAACCCAGACGCTTTCAGGCGGGCAGGCGCGGCGGGCTGCGCTTGTAAAGGTGCTGGCTGAAGAGCCTGACGTGCTCTTGCTTGATGAACCAACGAACCATCTCGATCTTCCGGCCATTGAGTGGCTGGAGGCAACACTGCTTGGGCTTGATGCCGCGATGATCATCATCAGCCACGACCGGCGCTTTCTTGAGCGGTCGGGGAATGGGGTGCTCTGGGTGGACCGGGGGCAGATCCGTTTTCTTGATGCGGGGTTTGAGACATTTGAAGCTTACCGCGATGATGTTTATGCCAAAGAGGAGGAAGCCGCCCATAAGCTTGCGCGTGAGATAGTTCGGGAAGAACACTGGCTGCGCTATGGAGTGACTGCGCGGCGCAAGCGGAACCAGAAACGGTTGGCGAACCTGCATAATTTGCGTGAAAAGAAGCAAAACCTGACCACGCCGCAGGGTCAGGTTTCCCTTCAACATGAAGGGGTTGATAAATCCAGCAAGCGGGTGGCTGAAGCCAGAGGCATTTGCAAAAGTTATGATGGCAAGTGCCTGGTGCGGGATCTCAGCTTGCGTATTATGCGGGGTGACAGGGTTGGTATTGTCGGCCCGAATGGGGCTGGTAAAACCACCATCATCAACATGTTGACCGGGGTGCTCGCCCCTGACAAGGGGGTGGTTGAACTTGGGGAGACGCTGGAGATTGTCACGCTTGATCAGGCGCGGGTAAGCCTCAAGCCCAACTGGACATTGAAAGATGCCCTGACCAGCGGCGGCGGGGATATGGTGACCATTGGCGGTGTCAGCAAGCATGTTATCGGTTACATGAAGGATTTTTTATTCGAGCCGCATCAGGCGCAATCACCGCTTGACGTGCTCTCTGGCGGTGAACTTGCCAGAGTTATGCTGGCGCGCGCGCTTAGCCTGCCTTCCAATATGATTGTGCTTGATGAGCCGACGAATGACCTTGATCTTGAAACGCTTGATCTTCTGGAGGAGTTTCTTCATTCCTATGACGGGACGGTTCTTTTGGTCAGTCATGATCGGGACTTTCTTAACAGAGTTGTCAATGGGGTGTTGCTTTTTGAGGGGGATGCCCAATGGGGTTTTTATGCCGGCGGGTATGATCAGGCGGCGGCGCGGGCCAGGCCTGTCACTCTCACAACAAAGGCAAAAAAGAAAGATGCCGGTTCAGATCTTCAGGAAAAGCCGGCCCAGAAAGCCGCCCGCCAGAAGCCACGGAAACTCAGCTATAAAGAAAAATACGCGCTTGAAACCCTGCCTGATAAAATGTCAGCTCTTGAGGGGGAGATTGCCAATTTAGAAACTAAGCTTGGTAACCCTGATTTTTTCTCGAACGACCCGGTGGGTTTTGAGGAAACAACAAAGGGCCTTGCCAATGCCATGGCAGCGTTACAGGCGTTTGAGGATGAATGGCTGGCGCTGGAGATGAAGCGCGAAGAGATTGAAGGCAGTGAGTGAGATGAATTGTGGGGGAGGTTCCTGTCTTGAGGCTGTTCACCGCCCCCTTGCTTTCAAGTTTAGTGTGTTATATCTGCGCTTCCATTTTCATCAGCTTGCCCTGAATAGTCTCTAAGTTTTCTGGGCTGATTTATAGATTGCCCTAATTCTAAATGGTCCTTCAGAGGCCAACTACGCATCCGGCTGTTTTTTGGCCTTCAGATGCCCACTACGCATCCGGCTGTCTTTTTTGGCCTTCAGATGCCCACTACGCATCCGGCTGTTTTTTTTGCCTTCAGATGCCTACTACGCATCCGGCCCGGCAACCGCGCTTAAGTAAGAAGCGTATAGGCAATGGTCAAGAGGCAGCCTAGTCCGGTTGCGAAGGTCAATGTCCGCAGGACCGGAATACCCGCTACGTAAACAACATAGTGGGCGAGCCGGGTGAAGAAGAAGACCATGGCTGCTGTCGCAACAATTCCGCCATCATTTTTGGTGAGATGCGCGATGAGAATGAGGGTTGCAAACACTGCTAGATTTTCCACGCTGTTGCTATGAGCGCGATAAGCCCGGCGGGCCCAGTGGCTGGTTGCTTCAGTTGCCTGATTGCTGTCCCCGTGGCCACTATCATTATTATAACCCATGGCACCAAAAAGACCGATGCGCATAATGCGCTCCAGGAGGTAGGGTACAGGTTGGAAAAGTGTTAAAACAGCCGTCAAGGCCAGCCAGTATAGTGCTTCTGTCATTTCAACTCCCCTTTAATGTCACTTTCAAAAATCAAGATTATCTCATTTGACTTTCTGGCTGACATTTTAAGTCATTAACTTTTGTTGTGAAAGTTATTTATTGATTTCTGTTTGTTTAGAAGGGGACAGGATAGTCTCTATATATGGTATCTATGGTGCCCAGTGTTTCCTCAGAGAGTTTTATATTGATTGCGTCGATGTTGTTTTTCAACTGGTCTAGGTTCGTTGCGCCGATGATCGGACTGGTGACAAAGGGGCGGGTGAGACAAAAGGCAATGGCCAGTTGCGAGGGGTCAATATTCTCTGACCTTGCCAGTTCCACATAGCGTTCAGTTGCTTTTTGAACATTCTCTGTCAGGCGGTAGCTGTATCTTTCTTTTGCCTCTTTTGAAAAGGTAAGGCGGGCTTTTTCCGGGTCTTCATTGCCCAGATATTTACCGGATAATATCCCCATGCCGATCGGGGACCATGGCAGATAGCTGAGCCCTTCTATCATGCAGGCCTCTGCAACATCAGTATCATCGCGCCGGCAAAGAAGGCTGTATTCATGCTGCAGGCTTACGGGTCTGGATAAATTATGCTGTTCCGCAAGCTGACAATATTGGGTAATGCCCCAGGCTGTGTCGTTTGAGAGGCCCCAGTGGCGGATTTTGCCAGCCTTGATAAACTCTTCCAGAGTTTCAAGAATTTCTATTTTATTGGCGATGATGGCAGATTTGTCTGTATGGCGCGGGGTGTATTGCCAGTGGTTTTGAAAGTGATAGCCATTTCTGTTTGAAGGCCAGTGTAACTGGTAAAGATCAATATAATCAGTTTTGAGGCGCTTCAGGCTGTTGTCGAGTGCTTGCTGGAGATTAGGGCGGTCAATGGGTGTGTTGCCACCCCGAATGTGGGGCAATTCAGGCGCAATTTTTGAAGCAAGGATCACATCATCACGGCGTCCATTTTTGGCAAACCATTCCCCAATGATGGTTTCTGTTGTGCCGTAGGTTTCTTTGGTCGGTGGTACCGCATACATTTCTGCTGTGTCCCAGAAATTAACCCCTTCGGCCAGGGCATAATCCATTTGTTCGTGACCATCTTTCAGGGTGTTCTGGTAGCCCCATGTCATGGTGCCAAGACAGATGCGGCTGATGTCCAGATTTGTGTCTGCAAGTTTGGTATATTGCATTTTACTTCCCTCAGTTTTTATGGTTTTCCCGTTGCAGGTGGTTGCCGTTCCGACATATGTGGGGGTGATTATTGATATTGTTTGTTATCGGCATCAGCATCATGGCCCGATTTGCTCTGGACCTCAATAAACAGGTGTTTGACTTCTGAAAACTGGTCCTTGATCTGTTTTTCCAATTGCGAAATCTCACGTTCAACATCACCTGCAGTGATCTGGTCTTCAAAATCCAGACTGAGGGCAATCAGGATGTCATTTGGGCCCATATGCATTGATCTGAATTCATTGACGTGAAGAATGTCCTGGTGGGTGTCCAGCATTTTTTTGATTGTGCTGATTAATTCAGGTGAGGCAGCTTCACCGATCAGCAGCCCTTTGGTTTCATAAGAGAGCAGAACCGCGGTTCCTCCAAGGATCAGACCGATGCCAATTGAAGCCGCGCCATCCACCCAGGGTATGCCGTAATGTGAACTGATAAAGATGCCGATGAAGGCCACAATCAGGCCAAGCATGGCGGCTGTGTCTTCGAAAAGCACTGTAAACACCGTTGGGTCCTTTGAGCGGCGCACCGCTTCAAATATGCTGTGGTTGCCTCTGAGTTTGGTGAACTCTTTATAAGCGATGGTCCAGGCGATGCCCTCGAAAATCATCGCAAAGGTGAGGACCAGATAGTTAATGTAGGGGCTTGCGATGGGGGAGGGGTTGTTTAGTTTATGTACGCCTTCGTAAATTGAAACCACGGCGCCGACGGCAAATATCAGGATTGCGACAACAAAAGCCCAGAAATAAATTTCCATGCCATAACCAAACGGGTGTCTTTCATCACGTGGCCTTGCAGCCCGGCGCATACCGTAGAGCAACAACCCCTGATTGCCGGTATCAACAACTGAGTGAATGGCCTCAGACAACATGGCGGAAGAACCGGTGATGGCACTGGCGGCAAATTTTGTGATGGCGATGAGCCCATTGCCGGCAAGTGCTGCATAAATCACCTTTTTTGAACTGTGTGTGGCCATTTTTTTGCTGATTCCAATCAATTTTTGTTAAGTTTACGGCGTAATTTCAAGGTTGTTCGAAGATTTTCCCATGGGCAACTACATTCTTCAGAAATTTCCCCAGAGAATCGGACTTTTCAAGTTAAATCACTGGTTTTGGGGGTGTGGATGGGCTATACAACGGTGTTGCCCGGCCTTTGTTTTTCTGCCTCTCATTTGGAGGCTGGTTGGCGCAATTAAGAATAATAATGCCCATTTTTCTCCTAAAAATTTATGGGTAAAAAAATAATGTAATACGCCTTTTTACAGGGAACTGCAATTGAGCGATAAAGATGATTTTGAAGGGGATGACGGCTCGCCGCCAGATATTCGCCCTGTTTTGATTACAGATGAGATGCGCCGTTCCTATCTTGATTATGCGATGAGCGTTATCGTTTCAAGGGCGCTGCCGGATGTGCGTGACGGGTTGAAACCTGTACACCGGCGAATTCTCTATTCCATGCATGAAAACGGATATGACTGGAACAAGGCTTATCGCAAGTCTGCCAGGGTTGTCGGTGATGTGATGGGTAAATATCACCCACACGGTGACAGTGCGATTTATGATGCGCTGGTCCGCATGGCGCAGGATTTTTCCCTCAGACTGCCATTGATTGACGGGCAGGGTAACTTTGGCTCTGTAGATGGGGATCGCCCGGCCGCGATGCGCTATACGGAATGCCGGCTGGAAAAAGTCGCGCATTCGATGCTGGATGACCTCGATAAAGATACCGTCGACTTTCAGGATAATTACGACGCTTCTGAAACAGAACCAAAAGTATTGCCTGCCAAGTTTCCCAATCTGCTGGTCAATGGTGCCGGTGGTATCGCGGTGGGGATGGCAACAAACATACCGCCGCACAACCCTGGTGAAGTGATTGATGGTTGCATGGCGTTTCTGGATGATCCGGAAATTACGACAGAACAGTTGATTGAAATCATCCCTGGACCTGATTTTCCAACGGGCGGGCTTATTCTTGGCCGGGCTGGTATTCGCTCTGCTTACATCAAGGGCAAGGGCTCTGTGATGATGCGCGGGCGGGTGACAACAGAAGAGATCCGCAAGGACCGACTTGCACTTATCATCACTGAGATTCCCTATCAGGTGAATAAATCCGCGATGATAGAAAAGATTGCCGAACTTGTGCGGGACAAGAAGATTGAAGGCATTGCGGATATCAGGGATGAGTCTGACCGGCAGGGTATGCGGGTTGTCATTGAGCTTAAACGCGATGCTGTGCCGGATGTTGTGCTTAATCAGGTTTATCGGTTTTCACCTTTGCAGACCAGTTTTGGTTGCAACCTTGTCGCGCTGAATGGGGGTAAGCCGGAACTGCTTAACCTTATGGATTTCATTCGTGCCTTTACTGATTTCAGGCAGGATGTTGTCTCAAGGCGGACAAAACACCTTCTGAAAAAAGCGCGCGAGCGAGCCCATGTTCTGGTTGGTCTGGCGATTGCGGTTGCTAATATTGATGAGATCATTCACCTGATCCGTCATGCGCCAAACCCGCAAACAGCCAGAGAGCAACTGCTGGAGCGGAACTGGCCTGCCAAGGATATTGCGCCACTTGTTGAGTTGATTGCTGATCCGCGGCACAAGGTTTCTGACAAGGGAACTTATAAACTATCCGAGCAGCAGGCAAAAGCCATCCTTGATCTGCGCCTGCAGCGATTGACAGCGCTGGGCCGCGATGAAATTTCTGATGAGCTGACCAAGCTGGGTGAGACCATTAAGGATTATCTCGATATTCTCGGCTCAAGCGCCCGGATTATTGAAATTGTCAAATCGGAACTGACATCCATTCGCGACGAATTCGGTACGCCGCGGCGGACGGAAATTACTGATGTTGAGGGTGAGGTTGATGATGAGGATCTGATTGCCCGTGAAGATATGGTTGTGACTGTTTCTCACAAAGGCTACATCAAGCGGGTGCCGCTCTCGACTTACCGGGCGCAGCGCCGGGGCGGTAAGGGGCGCTCTGGCATGGCAACGCGGGATGAGGATTTTGTCGCCAAGATTTTTGTCGCCAATACCCATACGCCTATCCTGTTTTTCTCTTCGCGGGGAATGGTTTATAAAATGAAAGTCTGGCGGTTACCGCTGGCAGCCCCGCAAGCGCGCGGTAAAGCGCTGATAAATCTGTTGCCGCTTGAGCAGGATGAACGGATCACCACCATTATGCCTTTGCCGGAGGATGAACAATCCTGGGATCAGTTGCATGTGATGTTTGCCACCAGAACAGGGAATGTGCGGCGGAATGATCTTTCAGATTTTGTTGAGGTTAGGCAAAATGGTAAAATTGCCATGAAACTGGATGAGGGGGATCAGATTGTCGGCGTTGATATATGTACTGAGCTGAATGATGTGCTTCTCACCAGTGCTAAGGGGCAGGCCATTCGCTTTCCCGTCACTGATGTTCGGGTGTTTGCCGGGCGTAGTTCCACTGGGGTGCGTGGGATCAGGCTGGCGCCAGATGATCGTTTGATTTCGATGACTATACTTCATCATGTTGAAGCGAGTGTTGAGGAAAAACGGGCGTATCTGAAACGGGCCAGCCAGATGCGCCGCGCTGCTCTTGATGAGAATGTAGAGATTGATACCCCGGAGCTTGATGAAGAGGGCGGCGATGAAGTCGAACTTTCGGTTGAGCGGTATGCAGAGCTTGGCGCTGCGGAGCAATTTGTCCTGAGCCTTTCTGAAAATGGTTATGGCAAGCGTTCTTCTGCTTATGAATACCGGGTTTCTGGCCGGGGCGGCAAGGGCATCATTGCAATGATCGTGAATGATCGCAATGGAGCTTTGGTTGGGTCGTTTCCCGTGGAAGAAGGTGATCAGATCATGCTGGTTACCGACGGTGGTAAGCTAATCCGCTGCCCGCTTCATGATGTGAGAATTGCCGGGCGGAACACACAGGGTGTGACTGTTTTTAAAACCGCTGAGGACGAGAAAGTGGTTTCGGTTGAGCATATTCCTGAAGATGAAGCTGGTGAGGCTGATGAGGGCGCGCCAGGGGAAATTGCTTCTGATGAAGGTGAGCCTTTCGGTGAGGAGCCGTCATCATGAGTTTGATCGGTTTTTATCCTGGTAGTTTTGATCCGCTGACCAATGGGCATGTGGACATTATCACAAGAGCGCTCAGTTTTGTTGATGAACTGGTGATCGGGGTCGGTGTGCACCATGTTAAAACCGCTTATTTGAACGGTGATGAGCGGGTTCAGATGTTGAATGAATTCCATGAAAACATCAAAGCTGATACTGATAAGCCGATTAAAATTGTTCAATTTTCAGGACTGGCTGTTGATGCGGCGCAAGCTTATGGGGCGCAGGTGATTGTCAGGGGGCTTCGCGATTCAGCTGATTTTGCCTATGAAATGCAAATGGCAGGTATGAACCGGTCTATGGCTAATGGGATAGAGACGCTTTTGTTGCCCAGTAATGGTGAAGTTCGTCATATTGCATCAAAATTTGTTAGGCAGATTGAGTTGTTTGGCGGTGATATTTCTGAATTTGTGCCCCAGCATGTGGCGGCCCATCTGAAGCAAAGAAAAGATTGATCGTGTTTAACTGAGATACGGTCTTCAGTTTGTGAGTGATTAGGGAGAGTTTATAATGTTTAGATTGGTTCTTTTGATCAGTTTGTTTGGCTTGTTCTGTCTGGGTGGCGCGCTGCCAGCTTCAAGCGCTGAAGATAAGATGACCCCGAATTTTGAAAATTTTATTTTTCTTCAAACTGATTACGGTCGATCAATTATCCAGCTATACCCGAAAAAAGCACCCAAACATGTTGAACGTGTGCGCAAGCTGGTGCGTGAGGGGTTTTATGACGGGTTGAAATTTCACCGGGTTATTCATGGCTTCATGGCGCAAACCGGTGACCCGACCGGCACGGGGAACGGGGGCTCTGATTATGATGAACTCCGAGCTGAGTTTAATGATATTCCGTTTAATCGCGGCATTATCGGGGCCGCTCGGACAAATAACCCCCATTCTGCCAACAGCCAGTTTTTCATCTGCTTTCAGGCGGCACATTTTTTAAATGGTAAATACACGGCCTGGGGCAAGGTTGTGAAGGGGATGGAATTTATTGACCAGATCAAGCGCGGCCAGGGTAATTCAGGAATGGTTGCTGAACCTGATGTGATTGTTTCCATGAAAGTTGCTGCTGATGTCCCGGGGGACCACACATTGTTATTGCAAAAATATGTTCCCGGTTTTGAAATGCAACATCGAAGAAAGTCTTTGCCGCGCATTGAGTGATGGCAATGAGATATACTGAATGAGGAGAGGTATGACAGAAATTAAAGATCCGGAAAATACACTCATTTTGAACATCACCCATGGTGAAGTCATTATTGAACTGTTGCCTGATGCAGCACCTGGTCATGTTGCGCGCATCAAGGAACTGGCGCGTGAAAAATTTTATGATGGTATTGTTTTTCACCGGGTGATTGATGGTTTTATGGCGCAAACCGGTGATCCTACCGGGACGGGCACTGGTGGCTCAGGCACTAACCTGGCAGCTGAATTTAACGACACTCCGCATGTGCGCGGTGTATGTTCCATGGCACGGGCTCAGGCCCCCAATTCAGCAGACAGCCAATTTTTTATCTGCTTTGATGATGCCACCTTTCTTGATGGCCAATATACAGCATGGGGACGTGTTGTTACCGGTATGGAGCATGTTGACAAGATCAAACGCGGTGAACCGGTGATAGACCCTGATCAGATTGTGAGTATGCGCGTTGCCGCTGATGCGGCTTAGGGCAATACTTCCCTTATACTAAGGGGATGTGATAAGTGCAGGTGAGGCCTCAGTTTCTGGGGCCTTCTTGTTATGAGCTGATCCTGGTATCAACTGGTGTTGCTGTGAACTGATGCCTTAATGTCCCTTTGTATAATATCAATCATTACATTTGTGGTTTTAACCCAAACATGGAAAGGGTGATTGCGTTTTGTCACTCTCTGATTTTGATTTTAATTTGCCTGAAGAGCTGATTGCCCTCACGCCCTTGCCTGAACGCGACCAATCCCGGTTGTTGCATGTTGATGGCCGTTTATGCGAGGCCGGGCTGCAGGAGTATCTGTTTTCAGAATTGCCGCAGTTTTTCCAGGCGGGTGATGTGCTGGTTCTGAATGACAGCCGCGTATTGCCTGCGGCACTTGATGGGGTGCGTGTCAGAGAGGCAGGGGAGGCCAGGGTTCATTGTAATCTGCATAAGCGGCTTTCGGACCATGAATGGATGGCATTTGCCAAACCCTTTAAACGGTTGGATGTGGGGGACCGGCTCATCTTTGGTGCAGCTTCAGACGTTTGTCTTGCTGGCCAATTGCGCGGCAGGATAACTTCTAAAAATGAAGGCGGAGAGATTTGCATTGCCTTTGATTGTGCGGGTGCGGTGCTGGATCAGCTTTTAGAGACGGTGGGAGAGATGCCATTGCCGCCCTATATTGCGGGGCGGCGCCCGGTAAGTGCAGAGGACCGGGTGACGTATCAGACTGTTTATGCAAAAGATGAAGGCTCTGTTGCGGCACCAACTGCCGGGCTTCATTTTACGCCTGAGTTGCTCGATAAGCTGCGTGGTAGCGGGGTTGATGTGCAGTTTCTGACACTGCATGTCGGGGCCGGCACTTTTCTGCCACTGAAAACAGATAACCCTGATGAGCATAAAATGCACAGTGAGTGGGGGGTTGTTCCCCCCGAATGTGTTGCTTCTATTTTGGCTGCGCGCGAAGCGGGCCGGCGTGTTACCGCCGTTGGGACAACCAGCTTGCGCCTCCTTGAAAGTGCAGCGCTTCAAGGGCGGGGGCTTCAAACCTTTCTTGGCGATACGGATATTTTTATCCGTCCCGGTTTTGATTTTAAGGTGGTCGACAGGTTGATTACCAATTTTCATCTGCCGAAATCAACTTTATTCATGCTTGTTGCTGCATTCTCCGGCCTTTCCACCATGAAGGCAGCTTACGCTCATGCGATTGATCAGGGGTTTCGTTTTTATTCTTACGGTGATGCCTGTTTTCTTGAAAGGGGGCCGAGATGAGTGGGTCTTTTGGCTTCAAGTTGCTTGCCTCTGATGGCGGGGCGCGCCGCGGTGTGATCACCACACCGCACGGGATGATTGAAACGCCTGCCTTTATGCCGGTTGGGACGGCTGCCACTGTCAAGGGTATGTTTCCCGAGACAGTACGGCAGACCGGGGCTGATATCATCCTTGGGAACACCTACCATTTGATGCTGCGGCCCGGGCCAGAGCGGGTGGCGCGGCTCGGTGGTTTGCATTCGTTCATGAACTGGGATGGCCCCATTCTGACGGATAGTGGGGGGTTTCAGGTCATGTCACTTTCCAAGCTACGAACCCTCAGTGAAGAGGGGGTTGAGTTTCAATCACATATTGACGGTAACCGCTATCATCTGACACCTGAGCGCTCCATGGAGATACAGGCCTTGCTTGGCGCTGATATTCAGATGGCTTTTGATGAATGTACCCCGCACCCTGTGAGCCATGAAGAGGCTTTGAAGTCCATGGAGCTTTCCATGCGCTGGGCGAAGCGCTCTAAAGAGGCCTTTGCGGCGTATAGTGCCCCAGGGCAAGCGCTGTTTGGCATTGTACAGGGCAGTGTATATCAGGATCTACGCCAACGCTCTGTCGAGGCGCTAACAGAGATATCCTTTCCCGGCTATGCGATTGGCGGGCTGGCGGTTGGCGAAGGGCAGGGGCTGATGTTTGAGGTGCTGGATTATACAGCGCCTCTATTGCCCGTTGACAAACCACGTTATCTAATGGGGGTCGGTACGCCGCTTGATCTTCTGGGTGCGGTTGAGCGCGGCGTTGATATGTTTGACTGTGTGATGCCCACCCGCTCCGGGCGGCATGGTCAGGCTTTTACCTTTGATGGAAAAGTGAATTTAAAAAACGCACAATATAAAGATGATCCTTTACCGTTAGAGCCTCAACGGGACTGCCCCGCCTGCCGTGATTACAGCAGGGCTTATTTGCACCATCTCGTACGCTCGGGTGAATTATTGGCCTCGATGTTGATCAGCTGGGCCAATATCGACTTTTATCAGACACTTATGGCTGAGATGCGGTTGGCGATAGAAGAGGGGCGATTTGAGGACTATGCCAGAGGCTTTCGTGCCCGCTATGATCCCCAGGTATGATTGTCTTGTTTAATTGCGCGCTACACCATAGAGGCCGTGTCGCAGCGGTGGTACGGTTTTTAGCTGTCTCAGTTAGTTTTTTTCTTCGCCGGGGTCAGTTCTGATCTCTGGTTTTGTCAGCGTGAGACAATGGCGCATCTGTTTTTGATTTTTCCTGATACCAGAGAAACAGACCTGAGGCGATGACAATCATGGCGCCAATCAGGGTGTAGATATTGGGTTTGTCATCAAATACCAGATAGCCAATGATCGGCATGGTTATGATGCCGGTGTAGATAAAGGGGGCAAGCAGCGGGGCCGGGGCATGGCGGTGCGCTGTGATCAGGAACCAGTGGCCCAGGCCACCTGTGACACCCAGTGAAAGCAACATCAGCCAAACCATAATACTTTCGGGCATGTGCCAGTTATAGATGGCCAGCGGAGCGAGCAGAATCGCCCCGCCGATGGGGGAGAATATCTGGTTTGTGCGGTTATCATCATAGCGGCTGGCATACCTGGTCAGGACGTTATAAAACGCCAGCGCCAGAGTTGAAGCGAGTGAGAAGATCACCGCCCAATGGATGCCGCCAAAACCCGGGCGCATTACGATAAACACACCAAGGAAGCCGATAATCACCACCAGTAACTGTTTGGGTTTCAACCATTCCCCAAGGATGGGCCCGGAAATTGCCGCAACAAGCAAGGGGCTAAGGAAGAAAATGGTGATGGTCTGATCCAGCTGCAGATATATCAGGGCAAGGAAGTTAAAGGCGGTTGTTAGCACCATGGCAATTGTGCGGAACAGCTGAATTTTCAATACATTAGACTTGAGCCCATTGATGATGCCCTTAGGTTTGTATAGCAGGCTGAGGAAAAATATATGGGTTAAAAAACGCAGCCAGAGAACTTGCTCGATGGGGATATGCATAACTTCACCGAGATATTTTGCGGTGCTGTCCAGGATGGAGAAAAAGACAACAGCAAGGCACATAAGGCCAATGGCGGCGCGGTGGGTCATGTCATTCGGGCTTTATTGTTTTTGGTTCAGGTGGCTTTTTGATTGCAAGGGAATATTTTGATCTTCCTTGTTAAGGGGGAACGGGGGCATTTGGAAGTAAAATATCATAAAAAATACCGGCATGGCCTGTATTTAGCTTGAATTTAGAGGGGGGAAGGTTTCTCTTTAAAAAAGGCAAGTTCGTGCTTGACTGGAAGGGTGAATATACCTATTTTCTCCCGACATCACGGGCTGGCCGGTGGCCGGCTTTTTTGTTTGTGATATACCCACCGTAATGATCCGTTCTGGATATCTGATCCGTTCAGGAAATTTTTTGGGGGCCCTTAGCTCAGTTGGTAGAGCAACTGACTTTTAATCAGTAGGTCGAAGGTTCGAATCCTTCAGGGCTCACCAATCTTTTCAATGACTTATCTTAATTGTTGTGAGATGCTACATGTGTTGTAGTGCCAATATAGTGCCAATGATGATCTGTTTTTCATTAATTGGCTGGCGGTGACTCGCGGTTTATGTCTCGCGCGTGTATTGCTCTTTAAATTATTTTTGAATCATTTAATACATGAGCTTTGTTGTTTCATTTTAAATGACGACGGATAATGTGGTGGTTATTCAGCAATAAGGCTATTTGTTTTTAAAGATAATGGGACCCTTCATCCCAGCTTGATAATGTCCTGGGACATTACATCCAAACTCAAGTTTTGCTGTTTGTTTAAATTTCCAAATTAATACTTTTTTCTCACCTGGATTGAGAAATAATGCATTTGGATCGTTATGGTCCATTTTATGACCTTCGGGCGTATCTATGGCTTCCATCATTTTAGACATTTCTATTTGATGAGCCTTTTGCATCTCTGGAGTTCCAATTGTGAAATCATGAGCTGTGTCACCTTTATTAATCAGAATGAACTTTATGGTTTCACCATCTTTCACCACTAAAGCTGCAATGCTGAATTTCATCTCATCAGTGGCAACTATTTCAATCGTTCGGTTGATATCAGATACTTTTCCAGGCTTTCCACCTGCAATCATTTGTGGTTTGTGTTTATCATGACTATGATGACGATGATGTCCTTCACCAGCAGCATGAATTTGTGAAATGATCACAATTGAAAAAGCGATCATCGTGAACAGTGTGAGCATTAAACTCTCAGATTTTTTAGGCAAGATTAACATTTACTTCTTCTTTTCTGCTTTGATGTATTTCTAAAAATGTCAGTTCGTAAAAAAATATTTTCCCTAAACAGATATGTTTTTGCTATTGAATTCATCTTTTGGGTCAAACAAACTTGCTCTCATATTCACATTATCACTATCTGTTTCTAGAAATGTACGGCTTTCCCATAAAAGATAGATCACAGGTACGATGATTAAAGTTAAAATAGTAGTCGTCACCATCCCACCAACCATAGGCAATGCAATGCGGCGCATGACATCAGCCCCAATGCCATCTGTAAAGAATATAGGCATCAGTCCTGCAATGATGACGCAAACAGTCATTAATTTGGGCCGCACCCTTAAGACAGCACCAGTTATAATGGATTGATGCAGGTCTTTATAAGTTTGGGGGGGATGTTCCCTGATTTGAGCGTCAATATAGAGTAACATCACAACAGCTGTTTCAACAGCTATGCCCCCTAACGCAATGAAACCAACAGCAACAGCAACTGAAAAATTATACCCCGTCAGATATATAGCCCAAATCCCACCAATCAGTCCAAATGGCAGAGACATCAAAATGATGATTGTCCGATCCAGTCTTTTGAAATGCAGCATCAACAGCACAAAAATAATCAGAATAACAGATGGTATCGCAATCGATAATTTTTCGCGAGCTTCTATCATTTGCTCAAACTGGCCCGACCAGCTAATAAAATAGCCCGCAGGAAGGGAAACAGCTTTTAGGCTGGCTTGTCCCTCTGCGACAAAGCTGCCAAGGTCACGGCCGGAAATATCGACAAAGACCCATCCTGTCAGTCTAGCATTTTCTGAGCGCAGCATCGGCGGGCCATCAACAATTTTTAAGGTTGCAAGCTCGCTTAAAGGAATATGCTGTCCAGTCGGAGTGGGCACTAATATTTCAGAGATTTGCTCCGGCGTTTCACGATAGGCGCGATCATACCTGAGTATGATGTTATATCTCTCCCGTCCCTCAACACTTTCAGAAAGCTTCATACCGCCAAGTGCGGTCTGAATGACAGATTGAAAAACAGCAAGATCAATATTCTGCCGGGCAAGCTCACGTCTGTTTGGTCGAATTTCCAGATACTTGCCGCCTGTAACCCGATCAGCAAACGCAGATCTAGCCCCACGGATTTTTTTAACACGAGCCTCAACTTCTAGCGCAATTTGTTCAATCGTTTTTAAATCATTGCCAGAAATTTTAATGCCGACAGGCGTTCGAATGCCGGTTGAAATCATATCCATTCTGATTTTAATCGGATAACCCCAGGAGTTTACTAGCCCAGGTAATTTGACCCGCCGGTCAAGATCAGCAATCAGGTCTTTAATGTCAAACCCTGGACGCCACTGATCTTTATCTTTAAGTTTAATCCATGTTTCAATCATGCTAATTGGCGCTGGGTCAGTTGCAGTATCAGCCCGACCCACTTTGCCAAACACCCGCTCAACTTCAGGCGCCGTTTTGATTAACCTGTTTGTCTGGGATAATATTTCTTTGGCTTTGGTGATAGATACCCCTGGTAGTGTGGTAGGCATATAGAGAAGCTCACCCTCATAGAGCGGCGGCATGAACTCACTGCCGATATTCTTTAAAGGATAAATGACAGAAACCAACAGTAGGGAAAGGATGGCAATTGTTATCCATTTCGCCTTTAAGGCTGATTGTAGAATGGGTTTATAGATTGCAACAAAAAAACGGTTTATGGGGTTGCTCATTTCCGGTAAAAATCGTCCTTTGATCAGCCATAACATCAGAACAGGGACAAGGGTTATAGATAATATTGACGCAATGGCCATTGCATAAGTCTTGGTAAAAGCAAGCGGCGCGAATAACCTATAGCTTTGCCCCGTTAAAGCAAAAACCGGGATAAATGAAACCGTAATGATCAGGAGAGAGAAAAACAAACCTGGGCCAACTTCTTTTGAAGCGTGGATTATGACTTCTCGTTTCTCAGCGGGTGTAGCCTCTTTCGGTAAATCAGAAAGTTTACGGTGCGCATTTTCAACCATAACAATTGAAGCATCCACCATCGCCCCAATGGCAATAGCAATGCCACCAAGTGACATAATATTGGCGGTAAGCCCTTGCCAAGACATTATGATGAAAGCGCCAAGGATGCCAAGCGGCAGGGTTATAATTGCTACAAATGCGGACCTGGCATGCAGTAAAAAAATAAGACAGACAAAAGCCACCACGAGCCCTTCTTCAAGCAATTTATAAGAAAGATAATTAATGGCTTTTTCAATCAGTGGCGCGCGGTCATAAACGGGGACGATTTTAACACCAGCCGGCAAGCCAGCCTCAAGTTCTTTTAGTTTTTTCTTGATGGCTTTAATCACATTGAGCGCATTTTCGCCTGAGCGAATAACAACAATGCCGCTCACAACTTCGCCGGTTCCATTCAGTTCCACAAGCCCGCGACGCAGTTCAGGGCCTTCCACAATCCGGGCAACATCTTTTAACTGAACAGGAGAGCCCCCGGAAGAAAAAACAACTACATTTTTCAAATCTTCAATCGTCTCAATATAGCCTCTTGAACGAATAATCAGCTCGGTTTCAGCTTGCTCAAGCACACGGCCACCAACCTCACGGCTTGATGCCTGAACCGCTTGGGTAATTCGTGAAATCGGCACGTCATAAGCTCTGAGACGATTAGGGTCGATTAAAACCTGGTACTCTTTAACAAAGCCACCAACAGAGGCCACCTCTGAAACACCATTAACCGTTGCCAGTTCAAATTTTAAAAACCAGTCTTGCAAAGAGCGCAGCTGTGAAAGGTCAAGTTTTCCAGACGTATCAATCAGGCTATATTGATAGACCCAACCAACCCCAGTTGCATCCGGCCCAATTTCTGGTGAAGCGTTCGCGGGCAATTGATTTCTGATTGTAGAGAGCGCTTCAATAACCCTGGACCTGGCCCAGTACTGATCAACATCATCCTCAAAAATCACATAAACAAAGCTGGTGCCAAACATCGAAAAACCGCGAACGGCTTTTGTTTTTGGCAAGCCTAACAGTTTCGTTGATAAAGGGTAAGTCACCAGATCTTCAATAATTTGCGGCGATTGCCCTTGAAAATCTGTTCGGATAATAACCTGTGTATCCGTTAAATCAGGAATGGCATCAAGCGGTGTAATTTGTAGGGAAATCCATCCGCCAATTATGAGCGCAAATGTACCTATGATGACAAGTAATTGGTTTCTAATTGACCAGCCAATAATTTTAGCAACAGCAGACTGGCTCGGATCATGAAGTTTACCAGTAAGCTTGCTTTGCTTTGTCTGATTTTCTTTGTTCGATGATGTATCTTGATTATTGGCCATGGCTACCTCTCATATTGTTCTTTTCAGAGGCATCTTGTTTTTCAGGTGCAGGCATATCGGAACGCTGTTTCTCACTGCGCATGGCTTTATTGGGCCATGCAATCAATTCAGCGGTTTCTTTGTTATAGGGGTTTGCAGCGGGCAACTTTTGTTGCAGCCACTTTTGTTTGCTGCCCGATGTTTGATAGAATAAAAGCCCTTTCTCTTTGTAATGACTGGGTGCTCCGCTCAGCAGCCATGGTTCAAGGGCTTTAATAATTTGATTGAGCGCTTCCCTGATATCCGTTTTGGTTTTTGCTTTTTGTGCACGTTTAAGTGCATTTTGGCTGTCGGTTAAGACACCGGCCAATTTGGTATTTTTATAATCACTCCACATGATATTTTTGATAGCCGCAGCAGGCTCAAGAAATTTTTCATCAACAGCAAACCCGTCATTTAAAGACTCATGAAGATAAAGTGCCGCATCAACTATATGGTCAAACTTGGCAACATCTGTTTTACTAAGGCGCAATTGGTCGAGGGGCAGTTGCAGCCGCTCAAGTTTACGAAATGATTCACGAAGCGCGCTTTCTGAATCAAGCAGAAATTGTGAAGAGACAACAATCTTATCGCCAGCCTCAAGGCCAGCCTTTATTTCAGCGCGCCCATCCGTCACCAAACCAAGTTTCACTTCTTTGGAAAGAAACCGCCCCTCTCCAAGTGAAAGAACAACATAATCACCACTTTCATCTTTCAGCACCGCTTCAGAAGGAACGCTCAACCTATCAGAAATTTCAGTTTCAAAAACAACATCAACATACGTTCCAGGGCGAAGCTCCCCCGTTTCATTTTGAACAACCAGACGAACGCGGCCGGTTCGTGTCTTAATATCAACTTCAGGATAGATATAATCTACAATTGTATTGACAGATTTTCCTGGCAGGCTAGGGAAATATATTGTAGCAGCAGTCCCTTTAGATAGAAAACCCATATCTTTCTCAGAGACATTCACCATCACCCACACTTCTGAATAATCCTGGATTTTAGCAATCGTCATGCCTTTTCTAACATATGATCCAGGTGTGACATTCAGTTCTGATATTGTGCCTGGCTGGGTCGCATAAAACGGCAGTTTCTGCTGGACCTCCATTTTCTCGGCGATGAGATCCAGCGCTTTTTGCTGCACCCCAAAACTTAGTAAACGCCTTGTAATATTGCTTTTATCCGTTTTAGATTGGCTTAGTGCGATAATATAATCTCGTTGTGAAACAATAAGTTCAGGGCTGAATATCTCGAACAAAACATCCCCCTTATTCACATGATCACCAACGGCGGTTATTTTAAGAGTTTCAATCCATCCTTCAACCCGTGCTGAAAGTTCAGTTTGCAAACGTTCATTTTCTTGAATAATTCCAAAACTGCGGGTGCGCTTGCCATAAATAGAAGGTTCAGCTTTGGCGATACGCACCCCCATTTTCTGAATGGTCTCAATTGGGATTGTAATGATTGTTCGTCCTGATCCATCAGAATTTTGAGTTTTCTCAGGCTCCCCCTGTAATTTGACCAGGTCCATACCACAAATCGGGCAGGTACCGGCTTCCTCAGCGATGTAATGCGGATGCATAGGACACGTCCATTTAAGTGACGTCTGTTTTTTCTCAGCTGCAAAAGCTTGATAGGAATGTGAAGAACCATGATAAATGAGCATGATAAAACCGGAAAACAACAATCCAAAAGTAAACAAGGCCCAAAATGCCTTTAAAAATGGTTTGATATATGTTGAGGCTAAAGTCATCGCAATGCGCCTTTATTAAATCAGGAATAAACAACTGAATTTGGTTTGAAAATCCAAGGAAGCTCAAGCCAATTAATCTAAATGCCACTAACAACATTCAGAGTGTTTGATTCAGGATTTAACGGCGTATACGAGAGGTCTGAAGGATAATTGCAGAAATACCTGTTCGGGTGCTAACCCAGGGAAAATAATGCGGAGGGTCGCGAGATGAAGAAACTTCATATAACGAAGATGGAGGTATTCTGAAGATAGCAACAATATAAACGGGATTAGAAAATCGCTCAGGATCTTCCATCACATCAATTTTTGAGGGAACAAGACAAGGTACATTCAGATATTGCAGGCAATGTTTAAAACAAAGCTCTTGCTCATGAAACCTAATTAAATCGTGGCAAGGTGCAGCACGATCAGCACTCTTTTTCTGAGTGCCAGCCATTTGGTAGGTTCCGTTTGCTAAGTTCTTAACTGATGGTAAAAATGTTTTTGCATAAACTGGCGCAATAGTGGAAAAAAACATCAGTAAAACCATAAAGATTTTAAAGTTATCTTTGAACATTTTTTCCATTAAACTTTGCAATCCATCATTAATATTACAACTTTTAAATTGCGTATATTCTAATTTAAGAACAAAACAATTTCAAAGATATTTTCTAACCTTAGATAACATTCTCTTGATTAAGACCGTTAATTATGAGGCCGTCGTTTCAAATAAAATGCTGTTAACTAACTAATTAACGGTGATTTGCTACATGTAAGACAGTCACCTGATTCTTCCCCAGTGAATTGGTCCATTTGATATGATGACGGACAAACTTTGCAAAAATAATTATTAGGAAAGGTTATGGCTTATGATATTAAAGTCTGCATTTGGCACGCAACCGACCACAATTACCGGGCAGTCAGATAGTCGTTAACTGACCCAAAGCAGAAATTACTTATTGCGACGAATAATTAGAAGTCAAACTCCAATTCCTAGTTAAGGAACACCCATTATTTGCTATCTGCATTAATGTAAGTTCTCCGGTTCATCTTAATGATGCAAATTGACGTGACGCAATCGCAAGGCGTTTGCTATAACAGAGACAGAAGATAAACTCATCGCAGCAGCTGCGATCATGGGAGACAATAGCCAGCCGGTTAGTGGATAGAGAATTCCTGCAGCTATGGGAATGCCAGCTGAATTATAGGCAAAGGCGAAAAACAGATTTTGTTTGATGTTGGTGATTGTTGCCTTCGATAGGTTTCGAGCGCGTACAATTCCATCCAGGTTACCCTTTACCAAAGTGAAGCCCGCGCTTTCGACCGCCACATCTGCGCCCGTCCCCATTGCAATGCCCACATCAGCGACTGCAAGCGCTGGTGCATCATTTACTCCATCACCTGCCATAGCAACAATATTTCCTTTTGAATGGAGTTCGTCAACTAAGGCTTTTTTATCTTCTGGTAAGACATCAGCATTGACTTCATCAATGCCGAGTTTTGAAGCAACAGCCACGGCAGTTCGCTTGTTATCCCCAGTTGCCATGATGACTTTCAGGCCCGTTGCATGGATGGCTTTTATAGCTTCAAACGTTGACGATTTAATCGGGTCAGCGACCGCAATCAGACCGGAAAATTGATTCTCAATCCCGATAAACATCGCTGTTTTACCTTCATCACGAAGTTCATCAGCCTGATAACGAAGCGAGGTTATATCAAGGTTTAACTCATGCATCATTGCTGCATTGCCGAGAGAAACTTTTTTTGTCCCAATCTTACCGGTAACACCTTTGCCAGTGATGGCTTCAAACTCTTCTGAATTGCTAAGTGTAAGGCCACGATCTTCGGCACCATTTATTATGGCCTCAGCTAAGGGGTGTTCTGACCCTTTCTCAAGTGAAGCTGCAAGAGTAAGTAGTTCATTTTGGTTAATCCCATCAACAGCTATAATATCTGTAAGCTTTGGTCTGCCTTCAGTGAGAGTTCCTGTCTTGTCAACAATCAAAGTATCAACTTTTGCAAATCTCTCCAATGCTTCAGCATCACGCACCAGAACACCAGATTGTGCGCCGCGTCCGGTCGCTATCATAATTGACATTGGTGTAGCTAATCCTAAAGCACAGGGGCACGCAATTATAAGGACTGAAACCGCGACCACTAAAGCATGGATTAAAGCTGGTTGTGGACCGAACAAAGCCCAGATTAAAAAAGCAATAAAAGCAACCAGAACAACAAATGGCACAAAATATCCCGCAACTGTATCAGTCAGCCCCTGGATAGGTGCTCTGGATCTCTGGGCAGATGAAACCATGTCTACGATTTTGGCTAACATTGTGTCGCCGCCTACTCGCTCGGCTTCCATAATGAGTGAGCCCGTTCCGTTCAAGGTTCCACCAGTCAATTTATCGTTTTCAGATTTTTCAACTGCAATCGGCTCGCCGGATATCATACTTTCATCAATTGAAGATCTGCCTTCTAGAACAATTCCATCCACAGGAACGCTCTCGCCGGGGCGCACGCGCAATCGATCGCCAACCAGAATATTTTCGATGGGAACATCACGCTCTGAACCATCAGAATTAATTCTTCTGGCTATTTTAGGCGATAAATTAAGAAGAGCACGTATAGCTGAACCAGTCTGTTGATGGGCGCGAAGCTCCAAAACCTGTCCTAGGAATACGAGAGCTACAATCACAGCAGCTGCTTCAAAATAGACGGGTACTGTGCCATCAATTTCTCTAAATGACGCAGGGAAAAATCCAGGGACCAGTGCTGCAATCAGGCTGTATCCATAAGCTGCACCAACACCTAGCATGATCAAAGTCCACATATTGGGACTTCGATTGAGTATAGAATTCCATCCTCGCTTAAAAAATGGAATGGCTGCCCATAGAATAACAGGAGTACTAAGTGCCAATTCAATGAGAATGGTCATTTTCTCACCAATCCATTCACGGATATTCAGGCCGACCATTGGCCCCATGGTAAGGATGAGAAGCGGTATCGCACAAAATGCTGAGACCCAGAAACGATGTGTAAAATCAATTAATATTTCGTTCGGCTCATCAGTTGGAATGCCTTTGGGTTCCAATGCCATCCCACATATGGGGCAATCTCCGGGAAGGTCCTGAATAATTTCTGGATGCATTGGGCAGGTATATTCAACTCTGGCAACAACGTTTTTTGTTTTTCGTTTATGTGCACCTGAAATATAAAATTCTGGATCAGCCTCAAATTTATCATGACATTTTTCAGAACAGAAATGGTAGATTGTCCCCTCATGGTCATTTGTGGGTTTATTCTTATTTGTATCAACACTCATGCCACAAACGGGATCGATCTTTGTCACATCAGCAACCTTCTTATCAATATGTGTAGTTTTGTGTGAATGATCGTGTTTACTATCGTGCTCGTTCATTTAAGAAAATCCTTTTATTCACTTATTGTGAATATAAGTTTTCTATCTACTGGAAGGTCAAGAGACTCATGATAACATTATGCATTACACAATGATTTAGACTTCATAAGACCCTAGTTAACTGGGGTCTCTCTCTCTGATCCTCCCCCAGTGAAGTAGACCATTTTGAATGTTATAAAAATGAGAGCTTTAAATTAATTTTGTCACTGGTCCCCTCAATGGGGGCTGATCATTGTACCTGGTCTATACCAATCTTTCCTCTTGGTTCTGGTTGCCGGTAGATGTCTGCTTTTAGCACGCAACCGACCGCAATTATCGGGCAGTCAGATAGTCGTTAACTGACCCAAAGAGGAATTTCATCAAGATTTTGAGAATCTGAAACAGAAGTGGGCAGCTCACCACGTAAGCATAAGCTTATTTCCCTAGATTTAAGCTTTCCTGCAATTCAAAAATTAATAATCAAACCACATCTTTATTCAGACTGACGGGAAACCGTTAGCATTTTATATCAAAAGGAGAATGAAGATGCGTAAACTAATATTTCTAGTCGTTTTGGCTTTTGCTAGCCCCGCTTTCGCAGCCGATCTGTCAAAAGATTCAGTTTTGGGAAACACTATGATGGAGGTACAAAAAAAGTTGACTGATATGGGTTATCAAGTTCGCAAAGTAGAGATGGAGGATGGCAAGATCGAAGCCTATTTCGTCAAGGGTGACAAAATGGGTGAGGTCTATGTCAGCACAGAGACAGGCAAAGTAACTAAGCTCAAAATGAAGTAAACTGATCATGAAAGTGAGCAGTAAAATTGCTAGCGGGCGCTCGGGCGCCCGCAGCATCGTTGTCTGGGACCCACTGGTCAGATTGATCCATTGGGGCCTTGCATTAACCATCGTGCTTAATGGTTGGGTCATAGACGAGGAAAGCACCCAGCATGAGTGGATCGGATATCTCGCTATCGGACTTGTAGTGGTCCGCCTGATTTGGGGTCTGATTGGTTCGCGGTACGCAAGACTGTCAGCATTCCCACCAAATCCGGTTGCAGCAGTCCGTCACTTGATCTCGATGCCTAGCGGCGATAAAACCGTGCATCTGTCCCACAACCCACTTGGGGCTTTGATGGTCTATAATATTTGGGCGACCGTACTGGCACTTGGTATAACAGGATATATGATGGGCTCAGTGCGATTCTTTGGTGTTGTTTGGGTGGAGGAAGCCCATGAAATGGCCTTTAACTGGCTTGTTCTCTCTATCATTTTTCATATCGGAGGCGTTATGTTTGACACTTGGCGAACTGGCGTGCCTATTTTTCGAGCTATGATTAACGGAAAAAAATGCATTCCTGAGGGCAGGTCAGTAGAATGATTGTACGCCATTTCCCAGAAATAATACGAGAGCGCCGGGCTATTGTGCTCTCTACAATCATTCTATTGCAGGCCCTCTGTGCAATGTTTTTTATTGGTGATGTGATCTATGACCTTGGACAGGGAGATCACCTTGATGATGTTCACCTAATCCTAGAGGGTATTGCAGCCATCGCATTAATTGCAGGCGTAATATATCTTATGCGCGAACTTCGTGATCTGCTCAACCAGATGGCTGCCATGGAATTTGGTATCCGAGCGGCACGAGGCGAGATGGCAAACCTCATCGACACTTTTTTTGATGAATGGCAACTTACTAAATCAGAACGGGAGATTGCACTTCTGATCCTCAAAGGCATCGACAATGATTCAATTGCTAAAATGCGTGGCACCGCTCAGGGTACAGTCCGAGCACAGTGCACCCAAATTTACGCAAAGGCAGACGTTGATGGGCGGGCACAACTGTTAAGTATTTTTATGGAAGAGTTACTTAGCGTTGGTGAGGGGTAGAAAAGTTTAATGTCTACTATTTGCGACGATCGGCCGCTATTGGCACAAAGGTGACTTCATTTTTTGATTTTTTCTGATTCAAACAACCTCATCACCTCCCTCCCCCTTTAGGGGGGAGGGGGATCGTCAGCCATTCTCTTATCGTTTCAGGCAATCCCTCAAACACCGCCAAGGCCTCGGATGCAATGGCATCCGGATAATCATTGCCGATGCATCTGATCAGGGCTTCCTTTGTGGTGCAGAATGAGGGGTTCTTGTTGCCGAAATTTTTTTTCAGGATCCATTGTTTTTGGTTCCACTCCAGCGTGAACCTTTCATTGAGGGGGAGGCTGCCCGTTTGAATTGTGCATTCCCGGGATTTTAAGTTGGGCAGGAGCACGGTTTCTGAACTTTGGGACTGCTGGTAGCTGAGAGGGGTTTTGATCTCTGTTTCCGGACTTTTGTTTTTCAATTTATACCATCCCCTTTTTTTGAGGTATTGCTGTAGGCGGGCAGGCAGGTGGTGATCGGTTTATCTGAACCCGGTGCCTTGCTTTCAAGTGTGGTGGGGATTAACTCAACCCTGGTTTGAAAAGAGCAGTCCGCATCCTTCTGCTTGTGCTCGCTAAAAACAATGCCGTCTCGATTTTTTTCAAGATAAAAAATCGTGTCACAGGCGGCTTCCAGAGACGAATGGCCGCGAGGACCATATTTCACGTCTTTGCCGAAGTGATGGATGAGGAGGATGCTAGCTTCAGTTTTTCTGATCACTGCTTTGACGTTTTTTAGGCAATTTCTCATGGGTTCAGATGAGTTCTCATCACCGCCGAAGACCTGTGACAGGGTGTCAATAATGATCAGGCTGGGAACTGACTTATAAGTTTCTTCAAATTCAAACACTGCGTTCATCAGATCTGCTTCAGCATGTGCACTGCATAGATCAAGAGGTGATGTTTCAATGGCCAGTGGAATGGTCCGATTTTCAAAAGCGGACCTGTTTATTTCAGCTTGGGCAAGAAACCGTTTCTTAATACCTCTTTCTCCTTCAAGTGCGTGATAGAGAACGGGGCATTGTTTCACCGATTGACTAGCCCAGCTTGAACCGGTGGCAAGACAGGTAGCCAGATCAATGGCAATGAAGGATTTGCCTACAGATTTTTTGCCAACCAGTAACGCAAGGTCACCACTGAAGAACATGTCTTCAATCAGCCAGTCATCACGCAAACTTACACTGAGGTTGAGATCAACCGGGATGAGTGAAGAGTAAGATCTCTCATTTGAGGGAGGCGTTTTTTCCGATTGATGATCAATACAATACGTCTTCGCAGATGCTAATGGTTTTTCTTTTTTCCGCTTCTCTTTTGCAAGCTCAGATAGATTACATCCGTGTTGTTTTGCATAGTGAAAGACTGTCTCAATTTTGATCCCATGGCCTTTGAAGCTAACCCATGTTTTTCGCTGCTCCTTCTGATCATACTTTTCAGGGAAGGTCTTGCTCCACTGATCCCAGATTGCATACCCTTCATCACCTAGTCCAGCTTTCAACGCCATGCCGATATCCAGCCATTTCAGATAGTCACTCGCTGGAATGTAACCAAGAGCAATTTTTATTTCATCCAGGTTTGTTGATTGGGGATAAGGAATAATGGTTTCAGCTGGAGCTGTTTTTTGAATGATATTGAGAAGACCACTGGGGGGACACCGCAAGTTGCGTACTAGTGGATCAAGCCCTCTGGCCCATGTATATTTTCTTCCATCGGCTAGTTTGCTACCAGGTGCGATGACATAACCGCCATCAGCTTTTATATCAACGTAATCCGTTAGCTTGGATTTGATTGGAACGCTTACTGGCGGTTGCCTGTAATAATAATGTACGCCCCCTGAAGGTGTATTAACAGTCAGAATGCAGGGAAAATCCTTTATTTGATGATCACTGAGAAGTTGCTTGTAGTTTTCAGTGCCATTTCCAGTTTGCCTGACATCGCAATCAATCACCAAGATGCCAGTTTCTGTCCCTGTTGGGAAACCGATTAAAGCATTTGGGTGTTGGTGCCACCATTGTTTGATTTGAACCTGATTGGTTGTTGCATCCTTGAAACCATTCTTGGTGTAAGGGGCTTTTACTTTTTTGCCATTCTCACGACAGGGGAAGACGGGCCAACCATTTGCTGCATATTTTACAGCGACCTCACCAATCGAATTGCAGGGTGAAATGTCTTCATTTGTTATCAATGTGCGGTTGCTTTTTGGAGCGTAATTCATTACTATCTCCTTATTGAAATTAGATTTTTTGCCCCTTATCAGCAGCTACTGATGGGGGCATTTTTTATGGATTATTTAATACCTGCTGCCCGCGCTTCACCGGCATTTTCAAAGTTGCGGTTTTGAAGCCAGTCATTGATGGCGCTTTGCGAATAAAGAACACGGCGGCCGGCTTTGAAATAGCGCGGCCCGCCGCCTTCTGTTCTCAATCGTTCAAGGGTGCGTGTGGAAATGTGAAGCAGGTCCGCGACCTGTTTTTGTGTGAGGTATGTGCTGTTGTCGGTCATTTGAGTCTCCATCGTAGGATCTTCGAGATCGTGTTGATGAAGGCAGCATGTGACGGGAGACTGGCATTTTAAACCGACAAAACTTTGCAGTTTTTGTCAGTGTTTTCTCCGGAAGTTAAAATCATCAATTTCCGACTTTATTTATGTATTGATGAATTGCTTTTGGGAAAAGATTGATATGACGTTTTAGAAATTTAGTCTCTGAAGGTGTCAGGCTTAACGGGGCTGGTTCCTGATTTGCAAATATTGGCTTAAGCCCATCAAATACTATGCGCTGTAATTTATCAATTTGACTTGACTGCATTGAGGATAATTTAAATTGGGCTTCACCCTCTTTTTTTTTCTTCAACGTCACTCGTATGAATTTTGTTAATGTATCTTTTCCTTTCTTTGTCTCGTCTGATTTTAGATGATGCACATCATTTGGCATCTGCTTAAACAAAAACCTGATAATGTTCATAAAAACTGATCGCTCTTTATGTTTTTTGGTGCCCGGATAAAGCTCGATTCCAGCATCTTCAAAAATATCAGCCAGGTAAAAAATAAAATCATGAAAAGGTTTGTCGGGTGTTCGACCCTGTTGTTCAAATTCTTTAGCAAGTAATTTGAGACGATTGTTTTTCACCCCGAGGTTATAAAATAAATAGTCCATAGATGGTTCATGACCCAATGGATAACCGTTTAGGGCATTTTGCACGCGGGTAAATTCCCGGCTGATATCAACGGATGATTTTACCGGTGGTAGAAATGAATCACCGTGATCTAGACTTGCCAAGTCTACACCCGATGCTGTGTTAAGCGCCTTTAAATAATGATCAAGATTTTCAATAAAAGTGTCGATTACACTAATCAAACCTGGTTTTTTCTGTTTTCCTTTTTTTGATTTTGTGCCATTGAGGATTTTATTGAAATCTGAGTATACAGCTCTTGGGGCCTTGGATCTATACGCTCTAATATAGAAATCACATGCATCAATTATCTCTTTTTCCGCTGAGTTAAGCTCAGGGCTAATGGACATTATCTGGGTAAAAAAATCATCCCGGCATTTAAATAAATGTTGTGACTCTGATGAACCATCTGTCTTAAGCTTCACTGCTTCTGGAAAAATTTCAGCAAAATTCCTTAAAAGACGTAATTCTGCTTCTTTTCTGGATGGAATCTTTGGCATCTTAGATTATCCTCTCAGATGGAAGGAATTTTTACCTCTGATCCGAATGTGATTTGACTGCAGGTTTGAGTGCTTTTTCTGCCGTTTTCCCTGCAGCATCATTTACCTGTTTTAATGGATCATCAGTCAGGTGAGCGTAGCGGGCTGTTGTGCTAATCTGGCGATGGCCGAGCAGGGTGCCGATCATTAGAAGTGACGCGCCACCGCTTGCCGCAAGGGAAGCAAAGTTATGGCGCAGGTCATGAAGGCGCACATGTTGCCTTGATCCGTCAGGCAGGGTGGTCGGCTCATTGCAGGCCTTTGTTTTGATTCTTTCCCAGGGTTTTCTGAGGTTGACCCAATGTGATCCCTCTCGATCACCAACAATGACAAACGGGTTCCCCTTCACCTTTGGCAGATTTGAGAGCAAATCTTGCGCAGGGGGAGAAAGGTGAATGACTTTCTGGCCTGTTTTACTATCAGGCAGATGCAGATACCCGCGCTCAAGATCAATCCATTCCCATCTGAGGGTGAGGATTTCATTTAAGCGGGCTCCCGTATAGATCAGCAGCCGAATGGCGGCGATGGCATATAGGTTTTCACTGCCATGATCTTCAGCTTCAGAAAGGGCTTGTCCGAGGTTCATCAGCTCATCCTGAGAAAGAAAGCGCTGCCGTGCATCGATCTTGTAATGCTTGATGCCTTTTGTCGGGTTAAATTCTGAAGGAACAATACCGGCTCTTTGAGCCTCCCCATACATGCTTGAAAGGATCTGAAGTAGCTTGTTTGCGGTTCTTTTGTGTTTTGATTTTGAGCGGTGCAGCTGTGCTATGTCTTGACGTGTGATGCGATCAAGCTTGGAATTGGCAATCGACAACGGACGAATATAGCGATTAAAACAATTGCGATAGTCTTGCAGTGTAGATGGTTTCAATGTCAGCCCATACCCATCAAGATACTCATCAGCATAGGCAGATAATGTCGGCATCTGTTTGAGGCTGTTGCGTTCCTGAGTTGGATCCCCTCCTTGTTTAATCTCAACAATTATTTTTTGTGCCTGGTCTCGTGCCCTCTTTTCTGTCAGTCCAAGCTTGCCATGTTCTCCAATGTTGACGAAGTGGCGATGTCCGAGAGCATATTTCCGAATAAAATATATCCTTGCTTCCTTCTGGCAACGGACATAATAACCCGGTAAATGCGTATCACTAATGGCTTCTCCAGGATTTAAAGCTTCAACGGTGTTGGTGTTGATCTTAGCCCTTTTGTATTTTACGACCATTGTACCGTTCTTTTGTTTAGCGCCAATATAGTGCCAATACAGGCTCTATTAGTGCCAATTTTAAAGGTGGTTGATGCGGGAAGGAAGCGGCTTGTGTCGTTTTACACATATGATTTTAATGGATATTTGTTAATGCATAGAAATAACATCAGATAAGACTTGGTGACTTTTAATCAGTAGGTCGAAGGTTCGAATCCTTCAGGGCTCACCATTTTCTCCCTTAAATACAAATGCATTGTTCCCGCCAACAATCACGACCCACATTCTGTCCAACAGGTGCTGATGGGGGTGGTTATAGGTTGGCTGGATTTATTAGGGTGATCGTTTTAAAGGCGGGGCGTCGTATTGAGTGCAATTGATGTGGGTGCTCTGGAAATGAAAACGATCCCGAGATGGTAATGAATACTATCCCGGGATCGTATTAGAAATGCCCGAACAAGGCATTAGTCGTCTTTGCGGCCCGTTTCATTCAGATCTTTATCCAGCTGGATGTCGAATTGTTTGCCACCTTCGCAGAACACGTCGTCCAGTTCATAGCCGTCATCTTCTTTTTCGATGTCATCCGGGTCCATCTCGCATTTCATTTCCTTAAGTTTGGCCATGATTTTTTCAACTGTTGCTTTGTCGATTTTTTCATGATCATCGGCCAGGGAAACTGTGGGGCCGGCGAGGAAAAGGGCGGTTAGAGCGATAGAGAGGGTTTTAACGATTGTCTTCATGGTGGGGTTCCTTTACTTGATGCTGATTTTTATCTGCTGCGTCTTTCCGGTCGTGCCGGGGATACGCAGAGTGTAGGTGCCAGGCTTTATTGCGATGAATGAAACCTCAGCCTCGCCGGCTGCATCGAACTCGAGTGAATCAATGGCCATAGGGCGGATTTCGATCTTGTTGATGACGATCTCGTTCATCCAGATTGCACGGAAAAAGCTGGCCCCTGTGAGCGCCAGTTCTGCCGAGCCGTCAGCGGTGATATTCATTTTGTAATAAGTACCGGATTCGAGGACCACGTCTTCACCCAGAGGTTGGCCTGAAGACAGCTTTATTTCAATTGGTTTGCCGCGGTTGCAGGAGGATAACAGGCCAGCGAAACCCAGTTTGTTGCAAATCGGCGCTGCGGAAGCAGGGCCTACGAGCCCCAGTGCCAGTATCAGACTTAATAATAATTTTATTTTCATTTTCGTATTTGGTCCTTTCCTTTACTCCGTAGTATTCAAAAACTTAGCTGATAAAATATTTGAAATAACATACTTGATAAAATGTGAGAAAGTTTTGAGAGATGCGGGAAGAGCCTCATTCCTGCCTCCGCGAACATTTGGTCAATAGTGAGAGCAGCAAGTTTCACCCCGGGAGAATTAACGCCCACCCGGAAAAGCGGGTATTGCCTTATGTGCTGGGTGAATAACGGTTATTTTGTGGACAGCTTATCTTTGAGAGGTAGCAATGTGTCATAACCGGTTGCAAGCACTTGGTTCTTTGTCATTTTCAGTTAATTTATCAGGTGGTTTGCCTTTTTGTTGGTCTCTCATATGTTGGATATGCAACATGAGATCAGGCATGATTTTTGAAGGTCTGACAGGTTAAAAGGAAACAGTTGAATGGACCCGATCAGGATCACATATTTTACCGATGTATTATGCATATGGGCCTATGCTTCAGAGGCGCGGCTCGAGGAGGTTGGAAAGACTTTTGGTGATCAGGTTATCATTGAGCCACGGTTCTGTTCGGTTTTTGGGGACACAAGGGGGAAAATGGCGAGCGTCTGGAAAACCCGCGGTGAATATAAAGGGTTCAATGCGCACTTACAGGACGTCGCAAATCAGTTTCCGCATATTGAGGTGCATAAAGAGATCTGGTTGTCCACGCGCCCCCTTTCGTCAACCAGCATTCATCTCTTCCTGAAAGCGGTAGAAGCTTCCTCGACCGGGGATGGACAAACATCTGATACTCAGTCGCGAGAGCTTTTTAACCAGACCGCCAGTGAATTGCGCCGTGCCTTTTTCAGGGACTGCAAAGATATCTCCCGCTGGGATGTTCAATGCGCTGTTGCTGAACCGCTGGGGGTGAGCATCGGCGGGGTTGAGGATTGCATAAAGTCGGGTGAGGCCTTTGCTCTTCTTGCGGGTGACTACCAGATGGCCGAAACCATGCGGATTGAGGGGAGCCCCAGTCTAGTTCTGAATGAGGGGCGCCAGAAACTTTATGGGAATGTGGGTTTCAACCTCATTAAGGCCAACATAGAGGAACTTCTACGCTCGCCGGATGCAAATTTTGCCAGTTGGTGTTGAGGTTCGAAATTCGGGATATTCACCCCTGGCTCTGTTGTTTTACCTGAAATGATACAGGACTGTATTCTCCTGCAGCAAATTATCGCGCCGTCTATGCCAACATTGCCTCGATGGACTGGACCAGTTGGCCGCGTTTTTGTGTGTTGGAAGCATCAGGATGAGGCGGTGCGAACTGTTTGTTGTCATTGTCATAGTACTTGCCGTTAGCGTTGCTGAATTCATCTGACAGTGCTGCCCGTTCCAGGATATCCGCACCTATGCCGATGTCGTTCCCCTCAATGCCGTATGTTTCCCTGACCATCTTGCTTCCCAGCAGAGAGCCCGGATTGATGGCGATCATGATAGGTCCATCGCCCCTTTTATCCGCCATGTAAGCTGACCACATGGTGATGGCAAGCTTGCTTTGCGCATAGGCATCCTTGTGATCGAGGTGTGTGTCCCCGGCCAGTGCGCTCAGGCTGACAGGTGACTGTGCTGCAGATGAGACGTTGAGCACCCGGCCAGAGGCGTTCATTAATGGCAGTAACCTTTTTGTCAGCAGGTAGGGTGCAAGGGTGTTGACAACAAAGCGAACATCCAGCCCGTCGTCGTTGATGGGTTGGTCAGTTTTGTACACACCGGCGTTGTTGATGAGTACATCGAGACCACTGCCACGCTGGCAGATTTCATCTGCAAGAGCTGAAACAGCCTCAATATGGGAGAGGTCTGCGGTGTAGGTTTCTACCGGACCGGCGCCTTCAATTGCAGTGATCAGTTCTTTTGTGTCGCCAAGTTTTTTGGGATTTCGGCCATGCAGCAGGAGCGTATGCCCCCCGGCTGCGAGTAGTTTGGCCGTTTCCAGGCCTATGCCATCGGTGGCGCCGGTGATAAGTATGATTTTTTTCATGCGACAATGTCTTTCTTTGGCGAGGGTCGATAACAACTGGCTGTGTGGAGTGTTATCTTAGATATTTTTTAATTGATTAAAAGATTAATAAAGCACCAGATTGCGGGCCTCAATGCTTCTTCTGGGCCAAGTAAGTCTTTTAAGCTTTGATCCGCGCCTTCCCGGCTGTCGTCACTATGTACATTGCGTGCCGGATTGTGTGATTGATGATTTATCGGCATTTGGGCTTGTCTACCTGATGTTTAATGTCATGACCGCAAAGGACAGGGTGTTTATGGATTGCTTGCTGCGTTAAAATTGGCAGGTCTCCGGGGTGGATTTGGAAGCCCGGCCTTACATCCAGGTCTAGTTAAAGAATCCGCCGGCTAAACAGCGGTGCTGGTATGGTGCCAAAATTTTATAATATAAATGGTGGTTTAGTCAGAGTTAATCAGGAAATGAGACCGGCCTGGTTTTAGATCATGTTGCAATTCCAATGACCTGTCTTTCAAGTCCACTCCGGATTTGCCGAGGTGCAGTGCTTCATTGATCAGGTAATTCAGCCGTTCTGCGGCTTCGTCATATTGCAGCCCTTCCGGCCTGATGTTGGATATGCAATTGCGTGCTTCATCAGTTGTGCCGACTACGGCATCATATGTCAGATAAATCCCCATGCTATCTGGTGCACTGAGGCCGGGTCGCTCCCCTATGAGCATGAGTGTTATCCTGGCACCGATCAACTCCGATATTTCATCGCCGAGGGCAACGCGGGCCTGGTTGGCCACTATGAAGGGTGCGATTTTCAATTCAGTTTTGCGTGTGAGGGGCAAAAATTCTATTAGAAAGGGTACAGCATTTTTTTCAATAGCCAGACTTGAGAGCCCATCAGCTACGATGATTAACAGGTCATAATCAGCTGAGTTTATTGTTGCTTTGCTAATCTGATTTCTGGAGCTGTCATTGAGCTGGCGTCCAAGATCAGGGCGCTGTAAATATTCAGCCCGGGTAGCGGCGCGGCTGGCGGCACTGATTGTTTCAACATCCAGGCCGTGCAGCTGTTCTGTCAATGCAGTTTGATCCAATTCATGATGAACGGCTTTGCGGGCGCTGGCGTGGGCCAGTTGAAACTCCAGTTGAGGCTTTGTCGGCTGGCTGTGGCCGGTGCGGCCAAGTGCAATGCGGGCCGGGGTATAGGCGCGCAGGTTTTGCCAGGGGTTGGTAATTACATTTGTATTTCTTTTTGTCATCTCACCCTGCCTGCTGGTTATTCATCATGATATTTTCTCTAGTGCCCGGCGGAATGCTGAGGGCAGTTCGGCTTTGAGGGCTATTTCACCGTTCTCATTAAAAATACCCTGGTTTATCAGCCACTCCTCAAATTCGGGGGCCGGTTTGAGGTTTAAAGCACGGCGGGCATATAGTGCATCATGAAAAGATGTTGTCTGATAATTCAGCATAATATCATCAGAGCCGGGCACCCCCATGATAAAGCTTACCCCTGCTGTACTGAGCACAGTGAGCAATACATCCATGTCATTCTGATCTGCCTCAGCATGATTGGTGTAACAGATGTCACAGCCCATCGGGAGACCGAGCAATTTACCGCAAAAATGATCCTCCAGGCCCGCGCGGATGATCTGTTTGCCGTCATAAAGATATTCAGGACCGATGAAACCAACAACTGTGTTAACAAGCATCGGTTTGAATTTGCGCGCTAGCCCATATGCGCGGGCTTCGAGTGTTTGCTGGTCAACGCCGTGATGGGCGTTTGCTGAAAGGGCGCTGCCCTGACCAGTTTCAAAATACATAACGTTTTCACCAATGGTGCCGCGCTGAAGGGATAGCGCCGCTTCGTAGCCTTCTTTCAAAATGGAGAGGGATATGCCGAAACTGTTGTTAGCTGCCTCAGTTCCCGCGATGGACTGGAAGAGGAGATCTAGGGGCGCGCCTTTATTGATGGCTTCGATGGAAGTTGTGATGTGAGAGAGTACTGAAGACTGGGCCGGGATATCAAACCGCACAATAATTTCGTTGAGCATTTCAAGCAGGTGAATAACTGAGGTCACGCTATCTGTTGCAGGGTTAATGCCGATGACTGCGTCGCCGCTGCCGTATAATAACCCGTCCACAATTGAAGCGGCGATGCCGGCTGGATCATCCGTTGGGTGATTGGGTTGAAGCCGTGTTGAAAGACAGCCTTTCAGCCCGATGGTGTTACGGAATTTTGTGACCACCCGGCATTTTTGCGCGATAAGCACAAGATCCTGATTGCGACAGATTTTTGAAACAGCAGCCACGATTTCCGGTGTCAAACCGCCAGCTAAAGCGTTTAGCGTGCCCTCCTTGACTTCGTCGTCCAATAACCAGTTTCTCAGGTCGCCGATTGTAAGGTGAGAGATGGGTTGAAATGCTTTTTGGTCATGCTCGTCCTGAATCAGTCTTGTCACCTCATCTTCTTCATAAGCGATAACATGAGTTTCAAGGAAGGTTTTCAAGGGGACATCAGCGAGGGCTAACTGGGCGGCGGCGCGTTCTTCTTCATCAAAAGCTGCAATAGCTGCAAGCTGATCACCCGAGCGCAACGGGCTTGCCTTGGCGAGCAGTGTTTTGAGATCAGCAAAATGATAGCGCTCTCCCATAACCGTCTGAGAAAATGACATTGAGCTTTATCCTCCTCAGCTACAATATGAGACAGGGTAAGGCGAAGCAGCAATCAAAAATATCGGGTTGTTGATATCGGCTGTCAGCTGAGTGAAAATTTGTAGATCTTTATTTCCTTCTAACCGTGCTTCGGGCAAGGCAGAGTTAAACCTCGATTATGCCGTCGTAATGTTCAACCCGGTCTTCTACCTCCTGAGCATCTTCAAAAGTTGCAATGTGAAATAATGCATCTCCATTATTCACCAGTGGCATGGTCGTCATGCCTATAATGATGCCGGTTCTTTTGGCTCTTACTTCTACCTTATCACCGCCGAATGGATTTGATATTATGCCAAGCAGCCCATTTTTTTTCACCCTGTTACCCTGTGTTTTTAATGCGCGCAGACTTCCCCCATGCGGGGCTCTGATCCAATGGCTTGATCTGGCAATAAATACGTCTTTCCTGAGTTGTTTGATGCTCGTTTTTTCATCTTCAATCATGCCGATTGCATGCATAACCGAAGTGATGCCCTTAATGGCGGACTTAATAACTTTTTCCTCATAACGTAGTGGCTGCCCGCCTTCGAACAACAGCATCGGAATGCCCATATCGGAAGCTGCCTGTCTCAAAGAGCCATCACGAAGGTCAGAGTTGATTATCACGGGAACGCCGAAAGCTATGGCGAGACGTTTGGTTTCCTCGTCATCAAGGCAGGCGCGAATTTGCGGGAGATTATCACGGTGAATTGCTGCGGTGTGGAGATCAATACCGTGGGTGGATTTGCTGACAATTTCTGTCATGAAGATATCTGCGATCAGGCTGGCAAGAGAGCCTTTGTCAGTGCCCGGAAAACAACGGTTCAGATCTCTCCGATCGGGTAAATATCTAATATTGTTGTTAAAACCGAAAATGTTAACGATTGGAACAGCGATCAATGTTCCTTTGATGTTTGAGAGTAATTTTTTGCGGTTCAGCAAGCGTTTGATGGCTTCACTACCATTGATTTCATCGCCGTGAATTGCGGATGATACAAACAGGGTGGGGCCGTCTTCTTTACCCCTCACCACTTCGACGGGGATTGTCATTTCCGTGTAGTCAAACAGTTTGGCAACCGGGATTTCAATCTGTTTGCGTTTTCCGGGAGGTATGATGTGTCCGCTTATTATGAGTTCTTTGCCAGTAGCTGACATGTTTATCCCCTGCCTGTAATCTTGTTTGGCCCTTTTTCGGAATCTGTTTCAATATACTGAATGATTGCTCCGGCGATATCTTTTCCGGACGCTTTTTCGATGCCTTCAAGGCCGGGGGAAGAGTTTACTTCCAGCACAAGTGGGCCATGGGCAGATCGAATAATGTCCACGCCGGCGAGATCAAGCCCCATAACTTTGGCGGCTTTGGTGGCAAGGGCGCGTTCCTCAGGCTTCAGTTTAATGACTTTTGCCGTACCGCCCATATGAAGATTTGAGCGGAACTCGCCTTCTTTTGCCGTGCGCTGCATTGCTGCAATCACTTTGCCGCCGATGACGAAACATCGGATGTCAGCGCCGCCTGCGTCCTTGATGAATTCCTGCACCAGAAACTCTGTATTCAGATTGATGAAAGCATTGATGAGGCTTTCAGCCGCTTTATTGGTCTCGGCGAGGAGAACCCCTTTGCCCTGGGTGCTGCTCAGAACCTTAACAACAAGGGGTGCCCCGCCAACAAATTCAATGAGATCTTCGGTGGCATCAGCCCGGTTTGCATAGCCTGTAATTGGCATCCCGACGGCTTTGCGGGCGAGAAGCTGATGGGCCCTTAGTTTATCTCTAGATCTGGAAATGGCCACTGATTCATTGATTGAATAGACATTGGCCACTTCAAACTGACGCAAGACGGAAGTGCCATAGCTGGTAACTGAGGCGCCAATACGCGGGATGACGGCATCAAATTGCAGCTCTTCTTTCAGACCTTTGCGTTTATAAAAAACCTGCGGTTTGTTGGAAGTGATATTCATATAGCAGCGCAAGACATCAATAACCTGTGCTTCATGGCCACGTTCCATTGCGGCTTCAACCAGACGGTTTGTTGAGTAGAGTTTTGGATTGCGCGATAATATGCCTATACGCATGGTTATTCCCCTGACCTGTTGTATGACCGCTTTTCTAGATTGATATATATATAGATGAGTTAAATGAATAATACTCAATCTTTATTTGAAGGTTAGGCAGACAAATGCACTTGCTTTTAGGGATTGTTCTAACTGATTTATCGGGCTGTTCATTCAAGGGAGATCCAGATATTTCTTGCCTCGTTTTTCTCCCTCTGTGATACTGGCTGCATGAATGATAAAAGTGCCATGAAAAATGAACCTGCAAGACTTCGCGGGATGGATATCCCGGAGTTGCGACGAATTGATCCTGGGGCCGGGCCTGAATGCCTTTTGCAGGGGCTTAGAGATTTTAGTGAAGCGCCGAAATATGGCCTGTTTTTTGGTGGGATATATGCGCTTGGCGGCTGGTTGGTTGTCGGGCTGCTCTTTTTGTTATCCATGCCCTATCTGGCTTATCCGGCGGCTTTGGGGTTTGCTTTCATTGCGCCTTTTATTGCTGCCGGGATATATGAGGTAAGTCGTCGGCTTGAGGCCAATCAACCATTATCGTGGGACGTGGTGCTTGGCACCGTCTGGAAACAGAAGGGGCGCGACCTTGGCTGGATGGCACTAGTGACAGGGTTTGCCTTTTTTATCTGGGTTGATTATGCCGCAATTATTTTTCTGCTTTTCTTTGGTCTTAAAGAACTAGAGCTTGCTACCTTTTTGCAAGCGCTGACCAGCACGGCTAACGGTTTTTATTTTATTCTCTTTGGTAATCTGGCCGGTGCTGTGATGGCTGTGATTGTGTTTTCAATTACAGCGATTTCTTTTCCGCTGCTGCTTGACCGGGAGATTGATTTTGCGACTGCCATGACAACAAGTGTGAAAGCTGTTTTTTTAAATCCGCTGCCGATGGCGATATGGGCCGTTATCATTGCTCTATGTCTGCTTTGTGCGTTGATTACTTTTTTTGTGGCGCTTCCTCTTATTTTACCCGTTCTCGGCCACGGCACGTGGCATATGTACCGGAAGGTCGTTGCAGAGGCCAAACAACCAGAAGCAGAGCGCCTCTGATGTTTGCCAAGCCCCCCCCTTGCCAACTGGTTATAGTGGTTTTGTAAAGCAAAGTTTCAAAGGAGAGGTGCTCAGACCCCTCCCTTGAGTGTAATTAATAAAATTACAGGGTTTACCTTCGCCTGCTGACTGCTGAAGTGTGCTTGGCACAATTGTTTCAATTGTTTGTTGTCATAGTAACTTTTGAGTTATTCAGGCTTGCGAAACAGCAGCGTCATGCGGTTTGATTCGCCGATTTCCAGAACCTCAGCACGTTTTACAGGATCATCATCTGAACCTCTCACTGAAGGTGGCAAGCGCCAGACTATATCACCTTCTTTGGCCTGATCCTTTGGGTTCGCGTTGATATCGCTTTCCCCGACGAATTCAAACCCATGATCCTTCATGATCTTCATGACGTAACTTTTTTTCAGGTAGCCAGCATCGCCATCTGCCCATTTGTCCGGGCGATCCTCGAGTGCGGCGTGCTGGACAATACCGACCAGGCCACCGGGCTTCAGAAGATCGTATGTTTCTTTCATTGCTTCTTTGACATAACCGCCTTTTGAATCGTGGCGAGCAAAGTTATGCAATGCGCGAATAAACAATACTGCGTCGGCTGTTCCTTTTAACGCAGCGGGGATTTCAGCATATTTTGCCGCACTTACTTTTGCGCTGTCATCGGTGCGCCAGGCGGTTGCATCTCTTGTCCATGTATCGACCCATATGGTCTTGCGTTCAAGGAACTGTTCCGAGGCAAAGGGGAAGTGCTTCCACATTTTTTGGGCGTAATCCATCCCGACAAGGTGACCATCCTTGCCCAGATAGGGGAGCAGGATTTTTGTGTACCATCCACCGCCGGGGAGGACCTCCACGACTTTCATGCCGGGTTTGATGCCAAAAAATTTCAGGGTTGCTTGCGGGTTGCGATATTTGTAGCGGGCTTTTGTCGTATCTGGCTGTGCTTCAAGGACAGTGCTGAGCCGCTTGATGTCCGTTTCACTGATGTGATGTTCAGCTTTAAGTGCTGAGCTCATCAGCATAAGGCTAATGGCTGCGGTGAGGGTTGTTAAAAATCTGGTATGCATATTATTTCCTGCCTGACTAGCGATGAAGTGGGCCTGCCCGTTTTTATGAGATGTGGTTTTGTTTTTATGTCCTTTAGTGGGTCATTAGTTGCTCGAACATATGGGACAATTGGTACACCATTTTGTCATTTGGTTTTTTATTATTATTTTTTGCCTGATCACAAATTTGTGTCCGAATAGATATTCCAGATGGGTGCTGAAAATCGAGGACCTCCGGTTTGATGCCGAAGGTCCTTACTTGCTTTAATGTTTGTGCGGGATTTAGCCTGTCGCTACTCTTTTTGGCAACAGAGCTGCGATAAGGAGAAATGCAACCCCCAAAGCAAGACCCAGCCATTCTCCGGATATGCCGCTTAAAAGTGAGGGTTCGGTTCTTCCTGCGATTGGGCCAAGGGTAGCTTTGCCGCCTGCAATTTTATCAAGAATACCGCTGGTTTTCACACTTGCATATGTCAGCATGTAAGCGCCTGCGCCAAAGAGGCCCCCAAGTATAAAAAACAATGCATCTTTTCGGCCAGTCGCTGCGGCTGTGAGACCGGTACCTGGGCAATAGCCTGCGATTGCAAAGCCTACTCCGAGCAGGAGACCACCAGCAAAGACCCCCCAATAGGCGGTTTTGATTGAAAGGTTTCCCGGGTCAACAAAGCCGATCAGCAAGCCACCAAACATTAGAATTGAGGCGATGCCTATGCCTGCTAAAATGGCTTTCATCAAATGCAGGTTTTGCAAGTTCAGCATTTTAATGATGAGGCCCGGATTTGTTGCCCCTACACGATCAAGCGCAAAACCAAAGGCTAAGCCTATTAAAATTGCGAGAAGTATTGTTGTCATTTTAAGCCTCCTTTTTATAGAGGTAGAGAGCGGTTGGGATACCAGCAAGGAATGCACCGGCTGCGAAAATGTAGCCTGAGACAGCGGTTTGCATAATGCCACTCATCATGTGGCCAGATGTACAGCCACCGGCCAGGCGTGCGCCATAGAGAACAATGAAACCTGCGATAAAAACCGTCAGGTAACGCTTTATCGGATTTGCACCAAAATTTGCCCGCCAGATGGCTGGCATGGCTGCTTCACCATGAGGCAAACCACCGCGCAAACGGCCGGAAATGAAGGCCCCTGCAATCATCGACAGGACAAAAACAAAACTATAATTCATCCAGTTTGCAATATTCTTTGCGTATTTCCCGTCACTTTTGGCAAGATAAGGGTTCTTTGATGTATAGCCGGTTTTGGTGGTTTCTGATTTGGTGACAAGTGTTTTGTCAAGTTTGGACCAGATGATTCCATCAAGTATGACAAATTGTGTCGATACACCGATGGGTTTTACGAGAGCAACAGCCAGAAAAAAAACGAGACCTAAAGCAAGACCGCTTAATGCCCAGTGCAGAGGCGTTTTATTTAAGTTGTTTAACATTCCTATTTCCTCTTAATGCCGCTACAGGTGCTATTTTTTACAGGTTGAAATGCCCAGTAAAGCATAGGGTGGGCACCAGCCAATGAGACCGGTTAGCAATGGCACGAGGCCAATGAGCCCCCATAAAGATTTTGGACCGACAACTACGAGACTTAGGATGACTAGCCCCGCGATGATGCGAACGATACGTTCAAGCTGGCCTATGTTTTTTGACATTTCATTCTTCTCCTTTTATCCCCGGCAGATGAATGGGCTGGGATGCAACTATTATTGTTGTTTTCATCTCTCAAATGGTCTTTGAGTTTTGTCATTATAGGAGGAGGGGCATTTTTGGTCTGTAACTTAGTCACCAAGACTTGTTTTCAGCCTGAGTTGGCAAGTCTTTCCAGAGCGGATTGATCGAGGAGGGTGGTGCAGCCTCTTGCTGTATGTGTCCAGCCGCGCCGCTGAAATTCCTGCATTTGACGACTTATCACTTCTCTTGCGGTGCCAAGTTCTGCAGCGAGTTGCTGGTGTGTGCGCTCTAGTTCATGTTTGTCTTTTGCCAGTTCAAGAAGTTTGTGGGCAAGGCGGATGTCGATCCTGGAAAAGGCGACTTCATCTATCACGTGAAAGAGGTCGGTTACACGTTTGCTGAATGCGGTGAAGACAAATTGTCTGAAGGCGGGGGAATTGGCTATGAGATCATCAAATACGCTCCTTGGGATTGCAACGGCGGTTGCGTCCTCCTCAACGATGGCTTCGGCAAGGTAACCTTCATAACCCATCAGGCAAGCTGTTGTTAGTGCGCAGCTTTCTCCAGCAGTAACACGGTAAAGGACAATTTCGCGCCCTTGTAAGGATACCTGCTGAACGCGTATGGTGCCTTCAAGCAGTAAAAGAAAATTTTCAGGTGCTTTCCCGGGGGCAAAGACGCGGCTTCCCTTGCTGAGATGAATGATCTGGCTTTCGCTGAACAGCTTTTGCTGGATTGGCTTGTCCAGTTGTTGAAGACCTGGGAAATTTTTGATCCAATTATCAGGTGTTTGCATGTTTCTGGACCTTTTTCTGGTTGCTGTGTATCATAATTTCAGCTCAGACTTGTGTCTATTGCTAACGTTCCTGACTTTAAGTTTGCCATGATGGGTCTTCGTAACCGGGAGCCTCTTATGAAATATTATACAGGTTTAGTTTTGGTGTTTCTCTGCCTTAACCTGATGAATGTTCAGGCAGTAAAAGCTTCCTGCGCAGATCGGCTTGTAACGGTGCCTGTGCCAGCGGGGCAGATTTTTCATACATTTACCGGTGCTGAAAAAGGTTGTGTTGAGCAGAAAACCGGTAATCAGTATCTTATCTATGGCAAGGCGTATTGCGGGGCCTTGCTGTTTGTTGATCGGCGCGCATTAAAGAAAGTTATGGAACCGCTTGCGGCGTTGCGTCTGCTTTACGCTGCGCCTTACCGCGCCGCGCGTGCTGGCATGGTTCGCCCGCATTATCTGTCTGCTCAAAAAGCGATTGTCCTGCCGGAGGTGATTACCGGGTCATCCAGCCATTTTTACTTTCGCTATATTATCGCGCATGAATGCGGCCATTATAAACATATAAAAGCCGGTCAGTTTTGCCAGTGGCGGCAGGATTGTGAGATGCTTGCGACCTGCCTTGGGCTGCAGGATTTAAGAAAGCTTGGTTTTATCAAGGATGGCCGCCGGTTTATTGAGCTGGTTGCCGGGACGTTTGGTGGGCGTTTTTATGCGACCTGTCTATTCGGGACGGAGCCACTTGAAAGCGCGAAGGCACTCGATCAGGCGATGAAGGCCATAAACAGGCATGCCCCCTAGTGCTTCTTACCACTTTGCTTTGCACTTCCCATTATCCCCCAGCAACTGAAATAAAAATGGCCGCAAGTGCGGCCATTTAATTGGTATGTTCGTGCCCCTAACGTCTGCAGATTTTGATCGGGGTTTTGGTGCATGTTTTTTTAAGGCTTATACCGCACTTATTCACGACTTTCCTTGTGCATTTTTTCTTTGTGGTGGTTTTGCAGACCTTGTCTTTCACCACATTGCATTTGGTTTTCCATTTGGTTTTGCAGACCATTTTCCCGCGGAATTTTTTACAAACCCGTTTGGGGACACGTTTGCAAACTTTTTTCTTGTTTACCTTACAGGTGGTTTTTGGAACTGTCTTGCAGTCTTTTAATACGACCTTCTTGCATTTTTTAACCGGTGTTGTTTTGCAGTGTTTCTTCAGGATGGTTTTGCATGTTGGCTGACGGTGACCTGGATCTTTTATGGGTTTGTCATTGTCATCATCGCTATGAGAAACAGGAGTTTCGGGTTTATAACTGCCGGGGCCGTCACCGATGTCCGGGTTTTTCTTCACGCACTGAAATTTGTTCCCTTTGAGGGCGATAAGTTTTGGTCCATTGATTGTTTGTCGTTTCAGGGCGCAGTTTATGTGTTGGCTTTTGTTAATGTCCAGACGGTGGCCAAGGCCAGCGATGAATTTCCCGCCTGAGGCTTTTGCTTCAGCGACACCTTCAAAATTCCAGGATTTCAGTTCACTTGCGCAATCCAATTTATACGCGATGGGGCCAGGGGCATCTGCTTCAATTTTTGCTATAGCCTGTGCACCCCTCGGGCATTGTGGAGATTTGAAGTCAAGAAATGCCATGGTTATTTTTTCAGTGCCGACGCAATCAGCCTTCAATTTCATCCAGCCGGAATTGGCATTATGGTTCTCGATTTCAGCCATCAGCTCAACGTCTATTGGTTTATTGTATGTTGCTGATGAGTTTGATCTGTAGACATACTGATTACCTTCCAGTCTGGTACGACCGCCGGATGCTTCGCCTGCATGCGGGCTACTGGCTGTGACACCTTTTACTTTGTAGCGGACATGGCCGGGGGCGTTTGTAGTGATTGTGATTGTACGGTCAAATTTACCAGGGCAATAGCCGGGTTTCAGTACTTTATGGTTCATCCAGACGCTGAGGATCTTAAGAGGCGGGCATTCAATGCGGCGGTTGCCAGTTGCAATCCAGCGTTTTGAGGAGCTTCCGTCTTTGAGCTTCACCGAAACATATTCTGTGTTGCTGTCTATGGTGAGGTCTATCCGTTTTGTTGCGACGTACTGACCATCAATCATGAAAGGTTGGACTGTGTATTCTTTTTGATGAAGCCCGCGGCTCATATGTCCAAGTGTAAAATGGATTTTGTCATTCCGGTTGGTGCGAAAACCAACCTGAACAACGCCCTGGATCGGACATTTGTTTGTATCTTTGTCATATTTGACATCAAGATGGCTGATTTCAACCAGTTTGGGGGCTTTTTTACAGACAATCTTGGCGCTGATTTTGCCTGGTACTGTTTTTGTTGCCTGGTTGCCAACACGTTTTGCCCGCACAAAAAGTTTAAAGGGCAAGGGCATGTAAGTATTGTGGGTTTCATCTGTTCTTGCGCCATTTTTCTTTAAATTATTACAGGCTGTGACTGCACTGTTTTTCAGGACACCCATTTGTGCGTTGGTGATTTCAAAACCGAAAGTGCCTTTGCGCCATTTGCCGTCTGTGTGCCGTACTTTTGAAAGGGGGTACAAATCATACAGAGCAATGATGCTCATCAATTTTCCCTTCTTCAGAGAGACATAATAGCTGGTACTTACTTTCAGAGTTTGGGTGGTGACTTTTACCCATTCCTTGTCTTCAGCCGCGACTTCAATGACGGGTTGGGTTGATATGGTGTTGTAGAGGTCGAGTTTGTCGAATTTAGGTTTTAACTCTGCCCTTGCGGTGATGGTTGCAGTGATATTCAGGATGATTGCGAAAAGGGCAATGAGTGTGGTTCTGAATGTTTTCTGATGTGTCAATTTAAGAATATTCATGGCTTATCCCCTCACGGATTTTATGGGTATGCCTTAGCGGCTTTAATGATGCTTACTTACTCAGTCGTCTGAGAGGGGGATTTTGTTCAATTGAAGTGTTATGGGGGCGGCGGAATGCCTGTGTGATGAAAATATCAGCCGTAAATTTAAAGCTGTAGATATGGTTTTTGGGTGCTGATAAATGTCTATAAACGCGCCAGTATTCAAGCTGCCTATTATTTATGCAGTTGTGTTTTATCAAGGCAGCTCCTGCTGCGACAAACAACCACAGTACCTGCTTGCCAATGCTAAACATAAAACAATAAAAACAATGGTTTATAAATTATTATTCCGTCTTGCTGCTGTTGGCACAAAGCTTGATAAGTCTAAAGGCAGGCAGATTTGCCAAATCGTCATTTGACTTGTTGGTCGGGCTTGCTCTGCGAGATTATTCACTTTTTGTTCTGGTAAGAGATCTTCTTCCTTCTCGCTGCATTTCAGATGTTTTAGCCCACGACAGTCACACTAACTGGAGATAGCATTCTTGAAAAAGAACCTTGTAGTTATTGGCAACGGCATGGCTGCCGGTCATATGCTCGAAGAGTTGATGGACCGGGGGAATGATGACTATGCCATTACCCTTTTTGGATCTGAACCCCGGGTGAATTACAACCGTATTATGTTGTCGCCAGTATTGTCGGGTGACACCAGCTATGAAGAAATCATCATTCATAGTGAGGCGTGGTATGAGAGCCATAACATTGAACTGCGCAAGGGTGTCAAGATTGTTGACATTGACCGGGATGCTCAGTTGGTGATTGGTGATGATGGCAGCAAGACACCTTATGACAAGCTGATCGTAGCAACGGGCTCTAACCCGTTTATCATTCCTGTTCCTGGACATACCCTTGATGGGGTGATTGCCTACCGCGATCTAGACGATGTTAATTACATGCTGGATACAGCTAAAAAGGGTGGGAGTGCAGTTGTTATTGGAGGGGGGCTGCTTGGGCTTGAAGCCGCGGCCGGCCTGAATGAACAGGGGATGGATGTGACTGTGCTGCATCTGATGCCAACCCTTATGGACCGCCAGCTTGATAGTGCGGCGGCTTATCTGTTGCAATCTGAAATTGAATCGCGCGGGATTAAGGTTATCACCCGGGCAAATACGGAAAAAATACTTGGTGAAGACCATGTCACCGGGGTTCAGCTTGATGACGGGCGTAAGCTTGAGGCTGATCTGGTTGTGATGGCGGTTGGTATCCGGCCGAATGTTGAACTTGCGGCGAAAACCGGATTGGTTGTCAACCGCGGGATCCTGGTGACGGATCACATGCAAACTTCTGACCCCAACATTCTCTCTGTTGGTGAGTGTGTTGAACATGGAGAGCAATGTTACGGACTTGTGGCGCCGCTTTATGAAATGGCAAAAGTGATTGCCGCAAATCTTGATGGTGATGAAGAGGCGGCTTACCGCGGTTCTGTGACTTCAACAAAGCTTAAAGTAACCGGCATTGATCTCTTTTCAATCGGAGATTTTGCCGAGGATGAGGGCCGTGAGGGCATTATCCTGCGGGATGCGGCGGGCGGTATCTATAAACGCCTGATTATTGTTGAGAATAAACTGGTTGGCGCTGTGCTTTATGGAGATACAGGGGACGGTGCCTGGTATACTCAGTTGCTCCGGGAAGGGGCCGATATCAGCGATATGCGAGAAACGCTGATTTACGGCCAGAATTTTCAGGGAGGGCCCCCACTGGACCCTACGGCGGCCGTTGCAGCATTGCCTGATGAGGCAGAAATATGCGGCTGTAACGGCGTTTGCAAAGGTAAGATTGTTAGCACCATTAACAAAGAGGGCCTTAAATCACTTGATGAGGTGCGGACCTATACCAAAGCCTCCTCATCCTGCGGCAATTGCACCAACCTTGTAGAACAGTTGCTTGCTGTCACGCTTGGGGATGATTTCGTTGCCGATACGGCGAAACCGATGTGCCCTTGTACGGACCATGAACATGGTGATGTGCGCCGGTTTATTGTGGCAAAAGAGCTTAAATCAATTCCTGCTGTGATGCAGGAGCTGGAGTGGAAAACATCTTGTGGCTGTGCCAAATGCCGGCCTGCCCTGAACTATTATCTGCTTGCGACATGGCCGGGGGAATATGTTGATGACAATCAATCCCGTTTTATCAATGAGCGGGTGCACGCCAACATCCAAAAAGATGGCACCTATTCTGTGGTGCCGCGGATGTGGGGCGGGGTTACCTCCCCGAATGAGCTTCGGGCCATTGCGGATGTGGCTGATAAATACAAAATTCCAACTGTGAAGGTGACTGGCGGCCAGCGTATTGACCTGCTTGGTGTTCAAAAGGAAGATCTGCCAGATGTCTGGGCGGAGCTGAATGCAGCCGGTATGATTTCCGGGCATGCCTATGCCAAAGGATTGCGCACAGTTAAAACCTGCGTCGGGACGGACTGGTGCCGGTTTGGTACCCAGGATTCAACAGGTCTTGGTATCAAACTTGAAAAACTTTTATGGGGGTCCTGGGCACCTGCCAAAGTGAAGCTGGGGGTCTCTGGTTGTCCGCGTAATTGCGCTGAGGCGACCTGCAAGGATTTTGGCGTCATCTGTGTGGATAGCGGTTATGAGCTGCACTTTGCCGGTGCGGCCGGGCTTGATATCAAAGGCACAGAAATATTGTGCAATGTGAAAACTGAAGATGATGTGATTGAGCATTGTACTGCGCTTATCCAGCTTTACCGGGAGCAGGGGTATTATCTGGAGCGCATCTATAAATGGGCCGCGCGTGTTGGTCTTGATGAAATCAGGGGCCAGGTGGCCGGTGATGATGAAAACAGGGCCGCGCTTTCCAAGCGGTTTTTCCATGCGCAGAAGTTCCTCCAGATTGACCCATGGCAAGAGCGGGCCGAGGGGCACGATGCGCATGAGTTTACCCCCTTGAAAATGCAAGAGGAGCTTGAGACAAGCCTATGACCAGCCAGGATAAATGGTTTGAACTTTGTGCACTTGATGACATACCCCTGCGCGGGGGGCGGCGTATTATTCTTGATGAAAAAGGTGTTGCGCTGTTTCGCACCAAGGATAACAGCGTTTATGCGATTGAGGACAGCTGCCCACATCTTGGTGGGCGATTAAGTGATGGGATCGTGCATGATAATTGTGTCACCTGCCCGCTGCATAATCTGGTGATTGATCTGCAAACCGGCGTGGCCCGTTCTCCCGAAGCCCAGACCGTTGCCTGTTATCCGGTAAAAGTTATTGATAACAAAGTGTATTTTCTCCCCGTTGCAGCTGTGCTTGAAAAGCTTTAGGCCATGAATGAACAAGTCAGCTTTCTGTCTAAAAAGCCTGTTAAATCAACCTGCCCCTATTGCGGTGTTGGTTGCGGGGTTCTTGCGCAGGCTGGCTCTGACGGTAAAATCGAGATAGGGGGCGACCCGGATCATCCAGCCAATTATGGCCGGCTTTGTTCCAAGGGGACGAACCTTGGTGATACGGTTCAGCTTGATGAGCGGTTGCTCTCACCTATGATTGACGGGGAAGTTTCAGACTGGGACACAGCGCTCGATAAAATAGCCACTGAATTTACCCGCCTTACCGAGACTTATGGCCCTGATTCCATTGCTATGTATGTTTCCGGTCAGTTGCTGACTGAGGATTATTATGTGGCCAATAAATTCATGAAAGGCTGTATTGGTTCTGCGAATATAGACACCAATTCACGGCTTTGCATGTCTTCCACGGTGGCGGGGCAGAAACGTGCTTTTGGCACTGATACTGTGCCTAACTGTTATGATGACCTTGAACTTGCAGATCTTGTGGTTCTGGTTGGTTCCAATCTGGCGTGGTGTCACCCGATATTGTTTCAACGGCTTGAGGATATCAAACAATCGCGGCCGGATTTTAAAATGGTTTGCATTGATCCCCGGGCGACTGTTACCGCCAGAGCGAGTGATGTGCATCTTGCGCTTAATCCGGGGAGTGATGTTGCGCTGTTCAACGGGCTTGCCGGGTACCTGAGTGATGGTGGCTTTCTGGATGAAGCGTATATCGAGGCATATGTTGAAAATGCTGATGCCTGCATAGAGACCGCGAAGGCACTTTCCCTTGCTGAAATTTCCACCCTCACTGGTTTGACTGCTGAGGAAATTGTTTCCTTCTATGAGATGTTTGCGGCTAACACGCAGGTGCTTACGCTGTTTAGTCAGGGTGTCAATCAATCCTCATCTGGGTCTGATAAGGTCAATGCCATATTGAATTGTCACCTCCTTACGGGGCGAATTGGCAAGCCGGGTTCCGGCCCTTTTTCCCTCACGGGTCAGCCGAATGCGATGGGCGGGAGAGAGGTTGGCGGTCTTGCTAATCAACTCGCTTGCCATATGGCGCTGGAGGTGGAACAGGACCGGGAGATTGTCGGGGAATTCTGGGGCTCAGAGCGCATCCCTGAAAAGCCAGGCCTTATGGCGGTTGATCTGTTCAAAGCGATCGCCGCCGGGGATGTCAAAGCTGTGTGGATCGTCGCCACCAACCCGGTTGACAGCCTGCCGGAAGCTGACCTCATCAAGGCGGCTTTGGAAAAATGCCCGCTGGTTATTGTTTCTGATGTTTCGCGGCTGACTGATACGGTTGCGGTTGGTGATGTGTTGTTACCCTCAGCGGCATGGGGGGAAAAATCCGGTACTGTGACCAATTCTGAACGGCGCATCTCACGCCAACATGCGTTTCTGGGTTTGCCCGGCGTTGCCCGGCCAGACTGGTGGCAGATTGCGGAAGTGGCGCGGCGGATGGGTTTTGAGAGGGCGTTTTCCTATCAGTCCCCTTATGATATTTTCAAGGAATACGCTCAATTATCCAGCTATCGCAATGATGGGGCCCGTGATTTTGATCTTGGCGGTCTGGCCGAATGGGAAGAAAAGGATTACGACGAAAAATTTCCCGTACAATGGCCGTGCCGGGCAGAGCCGGATGGTGGTTATTCTGAAACCCGGCGGTTGTTTGACAAGGGCGGGTTTTACCGCCCGAATGGGCGCGCCCTGGCCCTCTCCACCCCCTATAAACCCCCGGCTTCTGTTGCATCTCCTGATTATCCATTATTGCTCAATACAGGCCGCATTCGTGACCAGTGGCATACCATGACACGTACTGCAAAATCTGACAGGTTGATGCGCCATATTGGGGAACCATTTCTTGAAATGAATGCCGAAGATGCGGCTGATCTAAAGATTGACGGTGCTGAGATTGTCAAGGTCAGCAGTGTTGCAGGGTCATTATTACTACGATTGCGGATTACCGATGCTGTCAGGCGCGGTGAGGTGTTTGCCCCAATGCACTGGAGTGATCAATATGCATCAAGGGCGAGGGTTGACAGCCTTGTGGCGGCGCACCGTGATCCTGTTTCAGGGCAGCCTGAAAGCAAGATAACACCGGTGCGGGTTGAAAAGTTTGTTACCACTGAATATGGATTTGTGCTGACCCGGCGACGGCCTTTGGTTGATAAATTGCGGGCTCTGGTGGGTGCGTTAGAATTTTACTGGTCATATTACCGGGTGGATCAGGGGTTTGCGCTTGAATGTGCCGGTGCTGATCTGCAAAAAATGAATAAGGACTGGCTTGCGGCGCTGATGGGGGGAGATGACATTCAGGATTTTGCCAGGAGTGAGATTGTTGATATTGACGGGCAAAGCACCCGCCGGGCCTATTTTGATAATGATATTCTCATGGGGATGATCGCTGTGGGCTCCTCGCCGGTTGCGCTATCACGTTCGTTTGTCTGCAATGGTTTTCAACAAAACTATGAAGCCCTTGAGGCGAGGATCAATCTGCTTTTTGGCAGGCCGGGCCCGGATCAGCCGGAAAAGGGGCGGATTATCTGCAGCTGTTTTAATGTTGGTGAGCTTGAGATATTAAAGGCTGTGAAAGACGGGGAGCTTTCTTGTGTGAAGGATGTTGGTGCGGCGTGTCAAGCCGGGACCAATTGCGGTTCCTGCCGTTCCGAGATCGGGCGCTTGCTGGATTTGATGCCACGTCCTGTATTAACTGATTAGGAGTTTTTGTGCGCTACTTTCCGCTATATTTTGATATGTCAGATGCCCATGTTGCGGTTGTTGGTGGTTCTGAAACAGCCTTGCAAAAAGTGCGGTTGCTGATGAAATCTCCTGCCCGGATAACACTCATTGCGCCTGAACTTGATGATGACCTGCAAAACCTTGTTCGCTCCGGTGTTGCCAGTTGGGATGATGGCTTTCCAACCCTGGAGCGGCTTGAGGGGTTTCAGTTGATTTATGCAGCTGCAGGGCCGCGCCTTAATATACATGTGGCTGAGCTGGCCAACCAGTTGAATGTTCCGGTCAATGTTGTTGATGATCCGGAGCATTGCAGTTTTATCACGCCTGCTATTGTTGACCGCAGTCCAGTTACGGTTGCTATCGGGACAGAAGGGGCCGCGCCCATTCTCGCGCAAAATATAAAGACTGAAATTGAAAAGATGCTGTCACCCAGACTTGGTGAACTGACAACAATTGCCGGACGGTTACGAGAGCGGGTTGCCAGGACGATTGCAATTCCTGCTGCAAGAAGGGCTTACTGGCAATGGTTTTTTAAAGATGTTTTTGGCTCGTTCGATGTCCGCTCGACAGTTAAAAAAGCCACGCAATATCTTGATGATGCCTGCAGGTTGCCGCTTGATGAAGATGGTACTGAACCCGGTCAGGTTTATCTGGTTGGGGCCGGGGCCGGTACCAGTGATTTGCTGACCTTTAAAGCCGCCCGGCTGTTGCAAAATGCGGATGTTATTGTTTATGACCGGCTGGTTGATCCATCTGTTATGGAAGTGGCCCGGCGGGATGCGAGAATGATTTATGTTGGCAAAGCGCCGGGACAGCCCTGCACAGCGCAGGAGACAATCAATGAAATTCTGGTTCGTGAGGCACTTGAGGGGCATAATGTTGTTCGCTTGAAGTGCGGTGATCCGCTGATTTTCGGGCGTGGCTCAGAAGAGATGAATGCGCTTGATGATGCTGGTATCCAGTATGAAATTGTTCCGGGTATTACGGCTGCCAGCGCGTGTGCAGCTTATGCAAAACTGCCTTTGACCACCCGGGAGGGTGTGCGTTCACTTATTTTTCTTACCGGGCATTCGACAGAGGGGCTGACGCCTTATGACTGGTCCGGCTTTGCGAGGAATGGCACCATGCTTGTACTCTATATGGGTGTGAAAATGGCGGCAAAGATTGAAGCCAATCTGCTTGCTGTCGGGGTGAGAAACGGGGCTTCTGTGACCATTGTGGAAAACGGGGCACGTGAAACGTCACGGTGTTTTCACACCCAGCTTGGCCGGATCACGCAATTGATGAAAAATGAGAAAATACAACATCCTGCGATGATTTACATCAGCGTTGAGCTGGCGAAAAACATCATGCCTTTACCGGAAAATGAAGATCTGCCCCAAACGGTGCTTTCTGAAGAATAAGCACTCTTTGAAGAATTAAGTATGTTGTAGGGTGGTGTAGGGTTTCTTCCCTGACAAAAAGCACTTTGAACTGGAATTACTATTTGCTGACCAACCTTGCAATGTTGCAATGACCTTTGCAGCTCTAACTTTCCAGTTACTATTCCATTCCAGCTGCGGTTGAAATGACTTTGAAGTATGTAAGTCACCGGCCTTGCGCGGCTAATTGTTGTTATGCCAGTCAGATGGCCTGAAGGCTCATCTTCATGCGGCCTTGTCTGAGCCATCAATAATCTTAAGGTTTGGGACGGTCTCTTCTGCTGTTTTATCTTCAACATTGCTCTCTTCTTCCTTGACTGACTCTGGGTTGCGTTGACGTTCATAAAGGAAACTCAGAATTTGTTGACGGTAGTGATTGTATGTCGGGTTGTCTGCAAGGCTTACACGGTTGCGTGGTCTTGGCAGGTCAATCTCCAGTACCTCGCCGATTGATGCTGATGGTCCGTTGCTCATCATTATGATTTTATCGGAAAGCAGAACAGCTTCATCAACGTCATGGGTTATCATGATGATGGTGTTATTCAGCTTGTTCTGAATTTCCATCAGACTGTCTTGCATGTGAGAGCGGGTGAGGGCATCAAGGGCGCCAAAGGGTTCATCCATCAGGAGCACTTTTGGTTGCATGGCCAATGCCCGGGCGATGCCGACACGTTGTTTCATGCCACCTGATATCTCTGATGGCAGCTTATCCATCGCGTGATCCATATGGACCATCGTCAGATTTTCAACAATCCAGTCATTCTGTTCGGCCCTGCTTTTCTTGCCCCGGAAAACCTTACGGACGGCAAGCGCGACGTTTTCATAAACGCTGAGCCATGGCATGAGGGAATGGTGTTGAAATACGACGGCTCTGTCAGGTCCTGGTCCGGAGATCTCTGTATTCTCAAGAACCACGCCGCCTTCGCTTGGCTCCAGAAGTCCTGCCACCACATTGAGAACTGTAGATTTTCCGCAGCCGGAATGCCCAATGATTGATATATATTCGCCTTTGTTGATGACGTAGTTCACATCCTTGAGGGCACAAAATTCTCCCTCTTTTGTAGGGAAATTCATGGTGACATGATCTATGTGCAAATAAGCTGATGACATTTTTGTTCTATCTTTCCGTTCTGGCTTGCTGTTTTGGCAGCGATGAGGGGTTTCTGCTGGTGTCTGTTACTTACAATCAACGCAGGATTGCGTCTTTATCCCATGACACACCTTTTTGGATTGACAGCATTATCCGGTCGAGAATGAAGCCGATGCAGCCAATCACAATGACAGCGACCATAATGCGACCAAGTGAGTTGGAACTACCGTTTTGAAATTCATCCCAGACAAATTTTCCAAGTCCCGGGTTCTGGGCAAGCATTTCCGCTGCAATCAACACCATCCAGCCAATACCCAAAGAAAGCCGTAGCCCTGTAAAAATCATGGGAATGGCGGAGGGGAGAACAATTTTCCAGACCTTGGTGATGGCATTGAGTTGCAAAACTCTTGAGACATTCAGAAGATCCTTATCAACACCGGCTACACCAACGGCCGTGTTGATTAATGTTGGCCACATACAGCATAAGGTGACAGTGATGGCTGAGGTGATGAATGATTTGGAAAACATCGGATCATTTGAGACATAAAGGGCGCTGACAATAATGGTGACAATTGGCAACCAGGCAAGGGGGGAGATGGGTTTGAAGATCTGAATAATTGGATTAATGGCATTGTAAAAAGTTTGTGACAGGCCAGATATGATGCCGATAGGAACGGCAATGATCGCGGCTATCAGGAAGCCTGTGAATACAGTAAGGAGACTGGTTACTATCTGATCGAAGAATGTCGGTTTGCCGGTGTAGGGGCGGATTTTGACTTTGGCGGTTGGGTCTTCTGCCAGTTTTTTAGCGTTGCGTTTTTCTTGTCTCTGGTAAAATGCTTCTGCTTTTGCTCTTTCCTGATTGTGTTCGACAATCAGATTTTTAAACTGTTTGGTTACCTCAATTGGTCCTGGCACAAGGCCGAGGGATGTTTTGATCTGAGAGGCGGTTAATTCCCAAAAACCGAGAAATATAATGATGGCAATGAAGGGGACCATTGCATTCCGGAATGCCTGTTGAATGTCTTCAGTGTTAGGAAGTGAAAGGTTTGCTATTACAGCCATCATTGTTTTCCGTATTTCTATATTGAGTTGTGCTTTTCCCTCACCGTCCTCAGATCTACCGAGAGCGGTGAGGGGATTGTTGCGTTGCTATTTTTTGGCGACTTTGCCGTCTGCTATAATTTCCGAGCCCTTCAGACCAATTTTGAATTGCTGCAAGTACTCGTTCGGTTTGCGACCGTCGAAGGTGATGCTATCAATGAATTCAGTTTGAGGTTTGCGGTAGCCATCTGTGTCAAAGGGGAAATCTTCCTTTTTGGCTTTGCCGTCCTCAATCAGAAGTTTTGCGGCTTTCAAGTAGATTTCAGGTTTGTAGACTTTTTTGGCGACATCATCGTACCATTTGTCTTCCTTGCCTGAGGTGATCTGGCCCCAACGACGCATCTGGGTCAGGTACCAGACGGCATCAGAATAATAGGGATAAGTGGCAAAATACCGGAAAAACACATTGAAATCAGGGACAGCGCGCTTATCACCTTTTTCATATTCAAATGTGCCCGTCATGGAATTGGCTATAACTTCTGCATCAGCGCCAACATATTCTGATTTGGACAGAATTTTCACTGCTTCCATACGGTTGGCGTTGTTGTTTTCATCTAACCAGATTGCGGCACGGATCATGGCTTTGACAAAGGCCAGGGTTGTGTTGGGGTATTTTTCAGCAAAGTCTGCGCGAATACCAAAGACCTTTTCCGGATTGTTTTTCCAGATTTCATAATCAGTGATGACAGGGACGCCGATCCCTTTAAAGACCGCTTGCTGGTTCCATGGTTCACCAACACAGTAGCCAAAAATTGTTCCGGCTTCGAGTGTTGCGGGCATTTGGGGCGGAGGGGTTACAGACAAAAGTGCCTCTGCCAGGATCTGGCCACTGGTGTCTGATTTTGCGTAGTAACCTGGGTGAATTCCACCGGCTGCCAGCCAATATCTAAGTTCGTAATTATGTGTTGATACGGGGAAAACCATACCCATTTTAAAGGGCTTGCCTTCTGCTTTGTATTTTTCGACAACAGGTTTGAGATAATCTGCCTTGATGGGGTGGACGGGTTTGCCGTCTTTCATGGGAATGTTCTTTTTCATCTCTTCCCATACGGAATTGGACACAGTGATGCCGTTGCCGTTCAGATCCATTGAGAATGGGGTGATGATATGCGCTTTAGTGCCAAAACCTATGGTGGCCGCCAATGGCTGGCCTGCCAGCATATGGGCACCATCCAACTGACCATCTATGACCCGGTCCAGCAGGACTTTCCAGTTGGCCTGCGGTTCAAGGGTGACGTAAAGGCCCTCATCTTCAAAGTAGCCTTTTTCATAAGCGATGGCCAAGGGGGCCATGTCCGTGAGTTTAATAAAGCCGAATTTTAATTCTTCTTTTTCCAGCTTGAGTTCCGCAGCATTAACAGAGGCGGAGAGTAGCAAACCTATAATCATTATTGATAGTTGAGTTGCTGCTGATCTCATCATCTTCAATTTGTCAGATATTCTTTTTATAAAGTTCATAAATTAAGCCCTCTGCATTTTTTGAATTCGTAAGTTATTAAACGCTTGAGTGCTTCTTCCCCTGGCTGTGGTTTGTAGGTTTATCCGTTGTTCAGTTTTAACCAAAAGCCAGTTATTCCCCGGGTTGTTGCCAATAGCCGGCCCGTTGATGTGAGCAGTGCATTCTGACGACATTTGGCATTTCAAGTTTCATGCCAAAGGATAAAACTAAATATGTTTTTTAATACAATGCCTTAGGCAATGCCCTCTGATGAGGCATTACCTAAGGCTGATTAATAAATAGGCAGGCATGATGTATATTATGCATAAATATTAGGGGGAAAGATTTGAAATAACCGGTTTATAAAATGGATAAAATGAGGCGGGTGATCAAGGGGTGTGTTGTCTCATGTGAGATCACATCAAATCACATGTGCCATGGTTTTTAAGGTGTGATTGATCCGGCTTGTTGAGGAATTATCGGAAAAAAACCTGCCGGTACTGTTCACACCGGCAGGTTTTTGGGAGAGTAGGAAGTATTGGTAGTCTAGTTGGAGAAGGAGCCTTTATAGCCGAGGCCAAAGGTGAATTTCTCAGTATCGGTTGCGAAATTATCCGCATCGTAATCAGCATATTTTGCTTCAATGTAAAAGCCGCGTTTCAATGGCATTTTAGCATATAAGCCTAATTCTGTTCCGTAATCTGTGTTGCCAAACTCTGATTTAAAGTCATGGTATTGGGCTTTCAGTAATAGACCGTTCAGGAATGACAGGCTGCCTTCTGTTTTTACTTTGTAGGTGATATCAACATAGATATCTTCAATGCCATTTGCAGGTGTAACAAGGAATTTATCTGCCCAACCATTAAAGGCATGACCGGTTGCAAGCGGTGTTCTGAAGGCGAACAGGCCAGCGTCACTGCCAAGAACCTCATAACCAATGATTGCCTTAAAACCTTTATATGAGAGGCCACCTTTGAAGTGATAGTAATCAGCTTCGTAGGCGATTGGGTTGGTTTCATAATCTTCCTGATAAGCATATTCTGCGTGGTAATGGAAACCAAGGCCCTGAACCATCTGTTTGCCTGCAAAGTAACCGCCGTAGGTGGCACTGGAATTTGCAGGGGAATCTGTTTCAAAATCAAGTAGATAGGTGTAACCCACCAGGTTTCCGAAACCTGCAAACTTTTTCTTTGCATGTACAATGTGGCTGCTGCTGTCCCAGGTGCCATCCTGAACGATGGATTTATCACTGAAAATACGGTGGACTTTATCAATGTAGCCGTAGGTTAATGTCAGGCCGGGTATTGATTTATTGGTTGCAACAACAGCATCATAGGTCTGGTTGTTTTGACGCCACCCGACGTGACCGATAAAACGCTGGTTATCAGTGACGATGACCTGACGGCCAACTTTTAATACCGTTTGTGGCAGGCCGTTATATTGCAGGAAGAGCTGGTTGATCTCAGTTGATTCAACGTCCACAACAACTGGAAACTGGGTTCTGCCATTGGCTAAACTGTTGAAGCGGTCATCACCAATATCGACGATGTTTTCAATTTCCGCGGTGATTAGAAACCCGTAATAGCTGCCTGTTTTAATGCCAACGCGCGTGCGCAGGGTTGAGGCTTCTGCAGTGTTGCTGAAACCGTCCTGATCGACAGTTTCAAATCTGTATCTTGAATCTATGTAAAGTTTGGATTTGTCAAAAGCTTCATACAGAGCGCCATCTGCTTTTGCTGTGTTGTTCTGGGCTGTTAGCGCGAGAAAGCCCATGACAGATAAGGCGATGCCTGTGTTTAATTTCATATTTTGCCCCCGAAGCGCGCCCATTGTTTTTGGGCCTGCGAAACGATAAGTGTTTATCCCCAAAATCGAAATAAACAGAATTCTCATTTTCTGTCAATGCGAAAACTTTAATAAAAACAATTGCTTAAAAGATAGGCGGGTGAGCCTAAAAATTATTCAATCTTTCGTTTTCTTGTCGGATAGTTGAAATTTATAGTTTTTTTTGGGGGACTTTGAGACGTATTTATCAGGGTAGGCTGTTACGAGCGACCTCATTTGCGGCGTGCGGCTTTCAAGTGCTGCAACAAATGGTCGCGGTTTCTCATTGGTTCATTGATGGCAAAGGGAGAGGCCATGAAAAGAGTTTGAGGGCAAACCATTTACATGAGGCCGGCCTGATGCCCGGTTGAGCAACACACCCGGCCAACATGTGGTCTCTATTGGCAGGGGTGCCTAAAGCTGATTGCCTTCTTCGAATGACATTTTCCATTCGAGCCGACCATTGCGGCGATACCAATGCGATTCGTTATTGACTTTAAAAATTATATATCTGGAATTTGTCTGACCTTCACAGAATTCCTTGCGGTTGTACAGGGTCTCACAGTAATGGCCGTTTTCCAATTGTCTCCAGGTGCGGTTGACGCTTTTGCCATTTTTCAACTTGATGATTTTTGTACCATCTGTGTCATAGAAAATACGTTCACCGGAGCTTACGATCATGGTGTTGCCAATCCGCTCTGCGATGGGAACATAATAGCGAATGGCGCCTGCATCGACTATTTTTAAAATTTCCAGAAAGGCGGAAGACAGGCCTTTACTGGTGACAAAGCCATGTTTTTTCTGAAAATCATTTAATGCTTCCCGGCTTTCCTTGCCCCAATTGCCGTCAATTTCGCCATTGTAAATACCAAGACGTGTCATGATCTGCTGGGCTTCTTCGACGCGGCTTGATCTGGCGTCTGCCTGGCTGGCAAATGTGCCAGCGAAAAGACATATGGCTACAGCGCTGATCCAATTTTTAATATTCATGCCATGGTCCTCCATAACTCATGTTGCTGGTTCGTTGTTGCCGTAGTTTTGCGGCAAGTATTCAAGATTGCTCTCAACTGTATTGATGCACCGTAAAACAAGGCTCAAATGATTGAAGTGTGTAAGTCACCTTGCCGTTTTCAAATTCGGCAACCATAGATGTGGGGCCGCGCAGCAGGTTATAACAACCCGTTATTTTCAGCGGCAGGTCATATTTTGCACGGTCGAATTCTGTCTCCACCAAGAGGGTGTTTTGCAAACTGTCAGGGGCGGCGGTGCAGCTGTTATGAATTTTTATATAATCGCTTTTGCCGTAAGGCGCGGTGAATAACTCCCACCAGCCCATTGGATTTTCCGGCATTAACAAGGCTGGTTCTTTCCATTTCATACCAGGTTTGGCGGCATGTGGAATGGACATGGAATTCAGTGCCAGTAATTTTAGCAAAGGATTGTATGATGTGTCATTTTCTATAACGCGCCAGGCATCATAATCTATGCTGATTATGACGTTGTTTTTTCTGTTATCCCTGAATACCAACTGACCGGCCTGATCAAGCGCCACTTCAATATTTTCAATTTGTGCGTCTGCTGCGAATTTATAGCTGTTGGGAACATTTCCTGAAATTGACTTATGCCATACTGCCTTGCCCGGTGACACGCTTGAGAGGATTGCGAACACATTGGGGTTTCTTGGCGCTGCGCACAATAGGGTTGATTCAGCCGGCAGCCCTGAGGCGTGCCATTCATTATTGTCTTGATCATCCGGGTGACGGGTGAGGTAATTAGCCAGCCGGAAAGGTATTGTGGGGGCACCGGGTTCGGGGGCGTTTTGTACCTGCATATGAAGATGCGGATAAGGGGAGCGGCCAGAATTACCTATTTCACCCAGATAATCACCCTCAACAACACGGGTTCCGCGGGTCACGGCAATGGTGCTGCGCCGGAAATGGGCGAGCAACAGCCAGCCCCCTTTGTCGAGGCGGATGATTATATAGTTGCCCCAGTTCTCCGCATAGTTGGCGAGGCCTGGCTGGTTGTCATTGGTTCTGTCACTGGCGTATTCAACAATGCCGGACATGGGGGCATATACAGGAGTGCCCCAGGTTGATTTTTCTAATTCGTTGGGGTCAATCGTTGTGCTTTGACGCTGAAAGTCCAAAGCATGGCGCCAGAGGCCTTTGTGGGTGAATTTCCCATCAAAACCCTGAATGATTTCCACTTCACCGCTAACCGGCACGCCGACAAACGGATCCGGGTAACCGGCGCGGTCAGCCCAATATCTGGCGCGCCACCAGGCTTCTTCGGGCGGTCTCGTTGGGTCATCATTAAAGTCGATAAGATCCTTTTCAACTGCGAAGGCAAGCGCGCCGATGATGATCCAGCAGGTGATGATTGAGGGAAACGGTAAATAGGCAAAGGCAGAGCCCTCAAAAATGATCTGAAAACAGGCCATCAGTAGCGCGGCATTTGCCCCGGCAGCTGCGGCAAGCAGTAAATTCCAACGCCCTGGCAGGAAGATAACGGCCCCTGCCAGCATCCCGGCGAAGAAATAATTGTGTGCTGACACCAGATACATAAATTCTATCCCGATCCTTTGCATGGCAAAGGCGGTCAGAATGCCTGCACACCAGCCCACGACACCGGTCAGAAACAGGGTTGGTGACCAGATCAGGAAGACACAGATGATCAATATGCCCGTTAAGGGATAGGGCGAGAATACGACGGTGCCGAGTGATTGAAGAAAATTGAGCCCGACATTCTGCAAATGATCCATAGGCGCGAAGGCGGGCATCAGCGCTGCGGCTTTTTCGCCCCATTCAGGCAACAGGGTAAAAAGGAGTCCGATGATAAAACAATAAGCTATGGATAAGGGGGGAAGCGGCGTTTTCTGAAACACCCTTACAGAGGCTGCTGCCATTAATGAGACCATTATTGTGGTCACTATCAGTATGATGGCCTGGATTTCGATCAGTTGATCGGCGGCTGATGTCAGCCAGGCAACGGCTATTGAAGCCAACAGGCCGTTTGCTGTTATGACGGTCAGTTCTTTGCGGTTATCTTTCAAACCCAGCATATGACCTATGATGGCGGAAAGCGTTAGACCGGCAATGGCGAAGACAGCGGTCCTCAGATTCTGGGCCAGGACGATCCAGAGAATGAGGCTGGCATAAAGCGCCGGGACAAAGAACACACCGCCAAGTGCTGTGCCGAAAAGATCGTAAGTCTTACGGAATTTTTCAACGGTCAGCATGATACGTTCCTTGTACGGCCTTTTCCTGGCCTTCAGAAACGTTGGTTCATTTGCAAGATCTATATGTTTCGTTGTCATTACGCGAGGTGCTCAGGTATCAGTTCACCCTGATCAATATTATCAAGGTTTTCACGTTTACGGATTAATTCAGGGACGCCATTTTCATTAATCAGGACATTTGCCGGACGATAGGAAATGAACTGCATTGACTGGGTGAAATTATAAGCCCCAACGGGGTGCAGTGTGATTATGTCGCCGACTTCCATAGGGGGCAGCTCGACATGTTCGCGTATTACATCAATCGCCATGCAGAGGCAGCCATAGAGCCTTGTTGGTGTGGGCGGAACGTTAATCCGGCGCGCTGGTTTGGCATCTATACTGAACCATGCGGCTGTGTAGAGGAGGTTGACGCCGGCATCAAGAATGTAACCGTTCTTTGCCGTTTCTGATAGCATCAGCCATTCCTTGGCATCCCTCGCCATCATATCAGAACTTTCAGCCGGCATGCGGTTATTGCCTTTAACGGAGATAACCTTCGTCAGGAGATAGCCGGCCTCGTCGACGAGGTGGCGCCCTGATTCAAGATGTAATAGCGGACGCTTCTGTTCCGGCAATTCATTCAGTACGCTGGTGATTGCCGTGGCATAGGCTTCGATCGGCGGAATTATATTTTCAGGCTCGCCAATCATGCCATGAAGTTTGCTATAGGAGGGGAAGCCGCCGCCCATATTGATGCATTCAACCAGATGGCCGGTTTCGGCCTCAATCATTTCACGGAGAGTCAAGAGGCCGCGGGCCCCATTGCGGTAGGCATTTGGTTCGAGAATATAAGTGCCGATGTGCGAATGAAGCGTGTGAAGATGCAGGTTTGGCGTTTCCATGATAAGTCGTGCAGCCCGGATGGCCTCACCATTGGCAAGCGCGAAACCGAATTTGCTCCAGACAGGTTTTATACCGACATCCATCCAGACGCGGAGGCCGACATTGACGGGTTTATCATGGTCCTTCACAAGATTTTGCAAAACACCCAGTTCATCCCAGTTGTCAATCTGGATGATTGATTGTTCTTCAATTGCTGTTGTCAGCAGTTCTTTGGTTTTGTGCGGCCCGTTCAGGATGATGTCCTTACCCTCGATGCCCAAACGCCGTGCCTTGTGGTATTCGAAATCTGAGACGACCTCTGCGGTCCAGCCTTCAGAATGGAAAACTTTGCAAATCGCGTTCAGGTAATTGGTTTTATAGGACCAGGAGAATTCTGTTTTCGGGTAGCGGTCTAAAAATGCCTTGCGCATTCTTTGGGCTTTGGCGCGCAGCTGTTTTTCTGAAAAGACAAAAAGCGGTGAACCGAACTGTTTAATCAGTTCTTCTACATTTATGCCATCTATCTCTGAAAGAACGGGTGCATGACTGCCACGGGAGAAAAAATTCCGGTCAACGGCTGCTTCGGGTGAGCGACCCAGCTCGTCACTGATCAATGGCGGTAAATAGGTCTCTGTCATTTGATATTCTCCGTTTCCGCAATTTTCGTATCTGCTGTCCATACCCCTGTGGTGACCATGGAAGCGAGATCAGCAATGTCTCCAAGAAGATCGACGCTGTGTCTGATAAACATTTTCCCAGGTGGGCAAGAGGGTGGTTTCTCAACTTTAAGGTTTAGTGATGTTTCGTAGATTGCAGCTGGTAAGTTGCATCCCAGCTGCGAGGGAAAATCTATCCATGCTGGAAATCTCGGATTAATCTCAATCAGCATATGGCGGCCGGAGGGAGGTTTGATGAATTCCATTTCAAACGGACCCTTCCATTTCAACTCTTTCACGATCCGCTCGACCAGACGATCCAGATCAGGGTCGGAAATGACGATGCCGGCAAACCCCTTGCCGGATTTTGTCACCAGCATTTTTCGTATTGAACAATGACCATTGAGGTTTCCCTTGCCATCACCGATGCCGGCATAACAATATTCTTCGCCCACAATTGCCTGCTGTGCGAGAATGGGACCACCCCACATGGTCAGAAGTTCATCAGCTACATAGGTGAGTTCAGTGGGGTTATTCACAAGGCGGCCTTCGTAAAATTTCCCCTTGATGAATAGCGGATAGGTGATTTCTTCGGCGGCCTTCAGAAGTGCTGTTACTTCAAATTCTGATATGGTTTTGGGGCAGGGGATGTGGTTGGCTTCGCAGAACTTTGCAAGTTCGGGTTTGCTGCGAAGGTTAACAGATGTTCGTGAAGGCAGGATTGTCTGGATGCCGCGTTCTTCCAGGAAAGGCTGTATGGAGATGAAACTGTCTATTTCTGAATCAAGACAAGGAATGACCACGTCTATTTTTTCGGTTTCAAGGATTGTATCCAGTCGATCTTTTAAAGGCTGAGGGCCGTGTCCTGGAAAGGGGAGAGAATAGGCCGCATTCAAATGATCAAGCGCCATACTGTAAAGGCCGCTCTCCAATGGATCATATGAAAGGCCGATAATGCGCAATTCGGGGAATTTACGCCGCAGACTGCTGATCACGGCTGCACCCGGTTGTGGGTTGTCACCGCGATGAAGCCCCGTAACTGCTACTGCATTGCGTGGGGTGAATGTGGTTACGCTCATCGTTGTTTGCTCAACACTTCTTCTTTCAAGCCGGCTGCGAGCAATGAATTAATAAACAATTCAATATCACGCAAAACTGTGGAACGGTCGATACCGTATTTTTTCTGGATACGTTCCACGAGTTTGTTTTCATCCTCGCCCTGAGCAAACCCTTTCAGGATGCTGCCAGCTATCGGGCTGAGGCGATAAAATGCACCGGAGACAGTGTCAAAAACGAAGTGATCGTTATAAAAACGCAAGCGGGGATTCAGAATATTTCGGGCTTGCCGAAAATTGATTTTTTTACCCATGACTACTCACCGTAAAGACGCATTACAAATATTGCGCAAAAATCTGCGCAATCAACATTACAAGAGGTAAAGCAAGTTCTTTCTTTTGGTTAATAAATACTGATAAAAGAACTCTTGAATTTAAGTATTTTCCAAGGCTTGTTTTTTGGCAAGACAATTCTTCTGAATCATCTGGTTAAGGTAAATTCAAGATAGTGTATGGGGGGATTTTACATGAACAATCAGTTGGTTCTTGATCATCTTTGCTTTTTGATAATTAGTAAATCTGGTAAATCTCATGTAATTAATTATGTTTCTTTATATTGTACTGCCAGTTGATCTCTCGATTGAATAAAGCAGCAGTAATTTTGTTCTGTGTTATTTTTTTGTTGTTATTTGGCAACAGATTAAATGTTTTACCTGTGCACAGCCTTGATAGAACCGTGGATAACAGTGAATCACCCTATGATCAGGCTCGACAAACGACACTGACATTGCATTACTTGTGGGGAATGACGAGTTAGTTGGTGCCTTTATTGGTTTTTACCTTGGGGAGTATTTAGGGGGCTGGTTTCTCAAATAATTGAGGAACCGTATTAGAGACTATGGTTTGTACGAATATTGTTTGTACAAATATGGTTCGGTCAAATTAGTGATGGTTCCGGATGACGAACAGTCTTTAATTTAATTTCCTCAAAAAAGCACACTGACGATAGGGTTTGTATCACATTCAATCTCATGAATGTTTATGCATACAAGTAAAGGATCTGGCCATGAGCAGATTAATCAGGATTTTAGTAGCAGGTTTAAGTGCGTTTCTTTTAACAAGTGCTACCGTACAAGCGGGTGAAGCAGCGCCAGGCGCCAAGAGACTTGTTACCATATCCGGTATGGAGCTTACCGAGAATGCGTGGACATCTTACACACAGGTGATTTACGCCCCAGATGGTAATCTGGCGAGCCCTGGGCTTTTGCTTCGTGGCTTCTTTCTTAACGGAAAATATGATTACGACGCCGCCGTTCCTAGCGGAGAAATTGATGTTGATCTGCTTCAGGGTGATTTAATGATTGGCTATGGCGGGATTTTCAACCAGCTTTGGCTGGCCGCTTACGTCGGTGTTGATTATCAGGATCATGATCTCGATTTTGCTGACCCGACAAATTCTGTAAATGGTGATGAAACCGGGTTTAAGGTTGTTGGTGAAGCACTGACAATCGGGCGGTCTGATATTTTTGCCAGTGTTTATGGTAGCTATTCTACAGCTTTTGACAGTTACTATGCCAGATTGCGGATTGCACCCGTTTTGCTGGAGCGCAGTTTTCTCATTGGTCTTGAATTAACAGCTCTTGGGGATGATGAATGGGACGCCAAAAGAGTTGGCAGCTTCTTAAAAATGCCACTTGATCTGGGATTAGGCCCGCTAATTCGAGGCGGCGAATTGACTGTTTCTGGTGGTTACCAGTTTGCTGATGATGACAGTATGATGAATGTCCGTGCTGACAGCAGTGAAGGTGGTTATGGAACGGTTCAATATAAGGTTCTGTATTAAGGTTATTGGGTCAACTTTACCGGATTGATAAAACCGGTTGAATGAAAAACAGACTAAAACAATCAGCCCGTCCTCAGTCATCTGAGGCGGGCTGTTTTGTTATTATATGCAGGTTGGTTGGGGTTGATCTGAGGCAGGCAGGCCGTTTTGATGCAGATATTTTGCATCCCTCTCCTGGTTAACGCGGCGGTAATTGCCAGTCTGGTCGTGGGAAATGGCAGGTGTAACCAAGGGGGTTGCGCTCCAGATAGTCCTGATGCGGCTCTTCTGCCCGCCAGAACGGCATTGCCGGGGTTAGTTCTGTTATGATTTTGCCGGGCCATAAGCCTGACTTCTCGACATCTTCTATGGTTTCAATGGCTGTCTTTTTCTGGGCCTCATCCTGATAGAATATGACTGAGCGATATTGACTGCCGCAATCATTTCCCTGGCGGTTGGGAGTTGTCGGGTCATGGATCTGGAAGAAATAGGCAAGAATGTCTCTGAAACTCGTTACCTCAGGATCAAAGGTCAGCTCAAGGGCTTCCGTGTGGCCGGTTGTGCCGGTTTTTACATCATTGTAGGTTGGGTTTTCCAACGCGCCGCCTGAATACCCAACACGGGTTGATATTACCCCCGGTTGCTTGCGTATCAGATCCTGCATACCCCAAAAACATCCGCCGGCCAGTATGGCTGTTTCCTGCTTTGCCATGGATTATCCTTCGCTCTCAAATATCTTCAGATAATCACTGTATCCGGCTTCTTCAAGCTGGTCACGGGGGATGAATTTCAGAGCTGCGGAATTGATGCAATAGCGCAGCCCGGTTTCCTCAGCGGGGCCATCATCAAATACATGGCCGAGATGGCTGTCTGCGTGTCTGGAGCGTACCTCCGTGCGGCGCATGCCATGGCTGTCATCGAAATGTTCTATGATGTTGCTCTCTACGGGTCTGGTGAAGCTTGGCCAGCCGCAGTCGGAATGGAATTTGTCTTTGGAAGTAAACAGCGGTTCGCCGGAGACGATATCGACGTAAAGCCCTTCTTCACTGTGTTGCCAGAATTCATTTTGAAACGGGGGTTCTGTGCCATTTTCCTGAGTGACGCGGTGTTGCTCATTCGTCAGTGATTTCAGTTTATCAGGGTCTATCCTATACTGGGTTGCTGTGTCTCTAGCGGCTTTCTGTTCCGGGTCTTTGGCCATTGTTGTAATCTTTCTTTATAATTTCAGGAATTTTTATTTTAACTTGAAGTTGGCATATGCCGAAGAAAAAAGGCGGCCAACAAGGGCCGCCATCAGAGTGAAGGAGAGGGGGGAGGAATTTTAATAGCGTGAAGTGCATACCCATCGTTTAACCTGACAGTAGCTGTCATGTTTGCGGCAGGCTTTTTTGGCGCGCCATTGTGCTTTCTTCGGGGAGGATCCCCAATGTGCGCCCCAGCCGCCATTGCTGCCAACCGCGACAGCGCCGCAAGCGTTACGGAACCAGGTGGCTATCCGGCAATCAGATGCATATTTGTAGCATTTTTTGAGAGCGCTCTGTTGTGCTTTCCATTTGCTGTTGTAGTCATATGACCAGCCCATGGCCTTTGAGGAGGGTGAGATGGCAATCGCGCCGTAATAATCACGTGCGTAGGCTGGCGAGGCCGAGATGTTTAATATCAGAGTGGTGATTATTGCAAGGATGATGGTCTGAATTGATCTTGTCGTGCTCATGGTTCTGATCCGTTAGGTTGTTTTGTGTTTGTTGTTTGCTGCGTTGTTTCTTCCTTATGTTTTAAGTGATGATTGGCCCTGGTTCAAATTAAACATTTGTAATGATGCCGGGGTGATACGGGCTTTATCTCAACCGCCGCCTTTCCACCAGTGTGGGTCTGATCTTCGTTAAATTTATAAAAGCTTACCTCCGTTTTGTTGTTAAACTTCCTCTTATGTGCTTGAGTGGCTTTCAGGTTTTGGGGTTTACTTTGTTCTGAAATGTTTTTTATTTTAGTTGGCCCTTTATGTTGTGTTTGGGTGAATTGTTTTGTTGATGAAGTGAGGGTTTTATCATGCGCTGGAAAGGCAGAGAAGGTAGTCGGAATGTTGAAGATCGCCGCGGTCAGGGCGGGCGGTTTGGTCTGCCATTACCGGGTGGCCGGGGCCGTACCATCCGGATGCCTGGTCGGCGTGGCGGCGGGGTCAGTATCTGGACCATTCTAATTCTGCTGGCCTTTATGTATTTTACAGGCAAGTGTGATCCGGGGCTGATATTACGTGAATTAACGGGCGGCAGTGGGCAATACCGACCGGTTGAGCAACAACAGGCACCAGGTGCGCCCAAACTTGATTTTGAGCCACTTCCAGAGACGGGAAAAGATCTCGGTTTGCCTGAGGGGCAAAGCAAGATCAAGGTGCAAAAGCCAAAATCTGCTGAACAGACAGATGAAATGAAACAGTTTACCTCAGTTGTGCTGCGGGAGACTGAACTGGTGTGGCAAAAGATATTCCGTCAGATCGGGCGCACTTATCAGGAGCCAAAACTGGTGCTGTTTAGCCAGTATACTCAATCAGGTTGCGGGGCCGGTATGCGTGCGATGGGGCCGTTCTATTGTCCGCTTGATAGTAAGGTATATGTTGACCTTCATTTTTATGGAGAGTTGAAACGGAAATTTGGCGCGCCGGGTGATTTTGCACAAGCCTATGTCATAGCGCATGAGGTTGGGCATCATGTTCAAAAACTTTTGGGTGTTGCCGGTAAGGTGCAGGCCATGAAAATGCGGGTTTCGAAGAAACAAGGTAACGCTCTTCAGGTAAAGATGGAGCTGCAGGCAGACTGTTATGCCGGACTTTGGGCCCGGCATGCTGACGCGGCCAATCAGATCCTTGAAGAAGGCGATATCAATGAAGCGATCATTGCCGCATCAAAGATTGGTGATGACAACATTCAAAAGAAAACACAGGGCTATGTGGTGCCCGAAGCCTTTACCCATGGGACTTCGGCCCAGCGCATGCGTTGGTTTAAACGAGGTTATGATACAGGGAATATGCGCGCTTGTGATACCTTCAATGCACCGGAGCTTTAGGCGGGGTGAAGGCAGGTGCCAATTCTGTTGGGATGAATTTGAGATCAGCCTTTGAATAGCTACACCGGCACTCGTTAATTTCGTAAATCAAAAAAAATTTAAGCAAATTAAAATAAGAAGCATTGAAAGAGGCCAGTGATTGGATCAGCCATAATCACTGGCTTTTTTTGCATCAGGTTATGGCGAGGGGGAAAGCTGCATTCTCTGATTTTTAAAGGGGGGTGCCTAAAAACCGGGTCTGTTTGCAGGGGATGTTGGCCTGGCTTAAATTGTAGCATATCTTTGCCGCATCCAGCGCATTGGGCAGGGGCCCTGAGATCAGTTTATAACGGGCCTGATTGTTGACGACGATTGTCACATAGCGCGGGTGCAGGATTTCCAGCATAGCAGCATGTTGTTTGGAGAGCTGAAGCCAGCTGGCTTTCAACTCAAGCAAATTTGCATGTGTGCCAAGTTCTATTGCAAAATGAGTGTGACTTATCTGCGGTTTTTTGACTTTGTGCTGCGGGCGCAGAACCGGGATTGGAATGTTGTTCATGGCCAGTTTTTTGGGTGTGATATCCAGTGGTGGTTTGGATTTTTTTTCAGATTTTGGCACAGGTTCTTGATTGATGACGGGTTCAGGCAGCTTTTTACTGTTACCGTTTTCAAGGGCATTGGATGCGACTTCAATCAGTTTTTTGTTTGGGGCAATCCTGGTTATTTCAACCGCTTTTAAAGCAGGTCGTTTTTTTGCTTTGGTTTTATTTATCGCACTTGTTTTTTTTGACCGGGCAAGTGTGCCTGTGACGATGCCAAGGTCATTTTCCAATTGCTCTATTTTCTGCCCCAGTGTGGAATTCTGGTTTCTTATGTCTGTTGTATAACGGCTAAGGCCGGTGATTTTTTGTTCCAGAAGATCATAACTGGTGCTGAGTGTGTTCAGTTTTTTGTTTGTCTCGATCAGTGTATTATTCAGGTTGGTTATTTTATCCTGGCTGTTTTCTATGGCAGGGGGCGTTAAGCTGATGGTTTGTTTCTGAACTGGTGGGGTGCCCGCCTCTAATACAAGCGTGGTGATATAATAAATGGCGCCGAGGGCAGCCAGTGACCAGAGGCTATTATAAAGCAGAAAAGAAGATGAGGGTGGTTTTAACTGGCTGGTTGCCTTGCTCATCAGCTTGCCCTTTCTGATTTATTGTCAAACTCTCTTGCTGTACCGCGTGGTTATTAGCTGTGTTCAAAAGCCGGTCTGAAGCGTCCTTTGAGATATAGATTGAGGGATGGTTTGAGAATTGCGGCTCATTATTGAGGCATATACATTTGCCCCACTATTCTATAGCTCACTATCTGTGCTCCTATATCTGATGGGATAAGCTCTATGAGTCGGGCGTTCAGGTCAATCAGATTGGCTGGTCGTAAACTTCTGATTTTCTCACTTACGTTAAAAAATGTGAAAATAGATTGTTTTCAACCGCAATAGTTCCTAATTTTCGGGAAATTGCTGGTCCACATAGTTCTGATTCTTTATGAAAAGGGCCATGATGCGGTCGTGTGGCGTTTCTTTGATAATAGAAAGACATTTTAACATGGATACTCACTCTCTTTATGTGCTTGTGCTGGCGGCTGGTATGGGCACGCGCATGAAATCAGTATTGCCAAAGGTGGCACATAAGATTGGTGGGCTTTCGATGTTAGGGCATGTGCTTGAGCTTGCTGGCAAGATTGGGGCGGGCCAGGTTGGCGTGGTAGTCGGGCCGGATATGGATGATGTCAGGGGGCTGGTGCAACAGCAGCTGCCAGAAGCTGATATTTTCATTCAGAAAGAGAGGGCGGGGACTGCGCATGCTGTTTTGAGAGCAAGGGAAGCCCTTCTAAACCAGCAGGGGAGAGTTCTGGTTCTTTACGGGGATACCCCCTTATTGACCAGCTCCAGTCTTGGCCAGTTGTTAAAAGAGCTCGAAGACGGTGCGGCTGTTGCTGTGCTCGGATTTGAAGCGGATGACCCTACTGGTTATGGGCGCCTGGTGCTGGATGAGGATGAACGCCTCACAGCCATTGTGGAAGAGAAAGATGCCGCGCCGGTAGAGAAAGAGATCAGCTTTTGTAATTCCGGTGTGATGGGTTTTGCAGCGCCAAGTATGCTTTCCCTGCTTGATGAAATTGGCAATGAAAATGCCAATGGTGAATATTATCTGACCGATGCCGTCAGGATTGCCTGCGACAAAGGGTTTAAAGCTGCGGCAACTGAGGCGGCTGAGGAAGAAGTTCTCGGAGTGAATGACAGGGTGCAGCTTGCGGAGGCAGAATGGATATTCCAGGAACGGCGGCGAGAGAATGCCCAGCGTGAAGGTGTAACATTAATAGCGCCGGAGACTGTTTTTTTCTCACATGATACAAAGATCGGAGCCGATGTTATTATTGAACCGCATGTGTTTTTTGGCCCTGGGGTGTGCATTGAAGACGGGGCGCGTATTTACGGGTTTTCACATCTTGAGGGGGCGGTTGTGCGGGCGGGAGCTGTGGTTGGTCCCTATGCCCGGTTGCGCCCTGGCGCGGATGTGGGGGCCGGTGCCAAGATTGGTAATTTTGTGGAAGTTAAAAAATCTGACATTGCAGCAGGTGCCAAGGTTAATCACCTCAGCTATATCGGGGACTCTGTGATCGGGGAAGGGGCGAATATCGGTGCCGGGACCATCACCTGCAATTATGATGGTTTTTTCAAGCATCAGACTGTTGTCGGGGCAAACAGCTTTATTGGCTCAAACACTTCGCTTATTGCGCCGGTCACTATTGAGGCGGGGGCTTATATTGGCTCTGGCAGTGTTATTTCTGAAGATGTACCTGAAGATTCTCTCGCCTTGACGCGTGCTGAGCGGCGCACTTTTCCGCGCTGGGCGGCCCGTTACCGCAAGATGCAACTGGCTAAAAAACGATCCGGTTAACAAGCTTACATTTTGAAATGGCACGTGACTTGCTCTTTCCCATGAAAAAGGCTACTCGACTGTTTTGATAGAGATTAAGCGCTGTAAATCGTATTTATGCATGATTAACCACGTTTCTACCAAGTGACAAATTCAATTTTGAGACAATTATTTAAGAGGATAAGCCATCTATGTGCGGGATTGTCGGCATTATTGGAAATGAGCCGGTTGCGGGCCGGCTTGTTGATGCATTAAAGCGCCTTGAATATCGCGGTTATGATTCAGCCGGGATTGCAACGCTGCATGAACAACGGCTTGATCGTTGCCGTGCAGAGGGCAAATTAAACGAGCTTCAAAAGCGGCTGAATGAAATGCCGTTGCAGGGGACAATGGGCATAGGCCATACACGCTGGGCAACCCATGGCAAACCAACAGAGGTCAATGCACACCCGCATATTTCCGAGGGTGTTTCCGTTGTTCATAATGGTATCATTGAAAACTTCAAGGAATTGCGGGCTGACCTAATTTCAGATGGGTTTCAGTTTGTAACTGAAACAGACACGGAAGTGATCGCGCATCTCATTGCCAAGGCTCTCAAAAGCGGTGCCTCACCCAAAGATGCGGTTTTTGGATCGCTTGGCCGGCTTGAAGGTGCTTTTGCGCTGGCGGTACTGTTTGAAGGGCATGATAATCTCATCATAGGGGCGCGGCGCGGCAGTCCGTTTGCCATTGGTTATGGTGAGGGTGAGCGGCCTGAGATGTTTTTAGGCTCTGATGCTTTTGCCCTCGCCCCCTTTACCAATCAGATTTGCTATCTTGAAGATGGCGACTGGGTGGTTCTGACCAAAGATGGTGCGGTGATCTATGATCACAATGGCGGCGAAGTTTCGCGCCCTGTCACCACATCTATGGCCAATGCGCTGATGGTTGACAAGGGCAATCACCGCCATTTCATGGCCAAGGAAATTCACGAACAACCTGATGTCATTTCGCGGACTTTGTCAAAATATATTGATCTTGGTTCCGGGACCGTGGATTTTTCAGGCTTTGATTTGGATTTTTCCCGGCTTTCCCGGCTTTCAATTACGGCATGCGGTACGGCTTATTATGCAGGGCTTGTTGGTAAATACTGGATTGAGCGCTGGGGCGGGTTGCCCGTTGATGTTGATGTTGCCTCTGAATTTCGCTACCGGGAACCATTGCTGGAAGCGGATGGGGCGGCTCTGTTTGTCTCTCAATCAGGTGAGACGGCTGATACGCTTGCCTCGCTTGCCTATTGTAAAGAGGGGGGGCAAAATATTATCTCGATCGTCAATGTGCAGGAAAGCTCCATGGCACGGGAAAGCGATTGTATTTTGCCTACCCTGGCCGGCCCGGAAATCGGCGTAGCCTCAACCAAGGCCTTTACCTGCCAACTGACTGTGCTTGCAGCCCTGGCCATTCATATTGGCCGGGTGCGCGGAAAAATTGATGAAGAGAGAGAGAGGGAACTTGTGCAGGCGCTGATTGAAGTGCCGCGGCTTATTTCCGAGATGTTGGCCATGGAGGAGGATATTAATGAGCTCTCCACCAAGTTAACCCATTCAAAAGATGTGCTTTATCTTGGCCGGGGTGTGAGTTTTCCCATTGCGCTGGAAGGGGCATTGAAATTAAAGGAAATTTCTTACATTCATGCCGAAGCCTATGCTGCAGGTGAACTGAAACATGGCCCGATTGCCCTGATTGATGAAGATATGCCGGTGATTGTTGTCGCGCCCGAGGACAGATTGTTTGAAAAAACTGTCTCCAATTGCCAGGAAGTGGCGGCAAGAGGGGGTAAAATTATCCTTATCAGTGAAGCGGACGGGGGGCGTGCCGGGTGTGATTTGATGAGCCAGATAAGGCTACCGCACTGCCATGAGTTCGTTTCACCATTAATCTCGGCTATCCCTGTGCAATTGCTGGCTTATTTTACAGCGGTGCATATGGGAACGGATGTGGACCAGCCGCGCAATCTGGCAAAGTCTGTAACGGTAGAATAATACCACCGTTTACTATAAATAGCCGTTAAGAACGGCACATTGTTTTGCGCTTGTTTCCTGATTATCACAGTTTTGCCCCATGCTTTGTTCTATAATTGCAGAATGATTTGGCAGTTGCTGCCTAATTTATTTTCATTCGACAGTGATTGAAACATAAGCTTTGATATATGGGCCTTGGGAAAATGACCGTAATACAGCAAAAATCAATGGGAAAGATAGCCCTCTTTCTTGCCGTGTTTCTTGCTGTCTTTTCTCTCTACCGAGCGGGGCCGCACAGCTTTGTTCTTAAAGTGCCCGTTGTATTGGCGGCTGATGAACTGGAAAGTGCAAACACGGCACTTATCAATGGTAATTTCAAAACCGTTGAAAAGCTTGTCGGGCAGATTATTTCCAAGGGGCAACAATCTCCAGAAGTTATGGCAAAGGCCTTGTTATTGCGCGGAATTGCCTACCGTAACCAGCGGAAATATTCCAAAGCCATTTCTGATTTTTCCAACGCTGAGTGGCTGCAGAAATTGCGGGGGGTTGAGTTGCGCAGGCTTTATGCCGAAAGAGCCCTTGCCTATGATGCTGTGGGGCAGTCAACTCTTGCCGGTAAAGACAGGCAGTTAGCGGGGGCCAGCAGCTTGCGCACCGCCCAGCGCCAGGACAACAGCCTCGCCCTGAATGGCAAAGGTGTCAGGAAAACGGCTGTAAAAGGCGGCGGTAACTACACAACAGAACTGTTTGGTGGCCTTGGGAATTTGTTCGGGTTTAATTCCGGGGCAAAAAAACCGGAAGATAAAGTCGTTGTGAAGCAGGTTGGCTCAAATAAGCTTGCGGTTGGGGAAAGTGTCGCTATTCGGGAGATCCCCACACTAGATTCAGCAGAAGCCAAGGCCAACCGAGATAAAATTGACAATAAGCCGGCTAACACAGCCAAGAAATCCATTGATACGGCTAAACCAATTAAAGATCAAAAAAATAAAGTCACCAAAACGGATAAGGATGCAGCTCCGTCCAATAGTGCCTGGGCTGCCCAGCGCCTTGAAGCTGACAAGGAAGCTTTGGATCGCTTGAAAAAGGAACGTGCGGAAACACAGAAAATTGCCAAGGCAAAGGGGCCGATTGACTGGGATACCAAGGTTGGTTCCACTAACCAGAAGACAGAAACCAGGAAATTTGCCGCTCAGGAATCTGTGGGGCCTGTGACACTTAGTCCGGAAACGAAAAAGACAAATTCCGGTGGGAACCCCATAACCAATCTGTTCGGGGCATTTTTTGGCGGGCAAACGCCTAAAAATGAAGCCCCTGTTCAGCCTGGTGAAGAGGTTCTATCTGAGGACCAGTTGAAGGTTAATGAGAAAAAGGCCGTTGCCGGGACTGCCAAACGGGCGGTTGCAAAAAAACCCCTTAAAAAAATTGCAGCACTGCAGAAACCGGTTAAAAAGGCGGCACCACCGAGGGTAAAAGCAAAACCAAAGCCACAGTCACGGTCGCTTTATCATATTCAGCTTGGGGCGTTTGGTGAGGCCCAGGCGGCTGATAAATTTGTTTCTCGCCTGAATAATAAATACAAAAGCCTGCTTGGCAATAAAACGGCCATGGTGGTTGAGACTGACCTTGGCCAGTCACGGCGGCAATACCGGGTTTATCTCGGCCCGTTCAGAAGCCGGGCTAAGGGCGTGAAAAGTTGTGGTGTTTTAAAAAAACTCGGAATGGGTTGTTCGCTGGTTGAGTAAGCGCAAACACAACCTGCCTGTTAGGGTTTAAAATTTACATTCTCATCTCAATCGGTTACCAATAACCCTAGATATTTAATGTTTATTCGCTCCATAGAGCCGTGGGCGGGTTTGTGAGCGCTATAATGATTAGTGCATGAATGACAAGCCCTGCAGACTTTCCACACGGGAACACACATGACCGGTAATGACAAAAAAAACCATAAACCACCTTCCAGTGAGGCGTCACTTACCCCTGATGATGAGAGCGGCCAGGGTAGCCTTGCCCAATTGGCCAAAGCGGATCATGAGAAAAAGTCTGGCCGGTTCGGTTCGCAATTGCGCAATTCATTCCTGACCGGTCTTATCATAGTCGGGCCGATTGGTATCACCATTTATATGGTCTGGACGTTCATTGACTTCATCGATAGCTGGGTAACGCCTTATTTACTGAAACTGTTTCCTGATATTCCGTTGCCGGTTGAATCAATCCCAGGCATTGGTCTGGTGGTTGCTATTTTGGGTATCATGATTATTGGTGCCTTTACGGCTAACCTGTTTGGTCGCTCGCTGGTTTCCTATGGTGAGCGGGTGCTTGACCGGATGCCGGTTGTACGCAATCTCTACCGGGCGCTGAAACAGATTTTTGAGACTGTCCTATCCCAGAGTGGGACCAGTTTTCAAAAGGTCGGGGTGATTGAATATCCGCGCAAGGGGCTTTATGCGATTGTCTTTGTTTCGACCGAAACCCACGGTGAAATCGCGGATAAATGTGCGGCGGGTGAGAAATTTTTGAGTGTATTTCTACCCACTACACCTAACCCGACATCCGGCTATCTGCTATTTCTGCCTGCCAGCGATGTTACCATTCTGGATATGACGGTTGAGGAAGGCGCCAAGCTTGTTATATCAGCCGGCCTTGTTGTGCCGGAGCGCTCCATTGAAAATCTAAAAGTCAAGGATGACCATCTGGTTGAAGCCTGAGTTTTTAGCCTGCCTGGAACAGTTTGATCGCTTCATTGCATTCAAACAGATAGATAAGGGTGCGCAGGGCCTTGCCGCGCTCTGATGAGAGGCCTGGGTCATCATGCAGGATGAGTTTGACATCATCATTTGCGGTTGTGATCAATTCTGAAAGGTTGGGGACGTTGGCTACCCGAAAATCTCGTTCGCCGCTCTGACGGCGGCCCAGCATATCCCCGCCGCCCCTTAATTTCAGATCCTCTTCCGCGATGACAAAGCCGTCCTCTGTTGAGCGCATGGTCTCTAACCGGGCTTTTGCGGTTGCGCCTAAGGGGCCCGAATAAAGAAAAAGGCAGGAGGACTGGCGCTCACCGCGCCCGACCCTGCCGCGCAGCTGATGCAGCTGTGAGAGGCCGAAGCGCTCTGAATGTTCTATCACCATTATGGAGGCATTGGGCACATTGACCCCAACTTCAATGACAGTGGTGGCGACCAATATGGCCAGTTCACCGCTTTGAAATTTGGCCATGATTTTATCTTTATCCGCCCCTTTCATCTGGCCATGAATGAGGCCGACGCGGGGGCCAAACCGTTGTTTCAGGTGGGCGTGCCGCTCTTCGGCTGCGGCGAGTTCTATTTTGTCCGAACTTTCGACCAGCGGGCAGACCCAATAGGCCTGCGCCCCTTCGGCGATGGCACGCTTTAAAGCCGTTAAAACATCATCCAGACGCTCAATAGGCATGACACGGCTGGTCACAGGTTTTCGCCCAGGTGGCTTCTCTGTCAGTTTTGAGACATCCATGTCGCCGTAATGGGTCATCAAAAGGGTGCGGGGAATGGGGGTTGCCGTCATTACCAGCAATTCAGCTCCAAGCGGACCTGCTTTTGCCTGCAGGGCAAGGCGCTGCTCCACACCGAAGCGGTGCTGTTCATCAATGATGGCAAGGCCGAGATTTTTGAACTCCACATCCTGCTGGAAGAGGGCATGGGTGCCAACAAGGCAATCAATAAGACCTTCTTTCAAGGCGAGCAGCAGTTGTTTTCTGGCCTTGCCCTTTTCGCGCCCGGTAAGGAGCCCCAATCTGATCCCGGATTTTTCGCAAAGTGGCTCAAGGCTTTCTATGTGTTGGCGGGCCAGGACTTCAGTTGGTGCCATCAGGGCTGTCTGGAGGCCTGTTTCTATGGCGGTTGCTGCAGTGAGAAGGGCAACAATGGTTTTGCCGGAGCCGACATCGCCCTGCAACAGGCGCAGCATGCGGTTGGGGCCGGCAAGTTCGCTGTTTATTTCCTTGAGGGCTGTTATCTGTGACCCGGTTAGTGAAAAGGGCAGGTGCTCTATTATTTTTCCCGTGATTTCGCCGGTACCTTTTATTACGCGGCCCTTTTTGGCGCGTAACTGACGGCGCACAAGGGCAAGCGAGAGCTGCTTTGCGAGGAGTTCATCATAGGCAATACGCTGGCGGGCCGGGGAAGCCGCGCTCAGGTCATCGGTTTTGTCCGGTCGGTGGATTGTCATAAGTGCTGATTGCAAGGTGGGCCACTGGTTTTTCTCCAACCATGCTTTATCCTGCCATTCTTCAAGTTCGGGAATGCGGTCTATCAATTCGCGCATGGCTTTTGAGAGGGTCTTTAGGGTGAGGCCATTGGTAAGAGGGTAGACGGGTTCCAGCGCCGGGAAATTTTTAAATTCCTCTTCTGTCAGGATGTGATCTGGATGGGGGATCTGCATCTTGTCTGCATAAAGTTCTGGCCGACCGGCAATGTAGCGGATTTCGCCCAACGGGAGCTGAGTTTGCAGATATTTTGGATCGGCGCGAAAGAAAACCAGATCAATTTCGCCGGTACTGTCCCTTAATTTTGCCCTTGTCGGGGCCTTGGAAAACCGGCTTTTGCCGCGGGCGGGCGGGCCTTTGAGAGAGATAACCTCAGCGTCAAAAAATGCCAGCTCACCGGCTCTCAAATCCTTGATTTTTGGTCTGTTGGTTCGATCAATGACACCAGTTGGAAAATGCCATAACAGATCAATGATACGCGGGTCTTTTATTTCTCCTGGCCGGTCAAGTAACCTCGTCAACAGCGTATTGATACGCGGGCCGATGCCTTTCAGGCTGGTTGCCGGGGCAAATAGAGGCTGGATTTTCATCGGGCGCATGGTCTCTGCCAGTTCGTTTCAGTTTGATTTGTCAAAACAGTTTCTAGAGGCTATATGGGAGTGAAAGAATTTCCAATCAACAGACGTTTCAGACAGGCACCTTTCCACACTGGATCTACTGGTTGTCCTTTCTAGTGGGGTTTTCATGCAGGATAGGGCAGATCAGGAGATGACAAATCTTGATCAGAGGCGCAAGCGGATGGTGTACCGGGCCTCTTACCGCGGTACCAAGGAAATGGACTGGTTGCTTGGCAAATATGTCGAGGCGATGGTTCAATCCATGAATGAGGCGGAAATTCAGGTTATGGAAGCTTTTTTAATGCGACCCGACCCTGAGCTTGAAAACTGGTTGATGGGCCGTGACACCATGATTGATCCTGAGTTTCTATCGCTTGTAAAAGCCATACAGGTTTTTCACAAGATCTGACCATTTCCACACCATAAGACAGGTGCATTGAGCCTTGAATACGAGCCCCTTAATCCAGATAATCCAGCCAGACCTTAGCCTATGACCGACGTTTCCTTTGCTTCATTTCTTTCTGGTATTGAAAGTACAGAAAAAACCGGTGTGAACCTTGGCCTTGGCCGGGTGCTCAGTGGTCAGGAAGCGCTTGCGCTTGCAGGGTTTGCTCGGGATGTGAACCAGCTTGAGGGCGCTTCATTTGACATTGTACATATTTGCCAGAATGACCAGTCGCTTGCCAGCCTTGCGGACAGCCTTGCGTTTTTTGACCCTGGTTTAAAGGTGTTGCAATTTCCTGCCTGGGACTGTGTGCCTTATGACCGGGCCGGACCGAAGGCGGATGTTGTTGCCAGCCGTATCGCTACCCTGGCGCAGCTTGAAAAGGGAAAACGTTCCGGTGCGCGGATGATATTAACAACGCCCCGCGCCATCGTACAGAAGGTGCCGCCAAGGGACTTTATCCGCTCTCATATCAAGATATTAAGCCCTGGAAAACGCATTGACCGGCAAAGACTGATCATGCGCCTGCAGGCAATGGGTTATCTGCGCTCCGAGATGGTGATTGACAAGGGTGAGTTTGCTGTGCGGGGCGGGATTGTTGATCTTTTTCTCTCTGGTTACAAACAGCCATTACGGCTGGACTTTTTTGGCGATGAGCTTGAGAGCATTCGCCAGTTTGATGCTGCTAGTCAACGCACAACCAAGAAATTGAACCGGGTGACATTGCTGCCTGTCAGTGAAGTTGATTTTTCAGAGAAAGCGCGGGCGCGGTTTCGTAAATCCTATCTTGAACATTTTGGTGCCAGACAAGGGCATGATCCTTTATATGAGGGCGTGAGTGAGGGGCAGTCTTTTCAGGGGATGGAACATTGGCTTTCTTTCTTTCATGAAGAACTTACGACTTTGCTGGATTATATACACTCACCGCTTATCAGCCGGGGGGCAGAGATTGACCCGGCTATTGAGGCGCAGTTCGAGCAGATCCAAGAGCATTATGAAGCCCGGACACAGGCACTGGAGCAAATCACCTTCGGGGCGCCGCCTTATCACCCTGTGCCGATTAATGAGATGTTTATCTCCCCGCCTGCGTGGGAGGGGCAACTCTCAAGAGTTCCAAATTTGAAAATAAGTGCGGCTGATCTCGATGAGGCGGGCGGGTTTGATGTGGCTCACTCATTCAAGGGCCGTGCCGGGGTGCAGTTTGTTGTTGAGCGCCGGGATGAGCGCTCACAATTGTTCAGCGCGGTTGTACAACGGATAAAAAAACAGCAGGCCAAAGGCAAACAAGTGGTGATTGCCGCCTGGAGCCACGGGGCCAGAGAGCGGCTGTTGCATCTGTTATCTGATGCCGGGCTTGAGGGTGGCCGGTTTGCCGAGAGCTGGCAGGAGGTCAGTGCGTTTGAAAAAGGTGTCACGGGTTTTGTGGTGCTTGGGCTTGAGGCGGGTTTTGAGGCTAACAACCAGCTTATAATCAGTGAAGAGGATATTCTTGGTGACCGGCTTATCCGGCGGAAGCGGGCGTCCAAATCTGATGCGGAAGTTTTAAAGGAAGCCTCCAGCCTTTCAATTGGTGATTATATTGTGCACCAGGATCACGGTATTGGGCGGTTTGAGGGTTTGAAAACCATCAGTGCTGTAGGGGCGCCGCATGATTGCCTGGAGCTGCATTATCATGGGGGGGATAAGCTCTTTCTTCCCGTCGAGAATATTGAATTGCTCTCCCGCTATGGAACTGAGGGCAGCCATGTGCTTCTGGACCGGCTTGGTGGTTCGGCGTGGCAGGCACGGAAAGCCAAGATCAAGAAAAAGCTGCTTGATATGGCCGGCAAACTTATTGACATTGCCGCGAAACGGGCGCTCAGGAAAGCCCCTGTTCTTGAAGTCAACGAGGAGATGTGGGACGAGTTTGCCGCGCGGTTTCCCTTTGAGGAAACAGAAGACCAGCTGACCACCATTGACACTGTGAGAGCTGACCTTGCCTCTGGCAAACCCATGGACCGACTTGTTTGCGGTGATGTGGGTTTTGGTAAAACGGAAGTGGCTTTGCGGGCCAGTTTTATTGCGGCGATGAATGGTGTGCAAACGGCGATTGTCGCGCCGACGACCCTTTTGGCGCGCCAGCATTTTCAAAGTTTTCAGGAGCGGTTTCAGGGTCTCCCGGTCAAGATAGGGCATGCTTCGCGGCTGGTTTCAACCAAGGATCTGGCGCTTGTCAAACAGGGGATTACCTCTGGGGAAATTGACATTGTCATTGGTACACATGCGCTGCTTGGCAAGTCAATTGAATTTCGCGATCTTGGGTTGCTTATTATTGATGAAGAGCAGCATTTTGGTGTGCAGCATAAAGAGCGGTTGAAAGATTTAAAAAGTACAGTGCATGTGCTCACCCTTTCTGCGACGCCGATACCACGGACATTACAAATGTCACTTACCGGTGTGCGGGATCTTTCCTTGATAACAACACCGCCTGTGGATCGGCTTGCCGTCCGGAGTTATGTCAGTCCGTTTGATCCGGTTGTTATCCGCAATGCTTTATTAAGGGAGCGGTTCCGGGGGGGACAGAGCTTTTTTGTCTGCCCGCGTATCAGTGACCTTGATGAGGCGGAGGAGCTTTTAAAGACGCATGTGCCTGAGCTGAAAGTTGTGCGTGCGCATGGCCAGATGCCAACCGGTCAACTTGAAGATGTGATGAATGCTTTTTATGATCGGCGGTATGATTGTCTGCTCTCAACCACCATTATTGAATCCGGGCTTGATATCCCCAGCGCGAATACTCTCGTTATTTACAGGGCTGATAAATTTGGCCTGGCGCAGCTTTATCAGCTTCGCGGCCGGGTCGGGCGCTCCAAAACCAGGGCTTACGCCTATTTTACGACGCCGGTTGATAAGCCCATGACAGGGAACGCAGAAAAAAGACTGCAGGTGCTCTCGAAACTGGACAGTCTTGGCGCCGGGTTCACACTGGCGGCGCATGACCTTGATCTGCGAGGGGCGGGTAACCTTGTAGGTGAGGAGCAATCAGGCCACATCCGGGAAATTGGTTATGAGCTATATCAATCCATGCTTGAGGAAGCGATTGCCTCGCTCAAGGATGGCGGCAATGATGAGAATGACTGGACACCGAATATACAGATCGGCACATCAGTTCTTATCCCTGAAACTTATGTTAATGATCTGCAGTTGCGTCTCAGCCTCTACCGGCGTGCAAGCGAGTTGAAGGACAGGGAAGATATAGATGGGTTTAAAGCTGAGTTGCATGACAGGTTTGGGCCTCTTCCAGATGAAGTTGAGCATTTTCTGGAAATTGTTCATATTAAAAATCTTTGCCGTCTGGCCGGTGTCAGCCGGATTGAAGCCGGGCCCAAAGGGGCGGTGCTTGGTTTTCAGGGTGACAGATTTGCCAATCCTGAAGGTTTGCTGTCTTTTGTCGGGACACATGCAAACAAGGTGAAATTGCAACCTGATCACAGAATGGTTTATAAGGCCAACTGGGCAGAAGAAGAAGCGCGATTGAAAGGTGTGTCCCGGCTGATTGATGAGCTTTATAGTCTCTCTCAGCAAAAGGCGGCATGAGGGGACTATCTCCTCCGATTGATATGCTCAGGCGGCGATGATGGTGTTGGTGAGGTTGTGTTTCTGTTTGTGAATGTTGATCAGGCTTTCGGCTGATGTGCTGCCGTTTGATTCAATGATTTCAGCTGAAAATTCAACGCTCATTGCTTGCCCGTTAGTTTCACAGATAAATTTTGTATGTTGCAGCAGGGCCTCTATCCGGTTGAGGAGGTGTGTCGCTTCATTCTGGGTGGTGCCGGGAAGTGTGAGGCCGAAAGAACGTCCTGAGATGCGGCCGGGCAGATCTTCACTTCGAATGATATTCATTAGAATATCGGCAACCTGCCTTAGCAGCCTGTCTCCGGCCAGTGCGCCAAATTCATGGTTGATTGATTGCAGATTATCTATGGTCAGGGTGATCAGAGAGAAGCAGCTTCTATCTTTTTGATGATCGTTGATGGTTTCCTGAAGATGCGCCTGGAAAAACCCGAATGTATAAAAGCCGGTTAAAGCATCATTGGTTGGGATGTGGCGGCTTTCACGGTAGATCTTTGAAATGGCGCACCGCCAGTGATATTCCCTGATCAGGCAATTGGTTCGGAGTAGGAGCTCATTCTGGTTGAGGGGGGCTTCTATTATGTCTGTCAGGCCGGTTTCGTAGGCTATGTGGCTTTCCGCCAAATTTGTTTTATGGGTGACCATCAGAATGGGCAGATTGTAAAGGGCCGGGTTTTTTCTGACTTCTTCTATAAAGGTCAAAAAACGTGTTGGCTGGCGGCCGCCATTTATGATGATCATATCAAACTTTTCGCGGATAAGATATTCCATCGCGGTGGTCAAGGACAGCGCGCCGACCAGGATGGCTGCGTGTGATAATGTCTGCTCGAGCGTGAGATAGCCATTTGGGCGGCCTGTTATCAGGATGGCTGCATTTTTCACTATTTCGGCTGTTGGGATGCTGATCTTAGGATCAGTACCAAAAAGATCTGTGAGTTGATTGCGGCGGTTTATTTCAGATTCGATGATGGTGAGACGGGTCTGGGTTTTCAGCCGGGATAAAAGCGCCGGGATCCGTATTTGGCCAAACATCAGATCATCAAAGTGATGGTTCTGTATTTTTTGCATCAGGTTGATTGGTATGCCGACGCAGAACAGGCGTATCTGTGATGTCTGTTGATTGGATTTGATTTTTTCAGCCAGTTTGAAAAAGGTGCTGAGTTGTGCTTCTGAAATTACATTTCCGGCATTGAAAACAATGATTTGATAATTGGCGCTGGGGCTCAGTTTGGTGGCCAGCTCATTATATGTGCCGGTTGCACAGCTATAGCCCGCCGCTTCAATGCTGTTTTTGAAGTGGTCGCTGGTGTTGTCACCTGATGTGATGTAGAGAATTTTTGTCTTTAATGGCATCAGCTTGCCTGTACCGGCCTTTCATTCAAGACTCAATAATGAGTGAGTTTGTGACCGGCAAAGTTAAGATTCTGGTAATTTTTCAGGGATTAAGCTTTTTTCACGGCCAATTCGCCAATCTGGACCGGATCAGTTTGCCTGCTCTGTTACGTGGCAGGTTCTGAACCAGCCTATAATCTTTCGGCTGTTTATAGTTTGCCAATTTTGTTCTGAGGTCAGTTTGCAAGATTTCAATGAAGCTGGATTCTCTGGGTTTTTCTCGTAGCAGGGTTTGATCTCTGGGGACTATGAGAGCCTCGATAATGGTGAGGTCCGGACGGACCTGTTTTTCATAAACAGCGACTTCGTGTACCAGATGATGTGCGGCAATTGCGGTTTCGACTTCTTCGGGGGAGACGCGGTAGCCTGAGGGGTTCATGATTTCATCCATCCGGCCATGATGGGTCAAGTTGCCTTGGTCATCAAGACTGCCAAGGTCCCCTGTGAGGAACCAGGGACCGCGCCGGCTGGATTGTTCTCCCTCTTTTTCAGACCAGTATCCCAGCATCAGGCCGGGGTCATCCTCATGAATGGCTATGATGCCTGTTTCAGATGCCGGGAGGGGGGTTAGACCTTCTGCTTCATTTCGAGGTGAAGCGGGGAGGATAACAATGTTGCGCCCTTGCTGGATGCGCCCCTTTGCGCCCCGAGGTACCTTTATATGCGGTGAGGTAGAAACATAGGTTGAAATTTCACTCTGGCCCATGGCTTCATAGATATGGCTGCCAGTTTCTTCAAACCAGGCTTTTTTTAATTTGTCGGGCAGGGTTTCTCCGGCAGAGAGGCAATGGCGCAAACTCTGAAACTGATGCTTTTCATGGGCACTGTGTTTCAGGATCTGGCGGTAAACTCCGGGGACAGTGGCAAAGATTGTTGGCTGGGCGGTTTCTATCACAGTTGGCCAGATTTCAGGTGATTTATTACCCTCATACAGGCAGGCGGTTGCTCCTGAGGCCCAGGGGTCCATTAACCCGGTGCCAAGAGTGTATGTCCAGTTGTAGTCACCGGCATGAAGGACCCTGTCATTTTCTTTTATGTCGTGCCATCCGGCTTTCATCGGGTTGCGGCCAAGGATGACACGCTGGGCGTGCAGGACACCTTTGGGCTGGCTTGTTGTACCACTTGTGTAGATTAAAAATGCCGGGGTTTCGGTGGTTGTTTGGGCGTAGCTGAAATTGTCATCACATTTTTCAGCGGCGTACCTCATAGCCTCGAGTTCTGTTTCGCTGATAAGGGAGATCTGCTGATGATCCGGGTGAGAAAGTGAGCGGCTTTTCAGCATGAATTGGCCGCCTGTGTCTTTGATGAAAAAAGAAATTTCGTTATTGGTCAGAGATGGTGAGAGGGAAACGGGGATGGCCCCTGCAGCGATGAGACCAAAAAAAGCAAAAACAAAATTTGCATTGTTGTTAAGGCGTAAAAGTACTGGTGTGCCAGGCATTATCCCGGCATCTAACAGTCCTTTAGCGGTTTTGAGAATGTCCTGCTCAAGTGCTGCATAGGTCCAGCTTGATTTTACATAGGGGTTTTCAGGATCGATGATGATATCAAGCGCGGTTTTATCAGGCCATTTAGTCGCTGGTTCACCAATGATATATTGCGCGAGATTGAAGGGGGGCGCTTTGCTCACTATAAACCCTTTGTTACTGTTAAAGGCGGAAGGTTTTCAGTTTAATGAGACGGTGCGGCCATGATCTCGCCTCTTGCGACCAGTCCCTCAGCTGTTCTGGGGATTTCTGCGACCATCACCAGTTTTTCAGGAATTTTTGCCGGGGAAATATGCTGGCTTTCAAGGTGTTTTTTAAAATCATCATAGGATAGGGCATTGCCCGGCTGGGGAATGATGGCGGCAAACAATCTCTCCCCCATAAGTGGGTCTTTAATTGAAAAGGCAGCGGCATCAACAAAACCGGGGTAGGCCTGATATAATCGGTCCAGCTCTTCACTGGACAGCTGGGCATTGCCGTGAAAGATGGTTTTGTCGTTCTGTTCTATTTCAAGGGCGCTCATGGCGCCATCTATCACATATGCTGTCAGGTGGGTTTGTTCCCAGTGTTCGCTGGTTGCTGGTATGGCGCTGGTTTGCAGGAACGCATCATTCCCGGCAAAAGCCACAATAGATCCTGAAATTTCCAGGCGGCCCTTCATGATACTGCCGTGGGTGCCGGCTTTTTGTGTCGCCCCTTGAAGGCGAGCTTCCAGCAGAATGTTATCATCATTCCCTCTGTTATCTTCCCCAATCACGTTTCCGGTTTCCTGTGGTCCCAATTTCAAGAGGCCTGTGAGGGGTGGGTTCTGAGCGGCAATCAGGCAAAGGCCATTGAGGTTATAAAGACTTGTGCAGTTATCACCTGTATTTGTGGGTACCACCGCTGGTTTGTTTTGCACTTCATTAGCGGCTTTCCTTACCGGGCTGTTGGCGATGAAGGCAATATGGGTTGTGGGTCTGGTTTGAGGGGGCATGTCTTTTCTCAGGCCCTCGGGTAGAAATGCCAGATCGATGCTGTCCTTCTCAAATGTGCTGGCCAGTTTGGCGGCGTTCAGGGTCTCTGTCAGGTGGAGAGTGCCAGAATTGTTGATCCAGCTGGTCATCCCAATCAGGCCTGGCAGGCTTGTTGGGGCGTAGGGGGTTAAGATATTTACAGCCTCTGGCACTGAAAATTTCTGGTTTAACAGTGCGGCATTGGCAGATAGCTGGCGGTGGGTGTATGCAAGCGGTGAGGGTGTGCCGTTTTCGCTCTGGGACCAGCCAATGCAGGCAACATGGTCCGGTGTTCTTTGCAAAATGGCGCGTTCGCTCTGTCGGTCGTTTGCCGCGAGGTGATCACTGTCAATCAGGGTTGGAAGGGGGGTGAGCCCGTCCGGCAAATTATCCCCAAGACCAAAAATATAGCGCAGGCTGATATGTTCCATGGCCAGGTCATAAAGGCCTTCGTCTGATTTATCATGGGCAAATTTTGCGGGGACACAGAGCGCGCTGGGTTTCAACTGTTTGATGGCTTGGCTTAATTCACTCAGGCGCCAATGGCCCGGAATGAGGCCCGGTATCAGCCCGGCATCCATCAGGGCGAGCAGGACTAATGGGGTTTCTGCTATATTGGGCAACTGAGTGAGGATAATGTTGCCTTCTTTGAAGCCCATCTGTCGGAACTGTGATGACAGAAATTTTACGTATTGATCCGCTTGATGATAACTTATTTCACCAATCGCGGGTTGGCCCAGTCTCAGCTTCTTTACCCGTTCGCTAATCGCGCACTGGTCGGGTCTGTTCTCAGCCACTTTCTGAAAAATTTTATCTAAAGTCTGGTTCATTACAGAGTATCAGTTAACCTGGATAAGCGCTCAACAATTACTTTCAAAGATTGATAGTTTACAAAGTTCGATAGTGGACAAAGTTCGATAGTGGACAAAGTTTGGCAGTGGATAACCTGTTGTTGGCAGGATTGTACCGCTGCGGGCTCAATTCCTGATTGTTTGAAATATAAACCAGCCCGCTTTACAGGGGTTTATTCTGCCCGCTTATCCCACCAACAATCCAATATCGCCCCATAATTCGTAACCGTTTCAGGGTGGCCCAAATGAGCCCAATGTGCAAGCCATTGCGTCTTTAAATGATAGAGCGGGATGACGTAATCCCCGGAAAGAAGGGCTCTGTCGAGGGCTCTTACGCTGCTCGTGAAGGTTTCTGGGGTTTTAGCGGCCAAAAGCGCGGTTATTGCCCTGTCAACGACCGGGTCCTTGACACCTGCAAAATTAAAGGAACCCTCCGTTCTGGCCTGATCTGAGCTCCAGCGGAACAGTTGTTCATTGCCAGGCGAAAGAGAGCCGGTCCAGGTGTTTTCAAACATGTCAAAGTCAAAGCTGGTTTTACGTTTTTGGTACTGCGTGGTGTCGACCTGACGCAGGTTCGCTGTGATGCCGACGAGTTTCAGTTTTTCAATGAAATTAAGCAGCAACGCTTCCTGCGATTTGCTGATGCTCATGATCTCAAAAGTAAATGGCTGGCCGGTTTCAGTTTTGATGAGATGGCCCTGTTTCAGTTCATATCCGGCCTGTTTAAAGAGTCTTAGGGCTTTGCGAATGTTTGAGCGATCAAGCTCTTTGCCGCGGTTGACGGGAAACTGATAGCTTCCTTTATATACCTTCGGAAAAGTTTTGCTGAATTCCGGTCCGAGGATTTTGTCTTCGGTGGGATCCGCCGGGTGGCCTTTTGAGGCAAGGACTGAGCGGTCGAAATAACTTTCTGTTCTGGTGTAGAGGCCGTGAAAAAGTTTGTGGTTGATGTCTTCAAAGTTAAACATGTGATTGAGGGCGCGGCGGACCCGATGATCTGCAAAAAGGGGGCGTCTTGTGTTAAATACAAGGCCGCGCATACCCGAAGGGATTTTGAGGGAAAATTCTTTTTTCAGGATGCGGCCGTCTTTTATGCCCTTGAAATCAAAGCTGGTTTTCCATTTTCCTGGGTTGCCTTCATAGTGGATGTCATGCAGCCCCTTTTTAAACCCTTCAAAAAGTGTGTTTGAATCGCGGTAGTAGGTGAAACTTATTTTTTCAAAATTATAACGGCCCAAAGTTACATTGAGATCCTTGCCCCAATAGTCAGGATTTTTCTCATAAATGATCTGTTTGCCGGGATCTATTTTCCTGACCCTGTAAGGGCCGGAGCCAATCGGGGCTTTCAGGCTGGTTTCCTTAAAGGTCTCAGCATCCATAGCATGAGCAGGGAGAATGGGCATCAAGCCCATGATCAGAGGCATTTCCCGATCACTACCATCAGAGAAAATGAACCTGACACTCTCTTCTGTCGGCGTTTCGATGGTTGCTACCTTGGCATAGTAAGCACGGTGGTTAGGGCGGCCATGTTCCCTCAGTAATTTCAGGGAAAATATGACATCTTTGGCTGTGATTTTTCTACCGTCAGAAAAGCGGGCTTTAGGGTTGAGGTGAAAGGTTATTGAGCTGCGATCTTCCGGCACCTCAACATGTTCGGCAATGAGGCCATAGAGGGAAAAAGGTTCGTCCAGGGCGCGGGCGAGCAGACTTTCATAAACATAGTCTCTGATGCCTGCACCGCCGCCGCCGCGGATATTCAGGGGGTTGAGGCTGGTGAATGTGCCCTGAATACCAAGATTTAATGTGCCGCCACTGCTGGCATTCGGATTTACGTACTCAAAATGGGTAAATTTCGGGGGATACTTTAAAACGCCGTGCATGGCCAACCCGTGTTTTTTCGGGGGTGTTTCAGCCTTTAGAGAGGGTGTTCCAAATGAGACAAGTGATAAAGCTATTAAATAACTGATTGTTTTTATTGTGTTAAATAATATTTTCATTGAAATGCGTTCCTTGAAGGCCTGACCATAAAATATGATAGCTGAAGGGATATAGTTTATAGTTCCAGAAATTGCGCTTTATTTCATCCAGATTTAAGCTTATTGAAGACGCAAGTTTCGACTTTTTCATGATGATGAAAGCTTATAACCGTGTCTTTCTGATCACGGGTGGGGAATAGTTCCGGCTCCCGAGGGGGCAAAATGTTCAAATCTGCTTGTTGTCATGGCATTGCCTTATTTCGGTGTATTGAGACATGTAAATTCAATGTGCGATTTGATTGAAGCAGGCTTTACAACGTATTTGATACGTTATTTCAAGTTTTGCGTTTCAGGGGTAAATAGCAGATATCTTATCTGATTGAAGAAGAATACGCCAAAAGGTTTTGATATATTACAGGAGAGGCATCACTATGTGTTTGCGGAAAAGTTTAATTCAACCAATGTTGTTCGCCGTTGCTTTAACGGTTGGAATGGTTGGTGTTACTTCGGTGGTTTTTGCCGAGGAAAAAAAGGCTGCTGAGAAAAAAGATACTAATGCCGCTGCAAAGCGCGCCTGGATCAAAATTTGCGATAAAGTGAAAATCACTGAAGTGCAAATGAAAGATGACAAGGACAAAAACAAACCAGCGACCAAAGAAATCTGTATGACCCATCATGAAAGCATCAGTGCGCGGACAGGTACACCGCTTGTATCTGCTGCTGTGAGGAATGTTCAGGGCCATAAAAAAGAGCGGTTCCTTGTCACTGTGCCGCTTGGCATGGCAATACCGGCCGGGGTGCATATTAAGATTGATGAGCAGGAACCTATAAAAGCGAAATACACATTTTGTCATCTATCAGGATGTGTTGCTGAAACTGACGCGACAAGTGCTTTGGTTAAAGCCATGAAAGCTGGTAAAAAGATGGTTGTTGCGACCATTGCGATCAGCGGTAAGCCAATTGGCTTTCCTGTCCCGCTTAGTGGGTTTGGCAAAGCTTATGATGGTAAGCCGATTGACGGTGATAAATACGCCTCGGCCCGCAAAAAGATGATGCAGGAAATTCGCAAGCGTCAGGTTGAGCTGGCTAAGAAAATGCAAGCTGACAAAGCCAAAAAGGCAGCTGCTCCCAAAAAGTAGTTTTGCTACTGCAGGTTTAAAGATGTGGGCGAGGGCGCACATTTGTTAACAAACAAAATCCCCAGGCCAGTGCGGTCTGGGGTTTTCTTTGTTTCTATCACTTCTAATCATCAGGTGAGACCTCACCATCGAGGCTGGAATCTCGCTTAGATGTTATAGTTCAAAAAGGGCCCTGTTATAGTTCATAAAGGGCGGCGCGTTCTGGATCTTTGCTGGCGACAATTCTGGCAAGATCAACAATAACCTTAGCCTGTTTCCAGGTCGCGTCATCCTGCATCTTGCCGTCTATCATCACAGCGCCGGTGCCATCTGGCATGGCTTCAAGGATCTTTTTTGCAAACAGGACTTCATTGACTTCCGGGCTGAATACTTCTTTGGCTATGGCTATCTGGCTTGGATGCAATGTCCAGGTGCCAACACAACCCTGGAGAAAGGCATTGCGGAACTGAGCGCGGCAGGCGTCGTTATCCGAAAAGTCGCCAAAGGGGCCATAGAACGCCTTGATACCATTGCCCATACAGGCGTCTACCATTCTGGCAACAGTGAAATGCCAGAGATCCTGCTGGTAGAAGCTGCGTTCACCTTCTTCTTTGGGATCTTCCAAAACGCCGTAAAAGGGATGGCCACCGCCCACACGGGTGGTTTTCATGCCTCTTGAGGCGGCAAGATCAGCAGGGCCGAGGCTCATACCGTGCATGCGCGGGCTGGCTCTTGCGATGTCATCGACGTTATTCATGCCTTCTGCGGTTTCGAGTATGGCATGAATGAGGATGGGTTTTTTTATCTGATGTTTGGCCTCGAGCTGGGCAAGCAACTGGTCCAGGTAATGGATGTCCCATGCGCCTTCAACTTTTGGCAACATGATCACATCAAGTTTGTTGCCGATGCTGGCCATAATCTCTGTTACATCATCAAGAAACCAGGGGCTGTTGAGGCAATTAACCCGTGTCCAGAGGCCGGTGTTGCCGAAATCATTATTTTTTCCGATTTCAATAAAACCGGCGCGGGCCTCTTCCTTGGCATCTGCTGGTATTGCGTCTTCAAGATTTCCAAGAATGACATCAACCTGATTGATCATATCGGGGATCTTTGAGCGCATTTTCTCGATATGGGGCGGGACGAAGTGGATCATCCGCTCCAGAGAGACTGGCAATTGCCGAAAGGGATCAGGGGCGCCTATGGCCAGTGGTTTATAAAAAGCAGCGGGTGTTTTAGATTGTGTCATACGTGTTGTTCCTTAACAGTTTGCTGGCCGGTTATGACCAGCGACGGTTTGACCACATGAATTGCTCGGGATATTCCCTGATCCATTTTTCAAAAGTCTTTTGAATGTCAGCGATAATTGTTTTGATGTCTTCATCAGGGTCATCAGTTCTGGGGACTTTGACTTCCTGCATTTCTACCCGAAATTTTGATTGTTTGCCGATGCGCACGCTGCGCCCAACCCATAATCTTGTGCCGATGCGGCGGGCCAGCATGGCCGGGAAGGGGGGAGATTTGGCGTCATGGCCAAAAAAGGGAACGGCTATACCTTTCCTGTCGTACTGGTCAGCCATGAAACCGAGACGCCCGCCATTGCGGACGTATGAACCGATCTGGCGGGCTGTATCCCGCCCGGCGTGATAGCTGGCGCTGGCGCCTTTTGCAAAAAGCCCGCCGGGGTAAAGATCTTTGCGCTGGGTACGTAGATACTGATCAACAAGCGGGTTGTTGACAAGCCGGTAGACGGCTGCCGGTTTCATGCCGGCGGCGGCCAGAGGCCACATGGCCAGTTCCCAATTGCCGGAATGCATAGATACCCCGATGGCCGGACCCATCTTGCCATTATAGCGCTTGAGTAGCCCTGGATTGACAATCTCGATGTTTTCCGAGCGTTTTAAAAGGCGGTCCATCTGCATGGTTTCTGCCATGACACGGCCGAGATTGCCCCACATGGCCAGTGCAATTGCCTCACGCTCCTCGTTTGTTTTTTCCGGGAAGGCTTTTGCCAGATTATCCAGCGCGCGTTTATGACGGCGGCCACGAGCTGCTAATTTTTGCCAGCTATAGGCTGAAAATTTTACTGCTGTGTCCAATGGCATCAGGCGGATCAATGCGATGATCAACCTCAGAACGGCATATTCAGCACGGTGGCGAATATATAACCATGGGGTCATGTGGAAGCCTTTTGGTTGGGGTTCAGATGTGATTTAGCCTGAGTAAAAGCCATAAAAACCCATTGCCGGTCAAGGTTTGTTTAAAGAGATAAGACAGTCATTTGCATTTTGGGGATTAAGTCCTGTTGCAAGTGGTTTCTCTTGGTTGCCTGTGGATTTTCCTACAGCTGTAAGGCATTCAGGAAGCTTGCATCAGGGGGGGGAGGCTGTCTGGCCCGTTCAGGCCGGCGTTCATAAGGCTGCGCCGCATGGTCTGGCTTATATTCAGGAGGTTCAGACCGGCAATGCGGGCGGCTGACAGGGGCAGGAAGGATAGCACAAGTGATTTATTCAGCCAGTCAATGGCGGTTGTGCGGCTCCAGACATCTTTCGAGCGGTTCTCATTATAATCTGATTCCAGCCTGGCTACGTTTCCTTTTAAATCGGGATGATTTATCAAGCAGTCTGTTAAATAAGCTATGTCACGCAGGCCCAGGTTCAGGCCCTGGGCCCCGATGGGAGGTACAACGTGGGCTGCCTCACCTATGAGGGCTATTCGCTTCGCTGCAAATTTATTGACCTTTAACCCGCTAACCGGAAATGCAACACGTTTACCAGGGCTGCTTATTTTACCCCACACGGCATGGGTTGCTGCGGTGAGTTCGCTTGCAAATTCCTGATCAGACAGGGTGCCAATACGGTCTGCTTCACCGGGTTTCAGGCTCCAGACAAGGCTGGCATGATGTTCTTTTAACGGGATCAGAGTAAGCGGGCCGGAATTGCGGTGCAGTTCCAGCGATGTCGCATTGTGGGGGGCTTCATGAGAGAAAGAGCAGGCAATGGCTGTTTGGTCATAACGCCATGGCGTGGCTGTGATACCGCTTTTTTTGCGGCAAAGGGAGTTGCGGCCATCTGCACCGATGATAAAGGCGGCTTTGCAAGTGTTTTTTTCACTGGTTGTAATGGTGTGTGTTTGTTCGCCGCTATCATCATTTGATACGATGTCAGTTACAGCCTTTGTTTCAAGCCAGGTTATGTCCGGGCTGGCTTTAATTCTTGTGATCAGGCAGTCAAGCAGGTCCTTATTGGGAATATTCTGAGCAAAGACTTTCATATCAAGCTCATTGGCCGAGAAGAGGCAGTCCGGCGCTCTAAAAAGGCCGCCTAAATCATCTATCATGCGCAGATGGGTTAGAGGTGCCGCTGATGCAGCCAATTCTGTCCAGAGATCCATATTTTCCAGCATGTTCAGAGATGGCGCCATAAAGGCTGTTGTGCGGGTGTCTTTTGCGCGTTGCTGTTCTGTTGGGCAGGGACCGAGGAGTATTATCTTATGTGCAGTAGCGTCCGCAACAGCAAGGGCGGCCAATAAGCCGGTGGGACCTGTGCCGATGATGGCGATGGTGTTTGCTGGATCAGTCATATTGCGTAGTTATTTTACCACTTAGATTTGTTGATGTGAGGGTGATACTATACTGATTTGGCACGGTTTTTATGAAATCATTAAAATATTAAGGAATTTGGGTGCATACTATCAAGATCTTATTTTGGGTGTTGTGTTGCATTTCTGTCATTGATTATGACAAGCAATTCAGGGAACTTGCAGACAGCGGTGAAACGTAACAATACTTTGAAATGCATATGAGTGATTGTTGCTAAATTGCATCATTTTTGAGGGTTATGGTTTACGTGTTTGTTTTGTTACATGTCTGTCATATAGCACGCGTAAGTCTTAATCCGTAAATTTCGTTCAAAGGGGTAATATTGGACATTTTATGGTTTCAGTATTTTGCCGTAAGCGGGATTGTAGATCACTGCAGGTCACTGAATTTGCAGTGAAAATATAAGAATTTTTTATTTTAACCTGAATATCTAATGTGGAGATAGATCGTGATTGGGGGAACTATGAGTTCAAAATTCGCTATCGCAGCTATGGTCGCTACTGGCGCCATTATGAGTACTGCGGTAACTGCACGAGCTGCTGATCTTGGCGGTGATTGCTGTGCAGACCTTGAAGAGCGTGTTGCCATTCTGGAAGCAACGACAGCACGCAAGGGCAACCGCAAGGTCAGCCTGAAAATTTATGGTCACGTCAATAAAGCCCTAATGTTCTGGGATAATGGTGTTGATAGTGACGTTTATGTTATCGACAACGATAGTTCAGCCTCTCGGATGGGTTTTAGAGGTAAAGCCAAAATCAACAGTGACTGGTATGCCGGTTACCGGGTTGAACTTGGTCTTTATTCTGACGAATCTGACCGGATGGATGAGCTAAATGATGATGGTGATGGCGACCGGATCGAAATTCGCCGTAGTGCATTACACATCGGCAGTAAAACATATGGCCGCATCACATGGGGCCGTACAAGCCACGCTCTTGATGGCACAACAACAATTGACCTGAGTGGCACTCATGTTGTTTCCCGGAATGCTGGTCTTCGTTATATCGAAGATTTCTCCATAATCAGCAGCGCGACAGGACTTGCTGTTGGCAGTGACTGGGGTAACATTTTTGACAGTGACACTGAATTTGACCGTGATGATGTCATTCGTTACGACACACCAACAATCGCCGGCTTTAAAGTCAGTGCCTCTTGGGGTGAAGATGACGAATGGTCAGTTGCCGCCAAATATAAAGGCGAATTTGGTGACATTAAAATCGCTGCTGGCATCGGTTATGGTGAAGATCAGGAAGGTACTGGCGGTGACGCCAGTGAGAACTTTAATGGTTCACTTTCAATCATGCACACACCAACCGGCCTGTTCTTTACAGGTTCTGGTGGTCAGCTTGAAAAAGACAATGGCCAAGAAGATGATTTCTACCAACTAAAAGGTGGTATCAAGGCTAAATGGAACAGCCTTGGCTCAACAGCTCTTTATGGTGAATATATCCATGCTGAAACTGATGACACTGGTGAAGGTGAAATCTGGGGTCTGGGTATTGTTCAGAAAGTTGATGCGGCTGCTATGGAGCTTTATGCTGGCTACCGTCACTACGAAGCTGATCTGAACACGCTTGAGCCAACTGAAGATTTTCAAACTTTCGTAACTGGTGCACGGATCAAATATTGATCACCAAAATCACCATTATGGATTGAAATTCTACCCACAAGATATTTTCAAGAGCCTCATTGTTATGAGGCTCTTTTTTTATGTTGTTGGTTGTGAATTTGTACGGGCGTTTTGGGGCTGCTGCAGGCTGCTTATATGCCTGAATGCGTGGATAATAGATTTCAGGAGGGTGTTTTTAGAGCCCGTAAAGGTCAAACACGATTTGAATTGGCTATTGAGACAATGACCACTGAAAAAGGGCTATAAAAACATTGAAGGCCTGGATGTGTCTCGGTGTTTATTGATTCTGTGCCCCTTTTTTGCTTGTAAAGATTGTGGCAATTTCATGAATTGTGAATTTTTATCTGTGGTAAATTTCACACGGTTTATCGCGTCTTTTGTGTTTTATGCAGAAATAACAGCCACTTAATAGGCAAGTGTTAAGACTTGAAATTATACACCTTTAGTTGCAATATATAGGGGATGGGTTTGGGGTGTTTTTTACTCATCAATAGTAACTGAGGTCAGTTCTGTGAGACGTAATATATATATCGTTGTTGCGCTTCTTGGCGCCACATGCCTTTATGCTGGTTCAGCATATATGTATGGTGGTCCAGCGTTTGCTTTTCAGGAAACAGAGATTCCATCAACCGGCCTGGAAGAAGGGGCTGGTGTGCGTGCTTTACCTGATCAGGGAGGTGCGCTTGATCTTTCAGGTGCTGACAAATCAGATGGAGCCGTTAGCGGTAAGAGCCGTTCGCTTTATATTCCTGGTCTCGGTACCTTTGATAATTTTCCCAAAATTGATTTTGGACTTGAGCTTCTCTACGAAGAAGACGATACCGTGCTTCCCAATGACCAGAATGATGGCATGGGTATCAAAGGCCGTTTAAAGCATAATTTTTAGACCATCCTTCGGTGAAAGCATGCGTTGCCGGTTACAACTGAAACTCTTTCATCTTCCGCATTTTACTCACGCCGTTGCCCAGCAGCTGTTGCTATATTTCCATATCTGATTGATCTCTGATGATGTCTGTGAGTTTTGGGGGTTTGTGTGCACTGATTGCTCAGTCCCGGTGAATGATGAGGCTCTGATATTTTAAAAATTTCTGCCAGTCTTCCGGTTTGTTAATATTGAAAAACGGATCAATCGCCTCTCCCTTGATGATGATTTCCTGAAAGGTCAGAGTTTGCAGTGGATGCTGATCCGTGAACTGCCGGATTTTACGAACGCCGTTTCCCAGCGCGGTTTCGAGATTTCCAAAAATACTCATAGGCCAGAGGCCAAAGACAGGGTGAACCTGATCTGCTGATTGCGCTAAGAAAATGGTGCCATCCTGGTGGGTGTTTGCAGCTTCTAGAAACCGAGCCGTCAGGTTGGCGGGGAAGAAGGGGGTATCAGCAGCGATGCTCAGAATGTGAGTGACCTCCGGCTTGGTCTCTTTCAGCCATTTCATTGCCGCGTGGATGCCAGCCAGTGGGCCGGCAAAGCCTTTCACATCGTCACTTATCAGGGAAATTTCAGTATTGTTAAGATCAGGCAGGTGAGAGCTTATGGTTTCATGGTCGGAATTGGTGCTAATAATGATGGTGTTTAGCTGAGCAGATAAACGTTTCACTGTTTCACCTAGCAGGGTGCTACCGTTTGCAGGCATCAGGAATTTATCTTTTTCGCTTCTGCCTTCGAGCCCGCTCATGCGGCGTGACTGACCGCCAGCCAGGATGACACCAGCCGGGATGATTGTTTGCCTTTGTGAGGAGGGAGCGTGCGGCTTCTCTTGGCTCAAAGAACTGTCTCCCTGGAGCCCGAAATCTTATCATCTTCATTGTCTGTGGTATCGTCTGTGATTTTTTTGTTCTCAGTTTGATTATAGGTAATCCTGTCAAAGCCAGAGAGGCTGACAAATCTTTTGCCGCGGGCCCGGCCTATCAGGGTCAGGTTTGCAGCTTTGGCCAGATCAACAGCCCATGCGGTAAAGCCGGAACGAGATATGAGTATTGGAATTTGCATTTTGACGGTTTTGATAACCATCTCACTTGTTAGCCGGCCGGTTGTGTAGAAGATTTTATCAGCCGGTGAGATATCATTCAGCAGCATGTATCCGGCGATTTTATCGACGGCATTGTGGCGTCCGACATCTTCCATATAAATCAGTGCTTCTTCACCCTTGCACAACACACAGCCATGTATCGCGCCTGTTTTCAGGTAAAGACGCGGCATCATGTTGATGGTTTTCAAAAGAGGGTAAAGGGTGGCTGTGTTGATGGTGGTGTCTGACTTGAGCGCAAGGGTTTCAATATTGTCAATTAAATCCCCAAAAAGCGTGCCCTGACCACAACCTGATGTCTGAATTTTACGCTTCATTTTTTTTTCAAAATCAGTCTGTGTTCTGGTTCGGATAACAATGGTGTCTATATCATCTTCATAATCGATGCTTGTGATCTCATCCTTGTCAGATAGCATGTTCTGATTAAAGAGATAGCCCACAGCCAGCCATTTAGGATGATCGCCAATGGTCATCAATGTGACAATTTCCTGCGCATTGAGGAATACCGTTAGGGGGCGCTCATGTATGATGGCGGCTTCCATTGGCGCGCCTGTATGATCACGTGCCTCAAGAGTGCGGTACAATGTGCTGTTATCGGGATCCGGATATATTCTGGTCATGCGTCCTGAATTGATAAGTTAATCTGTTTGCTCCCTGATTATATCGCGGGTTTGTGTTTGCGCCTAGATATGGCTGTATCATTAATTGATAATCGTACCATTGGTAAAACAGGGGGCAGAGATGTCGTTTTTAACCCACAAGCTTGATTGAATAAGGTTTTGGATGACAGTTTGGTTCTTGATGAGATTTTCAGGGCTGAATGTCGTCATCAGGTCTGTATCCATGAGTTCTTTAAGGCAGCACATTGATTCGCATAATATATATTATGGAAAATAATGTTATAATTAATCCATATTTCTCAGTGTGTTAGAAGTTTGTCTTCATGTTTAACCTGGTTGTATTTCGGTTTTTCAATCCCCACTTTTTAATGTTCTCATTAGCCTTACAGTTGTTTCAGTTGTCCAGCTGTTATCCGTAGTTAATAGATAGCGCCTGCCATTCTGGCCCTGTTTTGCTTCTGGTTTCATTTTGCGGATCATTTTTACTGGTCAAATTGATATTGATCAAGATTTTCAGCTTACCTGCAATGATAGGCTTTCTTTTCGTCATGAGAGAAAGAGATTGTTTTATGCCCAGATATACAGGTCTGCAAAAGCTTGTGCGAGTTAGCAGCTGTTGTGGTTTTGCTGTTATTTTTTTCTGTGTCTCCCCTTTAAGTGCTGAACCTTTAAAAGATGGGCAGAAGCTTTATGAATCCTATTGCGCTTCCTGCCACGGAATAGAGGGGCGCGGCGATGGCTATGATGCCAGGGATTTAATTACCAAACCTGCCGATTTGACCAAGTTGGAAAAAAAGGCTGGGGGTAATTTTCCACAAGACAAGGTCATCAGGGCCATTGATGGCCGCGCTATGCCCGAGGCGCACGGGTCTTCTCAAATGCCGGTTTGGGGTGAATGGTTTGCCAGTCAGGCTATGGCTGATGGGGTGTTGCAGGATGATAAGGCCGGTATTGAGATGACGATTAAAAAACGTTTACTGGCACTCGCGGTCTATTTAAAGAGCCTGCAGGATTAATTATTCAGCCCCGGCTTCAGGGTTTTTATCGGGTTCTCTGGTTCGCTTTTTCCTGAGCACAAGCGATCATTTGTGATTTGGATCAAGATAATATTTTCTCTGTTTCTTTGAAAGGTTTGCTTTTATGAAACCGTTTTGTTCTTCAATCATTGTTTTTTGCAAGACTGGTTATAGAGAGTGTCTGGTTTTATTGACAATTGTTCTCTTGATGCTGGCTCAACCTGTTAAGGGCGCAGAGCGTGCGGATAAGGAACATATTGAAGCCGGGCGCGGGATTGCAATGAGTATTTGCGGTGAGTGTCATGCTGTATTGCCGGAGGGTCTGAGCCCGTTTGAGCCTGCGCCTCCATTCAGGGATGTTGTTAAGAAATGGCCGGTCGAAAGTCTGGCTGAAGCGCTGGCTGAGGGTATTGTGGTTGGTCATGAGGCCATGCCGGAATTTCAATTCGGGCCGGAAGCTCTGACCGACCTGCTTGCCTATCTCAACTGGTTAAAAGTTGAAACTGGTGAGTCTGAGAGTGGGTATTGATGAAAGTCTGATGGTTTTGTTTTGCATGTGAACTTGTTCACTTCAGAACTGGCCCTCTTCCCTGATTTTTGGTCAAGTCAGGGATGAGGGCCTTTTTTAACTGAAATCAATTTTCGATTACGGTCTTGTTTTAGTTTTCAAATGTCTCTCTGATCCAGTCATTCAGCAGATCAACACCAAAACCTGAACCCCAGCTTTGATTGATGGGACTTTTCTCTGATGCCATGGCGGTACCAGCGATATCCAGATGGGCCCAGGCGGTTTCATTTACATGGCGTTTGAGAAACTGGGCAGCACTTATGGCTCCACCCCAGCGCCCGCCAGTGTTTTTCATGTCTGCGAATTTGCTGTTGATCAGCTTGTCATAGTTCGGGCCCAGCGGCATACGCCACAGACCTTCACCAGTACGCTTACCGGCTTCCATCAGATCATTGGATAGATCATCATCATTGGAAAAGAGACCCGCATATTCCTTTCCAAGTGCGACCATGATGGCACCTGTCAATGTGGCGAGATTGACCATATGGGTGGGTTTGTATTTATCCTGAGTGTACCAGAGTGCATCTGCAAGGACGAGGCGCCCTTCTGCATCCGTGTTGATGATTTCAATCGTCTGGCCGGACATAGAAGTAACAACATCACCAGGGCGCTGGGCATTACCGTCAGGCATGTTTTCAACAAGGCCAACCACACCAATGACATTCACCTTGGCTTTCCTTGCGGCGAGGGTGTGCATCAGTCCCACAACGGCGGCTGAGCCACCCATGTCGCCTTTCATATCTTCCATGCCGCCAGCGCCTTTTATGGAAATGCCGCCTGTGTCAAAGCAAACGCCTTTACCGACAACCGCCACCGGTTTTTGAGATTTGGGCCCACCCATCCATTTCATGACCGCCAGATATGTGCCCTGGCGAGAGCCCAGACCAACACCCAAAAGCGCATTCATTTTCAGTTTTTTCAGATCCTTTTCATCGAGGATGTCTATATCAAGACCCTCTTTGCTCATCGCTTTGACACGTTTTGCGTATTCATCCGGGCCGAGGATATTTGAAGGTTCATTAACAAGATCACGGGCTTTAAATACACCTTCAATCAATGGCACGAACTCTGATGTGAAGCGTTTTCTGACCCTGGAAGGATCCCCGCACTGAAATGACAAGCTATTGATATCAAAGGGGCCGGGCTTATCCTTATCTTTTGGAGGGCTTTTGTATTGATTGAACTTATATTGCCGCAGGGTGGCCCCATGCGCAAAGTTCAGAAGGCTTTCCTGCACTTCATCATCACTGCCACCGGTTTCAAAAATGATCGTGGCTTTTTCAATGCGTTTCTGTGTCAGGTTGCCTGCAAGGGTGCCACCAAGATGGCGCCAATCTATCTGGCTTAATTTTTTTTCATTTCCGATACCAAGCAGTAAAATGCGATCATACTGACCGCCGAGAGGGCAAAGAATTTCTATCAGAGATGATTTCTTTCCATTGAAATCTGCCGCTTGCATGGCCTTGTTCATGAAACCCTTATTATCTTTATCAAGGGTTCTGGCAGCTGGGGTGAGTTTACCTTCGGCCTCTACCAGGAAGACGATCACACCAGATTTTGGCAGGGCGATTTTTTCAAAATTTATTTTGGCGGTTTTGCTCATTCATTTCCTCTTGCCGCTGTGGGATTTTGTTGTCAGGTTGATTTCATATAGCGTTCTCGTCACGTTAGACGTTTCGCCATCAACTCTCAAGAGCGCAGTTATCAGCCATACTTTCCAGATTATGCTGATAGTTTTCTACCAAAGGATTGCTCACCCTTGCTGGTCAGGTTGCAGTCTCAATTTGGCCTTGCTTGATTTTTATGTTTTCTAATTGTTGTCAAGTGGGTGGTTTATGTTTTAGGGATGGGAGGATACCCTCCCCTCTTTTTGTAATTCCTTTTATATGAAAATCACTTATGGGGCCACTGCTCTATATCAGATGCGTTTGTTTTGTTATTGGTGTGTTAGAATTTTGCTTTGCTCCGGGTTGCGTGAGAGGGGTACCCTTCCCTCCCCGGTCCCGACCATTAGACCCTGAACAGGTTTTTTATCACGATGGATCTTTTTAGCCGCTACGCCCTCAGACAAGTCACCAATGCTTTGATTATGATTCTGGGCTCTCTGACAGCGGTGGTCTGGATTGCCACATCTATCAAACAGGTAGAGGGGTTATCTGGCGGTGGTTTCTGGCTTTTTTTTCAGATGACATCCCTCGCAATGCCGCAGGCTATGTCGATAGTCAGCCCATTTGCTTTGTTGATTGCCTGCCTCTATTCCCTGCACAAGTTAAACCAGGATAGTGAACTGATTATCATGACAGCGTCCGGGGCGACAGTCTGGCGGCTTATTAAGCCTTATATTCTGGTGGGGGCGGCGCTCTCTCTTCTTATACTGATCAGTAATCTTTACGTGCAGCCGGCAAGCCTGCAAAAACTACGGGCCTTTATCATTCAGGTCCGCACAGATTTGATTTCGCATATTTTGCAGCCAGGAAAATTCAGCAGCCCAACAGGTAAACTGACTTTTCATATTCGTGACCGGGCCAAGAATGGGAACCTGCTTGGTTTGCTTGTCAGTGATGAGAGGGATCCGGAGCAACATCTGACTTATCTTGCTGAGGTTGGGGAACTGATCAAACTTGATGGGCGTTCCTATCTCAAAATGGCAACTGGCCAGATTCACCGCAAGGCTCTCGATAAGGATGGGGTGCAGATTGTAAAATTTGATGAATATATTCTCGATCTTTCTGAATTTGGCAAGGCCAAGACCGGTGCTGTTTATTACAAACCCAAAGAGCGATATTTATCTGATCTGTTAAATCCGAGTGCGAGGGAACTTAAAAAACCAAAAGTTATGAAAGCCCTTAGTGCTGAATTGCATAACCGTTTCTCAGGCGCGCTTTACCCTTTGTTTTTTGCTGTTTTAGCTGTGGCCGGCCTTGGTATTGCCCGCTCCAACCGCCAGAACAGTACCAGAATTCTGGTGATCTGTTTTGCCATTGGTCTAGGCTTTAGACTGGCGGGGATCATGTCGGTGAATTTGCTCAGGGTGAATGATCTTGGGATCTGGCTTGTTTATGGTATTCCGCTTGGGGGGATTGGGGCGGGCCTGCTTTATATATGGATGCAGATGAACCCTGAGAGGATTGGGGCCCTCACACGGCTCATACCACGGCGTTCCCGGCAAGGAGCTGGCTGATGCTGAAAATTCTTAATCGCTATATGTTTTTGAAGTTTCTGATCGCCATTCTGATGGTGTTTTTATTGTTTTGTCTGTTGATTTTATTGATAGATTGCGTGGAATTGATGCGCCGCTCGAGTAAAGCGGCGGATATCTCCATTTTCAAGGTTTTTGAAATTTCACTGCTGCGTGTCCCCTCATTTGCTGAATTAACCCTGCCATTTGCCGTTTTAGTTGGCACTATTGGTGCTTTTTTGATGCTGGGGCGCAGTTCTGAGCTGATCATTATCCGAGCCAGCGGGGTTTCTGTGTGGCGATTCATTTTACCCCCAGTTTGTGTGGCTGTGGCTCTTGGCCTTTTATCAAGCTTTGTTTACAATAGCCTTGCAGCCTATGCCAAGGCCGAGTCTGAGCGGGTGTATGCTGAAGTTTTTGGGGGTAGCAAGTCCGTGTTGCGTTCGGCGAATAATCAGATATGGTTTCGGCAAGATGGTTCTGACGGGCCCTCTGTTATGAATGCAAAAGCCGTTTCAAATCATGGACATAGCCTTAGCGGCGTGACCATTCTCCAATATTCCAAAAAGAATGAATTTATTGAGCGTATTGATGCTGAGCAGGCTCATCTTGAAAATGGGCGCTGGGTGCTTGAAAATGCATGGGTTGCCCGCCTTTCTCAGCAACCTAAATTATATAAAAATTACTTATTAAGTACATATTTAACCCCGACTCAGATATCAGAGAGTATGGGCAGTGTTGAATCTGTCTCTTTTTGGGCTTTGCCCAAATATATTGAAATTGCAAATAAAGCTGGCTTGCCTGCAACACGTTATAAGATTCAGTATCAATTGTTGTTATCCAAGCCGTTTTTACTTGCAATTATGGTCCTAATTGCAGCAACTTGTGCGTTAAGGACATTTCGGTTGGGGCGAATCCAATCCATGATCATCGTGGGGATGTGTATTGGGTTCGGTTTCTTCATATTTGCCGAAATTTCCAGACAATTGGGCCTGGCGGGAAAAGTTGCCCCTGAGTATGCGGTATGGGTACCACTTTTCGCTTGGAGTTTTGTTGTTTTAACGGTGTTATTGCATCAGGAAGATGGTTGAGCCAAAACCATGATCCTGCAGTAAACCATAATTGGGGGAATTGATTGGTCGTCTATTTTTGACCATTGTTGCCTAGTAGGGATGTTTTGGGGGGAAATGCCAAATTCATTCCATATATCAATTGGTTCTTGTGTAAGGCAACCCTGGTTTGGGACGACTGTTTTAGGGGTTTGATGACGAATATTAGATCATATATCGTTATTAGAGATGTGGGGGCATCTCTTTTGGCTGTTCTATTGGCGGTGACCCTTTTGCTGGTCATCCCGCTCTCCCATGCGCTCGCCCAGGACGCTGAGGACAAGCTCGTCGAAAAAATTGTTCCCAATGATGATGATAAAGCGGCGCCGATGCTCATCCAGGCGGATGATCTTGTTTATGACAACAAAAATAACCGGGTGATCGCTCGCGGCAATGTCGAAATCTATTATAACAATCACACCTTGCTTGCTGATAATGTGATTTATGATCGTGGTGCCAATAAGCTGATTGCTGATGGTAATGTCCGAATCAAGCAACCTGACGGCGCACTCGTCAAAGCCCAGCGCATTGTCCTTACAGAAGACTTCAAGGAAGGTTTCATCCGCTCGCTTCAGGTTGTCACCACTGATGATACCCGTATTGGCGCCAGCGAAGCCATTCGCCGGGAAGGCAATGTCACTGAATTTAAAAACGGTGTGTTTACACCTTGTAAGGTTTGTGAAGAGAACCCCAATAAAGCCCCCCTATGGCGGATCAAGGCCAAACGGGTAATTCACGACAAAAATGCCAAGACCATTTCCTATCAGGATGCAACCTTTGATATTTTTGGCACTTCGATCGCCTATGTTCCCTATTTTTACCATCCTGACCCCACGGTTAAGCGCCAATCCGGTTTTCTTGTCCCGCGGCCGAGTTATTCCAAAGATCTGGGTGCCGGTATTGAAACCCCCTACTTTTTCAATCTCGCGCCCAATTATGATTTTACCTTCAGCCCGACTTTCTTCTCGGAAAAAGGGGCCTTGCTGAAAGGAACCTGGCGGCACAGATTGCAGAATGGCAGCTACAAGATCAAAATGGCTGGTATTTACGAATCTGAACGTGAAGTTGATTCAACCTCTGATGATCGCTTCCGGGGCTCTATTATCACAGATGGTCTTTTTCATCTGAACAGGAACTGGGAAGCTGGCTGGGATGTCACTTTTGAGAGTGATGACACATTCAGGCGTTTTTACAAACTGGACAACATCAAGCGGGAAGACCGGATTTCCAAGCTGTTTCTTGTCGGCCAGAAAAACCGCAATTACTTTTCAGCCAATATGTACCATTTTGGCGGGTTGCTGGCCGATGACACAACAGACGCTGAAGCGACCGTGCACCCTGTGATTGACTATAATTATATCTTCTCTGATCCGGTGCTCGGCGGCGAGCTTAGTTTCAACACCAATTTCCTGAGCCTCAGCCGTGATGATATGGGGGTTGATGCCACCCGGTTGAGCGCTGATATCCAATGGAGACGCAAGTTTGTTGATCAGCTTGGTCAGGTCATTACACCGTTTGGCCAGTTGCGCGGGGATATCTCAGATACCTCAGATTATGTTAATCCACTTACCGGCCTTGCCCCGGATGATGATTTTTCCACCCGGGGTGTTGCCCTTGGCGGGGTTGAGTATCGTTTCCCCTTCGTTGCCAGGGTTAATCGCAGCTCACACGTCATTGAGCCGATTGCGCAATTTATTGCCCGCACCAATCTTGACCAGGAAGATCAGCTGGATGTTGCAAATGAAGATTCTCGCAGTCTGGTTTTTGATGACACCTTGCTGTTTGATATTGATAAATTTTCCGGTTACGACCGCATTGAAACAGGTATGAGGGCTAATGTTGGTCTTCAATACACCATAACAAGAGATGATGGTGGTTATTTGCGGGCTGTGTTTGGGCAGAGTTATCATCTGGATGGTGACAATGCATATGCGCTTGATCCCGATGCAGTGATCAATCAATCCGGTCTTGGGCAGGATGATTCGGATTATGTGGCTGGCCTCTATATTGAGCCAAACAGCAACCTGACCTTTATTGCGCAAAGCCGACTTGGTGAAAAGGACTTTGATATCCAGCGCCAGGATCTGTTTGCCCGTTTCGTTGCCGGGCCACTAACCACTCGTATTAATTACGCCTATCTAAGAGGTAATGAGAATGGATTTAATGAGGATGAAGAAGAAATTCTTGCGGCCTCAAGCCTGAGGCTGACTGATTACTGGTCCGTCTTTGGTGGTATTCGTTATGATCTGGTTGAAGACTTTACCTTGTCAGATTATATCGGATTAAAATATTCAGACGAATGTTTTACACTCTCAGTGTCGTATAATGAATCCTACATTGATGATCGAGATGTAGACCCTGATAAAAGTGTCAAAGTGTTCTTCACACTTAAACATCTGGGTAGTTTAGGTGCGGATGATGGCATTGGTGACTTTGCCGCAGAATCTGGTACATCAAACTTTTAAGTTTCCTGTTCACTATGTCCCGGCCCTGCTCCTGGCTTTTCGCCATGCTCGCGACATTATTATTGATTTAATTCATTAGTATTGCGCTTTAACGCAGGCTGTATCAAACGCTAATGCTGCGACTTAAATTCTTTAAAATTGCGATGTTATTATGAAACGAAACTTCATAGCTTGTTTTATCCTGTTACTGACTTTGCTCGGGCTGACGGGGCATGCTCAGGCAAATTCAGAACACAAGATAGTGGTTCTGGTGCGTGACAGCGCCATTACGGAATTTCAAATACGCCAGCGAACCAATCTTATGCTGATGTCCTCCAAAGACATCTCAAGTCGCTTGCGGGCAAAACTGAAATCCAAATCAACACGTGAACGCTGGATGAAGTATGTAAAATCCAAAAGACCAACAAGTAAAGAAGAAGTGATGCGGTTGCAAAAGCGTTTTGTCAGCGGTTTGCGGCGGGAAGCTTTGGCCGGTGCCTCTTCAGGATTGCGGAAAAAAGCGCTGAATGAATTGATTAATGAACGTTTGATGGTTGTAACAGCTAAAGATAATAACATTGTCATCAGTGAGAGTGAGGTTGTTGCGCGGGTGCAGGCCATTGCTAAACGGAATGCCAAGGGAAAAATGTCCGTTAAAGCGGCTGAAAAGTCTTTTTACAGCTATTTACGCCAACGCGGTGTAGGCCGCCGCACTTTCCATGCAAAATTAAGGGCAACGATTGCATGGCAGAAACTTATCCGCAAAAAATTTGGTCATGATGTGCGGTTTTCTGATCGAGATGTTGAGCAGCAACTTGGAATTGATGGTACTTCTGAAACGAATAAGAAGATCCAGTTTAATCTTAAGAAAATTGTTCTTGATGTGGGTAAAACCAATGATGAGAAAGTGATCGTTGATAACATGATCAAGGCGAATGCCATCCGTGAGAGATTTAACGGCTGTGCAAACATGCGGTCGCTGATTGCACCTTACAAGAATGCCTCTGTTCAGAATATGGGGAAGAAAACCCTTGGCCAACTGCCCTCACCGCTCAATCTTATTATGAGTAATATGAAAGTCGGGCAAATAACACCGCCACAGTCCAGTCTGAAAGGTTTGGAGATGTATGCCGTTTGTGAACGTAAACAGGTGATGCTTGATGACACGCAGAAGAATAAGGTTATTGCTAAACTGCGACAACAGGCTTTTGAGTTGCGCTCCAAGCGGTATTTGAAAGATATCCGGCAAGAGGCCCATATTGAATACCGTAATTAAATCGGAGGGCAATAATTACAGGATCAGAACTTCATGAAACTCACTAAGCCGTTGGTTGTTTCCATGGGTGAGCCTGCTGGTATTGGTCCTGATATTATTCTGATGGCATATAAACAAAGGGCAGCATTGGGTCTGCCTTTTTTTTATGTGATTGGCGATTTTGCCTGCTTAAATGCGAGGGCGGCAGCATTAGGTTTAAATATTCCGCTCTCTTACCTGAAATCAACTGATGAAGTTACTGATAATTTTGATAAGGCACTGCCGGTGTTTGACATTGGCCCTATTAATGATGTTGCGGCAGGGCATATCAACCCGCTCAACGAGACTATAGTTGCTGCGGCCATAGAGCGTTCTGTTGAGCATATAGCCAAGGGCTGGGCCTCAGGGCTGGTTACGGCGCCCATACAAAAAGAGGCCTTGTCTGATGCAGGGTTCATGTTTCCCGGTCATACAGAATTTCTCGGTTCACTTGCGGGTCAATTTTTCCCGGAGGATAAAAGATCAGCTCAATCTCCAGTGATGATGCTGGCCTCTGATCAGCTACGTGTGGTGCCGCTGACAGTTCACGTACCGCTTAGGGATGTTTTTGATCTTATTTGTGTTTCACTGATCAAGAATACTGTCAGAACTCTCAGTAATGACCTTGGTCTTCGTTTCAGGCTTGAAAACCCTCGGATTGCTGTGACGGGTCTTAATCCGCATGCCGGTGAAGGGGGTTTGTTAGGCTGTGAGGAGATTGATATTATTTTCCCAGCCATTGAGGCTCTCAGTGCTGAAGGTTTCAGGATTTCAGGTCCGCTGCCAGCTGATACGGCCTTTCATGAGGAGGCCCGGCAGGGTTATGATGTCATTGTTGCGATGACTCATGATCAGGCACTCATACCGATAAAGACCCTTGATTTTGACCGAGGCGTCAATGTGACATTAGGTTTGCCATTTATACGCACGTCACCTGATCATGGAACGGCCCTTTCTTTGGCCGGTACCGGGTCCGCGCGGCCGACAAGTTTTACTGAAGCACTGAAAATGGCGGCTCGAATGGTGCGCTGCAGCAATGAGAGAGCATAATCCCATGAAGGAAGATGTTTTGCCGCCCTTGCGTGATGTGATTGAAGCACATGATTTGAATGCAAAGAAGGGTTTGGGGCAAAATTTTCTGCTTGATCTGAATATCACCCGCAAAATTGCACGGCTTGCTGGTGCCAGGGCTGGGGTGTCGTTTGTAGAGGTGGGTCCAGGACCTGGTGGCCTGACCAGAGCGTTGCTTATGGAAGGGGTTGATCAGCTGCAGGTTATCGAGCGGGATGAGCGGGTCAAACCAATTTTACAGCAAATTTCTGATCATTACCCGGGTTGTCTCAGTGTAACGATAGGGGATGCCCGCGAATTTGACTGGCAGAACAGTTCTGACGGCGCTTATGAGGTGGTTGCCAACCTGCCCTATAATATTGGAACCGATCTGTTGACGGGTTGGCTTTCGCTGGAAAGGCCATTACCCTTTTCCCGGCTGTGTCTGATGTTTCAGGATGAGGTTGCCCGCCGTATTGTAGCAAAGCCGGGAAGTAAAACTTATGGGCGGCTTAGTGTGCTTGCGAACTGGTTATGCGAAACAGAAATTCTCTATCGTTTGCCGCCAGAGGCTTTTACACCAGCACCCAAGGTGACATCGGCGGTTGTCAGTCTCATACCGCGCAAGAGCCTTCTTTATCAGCCAAAGGTGAACACAGTGGCAGAGGTGACAGCCGCAGCCTTTGGCCAGCGACGTAAAATGTTGCGCAGCAGTTTGAAATCTCTCGGCCCGCACATGGTTGAAGTGCTTGAGACGCTTTCAATTGACCCGATGTCCCGGGCTGAGACTTTAACTGGGGATGATTTTTGCCGGATAGCCATTGCCATCGAGGCAAGGGATGAAGGTTAGAGACTATCTATAGCTCATATGAAACCTGTAACCTGGTAAGTTAAACGGGCTATTTACATACCATACTTCATGTCAGATTATTCCATCTGCCCCACCATCTGGCGTACAAAGGCGGAGAGACCGATCCGGCGCTCACGTCTCAGTCGTTCTGCAGCCAGAATGTTTTTTAATTCGAGCAGGCTTTTGTCCAGATCTTCGTTGATGATCACATAGTCATACTCAGCCCAATGACTGATCTGATTGGCGGCATCGTTCATGCGGGCTTTCACAACATGATCTTTATCCTGACCGCGTGATTTTAATCTGTTTTCAAGGGCCGGAACGTTAGGGGGTAGAATGAAAACCCGGACTACATCCTGACTGGCTTTTTCATGCAGAGCCTGGGTGCCCTGCCAGTCGATGTCAAAGATTACGTCCCTGCCGGTGCTGAGCTGGTCTTCAACATGTTGTTTAGGTGTTCCGTATTGATGGCCGAATACAGTTGCCCATTCGAGCAAGGCACCCTTTTCAACAGCCTTTTGAAACTGTGTTTCATTTACAAAATAATAATCATGGCCATCTTCTTCCCCTGGTCTTGAGGGCCGGGTCGTCATTGAGACAGACATGCCAATGTCCTGGTCTTCTTCAATCAATTTGCGCGCGAGGGATGTCTTGCCTGCGCCGGAGGGTGAGGAAATAACAAACATCAAACCACGTCGTTCAATATGAGGGGACCGATTATTCAATGTTTTGAACCTGTTCTCTTAACTGATCAATAATGGTTTTTAGTTCAAGACCAACATATGTCAAATCTTTTGATTGAGACTTGGAGCAAAGAGTATTTGCTTCCCGGTTAAATTCCTGGCAGAGAAAGTCCAGCCTGCGGCCTATCGGTTTGTTGCTGTTGAGAAGCGTTTCTGCCTGTTCAACATGGGCCTTCAAGCGGTCAAGTTCCTCAGAAACGTCAGCTTTGACCGTGATCAGAACAGCTTCCTGATGGAGGCGCTGGGGGTCAAGTTCTTCGCGGTCTTCCAGGTGTTTTTTTATGTTGTCTTCGAGCTTGGTCTTGATCATCTGTGGTTGATCATGGGCGAGTTTCTCAGCTTCTTTCACTAACTTTGTTATTTGTTTTAATCTGTCATTCAAAATGATAACAAGATTGCTGCCTTCTTCGGATCTTGCGGTTACTAGTGCATCTATGGCTTCCTTGACATCTCTGAGGAGTGATTTCTGCATTGCACTTGTTTCTTTTTCATCTTCCAGGGTTTCCTGTTCTTGCAGGACGGCGCGCATGGAGAGCAAACTGTCAAGGGCTGGCAGGGGTAAATTTGATATTTTACTGGCGGTTTTTGCCGCGTTGAGCACGTCTTCAAAGGCGTCCTTGTTGAGTTCTATTCGGCCCCTGGCTTCCTGATTTTTCAAAATGATGTTTATGGTTATGTTGCCGCGTTTTAGCTGTTTTGAAAGATAGCTGCGCAGCTCGGCTTCTATGGGCTCAAGGCTGTTTGGCATGCGCAAGCGGATATCCAGCCCCTTTCCATTTACAGAGCGGATTTCGATGGACCATGTGGTCTCACCCTGGATTTTGCTGTTGAATGTCCCTGTTGTTCTTGAAAAGCCTGTCATGCTTTGGACAGATGGACTTTTATTCGATGTCTTTTTCTTCGGCAAAAGCTATACCCCTTTAAAATTGATCAGAGATTAGCTTTTTGGTGAGCTGGTCACAAGGTTTTAAGCCTCATCTGTTCAATCTGCGTGAGGATGGTTTTGCCAAGCCTGAACACCAGCTTTGGTTCTCTGGGGCGCCCTTCCTTAAATATTATGAATTTTGCAGGTGATCAGCTTTTCTTTTCAGGGTCTTCGAGTTTGATGTCTTTGGGTAGTTCGAGGTCTTTTGATTTTGATTCTTCACGCTCTTTTGCAAGTTTTTCAGCTTCGGCTTTTCGTTTTTTCTCTATTTTTCGCCACTCCCTGACGTTTTTATCATGGTCTTTCAGTGTTTTAGCAAATATATGCCCACCTGTTCCATCAGCGACAAAATAGAGATCATCTGTTTTTTTAGGGTTGAGCACGGCTTCAATTGCCGCCCGGCCCGGATTGGCTATTGGTGTTGGGGGCAGACCTTTGATTACATAAGTGTTGTAGGGGGTGTCTTTCTCAAGCTCGGATTTGCGAATGCCGCGGCCCAGTTTGCCAACACCGCCGACTAGACCGTAGATGATTGTCGGGTCAGACTGGAGACGCATGCCTTTATTCAAACGGTTGATAAATACACCGGCTATGTGTGGACGCTCACCGGCGACGCCTGTTTCTTTTTCCACAATTGATGCCAGGATCAAGGCTTCTTCTTTGGTTTTGAACGGGAGGTCTTCACTGCGTTGTTTCCACAGTGAGTTCAGGAATTTTTTCTGGGCGGTGCGCATTCTTTTAACAAGTTCACTGCGTTCGGTTCCGCGGGTGAACAGATAAGTATCGGGGAGCAAGGTGCCTTCCTGGGGAATTTCGGTTAGTTCACCTTTTAAAATTTCATGGGCATTCAGGCGCGCCAGTAATTGCTGGCTTGTCATGCCTTCGGGAAAGGAAAGGCTGTGCATGATGGATTTGCCTTCAAGCAGGTGATCCAGCACCTGTCGCATAGAGGCCTGTTTTGGTATTTCATATTCTCCGGCCTTAAGTTTATTCTGAACGCCAAAATACATGACAGCGGCCTTAAATAGGCGCTTGTCAATGATCATGTTTTTGCGTTCCAGCCTGTCAGCGATTTCGCTCACCCCTTCACCTTTGGGAATAACGATCACTTCTGAATGGGGGAGCGGGCCCTTGGTATCATAGAGGTATTTGGTAAAGCCGATGGCACCGCCAATGGCGATCAGTAGCAGCACCATGGTTGTGAGGGTTCCGCTCATGAATACGAGGGTCTGGTGATATTCACGTCTTCTGCGACTGAGAATTGGTGGGTCTACGGCGCGCATGGGTTCCAGGGTTTCTGAGGGGCTGCGGGGCATTGTGTTGTAACCACGACGGCCCCTGTTTTGTGCTCCACCTCTTCGTTTTGCTGAAGGAGATTTGCTCCATTCAAAACCGCTGTTCTGGGACATAACACACTCATTCCGATGGTTATTTGTTTTTATTAGAACATATTGTGCTTGCCCTGGATTGGTGATCGTTCGGGGCTGACAACATGTTTTTTAAATATTATATCAAGCGTGTTTTCTCACTTAAGCCGGTATTGGTTCTTAAGGTCTTTACACTCAATATAATGCTGTACGTCTCGTTCACCCGTTTTAATACAGTGTTTTTTAAAATTGAGGAAGGAATACCTTGAGCGGCGTTTGCCAGCAGAAATGCTGATAGAGACGCTTGCAGTTTGTTTCCTATAGCCCGGGTTTATTGAGGATCAGAATTGCGACGATAATTCGGCAATTTCAGGTTTTTCTGCGGTTTAAACCGGCTCTATTCAAAGCGTTTGCGTTTTAACCCTTAAAGTTGACGGAAGATAAGAGAAGCATTGGTGCCGCCAAAGCCGAATGAATTGCTGAGGGCGGTTTTAATCTCTTTCTTAACGGCCTTGTGAGGGCAAAGGTTGATTTTTGTCTCTATGGAGGGGTTGTCCAGATTGAGGGTTGGCGGGGCAATGTTGTTATTAATGGCCATCACAGAGAATATACTTTCGACAGCACCAGCTGCCCCCAGAAGGTGACCAATGGCTGATTTGGTTGATGACATGGCCAGACCATCAGCGGCATCACCAAAGAGGCGTTCAACAGCACCAAGTTCAATTTCATCACCCATTGGTGTCGAGGTGCCGTGGGCATTGACATAATCTATATCTTCTGGTGTGACACCGGCGCGTTTTATGGCGGCCTGCATGCAGCGGTAGGCACCTGAGCCGTCTTCTGAGGGGGCGGTGATATGGAAAGCATCACCTGAGAGACCATACCCGATTACCTCAGCATAGATTTTAGCGCCTCTGGCCACTGCGTGCTCATATTCTTCCAGAACGACAATGCCGGCACCCTCGCCCATGACAAATCCATCCCGGCCTTCATCATAAGGGCGGGAGGCTTTCTCAGGCTCGTCATTAAAGTGGGTGGAAAGTGCTTTACAAGCGGAAAATCCAGCCATTGCCAGACGGCAAAGCGGTGATTCACTGCCACCAGCAACCATGATGTCCGCGTCGTCAAGAGCAATCAGGCGCGCTGCATCACCGATGGCGTGGGTGCCTGTCGAGCAGGCGGTGACGACTGAACTATTCGGACCTTTTAACTGGTGCCGGATTGAGATATGGCCAGAGGCAAGATTGATCAGACGGCCCGGAATAAAGAAGGGGCTGATACGGCGCGGGCCTTTTTCGGCAAATAGCAGAGAAGATTGTTCAATGCCCTGCAAACCGCCAATGCCAGAACCGATGAGGACACCGGCTCTGAACTGGTCCTCTTCTGTTTCTGCCTGCCAGCCTGAATCCTTTATGGCTTCTTCGGTTGCCCCCACTGCATAGGTGATGAATTTATCAACCTTGCGTTGCTCCTTGGGGGCCCAGACCAGATCAGGATTATAAGTGCCGTTTTCACCATCCCCTAACGGAATGGCGCAATAAATTTTGCAGGCAAGATCTGAGGCGTCAAACTGATCAATTTTGGATGCTGCGTTTTCACCATTGATGAGGCGTGACCAGCAATGATCAACACCAACACCCAGGGGTGAAACCATTCCCATACCTGTTATTACAACACGGCGCATGTTTTGCTCCCCCAAATGGTTGTCAAGATTTTGGCCCCAGCCTGTTGCCCCAACATGGTGACTGACTGAACAACCCCTAAGGGTTCACCTGGCATCAGTAGTGTTTTGGTGATGTGCGGTGTGTCATGTCGGCGGCATTGGACATTTTAGTTTTGGATCGTTGACCATAGCCACCCTGGTTCCTGCAGCACTTAATAAAACTTTATGTACATCATAACTTGCCTTATGGCTGAAAGGGCCGGATGCGGGCAGACTTATGCATTGTGCTCATCCATCGGCTTTGATCAATGCCATGCTTGGCAAAACAAAGGGCTGTGAAATTGTTCACAGCGCCTTTGTTGCAGATAGAATTGCTATGTTATATTAGGCAGAAGCTTGTTCGAGAAACTTGACAGCGTCGCCCACTGTCTGAATTGTTTCAGCGGCATCATCCGGGATTTCACAACCGAATTCTTCCTCAAATGCCATTACTAGCTCGACTGTGTCCAAGCTGTCTGCGCCAAGATCATCGATAAAGCTTGCGTTTTCGACAACTTTATCATCTTCCACACCGAGATGTTCGATGACGATTTTTTTGACGCGTCCTGCGATGTCACTCATATTTTCTGCCTCGCGGTTATTAAGGTCTTTCAAATTAAAAGCCTTGGGATCGTCAATGTTTCCTAAGGCTTCGCTCATGTTTCAAGGGATCTTACGAATTCCCTTTGTGTTCAGATAACCTGCATTTGCCCGTTGGTCTTGATTATTGTTTCAATGTTTTGGGACTTACATGGTTTTGACTACTTTATAGGCTTGCCAAAATCAATTTAAAAAAAATTATTTTCCGGCTCAAATCCTGTTTTTGGTCGGATATTTCCAAGTGTTCCGGTAAATAGGCTCAATTTACGGTTTTTTTCGCCCTTCCGGTAGCACCATTCCAATGTTTCCGCAAGTGGCTTTTGGTCAGCCCACAAGGGGTCAGACCATGATCATACCGCCATTAACATGCAGGGTCTGGCCTGTCACATATTTGGCTTCATCAGAGCTCAGATACAAAACAGCGCTTGCAATGTCGCCCGGCTGACCAAAGGTTCCAGACGGGATGGCCGCGGCGATGGCTTCCACCTGTTTTTCTGTCAGTTCATTTGTCATTGGGGTTTCAATGAAGCCTGGTGAAATGCAATTCACAGTTATGCCGCGGGGGGCTATTTCTCTGGCAAGGGATTTTGACATGCCGATCATGCCGGCTTTACTGGCGGCGTAGTTGGCCTGCCCTGGGTTACCGATGATGCCGCTGATGGATGATATGTTGACGATACGGCCATAGCGGGCGCGCATCATTCCTTTGACGGCACTGCGCATGAGAGAGAAAGTCGCTGTCAGATTTACGGCAATGACATCATCCCATTCTTCATCTTTCATCCGCATGAAAAGGTTGTCCCGGGTGATGCCCGCATTGTTGACCAGAATCTCCAGTTTGCCCATGGCTTCTTCAGCCTGACCGACCAGACCAGCTACTGCGTCCCGATCACTGAGGTTACAGGGGAGCACATGAACCCGATCGCCGAGTTTGGCGGCAACTTCCTCGAGTTTTTCGCGGCGGGTGCCTGAGATGGCAACAACAGCACCGCTTTCATGCAGAGTTCTGGCAATTTCTTCACCAATGCCACCAGAGGCGCCGGTTACAAGTGCGGTTTTGTTACTCAGGTCAAACATGTTCGGGTCTTTCTGTTCTAAGTTGTTATGTCTATGTTCCAGCCTTGCAGGTTTTATCCTGTGATCATTTGCCGGGATCGCTATTTGATTTTGTTGTGATCAACTCAGGTCTGTTTTTACTGATTGCACATCTTCCGGGCTGCCGATTGATGCTGCATTCAGGTTGCGTTCAATACGCCGGGCCAAGCCTGTCAGTACACGACCGGCACCAACCTCATAAAGGGTTGTTATGCCATTTTCTGCCATGAACTGTACACTTTCGCGCCAGCGCACCCTGCCGGTAACCTGATCTACCAGTCCGGTTAAAATGTCTTCTTTCTGCGTGATGGCTGTGGCACGGGTGTTTGCCACAAGCGGCACAAGCGGATCATTCATTGTGGTGTTTGAGAGCGCGTCCTTCATGGCATCAGCGGCCGGCTGCATTAAAGCGCAATGAAAGGGGGCGCTGACATCCAGAAGGACAGCGCGGCGGGCGCCAAAATCGCTGGCCTTTTCCACGGCCCGCTCTACCGCGGCTTTGTGGCCTGATAAAACAACCTGCCCCGGTGCATTATCATTGGCAGCGTTGCAGACTTCACCTTCACTAGCAGCTTCAGCAAGTTTTTCAGCATCTTCAAGGTCCAGACCGAGCAAGGCAGCCATAGCGCCCTCATTCACGGGCACAGCGGCCTGCATGGATTTGCCGCGCAGCTTCAATAGTTCTGCTGTATCACTAAGACTAAATGTCCCTGCTGCCGCGAGTGCTGAATATTCACCGAGGGAATGACCGGCGACATATTTTACCTTTGAGCGAAGATCAAAGCCGAACTCTGCCTTCAGGGCCGCCATGACAGCCATTGAAACTGCCATTAACGCTGGCTGGGCATTTTCAGTCAGGGTCAGTTCGTTTGCGGGGCCTTCCCACATGATGGCGGAGAGTTTTTGCCCCAGCGCCTCATCCACCTCTTCAAATACAGCTTTGGCTTCCGGGTATGCATCGGCTAGATCCTTGCCCATGCCGATTTGTTGGCTTCCCTGTCCAGGAAATGTAAATGCGATTGACATTTGACCTCTTTTTAGACCTGGAGAGCGGCGCTGATTTTACTGGCTCTCGGGTTTTAAATTGCGCTCTTTTAATCGTCTCTTACACAAAAAAGCAAGTCTTTGATTATTATATTGGCTTTTTTCGCGATATTTTCTTTGCAATTTACTGATTTCTTTTCTATACAGCTGGCTTCTGACAGATTCAGTTGAAGGCTGAACGGAAAATGGCATTTGTCATGGGAAAAACAGGTGAAAGCCTATGTTTTAACCGGTTTTCGGTGTCTTCACACTTTCGGGTCTTTTGATGAACATAACAGGCGATGAGGCTGTTTAAATTCATCACGTTCTTATGAGCCTTTCACGGCTCGTTAAGCGGCTCTGCGCTGGGACTGTTCAGAATAGATTTGATTTAATGAAAGGTTCTCACTCATGCCACTTTATGAGCATGTGCTCCTTGGTCGCCAGGAGCTATCAAACACGCAGGTTGATGCGCTGATTGATGAATATAAGGCGATTGTTGAAAAAGGTGATGGTAAAGTTACCAAATCCGAATATTGGGGCCTCAAGCCCATTTCCTACAAGATCAAGAAAAACCGCAAAGCTCATTATACGCTTTTAAACATTGATGCCAAACCGGAAGTGCTGGCGGAAATGGAACGGCAAATGAGACTTTCTACTGACATTCTGCGCTTTATGACCGTGCGGGTTGACAGCCATGAGGAAGGTCCTTCTGCCATGATGCGCAAAAATGATCGGGATGATCGCAGACCGCGCCACCGTGAACATACAAGCTTTAGAGGTTAATCATGCAGAATATAGCTCAATTGCCTGTAAGGCGCCCTTTTCATCGTCGCCGGAAAACCTGCCCGTTTTCAGGGGATAATGCTCCGAAGATTGACTATAAAGATGTCAAACTTCTGCAGCGGTTCATTTCTGAGCGGGGTAAGATTGTACCCTCTCGTATTACAGCTGTTTCAGCAAAGCGCCAGAGAGAACTGGCCCGGGCCATCAAAAGAGCCCGCTTCCTTGGCCTCATTCCTTATGTGATTGGCTAGGGAACCGATTGGCCAAGACTTTATTTAACCAGGGCATAACGCCTTGATTTGATTTTTTATTATGGTTGGGCGCATTTTCTTTAATGCGCTCTAACCGCGAAAGCGGGACAGCTTTTTTTGAGATGCGCTATTCCCATCTCAGAGTGCTTCTTAGCTTTCCTGACAATTTTAACTGCCCTTGCCTGCTTTTCATGGAGGCGCTCCTTAGCCGTTTTGTCAGGATGAGGGAGATTTTGGGCTATGGAGACCTGTTATGGAAATTATCCTTCTTGAACGTATTCGTAAACTCGGCCAAATGGGTGATGTGGTAAATGTAAAAGACGGGTTCGCCCGGAATTTTCTACTTCCACAAGGTAAAGCACTGCGCGCTAATGAAGCTAACAAGCAACGGTTTGAAGCGGAGCGGGCCCAACTTGAAGCTCATAACCTTGAACAAAAGGGTGAAGCTGAAAAAGTTGGTGAAAAACTTGAGGGTCAATCCTTCATAACCATTCGTCAGGCCGGTGATACAGGCCAGCTTTATGGCTCTGTGAGCTCAAGGGATCTTGCCGAAGTTATTACTGAAAACGGTTTTCATGTTGAACGTAATCAGGTGTTGCTGGACCGGCCGATTAAAGTATTGGGCTTGCAGGATGTTCTCATCAGCCTCCACCCGGAAGTTGAGGTCACTGTTTCCATCAATGTAGCCCGTTCAGAAGAAGAGGCTGAGCGGCAGGCCAAAGGTGAAGATATCTCTGTTGCGGTTGATGACGTGGAAGAAGAAGAGACAATCGCTGCAGATGAGGTCTTTGAGGAAGGTGCCTTGCCGGAACAGGATCTTGAAGCGCTGGATACAGTGGCTAATGACGGCGATGAGACTTCCGATGGTTCAGAAGACAGCGCTGATGCTGGTAGCACCGCAGACGATGAAGGCAAGGAAGACGTCTGATTTTTCAAGGGGTGGAGTGCGGGACTTAATCAGATTTTGTTCCACCCTTTATTCCATTTATATTTTTCATGTCTTTAGCACTGGAAATCATCAGAGTAAGCTTTTACACAAAGGCTTACTCTTTTTTATGCCTATTATCATGCCGTTTGTAAATTGAGGTACTCTTTAAATGGATCGCACAAAGTCTCACTATAAACTTGCGGATCTTATTGAAATCATGGCCCGGTTAAGAGAACCTGAAACAGGCTGCCCCTGGGACATTAAACAATCTTTTTCTACCATTGTTCCCTACACGATCGAAGAAGCGTATGAGGTTGCTGATGCGATTGAGCGGGGTGCTATGGATGAGTTGCGGGATGAGCTTGGGGATCTTTTGTTTCAGGTGGTTTATCATGCGCAAATGGCAAATGAGGCAGGAGAATTTACCTTTGAGGATGTCATTCAGGGGATTTGCGAAAAAATGATCCGCCGGCATCCGCATGTGTTTGGCAATGACGACCTCAAGACAGATGATGAAATTGCCAGCATGTGGGAGACCGTCAAAGCTGAAGAGAAGGCGGCAAGAGGCGGCCTTGAGGATGATGGGCGTTTACTTGGCGATGTGCCTGCCGGATTACCTGGCCTGACACGGGCTTATAAATTGCAAAACCTTGCAGCTACTGTTGGCTTTGACTGGCCGGATCATGCGCCTGTTCTGGCAAAACTTCAGGAAGAGCTTGATGAATTACGTGAAGCGCTCGAAGACACAACGCCTGAGGCACATGTCAATCAAAGGGAAGAATTTGGGGATCTTTTATTTGTTATGGCAAACATTGCCCGGCACCTGAAAATTGACCCCGAGGCGGCCCTGCGCGGGGCCAATCAGAAGTTCATTCGCCGGTTTGGACATATTGAACAATCTCTCACTCAGGCTGGGGAAACCCTTGAGGACAGCACCCTTGAAGCGATGGAGGCTTTATGGGATGAGGCCAAGGACCTGGAGAAAAAGGGCGAGTAGCTGATTGCTGTTTTTTATCTGGCTTCGTTCAGCATTTTATTCAGGCGGCCTGACAGATGACCTGGCAGATCAACCTGCAGATGTATGACACCGTTTTCCTCGGTTTTTACCTGCGTCACGGCTGCATTCTGATAGAGCCAGTTGAGAATAGCGCCCTGATCAGGTGTGAGTTGCAGATCAAGTGTAATCTCATCCTTTTTAAGAAAATCCTCGAGGGTTGCCAGCAGGTCTTCGACCCCCTCGCCTGTCTTGGCAGAAAGCCTTAATGGTGCGTCTTGCAATTGACCATTTTTCAGATCCTCTAATTGACATTTCCTGTCAGCGTCTGGTTTTTCTTCAGAATGAGAGAGGGGCTCATATCCGCCGGGTCTTTCGTTATCAATATGTGAGAGATCTTCAGTTTTTTCATGTATGTTATCTGAGAGTTCCCCCAACTCCGGATCAACCTGATCAAGACAATCTATTTTGTTCCAGATGGTTATGATGGGTGTTTGTTGAGATTTCTGGCCCTGGTTGACGCCAAGCTGTTTTAAAATTATCTGAACGTCTTTTCTATGTTGTTTCCGGTTGGGGTTAGCGACATCTTCCACATGCAGGATGATATCTGCCTCCAGAACTTCTTCCAGCGTGGCCCGGAAAGCAGCTATGAGCTGTGTTGGCAGGTTTGAGATGAAGCCAACAGTGTCGGAGAGAATGGCTTTTGTCCCATTTGGCAACTCGATGGCGCGCATGGTCGGGTCCAGCGTTGCAAAAAGCTGATCTTTTGCCAGAACTTTTGCCCCAGTCAGGCGATTGAACAGGGTGGATTTTCCGGCGTTCGTGTAGCCAACCAGAGCGATAACAGGATAAGGCACCTTGCGCCGTTTTTTACGGTGCAGTTCCCGGGTTTTACGAACGCGCTCAAGTTCTTTTGTAAGGCTGATTATTCGGCTTTGCAGTTGACGTTTATCCGCTTCGAGCTGGGTTTCACCGGGACCGCCCATGAAACCAGCACCGCCGCGCTGACGTTCAAGGTGGGTCCAGGAGCGGACGAGCCTACTTTTCTGATAATTCAAGTGAGCCAGATCAACCTGGAGACGCCCTTCCCTTGTCGCCGCGCGGCGACCGAATATTTCAAGGATCAGGCCGGTACGATCCAGAATTTTCACATCCCAGGCTCTTTCAAGGTTGCGTTGCTGGCCGGGAGACAAAGGATGGTCGATGATCACCAGTTCAACGTCAAGGCTGTTTATTCTGGTTTTCAGTTCCTCAAGTTTGCCTTTGCCGATCAGGGTGGCCGGCCGGATCTTGTCCAGAGAGAGAGAGAGGCATTCTTTTAAATCAAGATCAATCGCGAGCGCCAGACCTTTGGCCTCTTCAAGGCGGTCTTCAGTTGAAATGCCAGAGATATTGTCTGAAAGGGAGATGTCTCTTTTGGTGCTCAGGGGGACGATGAGCAGAGCTGCCACCGGTGGTTTTTCCTCATTCTGAAACTGAACAGGGCCGCGGTGTTCCGGTATTTTGTTTTTAAAATCAGAATGTTTCTGTTCGCTCAAATTTTTCTGCTTTTCACTGTTTTTTTGGCTCTCTCTTGCTGTTCACGGTTTGCTGAATAAATGGCTGATAAGGTATTACCGCGCCCAGTTTAAACCTGCAATCCAATCAAGTCGCGCAGCCCCAATATGACCGTCATGTCCAATAGCTTTCTGGCCTTGCTGCCCTTTTTAGGCAGGAAGGAGATTTGTTTTTCTCGATAAGACCTTTTCCGGTCCTAGCTATCTTCTGTGGGTTCTCCCTCAAACAATTGAACGGGTTGACCCGGCATAATTGTTGAGATGGCGTGTTTATAAACCAGTTGTGAATGACCATCACGCCGTAATAATACGCAGAAGTTGTCAAACCAGGTTACAACACCTTGTAATTTAATTCCGTTGACTAAAAAGATTGTTAGGGGTGTTTTGCTTTTCCTCACATTGTTTAAAAATGCGTCCTGTAGATTTTGGTTTTTTTCTGTAGCCATGATTTATCCATTATTTTGATTTGGCGATTTTCTATTGGTATTTCATTCAGAAAAGAAAACAGGTTGTTTTCCATACTGAATTCGTACAGAACCATTCGATCAATAGCGTATCGATACTACAAGAATATCCTATCCTTGAGAAATATTCTTGTGAATTGGATTGGTTTAAGCGCTTATTTGGGCAAATTCATGAAATATTGCCCTTAATTTAACTGCAACTGGCCCTACCTGGCCGTTATTGATGGGAGTTTCATCAATCTGGACCACTGGCATGACCAGATTGGTGGCTGCGGATATAAATGCTTCACAGGCTGTTTTGGCTTCATCTACTGTGAATGGGCGCTCTTTGTAGATCAGATTGACCGCTTTTGCTGCCCGCATGACCCCTTCACGAGTGATGCCTTTGAGAATCTGCTGATCAGCCGGGTGCGTTATCAAATCATTATTTCTGGTTATGATCCAGGCATTGCTGGCGGCACCTTCCGTAACTTCTCCGGCCTGATTATAAAGCCAAGCCTCGGCTGCGCCGGCATCTTTTGCGGCCTGACGGGCCAGCACGCTTGCGATTAATGAGGTGGTTTTGATATCGGGTCGTCTCCACCTTATATCAGGCAAAGTGATCACTTTAATCCCTTGTCTGGCCTGCGCGTCCATCTGGTCTATATTTTTGCGCCGGGCCAGAACCACCATTGTTGTCGGGGTTATCTCCGGATCAGGGAAAATAAAATCACGCGGGGCAACACCGCGGCTGAGCTGAATGTAAACATACCCGTTTATCACCCGATTGCGCCGCACGACTTCTCTCATGATATAGGGGAGAGATGACAGGCCCTGGCTTGGGCGGATATTTAATTCTTCCAGTGAATGTTGCAGACGGTTGAGATGAGCCGTTTGATCAATGAGATTGCGTGCTCTTACTTCTATGACTTCATAAACACTGTCAGCAAACAGTGTGGCTCTGTCCTCAACATGGAGGCAGGCCTGCTGGTAGGGTAGATAACTGCCATTCACATAAATTATTCTGCTCATATGCTTATTACCTTTGCCGCGTTTAATGACGCCAGAACGAGATGTGGATAAGGCTGAGAGCCACCAGAAATTCCAGGCGACCGATGATCATGCCGGTGATAAGGGCAATTTTGGCGGATGTGTGAAAGTCCTGAAAGGGTATGGCACCGATGAAATGCTGATTGTCGACAGCGTGCAAACAGGGCCCGCAATTGGCCAGAGCACTTACGGCGGTGAACAGGGACGCTTCCAGCCCAAGTCCATGATAAGACAAAAAAGTGGACAACAGGACAAGCAGCAGGATGCTAAGGCCAAAAATAACCCAGACATTGGTGAGGTATTTTTCATCCTTTTCTTCATGGCTCAAATGAAGGGGACGCACTTCATGCGGGTGGATCAGAGAGCGTAGCTCACCTCTTGACTGGCGAAGCATCAACATGATGCGGGTGAATTTAATGCCTCCAGCGGTCGAAATGATACCGCCGCCGATGATCATGACAACAAGGATAATGTTTGGAGAATAAAATGCAAAACTCTGTGAGCTTGATGTGATACCGGTTGTTGAAACCAGGCTGACCGCATCCATCAGGGCGCTACCGATTTCCCAGGTAATGCCTTGAATATCCCGGCCTTCATCATAGCTGTATTTTAGCCAAAGTGAGACTACGGCCAATGTTAGCATCACGCCGAAAACCCAGAGCGGTTCTTTGAATTTTCTCAAGCCGCTCCACTCCTGCTTGATGAGAAAATGGCTCCATAAAATACTTACTGCACCAAAAAACATGGAGAGACTGAGGATAAATAACATCGGGATATTGCCATAGGTGGAAATATTGCCTTCCCTTGGCAACATGCCTCCGGTGGAGATGGTTGCGAAGATCAGATTGACAGCATCAAAAAACGGTATGCCTGCAAGCAGTAATGCCATGATGAAGAAGGCCGTCAGGCCTGAGTATACCGGCAGGATAAGGTTGATTGTGGTGCGCAGGTTGTGGGTGCTCTCTGATATCTCCAGTGGTGATTTAAAAATCTCCTGTTCGGCGCGTTCAGCCCCCCAGATGCGTAATAGCAGGTAAGTTATTGTAAATAATGTTAGAAACCCTCCCATCCATTGCAGAATACTGCGCCAAAGCAGTATGGAGCGCGGCTGGACAGCCACTTCCTCGAGCGTTGTGGCGCCGGTTGTCGTGAGGGCCGAGGCCGCTTCAAAAATGGCGTTGATACGGCTATGGATCACTCCGGAGGCTTCAAAGGGGATGGCTGCCAGGGCGGAAAACCCAACCCAGAAGAGGAGCACCAGCAATATCTGCTCGCGTCTTTTTATTTCTAATTCCGTATTTTTAAGAGCGATGATGAGGGCACCGCCAATGAAGCCTGAAACCAGAGCAGTGATCAGAAAACCGGCAAGAGCTGCTTTTTCGCCCGCACTGAAAGCCACGGCTATGGGAGGCAGCACACATAAAGAAAATATGGCCAGTCCGCATCCGTAGATATATCCCAAAGCCTGTCCATTCATGGGCAATAAACTCTCAGATTGATCCTGTTTTGATGGTAGTTCCGCCTTTTCTCTAAAGTGCGGCTTTTAAAAATACTCAAGGCTGACACGGAAAAATTGTTCAACAGTTCTCACGCTAGCAGCAAGAGAAAAGATAACGATACGGTCATTGGCCCTGATTTCAGTGCTGCTGTTGGGTATGATGACCTCTTCCCCTCTTTGAATGGCGCCAATACGGATGTCTTTCGGTAAATCCAGGTCCTTGAGAGGTTTGCCGATTAACGGTGATGTTTCCAGTGCTTCAGCCTCAATCACTTCACCGGCGCCATTGTGTATCGTGTGGACACTACGAATGCGCCCGCGCCGTACATGCTGCAAAATACGCGATACCGTGATTGCGCGGGGGTTTATGCTGTCTCCGATATTCAGGGAGCGCACAAGCGGCATATAGGAAAGATTGTTCACAAGACAGAGGTTGCGCTCACACCCAAGACGTCTGGCCAGCACAGATGACAGTATGTTTACCTGATCATCATTGGTGACAGCGACCAGTGTGTCGGCGGCGGTGACATCTGCCTCTTTCAGGATTTCTTCATTCAGGGCGCTGCCGTTCAGAACTACGGTGCGGTCTAGGAGTTCGGCAATTTGAATGGCGCGGTTTCTATCAGATTCCACTATTTTGGCACGTTGGTGCCCGGCCGTTGTCTCCAACCTTTTGGCCACATAAAGCCCGACATTACCGCCGCCTGCTATGATAACGCGCTGGGCGGTTTTTTCTGAATGGCCGAATATTTTGAGGGTCCGTTCAACTTCATCTGAATTGGCAACAATGTAAACATCATCACCCGCCAGAAGCGTGTCATCGGAGCCAACGACAAAAAGTTTACCGTCTCGCATGGCGGCAACAACGATCGCCCCAAGATCCGGGAATAATTCGGTTAACTGCCTCAAGGGGGTGTCGATGACCGGGCAATCATTTGTGCAAGTTATGCCGATGAAGGTGACTTTGTTTTCAAAAAAATTAACGGCCTCAAAAGCGCCTGGCAGGCCAAGACGTCTCAGCACCATGTCACCGACTTCTATTTCAGGCGAGATAATAACATCAATGGGCATATGATCGCGGCTGAAAAGATCCTGCCAGTGGGGCTCTAGGTACGTCTGAGCACGTATGCGCGCGATTTTTGTCGGGATGCCAAACAGGGAGTGTGCCACCTGACAGGCAACCATGTTCACTTCATCATAAAGCGTCACCGCGATGATCATATCAGCGTCTCTTGCGCCGACTTCATCCAGTGTTTCGGGTTGTGAGCCATGGCCCAGAAAACCGCGAACATCCAGTGTATCATTGACGCGCTGGACAAGTTCGGGTGAATTGTCTATTACAGCGACGTCGTTATTCTCTGCTGCCAGGCGCTCGGCAATGCCGTAGCCGACTTGACCAGCACCACAAATAATCACTTTCATTTGCGCATCCAGGGGCTATTTTCAGATATTGTCAAGACAGCATAATCCCATATTGCTGAACAGAGCGTTAGCTTCACTGCCTGTTTTGCTGGTAGTGGGCGGAAAATGGGGCTCAGCTTGATTCAACTTTTACATTCTGGCGTTCTGATGAATTCACACCCAGTGCGCGTAATTTGCGGTGCAGGGCCGAGCGCTCCATACCAACAAATTCTGCGGTGCGGGAAATGTTGCCCCCAAAGCGGTTGATCTGTGCGACCAGATATTCACGCTCGAAGATTTCACGCGCCTCACGAAGGGGAAGAGACATGAAATGTTCGCCGCCATTGGCCCCATTGGCGAAGGGCACGGTGTGACCAACATCATCAGGGAGCATGTCTGCGTTGACAGTGTTGTTCGCATCACCCTCTGCCAGGATCATGATGCGCTCCACCATATTTCGTAACTGGCGGATGTTGCCTGGCCAGTCATTGGTTTGGAGGATTGCCATGGCGTCATCACCGATGCGTCTTTTGGGCAGGCCTGAGGAAAGTGAAATCTGCCCCATGAAATAATTAATGAGATCGGGGATGTCCTCGCGGCGCTCAGCAAGGCCTGGTACCTTTATCGGCACAACAGATAAACGATGGTACAGGTCTTCCCTGAAACGGTTATCCTGCATTTCCTCATTCAGGTTTTTACTGGTAGAGGACATGATGCGGACATCAACCTCTACCTTACGGTCACCCCGGACCCTTTGGAAACGCTGTTCGACAAGAACACGGAGAATTTTGCCCTGGGTCTCCAGCGGCATATCAGCAACTTCGTCAATAAAGAGAGTGCCGCCATGAGCTTCTTCCAGCGCACCAACCTTGCGGGCAAAGCCACCATCACCTTCAACGCCGAACAGTTCTTCTTCCATCCGGTCTGGTGACATCACAGCTGCGTTCAACACGACAAATGGCCCGCTTGGGCGAAGAGATTTCAGATGCATAACCCTTGCGGCCAGTTCCTTGCCGCAGCCGGAGGGGCCAGTGAACATAACCCGGCTGTTGGTGGGAGCGACTTTTTCTATTTTCTGTTTCAGGGTTGATATCGCGGCGGAGACGCCCACAAGGTCACTGCTTTGCGGGCTTTTTTCTTTCAGTTCCTTGTTTTCCCGGCGCAGTTTGGAGGCTTCCAGTGCTCTAGATGTGATAAGCAAGAGGCGGTCGGCTTTAAAAGGTTTTTCCACGTAATCATAAGCGCCAAGTTTAATGGCGGTGACAGCGGTTTCCACATTACCATGGCCTGAAATAATAACGATTGGCAGATCGGGGTGGCGCTTCTTGATCTGATTAAGAACTTCAAGCCCATCCATACGGCTACCCTGCAGCCATATGTCCAGGATTACCAGATGGGGCTTGCGCTCCTCGACCGCTGCCAGTGCTTCATCACTGTTTTTAGCAAGACGCGTATTGTAACCTTCATCCTCAAGAATTCCCGAGACCAGTTCTCTAATATCTGCTTCATCATCGACAATCAGTATGTCTGAAATCATGTCATAACCCTGTTAAGTTTTATTGCCAAACCGGCCGTTTCCTTAATTTTTCATTTTTTTCATCTCGTGCCCTCTTCCAGACAAAAGATGTTTAATTCATCAGAGGCACAGTGTCTTTTTCATCATTTTGTGGGCTGTGCTCCTGGTCAACCGCTTTTTCTGCGGAATTCTGCTTTGGTCCTTGCAACGGAATAACCAGACTGATGCGGGCCCCTTTTTTCCGATCCTTGGTTTTGGGGGCATCTGCCAGGCGTAACGAACCATTGTGCTGTTCTGTGATGCGCTGAACTATAGCCAACCCGAGGCCAGTGCCTTTTGCTCTTGTGGTCATGTAAGGCTCTGTCAGGCGGTTTCTGTTGTTTTTAGGCAGGCCGCAACCGTTGTCTGTTACTTCTATGATGACGTAATCATCTTCACTGTGAATAGCTGTGATGATCTCACCTTTTATCTGGTTATCTGGTTCAGTTTCATGACACGTGTCGATGGCCTCACTTGCATTCTTCACAAGATTAGTGACAGCCTGACCGATAAGACTGCGATCAAATTTTGCGATTAGCGGCTTTTTGGGCAGATCGAGCTTGATATCAATGTCGGGTTTGCTGACCTGAAACAGAAAGACTGCCTCGCTGACAACATCGCGCAGGTCATGCTGTTCCATTGTCGGGGTCGGGATGCGGGCAAAGGAAGAAAATTCATCGACCATACGGCCAATATCACCAACCTGGCGAATGATCGTCTCTGTACATTTGTCGAACACTTCCCGATCTTCGATATTATCACCGTATTTTCTTCTGATACGTTCGGCAGAAAGCTGGATGGGGGTGAGTGGGTTTTTGATTTCGTGGGCAATACGGCGGGCAATATCCGACCAGGCGCTGTTGCGCTCTGCACTTACAAGTTCCGTTATATCGTCAAATGTTATGACAATGCCGTAGTCTTTTTCTTCAGAACTTTCCTCAATCACGCGGACGGCAAAATTACGTTCAACACCACCGACGATCATTGAGATCTGACTTTCAACGGCAGTTTTCTCTGTCAGTTTCAGATCCCGCCAGATCTCATAAATTTCCGGTATGGCTTCCAGAAGTTGCTGGCCGACCAGATCATCCCCGTTTTTATCCAACAGAAGGCCGGCGCTGCGGTTTACAAGGTTTATAGTGCCGTTGAGGTCAGCACCAATTATACCTGCACTGACACTTGAGAGCACAGCTTCGATAAAACGGCGGCGTTCATCAATGGTCTGATTGGCTTCAATGAGGTTGGTGCGCTGGTGGTTCAATTGCTGGGTCATGTTGTTAAATGTTGAACTTAAATGCCCGACATCACCATCTCTTTTCGTCACTTTGACCTGTGTATCCAAATCGCCTGAAGATACTTTCTGAGCGGCGTTTATCAGGTCCCTTATGGGGGCAACAATACGATTGGCCAGCCAGATACCAAGCCAGACAGCAGCGAGCAGCAGGATGAGGGCGATCATCACATACATCAGGCCAAAGGCCAGCTGGATGCCTGTGCGATTGTTCTGCAGGGCCTTGTAGGCGTTTATGTGATCCTTTGTCCGGTTCAGGTGTTTAATCACATTCTGGTTTACCTGCCGGTAGACATAAAGATAGGCGCCTGGAATTTTTTCAAGTTTTTTAACGGCTCTTAATTCGTTGGTTTTACCGGGCGGAATAATGGCAACCTGTCCGTTATTGACGGTTGACATTATTATCGGGTTCGGGAGTTCAAATTTGCGATCAGGATCTGTTGCCGCCTCACCCACAATGAAACCATTTGATTTAAAAACGTAGGACATCTGCAATGATCTGAGGGCTGTTTGTGAGGTAAGGAACTGATTGAATTTTTCCTTGTTGTTGCCCATGGTAACCCAGCTTTCGTCAACATCAGTTGCCATGGCGACAATATCTGAACGAATGACCTGACCATGTTCATCAAGGAATGAATGAGCGACATCCCAGGAACTGTTGATGATGGCGATGATCCTTTTGGAAAACCAGTAGTCAAGACGCTGATCCAGAGAGAAACTGGCAAAAATGGCAAGAATGATGGCCGGCATCAGTGCGATCATTGAAAAGAGGCTGACGATGCGGACATGCAACTCCGCGCCTGCTGCCTGACCCTTGCGATCTTTCCAGAGGAGGTATATCTGCCAGAGTACAATGCCGATCAGGGCAAGGATCAGAGCGCAATTTATCAATAGTACTGTGATTACCACCTGGTGTGAGGGGGCAATTGGCGTCAGGCCGGTGAGGATGAGAAAGGTGCTGATGGCTGATAGCAGCGCCAGGACAACGATGACGAGGCCGCTGCGAAACAATAAGGGGCGCTCAATGGCTGCTTTTTTCCGGCGTTTGAAACGAGTTGCCGGTGTTTTTGAATTTTTAAGGTCTTCGCTGGCCTGGGACAGACTTTCAGGTTGGCTTTCAATGGCGGGTTTAGGGGTATTTACATTAGTGGTTGTCAGGCTTGCGGCTGTGTTTTCAACGGTATCGGCGTTTGATTTACCGGTATCGCTTCTATCACATTGCTCTCTGGTTCTATGGCTGCTGTCTTCTGACATTAGTGATCTAACTCATTCGCAAATTATTTTGCCATACAAAAATATTTTTGGTTCATTTCCTACAGTCGCTTCCTCCACAACTCGTTACTGAGTTGCCAGGAAAGCAATTCCAACCGAAGGGAGTCCATGCCTTTCTGGTCATCAGACTACGGCAAAGGGGCATCCTTTCTGTGCGCTGGTTCCGCACCTTCCGGCTGCCCTTTGACGGTCACAACTTAATGGCCGCTTTTGCATTTACTCAACAGGCTGAAATAACCCAAACGCCCCCGCGGCTTTTGTTTTCAGCGAACCATCTTTGTCCGCCGGTTCTCTCATGCTTTTTGATGTGCACTTGCACTTATTAGTATGTTCAAATGACAGGAAAGCATCACTATTTATTGTTTGTTGCTTCCTGTTTTGTAACTTGATCGCTCTTGCGGCCATTTCGCCCCAAGGTATCCCCTCAATTGTTCATTTTTTTAGAGGCTGTTGTGTCTAAGCCTCAGTTGTTATTGTTGCTCATGAGTGACAGTTTTTGTGACATAAGACAAGATGTTTTTCTATTAAAAAATATCACTGTCCCCATTGGTGTTATCATGACACTAAATGCGTTATTATGGCAACAAAAAGGGCATGAGGGTAAATTTTACCCCTTGCTGTGAATAAGTTGTGCGAAATGTCGATTTTTGTTGCTTGTGGCTGATTAACGCCGGATCGGGTTGAACTGAATGTCCAGATCGCGGATCTTTTTACGCAGGGTATTGCGGTTTATTCCAAGCAAATCCGATGCCTTTATCTGGTTGCCATTGGTTGCGGCCAGTGCGGCGAGAATTAGGGGTTTTTCAACCTCCTTGATTACCCGTTCGTAAAGGCCGGCTGGTGGCAATTCAGAGCCGAAGGTTGAAAAATAATTTTGCAGATGATTGGCCACATAATCCGGCAGAGATTTTTCATCTTCAACCATAACGTCATTCATGGGGCTTGAGTTTTCCAGCTCTTCTTCAACGACTGACTTTGTTATGTTTTCTTCCGGATGCAGGGCGGCAATCCGCTGGACAAAGTTTTCAAGCTCACGCACATTGCCGGGCCAGTTATAAGTTTGCAGACGTTTAATGGCATCCGGTTCAAAATGCTTGGGTGGCAGCCCCTGGTTTTCGGCTTTCCTCAGAAAATGATGTGCCAGATCTGATATGTCATCAAGACGGGCCCTGAGAGGCGGCACATTGATGGGTACAACATTCAGACGGTAGAACAGGTCTTCCCGGAAACTGCCGGCATGAATGAATTTTTGCAAATCACGGTGGGTTGCGGCAACTATTCGAACGTTGGTTTTAATGGGAACGCGTCCGCCCACACGGGTGTATTCACCCTCTTGCAGAACACGGAGCAATCTGGTTTGAGCCTCAAGGGGCATATCACCGATTTCATCGAGAAACAGAGTGCCCCCTTCGGCCTGTTCAAAGCGGCCAATATGGCGACCCTGTGCGCCTGTGAAAGCGCCTTTTTCGTGGCCGAATAATTCTGATTCAATCAGCTCCCGTGGGATAGCGGCCATATTAATGGCCACGAAGGGGCCGGTTACCCGGTTTGAGAAATCATGCAGGGCTCTGGCAACCAGTTCCTTGCCGGTGCCGGATTCGCCGCGGATCATGATAGAGAGATCCGTTTTCATCACACGGGCTATGATGCGGTAGATATCCTGCATGGCTGTTGAGCGACCAATCAGCGGCAGTTGATCTGTGTCCTGCTCTTTTTCTATTGATTTAACCGGCAATGTCGGGCCTTCGAGCGCGCGCTCAATGACATTGATCAGTTCTTTCAGATCAAAAGGTTTGGGCAGGTAATCAAAGGCGCCTTTCTCTGATGCCTTGATTGCTGTCATGATGGTGTTTTCAGCGCTCATCACAATGATCGGCAATTCGGGCCGCTGTTTTTTGATTTGCGGGATCAGATTGAAAGCGTTTTCATCGGGCATCACCACATCCGTTATGATCAGGTCTCCGTCTCCGGCTTGTGCCCAGCGCCAGAGTGTGGCGGCGTTGCTGGTCGCACGCGGTGAGTAACCGGCCCGGCTCAGGGCCTGGGTCAGAACTGTGCGAATAGAGGCATCATCATCTGCAATGAGAATTTCATTATTGGTCATTTCAAGGGCTCCTTGTCCCCGGCCTGATCATCGGCCACTTGTAAAAGAATACGAAAACTTGTGCCTTCAGAGCTGCTGTCACATTCAATGGTGCCACCATGGTCGGCAATCATTTTTGCAACCAGAGCCAAACCGAGACCTGAACCTTTTGCCTTGCTTGAGACAAAGGGGTCAAAAATGTTTGGCAGAATATCTTCCCTCACACCTGGTCCGTTATCCTCCAATGAAATTTCAAGGGGGAGGACGGTGCGCTCCTTGGCACCTGGAAGGGTGAGGCTGAATCCGGGTCTGTAGGAGGTACGTAGGATCAGGACACCTTCCTCTTCCATGTTTGCCTCTATGAGGGCTTCGGCCGCGTTTTTCACCAAATTAAGGAAAATCTGCACAAGCTGATCATGTTCACCTGCAACATTGGGAAGGCTTGGGTCATAGCGTTCCTTAATGGTGATGTTTTTGGCAAAACCGTTTGAAGCTATATTTGTGACACGCTTCAGCACCGTGTGAATATTGACAGGGACAGCATTGATAGGGCGCTCATCTCCGAAAACTTCCATTCGATCGACGAGATCACGGATGCGGTCTGTTTCCTGGCAAATGAGCTGAGCCAGCATCTGATCATCTTCGTTCAAGGCGGTTTCCAGCAATTGGGCCGCGCCACGAATACCTGAGAGCGGGTTTTTGATCTCGTGGGCCATGACCGCTGCAACGCTGTTGACAGTACGGGCGGCCCCTCTGTAGCTCAGCTGACGCTCAATCATCTGGGCCATTGAGCGCAATTGAAACTGCAGGAGGATGCGATTGCCGCTGTCACCCACAGGGCCACAGAAAACGTCAACCAATAGATTTTCTTTGGTGCGAGGGGTTGAAATGTTGATGCCATATTCATTAAAAGTGCAGCTTTTCTTGCGGACCTGTTCGATTGCGCCACTGACCGGGCAGCCAAATGGGAGCAAGTCATCAATCCGGGTTTTTACCAGTTGGGCGAGCCCCAGTTGATAAAAATGTTCCGCAGCACTGTTGGCATAGGTGATGTTGTTGTTCTCATCAATCACCAGAATGGGGTGAGGAACGGCGCCAAGGATTTGAAAATACTCGTTCGCGGGCTCAATCTTTTTATTTTTTGGTGTTTTCTTTGTTGTTTTACCTTTTGTGCTCATAAGGTTTGACCGGCCCTTTGACTGAAAAATTCAGCAATCAGACTTTTGACTATGGCCGGGTTGTCCTCTGTGCAGAGCTTGCGCCGCCAGTTTGTGCGCTTTACCGGGTTTTGCTCTAGTTGTTCAATGTACCACCCAAGGTGTTTACGGGCACTTTTCAGGCCTGTGGTTTTACCATAGTGGGAAAGGATCATGTCATAATGGTTCAGCACTGTGCCTTTGATTTTTTCAATGGGGTATGTGATAGCCTTGTCTGTGGCCAGTTCCCGGCTGATTTTGGCAACCTGCCAGGGGGCGCCGTAACTACCGCGGCCTATCATTACAGCGTCAGCCCCGGACAATGCCAGGGCCCGTTTTGCCTCTCTGGTTGAGGTTATGTCGCCGTTGACAATGACGGGTTTTGAAACGGCGTTTTTTACAGCCCTGACCTTTTCCCAGTCTGCCTTGCCTTTATAGAATTGTTGCCTGGTGCGGCCATGGACAGTAAAAGCGGCAATGCCCGCAGCCTCGGCACGGCGGGCAAGATCCGGGGCATTCAGTGTTTTATGGTCCCAGCCAAGACGCATCTTGAGGGTTACGGGTATGGTAACGGCTTTCATCACAGCTTCAATCAATGATAAGGCATGATCAAGGTTTTGCATCAATGCTGAGCCTGAGAGCCCTTTTGTGACCTGTTTGGCCGGGCAACCCATGTTGATATCTATGATATTAGCGCCGTTTGTTTCGGCGAGGCGGGCGGCTTCACCCATCCAATATGCTTCACGGCCCGCCAGTTGAATCACAAAGGGGGAAAGATTATGCCCGATTGTGCGGCGGGTTGTGTCTTCGTCAGCCTGCATCAGTGATTGGCTGGCAACCATTTCCGAGACAACCAGCGGGGCGCCCCATTCATGGGCAAGTTTGCGAAAGGGGTAATCCGTGATGCCAGACATTGGCGCAAGCACAGCACAGCCGCCAACACGAAGAGAGCCAATTGTCAGATCTGTCAATTGACGTTGTTCGGTTTTGGACGACGTGTTCAGTTCGCTGGTTGATGGCCTGTTAAAGCTATGGTTTTGATTAACAGACTGATTTCTGGATCGGATCATTGACCCGGCGCGCTCCTGCATATTATTTGTTTGAAACAGCTATTTTATGCATATAATTTGTGCAATTGTCGTATATGAGTAAATTATAGTCAACTATATGTGCTTTTTCTGCAAATTTGAAGCCAAATTTTATTTTATTAAAGTTAATAATCGTTGCGATTAACAACTACCGATCATCCCTGCTGTAACGGGTTGCCTTTTCCTCTTTTTCTGGGTTTTATGACGAAATCCCAGAATTCAAGATAATTTACACGATTGAATTACTTTGCATCCAACAGGCTGCTTTTCTCCAAGGGAAAGATATGTCCAAGAAAACTGTGGCGCTGATCGTGGCAGCCGGGCGTGGTTCCCGGGCCAGACTTACCGACAATGAAGCCCCCAAACAATATTTGCCGCTGTTGGGCCGCTCTGTCTTGTCGAGGACTATCAGCACCTTTCTGAACTGCCCGGCGATAGATCTTGTTTTACCTGTTATTCACGGCGATGATGAGGCGGCGTATCACCGCACCCTGGAAGAGCTTGAGCAATCTGACTGTGAGCGTTTGGCTGACCCTGTTATCGGTGGTGCTGATCGGCGTTCCTCGGTATTTGCCGGACTTGAAGAGCTTGCGCTAGTCTCGCCTGAAGTTGTCCTCATTCATGATGGGGTGCGCCCTTTTGTCAGTGTTGATCTGATCGAGAGGGTGATCAACGTACTTAAGCAGGTGCCCGCTGTTCTCCCTGGCTGGGCTGTTGTTGAAACGGTCAAGCGCACCCGCAATGCGATTGTTTCCGAGACTGTTGATCGCAGCGGCCTATTTCTGGCGCAGACCCCGCAAGGTTTTGATTTTGCTACTATATATAAAGCACATAGTGAAGCTGAAAAACAGGGGGGGCATATCTTTACAGATGATTCCTCCATTGCGGAATGGTATGGCATTGAGGTTAAAATGATTGAGGGGGAAGAAACCAACCTCAAGCTGACAACCCGGGAAGATTTTCAAAAAGGGGTTCAAATTTTGAAGACCGAAAAGAATGCAGAAAATAATCTTGCCGGGCGTATCCGAATTGGCAATGGATTTGATGTTCATGCCTTTGAGGCGGGGGAGCAAGTTACCCTTTGCGGGATTCAAATACCGTTTCATAAGCAACTCAAGGGACATTCTGATGCTGATGTTGGGCTACATGCCGTGACAGATGCAATTTACGGGGCGCTTGGGGCGGGTGATATTGGCCAGCATTTCCCGCCCTCCGATGACAGCTTCAAGGGTATGGCGTCCGAGCATTTCCTCAGCCATGCAATGGGACTGGTTGAAGCGGAGGGAGCTATGGTTTCCAACATTGATCTGACGCTTGTTTGTGAAGCACCGAAAATCGGCCCGCATCGCCGTGCCATGGTCAATGCGATTGCAGCGATTACCGGGCTTGAGGCTGGCTGCATCAGTGTCAAGGCGACGACAAGTGAAAAGCTTGGCTTTACCGGGCGGGAAGAAGGGATAGCGGCGCTGGCCAGCGTGATTCTTACTTTTGAAGGCTAATCAATAATTTTCAGTTTCAGGGTTCTTATTCAGATCAATTGAATTTTTTTAGCACACCTCTCTGGAAATAATAGAAAATGGAAATGATAGGACTTAGTCCTTTTAAGACTGGATCTTTTTCAGACAAAGTGAGGGTTGAATGTTTGATCAAGAGATAACAGAGATGGCAACCGGATTTATCGCGGCGCTGCGGACTGATCATTTATGGGTCACAACCGCTGAGAGTTGCACGGGGGGACTGATTGCCGGGGCACTTACTTCCGTTTCCGGTGCTTCTGATGTGCTTGGGGCCGGGTTTGTGACCTATTCAAACACTGCGAAAGAAAAACTCATTGGAGTTTTGCCGGCTACTCTGGAGCGGTACGGTGCCGTCAGCGCTGAAGTGGCAGATGAGATGGCGCGCGGGGCGCTGAGGGTTAGCGGCGCTGATGTGGCAATTTCAGTCACTGGGATAGCTGGTCCCGGTGGTGGCAGCGCAGACAAGCCGGTTGGTCTGGTATTTATTGCAGTCGCTAAAAGAACAGACAAATGCGTTTGTAAGCGGTTTGACTTTGGAGATGCTGGACGGGATGAAGTGCGGCGCCTGACTATATTGAGTGCCTTGAAACTGGCACATGCTCAAATTTAAGGGGCTTTGGCTTCTGTTCTGAGGGTTAGCCCACACTTGAAAATGGGAGAGGTTACTAAGATGGGAGGGCTTGCGCGGCCTTGCCCTTCAGACCAGAGATTTTGCCCGGGTTTCAAAACTTTCTGCATAGGTGCGAAAGGCTTTTTCAAAAAGACTGCCCATTAACATTTTCATCATGCGGTTTTTGAATTCATAGTCGATTGAAAAGTGCACATCTGTTACGTCCGTTGAGATTTCCTCAAAGAACCATTGACTATGTAATTGCCGGAAGGGGCCTTTCAGATTTTCCGAGGTGATGGTTTTTGCCCTCTGATCAAGACTGACTTTCGAGCGAAACGTTTCTTCCAGTTTGCCATAGGCCACTGTCATGTCAGCCTCAACTATGGGGATTTTGTTTTCCTCATAATTTCTGATGATGGTGAGGGCTTTGCAATAGGGTAGAAATTCCGGATAGTTTTCAACATCAGAAACCACATTGAACATGGTTGCTGCACTCACCGGGACACGGCGGACTATTTGAAATTTTGGCATTGGTAAAAGGCCCTTATTCACCCGGCCTGCTTTATGCTCGGTTTATAGCCGTTACCGCTCAGGGTTTTGCGTTAAATTTAGCCTCTCTTGCGGCCTGCAGTTTGGCAAAATCATCCCCTGCATGATGTGAGGAACGGGTGAGCGGTGTGGCGGAGGCTTGCAGGAAGCCCTTGGCGTAAGCAATCTGCTCAAGGGATTTGAATTCCTCAGGTGTCCAGAAACGGGCGATGGCTGCGTGTTTCAGGGTTGGTTGCAGATACTGGCCAATGGTGATGAAATCAACATCAGCACTTCTCAGGTCATCCATTAATTGCTGAACTTCTTTGCGCTCTTCTCCAAGGCCGACCATGATGCCTGATTTTGTAAATATGGTCGGGTCGAGTTCCTTGACCATTTGCAGCAACCTGATGGAGTGGAAATAACGGGCGCCGGGGCGGATATCCAGATAGAGGCGCGGTACTGTTTCCAGATTGTGATTAAAGACATTGGGTTTGGCTTCCACCACTTTTTCAACGGCACCCTCCTTGCGCAGGAAATCAGGTGTCAGAATTTCAATGGTAGTCTCCGGGGTCATCTCCCTGATCGCTGTGATGACCGCTGCGAAATGAGCCGCGCCGCCATCAATCAGATCATCCCGGTCAACAGAGGTGATGACCACATGTTTAAGGCCAAGTTTTGCCACCGCTTCGGCGACACGGCCGGGTTCCCTGTCATCAAGGGCCAGTGGCACGCCGGTGGTCACGTTGCAAAAAGCGCAGGCACGGGTGCAGATTTCCCCCATGATCATCATGGTGGCGTGACGCTGCTCCCAGCATTCCCCGATATTCGGGCAGGCGGCTTCTTCGCAAACGGTATGGAGGCCATGTTTTTTAACAATTTCACGGGTTTTCAGATAGTCTTTTGAGCCTGGCGCTTTTACCCTGATCCAGTCAGGTTTGCGCAGTGGCACGCTATCAGGCCGGCGTTGCTTTTCCGGATGGCGCTGGGCCTTTTTGTCGCTGTTTTGTTTGCGGTTATCAATGAGCGTGACCATATATTTTCAGTTCCAGGTGGTGATTGCTTAAAAGTCATTTTCAGCGCGGCTAAATTCAGCGCCCCTTGATCCTGATTTAGCATAATTACCCTGATTAACCAAGATCCACATATTCATACGATGTGGTAAAGGGTTAATGATCTTTGGCACTGTTTTAGCAAGTCAAACAGACTATTTATAACAATTGGGGTGTTTGAGGCCTGATTTGCCCCCTTCCCTGTCTTTTATGGAGACTAATCTATGCTGGTGATCAGTGATACTATGAACGGGAGGGACAATAATTATAATCTGCTGCGTTTTATTGCAGCCTGCCTGATCGCTTATTACCACTGTTATTTTATGACACTTGGGCCGCTCATGACTGATGAGGGGCACCCTTATCTCTACCAGGCCAGTCAGATTGTTCTCTCTTTTTTCTTTATTGCAAGCGGTTTTCTGATTGCGCAAAGTTTTCAGCGCCAGAATGATCTGCTTTCCTATATTATGGCGCGGGGATTGCGGTTAATCCCTGGGGTTTTTGTCCTTTCTCTCATCCTTGCGTTTGTGGTTGGACCGCTGGTGAGTGAAGTTCCTCTCAGCCAGTATTTCAGTGACCTTCGGACCTGGCTTTATGTACCTGTCACGACCCTGCTTGAGCCGGATGCGACATTACCCGGTGTGTTTGCTTCCAACCCCAATCCTTATGAGATTGACACTGCCCTCTGGACACTGCGCTATGAGGTGATCTGTTATCTTGGGCTGGCGCTGCTTGGTCTTGCTGGTGGGCTTGTTTTCAACCGGATTTTCATGTTTGCAAGCCTTGGGCTGGTTCTGGGTTATGGTGTCATCACCTATCTGACCACATTCCGAAATATTATTTTCCTTGAACATTTTCTGCATTTCGGGATGAGCTTTTATATTGGGACCGTTTTTTATGTGCTGCGCGGGATGATCCCCTTGAATTTACCAATTGCAGCCGGTCTTCTTGCCCTGGCTTTCGGTTTCGGTTGGCTTATCGGTTACGCACCAGCAGAGCCGATCATTCTTGTGGCCAGTGCTTATTGTTTTTTCTGGCTGGCCTATGTGCCGGGGGGGTGGCTGCGGGCTTATAATAAACTCGGTGATTATTCTTACGGGGTTTACATTTATCATTACCCGGTGCAGCAGGTGATGATGCATCTGATCGGTGGGTTCAGCGTTGCCGGATTGTTCTTGGCCAGCATGCCGTTTGTGCTTGTTCTGGCCATCTGTTCCTGGAGCTGGGTGGAGCGCCCCTCCCTTTCAAAACTAAGCCAATTAACCTCACGAGTGAAATCCCTTCCCGTTTCGCTTTCCTCTCGCTTATAAATTAAAACAGATATGGTTTTGGTATGAGCATAGCGCGTAAAATAAAATGGTCTCCTTTGCAAACGCACATGGAGGGGCGGAATAATAATTTTAATCTGCTGCGGATGATTGGCGCTTTGCTGATTATGTTTGCGCATGCGATGTTTATCACGATTGGTGATGACATTAATTTTGATACTTACCCGGTGAAATATACGCTGGGGATCACCACGCTTAATCTGTTTTTTGTGCTTTCAGGTTTTCTGGTTACGGCGAGCTGGTTAAAACATCACTCCGTGATTATTTACGCCACTTCCCGCGCCATGCGAATATTACCCGGTTTAACTGTTGTTGCTTTCTTCACGGCGTTTGTGATCGGGCCGCTCATGACCAACCATACAACAGAGGGTTACTTTGCTCATGCCCAAAGCTGGCTTTACTGGCCCGTGACCTCGATGCTCTATCCGGATATGAAACTGCCTGGTGTCTTTGAGGGATTGCCGAATGATGGGGAGATCAACGCCCCGTTGTGGACGCTCAGATATGAAGCGCTGTTTTATTCTGGTGTGGTGGTTGCTGGTCTGCTTGGTCTCTTTCAAAAACGGTTATTTGGGATCATGATGGTTGGCTCACTCTTTATCTATTTTGTCACAACATTTCTCACTGAACTGCGCGGCATTGCTTTCGTTGATCACTTTATGCACTTTGGCTATGCCTTCCTTATTGGCGCGGCTGTGCAGATATATCGCAGCGTGGTGCCGGTTAGTCTGGCGTTGCCACTGGCTGGCCTTGTGACTTCGATAGCTCTTATCTATACATTTGGCTATGCCAGCGGGGAATGGCTCCTCATCCCTTCTGCGGCGATGCTTGGCCTCTGGATTGCTTTTGTGCCTGGCGGTGTGGTGCGTTATTATAATGCGGTTGGGGATTATTCTTACGGTATTTATATCTGGCATTATCCGATTGAACAGATCATGCGCACCAAATTGGGGGATGTTTCAGCGCTTGAACTATATCTGTTCAGCTTGCCTGTTGTCATATCCATTGCCGCTCTCTCCTGGCATTTTGTCGAGCGCCCTTCCCTCTTGAGCATTAAACACATCACACCGCGGTTGCGGTTTCCTGCAATTTCCCGCTGAGGGCCAAATCTTACATGATTGTTTAAATGTGCAGGGCCTGATCATAGGCATCAAGGACAGATTCGTGCATCATTTCAGAGAGTGTCGGATGGGGGAAGATGGTCTCCATCAATTCTTTTTCCGTCGTTTCAAGCCCCATGGCAACCGCGTAACCCTGGATTAATTCTGTCACTTCGCAACCAATCATATGGGCACCCAGCAACTCGCCGGTTTTTTTATCAAAAACAGTTTTGACCAAACCATCCGGTTCACCAAGGGCGAGGGCCTTGCCGTTGGCCTGAAACGGAAACCGGCCGACCTTGATTTCATGCCCGTTATCAAGTGCCTGCTGTTCGGTGAGACCAACAGAGGCAATTTGCGGGCTGGTGTATGTGCAGCCGGGGATGTGAGCCGCGTTGAGAGGGGCAACTTTATGCCCGGCGATGGTCTCTACCGCTATGACACCTTCATGGCTTGCCTTATGGGCCAGCCATGGTGGATTTGTAATGTCGCCGATGGCAAAAATGCCCTCGACATTGGTGCGGCCATGGCCGTCTGTCTTTATAAAGCCGCGATCAAGTTCAATGCCGATACTCTCGAGGTTGAGGGTTTCAACGTTGGGAGTGATGCCAACGGCCACAATGACCCGGTCAAACTGATCGGTTATCTGATTTTTATTTTCGGCTTCTATAACCAGTTCTATCTGGTCAGCTTTCGGGGTCGCGGATTTCACACTGGTTTTTGTATGAATATCGAGGCCAGCCTTTTTAAAAGCTTTTTCCGCCAGATTTGAAATTTCAGAATCTTCCGCCGGTGTGATCCTGTCCGCGATTTCGATGACGGTCACTTTGCTGCCAAGGGCATTAAAAAAACTGGCGAATTCGACACCGATGGCGCCGGAGCCAATAACGCAGAGTTTTTTCGGGTTCGTGTCCGGCAGAAGTGCTTCTTTATACGTCCAGATAAATTTTCCGTCCGGTTCAAAACCCGGTAAATGGCGGGCTCTTGCCCCAGCCGCGATTATGATGTTTTTGGCGCTAACGGTTTCAGTGCCGTCTTTTGTGGTCACTGCAAGTGTTGATTTATCCCTGAAGCTGGCTTCCCCTTCAATCACATGAACCTTGTTTTTTTTCATCAGATAACCAATGCCCTGTGTCAATTTACCAGAGACAGTGCGCGACCGTTTGATGATTTTTTCAAAATCGATTTTCATATTCTCTACAGTGATGCCAAACTCTGCAGCATGGTTGATCTGGGTCACGATTTCAGCAGACCTCAACAGCGCCTTAGTCGGGATGCAGCCCCAGTTGAGGCAGATACCGCCAAGATGCTCACGTTCAATAAGGACAGGTTTTAACCCTAGCTGTGCAGCTTTTATGGCTGCGACATAACCACCCGGGCCGCCGCCGATGATGGCGATATCATAAGTTTGGCTCATTTTATTATCCTTTGGGGCTTACCTGGACACCAGCTGTGATTTAACCAGCAGGCCTATAGCTGCTGGTCTTATACCAGCATTGTGACCGGGTCTTCTATGAAGCCTTTAAATGCATTCAACAGTTCTGCACCAAGGGCACCGTCAACGGCCCGGTGATCACATGAAAGGCTCACTGACATGATTGTGCGGACCTCAACCTGATCGTTGATGATAACTGGCCGTTTGTCACCCGCGCCGATGGCAAGTATCGTTGACTGAGGCGGGTTGATCACCGCATCAAATTTTTTGATCCCCATCATTCCAAGATTGGAGATAGAAGTCGTGCCGCCGACATATTCAGCCGGGCTTAATTTTTTCTGCCGGGCCCTTAAGGCAAGATCTTTCATTTCGTTAGAAATTTCAGACAATGTTTTCAGATCGGCGTGGCGGATGACGGGTGTAAATAAACCGCCATCAACCGCAACTGCAACAGAGATATCTGAGCGTTTGTGGTGCAGTATACCCTGGCTTGACCAGGTGACGTTAGCGCCAGGTACATATTGCAGCGCGAGGGCCAGCGCCTTGATGATGAAGTCATTGACGGAAAGTTTGAAAGCACCGGGCCCCTCTTTCGGAGCGGTATCATTCAGCCGTTTGCGGGCACTTAACAACTTATCCAGTTCGCAATCTATGCTCAGATAAAAATGCGGAATTGTTGTTTTTGACTGGGTTAACCGGTCTGCTACAGTGCGGCGCATATTATCAACCGGGATGAGGTCATATGTGCCCTCTTCATAGGTTGCAAAAATTTCCTTGTCCGAGACGGGGGAGATAAGTTTGCCGCCAGTTATGGCGTCTGCTGCTGCTGCCGGGGGGCTTGCCGGGGTTTGTGTTTTCAGCGTGCCTGTTACAGCGCCGCCTTTTCCGGCTTCCACAATATCTTTTTTGATGATGCGGCCATTTGGGCCTGTGCCTCTGACCGCGCCGAGATCAATACCTTGCTGATTTGCCAGGCGTTTTGCAAGCGGTGACGCGATGATACGTTCGCCATTTTGTATAACGGGTTGATCCTGTTCTTTCTGGTTTGTCTGTGGGTCGGTTTCTACCTCTGGAGATTTTTCGGCTTGAGGTGCGGCTTCTTTTTCAGGAGCCGGGGCGCTATCTGCATCAGGGATATCTTTTTCATCTTCCCCCTCTTCCAGAAGGAAAGCAATGGTTGCATTGACGGCGACCCCTGCCGCCCCTTCAGGAACGCAGAGTTTGCCAACACGGCCTTCTTCTATGGCTTCCACTTCCATTGTGGCTTTGTCTGTTTCAATTTCCGCGAGGATGTCACCTGATGTCACTTCATCGCCGATTGAGACATGCCATTTTGACAGCGTTCCTTCTTCCATGGTGGGGCTCAAAGCCGGCATAAGAATGGGTATGGGCATAGAGATTCGCCTTTAAAGAATTTTGGGGCTAATTTTTATAAGTTACTTTTTTCACGGCTTCGACAACCTGGTCCGTGGTTGGCAAGGCCAGCTTTTCCAGATTGGCAGCGTAAGGCATTGGCACATTGGCGCCGCTGACTTTCAGTGGCGGAGCATCAAGGTCATCAAAAGCAAGGGCGGTTACCGTACTGCAAATTTCTGATCCGATTGAGCATATTGGCCAGCCTTCTTCAACCACGACAAGTCGATTGGTTTTTTTGACAGATTGAAGAATTGTTTCGATGTCCAGCGGCCGCAGGGTTCTGAGATCAATGATCTCTGGCGATACCCCCAGATCGTTTAAAGCCTCTTCAGCTGCATGGACATAAGCCAGCCCGCGTGAATAGCTGACAATGGTGACATCTTCGCCTTCGCGGCGAATAAGGGCTTTGCCGATGGGCGTTACGTGATCTTCATCTTTTGGAGCGGCAAATGACTGGCCATAAAGAATTTCATTTTCAAGGAAAACGATTGGGTTAGGGTCTCTAATGGCGGCCTTGAGGAGCCCCTTTGCATCGGCGGCGCTATAAGGGGCTATGACCTTGATACCGGGGACAGCGGCGAACCATGAGGAGTAATCCTGGCTGTGCTGGGCGGCAACCCTTGAGGCCGCGCCATTCGGTCCGCGAAACACGATCGGGCAACGCATCTGGCCGCCGGACATATAAAGTGTTTTTGCCGCTGAATTGACGATGTGGTCAATCGCCTGCATGGCGAAGTTGAAAGTCATGAATTCAACAATCGGCTTCAGCCCCGCCATGGCCGCGCCGCAGCCAATACCGGCAAAGCCGTGTTCTGTTATGGGGGTGTCAACAACACGCTTTGAGCCAAATTCTTCAAGTAGCCCTTGTGTGACCTTATAAGCGCCCTGATATTCGGCGACCTCTTCGCCCATGATGAAGATGCTATCATCCCTGCGCATCTCCTCGGCCATTGCATCACGCAGGGCCTCCCGGACGGTTAAATCACCCTGGCCTTCGCCCTCAACCAGGATTTCAGGGACATTGGTGCCCTCCGGTTTTTTCGCTGTCTGTTTTGTCTCCGGCTCGTTTTCCTGATCCGGGCCTTTATCTGCCTCAGCTTTTGCTGCAAGCTCACCATTCGCAGTTTTGGCCACCGGCGTGCTGTCATCTTCGCCCTCATAAAGGATTATGGCGATGGGAGTATTTACGGCAACATCAGTTGCGCCTTCAGCGATCAGGATTTTACCAATGCGGCCTTCCTCAACACTTTCAACTTCCATGGTTGCCTTATCTGTCTCGATTTCCGCTATGACATCGCCTGAGCCGACCTCATCACCTTCATTTACCAGCCATTTGGCAAGTGTGCCTTTTTCCATTGTTGGGGAAAGAGCGGGCATTAAAACCTCAACGGGCATTGGCTATCCTCACAGTTACGAAATTAACGGGCGCTTACAGTTTCAGGCGGATTCAATATAGATATCAGTGAACAATTCTGAAGGTTTTGGTTCAGGGGCGCTTTGGGCAAACTCAGCCGCTTCATTGACGATTTTACGCACTTCGCCATCAATATCTTTCAGGCCGGCTTCATCAATATCACCATCGTCAAGCATCTGGTTCTTTAAGGTTGTGATGGGGTCATGGTCCTGTCGCATTTCATTCACTTCATCGCGGGTACGGTATTTGGCCGGGTCCGACATGGAGTGGCCCCGGTAACGGTAGGTGATCATTTCCAGAATGAAGGGACCTTTACCCGCTCTTGCATGTTCAATGGCCTTGCGCCCGGCTTCCATGACCTTAAATACATCCATACCGTCAACCTGAAGGCCGGGGATGTCAAAACTGTCCCCCCGGTGGGAGAGATCCGTTGTGGAGGCATGGCGTTCAATGCTGGTGCCCATGCTGTAGCGGTTGTTTTCTATGACGTAAATAATCGGCAAATTCCAGAGTTTGGCCATGTTAAAGGCTTCATAGACCTGGCCCTGATTGGCCGCACCGTCACCAAAATAGGCCAGGGCAACGTTATTATTTTCCCTGTATTTATTGGCAAAGGCGAGACCGGTACCCAGAGGCACCTGGGCGCCAACAATGCCATGGCCGCCATAGAAATGTTTCTCAACCGAGAACATATGCATTGAGCCGCCCTTGCCGCGGGAATAACCGCTTTCGCGGCCTGTCAATTCTGCCATGACGCCTTTCGGGTCCATGCCACAAACCAGCATGTGGCCGTGATCACGGTAGCCGGTTATCACCTGATCCCCCTCTTCCATGACAGCATTCAAACCAGTAACAACAGCTTCCTGACCGATATAGAGATGGCAAAAGCCACCGATAAAACCCATCCCATAAAGCTGGCCGGCTTTTTCTTCAAAGCGGCGGACAAGCAGCATCTGCCTGTATAGCTCTGTTTTCAGATCGCTCGTTTTCTCTGATTTGTTTTTGGACATTGGCGCGCTTTCCTGAGCTGGTTTTTTTTAAAACTTCATCGTAGAAAACAAAAATCTCTCAGTGTGATACAGCTGTAGATGGTGTGGCTTTTTCAAATCCCCTGCCCTGTCTTAATAAGCTGTATGCAGGCGCTGCGCTGGTGATTACGTAATTTTTGAGGAGCGCGGGGGTATGCTACTTTGGTATCCGTTTTTGTTTCGATTTGATAGAATTATTGGTCTATAGCTAAAGATATATCCAACTTTTTACCTAATTCAACCAGATTATAGAGTTTTGACTCTTTTTTTCTACGCAACATTACAAAGTGTAAAATATTACCCAGATAATGGAAAAATAGTGTCTCACTTTTGGGACGATATTTGAACTATTCAAACAATATAAGGTCATCCGGGTGGGCATATTGCAGGCGCTGGCGCGCCAATTCGTCTTTTAAGTCAGACTGGGTGGAAGGTTTTTCGAGGAGGGTCAGCCGTTGCTGATAGTGTTTGCGCTTTTGCTGCAGAGCCGCGAGATCTGTTTGCAGACGGGAGACGCGCAACTGCAATTGATCACGGGCTTCGAGACCATGATCACCACTTGAAAAATGCACAGAGAAATAGCAAAAAAGCCCCAAACACACCAAAAATGGCATGAAAGCGCGGGCTCTTTTGCTAAACTCTTTTAGCACTAGAGACAACATTACGCACAACTCTTACTACGGACTCTAACACGAAGGTCTCACCTTAGAGGTCTAGCGTTAATGGAGCGTAAAGTTCGAGCGGTTTTTTTGGGTTAATTTTCATTAACTTAGGATTATTTTTTATAGCCCAAGGCTCAGCCTTTCAGAATGGACCGGCCAGCATATTGAGCCATGGGTCCAAGAGCTTCTTCTATCCGGATAAGCTGGTTGTATTTTGCCAGCCTGTCTGATCTTGCAAGGGATCCGGTTTTGATCTGGCCAGCGTTTGTTGCCACGGCAAGATCGGCGATGGTTGCGTCTTCTGTTTCACCGGAACGGTGAGAGATAACAGCTGTCATCCCAGCGCGCTGGGCCATTTCCACGGCTCTTAATGTTTCTGTCAGGGTGCCGATCTGGTTGACTTTTACCAGGATTGAGTTGGCTGTCCCTTTTTCAATGCCTGTTTTCAAACGGGTTGGGTTGGTCACAAAAAGATCATCACCCACAAGCTGACATTTGCCGCCCAGTGTTTCAGTCATATGGTGCCAGCCGTCCCAGTCATCTTCAGCAAGGCCGTCTTCAATGGAGATGATTGGAAAGGTTGATATCAGATTTTCGTAATAAGACACCATGCCAGCTGCATCGAGGGTCTTGCCTTCCCCGGCGAGATGGTATTGGCCATCCTTGAAAAATTCTGTGGAGGCAGCGTCAAGGGCGATAAATATATCATCTCCCGCTTTGTAACCAGCTGCTTCGATGGCCTTGATGATGAAACTCAGGGCCTCTTCTGACGATGCCAGGTTCGGCGCAAAGCCCCCTTCATCACCGACATTTGTGTTGTGACTTGCGTCCTGCAGCGCTTTTTTCAGCCTATGAAAGACCTCAGCGCCCATACGTACAGCTTCGGCTATATTTTCAGCCGAGACTGGAACGATCATGAATTCCTGAATATCAATCGGGTTATCGGCGTGTTCGCCGCCATTGATAATGTTCATCATCGGCACTGGCAGCATGTGGGCCCCTGCCCCGCCAAGATAACGGTAGAGTGGCAAATCAGCTGATTGACTTGCAGCCTTGGCAACGGCCAGTGAGGTCCCAAGCAAAGCGTTGGCGCCAAGACGGCTTTTGTTTTCAGTGCCGTCAATTTCGCACATGACTTCATCAATATGGATCTGGTCTTCGGCATCAAGGCCGCCTAAAGCGTCAAAGATTTCACCGTTGACGCTATCAACTGCGCGCAGAACACCCTTGCCCAGGTAACGTTCACCACCATCGCGGAGTTCATGAGCTTCATGTGCACCTGTTGAGGCACCTGAGGGCACTGCCGCCCGGCCGCCTGCGCCATCTTCAAGGAGCACGTCGACTTCAATGGTTGGGTTGCCCCTGCTGTCCAGAATTTCGCGACCGACAATATCGACAATAGCTGTCATGGCGTGCCTCTCTTAAGTTGAGCTGAGTTATGGTGAGCTGCGCTTTTTGGATAAATTTTTATTACGCGCTTTCTGGGCGGGTTTTAACCTACTTGGGTGCTCAGGAAAAGAGGATTTTGATTTATATTTTGGGTTTTTTAGTGGGTTTTCCTTCCTTCCCGATCATGCTAGGCCTGATTTCCAAATGAATGGGCATTGAGCGTTATCGCGTGATCTCTCTCATTTCACTGAATTATTCTCAGAAAGGCATAGTCTTGTCTCAGCTTAAACACAGAGACCCGCGCCGGGCATTGGTGCTTTTTTCCGGCGGACAGGATTCAACAACGGTTCTTGCTCATGCGCTGCAAAATCATGACTATGTTGAAACCATCGGTTTTGACTATGGCCAGAGGCACCGCATAGAGCTTTCCTGCCGCACAAATGTTCTTGAACGCATCGGGTCTGAGTTTCCACTTTTAGCTGAAAGACTTGGTCCGGATACATTACTGGATATGTCTACATTTGCCGGACTTTCCCAATCCGCCTTAACTGACACGACTGCACTCATTGAAACGGGCCCTCACGGATTACCGACGAGTTTTGTTCCCGGGCGCAATCTGTTTTTTTTTCAATATGCAGCGGTGATTGCCTATAACCGTGATATGGGTCATTTGATTGGCGGGATGTGTGAAACGGATTATTCTGGCTACCCTGATTGCCGGGATGAAACACTCAAGGCCTTGAATGTCGCCCTCAATCTCGGGATGGAAACTGATTTTCAGATCATCACCCCCTTGATGCGGGCCACCAAAGCGGAAAGCTGGCATATGGCAGATGAGTTAGGGGGGGCGGCCTTGATCACCCTTATCCGGGAAGAGACGCACAGCTGCTATAATGGTGTGAGAGATCATCTTTATGACTGGGGGTATGGCTGCGCCACCTGCCCTGCCTGTCTTTTGCGGGCAAAGGGATATGAGGAATGGCGGGCCTCTTGAGCAGAGGTTTGGGGCAAATTATTCAGCATTTTTCAGGTTAGCTTCATGTATTCGGTTAAAGAGATGTTTTATACGCTGCAAGGGGAAGGTACCCATTCGGGACGGCCGGCAGTTTTTGTGCGTTTTGCAGGTTGTAATCTCTGGTCCGGACGTGAGTCAGACCGGGCCAGTGCGATCTGTTCTTTTTGCGATACAGATTTTGTCGGTGTTGATGGAGTTAATGGCGGGCAGTTTAAAAATGCTGATGTGCTGGCTGAAGCCGCGCTTGCTCTTTTGCCTCTCTCTCTTCCAAGCAAGGGAAACTTGCCGTTGCCGGGGTCCCATGGATCAGCCGATCATATGGTTGTTTTTACCGGCGGGGAGCCTTTATTACAGGTGGATGAAGCACTCATCAAAGCGTTTCAAAAGCGCGGTTTTTTTACAGCCATTGAGACCAATGGCACCCTGCCAGCACCAGATTGTCTCGATTGGGTTTGCGTCAGCCCCAAGGCCGGTTCAAAGATTGTGCAACGCAGAGGCGATGAATTAAAGGTTGTATTTGGCCAGAAAAATCTTGATTTAAGTCTGTTTCTTTCCTGGTCTTTTCATCATTTTTATTTGCAACCCATGGATTGCGACGATATTGATCGTCTGACGCAGGAGACTATTGACTATTGCAAGGCGCACCCACCATGGAAACTGAGCTTGCAAACCCATAAAATTCTGGACATACCCTGATGGGATCGTTTCTTTACAATCACCACTTAATCAACAACAGCCAGATACCCCAGACCGATTATGCGCATTTATAAAGAATTTAAATTTGAAGCGGCCCACTTTCTTCCCTCTGCGGTCCCTGGCACACCAAATGCCCGCATTCATGGGCATTCTTTTCGGGTGAAGGTAACGCTTGATGGCTTGCCAGATGATGAAACAGGTTTAATCTTTCATCTTGGTGACATTGAAACTGCACTTGGCGAAGTACAGGGACAGCTTGATCACCGGTTCTTGAATGAAGATGTTGAGGGGCTTGAGTGGCCTACGCTTGAGCATCTGGCACTTTGGATCTGGAGCAGGTTGATGGCGCGCTTGCCGGGGCTTTACGAAGTTGAGGTGGCGCGCGACAGTTGCGGTGAGGGGTGTATTTACAGAGGATCAATGCATAAAACCCATGACTGATAATTCAAAAAACCTCACACAACTTGGACAGGTAAGCGCGGTTGCGGCTTCACCCGATGAAGCCAGCCTTGAGCGTGTTGCCAACCCTCACCCTGACAGTCCTTACACAGCGCGGTTTACCTGCCCGGAGTTCACTTCCCTTTGCCCGGTAACGGGGCAACCTGATTTTGCCCATCTGATGATTGATTATGTGCCTGCCGCCTGGCTGGTTGAATCTAAATCTCTCAAGCTTTATCTGGCAGCTTTTCGCAACCACGGGGCCTTTCATGAAGATTGCACTGTAGCAATTGGCAAGCGGCTGTTTGAGCTGCTCTCACCGCATTATCTGAGGATCGGGGGGTATTGGTTCCCGCGCGGCGGAATTCCGATTGATGTTTTCTGGCAACAGGGGACCTGCCCTGATGGCGTCTGGCTGCCGGATCAGACTGTAGCTTCTTATCGCGGCCGGGGGTAAACGATGGTTGCCCTTATCCTGACAAATGGTGATAGCGCGGTTGACCTTCTTCAAGCGGCGGGTAAATCCGGGCGTATCGTGCCGTGGCGGGATTGTCTGCATGAAGGCCCGCTTTGCCGTCTTGCTACATCAGACGATGAAGCGCAATTTCGCAACTTGAGGACTGATTTCTTAACGCAGCGCGGATGGTCTGACCCTGCAACGACCCTCTCTGACTTTGAAATGCGTGATGCTCACCTTGATCAACATGATGATTTTGACGAGATTGAGCTCTGGTTTGAGCATGACCTTTATGACCAGTTGCAACTTATTGAAATTCTGACACGGCTTTATAGCCGCAAACGATTTGTCAATGTTTCCCTTATTCAGGCTGAACGCTATCTTGGCATGATGAGCCCGGAGACCATTCTTGATCTTGAGGTGCTTTCAGCCCCTGTGAGTGAGCAGATGATGGCGATTGCTGATCTTGCCTGGCAAACTTTGTCGCATGAGACCCCTTTAAAACTTATGGAATTTGTGGGCCTGAAACCGGCTGGGTTTTTGTTTTTAAGTCAGGCTTTACGCCGCCTTCTCGAAGAGTTGCCGGGGGTGGATGGCCTCTCCCGCACCGAGCGTCAAATCATCTATTCGCTTGATCGGGGGGTGAGCCGGCCGGGGATGTTGTTTGCCCGCTCTCAAGCCATGGAGGAAGCGCAGTTCTGGGGTGACTGGGGTTTCTTTACTGCGCTCTCTGGCCTGGCTTACTGCGAGATGCCGCTCATTGAAGGTTTGCCGGATAGTTTCAGCCCCCGCCTTTTTGATGAGGGGGAGACGCGCAAGGCCTTTCTCCAGAGTGAGCTGAGACTAACGCCTTTGGGACATGCTGTGCTTGAAGGTCGTGGTGATTTTGCAGCGCATAACAGGGTTGAGCGCTTTGTTGGCGGCACACATGTCAAGGCTGGTAATTTTTGGCGTTACAATCAGAATACCGGGGAAATTATTCACCCTGACAATTGATAGCCAAGATGGTTTGACGGGCTGGATTACAGACCAGATTTCACAACATCATCAAGGGATCTGAGGGTTTTGAGCAAGCCTCCCAGTTCTTTGAGGGGGATCATGTTGGGTCCATCTGAGGGGGCATTATCCGGGTCATCATGGGTTTCAATAAAGAGGCCCGCCACACCAACCGCGACGGCCGCTCTGGCAAGAGTTGGGACGAATTCCCGTTGGCCGCCACTAGAGCTGCCCTGCCCGCCCGGTTGTTGAACTGAGTGGGTCGCGTCAAAAATAACCGGGCAGCCTGTTTCAGCCATGATGGGAAGACTGCGAAAATCCGTCACTAATGTGTTATAGCCAAAGCTTGCGCCCCGCTCTGTCAGCAGGATATCCCGGTTGCCGGTAGAGAGGACTTTTTGCACTACGTTTTTCATGTCCCACGGGGCGAGAAACTGCCCCTTTTTTATCTTGATAACTTTGCCCGTGTTCCCCGCCGCGATCAAAAGGTCGGTCTGGCGGCAGAGAAAAGCCGGGATCTGCAGGACATCCACCACCTCGCCCACGGGATCGCATTGGGCAACCTCATGGATATCAGTAAGGATGGTGAGCCCCAGGGTTTCCCTGATTTCGGCAAATATGGGCAGGCTTTTTTCCAGCCCCAGCCCTCGTTTGCCACTGGCGCTTGTTCTGTTGGCTTTGTCAAAGGAGGCTTTGAAGGTCAGGCCGATACCAAGGCTTGAGCACATTTCTTTCAGAGCTGCAGCCATTTCAAGGCCGTGGCCCCGGCTCTCCAATTGGCAGGGGCCGGCAAACAGGTGAAAGGGCCTGGTTTGTGAAAGATTGCACGTACCAAGGCTGACAGTGGTGTTGGGTTGCATTTGTTATTTTTTCTTGTTGTTGCGAAGCTGGTTGTAATTGTTCAGGTCAGTGATTGTTTTGGTTAAACGCGGGACCATTTGTTCTTCGCCGTAGGGACCGTATAGATAGGTGAATACAATCCGCCCGTTAAGGAATGTTACGGAATAAACATTGACCTGGTCCTTGAGTGTGTTGCCGTCTGTTCTCAAGCGCTGGAAGGTGGCTGCGGCGCAAATGGTTGGGTCCTCATGTACGATCCCCAACATTTTCAACTCATTCATCCGGATATTTTTAAAGCCATCTTTAATTCGGCGGTTCACTTCAGGTTGGATGTTTTTTAGCAAGGTTGCGCCCTGCTTTTTAAAAATATTGCAGATTTCCTTCACTGTTGCGCTTTCCTGGCCAGTCAGGTCAGTGGATTTTAATTTGGCTGATGTCTGATAGCTACCAAAATTATTCAGGTATTTTTGTTTGCCGGTGCGCCAGTTTTTTAATTCCTCACAATCGGCAAATTGCATCAGCAATTCATTGGAGCCCTTGATGCTGGTTTTGACACCGTCAATCAACATTTTGTCTGCCGGGTTTTTCGGGTCCATCGGGCAGCTGTGGTCGGGCAAACCCAGATGCACTGTTTTGCCGGCGATGTTCTGTTTGCTGCCAACCTTGGTTTCTGCCCCGGCTAAAGTTGCAGGTACAAGCATGGAAGCTGTCAGAATAATTGGCAGCAGATATGCTGCCGTTTTGCGGAGATCCATTTTGCTCATTTGAAATGTTTGCATTCTATTTCCTCCACAGTTGGGCTCAGTGTTTACTAAAGGGGCTGCTTTGCGGTTTAGCAGAACAGCTTTACGGCCAGAGTATTCAGCCGGGTTAACTTATCGCAAGATTGCTTTATTAAAAAGACATTCTGCATAAATGTTGTCCGAAACATGGTCTGAGGAATGGGGTGAAGCCATTGCGGGTTGTTCTGCCAAGATCGTGTGATCATGGTTCAATTTATCTGGAGGGAAATATTTTTTGTTTGAGGAGCGAGAGCAGTTTGATCACACCAAGGGTGGCGCCGCCCACAATAATCATCAGGAATATAGCGCTTATCATCTCACCCTGCGGGCCTGACAGACCCATTCGCGTTGATTCAAACTGATCAAATATATCAACATTGTCAGCGGCCAGCTGCCTGAAATAATTTAGCGCCAGTTCTTTATTGGCAAGGTTCAGCAGAGTTTCGATGATCGTGTTCATTTTCACTCCCTCCTTGTTGATGCCTTTTTAAAAGCTAGCTGAAGCGGTGGATCAAGCGCTTTTCCGCCTGGTTGTCGCAGTATGGGCTTATTTCTTTAAGGCCCTCTTAAGGGGTATTCTATGTGGTTTTTAGACCTATTTATAATGATCTGAAATTAATCTTAATCATTAAAGTCATTGTTGAACCAGAAAATCATCGTTGAACCAGTTAAACCAGGCGGCTTTGTTTAATGGCAGCCTTGATAAAGGCGGCGAACAACGGGTGAGGGTCAAAGGGGCGTGATTTCAGCTCTGGATGAAACTGAACGCCAACAAACCAGGGATGTGATTGAATCTCGACAATTTCCGGCAGCAAGCCGTCTGGTGAAACGCCGGAAAAACGCATGCCGCACTGCTCCAGCTCGTCCCTGTATTTCATATTCACTTCATAGCGATGACGGTGACGCTCATAAATGGTTTGCTGATTGTAAATTTCACGGGCGAGTGTCCCTTTAATCAGCCTGGCTTCATAGGCACCAAGGCGCATGGTACCGCCAAGGTCACTGTTCTCACCCCGTTTTTCGACTGTGCCGTCTTTTTCCCATTCCGTCATCAACCCGACAAGGGGAATGTCCGGGGTGCCGAACTCACTGGAGCCTGCCCCTTTAAGGCCGGCGACATGTCTTGCATATTCAATCACTGCCATCTGCATACCCAGACAAATGCCAAGATATGGCACTTCATGGCTGCGAGCGAAGGTGGCGGCTGAAATTTTACCCTCGATACCGCGGTTACCAAAACCACCAGGGACCAGAATGCCATGGACATCCTCCAGATGGGGGATCGGATCTTCCCGCTCGAAGATTTCACTGTCAATCCATTCAATATTGACGCCGACTTTATTGGCGATGCCGCCATGCATCAAAGCTTCATAGAGGGATTTGTAGGCGTCTTTCAAGCCGGTGTATTTACCGACAATGGCGATGGTCACAACGCCTTCCGGGTTGTGGATGCGCTCCGAGATCTGCTCCCAGCGGGTCAGGGCGGGCTTTTTATTTTCCTCAATGTTGAAAGCCTTGAGGACTTCACTGTCCAACCCTTCATCATGATAGGCTTTGGGAACATCGTAAATGCTTGAGACATCCAGCGCCTGGATCACCGCCTCTTCCCTGACATTACAGAACAGAGCTATTTTGCGCCGTTCATCCTTAGGGACTTCCCGGTCACAACGGCAAAGCAGAATATCCGGCTGGATGCCTATGGAGCGCAGCTCTTTCACTGAGTGCTGGGTTGGTTTGGTTTTCAACTCCCCAGCGCTTGGGATGTAGGGGATGAGCGTCAGATGAATGAAAATACTGTCGCCGCGCGGCAGGTCGTTGCCAAGCTGGCGGATGGCCTCGAAAAACGGCAGGCCTTCGATATCACCTACTGTGCCGCCAATTTCACAAAGTACAAAGTCAACATCTTCATTGCCTGTGATGACAAAGTTCTTGATGGCATCCGTGACATGGGGAATGACCTGCACAGTGGCGCCAAGGTAATCACCGCGACGCTCAGCTGCTAATATATTCTGATAGATGCGGCCGGTTGTGATGTTATCTGCCTGGCGGCAAGGCACACCCGTAAACCGCTCATAGTGGCCAAGGTCAAGGTCAGTTTCGGCACCATCATCGGTCACGAAAACTTCGCCGTGCTGATAAGGGCTCATGGTGCCAGGATCAACATTGAGGTAGGGGTCCAGCTTTTGCAATCGGACTTTGTAGCCACGCTCTTGCAAAAGGGCTCCGAGGGCAGCTGAGGCCAAACCTTTTCCGAGGGATGATACCACGCCGCCAGTTATGAAAATATAACGCGCCATGGGCTTAGGAGATTACATGATTAATGGTTGATTCGAATAGAAAAGTTGCTTTGCGAACAATTTTTTCTTCTGAGGCCTCATAAGTGCCACGGTTGTTGTTGCTGGAATTCGCAAACGCCATCGTTGCGCCCCTTCTATTCGCTATTTGCGGGAAAGATTACTTGTCAATGAAACTGACTATTCTGGTTTGGGGACAACCGGGCCTTCAGGTTGTTTTTTCTCGGCCGGTTTAATCTGGTCGAGGACTTTTCCAGGGTCTTTCTGGCCTTCGACCTTGATCGAATCAATTTTGGATTCGTTTGTGGTTGTTGTACGGGCCAGTACTGTCAAAGCGATGCTTGTTATGAAAAAGCCAGCTGCAAGAATGGTCGTGGACCGGCTCAATACATTGGCAGAACCCCGCCCGGACATCATGCCACCGCCGCCGCCAATGCCGAGGCCACCGCCTTCAGAGCGTTGCAATAGAACGGTGATGATCAGAGCTATTGCTATCACCACATGGATTAGAAGCAGAACCGTTGCCATTTTTGTAACTTTCGCTTTCTTTCTTTCGTTTTCTTCAGGGTATCCAGCCCTGCCATTTGGCAGGATCATACCAATACCGGAAAACTGTCTCTCATCAGGGTGAATTTAAACTCATCAGGGACAGTCTGACCCAGATTTAACCGGATGTTTTGTCCTTTTTGCGCCCATTTGAGGGTATTCAGCCTGCATCAATACTCAATGTCTTATTGGCAATCAAGAAAAATCCATTGATAGGCGGTGTTTTGCCTCTGAGGCATTAATATTATTGAGACGCGAACAATTTATCAAACAGTGGCAATTCTGAAGGTGTGTTTACCGGGTCGAGGGCCGATTTCTTTTTGTTCTTCTTCTTATCTTGCTGTTTTGGATCTTTTTTCCCGGCTGGTTTTGGTGTGGCACTTACCTTTGGCGGCTGGTTTTTCTCATCACTGCCCTCTGGTTTTTTTATGGGCAACAGAATTTCCACAATGACTGGAACCTGCGTTTCAGGTAGTGCGTATTTATGATTTCCCGCGCAGCGGAATTTCAACAATTCCGAGATTTCCATATATTGCCGGATTGGTTCCATATCTTCGTCTGAGATGTTTTCCTTGACCCACTTGTAGCCTTTTTCCATGGCTTTAACCGAAGGGTGGTCGGCCAGTGATTTTGCCTGCTCTCTCAGCATTGCGCATTCTTTCTTTTCCAGCTTTGCAGCCTTCAAGGCCGTGACCGGACTGATCAGTAGAAAAAGAAACAGGAAGATGTTCAGTGAAAAAAACAGACGCTTTAATATCGCCTGCTCAAAGATGGTTGGCATATGTTTCCCCGTGCCCATGTCAATCCCAAGTCAAACCCAAGTCAAACCCAAATCTTAACCAAAATCGATCCATAATCTATTCATAATCTGGTCATGGGCCATATAATTCGCATACCCCTGAACTGCTTGACCCTGCGTGATTATTGATCCCACAGAACTGGCGCTGTAAGGTTTGTCAGGACCGGCCATGAAATGAAAGCATGGCTGTTAAAGCTTCCTGCACTCAGATTGCGACACCATACAGCAGCTATTGATAGGCTGCAATAATCTCCAGAAAATCTTTCGCCTTTAAACTGGCACCGCCAACCAGCGCTCCATTTACATTTTCAACCGCCATTAATTCTTTCGCATTATCCGGTTTCACCGAGCCACCATAAAGGATCCGCATGGCACCGCCCGCTTCATTGCCTACGGTTTCAATTAGATGACCACGAATAAAGCCATGCACCTCTTTTACCTGGTCGGTTGTCGGTGTTAGGCCCGTCCCAATGGCCCAGACGGGTTCATAGGCGATCAGCAGGTTGTCAGCTGTTGCCCCTGCCGGGATCGATCTCGTCAATTGGCGTCTGACAACATCCAGCGTCAGGCCTGCGCTGCGCTCTCCGAGCATTTCGCCAATGCAGAGAATAACCTTCAGCCCGGCGCGCCAGCCCGCCTCAGTTTTGGCGGCGACGTCACAATCCCTTTCCTTATGATCACTGCGGCGTTCTGAGTGACCGACAATGACATAGTCGGCGCCGGCATCCCGGACCATTTCAGCTGAAATGTCACCGGTATGGGCACCACTTATATTTGCATGGCAATCCTGTCCGCCAATGGCAAGGGGGCTGGTTTTGGTGGCGGCAGCAAATTCTCGCAACAGGGTTGCGGGGGGACAGATCAACACATCACAGGGGAGTGGATCATTGCCTATGCCGCTCATCAAGGCGCTGATTTCAGTGGTCTGCTGTTGTAAACCGTTCATTTTCCAGTTGCCTGCTACCATGGGTCTTACCATTTTTTTACTCCCGTTTTGTCTGTCAGCCGTTTAATTTAATAAAAAATGGCTTGCCAAGGCTATTAACTCAGCTTTAGGAAAGCTGTTGGTGCCTCTATTTTTTCACTCTATGAAACGATTAGACGCTTATTTTTGCCATCGCCTGGCTTTATCGTTACACGGCTTTGTGCTATTGGCTAAATTTTCTATGGTAATCGCCCGTCAGGAAACACTTATCAACAGGGCGAAATGAAGCAGAAAACAGGGAACATATGTTAAGTCAACTGAGAAAAGGCGTCAGCAGCTGGATTGCCAAGATATTTATCGGTATTCTGATATTAAGTTTTGCTGTCTGGGGGGTCAGTGGTATCGCGCTGACTTCAACCAACAATAATGTGGCTGAGGTTGGAGATGTTGAAATCACCCGTCAGGATTTTGAAAAACTTTATCCGACAGTGATCAATGAATGGACCCAGCGCCTTAAGACACGGCTCACACGCGAACAAATCCGCGCCTTTCAAATTCCCACTCAGGTTCTGACGCGGCTGGTTAATCAGGCTGTTGTTGAGAACCATGCCAATAATCTGACCCTCAGTGTTTCTGATGAACAGATCGGCAAGGTCATCTCTGAAGACCCACAGTTGAAAGATGCTACCGGGCAGTTCAACAAGGATATATTAAAGCAGGTTCTGCTTTCGGAGCGAATTTCAGAACAGCAGTTTTTTAACGAGCAGCGCGAAGCTTCCATCCGCCGCCAGATAACCAGCATCTTTTCCCAGAAAAAAATCATCCCTGAGGTTCTCATTAACAGTATTTATCATCACCGGGAAGATAAGCTAAAAGCTGAGTATTTTATCATACCTGAAACTGTGATCCCAAAACCCAAGGAACCGACAGAAGAAGCGCTGAAAGCTTATTACGAAACCTCCAAATCCGCTTATGAGGCACCTGAATTTCGCAAAGTGGCGCTTTATGCCCTTTCTGTTAATGAGCTGAAAAAATCATTCACACCACAGGAAGAAGATATCAAGAAAACCTACGAAGCGCGCAAGAAAAGCCTGATCAGCCCTGAGACACGGGTTTTTGATCAGATCCTGTTTGAGACCAAGGAAAAAGCCGAGGAGGCTCATAAAGCGCTTGAACAGGGCACAAGTTTTGAAAAAGTTGCCAAGGATTTTGGTCAGGATGGTAAAGCGACCAGCATCGGGCCTGTCACCAGGCAAGCGATGGCGGACAAAAGCCTGGCCGGTGCTGTGTTCGGGCTTGAGAAAGACAAATATACCGGCCCGGTTGAAGGTACTTTTGCGATTGTTATAGCTAAAGTAAAGACCATCAAAAAACGCGAGGAAAAGACACTTGAGGATGTTCGCAAGGACATTGTTGATCTTTTGAAAACGCGGGAGGTTCAGAAGAAGGTTAAAGTCCTTTACGATCAGGTAGAGGACCTTCGAGCTGGCGGCGCTACCATAGCGGATGTTGCCAAAGAAATGGGCGGTAAAGCCGTTGTCATAGAAAAAATGAATGCCAACAGTGCCGGGCCAGATGGCAAGCCAGTTAAGGACCTGCCACCAACCACTAAACTTTCCAGTGCCATTTTTGAAGCTGCTATCGGGGATGATACGGTGCCGGTTCGTCACCAGGATGGGGGCTATGTCTGGTTTGATGTGCTTGATATCATGCCTAAACGCATCAAGACTTATGATGAAGTGAAAGCAGACGTGAAGACGGCCTTTATAAAGAAAGAGCAAAAACAACTCGCCGCCACCTTTGCCAGCGATACTGAAAAGCGCATCAAGGGCGGGGAGGACTTTGCCAAAGTCGCTGCTTCTCTTAAAGCAAAAATTGAAAAACCGGATGCCTTTGGCCGCGGTGCTGTTGCCAAGGATATTCCCGCTTATATCTCAAACAAATTATTCTCCATCAAACCGGGTGAGGTGTTGAGTGATCTTGGGCCCAAGAATGAGAAATGGCTGGTGATCAAGGTGCTTTCTCATGAACCGGCAAAGACGGAGGGCAAACCTTATGAGGTCTATAAAAAGAAAGTTCTTGATGAGCTTCAGGTTGAAATGACCGATGATCTGGTGGCCGAATATCTCAAACGGGCCAAGTCATACTACAAGGTTGAGACCAATCAGACACTGTTCGAGCAGCTTGTGAACGGCCTTTAAGGGGGCTCTTCATGAGCAAGAAGAAGAAGAGCAAAAAATCTTCCCGCACCGACAGCGATAACAGTGGTTTTTTGCCGGAATACAAACGCTTTGCCCCTGGATACCGGGCCGGCAAATCGCAGGTTGTCTGGACCAGGTTGATTGCTGATCTCGAGACCCCCGTTTCCGCTTTTTTAAAATTAACCCATGACGGCATGGGCCCGGAAGATGCCTCGCTCAGAGCCAACAGTTTTTTGTTTGAAAGTGTTGAAGGTGGTGCGGTGCGCGGCCGCTATTCTGTCATCGGGCTTAAACCTAACTTGATTTTTCGAAATTTTGGCAACAAGGCTGAAGTCAATGTCAGGGTCCGGGAGGGGCTTGATACATTCTACCCGCTGGAGGCACCGACCCTTGAAGCGCTGCGTGATCTGCTTACCCAATCCAGAATTGAGCTTGATGAAGAACTACCGCCGATGGCAGCCGGTGTGTTCGGCTATATGGGATACGACACCGTGCGGCTGATGGAAGATCTGCCTGATGAAAACCCGGATGATCTGGGCCTGCCTGATGGCATTTTTATTCGCCCGACTATTATGGTTATCTTTGATGCGGTCAAGGATGAGATGATCATGGTTCACCGGATTGATGTTGACCCCTCGATTGATGCGCGCACAGCCTATGACAGTGCTGTTGCCAATCTCAAATCTGCCATTGTGGACCTGAATGCGCCCGTACCTCACCAGGCACATTCAGAGACAGAGATGGATCATTTTGAGGAGCCGCATTCCAATACTGGGGAAAAACGCTTTTTAAAGATGGTCGCGAAAGCCAAAGACTATATTGCCGCCGGGGATATTTTTCAGGTGGTGCTGAGCCAGCGTTTTTCTGCCCCCTTTGATCTGCCGCCCTTCTCACTTTACCGGGCGCTTCGACGCACCAACCCGTCTCCTTTTTTATATTTCCTCAATTTTGACGGGTTCTCAGTAACCGGTTCCAGCCCTGAAATTCTTGTGCGGGCACGGGATGGGCAGGTTACCATCCGCCCGATTGCGGGGACACGCCCCAGAGGCAAAACCCGTTTAGAAGACGAAGCGCTGGCAGCTGAGCTGCTCGCAGATGAGAAGGAATGCGCAGAGCATCTGATGCTACTGGATCTTGGCCGCAATGATGTTGGCCGGGTGGCACGGCCAGGTACAGTTGAAGTTACAGATCAGTTCTTTCTCGAATATTATAGCCATGTGATGCACATTGTCTCCAACGTGGTTGGGGATATGGATGAAACACATGATGAGATTGACGCCCTGATGGCAGGTTTTCCTGCCGGGACGGTTTCAGGTGCCCCCAAGGTCAGGGCCATGGAGATTATCGACGAACTTGAAGTTTCCAAGCGCGGTATCTATGCCGGCTGTGTTGGGTATTTCTCTGCGAATGGTGAAATGGACAGTGCCATTGTTTTGCGTACCGCGATTGTTAAAGATGGTATCATGCATGTGCAGGCCGGGGCTGGAATTGTTGCTGATTCTGATCCAGATTCGGAAATGATGGAATGTGTGAACAAGGCTAAAGCCTTGTTCAAGGCGCGCGAGGAAGCACAAAGGTTTGCTGCGATCAAGAACAATCAATAGCTTTTTGTTTCTATGCCGCCTTTGCACATTCAGAGGTCATTTCACTGCCGTTTTTTAAGTGGCATCAGAACCATCAATGATGGGTGGATGGGATGTAGTGGGGGCGGAAATGAAAAATCTTTATATCTTACGGCATGCCAAATCCAGTTGGGATGATGAAAGCCTTGATGATTTTGACCGCAGCCTGAACGGGCGCGGCCTGACGGCTGCCCCGCTGATGGGTGAGTGGCTTACGGCATATGGGGCTGTGCCTGATCTCATTTTATGTTCCCCGGCAAAACGTTCCGTTGAAACGCTTGAGCTGCTGGTACAGGCCGGGTTCGACGCTAAAAACCATAAGTATTCAGAGGGCCTGTATCTGGCGGGGGCAAAAGACCTCCTTAAAATGATCAAGAGCCTGGATGAGACAATAATGAGCGTGATGATTATCGGCCATAATCCAGGGCTGCAAAACCTTATTGTTACGCTTTGCAATCATGAAGAACCGACAAATGAACAAGGGTTACGGCTTCTGGATATCGCCAACAAGTTTCCCACTGCTGGTTTTGCTCACCTAATGTTTGATGTTTCCCGCTGGTCAGATATTGCCCCCTTGAGCGGAAAGTTATATGTTGCTGTCAGTCCTAAACTTCTAGCTCAAAAAGGCGCGCTTTTGGCCCATGATCATCCTGATCGATAATTATGACAGCTTTACCTATAATCTTGTCCATTACATTGGCGATTTGGGTGTAGAGACGCTTGTCAGGCGCAATGATAAAATCAGCGTTGACGAGGTCATGAAACAGAAGCCCAAAGCCATTATCCTCTCACCGGGGCCCTGTACACCGAATGAAGCTGGTATCTGCCTTGATCTTGTGAAAGGCTGCGCCGGGGATATACCCATATTCGGGGTCTGCCTTGGCCATCAGTCGATAGGTCAGGCTTATGGCGGCAAGGTGATCCGGGCGCCAGAGCTTAAACATGGGAAAACGTCACTTATACAACACCAGGGTAGCGGTGTGTTTGATGGTATCCCCTCACCTTTCACTGCCACACGCTATCATTCCTTGATTGTAGAAAAAAACAGCCTGCCTGATTGCCTCGAGATCACAGCGACCAGTGAAGACGGGTTGATTATGGGTTTGCAGCATAAAACGCACCCGGTACACGGTGTGCAATTCCACCCGGAAAGCATAGCATCTGACTGGGGGCACCAGATTTTAGCGAATTTTCTACAGGCGGCCGGTGTGCGTATCAATGCTGAGGTGCTGGCCGAGAAACGCCCGCAATCTGAAACAGCCTGAACGGCGCAATTTAACCGGACATAAGCCATGAGCAACATTCAGGACTATATTCAGAAAGTTTCAGACGGGGCATCCCTGAGCCGGGCTGAGGCGGCAGAAGCGTTTGATATTTTAATGTCAGGCCAGGCAAATGATGCACAAATCGGCGGGTTTTTAATGGCGCTGCGTATGCGGGGCGAAACGGTTGATGAAATAACCGGCGCTGCCGAAGTCATGCGGGCCAAGGCAACCGGGGTGCCTGCACCTGACGGCGCTGTTGATACCTGCGGCACAGGCGGTGACAGTCTGGGCACGTTCAACATCTCAACAGCGGCAGCTTTTGTTGTTGCCGGTGCTGGTCTGCCTGTAGCCAAACACGGTAATAAATCAATCTCCTCCAAATCTGGATCGGCGGATGTTCTGGCAGCTCTTGGGGTTAATCTCGATGTTTCGCCAGAAGTTGTCAGCCGCTCCATAGAGCGCGCTGGCATTGGTTTCATGTTTGCCCCGGCGCACCATTCCGCGATGAAACATGTTGGCCCGGCACGTGTTGCCCTTGGGGTGCGAACCATCTTTAATCTTCTTGGTCCGCTCTCCAACCCGGCTGGCGCCAAACGCCAGGTTATTGGGGTATTTTCCAAACAATGGATCAGACCTATGGCAGAGGTGCTGCGCAATCTGGGTAGTGAGCGGCTTTGGGTTGTGCATGGTGAAGACGGACTTGATGAACTGACGACCACCGGGAAAAGCCATGTTGTCAGCCTACAGGATGGTAAGCTGGAAGAATTTACTGTGCACCCTGGGGATGTTGGTTTACCTGTTGCCGACCCTGTTATGCTAAAAGGGGGTGAGGCGGGCGAAAACGCCATAGCGATTTCCGAGTTGTTAGCTGGCAGTCCCGGTGCTTTCAGAGATATTGTGCTGCTGAATGCCGGAGCGGCTTTGCTGATTGGCGATCGTGCGCGTGATTTAGCCCACGGTGTGGAGCTTGCAGCCCAATCAATTGATCAGGGCAAAGCCAGTGAAGCGCTTGCATCCCTGGTTACGATAACCAATGAGAGCTGATCAGTGTTATAATTGGTTTCTGATCGACATGAGTATTAATTTAAGCCACAAATATTAGATTAAAACCTCGATTAATCAAAACCTGGCTTCCTTTATAAAATAGGATCATTCATATGCAAAATATGCTGGACCGGATCATCACTCACAAGCTTAAGGAAGTGGAAAACGCCAAGGCCAATCTGCCCGCATCGGAAATTGAACTGCAGGCCAGCATGGCGTCTGCACCGCGCGGCTTCATTCGCGCTATACAGAACCGGCACGAACATGGCCAATCCGCCCTCATCGCAGAGATCAAAAAAGCAAGCCCTTCCAAAGGCCTCATCCGCGAGGATTTTGACCCGGCGCAACTTGCCATATCCTATGAAGCGGGTGGGGCGACCTGTATTTCGGTTCTGACCGATGTGCCGTTCTTCCAGGGGCACCCGATTTATTTAAAAGAAGTGCGTACGGCCTCCAATCTGCCTGTGTTGCGCAAAGATTTCATGATTGATCCATATCAGGTGGTTGAAGCCAGAGCCTGGGGCGCGGATTGTATTCTGGTGATTATGGCAGCGGTCAATGACCAGACAGCCAGTGCCCTTATTAACATGGCACACAAATGGGGAATGGATGTGCTTGTGGAGGTTCATAACCGCCAGGAGCTGGAGCGGGCCCTTAAGCTGAATGCTGTGCTGATCGGGATTAATAACCGTAATCTGCAAACGTTTGATATTAAGCTTGAGGTTACTGAGGGTCTGGCGCCGCTTATTCCGAATGACAGGATTGTTGTTTCCGAGAGCGGTATATTTTCACATGAGGATCTGCAACGGCTGAGCCGGATTGGGGTTCATACCTATCTGGTTGGTGAATGTCTGATGCGCCAGGATGATGTTGCGAACGCGACACGGAAACTTCTTGGTCTTGAAGCACTGGCAGAGCCCCCAAGGGATGATGAACCACCAGCAGAGCCCATGGCGCCCAGCACCGGGGAGGGGCTGGATACTGCGGGAAAGCCTGAAGCTCCGGCCACAGCCGCTTTTGACGAAAGAGAGGATCTTGTTGATGATTTTCAGGCAGCTGTTCAGGAACTTGGCGCCCTTATTGGCGGTCAGGAAACTCCTCTCCCGACAGGGCGCAGCGCTGGGGCTCCCGAAATTACCGGGTCAGAGCAACCAGCTGAGAATACAGGTCTTTCTCATGTGAATGAGGCAGGGGAAGCACATATGGTCGATATCTCAGCCAAGGACCCTACGGAGCGGGTGGCCATTGCCGAAGGGTTTGTGCATATGCAGCCGGAAACGCTGGCCCATATTCAGCAGAACACCATGAAGAAAGGTGATGTGCTTGCTGCCGCAAGGATAGCCGGTATTATGGCAGCCAAAAATACCTCGAATATCATACCCCTATGTCATCCGCTGGCTATCACCGGTATCGACATACAGTTTGCACCTACATCTCAGCCACAAACAGGCGTCAGGGTTGAAGCGATGGTTCGGGTTAACGGTCAAACCGGCGTTGAAATGGAGGCGCTGACTGCGGTTAGCGTTGCTTGCCTGACCATATATGACATGGCCAAAGCAGTGGAAAAGGGTATGAGTTTTTCCGGCATCCGGCTTCTTCAAAAAACCGGCGGGAAATCCGGTGTTTATAAAGCCGCCGGGGCGGCACGTTGAGTTATGGCGCCGCTCTCCGTCGATGAAGCGCAGCAACGTCTACTAGAGGGGGCTCTCCCGCTGGTCAGCGAACGTTGCCCGCTTGCAGACGCCAGTTCCCGGGTTCTTGGGCAGGATCTGGTTTCTGAATTTGATCAGCCCCCTTTTCGCGCTTCGGCGATGGATGGCTATGCTGTCCGATCCTCAGATTTTCAAAACAAGGCCAGTAGTACCGGTGCCGCAACCCCGCACAAGCTGGAAGTCATCGGAACATCGAGAGCCGGACACCCGTTTGATGGTGTGGTCCTGCAAGAACAGGCTGTGCGTATTTTCACTGGCGCTCCGTTGCCCGATGGTGCTGATGCTGTGGTCTGTCAGGAAGATTGCCGGTTTTTTGATCCGAACATTGTTGAAGTTTCAGAGCCCCCTTCCGAGGGTGCCTTTGTCCGCCCCAAAGGTTATGACTTTAAATCCGGGCAGAAATTGCTCACCTCCGGTACCCGCCTTAATTACCGCCATCTGGCGGTTCTTGCCAGCATGAATGTTATCAAGGTACCTGTTCGTTGCCGGCCCCGCGTTGCCATTCTGGCAACGGGTGATGAATTACAAGCCCCCGGCGCGGTGCTTGGACCAGGGCAGATTTATTCGTCTGTTCCATACGGGATCAAAGCGATGGTTGAGGCAAGCGGCGGTGTGGGTGATATTGTTGGTATCGCGCTTGATGATATGGATGACCTGAAAGAAAAGATCAAACTGGCCAAGGGGGCTGATGTTCTGGTGACCATAGGCGGGGCATCGGTTGGAGATCATGATCTGGTGCAGAATGCTCTGAAAGCGCTGGGGATGACGCTTGATTTCTGGCGCATAGCCATGCGACCGGGCAAACCTTTGATGGTTGGCAAGCTGGGGCCGCAAAAAGTGATTGGTGTGCCTGGCAATCCGGTTTCAGCGATGATATGCACCCAAATTTTCATTCAGCCTCTGATCAAAACCCTGCTCGGCCTGAATTCCGTTTTGCCGCAACATATAAAGGCCCGTCTTAACGGCCCCCTTCCTGCGGGCGGGGCACGGCAACACTATATGCGTGCCGCCCTTACCCATGTTGAAGGACAGGCGATGGTGACATCGCTTGAGGATCAGGACAGTTCCCTACAGGCTTTATTTGCCGCGTCTGATGCGTTGATTGTACGTCCTGTTTCTGACCCACCGCGTGCCGCGGGGGACATGGTGGATGTTGTGATGCTGGATGAATGTTAGCCTTGAAACAATATTTGCCAGCCCATATTTATTCACCAATTATGCTCCAATAATCAGGACGCTGTTTGCCCCCTGCTCCCTAGACCGATCATCAAAAGCCGGCATAAATAACTGTAATCACACATCTTATTAGATTTATTTCAACATGAGCCGACAACGTCTTTGATTGCCTATTGCGGAACATCTCAGGAACATGTAAGATGTTCTTGATTCGTACTAATATTGAGTTGCCAAACGGGCGGCCAGTTATATGGCGCTTATGTATGGCGCTGAATGCGCCCTGATGCAAGTGGCTGTTATTGCTGATACTCAGCGCCGCCATCAGGCCAGTATACCTTTTACGTCCTTTTTTACTGGTTTCCGTGCGGATTAATACAGGTAGCCCCTCTACTGGCATTTATGGCTTACGGGGGGGATATCATACTTTACCTGGTTCAAAATCAACCCGGTTAATGAGGTCATGATCCATGCTGACAAAAAAACAAAAAGATCTTTTGCTGTATATTCACAAACGAGTACAGGAAACCGGCGTATCACCATCCTTTGATGAAATGAAAGATGCACTTGAACTAAAATCCAAATCCGGTATTCACAGGCTGATCACGGCCCTGGAGGAGCGTGGCTTTATTCGCCGGCTTGCCCACCGGGCAAGAGCGCTTGAGGTGATCAAATTACCAACTGATCATGCAGCGGGGAGTTCCCTCGTTTCCGAGCCCCCCTCAGCCGGACCGGGTGCAGGTGAGTTAACCTCGGTCATGGATCCCAGCATTCTTGGCGGCATTGAAGTACCAGTTATGGGACGGATTGCTGCGGGTGTGCCTATTTCTGCAATACAGGATCACACCGATGATATTGTCGTCTCTGACGGGATGATTGGCAACGGGGCGCATTATGCGCTTGAAGTTCATGGCGATTCAATGATTGATGAGGGCATTTTTGATGGTGATACCGTGCTTATCAAGGAGAGCCAAACGGCAAGAGACGGTGATATAGTCGTTGCTTTTTTACTTGAAGATGAAGAAGCAACTCTGAAGAAGTTTTACAAGAAAGGGAGCGTGGTGGAGCTTGTTGCGGCGAACCCGAATTACCCTCCTCGCCAGGTTTCTGCTGATAAAGTTGAAGTTCAGGGACAGCTTGTTGGTCTTATCAGGCGCTATCATTAATCACCCTTTGCGATTGTTACTCTGATTGATGTTTCAGAACGCCCAGGGTTGTTGAGCTTTGTTCACAGATCCTGATGATATTTTTTGGGGTAATTACCCTCGTCTGCACATCTATTCTGAACCACCCCAAATACGGTGGCGGCGTTTATCTGAGGATCGTTTTACAAGGATATCGTTGTTTCTCAGGACTATTTCGTGGCTTCCGCCGATTGTCATTTCCTGCCTTGTTAGGATCAGGGCCGGGCCTTTACAGGGCCGGGTAATGGTTCGCTTATAAATCAGTATATCTGCTGTTTTGCACGCCTGTTTCAGGGCATCTATTGTTCTGATGATGGTAACTCGTTTGTCTTTGACCTTGCCGCTGCAGGCAGTGTTATCACATCTTAACATCAGTTCATTGTAGGTCTCGTTTGTGTGTCTTGCATCACCATCTGATCGCAACCATTTCAAAAGGGTGAATCTATCCCGTCGGCCATCCGGTGCATAAAGTTTTGCATCACTGCCCCTAAGCGCCATTAGAGTGGCTTTGTCATTTATCAGAATGTCCGCTTTTGTTACTGGCAGGCCAGCAATGATGGCGGCAGCAACCAATCCAAGCGCAATAAGCTTTTGTCTCCCTTGTGCGAAAATGGCGATCATCACCGCCAGAGACAGGAATAGAATGACCTCTATTTTAATGGCTCCGACATAAATCACGGCGGGTTTTATGCTGGATGTCCAGTGGGCAATGGCCAGCAGGACATCAATTGCGAATGCCAGAATATTTAGCGGCAACTGTTCGAGCCCCAGTGGCATCAGGCAGAGGCTAAGAACTGCCAGCGGCATGATAGCCAGTGAAAACACCGGTATCGCCAGCATATTGCCGATGGGGCCCATGTAGGAAACCTGATAAAAATGATAGATGGCAAAGGGTGCAGTTGCCAAGGTTGCCACAAGGCTGGTGAAACAGATGCCAAATATATAATAAAGTGAGCGCCACCAGCCTGTTGGTGTCTGGAGCCATGAAAATGAGCTGTGGTTCTCATATTTTAATTTCAATTCATACGAAACGATGAGGCCAGTCACGGCCGCGAATGACATCTGAAATCCTGGTTGCAATAAACTTTCAGGGCGCATCATGATAATAACGATAGCCGCCAGAACCACATTCCGCATCGTCAGAGCTGGCCGCTCAATGATCATCGCCAAAAACAGAATTGTTATCATGATAAAAGCGCGCTGCGTCGGGATTGATTGTCCTGATATTAAAAAATAACCCAAACCACCCATAACGGCGGCCAGTGCTGCCCATTTTTTAATCGGATAATTTTCTGCCCACGCAGGTACCAGCGCCAGCCCTGCTCTTATCATAAAGAACAGGGTGCCTGCAAATATGGCCATATGCAGACCGGAAATTGCCAGCAAATGACCAAGTCCAGCATTGCGCAGAGCCGTCAGGTCTTCGTCACTGATGCGCCCGCGCTCCCCCAATATGATAGTGCGGGCAAGGGCTTGTTCCCTTGGGGCCAGGCCCTGCTCCAGACGCACCGCGATGGCCCCGCGTACCCTGGCGATCAGCTTAGTGAACGCCTTCACCTCTCCCTGTTTCCTGCCCTTGCAATGGTTTGGGGTTGATATGCTGTATCCCGTGCCGCCAATTTTCATGAACCACAGTGACCAGCCATAATCATAAGCGCCGGGCCTTTGCGGCCCTGGCGGGCGTTTTAAAACGGCCCGCAAACAAACTGTATCGCCATAAACAAAACGCGGGCCCTGGTCTGCTGTTGTCACCTGTAAGCGCTTTGGTAAGGTGTTTGCGGGTGTATTTGATAAAAACAAGGCCCTGCCACGATAGCGAATACGGTTTTTCTGCACCGGGATGGCTTCTTCCACCACAAGCCCCACTGTGTAAGGTTTTGCGTCTATTGGCAGAAGCGCTGTTTTCACACCATGCGTTCTATAGTGCGCTGCACTCAGACCAGCTATCACCAAAAGTAAAATGGTGGTTGGCGTTTTGCCAATATTTAATGTTTCTGCTGTCAACCACAACAGGGTGACCATTGCCAGTGAAATGGCAATCTGTTTGCCGGTGGTTTCAAATGGGAGGGCATAATAAACGGCTATTCCCGTACCTAACAGCAGAAGCACCCATGGCAGTGCCCCTATCAATGGCGCTGTCAAGGGTGCTTCTGATTTTGCCTCCGGGATGCGGTGTTTCAAGGGCTTGCCTTTATGATGACTTTTAAATCGTGACCTATGGCGCTGAGTTCAGGAGCGGCCATGAAGCCAGCTAAGCATAATTATTCCTTTTCTCTGATCTGCAATTTGTTGATGCAGTTGCAGAATTTTTCAGATAGTGAGGTTCTTTCCCTTAAAGCGCAAGTTAATGACTCCCGCCCATCTGTTTCTTATGGTAGGAGATGGCAGGTTTGAAAGCAGGGATTTTCTCCCTTATTCTGAAAGATAATCAACTTAGCGGGAATACTCTATGTCTGATGCCATTGTTACGCGTTTTGCACCATCTCCGACCGGCTATTTGCACATTGGCGGGGCGCGCACTGCGCTTTTTAACTGGGCTTATGCGCGCGGTCGCAAGGGGCGCTTTCTGCTGCGTATTGAGGACACTGACAAAGAGCGTTCCACAAGTGAAGCCATTGACGCCATTCACCAGGGTTTGACCTGGCTTGGGCTGGAGGCTGATTGCGCGCCGATCTTTCAATCTGACCGGCAGGCTCGACATGTTGAGATTGCTCATGAATTGCTCGCAAGCGGTCATGCGTATCGCTCATATGCACCGCCAGAAGAGATTGAGATCATACGCACCAAGGCGAGAGAAGCCGGGGTTGCCGCGCGGTATCCTGGCCGGGATGAAGAGATTAAGGGTGTTGATGATCTTGATTATGTTGTGCGCTTCAAAGCCCCGCTTGAGGGAGAGACCATCATTGCTGATAAGGTGCAGGGTGATGTGACCATTCAGAACGATCAACTGGATGATCTTGTGCTGCTGCGCTCTGACGGAACGCCGACTTATATGCTGGCAGTTGTTGTTGATGATCATGATATGGCCATTTCACATGTAATACGCGGTGATGATCATCTGACCAACTGTGCCCGGCAAATACAGATTTACAGGGCGCTTGGCTGGTCACTACCGGTTTTTGCGCATATTCCGCTTATTCACGGCGCTGATGGGGCGAAGCTTTCCAAAAGACATGGGGCGCTTGGCGCTGAGCAATATCAGTTGCTGGGGTATCTGCCCGAAGCGATGCGGAATTATCTGGCACGGCTTGGCTGGGCGCACGGAGATGATGAGTTTTTTACAACTGAAGAACTGATCGACTGGTTTGATTTTTCAGGTATGAACAAAGCACCTGCCCGGTTTGATATCACCAAACTTGATCATATTAACGGGCATTATATACGCAACATGTCTGACACTGAATTGCTTGCCGCGCTACATGCCCTGCTGACGCGGGAGGACTTTGGTTCTGCCCTTTCCTATGACAGAAAACACATAAATCTGGATCAATTGAAAGTGGCGCTGCCGTTTTTAAAGGAGCGGGCAAAAACCCTGGTTGAGGTGTTTGAGATGGGGTCTTATCTGTTTTTTGATAAACCCGAAACCCGTGATGATAGGTCGGAAAAGGCTCTTTCAGGGGCTGATGTTACGCAGATACTAGAGGGGGTGCGGCGGGTGCTTGCTGATGTTACCCCTTGGGATCATGCTACGCTTGAGGCGTGTTTAAAGAGCTTTGCAGCGGATCAGGATCTCAAATTTGGTAAGATTGGCCCACCGATTAGAGCGGTATTAACGGGGCGTATGTCGTCTCCAGGGATATATGACATTTTGTCCAGTTTGGGGCATGAGGAAAGCCTGAGACGATTGGACGCATTTTTGTTGAATAAATAGGCTTTACCCTGTGAATATATACTTCATGGGTTTTGCGTTCACCGGTTTTTCTGGCCTGAGCTGAGAAGTTCAACAAACACAGATGTTAGGTTTTAAGCTACTGTTTTTATTGTATTTTTCAAATTTTTATCTGACCATATTCATTAAGCATTCGGGCCAATAATGAAAACTTTCCAATAAATGTTTGTTATTCGCTATTGTCTTATAGGTCTGCTGGATTTTCTGTGAAAATTCTGTATGGTAACGCCAACCTGTTCTTAATCACGAAGCTTCTGATCATGGATCTTCTTCTCAAACTGGCTTTTGAGAGTGAACAAAGAGGAAATTTTGATGACGTCAATTCAATCACCGACTGAAAAGAGAGATGTGGACGAACCAGAGGACGTGAATTTGACGATTGAGGGAAATAATTACAAATTCCCGCTTTATCGTGGCTCAATTGGTCCAACGGTCATGGATATTTCCCGGCTATACGGACAAACTGGAATTTTTACTTATGATCCCGGTTTTACTTCTACCGCTTCCTGCGAATCCAAAATTACTTATATTGATGGTGATAAAGGGACACTGCTCTATCGTGGCTATCCAATTGATCAGTTAGCCGAGAATGGTAGTTTCCTCGAGACGTGCTATCTGCTGCTTTATGGGGCGTTGCCGACCGAGGCGCAATATAAGGAATATAACGAACGGATTACCCGGCACACTATGTTGCATGAGCAGATCCACAGCTTTTATAAAGGTTTCCGCCGGGATGCCCACCCGATGGCGATTATGGTGGGTGTTGTCGGGGCGCTTTCCGCGTTTTACCACGATTCAACAGACATTAATGACGCACATCAACGGGACATAGCCAGTGTTCGCATGATTTCCAAGATGCCGACAATCGCCGCAATGGCTTATAAATATTCTATAGGCCAGCCATTCGTCCCACCTCAGAATTCTCTCGATTATTCCTCAAACTTTTTGAACATGTGTTTCAGCGTTCCGGCTGAGGAGTATAAGTGCGACCCAATCCTCGCCAGGGCGATGGATCGCATCTTCATTTTGCATGCGGATCATGAGCAAAATGCCTCCACTTCAACAGTCCGGCTTGCTGGTTCATCAGGCGCGAACCCGTTTGCCTGTATTGCGGCCGGTATTGCCTGTCTTTGGGGGCCTTCCCACGGCGGGGCTAATGAGGCGGCATTGAGTATGCTTGAGGAAATCGGTTCAGTTGACAAAATTCCTGAATATATCAGGCGTGCCAAGGACAAGAGCGATCCTTTCCGGCTTATGGGCTTTGGCCACCGGGTTTATAAGAATTATGACCCAAGAGCGAAAGTCATGCAGCAGACCTGTCATGAAGTTCTTGATGCGCTTGGGATGCGGAATGAACCATTGTTGCAGGTTGCGATGGAACTTGAGCGCATTGCCCGTGAAGATGAGTATTTCGTTCAGAAAAAGCTCTATCCCAATATTGATTTTTATTCCGGTATTACGCTGCGGGCACTTGGCTTCCCGGCTGATATGTTCACAGTTCTGTTTGCCCTGGCGCGTACAGTTGGCTGGATTGCACAGTGGCAGGAAATGATTGAAGATCCGCAACAACGCATCGGTCGCCCGCGCCAGCTTTATACGGGTGCAACAGAGCGGGACTATGTGCCTTTTAACAAACGGGGTTGACCTCCTGATTGTAATAGGCCGGTTTTTACAAACTCATACACTCTTATTCAAGGCGCGCTATATTCAGCGCGCCTTTTGATTTGGTCAACTTTTGTTATTCAGTTTTTTTTAAATGCAATGGTCTCCAGGCACAGTTCTGCTGCCCGTTGACTTGGGGTTTGTCCGCTAAGTTCCAGTTTTTCCAGAATTACGGCAAGATGCTGTTTCTGCTGCTTGTATGCGCTGCTGTTTTCATCAAGCAGTAAGGCCAGCTCTTCCGCCATTAGATCAGACCGGCAGTTTTCCTGGATGAGTTCCGGAAAGGCTTTTTGGCCGCGAACGTGATTGGCAAGCGCGTACATATCTACCTTCATCAAGGGCTTCAATATTTTCAGATAACGATCGACCTTGTAAGCGACCACCATGGGTGTCTGGGCGAGGGCCAGTTCCAGCGTGACCGTGCCCGAAGCTGCAAGAGCTGCATCTGCCAGTTTGAAACTTTTGAACTTATTTTCTTCGCCTAGCAGGATGAGAGGTTTGTGTTGCCAGCTCTCTGTTGCCTTTGCAATCGCCTGTTTCTGGCTTTTGACAGTTGGTAACAGTAGATTAAGCGGGCCGACTTTCTTAATCAGCAACGCAATGGCTTCACCAAAGGGCTTCGTCAAATGTCTGATTTCATTTGGCCGACTACCGGGCAGGATGACGAGGGTTTTTTGTCCTGGTTTCAGATTATGCTGGCTTCGAAACTGTTCACTATCCAGCTTATCAATCCAGGGTTTCTTTTCAATCAGGGGATGACCGACATAGTGACATGACGGGCCGCCCAGTTTCCGGTGATAGTCCGGCTCGAAGGGCAGGAGTGCCAGGACCTCATCAACATAGGGTTTCATTTTTCTGGCTCTGCCCGGCCGCCAGGCCCAGATGGTCGGGCTGACATAATTAATGACGGGTATATCCGGTGCCCTCTTGCGGACGCGTTTTGCAATCGGATGGGTGAGTTCCGGGCTGTCAATGATGATCAATGCATCCGGTTTTGCCTTGATCACCGCGTCTACACATTGATATACCCGGCGCACAAGAAATGGCAACCTGGCCAAAATGGCTGTTGGCCCCATAACAGCCACCTCTTCCATGGGGAATATTGATTTAAGCCCCTCCGCTTCCATACCCTCGCCGCCAAGCCCCTTGAATTCGATTGTTTGGCCGGGATGCTCTGCTTTCAGTGCTTCCATCAGTTTGCTGCCCAATGCATCCCCGGAATGCTCACCGGCAATCAGATAGAAAGATTTCATCTTGCGATCAGAAGAGGTTTTATCGGGCGGCTGGGACATGGGTGCTGAGGCCTTGCTGTTAGTGATCCAGTGCGGCGTTACTTACGTCTTCTGCCATGATGAACACCCCAAGTTTATTTGCAAGATCAATGGTCTGCTTTTTCTGACTGATGAGAACCTGATTGGCGGCAATGCAAATACCGGCAAGGCCAGCCTCTGCCACTAACTCGATTGTTCTTGGGCCGATGGTGGGCATATCAATACGGATTTCCTGATGCGGTTTAGGCAATTTTACCATTACACCGAAACGGCGGCCTAACCATTTGGCGCCCCACTGGCGCAGACCCTTGGCGCGTCTGAGCATTTCATCAGTGCCTTCAGCTGCTTCAACGCAAAGGACATAGCCCCTTGCCACCACAGCCCCCTGGCCAATATCCATTGTGCCAAGTTCGAGGACTGTTTTCATGCCTTTGTGGATGTCTGCCAGATCCGTTTTGCCGGGCGACCTTTTGGTGAGGCACCCTGGTTCAGCTGTTAATTCAGGGACCAGTTCATGAGCACCCTTGATGGTGAAGCCTTTTTCTTCAAAAAATCCGATGACACTGGATAGGATTTCATCATCGCCGCCACTGGTCAGGCTGAAAAGAAAAGGAAGGTTGCGGATCAGCCCAAAGTCAAATTGTATGGTTTTCAGCTTTGGTCGTTTGACGCCGCCGATGATAACCAGGTCCTGGACACCGGCATTATTCAGGCTGTTGAAGAGTTTATCCAGCTCGCCCCAACTGATCCAGTTATGTGGGTGTTTTTCAATATCTTTAGAGGCTGCATCCTTCAGACCAACAATGTATACACCGCGGCCGCTTTCTTCAGCTTTTTCAGCAATATGCAGAGGCAATTCACCACTACCCGCCAGAATACCAAGTGGACTTTTCACGGGCCTGTCGTTCATGAGATGGTGGACTTTCTTTCAGCGGCGGCTCGGGTCTCGTGTTTGGCCTCTGGTCATATTCACGCTTATTGCTCTCTTGGGACGCAAAGGGCGCGACTGGATTCATTGCGTATGAAATCAATTATTTCTGTAACACTCTGATTTTGTTTGTATTTTTCTTCGACCTGATCGACGCGTTCCTTCAGTGTATCATTGTCAGCGAAAATATCCTGGTAGGCGTTGCGCAATTGATGGATCTCTTCTCTTGAATAGCCTGATCGTTTAAGGCCAACAATATTAAGACCGCCGAGGGCTGCCCGGTGGCCAATGGCCATACCGTAGGGGATGACATCATGCTCCACACCGGACATGCCGCCAATGAACGCCTTACGGCCAATGCGCACAAACTGGTGAACCGCTGTCAGGCCGCCCAGAATGGCGCCATCGCCAATATAACAGTGGCCGCCAAGGGTGGCATTATTGGCGAATATAATATCATCACCAAGGATGCAGTCATGGGCGATGTGAGATCCGGCCATGTAGAGGCCGTTATCACCAACCTTCGTTATCCAGCCGCCATGCTCAGTGCCAGTATGCATGGTGACATGTTCGCGGATGCGGTTGTTGTTGCCAATGATCAGTTTGCTGTTTTTTTCAGGATCTACAAAATTGGCGACCTGGGGAATTTTTCCCAGTGAGGCAAAGGGATAAATTTCACAGTCGTTGCCGATGGTTGTCTGGCCGCAAAGCACCACATGTGAATGCACCTTGACATTATTTCCAATGACGACATCAGGCCCAACCTGACAGAAAGGGCCTATTTCGATGTTTGTTCCTAATTTTGCTTCGGGTGAGATTTCGGATAAAGAACTTATCTTGTTATTATTTGTCATACTGACCTTATACATCAACGATTGTTGCGCTAATTTCCGCTTCGGCGACCAGTTGGTCATTTACTTTTGCTTCAGCACTGAACCGCCAGACGCGGCCACGGTTTCTGATTTGTTTGACGTGATAGAATACCTGATCTCCTGGAACAACAGGCTTGCGAAAGCGGGCTCTGTCTATTCCCATGAAATAAACCAGTTGGGCAATCTCCTGTTCTTCAAGATTGGAAACGCAAAGTGCGCCAGCAGTTTGCGCCATGCCTTCAATTAACAGTACTCCGGGGAATACAGGGTGATCCGGAAAGTGGCCCTGAAAAAAATTCTCATTATAGGTGACATTCTTGATGCCAACAGCCGATTTGTCCCTGTCCATTTCTATAATGCGATCAACAAGGAGGAAGGGATAACGGTGGGGCAGAAATTTCATGATATCCATGATATCTGCTGATTGGAGCTCCCCTGTTGTACTCTCAGTCATTTAAACGTCCTCACAAATTCTCTTTCCGGCTTTTGAAGCCTCGTATTATTTCTCTTTTGGCAGGATGCCCTGGGCCAATCGTTCGATGGTCACGATCTCTTTAAACCATTGTTTTATCGGTTTTGCAGGGGTGCCACCATATCGTACATTTGGTGGAACATCCTTGTTCACACTGCTTGTTGCAGCGATTTGTGCACCGTCACCGATTTCAATATGTCCAACTGCGCCGGACTGTCCACCCATAACGACATAATTACCTATTTTTGCGCTGCCCGAAATCCCTGTCAATGAGACGATAACAGCGTGACAGCCAATTACCACATTATGGCCGATCTGTACAAGATTATCGATTTTTGTACCTTCACCGATGATCGTATCCACGAGAGCGCCGCGATCCACGGTAGAATTTGCCCCTATCTCTACTTTGTCCTGGATGATGACCCGGCCAATCTGGGGTACTTTCCTATGGCCGCCTGCACCCATGATATAACCAAACCCATCCTGACCAATGGCCACACCAGCATGAATGGTGACATCATTGCCCATCAAAGTATGGGTCACGGTGGCATTTGGACCGATCATGCAATTCCGGCCAATATAGGTACGGTAACCGATGACACTGCCTGCTGCGATGCGCGTACCGGCACCGATGTGGGCTTCCCTGCCAATGATGGCGCCAGGTTCAATTACAGCACCCTCTTCAATAACAGCGGTATCATCTATCAGGCCGGATTGTGAAAGGCTGGTCTGTGTGCGCTCACTTTCCGGATAAAACAAAAGCAGGCTTTTGACAAAGGTTGCGTGCGGTTTATCGGAAACGAGAACGATCATGCCCTCGGGTGCCTTGTCCTTGTAACGGGGTGTGGTTATGCAGACGGCGGCGTCAGACTGCTCAAAGTTTTTCAGCCATTTTTTATCTTCAAAGAAAGTGAGATGCCCTGGTCCAGCATTTGAGATAGCCGCCAGATCCGAGATTTCAATGTCGTTCTGGCACTCCCCTTCGAGCCCCATGAACGAACAGATTTCAGAAAGCCTGAAAGGACCAGCCTTTTGGAAAAATCCCGGATGTTCCATGACAGTCCTTTTTATGATGAAGCCTGCCCTCGTTTCTGAAGGCAGGCTTTTTGATGAAATAAGATGCGGGCTCTAGAACTTGGTGGTTGCACCAAATCTGAAGACTTCCTCGTCATCGAATTGAGATTTTTCGATAACGTGTGAGAAGTCTGCCCGGACCGGTCCGACAGGTGAATCCCAGAGGATACTGACACCGACAGAAGCTCTGATACTGTCGTCATCAATCACCTTCACACCATTTGCCAGCGCAGTGGCCGAGACGTCGATATCATAGAGGGTACCTGCATCAGCGAATATAGCGCCTGACATGCCGACATTTTCTGTCAGGTAAGGGATGGGGAACCGCGCTTCAACGGTACCTGCATAGAAAACCTTACCACCCAGAGCGTCACCTGTTAGCTGGTCACGAGGGCCGATACCGGCGCTATCAAAGCCGCGAATTGTTTCGCCGCCTTTGAAGAAATTGTCCGCGAGGCGAATATCATCTCCATTGGTGCCGACGATGAAGCCACCGATCGCGCGGCCAACAAGTGTGATTTTTTTCCAAAGTGGGTAGTAAGCGCGCACTTCACCAATTGTGCGCAGGTAATTCACATCACCGCCGATGCCGGCCAGATCCTGAGAAAAGCTCATATACAGACCTTTGCTCGGTTTCTTGATGTGATTACGGGTATCGTAAGTGATGCTGTAACCAATGGATGAGGTGTTTGAAACACCTTCCTGTTCGACGATCAGCAAGGATGCGCCAGTATCAAGGTCATAGATGTCATCACGGATAAAGCTGTAGCGAATGGAGGCCCGCCAGTCTTCGGCGATCGGGAAGCCCAAGCGCAGTCCACCACCTGATTTACGGTTCCGGTAGCCTGATTCATCGGTGCGATCGATCTCCTTGTGGAAGAGATCAAAACCAGCTGCCAGGTTCATATCCATAAAGCGGGGTTCTGTGAAACTCAGGTCAATTTGCTGGCGCTCGACACTACCTGATAGGGACAACCGCAGAAATTGGCCGTTACCAAGCAGATTGCGCTCGCTGATGGAGATATCACCAATGACACCTTCACCTGATGAGTAACCTGCACCAAAGCTGAATTCACCTGTGTTTTTCTCAACAACGCTGGCATTCAGGATGACCCTGTCCGGCGCGCTGCCTGGTTCGCGTGAAATTTTGACTTTTTCAAAGAAACCAAGGCGTTTCAGGCGTTTTTCGGCGTTCTTCACCAGAAGGCGGTTATAGGCGTCACCCTCAACAAGGCGAAATTCCCGGCGGATAACATGGTCTTTCGTGCGTGTATTGCCATAAACATTGATACGCTCAATATAGACCCTTGGACCTTCTTCAATCACATATGTCAAACTGATGGCACGGCTGATAGGGTCACGCTCAACACGGGGGCGCACGCGGGCAAAGGCGTAGCCCTGCTCGGACACGGCGAGTGTCAGAGCTTCAATGGAGCTGTCAATTTTCAGGGCGTTATAGGCTGTGCCCGGTTTGGTGAACACGCTGTTTGTCAGGGCGTCAACGTTGATGTGAGCCAGAGTTGTCTCAATATCAACTGAGCCGAAGTTATAGAGCGGGCCTTCATCAACTGTGAATGTGATGATGAAGGATTTTCCTTCCGCGTCGATATCTGCAACTGCGCTCAGCACGCGGGCATCTGCATAGCCGTTTGTCAGGTAATAACGACGTACCAGCTCACGGTCTACCGCGAGGCGGTCCGGGTCATAAATATCGTTGGATTTGAAGTACGACATCAGGCCGGATTCGCCGGTTGTGATGATGTCCTTCAGCTGGCCGTCAGAGAATGCTTCGTTACCGATAAAGTTGATGCTCTTCACTTTGGTGGCGCTGCCTTCAAGAATTTCAAACACGAGATTAACCCGGTTGTGAGGCAGTTTGATAATTTTTGCTTCTACTTTAGCGGTGAAGATACCGCGGACCTGATAAAGATCAAGGATGCGCTGAATGTCTGACTGGACGCGGGCGCGGGTATAAATAGCGCGGGTTTTCAGTTGAACTTCCGTTGCCAGTGAAGCGTCGTCCACTTCATCGTTGCCCTCAAAGGCAACTTTGTTGATCACCGGGTTTTCCACAACGGTCACAGTAACAATCGTGCCACCCTTGACGATAGCCACGTCGCCAAACAGGCCGGTTGCGAAAAGGGCCTGCAAGGAAGCGTCCGCTTCATAAGCCGAATAAGTGTCACCGACGCCGAATGTCAGGTAGGACTTGACGGTTTCCGGTTCTACACGGCGATTGCCCTTGACCTGAATACTGCGCACCACACCAGATTGCGCCCAAGCTTTTGAAATTTGTGAAATTGAGAAGTTTGAAAGGCCGCCCTGCCCTTTACCAGCCACAGAAAACGCCACATCACCGGCCAAGGCAAGACCCATAAGCCCCACAGCAAGGGTTGCTGCCTTTATGGTTTGTCCCATGACCTTTGTGATCATTCTGGCTTTACCTACAAATAACATGCTTTTTACGTGCCCCTAATAAAAGCGCTTTTGACAATCGGGCTGAAAATTGACGGGTTGGTTACCGTGCATAACATTATCATCCCGTACTCCGTGTTATTCCTACCAAACACGGCTTTACCTGCTAATTTCAGGTATCTGCCCTAAGCACCATTTCAGATTGTTTGTTAAGCAAACGCTCTGAATTTAAAACTTTCCCAGCATAAGTTACTGTTTTTGCTACTCTTGCTAAATGACTGCATACCAAGATAGACGCCACTAAACATAATCACAAAAAGCTGTACTCTGCCCCTCTAATTAAGTCTTTTACTCTGCTAACACTTTGTTTTGAAATGATTGTCTGAACCCTGATTGTCGTTTGGTTCCCATGTTCATTTCAGTTTTTTATCTATTCAGTTTTTAATCTGTTTTCTTGATCGTTAAGTTATTTTTTAAAATCTTGTCCCAATTGCGACCTAATCTGTCATTCCTGTGTCTTTTTCCCTGGATCTTTTTCCACTTTGTTCTCCCCTCCAGATTAAAGCACTTTGCCGGACATTATCGAGCTTGAAATCACTTAATTAACAGTAATCATCAAAAACAATTACTGGCTCAATTCTGGCCCCACAAAGTGGAAGGGCTGTTTGTGCATCAAGCCGGCTGGTTCTTCACAAAACCGTTCAACCCGATTGCGCATGTTTACAATTCTGAAAATCCTGTTGGGCACACCCTTAATTACCTGAAAAACATAGATAATTTAAGTAATTCCCTAACCCCCAGAAAAACTCAAAAAATATAACATGCACATAGTATGCATTTCATATTCAGTCAAAAAGCAGACAAAAACCCAATTACCACGCGCTCAAAACGTCCCAAAATGTCTAAAACGGTGACATTTGATGGCTTTGATTGCGATGGTCAGGTCGCAACTTCGGTGATTTGATCTTACAGATTCCTTAACGGTCTGGAAAGAGCCTTTTGGGCAACATTGCTGTTATTTTTAAGGCTAATGTTAAGAGCTCAAATGAAGACCCAAAACAGGGGTCAGACTAATTAAACCAGCCTATGTCATTTTTGGTGGCTAACAGCATCAATCCAAGCAGAACCGCGAGGCCAGCGCGGAAGCTGTATTCCATAAATCTTTCACTGGCGGGGCGGCCTCTGATGGCTTCAATCGCATAGAAAAGCAGGTGACCGCCATCAAGCAGCGGAATTGGGAACAGGTTAAACAAGCCAATGCTGACAGATAGCAAACCTGCGATATAAAGTGTTGATATTATACCCATTTCTGAAAACTGATTGACGATTTTACCGATGCCGATCGGGCCGTTTAATTTGTCAGTTGATTCCCTGCCGGTGAATATCTTGCCGATATAGCCCATTGTGCTGGTGATGATGAATTGGGTCTGGTCAACCGCCCCGACAAAAGCACCTGGCAGGGTGTAATTACGGCTGACCCAGGTTTTTTTATCAATTGAGGGCTTAATGCCGATGCGCCCAACGGAAATTTTCTTGCCAAAACCATTATCAATCATGGCGGTTTTCGGGGTCAGGTTAAATGACAGGGTTTCAGAGCCACGCTTTACCTTCAGGTTCAGGGGATCATTGGCACTCAGGGAGACAATCCGGAAAATATCATTGAAGAACGGGGTTTTGCTGCCGTTGATTTCAGTGATGACATCGCCTGCCTTTATGCCTGCTGTCTCGGCAGCACTGTCCGCCATGACTTCCAGTACCAGGCTTGAGGGACCTGTTTCAACGCTTGTATATTTGATACCTGTAAAAATGAGGATACCAAGTATAAAACTGGCTATGGGCCCTGCCGCCACGACCGCGGCCCGCTGCCACAGTGGTTTCAGGTGGAAGCTGCCGGCTTTGTCCGTTTCTGACATGTTTTTTATGGCTTCATGATCAGGAGTGCTGGCCGCGCCGCTATCATCCTTGAATTTGACATAACCACCAAGCGGCAGCCAGGCCAGTTTCCAGCGGGTATTCTTTTTGTCTGTGAAGCCAAATATCTCTTTGCCAAAGCCGATCGAAAAAGCCTCAACATCAACATTACACCAACGAGCAACGAGGAAATGACCAAGTTCGTGAAAGAACACCACAAGCGTCAGGACGAACAGAATGGGCACGACCCAGCTCATTAACACAGAGGGCAGGCTCATTATGATTTGACTGATGATTTCCATTTTTAATTCCTTGTTGGTGGCACGGCACGATTAAATTTCAGGGTCAGGCGGTAAACTGAAGTGGTGTTTGGAGCAATTCCAGTGCCAGTTTACGGGCCCAGCCATCCAGTTCCAGTATATCGTTAAGATTGTCAGGGTTAATGGTTGAGGCTTCTTTTTCGCTCTTTTCCATGACTTGTTCAATGATCTCTGGAATGGCATGAAAGGGGATCTGCTCAGCCAGAAAGGCTTCGACCACAATTTCATTGGCCGCATTCAGGACCGGACCCAGCTGTTCTGTCTTATATAAGGCATTTGACGCCAATGCCAAGCATGGAAACCGCTCCGGATCAGCTTTTTTAAATGTCATCTGGCCAATATCTGCCAGATTGATCGGTTCAATCGGGGTTGTCATGCGCTCGGGCCAGGCCAGACTGTACGCGATTGGCACACGCATGTCTGGTGTGCTCATCTGGGCCATAACCGACCCATCCCTGAAACTCAGGAGACAATGGATAATGGATTGAGGGTGAACCAGCATATCCAGTTGATCCGGTTTTAAATCAAAAAGATATTTGGCCTCAATCAGCTCCAGTCCCTTGTTCATGAGGGTGGCTGAATCAATGGTTATTTTTGCGCCCATATCCCAATTGGGATGGTTCAGGGCTTCCTTGATTGTGGCTCTGGATATTTCATCTTTCGTGTTATTGATGAACGGTCCGCCTGAAGCTGTCAGGGTCAGTTTGTTTATGTTTTGCCGGTTTTCACCGACAAGGCACTGGAACGCGGCGGCATGTTCTGAATCAACGGGCAGAATTGTCGCCCCGTGTGCTTGGGCTTTTGCCATAAACAGGCTGCCGGCACTTACCAGACATTCCTTATTGGCAAGGGCGATTAGCTTTGTGCTTTCCATGGCTTTCAGGGTGGGAGGAAGGCCTGCAACCCCTACAATTGCAGCCATGCAGATATCCGCCGGCCATGCGGCCGCCTGCAAAATAGCGTCCTGCCCGGCGCCGCATTCTACTGTGGTGCCTTCAAGCGCTGATTTTAACTGCTGATATTTTTCCGGGTCTGCCACAGCTACAAATTCAGCGTTGTATGATTTTGCCTGGCGAGCCAGAAGGTCGATATTATTATGTCCTGTAAGCGCGGCGACCTTGAACTGATTGCGGTTTCTGTTGATGAGATCAAGCGTGTTCTGGCCTATGGTGCCAGTCGCCCCGAGGATGGTTACCCGCTTTTCTGTTTGCTGTTTGCTCTCGCTCATACTTTATGTCCTCTGTTCAGGGCGACCATAAGAGCAAAGCTTTGGCAGGTGTTTCCGGCGCTCTCAGAAGTGCTATACATGCCGCTGCCACACTTGCGAAGATGATACCGTCAAGCCTGTCCAGTGCGCCGCCATGGCCAGGGATCAGGCCGCTTGAATCCTTCACGCCAAAATGACGCTTGATTGCGCTTTCCATCAGGTCTCCAAACTGGCTTGCAGCTGAGAGCACGATCCCGATGAGGGCGGGGACCACCGGGGATGCTTCTATCGAAATGGCAAACAGTGCGCCTACAATCAGGCCAGCGAACAAACCGCCAAGGCAACCGGACCAAGTTTTATTGGGTGAGATTGCCGGGGCGAGTTTTTTACCCCCAAAATGACGCCCTGCGAAATAGGCGGCGGTGTCTGTGGCCCAGACAATGGCCAGAATAAAGAGAACGGCATAAACCCCCATTGGCTCATCGCGGCGAAAATACAAAAGGCTCAGCACCGGCAGAGCCACGTAAAACAGACCAAGCAGGGCCCATTTTGAGCGCCACCAATAATGGGTTGACCAAAGGCTCAAACCGATACCGGCAGCAAGGCTGACGATCAGCAAGGTTGGTTCCCTGAATATATAGGAAAGGATGCTCAGAAAGATGGTCAGTGCTGCAATGGCGAGTTGCAGTGGGGTATCATTGTTGGTGAGCCGCCCCCATTCCCAGACCATGATGAGGGTCAGAATTAAACTGAAAATCAGGAAGGTTTCAAAGCTGTAGCCGACGGCAAAAATGGTTACCACTGCCAGAATTACCGCCGATATCAAACGTTTGATCAATTCACTTTTAGGGCTGGTTTCTTCCGATTTATCCATAGCTTCTTGCTGGTTTGTCAAATCGTGGCCCTCGCGATGAGGCCGCCGAACCGGCGATCTCTCCTGAAGTAATCCTCTATGGCCTGTTCCAGTTGCTCGCGGTTGAAGTCGGGCCAGTTGCATTCAAGAAAGACAAACTCTGAATAGGCCAATTGCCACAGCAAAAAATTGGAGATGCGGTATTCACCGCTGGTACGGATAAGCAGGTCCGGATCTGGCAGGCCGTAAGTGTCCAGTGCGCTTTCAAACTTTTGCTCTGTAATTTCATCAGGCTGCAATTTGCCATCCCTGATCTGACAGGCGAGCTTTTGCGTCGCGCGCACTATCTCATCACGGCCACCATAATTGAAGGCAACAGTCAGTTGCAGGCCGGTATTTCCCTGCGTGGTTTTCTCTGCATTTTTGATGAGGTTGTAGATTTCCGTGTTGTGATCGAGCGGGGCACCAATCATTTTAACTCTGACGTTGCTTTTGTTTAGTTCTTCCTGCTCATTCTCCAGAAACGTCTTCATCAGCCGCATCAACTCATCTATCTCAGGTTTGGGGCGAGACCAGTTTTCAGATGAAAAGCTGAAGAGGGTGAGGAAGGGTAAGCCGCATTCGGTTGCCGCCGTGACAATTTGTTTGACTGTTTCAACACCGCGTTTGTGACCTGCTGACCTTGGCAACCCGCGTTTTTTTGCCCAGCGACCATTCCCATCCATGATGATGGCAACGTGCCTGAGTTGTTTTTCTTTCTGCTCAGTCTGAGACGACATGGTTTTTCACTCAATTTGGCCTGAACTCAACTTAGCCGGAACTAAACTGGGACTGGTGGGTTGGTTATCTAACTGGCGCTGTACCTTTATAGGAACCCTTTTTCTTTGTTGTTCAAAATTGTCAGGGGTCAGACCTGCATTATTTCGGTTTCTTTTGTTGATAGTGCGGTGTCAATTTCCTGGATCAGTTTATCTGTCAGGTCCTGCACTTTTTGCGAAAGCCCGTGCTGTTCATCTTTGCCGAGGTCACCGTCTTTTTCCATTTTTTTCAGGGTGTCCATACCATCACGGCGGACGTTACGAACAGCGACACGGGCCTGTTCGGCATATTTGGCGGCTACCTTGCTCAATTCCTTGCGTCTTTCCTCGTTCAGCTCTGGAATGTTAATGCGCAATGTTGCCCCTTCAACATTTGGGTTCAGGCCGAGATCAGATTCCCGGATGGCTTTTTCAACAGCTGCCACCTGGCTTTGGTCCCAGACACTGACGGTGATAGTGCGCGGCTCCGGTACAGAGATATTTGCCACCTGATTGAGCGGCATCGGGCTGCCGTATGCTTCAACGGTTATTGGCTCAAGCAGGGAAGCGCTGGCGCGCCCGGTACGCAGACCGGAGAAGTCCTGTTTCAGAGAGGCAACGGCCCCGTTCATCCGTTTTTCAATATCTTTTAAATCAAATGATCCGTCTGACATGATTTTTTTCCTCTCGCCTTTTGGCTGTTTGTCTTTTTATCAACCACAGGAATTTAAAATATACTGTGTTCAAATAGCTTGCCGAGCCATGGTATTTTCATTCGAACTTAAGCGCCTGGTTCAGGTTACCTTCGTTGCTGTGGCCTCTCCCCTGATCATTTTTGTCAGATTGCCAGGTTCATGAATTGAGAAAATGATCAGCGGCAGATGATTGTCTCTGGCAAGGGCAATGGCGGCGCCATCCATAATTTTAAGATCTTTTGCCAGTATCGTATCATAATCCAGCTCATTGTAGCGCACCGCATCTTGACTGGTTTTCGGGTCTTTGTCATATACGCCGTCAACCTGGGTGGCTTTGGCCAGACAATCACAATCCATTTCGACGGCTCTTAAAGTTGCGGCGGTGTCTGTTGTGAAAAAGGGATTGCCGGTGCCGCCCGTGAAAATTACAACGGTCCCCTGCTCCAGATGTTCGAGGGCTTTTTTCCTGTTGTAGGGTTCGCAAACAGTTGGCATCGGTATGGCGGACATGACCGTTGCCTTCACGCCTTCAGCTTTCAACAGACCTTCAAGAGCGAGGCCGTTCATAACTGTTGCGAGCATTCCCATATAATCGGCGCTCGCCCGCTCCATACCCTTGGCCGCCCCCTGCATACCGCGGAATATATTGCCGCCGCCAATGACGATAGCAAGCTCAATGCCAGACGAGACCGCATTGGCAATGTCTTTGGCAAAACCGCTGGATGTTTCCATGTCTATGCCGTATGCCGCATTGCCCATGAGTGCCTCACCTGAGAGTTTCAGCATGAGCCGTTTATATTTCAGGTCTGTTGACACGTAATTCTCCCGCCCGGATTTGTCTGCTTGCTTTTGTGGGCACAGCACTTCTGATGGCTACTGTTCAAAATATTTAGCCGATCTTGTCTGATTTCTCAATTTAATTAGCTTAACAAACCCATGATTTTCACGCGTTTGCCCGTTAAAGCCAGCTCTATTGCCGTGTTTCCAAATTTATGTACTGGCTTTAATTTTTCTTACAGCCAAAATAAAACCGGCCTCAAGCGGACTTGAGGCCGGTCTGATATTGCATTTTATTGTTGCTTTAAACGCCGGCGGCCGCTGCCACTTCTGCAGCGAAATCGTCTTCTTCTTTTTCAATGCCTTCGCCAAGCTCAAAACGGATGAAGCCTTTAAATGTGATGGGGCCGCCGATATCACCTTCTGCGTTTTTCAGCGCTTTCTCGACAGAATTTTCACCATCAATGACAAAGACCTGTTTCAGAAGAACCACTTCTTCATAGAATTTACGGATACGGCCTTCGATCATTTTTTCAATGATGTTGTCAGGTTTTCCGCTGTCTCTTGCCTGCTCGGTCAAAACGGCTTTTTCCCGCTCAATTACAGCTGGGTCCAGCTCTTCTACCTTTGCGGCGAGCGGGTTGGTTGCTGCAATGTGCATGGCCACCTGTTTACCAAGGGCTTCAAGCTTTGCGACATCACCGGTTGATTCAAGTGCAACCAAAACGCCGATCTTGCCGAGGCCTGGCACAGTTGCGTTGTGAATATAACCAGTAACGGCGCCATTTTCGACGCTCAGTTTTTCGCCGCGCCGATAGGACATATTTTCACCAATGGTGCCGACCATTTCCTTGATATGATCTTCGATGGAAATGTCTTTGCCTGGGAAAGGTTTGCCGGCCAGATCTTCCGTGCCTTCTGCAAGTGCCTTTCCAGCGATGGCTTTTACCATTTCCTGGAACTGTTCATTGCGGGCGACAAAGTCTGTTTCTGAATTGATTTCAACAACTGCGCCTTCCTGCCCCTTTGTTTCAATGCCAACAAGGCCTTCGGCAGCGACACGTCCGGCTTTTTTGGCGGCTTTGGCAAGGCCCTTGGTGCGCAGCCAGTCGATGGCGGCTTCAAGATCACCGTCTGTTTCTTTCAGCGCGCTTTTGCAGTCCATCATGCCTGCACCAGTGGTTTCGCGCAGCTCTTTTACTAGTTTTGCTGTAATTTCAGCCATTTCTGTTGCCTCAATCTGGTAAGTTTAGCACCCCCGGGGGGCGGCGTTCATGTTACTTGTTGGCAAATCCCGGCCAGTACAGATATTGTCCTGGCCGGTATTTTTATTCGCTCATCAATTTTGTGGCCTGGCCCAACCAATCATCACGTTCGATGCGGCCTTTAAATGCGATGGCTTCATCAATGGCATCAGCCTGGTCTTTGGTCAGCTTGGCGATTTGACTGAAATGATAGATACCCATTTCATTGAGTTTTTTCTCAATCACAGGGCCGACCCCGTCAATTTTTTTCAGATCATCCGCGTCACCTTCCGGTGAACTCAGACCGACAAACCCTTTGAGGTCTGATGCCTCTTTTTCAGGTTCTGCTGCCGCTTCCTCAGTTGCTTTTGGGGCTTCGGCTTCACTGGATTCTTCTGCTGCGGCCTCTACTTCGGTTGGTGGCAATATGCTTGCCACGTCTTCTTCCGACAAGGTTTGCTCTGCCACTTCTTCCTGAGCACCGAGATCAAC
>CAYGPF010000004.1:0-3612 GCA_964351785.1 uncultured Rhodomicrobium sp.
ATCAGTTATGACTGGGGGGGCGGGCTCTTGTGGGTCACGACGCGGGGGGTTGCTGATATGGGCTCCAGTGATATCAGGCGCATCGTGGCGCAAGCCGGCGGCCATGCCACACTGATCCGAGCAGCCAAAAAATGCCCGCATTATGTTTCACCGTTTCATCCACTTGATCCGGCACATATGAAGCTATCCAAGGATATTAAACAGTTATTTGACCCCAAGGGCGTTCTGAACCCTAATCGCATGTATGACGGGATTTAACAGATGAAAACCGAATTTACCAAGCGTCAGCTGCGGGATGACAATATTCAGATGGCGAACGATGTTTTCCGGCGCTGCGTTCATTGCGGGCTTTGCACGGCGACTTGCTCAAGCTATGTGGTACTTGGTGATGAGCGCGACAGCCCGCGCGGGCGGATTTATCTGATCAAGGACATGCTCGAGAGCGGCAAGCCACCTGATGACACGCTGGTGACGCATATGGATCGCTGCCTGACCTGTCTTTCCTGCATGACGACCTGCCCGTCCGGGGTGGACTATATGCATCTTTCAGATCTGGCCCGCCAGGAAATCGAGAAGCGGGGTTACAGGCCTTTAAAGGAGCGAATGATCCGCTCTCTTTTAAGTGCAACGGTAACGCACCCCCGGCGCTTTGCCCTGGCGCTTTGGCTCGGCCGGTTCACCAGACCACTCCTCAGACCGTTGATGAAGCAGCTCGGGTTTTCGCAACTGGCGGCAATGCTGGAACTGATGCCGTCCCGGCGGAAAAACTCACCGGAATTTCATGGCGGCGGGGTGGCGCGGCCAAAGGGACAGTTACACAAACGGGTATTGCTGATGACCGGTTGCGCACAGCAGGTCGTTCGCCCTTCTATCAATGATGCCAGCATTCGGCTTATGGCACGCCAGGGGATTGAAGTTGTTGTCTCTGAAAAGGTGGGCTGCTGCGGTGCGCTTGATCTTCACATGGGGCGGGCTGACCAGGCTGCGTCTTATGTCCGGCGCAATATAGAAGAGTTCCAGGAGCTTGAAAGCGAGGTCGGGCTTGATGGCATTATCATGAATGCTTCGGGGTGCGGCACCACTGTTAAGGATTATGGTCATTTTGTAAAATCGCAGAAGAAACTGGCCAGCAATCAAGCCCTGCTTGAAGCAAGTGTTCGTTTTTCTGCCAAGGTATTTGATATCAGTGAATTTCTCATTGATTACAATTTTGGCACTGCTGAGCTCTGGAGTGACCTGAAGGTTGCCGTGCATCTGCCCTGCTCAATGAACCATGGGCAAAAAATCAAAGACCAGCCGCAAATCCTGTTGCGCAAAGCCGGTTTTACGGTCTTGAATATGGCAGAGGCTCATATTTGCTGTGGTTCAGCCGGGGTTTATAATATTCTGCAGCCTTCAATCGCCCGTGACCTTGGCCAGCGCAAGGCTGAACATATCGCCAGGGTCAAACCAGATATAGTGGCCACTGGCAATCTTGGTTGTCTGACCCAAATGGGGCACTATTCGGCGACGCCGGTTGTGCATTTTGTTGAATTGCTTGACTGGGCCTATGGCGGGCCCTGCCCTGAAGGGCTCGAGCATTTGCAGCACAGAACCGAAGGTTTGAAGCGCAAATAAACCCTTTTCCTTGAACTGGCCGGCTCTTTCTATCACTTTTCATTTTCCGACCATCAGATTGCGGTGCTCTGCTGTGCAACCCTGTCTGCATTCTGTACAGAAATGAACTTGTTGTTAGGAATTCAATGCCACAATCGCTTTTCTGATATTGGTAATTTCCGGGGTGGTTCTCATGTGTGCAGCTTTTAAAATTGAACGATTTCTACAATCTGAAGATTTAAGTCTGGCAACAGGTAGCGACGAGGGGCAACGCCACCAGGAGATTATTGATCAACTTGAAGCGCTGCATTTAAAGATTGACAAAGCGCGTCTGAGCCCGGTTCAGAGTGTGATTGAGGGGGGTGACGCAACTTGCAGCCCACTGATGAATTCTGAATTGCATCAGGAAGTGGAGCTAAAGCAAGCTGAACTGGCGCGCCTTAAAGATGAAATGCGGGCTATTTATCATGCGATTGATGATACCAAGACGCAAATTCTGACCATCAAGGAAACCGGGGCTGAAGGTAAAGGAATTGACCGGGTTGCAGAGGAATTAAGTGCCATTGTTAAGGGGACTGAGGTTGCGACCGAGACCATCCTGCAGTCAGCTGAACTGATAGAACAGCAAGCTGGTAATCTCGTGGCCAGTATTCGTGATGAGTCTCAACAGGCGATGGCCTGTGAAATTCAGGAAAATATTGTCAATATATTTGAAGCCTGTAACTTTCAGGATCTCACCGGGCAACGGATTACCAAAGTTGTTAAAACTTTCTGCTTTGTTGAAGCCCGCATCATGAAAATGATGGAAATCTGGGGTGGCGCCGAAGCGTTTTTAAATGTCGCAGTTGATGAGCACCATGCTCAACAAGGTGACAAATCACTGGTGAACGGCCCGGCGCTCGATAGCGACGATAATCTTGCCACACAAGATGAGATTGATGCCTTGTTTGATTGAGTTTATAAGTGGGTGCCAGCGTAATTTATGCTTGGCGCCTGCAATATTTTCGCAAACTTTAGAATAAATTCCACATAACATCGCTGCCCGGATTTGAACTCCAGGCTAATCAACCCTCTGCGCTGCTACCAGATGGCGCGCAGCACACTAATTCATGAAGATGTCGATTTTTTTCCGGTGGCGACCAATCCAGTATATCCAACTGCCAACGGCCCCCAGCGCCAACCATGCAGGCAACAGGAGTGCTGTGTGAAATACCGGGTCCCAAATAAGGGGATGCAGGAGTGAGCTCACCAGATTTTGCAGGAAGGTAAAGCTCTGTTCATGAATGTTATTCCAATGACCGCTCAATGATGTGACGGTCAAATGGCCATTATTCGCCATTGTCTTTGTGGCATCATAAACAAATGCCATAAATCCCAAAATCAATATCCATAAGCCCAGAATTCTGAATATAAACATTTGATATAACTATTCGTTAGTGTTTTCGGTTCAGGACAAAAATAAATTAAGAATACAACTGAGACTAAGTAGGACGCTTACTTCAACATTATGAATAATGTGTTAATTATTTCTGAGTCGCAGGCTTCTGTCTATAAGTCTGAGAAAAGATTTCAGGGTGTCTTATGACTTTTTCAGTTTTTCACAAGTGCTTTCGTCTGGCCAGTTTTTCATCAGTTGGGGTCAGGGCCTGATTCTTACCTGTTCATAACTTAGATGATCCGCCTGTTATCATATCACCAGTCTATCAGATATGCAGTCCATCTCGGTTTTATGGGTGAAATTCCCACTTGACCCAATAAATTTAGACGATATGGTCTGATCCTTCATAAAACATGCCAAACATGGTTATCACTTTGAAGTTGCATTCCTCTTTCTTGTAAGTCATTAGATCTGAGCGAAGCAGAGATGAATTATTGACCGTTGTTTGGCTGAAGGCCGGTTGCTGTTAGCAATCTAGAGGCCTTTCTAACTGGAGAGGTGGCCGAGTGGTCTCTTCTCACGAAGTTAGGTGGCGCGCACTTATTTTAGTGCGATGCGCTTATCTTCGACCTCACGGG
>CAYGPF010000004.1:3712-125726 GCA_964351785.1 uncultured Rhodomicrobium sp.
GCTAAGCCTTGTGTTTGAACTGACAGGAGAGGTGGCCGAGTGGTCGAAGGCGCACCTAAAATGCTTGCGCATTTTCCTCTTTTGATAAGCGATGCGCTTATCTTAGACCTCACGGGGCTAAGCCTTGTGTTTGAACTGACAGGAGAGGTGGCCGAGTGGTCGAAGGCGCACGCTTGGAAAGCGTGTAGGCGGGTAACCGTCTCGAGGGTTCGAATCCCTCTCTCTCCGCCAGTTTAATTTATTGCGTCTGGTTTTTACCTTTTCATGAAGAACATCTGGCTTTAACCCTCGCTTTCTTTGGTGTGCGCCTTCCGCGGCTCTTGCCTGTTTGAGCACCTTCCGCGCCTATTACCTGTTGTTATGGCTGATCCAGCGTCGATGGAACATCTGATGATCGCTTAACTTGGCAAGAGCAATGTAGGGATAGGCATTGATTTTCAGACGCGAATTGAAATTAACTTGCAATCGCGGATGAGTTTTCTTTAACATCCTTGACTGCAGAATTTACCACATCTGTCGCTTTTGCAATTTCATTGATGCTGTTTGTAACTTCTTTCACACTTCGGGCAGCAGTTTGCATATTTCCGGACATACTATCCGTAACTGAGGCCTGTTCCTCAATGGCAGAGGAAATGACAGAAGAAATCTCATTAATACTTTCAATGGTATCCGTGATGGACTTTATAGCTTTTACAGCATCATCGGACGTTCCCTGAACAAGGCTTATTTGTTTTGTTATTTGTTCGGTTGCTTTCGCTGTTTGCCCAGCCAACTCCTTGACTTCAGCAGCTACCACTGCAAAGCCCTTCCCTGCTTCACCAGCTCTGGCCGACTCGATGGTGGCATTCAGTGCCAATAGGTTCGTTTGCTCAGCAATTTCTGAAATTAAACTAACGACAGCGTCAATATTCCCGGCTGCTTCCGACATCCCTAAAATAATGGTGTTCGTGTTTTCTGCCTGATCCACTGCCTCAGTTGTTATTTTCAACGCATTTGTAACTTGTTGGTTGATTTCAGATACTGAAGCTGCCAACTCTTCAAGGCCTTCTGCCACGGCCTGAACATTATTAGATGTTTGCGAGGATGTGTCTGCGGCATCGATTGCCTGTGTGCTTGCCCCTAAAACAGTTTCTGTAATTTCATTCAGCTGGCTATCAATCACTTTGCTGATTTCTGATCTTTTTAATCTATTATTTACATCCTGGGTTACGTCAGTCGCAAAGGTCACGACTTTTACGATCTGACCTCTGGAGTCGGGGATTGGATTATAAATGGCATTCAGCCACACCACTTGCTTCTCCTTGGTAAATCGTTTGTAAATATTTCCCTGAAAGTGACCTTTCGCTAATTCGTTCCAAAATTTTTTGTATTCATCATTTGTAGCTTCTTCAGGGGATATTAATATTGAATGATGCTGACCAATGAGTTCTTTTTCTGAATACCCCATGACTTTTTGAAAATTTTCGTTGATGGATAATATCCGGCCCTCCATATCAAATTCAATGGAAGCACGGGATTTATTGATGGCTTTTAGCTGGCCTTCATGATCAATACTTGTAATTTTTGAGTTGGTGATATCTGACGCCAGTTTTACGATCTTCAGCACCTTCCCTTTCCTATCGACAATGGGATTGTATGACGCCTGGATCCAGATATCTCCACCGTTTTTGTGAACACGTAAAAATTCACCTGAGATATACTCTCCGCCTGACAGTTTTTTCCAGAAGTCTCTGTATTCATCCGAATTGATTTCTTTCTGATCAATAAATATTTGATGATGCCTGCCGACTATTTCATCTAATTCATAACCTACGGTATTCAAAAAGTTCTGATTTGCCCGCAGGATCGTGCCATCGACATTGAATTCAATTATCGCTTGTGAGCGCTCAAATGCCTCTAGCTTACTTTTCATCTCATAAAATGTTTTTGTCACAATCATATTTGTTCTCCACATACAGATCGTAAACCCAGAGACTATAACGTTTGCCTATTTTTTGAGCATTTATGGTTAATATTTAATGAATAGTATGCGCAGTACAATCAAGTTAATGGCCTCTTTCGATCTGATTACAAAGAGTTACTGATGATTTTATACGCCTGTATGGATTTACATGAATCTATACTGGTATCTTGTTAGGCCAAGTTGGTGCCAGCATTAATGGGGCTGCATTAATGCAACATAATTGCCGTAATGCGTGCTGTATCGACTAATATATATTGAGAAAACAACAAGATAGTCGTACCCAAATATTATAAAGTCGAAAGTTAGAGAGATGTTGTATGAAAAACCGGTCAGATAATGAATTATGGTATGCGTATCTCAGAGCGCACACCGATGAGAGAACCAGAAACCTGCACTACACAGGGACGATCCTCGGGATAGGGATGTTTATCGCTGCCGCGATTACCTTTGAGCCTCTCCTCATGCTGGTTGGCTTGCTTTTGGCTTACGGCCTCGCCTGGTTCGGACATTTTACCATTGAACATAATCAACCTGCGGCCTTTTCACGGCCTCTGCTTTCCTTTCTTTATAACTTCAAGATGCTGTGGCTGTGGCTCAATGGAGTGGTCGAGCAGGAATTTGAAGCAGCAGCGCGGGACCAATTCCATGAAAACAGTGATCAGACGGCTCTTGAGCAGATGTAATTCCAGAGTGGGCGGGCAAACCGGCGTTTCAGATTTTTAAACATTTTCGATATGGCAGATTTGATGCAGCAAGGGCAGCCGCTCTTTATTAAGCGGCTGCCCTTGCTTTGTCGTTGGCATTCACGGCGCGGCAGGCCGGCTGTTGCTGTGTATCTATCTGCCAGACCTTATGACTTAAATCTGCGAGAGGCCGCCATCCACGGTTAAATCTATACCGGTTGTAAATGAGCTGGCATTTGACGCCAGGAACAGGGCGGCATCGGCCACTTCACGGGGTTGCCCGAAACGTGCCAATGGAATTTCTGTCAGCAATGACGCACCCCATTCTTCCACCTCTTGTTCGGTTAATCCGAGTTTTCCATAAATCGGGGTTTCAATAGGGCCGGGGCTGATGGTATTGACGCGAATTTTTCTCTCGCTCAATTCTGAGGCCCAGGTGCGTGCAAATGAGCGTACCGCTGCTTTTGCCCCGCCGTAAACACTCATCCCATTGACGCCTTTTTTGCCCAGGACTGAAGCATTTAAAATGATTGAGCCGCCGTCACTGAATAGCGGCAGCGCCTTTTGTACCGTGAAAAACAGGCCTTTAACATTTATGTCAAATATCTGGTCGTACATCTCCTCGGTGACATCATTTACCGGGGCAGCAAGCGCAATGCCTGCATTGGCAAACAGAATGTCGAGGCGGCCATATTTTGTTTTGATCTGGTCATAAAGGCGGTCAAGGTCGCTGTTGTTTGAGACATCTCCCTGGATCGCTTCACCTGATGAGCCTATCTCTGCAACAGCTTTGTCCAGAGTGTCCTGATTGCGCCCGGTGATGATAACTGTTGCGCCTTTTTGCACAAATGTTTTGGCCGTTTCGAGGCCTATGCCGCTATTGCCGCCTGTGATGAGCGCAATTTTTCCGGTGAGTTGATCTGACATGTTCTATTTCCTACTCTACTTCTGGTTATTTTTGTAGTGATTGCTACAATATTGGTATATGCTACAGAATGTGCAAGTCAAGTTTTTTGTAGTGAACACTATATATTTATCTGAAACCGGGACAATGTCATGATGAAAGCAAAGGGCCGCCCCAAACATTTCTGCCGGGACCAGGCGCTGGAGGCGGCCATTACCGTTTTTAGCAGCAAGGGGTATGAAGCCGCTTCTGTGGCCATTCTCGGCGAAGCGATGAACATGAACCCGCCCAGTCTTTACAATGCCTTCGGCGATAAAGAGGGCCTCTTTGTTGAAGTTCTGGAGCGCTACCAGCTGCCTGTTATTGCCGCGATGAAGGCCATTTTTGAGGACGAAGCGGATACATATAGCGCCATTGAAAAGCTGTTTGCCCTGCTCAAGGAAAAGACCGCCTGCAAAAACTCACTTGGGTGTCTTATCGTCAATTCTGGCATTCACGCAGGGACAGGTGACACCAGAATTTCCAAAAAAATCAAACAGCTGCATGATGAAAAAGAACAACTGATCTATCAACGGCTTAAACTGGGCCAGCTGAAAGGCGATATTTCAGGCGACGCGAATATCAGGGGGCTTGCCCGCTATATCAATGGCTTGTTGCAAGGGGCGGGCGTGCTGGCACGCGGCCAGCAATCACCCAAGGCAGTGAAAGACCTGCTGGAGCATGGTTTGCGGGGTTTTCGGTTGATGATGCGTTAGTGGCATTTCCTGGCTTGCCCCCCCTTTTTCTTTCTGCTCACATCTCTGCTTACTGCCGCTATGTCTCAGGCGCGTGCGAGTGTGATGTCAAATGTGGCTTTGACCACTGAGCCATCTTCTTTCAACTTTTGCAGTTTTAATTGATTTTTGGCGTGTTCCTCCGGGGTCTCGCCCCCTGCCCAGGGATCTCCTGGTATGTGCGGGTCACCTTCAAAATACAGCTGGGTGATTAGCGATGTGTAACCGGGAGCGGCGGCCAGCAAATGAATGTGTGCCGGGCGGGTCAGCCCTGCGTATTTGGCATCAATATCAGGAAGGCCAGGGGGTATTTTATAGCGGCCGGGAATGATGGTTTCTATCTGGTAGCTGCCGTCTGCGTCTGTGAGCAGTTGGCGGCGCAATCTATAATCCTGATTGGGATTGTAAATCTTTGCGTATTCCGGGCGGTCATAGTTGCCTTTGGCGTCAGCATGCCAGATATCCAGCAGAGCGTTTGAAATGGGTGTTTTGCAGTCAGGGCCATAAACTGTGCCTGAGAGATAGATTCTTGTACCGGGTTCATTTTCATCTGCCAGCTTTACGCCAAAGGGAGCGCCGGGGCGGTGAAACGGCCCGAGGATATCCCTCTCTGTGGCCAGGCAGGCTTTTGCCTCAGCTTTTGCAGCTGTGCTGACCCCAAGGCTGGCGGCGATTGCGCTGACGGAGCCGGTTATAAAATGCCGGCGGCTCGCTGTCGGGATTTCCGCTTCGCTCTGCTCAGACGTTTTCTTTTCTATCGCGTCGTTGTTTTTTGTTGTTTTGCTCATGCCTGCTGTCCTCTTCTCAAAGCATTCCAGGATCACTGCAGAGCATATCCCAGCTTTTGGTATGATCAAATGCTACGAACTGGTGAGGTCATGGTCTTTCCTGGCAGTCTCGCCCTGATCAGGCGCCCCCATCAGGCAAACACAAGCAGCAGGTCCTTGGCATCAATTTGAGTGCCGACCGGTGCCGTGATCTCCTTGATGGTGCCGGCGCGTTCCGCGTAAATGGATGTTTCCATTTTCATGGCCTCCAGCACCAGCAGCAGATCTCCTTCATGGACCTCCCGGCCAACTTCAATTGCCAGCGAAGAGACCATCCCCGGCATCGGCGCGGCGACGTGATTTTCATCATCCGGGTTGGCTTTGGGATGCTTGACGAGCGAGCCAGCAACCAGGCTGTCATCAACCCTGACGGTGCGGGGCTGGCCGTTCAGCTCAAAAAATACGCGGCGCATACCTTCATCATCAATCTCACCGGTTGATATGCAATTGACATGAATGCTGACGCCTTTTTCAAACTCGACCGTGATTTCAGAGCCTGGTTCCATGCCGTAAAAGAAAACATCTGTTGGCAATAGCGAGACCGGCCCAAACTCCTGCTGGCGGGAGATATAGTCTTTAAAAACAGCCGGATACATAATGTAGGATTGCAGCTCTTCGTCTGTTATCTTGCGCCCGGCTATGTCTTCGGCGGTTGCTTTCAACTGATCAAAGTCAGCTTTGGGCAGGCTTTTGCCGGGCCGGTCGGTTGCCGGGGTTTCGCCTTTTAATACCTTTTCCTGCAGCGCCTTCGGGAAACCGCTGGCCGGTTGGCCCAGATCACCGCGGAAAAAACTGACGACCGAACTTGGAAAGGCGATGTCTTTGTCCGGGTCTTCCACATCTTTGCGGGTGAGGTCTGAGGCAACCATCATCAGGGCCATGTCACCCACCACTTTTGAAGAGGGTGTCACCTTAACAATGTCTCCGAACATGGCATTGACATCAGCATAGGTTTTGGCGACTTCATGCCAGCGGCCTGATAACCCCATGGAGCGGGCCTGCTCTTTCAGATTGGTGAACTGACCGCCCGGCATTTCATGCAGGTAAACCTCTGAGGCGGGGGCCTTGAGGTCTGTTTCAAAAGCAGCATACTGGCCGCGCACCTGTTCCCAATAATCTGAAAAGGCGCGCACTGTTGCCGCTTCTATGCCGGTTTCTCTTTCTGTGTGGCGCAAGGCTTCAATAATGGAACCAAGGCAGGGCTGTGATGTGAGACCGGAGAAACTGTCCATCGCGGCATCAGCCGCGTCGACGCCAACATCTGCTGCGGCCAGCACCGTTGCAGCTGAACAGCCGGAAGTATCATGGGTGTGGAGGTGAACGGGCAGGCCGGTTTCCGCTTTCAGAGCCGGGATCAGAACTTTGGCAGCTGCCGGTTTCAGAAGGCCGGCCATGTCCTTGAGGGCAATGAGGTGGACGCCGGCATCTTTCAAGTCGCGGGCCATCTTTACATAGTAGTCAAGGTTGTAGGTGTCTCTGGTCTTGTCAAACAGATCACCGGTATAGCAGATGGTGCCTTCGCAGATTTTACCCGCACTGGCGACCGCATCAATGGCGATGCGCATGTTCTCGACCCAGTTGAGGCTGTCGAAAACCCGAAAGACATCAATGCCGCTTCTGGCTGATTGTTTGACAAAGCCCTCCACCACATTGTCCGGATAGCTTGTATAACCAACGCCGTTGGAGCCTCTGAACAGCATTTGCAATAAATGGTTGGGCATGGCGCGGCGCAAGCGGGCGAGGCGCTCCCAGGGGCATTCATCAAGGAAGCGCATGGCCACATCGAAGGTTGCCCCGCCCCAGCATTCCATTGAAAAAAGAGCTGGCAGTTGCTGGCTATAGCAGCTTGCGATTTTTTCCATATCATGGGTGCGCATGCGGGTTGCCAGCAGGGATTGGTGCGCGTCGCGCATTGTGGTGTCGGTCAGGAGCAGGCGTTTTTGAGCCAGCATCCAGGCTGCAACAGCGGCTGGCCCCTCGGTATCCAGTATATGTTTCGGGTTGTCCTGTTGTTGCTGATCTTCTGCTTCACTTCCGCTGTCACTGAAATCAGGGACGACAGGCTCAAGCATATGAGCCGGTGGGCGAGGGCGATCCTTGACCTCTCTCTGGCCATTGACATTGATGGTGGCGATATAGTCGAGCAGCAGGGTGGCGCGGTCACGGCGCTTGGGAAAGTCAAACAATTCCGGTGTGTTATCGATAAACCTTGTGGTGTAGGTCATGTCGAGGAAGGTCGGGTGATTGATCAGATTTTCAACAAAGGGAATGTTTGTTGCAACGCCTCTGATGCGGAACTCTCTTAAGGCCCGGTCCATCCGCCTTATAGCCTCTCCGGCAGAGGGTGCCCAGACGGTCACCTTTTCTAGGAGCGAATCATAAAATCTGGTGATCACTGCGCCGGTGTAGGCGGTGCCGCCATCGAGACGAACGCCAAAACCGGTTGCGGTGCGGTAGGCAATGATGCGCCCGTAATCGGGGACGAAATTATTTTCCGGGTCTTCTGTGGTGACCCGGCATTGCATGGCATGGCCTTCGAGTTTTATATTTTCCTGAGACGGGACGCCGCTTTCCTCCAACTCACCGATGCGGGCGCCCTCTGCTATGCGGATCTGGGCTTTGACGATGTCGATGCCGGTGACTTCTTCGGTGACGGTGTGCTCAACCTGAATGCGGGGGTTGACCTCAATGAAATAAAAGGCCCCGCTATCCATATCCATCAGGAATTCAGCCGTACCGGCATTGGCGTAGCCGGCTTTCTCTGCCAATTTCAGAGCGCTTTGACAGAGCTCCCCTCTCTCAGCATCATCAAGGTAGGGGGCTGGTGCCCGCTCCACCACTTTTTGATTGCGGCGCTGAATGGAACAGTCCCGCTCGAAAAGATGAACAATATTACCGTGGTTGTCGCCAAGGATCTGTACCTCGACATGGCGGGCGCGCCGGATCAGCTTTTCAAGATACACCTCACCATTGCCAAATGCATTTTCAGCTTCGCTGCGGCCGGTGCGGACCTGGTCCAACAACTCGCCTTCATGCTCGATGATGCGCATGCCGCGGCCGCCGCCGCCCCAGCTGGCTTTCAACATCAGGGGATAGCCAACTTCTTCTGCCAGTTTCCGGATCTCTTCATCCGCACCCGGGAGCGGGCCGGTTGCCGGCATTACGGGTGTACCGGCCTCAATGGCCATGGCGCGGGCCGAGACTTTATTTCCAAGTTTGCGCATGACATCTGGGCTTGGCCCGATCCAGGTGAGGCCGGCCGCAATCACCGCTTCGGCGAATTCCGGTTTTTCAGACAGGAACCCATAGCCCGGGTGAATGGCGTCAACACCGGCATCGCATGCTATGCGGATGATGTCTTCAATATCAAGATAGGCCTTAACAGGGCCTGTTCCGGCACCGACAAGATAGGCTTCATCAGCTTTAAAGCGATGCAGTGACAGCTTGTCTTCCGTTGCGTAAATGGCAACGGTTTTGATGTCTAACTCATTGGCGGCGCGTAAAATCCGGATAGCGATTTCGCCCCGGTTGGCGACAAGAATTTTATTTATTGGCAATTTTCTTCCCCATAGTCGCTTTTAAATTTCTACTATAGACTAAGGTCTTAACCTCGCAAGGTAGATTCTTTTCCCTATCACTCTTCTAAGCTGGAGAGGGTCTCACCCCAGCCTTTCCCTTCGGCTGGACGTGACCAACGCCGAGCATTGTTATTATGTGTTCATATGAAAAAGGGGTGGTATTTTTGCACTTTATTTTTTGCTGATCAGCCTGATGGTTTATTCATTTTTTTGATGAGCAAGTTGTTTGAGCTGCTGCTTCACGAGGGCCATTTCCTTCGAGAATTCCTCGATGGTTTTCAATGCAGTAAAAATCTGGACTGCGAGTTTCTGACCGGCGCTGCTGTCTGTTGGGTAATGGACCCCGGCAATTTCACGCCGTTTGGCCATCGCTTTCGCATAAGCGTGATATTGTTCCTGATGGGCTGGATCCAGCTCACTTAAAATGAGCGCCATCAACATGGACTGGGTGGCATGGCCAGACGGGTAGGCTGCATGCCCCGGGTTAGGCACCACAAGATTCAGGGATTTTTCCAGCTGGTTTGGGCGGGGCCTTGAAAAACGTTTTTTGTATTTGACCACAAAATACTGACACTCATCATCACCCATGGAAAGGAGATGATGTGCCTTTTCACCCAGCGCTGGTGGAATGGCTTCATCTTTGATGAACATGTCAACAAAGGCACCGGCACCGGCCTCTCTCCTGATCTTTGCGATTTGTGATTTTGTACGGTGAACCGGGCGCTGATAGAGGCGCAAGGTTTCCAGCTCTTGTTTGGTTATCTCAGAGTCATTTTTGGGAGGGGGGCTGATTTCAAATTCACGCTCCGCTTTTAAATAGGCAGGGCCTTCGATTAGAATGCGCAGCACCCGGTCATCCCACATGCTTTGTTTAAACCGCAGCTGGTTGATGTCTGCGGCCATGGCCTTGGGCGGGGGGCTTACAAAGCCGCTGATCAAACAAACCAGGAGGAACATTCCGCTGTAGATGACTGGTTTGCCTTGTATTTTAGTGAATTTCTGAAACTGCGTGATTGAGCTAAAAACAGATAAGCGCATTCCGTTTCCCCTGATCTCTTTGTTATTCTGATTGGTGTTATACTATTTGGTAGATCACATCTTCTTTGAACACTTAAAAGATAAACAACCCATTAGGCAAGGGAAAGTATTCACTGCCCTTCAAAGGTATGAAACTTCCTCTTTTTGCAATTTACTTATTTTTATCTGCGAGTTGATTCAAGTATATATGTGTTATTATAATACTACATATATAATAATACTACATTTTCGGATATCTTTAAATTTGCGCTAAACTTTCACTCATCATAGCTCAATTACAAAAACTGATTGTCCCATTTGTGACAACGATTGTATCAAATTTCTGATACGTGTTTCAAAAGTGAGACAGGGTGCGCAAGGCTTTCCCTTGATTTCATTGCTTATTATACAATGGTCCTAGTTTTGCATCATATTGCTTACAACTATAACATATGTGGAGGGACTACAAAGTGTTCTACAAAAAATTTGGAATTTCGGCCGTCATCCCGGCAGCCGTAGGACTAGCATTTGGTACAATGGCTGTATCAGATGCTTTTGCGCTTGGCGTGGAAGAATTGTCCGGCAAACACGTTCAACAGTGGGTATCTGATGATATGCTGATGAATGCCGACAAAGACCCGAACAACTGGTTGCTTTATGGCAAAGACTATGAAAGCACACGCTATTCAACACTAAGACAGATCAATCAGGACACAGTTAAAAACCTTGTGCCCAAATGGAACCTGTCTTTTGGTGTGATTGGCGCGCAAGATTCACAAGTCATGGCTGTTAACGGCATGCTTTATGTGACCTCAAGCCACAACCGGATTTGGAAGCTTGATGGCAGAACCGGTGATGTGATCTGGAAATACGTTCGCCAGTTGCCTGGTGACCTTGGTCCAGTGCTATGCTGTGGTTCAGTGAACCGCGGTGTTGCTGTTTATAAAGACAAGGTATTCCTTGCTACACTCGATACTCACATGCTGGCGCTTGACAACAAGACCGGTGAGATCGTCTGGGAAACAAAGCTTGGTAACTATAAAACCGGTGAGATTTTCACATCAATGCCATTTGTAGTTGATGGTAAAGTGATGATCGGTAACTCAGGCGGTGACCTTGGTGCCAACCCTGGTACGGTTTATGCCCTTAACCCTGATGATGGTAAACTTATATGGAAAACACATACTGTTCCTGTCACTGGTAAAGAAGAAATTGCCAAAAGCTGGGGCAAAGGCTCATGGAAAACAGCTGGCGGTACGCCATGGCTACCTCCTTCATATGACAAGGAAACAGGTCTCATCCTTTGGGGTGTAGGTAACCCTGTGCCTGACTTTGATGGTGATGTGCGCCCTGGTGACAACCTTTATACAGGTTCAACCGTTGGTATTGACCCGAAAACCGGTAAAATCAAAGGTCACTTCCAATATACACCTAACGATGTCTGGGATTATGACGGCACAAACGAAGCCATCATTATCACTGACAAGCTGGACCGCAAAGTCTATATTCACGCTGACCGTAACGGCCACCTTTACTCAATTGATCGCAAGACGTTCAAATGTAACTGGGTGAAAGCCATGCAGCGGGCTAACTGGCTTACTGGCTTTGGTGACAACTGCCGGCCGATTGTTAACCCTGAGAAGCGTCCAACTTTGGGCAAAGTGACAAACGATATCGCCCCGACACTTGGTGGCGGTAAAGAATGGCACCCTGCTTCATACAGCAAACGCACAGGTCTTGTTTATATTCCTGGTATTGATATGGCTATGGATATCAAAACCATCAAACAGGAATTCAAGCCTGGTAAATGGTTCCTTGCGACAGAAACCATTCGCCTGCGTCCTGGTAACGGCTGGCTGAAAGCTTATGATGCCACTTCTGGTGATCTTAAGTGGATGAAAGCTCAAAACACACCTTCAACCAGCGGCCTGCTCACTACGGGCGGTGGTCTGATGTTTTATGGTGATGCTGAAGGCTATTTCCATGCTGTTAATGATATGACTGGTGAAACACTCTGGTCATACAACACAGGTTCTGGCATTCACAGTAACCCAACAACTTTCATGGTTGGTGACACCCAATATGTGGCTGTGCTTAACGGCCCTGGTGGTGGTAGCCTTTGGCCACTAGTTTACGGTGAATGGCTTAAGAAGCACTCTAAAGGTGGCGGATTGTTCATCTTTGCGCTTCATAAATAATAAATTCGCCTGATTTACCGCTTAAGGTAAGACGAAATAAGGAAGAGGGGCTGTTATGGCCCCTCTTCATTTGATACAAGCGAGCAAATACCAAGAGTCACCATTTTAACAGGATGTACAACGTGAGATATACCAAATCATTCATTTATTTTCTGGCGATTTGTCTGTTTGGGACCCTGAGTTCTGCCATGATGCTTTCAAAGGTCGATGCGTTTGACGCCAGCCAGGGCCTTAGAGACAAGGAAAAAGTTCAGGTTACTGAAAATAACACCGAGAAAGATGCCAAACCGACCTATAGCGCAGCGGACCTTAAAAAAGGTCAAAAGATGTATGGCTCTACATGCCTCTTCTGCCATGGGGCGAAAGGGAAAGGCGCACGGGCGCCAAGTTTGATTGCCGGTCAATGGTCACCGACTGGGGCCAATGATGATGCTTACATGCTGAAGGTGATCAAAGAGGGACGGCCAGGTACAATCATGGGGTCCTTTATTGATAGTTTTTCCGAGGAAGAAATGTTGCTGATCATTGCTTACCTCAGATCAGAAGCCAAATTTCTGGCTGAAACCAAGAAGAAGAAATAAACGAACCCTTCCCTTGAAATTCTTAGTTGAATTCTGAAGGAAAGAAAGGCCCTCACATCCTGTTGTGGGGGCTTTTTTCGTTGTGCTATGTATGCTTTTGTTTTTCAGTTCTGGAACAGGTTCCAGGGCATCAGGGCGATGTCTGGTTCCATCAGCCAATAGGGCGAGATAAGCAAGGGGCTGGCCCACTTCAATTCCAATGTTAAGAAGGAGTATGTTGGACCCATACATAGCACCGGCTTGCTTCAGGACCCTAGTGAGAATAAAAGAAATGCCAGACCCCTGGATGAGACCGATGAAAAACATGGTGAGGGCGGCGACCACCAGCGTCTTTCGCCTGTTGAGGTTGAGAGTGCCTGCCCAGATTTACATTTCCCATAATTGTTTCTTAAAACAACGGTTTGTTTTCAGTGGCTCTCCCTCGATAAAAAAAAGGGGTCATGAAGGTAAAACGTGCCTTCACAACCCCTTATAGTCCCAAGGAGGATTAGTTAAAGTATTCAGATATCAGCAACAGTTATGCCATTTCTTAAATTTCTTATTTTACAATATGTTACCTTTTTCACCTTGAGGATATGAAGGATTAGTGGTGATACAAGTGAACCAGTGATGCGACAATCTGCAGGTGTCAGGACTTCCGTTTTTTTGATCTGATATTCCGGCTGATGAAAGGACTTTTCAGCTGTTCATTCTGAACTTGTTGCCCTTTGTGTATTGCGCTGTTATTTCTTCCTTGCTTCTGTGATCGAGAGCACCATCCCTGTATCAATGGTATTGATAAGCTTGAAACCAGCGGCGTCAAAAATGGCTTCAAACTCGCTGCGGTTCCGCTCATTACCGCCCCAGGTCACCAAAAAGATCTCCAGATCCTTGCTGAAATGGGGGACATTACCATCAGGTACGATTGCGTCCAGAACAAAAAGCCGGCTGTCATCGCGCATGGCGGCATGGGCGGTTTTTAATATCCGTACACAGTCTTCGTCACTCCAGTCATGCAAAATGCGTTTCAGGGCATAGGCATCGCAGCCGGCGGGAATTTCTTCAAAAAAACTGCCACCAACTTCTTTGAACCTGGGGGCCAGAGCATCCTGGTCAGTGATTATTTTTTGTGCGACCACAGAGGGCTGGTCAAAAAGGATGCCCTCAATGGCCGGAAATTTGTTCAGAACTTCTTTTAAAAAGCCGCCCTGACCGCCGCCAATATCGACGATGGTTTTCAGGCCCTCAATCGGCATCATGCTCGCCAGAGGCGGGTTTTCGAGCTCTGCATAATTGTGCATCGCTTCATCGAATTCCACATTTTCTTCCGGATTGTCTGCCAGATAATCAAAAACACCTTTGCCATAAAGTTTGGTGTAGGTGTCTTCACCTGTGCGGATGCTATGATCGAGTATGCCCAGCGCTTCCCACATGGATTTGGTGACAAGATGAGAGGCTGAGCGAATTGTGCCCTCCACCTCTGTGCGCATGACATCTGAATGAGGTGTTGGGTAGAAGGTTTTGTCTTCTTTTTCTTCAAAGATCTCATAAGAGGCCAGCAGACGCATCAGACGATAGAGGCGATCAGCATTGAGATTTAGGTCTTCAGCAATTACGGAAACTTTTGTCCCCGAGGGGCTGACTTTATCTGACAGGCCCAGCTTGGCTGAAACATGAACGGCCCTTGAAATTACAAAGCCCCAATATAGTTGGGTTACCCGCCCGATTGAGGCCAAGACTTTTTCATCCATTTCTTCCTACCTTCTCTATTATTAATTATTTTGGAGATACCAATGGAGGGGCGTTTTGTTTCAGATAACGACCTGAATGTCCTCAACCTGCACCAGGCCTTTGGCCAGTAATTTCCTTGCTTCCGAGATGGCAACAACCCGCTGCTTTTTATAGTGATGACTGATGTTGGTTTGTCTTCCCTGGTACCGAAATTCCTTGATGATCTGGGTTCGGTTTATAACACCGAATTTTCTAATCAACGAGGAAACATGGCTCTTTGTCGTGCTTTCACAAACGCCCATTTTCTTGGCGATGTCTTTATTGATCAAACCTTGCATTAAATAACGCAGTGTCATCAGTTCTTTTCTGGTGATTATATTTTCAGCCAATTGTTGATTTATGTTTGCGTTTAGGGGGTAACATTCGGCATCTTCACTTTCAGTTGCGTATATTTCCTGATTAAGTGACAGATAACACAAACTTGCTGTCAATGATTTGAGTGACGATTTTTTGGAGAGAACAGCGTCAATTCCCAGCGCATGATATTTTGCGATGGCCTTGTCTGTCATAGTATCAGCACTTAAAATGATCTGCAGGTGCGGGTATTTGATCCGCAGATCAATTAAAAATTCCAGTCCCTTCGCGCCAAATGACCAGATGTCGATAATGGCGACATTGCTCTTGTTGTTGCTCAAGTTCAGATGTTCAATGTCACGCAGGTGATGGCATTTAACGATACGGGTTTTTTTTGAAATTGAATTGAGGATCTGCTCATAACCATCACAGTATAATGGAAAGGCATCTATCAAATATGCTTCATGTATATAGGAGGGCATGCATCTCATCGGTTAGGGTTGTTTCTCTTTAAACGTTTAAATCGCTTAACAGGGTCGTGTTTTTTCTTTCTGCGATTGTGCAATTTTTTGTTTTGCAGCAAAATCGACTGGTGGCCGTTCTATAGCGCCGGCAGCTAAATTCAGGGTCGTCGATATCTGATCCGCCAGGCAATTCGGTATTGCGGACCTGAAGTAATCCGATTTCTTCCGGTTCACTCATCTGGTCGTTTCAAGGCTCAGATTTCTTCGCATAATTTTATCGTCGTTGTGGTCTTTGGTTTTCTTGTATGTCGTTTTATATTTTAGCAATCGCCAGGGCCCATGGGTTTAAAATGGCGTGGGCCCTGGCTATCAATTTTCAATTTTACAGTTCACCTGACTTCATGGCCTTGCCAATAAATTCCGCCTGGCGGATGGCAAGCGCGACGATTGTCAATGTCGGGTTCTCAGAACCACTGGATGTAAACTGGCTGCCGTCAGAGACAAACAGGTTCTTCACATCGTGAGCCTGCCCCCATTTGTTGACCACGCCATCAGCTGGCTTTTCACTCATCCGGTTTGTGCCCATGTTATGGCTGGCCGGATAGGCTGGCAGATTGTAAATCTCTGTCGAGCCGCATGCCTCGTATATGTTTTTCATGGTGTTGTAGGCATGGTTGGTCATGTTCACATCATTGATGTGCGGTGTTTTGGAGACGATCGGAGCGGGAAGCCCGTACTGATCTTTTTCAGAATCGTGCAGTGTGATTCTGTTTTGTTCCTGAGCCAAATCTTCACCACAAATCCAAACACCAGACATGTATTTGTATTTTTCAAGTGCGCTTGAAACTTTCCGGCCCCAGCCTCTTGGCCCAGGGACCAGGAACGCTGAAAGGAATGGCAACCCGAGAGAGAGAACTTCAAGCTGGTAACCAGCCACAAAGCCGCGCTCCGGATTATTGTGGGATTCGTCCGAAACAATACCAGCAACGGTGGTGCCTCTTTCCATGTGAACTTCATCCGGCATGACGGCATAAACGCCGGCCGTGGTGTGACACATGTAGTTCTTACCCACCTGACCTGATGATCCGTTTGCAAGGCCATCCGGGAACAGGCTTGATTCTGAGTTCAGAAGCAAACGCGGCGACTCGATAGAGTTACCAGCCACACAGACGATGCGGGCTTTCTGGTTTTGAATGTTGCCGTCCTTATCAGCATAGACAACACCGGTGACTTTACCTGTTTTGTCATGCTCAATTTTCAGCACCATGCTGTTCGGGCGCACTTCACATTTACCCGTGGCTTCCGCTTTTGGAATTTCGGAGTACATGGTCGACCATTTGGCGCCAATTTTACAGCCTGACATACAAAAACCGATTTGCTGGCAAGCCGGGCGTCCGTCCCGGTCAACAGAGTTGATGGCCATGGGACCCGAGAGGATCTCATTAAAACCTACGCGGCGGGCACCTTCGGCCAGAACGCGGAAGTCATTGTTCCAGGGCAAATGCGGCATGCCGGTTGTTTTACCGGTTACGCCCATTCTCAACTCAGCCTTTTCGTAATAAGGCACCATTTCCTGAAGGCTGACGGGCCAGTCAAGCACGTTCGCACCTGGTGTTTCACCATTGGTGGTCTTCATTTTGAATTCGTGCTCCTGAAAGCGCAAAGCAACGCCGGCCCAGTGCACGGTTGAGCCACCAACAGCTTTCACAATCCAGGCCGGTAATGTCGGGTGGTTTTTCGCACCGTGCCATTCACCGCCGGAATAGCGCTTGTCCAGCCATGAAATCTTGGAGAACATGGCCCATTCGTCATTTTCGATGTCATCAAGGGTAAAACGTTTGCCAGCTTCAAGCACGACGCTTTTGATGCCCTGTTGAGCCAATTCATTAGCCAAGGTGCCGCCGCCGGCACCTGAGCCCACAATGACCACTACACTGTCATCTGATAGATCAATTTTAGCAGCCATTAGTTTTTCCCTCCTTGTTTACGTGGATCGTCTGGTAGCCAGGTCATGTCACTGAAGCCGCGGTCGATATAACCGCCTTCTTCCCAGGATGACCCTCCATAACCAAACTTCGGAAACAGGGAGACGTTGTTGTATATTCCGAACAACAGCCCGCCACGTACTTTCTGGAAGAAATCTGATAGTTCGACCTGACGCAGCAGTGCTTCACGTGCGCCGTAAGTTTCAACGTCGACGTAATTTTTGCCGTGTATTTTTTGCGCTCTGGCATTCAGGTCACTGAGACCGTCCTCTATCAGTTTTTTCACTTTGTCATCGGATGTGGTTTCTTTGATGATGCCATCGACGACTGCTGCGTAAGGCTTGTCATCCAGGAAACCGTCATGCGGATAAATGTCCTTACTCATCTGCATCAGCATTGCGCGGTCAATTGCCTCAGCGGCATTTGCCGGGGGCGCGACAGCGACTGCTGATTTGGAACCCACAGCCAGGACGGCAGCCGTTGATGCAAACATCGAGGTCAGAACCTGACGCCGATTAAACACCAAGGGCATTTTGGATAAAAATTGCTCCCAATTTATGATCATTCACTTCTCCCCAATGAGTTTGACAGATTTCAGATTCACACTTATTCAACCGGATGTCCGGGAGATGTGTGATTTTTTTTTGTGAAAACTGAAAACGTATTCAGAAATTCATTTGTGCATCAATTTTATGCAGCAAATGATGTGCCAGTTGTCCGTCAGGCTGTTGAGGGGGGAAGCTGATGATGTCAGGCAGGGGTCGTTGGGCTTAAATATTTTACATAATAAACAAAGGTTTATTTATTTGATTGTGATACTGCCATCTGGCAATTGCTGGCACGTTTTGTTACAGTTTGTTCTGATTTACTTTCTGCCGAATTACAAGATAGACGCATTAGTGAGACAAGGCCAAGACACCTGTCGCAAGCTTTCCCTCCTGATGCCTTCTCGGAGTAGATTGTTGCCATTTGCCTCTTTTAGAAACAGAGGTTGAGGGGCAATTACCCGCTATTTGAAGGTTAATTTCCGATCCTGTGCGGTGTTTTGTGTTTTGAAACCTTGCTTTTTTGTAAGATGTTTTTACAATGGTGTAATTCTTGGTCTGGTGTGCCTTCAAATTTGTACATAATGTTGCTTGAGTGCTGTTTATGGAAGAAAATCTGGGATATAGTGAATATCGGAAATTGCTTGTAAAGACGTCATGGCGTCGTTGTGCAAATGATTTCAAACTTGAGCGTGAGAACCTTAATAAAGTTGCTATTCTGACAGCGAATGAGATTAGAGTTCGTCAGGATACTATTGCTGAATACTTATCCAAAAGTCAGGAAGTTATCGAGGCTGTGAGGCATCTTGCCAAGCAGGGCGATTATTGTGTCCTGATCTCTGATGGTGCCGGTGTTGCGGTTGAGGATTACGCCGACACGGCGGAAAGCTCTGAATGTCAGGCGCATGGCCTCAAGCGAGGCTCCGTCTGGGAAGAGCATCACATTGGTACCAACGGCATCGGGACTTGTCTGGCCGCTCAGAATTGCATCACAATTAGCGGTGAAGAACATTATTCCAAAATGCTGAAGAATTTCACCTGCACAGCCTCACCAATCTATGCGGTTGATGGCAGCATTATCGGCTCTCTCAACATCTCCCGAATGGTTGAGGATAATTTCATTGAGAGTTATTTCACGCACAGTTTTATTTCAGAAGCGGCCAAGCAAATCAGCGCGAATATTTTCCTCTCGGAATTTCCTGATCAAAATATCATCTGTTGCACCAATCATGACAATGTTTCCTTATATGAATCAAAGGCTTTGCTTGCCTATAATGATGAAGGCGTGATCCTTGGTGCTACCCGTGACTGCATGGCACTGCTCGACAATATTGATTCCGATCAGATTATCGGACAGAAACTCACTGATTTCATACCTGTTTCAGTTGATCACATTTTATCCTCGCAGCACCAGTATTTGCGAGTACGTGAAGGGTTGTTTGCGAATAAATTTATCAAAGGGCTGCGCTCACATATGAGAGCGGCTGTGCCATCATCTGACTTTTCTTCATCGCAAAGAAAGTTCACCAAAGTTGTTGCGCCGAAGATCAAAACGGCCGAAAAAATCAAGACCGTACAGAAGACTCTGCAAAAAACATCGAAATCCCTATTGGCTTTTGCAGGTGATGATGCGGCCGTCTATAGAGCGGCTGAAATCGGTGAGAAACTGATTGACAAGGATATACCGCTTTTGATCCTTGGTGAGACCGGGGTTGGCAAGGATACGCTGGCCAAGTTGTTGCATTTATCCAGCAAGCGGGCCAGCCAGCCCTTTATTGCCGTGAATTGTGCCTCCATACCGCCATCCTTGATGGAAAGCGAGCTTTTCGGCTATAAGCCCGGCACCTTTACTGACGGTCTGAAGGAAGGCAAAATCGGCAAGATTCTAGCCAGTGATGGAGGCACCCTGTTTCTGGATGAGATTGGCGACATGCCCCTGACATTACAAGCGCATCTGTTGCGTGTGCTTGAAGAACGGGAAGTGACCCCGCTGGGTGCCATTGAGCCGGTTTCGGTGGATATTCGGGTTGTCTGCGCCACGCATAAGAATATTTCCGAATTGGTCGGAGAAGGGCTTTTCCGGCAGGATTTGCTGTTCAGGATCAAAGGGGCTGAGATTGTCCTTCCCCCATTACGTGAGCGGACCAATATCAAGCAGATCGCTGAAATCATTATTGAAAAAGAAATTGCTGCTGAACTGGGTGATGAAGAAACTTACCGGCCTATCAAAATCTCAGAGACGGTCTGGGATGCGCTTGAGCAATATAGCTGGCCTGGCAATATACGTGAGCTGAAAAGTGTTATCAAATATGCGCTTTGCTTTTGCAGTAATGATCGCATTACGCTTGAAGATCTGCCAGATCAATTGCTGAAAGACATAAACGAAGCGCCGCCGGTTGCTGATCAACTTATGAAAACGGGTGAGAAAGCGCCGCTGGATCTGAAAGACAAGTTTTCTCTCCAGATAAACAATTCCACGGCCGAGGCACAGCTGATACAAAGCCTTCTCAAACAAAATGGCTGGAACATCACAGCCACTGCCAATAAACTGGGTATCAGCCGCTCAACCCTGCACCGTAAAATCCGTAAGTACAAAATTGTCTCACCCAACAAGACAAGCAAAACCAGCAAAGCATAAATCTGGCCTTGTTGTGCGGCTGGTGTTCAGTCTCCGGCAGATATCGTCTGGTTCATCTGGTTTCATGGGTGGCTGGCGGTATGTGACTGTTAAATCATATACGGCGCTTACAGTCTCCCAAGGGTGAATTCGGGTGTAAGGTTGCCTGTTACAGCGCCGTTGCAAAATTGCTACAGATGAAGCGGGGCCGCGCCACAAAGGTTCTGCATATTTGCTGTTATTGTTTTTTAATTCAAGCGGTTAGTTTTGTGGCACGTAAAATGCCAATGGTCTAGCATAACAAAATTCTCAGTTTTGAGCTGAGGTGAAAAGTGTATTTATCATTTAGGGGAGAAGACTTCATTGTTGCCAACTTCTGATCAAAAAAAATGGATGTATGACAAAATGATGGTTAGTCGTTTCTTTGAAGAAGCGATGGAAACCATTTACATGGAAGGGAAAACGCCTGTTTTTAACATGGCTGAAGGCCCTATTCCTGGTGAAATGCATCTATCGAATGGGCAAGAACCTACAGCTGTTGGGGTTTGCGCTCACCTTAGACCTGATGACGTTGTTACCGCGACACACAGACCGCACCATCAGGCCATTGCCAAAGGCGTCGATTTGAAAAAAATGGCGGCTGAAATATTTGGCAAAAAAACCGGCCTTAGTGGTGGCCGCGGTGGTCACATGCATATTTTTGACCCTGCTGTAAACTTTGCCTGTTCAGGCATCATTGCGCAAGGGCTTGGCCCGGCAGTTGGTGCCGCGCTTTCGAAGAAAATGCGCGGCGAAGATGCTGTTGCTGTCGCCTATCTTGGTGAAGGTGCTGTGAACCAGGGGGCTTTTCACGAATCCCTCAATCTGGCCGCTGTCTGGAACCTGCCTGTGATCTTTGTTGTGGAAGACAACCAATGGGGTATTTCCGTTTCCAAGGAAGCCTCCACTGCTGTCAAAAACAATGCTGTTCGCGCGCAAGCTTATAATATGCCTGGTCGTTTCATTGCTGATAACGACCCGATTGCCCTGTTTGATGTTGCAGGCATTGCGATCGCTGATGCACGTGCCGGCAAAGGCCCAACTCTGATTGAAGTTGAGACCTATCGTCTTGCAGGTCACTTTATGGGTGATGCTGAAGGGTATCGGCCTGAAGGTGAACTTGACAATCTCAGATCAAAAGATCCGATCCTGGTGATGAAAAACCGGCTGATTGCTGATGGCATTATCTCGGAAGATGAAGCCACGGCGATGGAACAGCGGGCGAAACAGGAAGTGGACGATGCGATCGAGTTTGCCAGGTCCAGTGAATATCCGGCACCTGAAGAAGCGCTTGAAAGAGTCTTCGTTTAAGCATTGGGCTTCCTTGCCCTTTAGCTTTTAACCGAATTTCTTAATTTCAAACTATTGATAGGGATAGACCAGTTTTAGTCTATTAGATTTAAAATGGAAAATGAACGCAAACTCACCATCGCAAGATCGATGGCAGAGGCTACAGCACAGGAAATGAGACGTGATCCCAGTGTGTTTGTAATGGGTGAAGATATTGGTCAGCTTGGCGGTGTGTACGGTAACACCCGTGGCTTGATTGAAGAGTTTGGAAGTGAGCGTATCCGTGATACGCCGATTTCCGAGACAGCATTTATCGGGGCGGCGGTTGGTGCCGCGCAAGACGGTATGCGCCCCGTTGTTGAACTGATGTTTGTTGACTTCTTTGGCGTTTGTTTCGACGCCATTTACAACCTTATGGCCAAGAATATTTATTTCTCTGGCGGTACATTCAAAGTCCCCATGGTGCTTATGACCTCTGGTGGTGGCGGATATTCCGATGGTGGTCAGCACTCACAGGTTCTTTACGGCACATTTGCTCACTTGCCAGGCATGAAAGTTGTCTGCCCGAGTAATGCCTATGATGCCAAGGGCCTGATGCTGAATGCCATTCGGGATGATAACCCGGTGATCTATATGTACCACAAAAGTCTTCAGGGTATGGGCTGGCTCGGCACTGAGCAGGGTGCGACCGTGCACACGCCTGAGGAAGACTATATCATCCCATTTGGTGAAGCCAATATTGTCAGAGAAGGCGCTGATGTGACCATTGTTGGCGTTGGACTTGGTGTCCATAACGGATTGAAGGCCGCCAAATTGCTGGAAGAAAAAGGTGTCAGTGCTGAAGTGATTGACCTTCGTACACTGGTGCCACTTGACCGAGATACTGTATTCAATTCCGTCAAGAAAACAGGACACCTCATCGTTGTTGATGAGGATTATAAAAGTTACGGAGTTACAGGTGAGATTATTACCACAATTGCAGAGAGGGACGTTACCGCTTTGAAAGCCTCTCCTGCTCGGGTGGCCTATCCTGATATTCCGATACCGTTTTCCCGGCCAATGGAGCGTTATGCGTTGCCAAATCCGGAAAAAATCGTCAATGCATATTTAAAAATGAAGGAACAATAGGAATGGACGTTACAATACCTACCGATCTTTGGGACGAAGATTCTGAAGCTGTGATCACTAGCTGGCTGGTTAGTGAGGGCGCCGTTGTAAATGAAGGAGATCTAATTGCTGAAATCATGGTTGAAAAAGTTCAGCATGAGGTCAAAGCCCCAGCCTCTGGAACAATCAAAATCTCACAACCCGTTGAAGCCGTCGTCGCCAAAGGAAGCGTCATCGGAAGCATCGGTTAAGGAAGTTAATACATTGAACGAAGATAACTCATCAACAGAGATGACAGAAGAAAAGATCATCCCCTTTGCTGGTATGAAGGGGATGATTGCAAAGAAAATGGTCGAGAGCCTCACAACCACGGCTCAATTGACCCACTTTGCAGATTGCGATGTCACCAATCTACTAAGCCGCAAAGCGCGTCTGGCCGAAGAAGGGACCAAGGTTTCCTTTGAAGATCTGATCGTTGACAACGTAATTGAAGTCATCAGGAAATACCCCGGCATTAATGGGTATGCAGATGACAAGCAAATTGCCCTGCAACCTTTCATGCATATTGCTGTGGCTGTTGCCCTTGAGGGTGATCTGCTGGTTGCACCCGCGATCCTGAATGCTGATAAGATGACATTAGCTGAGCGCGTTGCGGCGCGGCGGGATGTGATTGACCGGGCGCGGATCAACAAACTCAATGTGACGGAAATGACCAAAGGGACATTTACCATCTCAAATGTTGGGTTGAGCCGTGTTCATCACTTCACACCGATTGTGAACACACCACAGATTGCCATTCTGGGTGTTGGTCAGGTAAGAAAGCAAATGTGGCCAGATGAGCAGGGAGACCTGCACCCACGCCCGATCATGGGGCTTTCCCTGTCATTTGATCACAGGGCGATTAACGGTGCACCGGCTGCAGACTTTCTAACCGATCTCTGCAAGGTGATAGAGCAGACTGCATGAACCTTTCTGAGCTTTCTGTTGTTCAAAAAAGCGATGCTGCAAACGGTGATCTGAAACAACGATTTACCGTTTGCGACACGCCTTTGACATTTGAGGAAGCGCAACAGATAGAAGCAGCCATGTTGGAGACGGGGACCCTTCCCCGGCCTTTATCCAGTTGCCTTATCTGGTCCATGCCGCAAGGGCTGGTGGTCCCCAAATCCATATCTTCGCAACCTCTGTTTACGGATGCAGCCGAGACTATGAAATCAAAGGGCTGGCCTGTCCATGTGCGGATTACCGGCGGGGATCTTACCCCTCAGGCGGCCGGTGTTTTGAATATATCCTATGTGTTTTCTAACTGCTGGGATACGGCGCTTAGTATCGAGGCTATGTATAAACGGCTTTGCCAGCCGATCATTGACTTTCTGCAACAGGATTTTGGCCTTCCGGCCTATTGCGCTTCTGTTGAGGGTGCTTTTTGTGATGGCAAATACAACATTGTGGTGGATGGGTTGAAAATCGCTGGCACAGCGCAAAAGTGGCGACCTTTTCACACTTCTGACGGCGAAAAACATGCCGCCGTTCTTGGACATGTGGCGCTGCTTTATGATGCGCCGATTGATGTGCTGATTGGTGCATCCAATGAATTCTATAGTGAGTGCGGCGGCGATAAACAGCTTGAGGTTAAAAATCATGCGAATTTATCTGACCTGCTGGGGTCTTCTGACCCGGGCGCGCTTGCGATCATGAATGGCCTTTTGGCTCGCTTTTCTGATCAGGAAAATACCTGATCAATTTCTGAAATCAATTGGACTGAATAGAGGATATTTTTATGTCAGCTTATGATATTGCTGTTGTTGGCGGTGGTCCTGGTGGTTATGTCGCGGCTATACGCGCGGCACAACTCGGGATGAATGTTGTGCTTGTTGAGCGTGATAAACTTGGTGGCATCTGCCTGAACTGGGGGTGCATTCCAACCAAAGCGCTATTGCGCTCCAGTGAAGTTTTTCACCTGTTTAAACATGCTTCCAGTTTTGGTCTATCGGCCGGTGATGCAGGTTTTGAATTTGAAAAAATCATTGATCGCTCACGCAAGGTGGCCGGGCAATTGTCTGGCGGCATTGGTTATCTGATGAAAAAGAACAAGATTACTGTGGTACAGGGCAGTGCGACCCTCAAATCCGCCAATACGATAACTGTTGTCGATTCAACCGGTGTGCCGATGGAAGATATTGATGCCAAACACATCATTCTAGCCACGGGCGCGCGGGCGAAGGCCATTCCCGGAATGGAAGCCGATGGAGAGACCATCCTTGATTACAGGGGGGCGCTGGCATCCAAAACACTGCCAAAGTCCATGCTTGTGGTTGGCTCCGGGGCCATTGGCATTGAGTTTGCCAGTTTCTTTCACTCGCTTGGAGTTGATGTTCAGGTGGTTGAGATTGCCGATCGCATCCTGCCGGCGGAAGACGAAGAAATTTCAGAAATGGCGAAAAAGGCCTTTATTGCTCAGGGCATGAAAATTCACACCAGCACAACGCTTAGCGATGTTGTGAAAGAGAACGGTGAGGTCCGGGCGAATTTAAAAGCTCAGGATGGGTCCGTTGAAGCTGTGGTGGTTGACAAGATGATTGTTGCCGTTGGCATTACCGCCAATACCGAAGGGCTCGGCCTGGAGGGGCTGGGCATTGAGCTTGACCGCGGCCACATCAAAACAAATGAATGGTGTGAGACCACTGTCCCTGGTGTTTATGCGATCGGTGATGTGACAGCGCCGCCCTGGCTTGCCCACAAGGCCAGCCACGAGGCTGTCATCTGCATTGAGAAAATTGCCGGCACGCCGGGGGTCAAGGCTTTGAACCGGTCGGCCTTGCCGGGCTGTACTTATTGCGCGCCGCAAATTGCCTCTGTCGGCTATACTGAATTCAAGGCGAAGGAAATGGGCTATGATGTCAAGGTTGGCAAATTTCCATTCCAGGGGAACGGCAAGGCGATTGCGCTCGGAGAAACCCAGGGCATGATCAAAACGGTCATTGATAAACACTCCGGCCAGATTTTGGGGGCGCACATGGTTGGCGCTGAAGTGACGGAGCTTATTCAGGGCTTTGCCATTGCCATTACCCTGAAAGCCACGGCAGATCAGATTGCGCATGTTATCTTCCCGCATCCAACACTTTCAGAAATGATGCATGAAAGCGTTCTCGCGGCAGATAATAAGGCCCTGCATATCTAACGGCTCTGTTTTTCATATGCTGGAAAATTCACACCTGAAAGAACGGGCCCGCTAAGGCTCGTTCTTTTTTGGGTTATGTTTCAATGGGGATTTACCAACAGCGACGATATCCATCACAGCGCTTGAGGGAAAAATGGTAACGCCGTAATAAAGAGGCGGTGAAGAGATGCTTCCATAAAAAAGCGCCGGCTAATGACTAGCCAGCGCTGCATATGTGCTGATTATGGCGAGGGGGTCTACTTATCAGGGTAGCTCGGGTGGGGAAATCATGGACACGCGTTCTCTTTAGCGTTTCACGGGCAGGAGAGCTGCGGTTTTAGCTGAACTATCTGACAAACTCACCCTCAAATTTATTGACCTCATATTGGATGCCGTAATTTGCGAAGATTTTTTCAAGGGTGCCATCTTCAATCATCGCTGTGATATAGTCGTTAAAGTCACGAACGGTCATGCGGTCAGCGCGGCGCAGGCCAAAGGCGTAGTCATATTCAAAAACTTTGGCGATGATTTTACTTGATGTTGTATGGACCTTGAAGCCTGGGTTGTTTTTCAAAAACCAGCCAAGACCCAGATTGGTGACCTGGGCTACATCAACTTCATTATTGCCCAAAGCTTTCAGTCTTTTTTCATCTGTTAGATAGCTGACAAAAATTTCTGCTTCACTTTTTTTCCGCAATGAATCATGAATGAGGGAGCCATTATCCACGGCAACTCTTTTGGTTTTGAAGTCCTCTATATTTTTCAGGTCAGTTCCTGGCCGGGTGGCCAGTAGCAGCTCAACTTTGAAATAGGGGATGGTTTTTTTCAGGTAAGGGTTCTCAATTTCACCCTTTAATCTGCCAACACCAAGGAATGCATCACATTCTGTGTATTTGGCATGATAACGCATACTTATCCAACTTGTTTTCAGGCTAACCTTCATGCGCCTGGCCAGCTCTTTGCCGATGTCTATCTGAATTCCGAGTGGTTTGTTTTCATGCTCGACATCAAGGGAAGATAAGGGCATCGCGTCGGGTGAAACGCAAATTTCAAATTCGCCCTTGGCTTCTATGTTGCGCATGTTATCAGCCCGGAGAGGGGTTTGCTGAGCCGCGAGAAACATGAAGCATAGTGAGAGCGACACAGCCTTCATGATGAGCTTGGCACGCTTCTCTTTCATGTTCATTTCATTGTGCATCGCGGTTACCTTCCGTGGTGTTCGATATTCCAGATGTTGTCCCTGTGAGCTGTGTGATCTTTGCCCTGATACCATTGGCCACAATATACGAGACAATGGCTCTGCTCTGCAGTTTGCAACGGCTTTCAGCTTCGCTGCTTTGCTGACCTTAACCCGGGGTGCAAATCCGCGGCCCAGCCAAGCATAAGGATTTGTGACCGGCTCGCCGGTATTTTATTTATGCTCAAGCGTTTGATTGTTATTCTTAAACGCCGGATGCACGTAAAGCTCTCTTCAAGCTGCGCTAAAATCTGGCGACTTCATATTTAATGCCGTAGTGATTAAATATTTTTTTGATCGTGCCGTTTTCAATCAACTCGTTGATATAACTATCAAATGTTGCAACAGTTGGTTTATCGGCACGAAAAAGACCCAGTGCAAAATTGTACTCTGATACTGGCGCCACAACAGAGGCCGGTGTGACAACCGGATTAAAGCCCGGATTTTGCTTCTGATACCAGCCAAGGCTGACGGTTGTCACCAGAGCGACATCAACATCGCCGCGCTTTAAAGCATCCAGCTTGTCGTTGTCCTCTATATAGCTGACAAATAATTCTGTTTCCGGGTTTTGCTTGCGCAGAATATCCTGGGCAGCTGTCCCTGTATTGGCAGCGACACGCAGGCCACTAAAATCTTTTATGCCAGTCAGGTTGAAATCCTTGTTGGATACAAAAATATCCTTGATATGAAAGTATGGCACTGATTTTTTCAGAAACGGATGTGGTGCCTCAACTTTTTTCACCCGCGGCAACCCCATGAATACATCACAGCCCACCTGGCTGGGGCGGACGAAAAAATCAATCCATTTGAATTTGATCCCCACGCCTAACTTCTTGGCCAGCTCTTTGGCGAGGTCAATTTGAATGCCCGGATATTGGGGTTGTTCAAGCATCAGTATAGCATCGGAGTATGGCTCAGCACGGGGAGAAACACAGGCGATCAACTCTCTACGTTCCTTGATGTAGTCAATGGTTTCAGCTGAAGCTGATGGTACACCCAGAGACAGAACGGGTATGATTAAGGCCCCCAATAGAAATTGTTTTATGAATATAACTTTCCCAGACATATATGTCTCCCTTTGCCGGTTATTCCTTACACTTCGGCAGATCCTTCAGGCTCAGGATAAAAGCGACCAGTTCCCAGCGCTCAGTTTCGTTAAAAGCATCACTCCAGGCTGGCATAATTCTCCGACCTTCGGAAATAATTGTGAACACATATTCTGGTGTGTGCTCGACCTGACATTGAAGTGGTGCCTCTGTACCAGAGCCCATATGGCCATGACAATATGCAGCACAGGTCATATGAAAACGGGCCTTACCTTTTTCTTTTGAACTTGGATCAGCCAATACTTTATCTCTCAGTGCGTCCCCTTTCAGTTCTGCTTCTGCAGCCACTTTCAGTTGGTCTTTCATTGCACCCAAAGCTTTGATCTCTGGATCAGATACATAAGGTTGCATGGAATGGACGCCGTAAACAGCGACAAATGAAAACACAACAAAGACGGCTACGAAAATGGAACTGCTTTTATGGTCTGAAAATAAATTCATTAAATATACCCTTAGAGAATAGTCTGCGAAAACAAGCGGTCAGAATAGACTGCCAGACACATGAAAGAGTAAGGAGATTTTACTCCCCTTACTCATATTTGCGTGAAAAATGTTGTCACAACTATGTAAATAATTGTGTCTTTGGTTCTACTCGATTGTAAATGCGATCAGAGCAGCACCACCTGGAAGTTTGCCAACTTCAGGGAATGAACCAGCCATAAAGCCAGGTGCGTGTGAACCAAGGCCTGTTGGTACAACGATATATTGTTTACCACCAGCTTTGTAGGTCACGGGGCCTGAGCGAATGCCAGAACCAGCGTTGAATGTCCAAAGCACTTTACCGTTTTCATCATCATAGATGTTGATGTTACCACGAACGTCACCGTTCAGGATAAGACCACCAGCAGTTGCCAGAACACCACCAAGACCTGGGAATTCGTAATCTACTGTCCATTTCACTTTACCTGTGATTGGATCACGAGCATCAAGACGGGCAGAGACTTTATCCCCTGGAGGGTTCACTGTTTTAATCGCGGATAGACCAAGATAAAGACCGGCGATGCCGACTTTGTCGATTTCCTGATCAGCAGCTGTGACCTCGTTACAAACTTCCATAGCATTTGTATAGATTAGCTTGGTTTTCGGGCTGTAAGCTGCACGGTTCCAGCTACGCACACCAAGAAGGTATGGGCAGAAAACCTTGGCTTTACCTGCTTCAGGTTCGTGGCGACCTTTTAGCTCACCTGTTTTCGGGTCAATTGATTTTACCCAGTTGACGTGTTTGGCAAGCTGCCAGATGTTCACAGGCTTCATTGTTTCTTTATCAAGAACATAGTAGAAGCCACCTTTGTTCAAGTGAACAAGTACATCTTTGCCATTATGCTTGATGGTCATGATTTCATACGGGCTGTCATAGTCCCATACGTCATGTGGTACTTCCTGGAAATGGTTTTTCAGCTTGCCTGATTTGCGGTCAATCTGGAGAAGTGATGCTGTGTAAAGGTTGTCACCTTTACGGCCATCCGGATAGAAGTCAGGTGCAGCGTTTGATGTACCGATGAAGATTGAATCTGTTTTTTCATCGTACACACCTGGCATCCAGGCGCCACCGCCACCAACTTTACCACTGTCACCAGGCCAGCTTTTCTTGTCATTCTTGATTGTGTTGAATGTCCAAGCTGTTTCACCTGTGTCAGCTTTCAGAGCGTAGATTTTACCCTGAAGCGGTTGGTCACCACCAGTGGTACCACCATAAATGATGTCACCAGCCAATTGAGGAGGTGATGAGAACAGGCAGCCATAGCAGTTTTTAAAGTCTGTGACCTGTTTTTTCCAGATCACTTTGCCAGTTTCCTGATTCAGGGCAACCATGCTGCCATCAAGCGTACCAAGGAAAACCTTGCCACGACCAACAGTTACACCGCGGCTGGCGGCAACATAGAACACTTTGTCAGCAAGTGGGTTCAATTTTGGCTTATAGTGCCAGATTGTTTTACCTGTTGCTGCGTCAACTGCGAAAACGTTGTTGTTCGCGCCAACATAATAAAGCTTACCGCCAATAACGATTGGTGTCGCTTGCAGGCCGTGCTGAATGTCACCAGGTTGGTGGATCCAGGCAACTTTCAACTTGCCAACATTTGATTTGTTAATGTCATCAAGCGGGCTGTAGCTCCAGGCTTTATCAGTCCGGTAATATTTAGGCCAATCACTGCCGTCATCTGCTTGTGCAGCTGTGACAATGAAAGGTGAAGCCGCAACTGCTGCTGCGACTGTCAGACAGGCAAGACCTGTCTTCAGGCTTTTTGGAAAAGCCTTCCGATCTATAGTCATGTATTTCCTCCCACAATTCCCTCTCAAAAACAAAGTCGCTTTTATGTAGGGAATAATTTCGATCTATAATTGATCTCGCTGCTTATAAAACAACGATGAGAATTTAATGAGCACAGTTCATGCCAAACATTTTTCTATTACCCTGCCTTTTCCTTAGCTGTTGTTTTTATTCTTTAATTCCGGATTGTAGCTTTCAGAAAGAAAGCATGCGTTCTCAGAAAATTGTATCACCTATTTCTATAGTTGTGTCAGATTCGCGACAGTTGACCAGAATAATGTAGCTTTATCATTTCATTTTATGATGTTTTGATTTGTTGTTTTGTTCAGGCCTGCCCGGTGAATGAAATGATATGCCTCCAGGGGTAACCACGGGGCCTTTCTTCTGCGCCTGAGATTCCTTAGAATCATATTTACCCATGAAGCAAAAGGACGGGTGGAACTTTCTCAGTTTTTTCCATATGCAGTATTCATGGGGCTGCGCTCATCCTGGGGGCGTGTGCACCTTCTCACAATAGCAAGCGGGGTTTGGACTGTCACTCTGGTAGCTGGTCAACCCAGAAGCCGGATGGCCAGAAGAAGTGCAATGCAGCTTTTTGCGATGGTATTGCTGTCATGGTCTTGCCGGCGCGGACTAATTTTCACTTCTATTAATCTGATTTTAGGTTTTCATTGGTTAGCGACTCAGTTAACATTTGCCCTCAAGGGCCTTGCAAATACGGCAATTTGAGCTCTTTTCTAAAGATATTCACATCCCGCTGTTTTATAAGCGCCTGATTTGATAGTGAAAAAAAAATCCAGTTGATATGTTGTGTATTACTTGAGTTTGGAGGTGCAAGTTCGTGCATCCTCATGTGATACTCAGTTCCAATTCCTGCGTCGCATGACTTAGGTGCGTATATACCTATAGTTTTTGTGCTGTTCTGCGTTTTCTAGTTTTCCATAGAGTCAAAGTTTATGAATTTTTAGGGGGCCTGCGATGTCTCTCTGGAAGTCTGTTCGTGGTTTTGTTTGAGGGCCAACGATATGGATGTGAGGGGAAATCGTGGTTAAAATGAATGACACGTATCAATAGACAGCATCTACGCAAAGTTGGGGCGACTTGCGGTGCCGCGCTTATATCCATTACTCTCAGCGGTCTTTACCTGGCTGAAAGTGTGAGCGCGCAGCAGACCCTCAATACACAGCAAAGAAAAGACGTTTTCAGCAAAACCAAAAGCCGTATCAAGGTCAATCGTCTCAAGACCGGCGATCTTGACACACTGGGTTACAAATTGATGGACGGTGTGCTTGTCGTGCCGGAATTCCGGGTTGAAGCTGGCTATGACAGTAACCACGATGAACTGTTCGCTGAGGACAGCTCCAATTACGGGTTGATTGACGGGTCATTGCTGTTTGGTTACATCAAGGAAGATCAGGCGGTCACGCTGACATTCAAAGGGGCTTATGATCATTTTGCAGGTCTACCCAGAGAAGACCGGTGGGATGCCGGCGTCAGCCTCGACAGCTACTATCGTTTCAATAATAACTGGGAATATTCCGGTGGCCTGTTTTATTTCCGAGATGAAATCAGCCTCAGCGAGAATGAAACCTATTCAAGCTATTCTCAGTTTGATTACACCACCAATAATCTTGAAGCTTATGTGCGGGCTGAATCCTATATCCTGAAATATACCGGGGATACAGCCAATATTGATTCAATCTCTGTTGCTCAACAGCCCTTCTTTAAAGACAAGGCTTTCAATATGCGTCGGCATGAGGCGGCGGCCGGTGCCGTTTACCGCCCGAATGCCCTCGTTGGTGTTTACTCAAATGCTGGTATTGGATTCTCAAACTTTACCGATCAACCAAATGAAACTGTCATTGATAAAGACAGTGACGAATTCTGGGTCAGCGGTGGTCTTCGGTTAAACCTTTCCCCGCACCTGCGAGCTGAGCTTGGCTGGCGGTATAATGACCGTGATATTGATGATAATATTATCAGTGGCTATGACAGCAATGGCTTTGACGCCAAGGTGATCTGGGTGCCGAACGGTCTGCTGGCTGTTACATATGAAGTTGATAACTTCCTGGCTGAATCAGCAGCGGCATTTTCCGTGGTGGCCGACGTTGAGCGCCACTCATTGAATATTGCCCTCAGACCAACATCCCGTTCAACTATTGATCTTTATGGTGCGCGGGAAGTGCGCAAGGAAATTGGCACTGGCTTTAAATATGATGAAGAAAAAGTCGCTGCCACCTATTCATATGATGTCACTGCAACCAGTCAGTTTTATGTGACCGCCCTTTACGAACATACTGAAGAAAATCTGACTCTGAGTGATTATGAGCGGTTTAAGGTTGGTGTTGGTTATCGTATGAAATTCGTTCGGAACCCTGGTGAGGTTGAAGAAAATGTCAATCTTCGCCGGGCCATTTTGCCAGGTGTTCAGATCATTGACACGCGTGTCGGTTATTCAAAACTGTACCTGCCTGAGACCAATATGGTCACTGTGCTGAACCCTGCCTTCACGCAGTCTCTTTATCATGTGGAGAACCATGATGGTGAAGTTGATGGTTTGCGGTTTGATGTTCGCATTCCCGCATTTGCCGGCAATGTCACCACACCGGAGCTTGACAGGGTGCAACTCGGCAATCGTCTGCTGACATTCAATTTTGGCGGTTATTACGGTACCTACAGCGACAAGCAATATTCCGGTTGTGCCTCCACTGTTGCCATTCAATGTGCCTTCTTCAATGTTATTGACCCACAACCGCTGAATGAGAACAACACGGCGCCTAACGGTGTGTTTGCCATTCGTACCGCTAAAGAAGTTGATATCTGGGGCGTGTCTATGGAAACCCAGTTTAATGGCTGGATGGATAAAGGCGGCATGAAAGACGAACCACAACAACGCTTGCACCGTCCATTCCGTCTGGGTCTTGCTCTGAAAGCTATCCAGCAGGATACACGACTTTTCGCTTATGATACGGATGTTCCGGACCCTGTAGATTATAATGAGGATCTTGATACATATTATTATGGTGTCTATCTAGGTCTTGATCACACATTCAATCTTGGCCGTGGTTTTAATCTTGGTATTAATGCTGAAGGTGGCCTCTATTATGCGGACACCCAATATAAAGGCCGGTACCTCGCTTATGTTGATGATGGCAATGGTATTGGAAACTATGTACTTGATCAGGGGCAACTGTCACTTTCCGAGCATGACTTCTCTTTCATTGGTTCTGTCAGGGTTGAACTGAGCAAGCAGATAGGTCACGGCATATTTGGGCTTTACGCTGAGGGTGAATACTACTCATTTGCACCTGAGATGCGGTACAATGATAATGACGTGTCGACGGCTGGTATTTTCAGTGTGTTTGATATCACCGGACCAAACAATGGCACTTCGGTTGATGATGGGGATGCCTACTCCTACACAATTGGTGGTCGGTTTACACTGCCGCTGCACACACAAGAATAATTCCCTTCCCAGTATGGGTTAGGTTGAGAAGGCGCGAGAGGTTCTTGCGCCTTTTTTTTTATGCCCTTTTTATATCCTCAGTTGCCGCCTTAATCTCCCGCTGATCAAACCCTCACCATACCATCTGCTCTTACCGATTAAGGTTAAGCTTTAAGTGTAGAAATGGTTTGGAGAGGTCAAGTCGTTTTTTCATTGATATAGTCGCGCCGGTTGCATGAGAGGTTCAGTTACCTTTGATGTCTTCCTTTTCTTTCCTAAAAAGTATCTTGTTAAGGAGCTAATTCATGAAAAAAATTATCACAGTTACAGCGGCTGTTGTTGCAGCCTCTATGGCACTATCAACATCAGCTTTTGCTGGTGGCTCACGTGGTCACTATCAAAGCCCTGCTAAGAAACTAACTTTCGCTCTCTCAGGCGCGAAAAGTCATGTGCATGTTCGCACTGGTGGCTGCGGTTGCTATGGCGGCATCAAGATGGATTCCGGTTCGTACCAGGACCACAAAGTTTTTGACAATAAATATGGCCTTGGCGGCTCATCTTCAGCTGGCAACTACCTGAATGCTGGCTGGAAGGGCGGCGCGCATATCCAATATTCTGGTAGTGCATTTGCCGTTGGCGGCGCAGCAATTATCAGCGGTGGCTCTAAAAAACGCACTCGCTAATCAATAAAGGAAAAGGCGCTCTTTTTAGACTGCGCCTTTTCTTCTGTTGACATGCGATCCTTAACCTTAAACTTTAAAGTTAACAATGGTTTAACAACGCAGCTGCTATTGCCTGTTGCTATAGTTCCTATGGGGGAATTTTTTGAGCATACAGATACGCTCTAAATGGTTTCTCCCGCCTCTTATTTGTCTTTTGTTAGGGAGCTATTTCATGAATAAACTACTTACATTTACAGCTGCTGTTGTCGCGGCCTCTATGGCGCTTTCAACCGCAGCATTTGCTGGTGGGTCTGGCGGTAAAAACCGCAACTCTGCCAAGTCACTTACATTCGCCCTTTCTGGTGCGAAAAGCCATGTGCGCGTGCGCACAGGTGGTTGTGGTTGCTATGGCCAGTTGCATGTTGATGGTGGTTCATACCAACGCCACAATGTTTACAGCAACCATTATGGCACTGGTGGGTCTTCTACTGCCGGTAACTATCTACATGCTGGCTGGAAGGGCGGCGCGCATATCCAATATTCCGGTAGTGCGTTTGCCATTGGCGGCGCTGCGATCATCAGTGGTGGCTCTAAAAAACGCCCTGGTGGAAATATGGAAAACTAGGCAGCTGCCAGTCCTAACTGTTGTATGCCTATTGCTAAAACATGCCACCCCTCAGATCCTTTGAGGGGTGGTTTTTAATTCCATAATTACACACCCCATCATTTATATTTAAGCATTATCCTTAACATCATTTGTTTCTTACATGTCTTTTTTGGCCTTGTTATGGTGATTCCGGGGGAGAATACATGGGTTTATTTATGTTTTTATCTCCCTGTCCTTTTTAAGTATTTCGTTAGGGAGAATTATATGAAAAGACTACTTACTGTTACTGCTGTTGTCGCGGCTTCTTTGGCCCTCTCAACAGCATCTTTTGCCGGTGGTTCTGGCGGAAAAAATCACAACTCAGCTAAATCTCTGACTTTTGCTCTCTCCGGTGCGCATAGCCGGGTGCGTGTGAATACTGGTGGCGGCATGCCTCCTGCGCCTCCTGTTCGCCGCAAGAAAAGAAAGACATCCTGCGGTGGTTGTGGCGGCTATATCAGCGTTGATGCCGGCTCTTACCAGAACCATCATGTTTACAGCAACCATCATGGCACTGGCGGTTCTTCCAACGCCGGCAATTACCTGAATGCCAGATGGAGTGGCGGCGCTAAAATCGAATATTCAGGTAGCGCATTCGCCATTGGCGGTGCAGCCATAATCAGTGGTGGTAAATCACGTGGTAACGGTGCTGCCAACCCTCAATAACAGTCTGGTCATTTTCAAGTCCTGACTTATAAAACGACTATTTTCCTTGCCACCCCCCGGTTCACCGAGGGGTGGTTTTTTATGATCCCCTCATCCGGCTGCCAATTAAGATTAACGGTTTACCAACATATGTCTTCAGTGCCAAGCAGCCCGCCCGGTGGCACGGCAATTGGACCTTTTCAGTTTGATTACGCGTTAAACAGGAAAAGGAAACGATTATGTTCCAATTTAAAACGTTAGCGGCCCTGTCAGTTGTTTCAGCTGTTCTACTTTCATCCATGGGCATGGCCCAGGCTGGTGGTTTCGGTAAGAAAAAATATCGTGGCAGTGCTTCCGTTGCAAAAGCTTATTCCAACAGCTATGCAAATCTACACTCTCAATTCGGCACGTTGAAAGTTAACAACTATGCCAACATCAAGACCAAAAACTACAAAGGCAAATTCATTACTGCTGAAGCCAATGCAGGTAACAATATATTCCTCATTGTAAATGGCAAAAAATGTTCCGGCAAATGTGGTGCGGGTACAAATGTGAATTCATGGTCAGGTGCCAAATCAAAAATCTACGCCAAAGGCAAAAAGGTATTTGGAAAGGCGCAAGCTGTTAATTACGTCAAGCTATATTCCAAAGGCAATTTGATGTTTGATTATGAGAGTGACTCTTATGCGATCAGCAATTTCACACCACTTGGTGTTTATGTTGATGCTGGCACTTTCCAAAAACTGAACCTTGCTGCGAAAGGTTTTGTCCGTCTTGAAAGCGGTAATCTTGCGCACACAAGCGTTACGATTAAATAACAATCCAATAAAACACTCCCCCTCCTCACACTTTTCTATCCCCTTTGGTTGGCTTCATAGACCGGGGGGATAGATTTTTCTTTTAAAATCTCTCAAAAAAGACGGACTTGCCCCTTGCGCCGACCCAGCTTGGCGACTAGATTGCCGGGTCTGATTTCGATGTTTAGGGATAGAGTGAAATATATGGATTTTGAGGGTAGTTCGAAAGAGCATTTGAAGCGATTTGTTGAACGTATTGAAAGGCTTGAGGAAGAAAAGAAGGCTCTTGCTGATGACATCCGTGAGGTTTTTGCAGAGGCCAAAACAATGGGTTTTGACTTAAAGGCGCTGCGGACGATCATCCGTATTCGCAAACAGGAACCTCATATCAGGCAAGAGGAAGAAGCTGTATTGGAGACTTATCTCGCAGCTCTTGGCATGCTGCCTGAAAGCGAATGAAAGTCTGATGGCGCGGTCACCTCACCGCCGTGATGACAAGGCTTCCGGCCTTATCACAAGGCAGATCGTTACCACGTGGCTTACTCAGATCATCTCTCAAAAACGGTCACTTGATGATGTGCTGCTTGAGGCGGAGGGGCTTGCCGCCTGGCGCGCACTTGAGGCAAGGGACAAAGGCTTTGCCCGCACCATGATCATGGCAGTGCTCAGGCACAAGGGAGAGATTGACTGGCTGCTCGCCAAATATCTCCAGAAACCCCCGCCCAGACGCAGCCAGGTGCATGAGATCCTGAGCATTGCCGCTGCGCAAATTCTGTTCTTGGATGTTGCCGCTTATGCTGCGATTGACCTTGCTGTCAGGCAGGCTAAATCTTCTGACCGGTCCCGGCATCTTGCCAAACTGGTGAACGCCGTATTGCGCCGGTTAAGTGAAACCGGGCCAGCGGTTTTGAAAGAGGAGGATGCCTCCCTTTCCCTCAATATTCCCACTTCCCTGATGGACCGCTGGGTCAAGGCTTATGGTCTTGATACGGCACGTCTGATTGGGGCTGCATCATTAGAGCCAGCCGCACTTGACCTTGCGGCCAGCGGTGATGCCATAACCCTTGCCAGCATGGTAGGGGGCGTGCCGCTTGCGCCTGGCAATGGCGTCCGGCTTTTGCACAAGGGCGCGGTGCCGGATCTTGCCGGGTTTGCGGAAGGGGCCTGGTGGGTGCAGGATTTTGCCGCGCAACTGCCAACGCTGCTCTTTGGCGATCTGACTAACAAATCTGTGCTTGATCTTTGTGCAGCGCCTGGTGGCAAGACAGCGTCTCTTATCCGGGCCGGTGCAAAGGTTATGGCGCTTGATAGTTCGCCCAAACGTCTGGAGCGGGTTCGGGCAAACCTAGTGCGGCTGAATTACAAGGCTGAGGTTGTGGAGGCGGACCTTTTTAAATACCAACCTGATGATCTCTATGATGCGGTGTTGCTGGATGCGCCCTGTTCCTCAACAGGGACAGTTCGGCGGCATCCTGATATTCTGCATCTCAAAACTGTTGGGCAGATTAAAGAGCTGGCGGCCCTGCAGGCCCGCATGCTTGAGCAAGCCACCGGGTTTTTAAAGCCTGGCGGGCTGCTTATTTATTGTACCTGTTCGCTGGAGGCGGAGGAAGGCGAGCTGCAGATTGAGCAGTTTCTTGAGGGAAGGGATGATGTGAAGCGGGTGCCGATAGAGCCTTTGGAAATTGAGCTGCCACCGGGCTGGATAACAGACGCCGGGGATGTTCGCTTGTTGCCGCATTATTCACCCCGTTCTGAGCCGCCGCTTGAAGCGCCCCTTCAGGGGATGGACGGGTTTTTCATCTCGCGCCTTAGGCTGCAGCCTTCTGCTACATGAAGTCTTATTTACGGGGACTGACTTTTGTGTTTCATTCCCGGTGAGGGGTGAAATTGAGAGCAGATGCCAGAAAAGGCCCCCAAAAAGGTCTGTGAATAAACTGTATTGCGCCGTAAAAACCCCAAGATGGCCGGGAAAACTGTTCCATAATCAACAAGGCTCGCAGAAAAGGCGCGGGTTTGCTGGATTTATGTGGGAGACCAGAGACCTTTAAAGGCCTCACTGGTTCGCAAATCAAACAGGATTGGCAGAGTGCCCCATGCTCAGTATGATGCGCGTGAACTGGTGCTTCCTGAAAGAGAGAAATTAAACATCAAGATGGGACCTTTTTTTCGTCGCTCACCTTCATCGCTTTCCTCTGTCGAAAAGGCCAAACGGGATGTTGCGCTTGGTCTCAAGCGGCTGCCTGTTGTCAGTTGGCTTTACCAGCCCAAGGATGTTAATCACCTGTTGCTGGTGCCGCGAGACCTGCGCACGGCTGACCCCAGTTTTTCAATAGAGCTTGATATGGGCCAGTTTGGCCTGGCCGGGGCGACCGTTCTGCTGGAGGGGGCTTCTCCGTTTCATGCTGATCCCCCTAACCTTTCCTGGCAACAGGAGTTGCACGGCTTTGGCTGGATCAGAAACCTGCGAGCGGCGCGGTCTGAGCGTTCCCAGCAACAGGCACTGGAGCTGCTTGAGAGCTGGATCAACAGTTTTCGCAGCCAGAAAGGCGTCGCCTGGGAGCCGGGCGTAACCGCTCGTCGGCTCATCAGCTGGCTATCTCACTCAAATTTCCTCCTCAACGAAGCCGATGAAGAGCTTTACATGGATCTGATGATCTCAATTGATGATCATATGCGTTTTCTCTCCATGGCCGGTGTGCATGCCAACCCGGGGTTGCCGCGGCTTTTGAGCCTGATTTCTCTGGTGTTTGCCGGGCTTTGTGTCGCCAATCAGGAAAAGTTTCTCGATCAGCAGGTAAAGCTGCTTTGCAACGAGCTTGACCGCCAGATCTTTAGTGATGGCGGTCATATCTCGCGTGATAATTCGGTTCTGGCCAGCATTCTTTTAGACCTGTTGCCCTTAAAGCAATGTTTTGTCACTCGGAAATTTGAGGTTCCACCGCCATTGCAGGATTCGATCGGGCGGATGTTACCGATGATCAATTATATGCGGCTTGGTGATGGGCTATTAAGCCGTTTTAACGGTGCGGGTACAACCCTGCCTGACACGCTCAGCACCGCTATGGCTTATGATGATGTTTCTAACACACCGCTTGAGAAGGCCAGCTCCTCGCATTATTTCCGCCTGCAAAGGGGCAATGTGGTGGTGCTGATGGATGGCGGCGGGCCGCCGCCGCTTGAAATCAGCCAGAAAGCTCATGCCGGCTGCCTCTCCTTTGAGATGTCCTCCGGGACCTGCCCGCTTATCGTCAATTGCGGGGCGGCGCCGCCTGCTTTTCACACCATGGCGAACAATGCCCGGGCGACTGTTTGCCATTCGACCCTTACTGTTAACAATCGCTCTTCCGCCCAGTTCCTGCATGAAGAAAAGCTTCGCTCCGAGGAACACACAAGCCTTTTGGAAGGCCCGGCCCTGGTTGAAGCCCGCTATGAACGCAGCGGTGATCAACATAAAATCGTTGCCAGCCATGATGGGTATCTCGCCCAGTTCGGGATCATCCATAACCGGCTTCTCAGCCTTTCCAATGATGGCTACACACTGATCGGGGAAGACTGGATCGAGTTGCCGATGGGGCATGATGTTATCCAGAAAGGGCTTGGCTGGCCGTTTGCCGTGCATTTTCATATTCATCCCGATGTGGTGCCTGCCCGCTCTGCCGATGGCAAATCAGTTATCCTGACCCTGCCAGACAGCCAGGTCTGGACGTTCAGCGCCAATGATATGGTGATCCATCTGGAAGAAAGTATATTTTATGCTGATTTTGCCGGGCCCTGTCAGTCTGTTCAGATTGTCATTCGCGGTAATTGCCTTGGCCCGGTTTCCATTCCCTGGAAATTATCGAAGTCCATTCAGTCTTCAACACCGGATCCAAAGAATATACCGGACTGGATTTCGGGTAATGTCATTTCGCTTGAAAGTGCCCTTGAAGAGCAAAGCGAGCAACCGGAGAAGGACGACAAATCACCTGATAAAGAGAAAACTCAAAAAGCTGGCGGCATGACAAAACCTAAGATTACGGACCTTGTTGAAGATACGGATGATGAAGTTGCTGCAGATGATGACAAACCGGTAAAGAAAACAAGTCCGGATGATCAGGTTTCTACTGATCAGAGAGTTGAGGCGAAGACTGATAAACCCTCACCTTCACAAATAAGAAAGCGCAAAAAAAGAGCGCGGCATAACGCGCCTTCACATTTTGCCAAACTGAAACCGGTTGCAGATAAATCTGATACTGATAATCAGCCGCCGCCGCTCCCGAAAACCGGAGGGGCCTTAAAAGGCGATCAACCGCCGCCGCCGCCATCTGGCAAAACTGGCCGGAATACAGCCATCATTAAAGGAGAAAAGGGCGGCCAACAGAAGGATGCCGAAAAAGGCGGCAGAGCGACTACCGATAAAACGGCAACGAACAATAAAGGCAAAGAAGCACCACTGTCGCCGCAACCACCGCCCATGCCTAAACCTAAACGGGATGATGAGTGATACCTTTTTTTCTTTCTTTTCTCTGGCGCATTCCTAAAATTTTTCTGTCTTTTTCTGGTGCCTTTTCTATTGCTGTTGCTCTCCCCGTTGCGCTAAGTGTTTCTCTTTCCGTTTCTGGGGCTTTCAATGGGGGAAAGGTTTTAAAAGTTCTTTTCCGGGAGGTTTCTTCTGTGCTAGAGCTTAGCCCGCCTCTATGGCCTCTTAATAGCCATAGCGGACAATTCAGGTCTTGCCCCACTGTTTTCATAGCTTATTTCTTATCTGAATTCAGGGGGCGGCGGCCCTGTCTCATTTTTTTACTTTTTCACTTCGAGAATAAAGGGTTCTTTCCGCTATGCTTGCCCCCATTGAACGTGCGCTTCTCTCTGTTTCTGATAAAACCGGCATTGTGGATTTTGCCAGGGCGCTGGCTGCGCGGGGGGTGGAGCTTATTTCAACCGGGGGAACGGCAAAACTTTTAAGTGAGGCCGGACTTGAGGTTAAAGATGTGGCAAGCCATACCGGTTTTCCTGAGATGATGGATGGCCGCATCAAAACCCTGCATCCCAGCGTGCATGGCGGGCTACTGGCCGTTCGCGGTAATGAAGCGCATCACGCCGCTCAACAAGCGCATGGCATTGCCAATATCGACCTTCTGGTTGTCAATCTTTATCCCTTTGAGGCGACCATTGCCGACGGGGCTGATTATGAAACCGCCATTGAGAATATTGATATTGGCGGACCGGCCATGATCAGGGCCGCGGCGAAAAATCATGACAGCGTCACTGTAATCGTTGATCATGATGATTATCAGCCGCTATTGGATGAGCTTGAGGAACAGGGCGGCAAAGTCTCACTAGAACGTCGCCGTAACATGGCCGCCAAGGCATACGCCAGAACGGCCAACTATGATGCGGTGATTTCCAACTGGTTTGCCAGCGAGCTGGAAATTGACACCCCGAAATGGAAAAGCTTTTCCGGTGAGCTTACCCAGACTATGCGTTATGGCGAGAACCCGCATCAGGCAGCCGCCTTTTATAAAACAGGCGACAATAGGCCAGGCGTTGCCACAGCCCGCCAGCTGCAGGGCAAGGCGCTTAGCTATAACAACCTCAATGATACCGATGCCGCGATTGAACTGGTTGCGGAGTTTGACCCGGCGATCAGCCCGGCTGTTGCCATTATCAAACATGCCAACCCTTGCGGTGTGGCCCTCGGGGCCAGCCTGAAGGACGCTTACGAAAAGGCGCTTCTATGTGACCCGGTCAGTGCCTTTGGGGGCATCATTGCTTTCAATCAACCGCTGGATGAAGCGGCAGCAACCGAGATTACCAAAATTTTCACTGAGGTGGTCGTCGCCCCTGATGCAACAGACGCAGCATGTAAAATTCTCTCTTCCAAAAAGAATGTGCGTTTATTGCTAACCGATGGCCTGCCTGAGCCTACAGCCAAAGGTCTGACAGCCAAAATGCTCTCTGGCGGATTTCTTGCCCAATCACGGGACCATGGCACCATTGAACAGCTTGACCTGAAGGTGGTGACCAAACGAGCGCCTACAGAAACAGAACTGGCTGACCTGAAAACCGCGTTCAAGATCTGTAAACATGTGAAATCCAACGCTATTATCTATGTCAAGGACGGGGCCAGCGTTGGCATTGGCGCCGGACAGATGAGCCGGGTGGACAGCGCCCGCATCGCCGCCTGGAAAGCTGAAGAAGCTGCCAGAGAAGCCGGCCTTACCGAACCCCTCACCAAAGGCAGTGTTGTTGCCTCTGATGCGTTTTTCCCCTTTGCGGATGGTTTGCTGGCAGCGGCCAAAGCCGGCGCCACAGCTGTCATTCAACCGGGGGGGTCAATGCGGGACGATGAGGTGATAGCGGCGGCGGATGAGGCGGGTCTAGCCATGGTCATGACCGGCATGCGGCACTTCAGGCACTAATATCTCTCACGGCAAGAACAGGCTGCGCCTGTTCGCCTCTTTTTGGTGCTTCAGATGCCCACTACGCATCCGCATATTTGGTGCTTCAGATGCCCACCTAGCATCCGCATTCCTGTGCTTCAGATGCCCACCTAGCATCCGCAATTGCTGCGCCATGTCGCAAGGCAATAATTGCCTTACTCCTTCTTCTCAATTCTAAAACCCTGCGCTCATATCGACCTGATCATTTAGAAAACTGTGCCAGGTTATCTCTAACGGCAAGAACAGGCTGCGCCCCTGTTAGTTTCTTTTTGGTGCTTCAGATGCCCACCTAACATCCGCATATTTGGTGCTTCAGATGCCCACCTAGCAACCGGGCCATGAGCTGATCTATATAATATGACGGTTTTGCGCTGCCGATACGTATAATTTATAATTATAAAAAACGATATTGGAGCTGATATGATGTCCCATTCACCCTCTTCCCTTTCCAAAATTACGATCCATTTTCACTGGCTGATTGCCCTTGGTATTATCGGTATGCTGGCTTTTGGCATTTATATTGAGGAGTTTGTTCCTGGCCGGCTTGCGGATGGCACAAGGAACCCATTTCGCGGTGAATTGATGTTTTTTCATAAATCTTTCGGGGCCATTATCCTGCTGCTGGCAGGAGCGCGGGTTGGATGGCGGTTCATTGAAGGATGGCCCGAACCTGCCAGTATCTACAAACGGATTGAGGTGATTGCTGCCAAAGCGACCCATTGGTTATTGTTGCTTGGCACGCTGATCATGCCGCTTTCCGGCATCATCATGTCACAAGCTGCTGGCCGGGCGGTTTCTGTTTTCGGTCTCTTTAACCTGCCGACCATTGTCCCTGAAAGCAAAGCCATTGGTGATGTTGGGCATGTTGTCCATGAGTTCGGGGCCTGGATCCTCATCGGCGTGATTGCATTTCACATTGCTGGTGCCCTCAAACACCATGTGATTGATAAAGACGAGACCCTGAAACGTATGCTGGGCTCATAAAAAGCAAGTCCCCCCGCCTGGCCATTTTATTGCCCCTCAATTCATTTTGAAGACAGGCTAGCACGGATGCCCTCTTTATAGGTTGGATATTCAAGCGTGATGCCTAACTCTTCCTTTATGCGTTTATTAGAGACACGCTTGTTGTCGCTGTAGAAACTTTTGGCCATGTCGCTCATCTCCGCCTCTTCAAAGGGGATGAGCGGCGGGATTTCCAGCCCCATCAATTCTGCAGCATAAGCCAGAACATCCTGCGGCGGAGCTGGCTTATCATCTGCTATGTTATAAATCGCGCCAGGGTTGGGTTGCTTGAGAGATGCGATGAGAACAGAGGCAATATCCTCCACATGGGCCCTGTTAAAGACCTGGCCCTTTTTTTCTATGCGGCGGGCCCGGCCCTGGGCTAATTTGTTTTGCGGGCCGCGGCCCGGGCCGTAAATGCCGGGAAGGCGAAACAAATGCACAGGCAAACCCATGCCTTCAAACCGTTCCAGCCATTGATTTTCTGCAATTTTGCGCCAGGCGGATCGTTTCGAGCCGGGCCTTGTTTCACTTTCCTCATCAACCCAGTTGCCATCATGGTTGCCATAAACCCCGACGGTTGATAAATAGCCTACCCATTTTAACTGGCTGTTTGCTGTGATATCATCCTTGAAATTCCTGAGAATAATGTCCCCGTCTTTATCCGGGCTGATGGAGATGAGGATAATCTCTGCTTTGCGTATCAGCTCTGCTATTTTGGCTGACTTACCCTCACCTTCATAGATGAACGGTTCTGCCCCGGCTTGCCTGATGCCGGCAAAGTTCTGGCCGGATCTGGTTGTTCCGACCATCTTCATAGCTTTAAAGACCGGGTCTGACTTTAACTGCCGCATCATGGTTTTTGCCGTGTAACCTGCCCCCAGAAAGAGAGCAAGGGGGGGAGAATTTTCCATATGATTCATTCGCCTTCTACGTGGGGTCTGGCCCATTCCTCAACGATATCCGGATCGTCATCAGCAGGGCTTAATTTATTTTTCAGTTCCATCCACTCAGCGGCCTTTGCCAATTGATTGTAGGCCCAGATGGCGGGAGCGCGGACGATGGGTGACTCTCCCCGGTGTTCTATCAGTTTTTTAACAAGTGGTAACAGTGACGGTTCACCAGAATTGCCCGCAGCAATCAGACAATTGCGCAGCATACGATCCCGGCCCGTCCGTTTGATAGGGGTGCCTTTAAAACGAGCGGCAAAAGCAACATCGTCCATTTGCAATAAGTCTGCAAGAGGCGGGTTGTTGGTTTCACTCCGGGCGGCAAAGCGCTGTTCGTTTGAGGTTTTGGCAAATTTGTTCCACGGGCAGATGGCAAGGCAATCATCACAGCCATAGATGCGATTGCCAATGGCTTTCCTGAAGCGAACCGGTATGTGACCTTTATGTTCTATGGTCAGATAGCTGATACAGCGCCGGGCATCAAGTTTATAGGCTGCTTCAAATGCGTTCGTCGGGCATATATCGAGGCAACGGTGGCAGTTGCCGCAATGGTCTGCCTCTGGTTTGTCTGCTGTCAGGATCTGATCTGTATAGATACTGGCCAGAAACACCCAGGAACCATGGTTACGGCTGACAAGATTGGTGTGCTTGCCTTGCCAACCAAGGCCGGCTCGCTGACTGAGCGGCTTTTCCATTACCGGGGCGGTGTCTACAAAGACCTTTACCTCACCGCCGGTTTCATTCACGAACCAGCGGGCGATGTTTTTCAGCTTCTGCTTGATGATGGTGTGGTAATCCTTGCCCTTTGCATAAACCGATATAACCCCGTTTTTCCGGTTGGCGAGGTCATTCAGCGGGTTATGGTCTGGCCCGTAATTCATGGAAAGCATGATCAGTGAACGCGCTTCCGGCCAAAGGGCTTTGGGTGCGAGGCGGCGGTTCTGTTTTTCTTCCATCCAGAGCATGTCACCATGCCAGCCTGCCTTTAAAAATTCTTTTAAGCCATCACGGTTTATTTCCGGGAGCTCCGCTTTTGAGATACCAATCCCTTCAAAGCCTTCTGCCTCAGCTTTTTTTATAAGGTTTATTTTCAATGTGTCCTGGTTCATGAAGGCATCAGTTGTCCAAAGGCTGGATCTGTCCTGTGTGGTTGTCCGGTTCGCCTGATCAAACCGTTAGAAATCAAGATCCGTATAATGGGCTGGTGGCACCAATGATGGCAAGGTGTCATGCAATAGCGGGCGGAATGAGGGGCGTGACTTTATACGGGCATACCAGTTTTTCACCAGAGGGATGTTGCTCCAATTCATGTCACCCAGATAATCAAGGCAGGAGAGATGGCTGGCGGCGGCGAGATCAGCAACACTCAGATAATCACCGCCCAGCCAGTAGCGCTCCTCGAGTAGCCTTGAGAGATAGCCCATGTGATTGCGCAGATTGGCCATCGCGGCGCGGATGGCGTCCGGGTCGGGGCTGGCGCGGTGGACAAAGGGATTTTCAATGCGCTCAAAGGCGATGTAACGCCAGACCTCGTCATAAAATTTCATATGGAACCAGTCGATCATCCGGCGGGTTTCTGCACGGGGGTATGGTTCCTCCGGCATCAGCTCTGGGGGGCGCATATCTTCGTCAAGCGGGGCGGCCTCGAGAAGGTAATCTGTTATCGGGTAAATGCCGGATATAGCGACATGATCCACAAGCAGAACAGGCAGATTGCCGCCCGGGTTCACCGCCAGAAATTCCGGCCGCCAGGCCCAGGGTTTTTCTTCTGCCATAGCCGCGTCGATGCCATATTCCTTTAATAGAACCCGAGCTGTCCTTGATAAAGGACAGAGGGGGTAATGAATGAGCTGCACCATACGCCGGCGTTCCTTTATGTTTACCCTTGTCTTTCTTTTTTAGATGGAATACTCAATTTTCTTGACAAAAAACAGACCTTAAATGTCCTTGCCATGCATTATTGATGCCGACAAGTGAACAGGGGAGATGGAAATTTGCCGATCGAGCAGCTTATTGTCTTATCAATTATCCAGGGGCTTACCGAGTTTTGGCCGGTCAGTTCCTCGGGGCATCTTAATCTTGTTCATCTCTTGTCCAAGTGGCCAGATCAGGGGGCGCTCTTGGATGTGGCAGTACATCTGGGCAGTCTGATGGCCGTACTGATCTATTTCTGGCGTGATGTGGCGATGCTGATCAGAGCATTTTTTGACCTCATCCGTGCACAATTCGGGCCTGAAACACGGCTGTTAATCTATCTGATTGTTGCCAGCATACCTTTAATGATCGTCGGTTTTATTCTGCATAAAACCGGGATTTATGACAAAATGCGCACTGTAGAGGTGATTGCATGGGCGAATATTGTTTTTGCGCTCATTCTCTGGTGGAGCGATGAGTTCCCCCCCGTCAAGCGAACCATGGAAGAAACTGGCTGGCGTGATGTGCTTTATGTCGGCGTGGCGCAGATTTTTGCGCTTATTCCCGGGGCTTCTCGTTCTGGTGTGACCATGTCTGCGGCGCGGTATATGGGGTTCAAACGCACAGAGGCGGCCCGCTTTGCCATGTTGCTTTCCATACCGGCAATATTTGGTGCCGGTCTGCTGGCCAGTGTTGATCTTTATTCCGGCAACGCGACGATGCAGAGTGATGCGATTTTCGTTTGCGTTCTGTCATTTTTAACCGCGCTGTTTTCTATCTGGTTCATGATGGCATTGCTGAAACGAATGAGTATGCTGCCATTTGTGATTTACCGGTTGCTGCTTGGCGGGTTTTTGCTTTCGCTGATTTATTTTTAGACAGATGCCCTTATGAAAAATTCAGACATGATCCTCCCCCTCCCAGCTGGCAGGCTGGCAGAGGGGGGCTGATCATGTCTTGCGTGATTTTTGATCCGTTGAGATTGCAGCTATCAGCTGTTTTCTGCCTTGGGCTTAAAGGTCAGGGCGACACCATTGTTGCAGTATCTTAACCCCGTGGGTTTGGGCCCGTCATTAAACACATGGCCCTGATGGCCGCCGCAGCGTGCGCAGTGGTATTCTGTCCGCTTATACCCGATCCAATAGTCTGCCTTGGTGTCAACCGCTTTTGGCAGAACATCGTAGAAACTTGGCCAGCCGGTGCCGCTGTCATATTTGGTTTTGGCGTCAAAAAGCGGCAGATCACAGCCAGCGCAATGGTAAATGCCTGACCGTTTTTCCTTGTTTAACGGGCTGGTGAAGGCGCGCTCTGTGCCTTCTTTTCGCAGCACATTGAACTGGGCCGCTGTGAGGCGCTCTTTCCATTGTTTTTCAGTTAGTTTGAAGGGGGCTGTCTTGGTGTTGGCCATGGCAGATTTCCTGTAGGTGGTAAGCCCGATCAGCCCAGCCAGGGCAGAGCCTGTGCCAAGGGCCAGTATGAGGCGTCTTGAGAGCAGTTTCATGATTTCTGGACCTTTCTTTCTGTGAGTATCTTTTCTGTCATTTACCTGAATATAGGGGGCAGAATGCCTGATTTCAGGGAAATTGCACATCAGAACTGTTCACAAATCAGTGAGGGGAGAGTTAGTGGACAATGTGGGGGGTATTTACCCCCCTGAAGCTCAGCGGCGTGAATTTTCGGGCTTCATTGCAGCAAGGGGCAGTGCTGGCGCTCAGTTTCCCTATGAAGCGGCAGCTGTTGTCTGGTCAGAAATGGAGTAACCGGCACCTCTGACAGTGCGGATCGGGTCTTTTTCCTTGCCGCGATTGATGGCTTTGCGCAATCGGCCGATATGGACATCAACAGTGCGCTCATCAACATAGACATTCTGGCCCCAGACACTGTCCAGCAGTTGACTGCGGGAATAAACCCGGCCGGGACTTTGCATTAAAAACTCCAGCAAGCGAAACTCGGTTGGGCCGAGGCGGACCTCTCTTGGCCCGCGTTTCACGCGAAAGCTTGTTCTGTCCAGGACCACATCCCCTACATTCAGGGTTTCGGCAATGCTCTCCGGGTGGGCGCGGCGCAGCACAGCTTTGACCCGCGCGATCAACTCCGGCACTGAGAAGGGTTTTGTCACATAATCATCAGCGCCGGTTGAAAGGCCGCGGATCCGGTCACTTTCCTCATCCCTTGCGGTTAACAGGATGATAGGGACCTTGCTGGTTTTGCTGTTACCTCTGATGCGGCGGCAAAGCTCAAGACCCGAGACACCGGGCAGCATCCAGTCCAGGATGATTATATCAGGTTGGGTTTCTTCGATATCCAGTTCAACACTGTCACCATGATGACAGAGCTGTACTGTAAAGCCTTCTGATTCCAGGTTGTACTGAAGCAAGAGGGCAAGGGGCTCTTCATCTTCTACAACAAGAATTTTTGCGCTCATTGTCTAACTCTGGGTCCTTTTTTTTAAAAAATCGGAATCGCTTCAGGCATGCGGCGGTCCGGATTTAAGCATCCTGTTCGATGAACACTTGTGAAGTGTTATCACTTTTTGGCCGCTCGGCATTTATGGCTTCGCCTAATACCAGATAATGAACAGTTTCAGCAATGTTGGTTGTATGATCACCGATACGCTCCATATTTTTTGCGCAGAAGAGGAGATGTGTGCAGAGGCTGATATTGCGCGGGTCTTCCATCATGTAGGTCAGAAGTTCACGGAATAGCGAGTTATAGATCGCGTCAATTTCTTCATCTCCGCGCCAGACTGCAAGCGCCTTTTCCGTGTTTCGTTCGGAATAGGCGTCCAGTACATTTTTCAACTGAGATAATGCAAGCTCCTGCATGCTTTTCATGCCATGGACAAGTTGCGTTGGCTGTTTTTCGCTATGGACACTGAGAGTGCGTTTCGCAATGTTTTTGGCAAGGTCACCAATACGCTCAAGATCAGAGGTGATTTTTACAGCTGCCATGATCTGGCGCAGATCAAGCGCCATTGGTTGACGGCGGGCGATCATGGTAATGGCCTGCTCTTCTATTTCATGTTCCAGCTCATCAATTTTTACGTCGTCCTTTATAGCGGCGCTTGCCAGTTCTGCATCACGGTGACGCAAGGCGTCAGCTGCATCTGTGACCAGCTTTTCTGTCAGCCCGCCCATTTGTGCTATTTTTTTATCCAAACTTGCTAGCTCGTCTTCATATGACGTTACAATATGCTCTGTGCTCATTTTCCTAAATCCTCATGGTGCTCAGGGAGCTGACCCGCTTTTGAAATTTTTACGCGTCTTTTGCTGTTAGCCAAACCGACCTGTGATGTAGTCCTGGGTTTTTTTATTCTGCGGATTGGTAAATATCTGGTCTGTATCACCCTCTTCGATCAGTTTGCCCAAATGGAAAAATGCGGTTCTTTGGGAGACACGAGCTGCCTGCTGCATTGAGTGGGTGACAATGACAATCGTATAATTTGCCCGCAATTCATCAATCAGTTCTTCGATGGTGGCGGTTGCGATCGGGTCTAGCGCGGAGCAGGGTTCATCCATCAAGATCACATCCGGCTTGGTTGCGATGGCTCTTGCTATACAGAGCCGTTGCTGCTGACCACCGGATAGGCCTGTGCCAGGTTCCTCCAAACGGTCTTTCACCTCCTCCCATAGGCCGGCTTTTTGCAAGCTGCTTTCCACAAGGGAATCCAGCTCTTTCCTGGATTGGGTGATGCCGTGAATGGACGGGCCATAGGCAACATTATCATAAATGCTTTTCGGGAAGGGGTTCGGCTTCTGGAAAACCATACCTACCCTGGCGCGGAGTTCAACAACATCAAGCTTTTCATCATATATGTCCTGGTCATCAAGGGTAATGTCCCCCTCGATGCGGCAAATATCTATCACGTCATTCATGCGATTGAGACAGCGCAGATATGTTGATTTTCCGCAGCCGGAAGGGCCAATGAGAGAGGTGACGCTGTTGGCCGCAATGTCAAGATTGACATTGAAAATCGCCTGCTTCTCACCGTAATAAACGTTGACCATTTTACCTGACATTTTCACAGGGCCAACAATTTCCGACCTTTTAATTGTGTCTGAGGGTTGTTCTTGCATGGTCGCTTTTGCTTTATCTTCAATTTCTATTGGCTGTACATCCATGATGTTACCTTATCATCTTTTTTCAAAGATGCTCCTTTTTGAGCCCGTTTACTTACCAACGCCGTTCGAAGCTCTTGCGTAAGAACACTGCGATTGCATTCATGCTCACAAGGAACATCAATAAAACCAGAATGGCTGCTGCTGTTTTTTGCTGGAATAATTTTTCCGGAAAATCCGCCCACATATAGATCTGAACTGGCAGTACTGTGGCGGGGTCCGTGAAACCATCTATAAAGCCCGTGTTGCCGGGGATATCAACAATGAACGCTACCATGCCGATCATCAACAGGGGCGCTGATTCGCCAAGGGCCTGCGCCATGCCTATGATAGAACCGGTTAGAATGCCGGGCATGGCCAATGGCAGTGTATGATGGAAAACTGTTTGCATGTGTGAGGCGCCAAGACCCAGTGCCGCTTCCCTAATGGATGGCGGCACAGCTTTTAGCGCGGCACGACTGGCGATGATGATGGTTGGCAGGGTCATGAGCGCCAGCACCATACCGCCAACAACGGGCGCTGAGCGCGGCATCCCAAATATATTCAGGAACATGGCCAGCCCCAAGAGACCGAAAACGATAGACGGCACCGCTGCCAGATTGTTGATATTCACCTCGATCAGGTCTGTTATTCGGTTTTTCGGGGCAAATTCTTCAAGATAAATGGCGGCACCGACACCTATTGGAAAAGACAGGAGCAATGTGACCAACATGGTGTAGAAAGTGCCAACTACAGCGCCCCAAATGCCGGCCACTTCGGCTTCACGGCTGGCACCTGTTGTAAAGAACTGAGTGTTAAAAGTGGAAATGACCCGACCGTCTTCTTCCAGCTTGTCCAGCCAGATGATTTCCTTGTCCGATAGTTTTCTCGAGTTTTCCGGAGGCGATAACTTAACAATGCTCCAATTGCCTTTTTGCCGCTCGGTTTCACTCTTCAAAGGCAGGATCGCTTCACCTGTGATTTCCGCTGTTGATACCGAATTGATCTTGATCATACCGCCATTGATTTTGATAAAATAAGATGAAAGGTTCCGGGTTAACTGTTCTGGCCGGTCCGGGGCGGCGACACGTTGTTTCAGTGCCTTTGCCTCTGTGGTCAGTGTTTCAATTCTGTTTTCTGCCGAGGCGGTATCGAGCTTCAATTGCGCGAGCTGCGCTTCCCATTGTTTTTTTCGATCCCCCCCTGATTCTGCAATGGCATTCTCAAGGCGGATTTTTTCCTGTAACAACCGATCCGTGATGCGTTTCTGGCCCGCAATGTCCCGGTTTGTTTCTTTTAGTTTTTCAGAGAGACCGGCTTTGACTTCTGTCAGAATATTCCCGAAATCATTCGAAGTTGACAGAACGCGCACTTCACCGCTTGTCCCAACCGGGCTACCGATGCCATTCGTTGTGATGATTTTTTTATGCGAGAGGTCACCCTTAAAATAGAGATCAGCATAATCCGAGAGCAGAACCTCTGTTTTAAAGGGTTTGCCAACAAGATCCGGGTTTTCCATAACGGCCGTTTGAATGGGTGTACCGGCGTTAGAGCTGACCAGGCCGTAGAGCGCCTTTTTTTCGCGGCGCCCGCTTACCTGGGGGAAGGTTTCACGCAACCAACTTTTTACCAAGCCCCCGTAGTTGGCCTGGCTGACAGAGTCAGTGGTTCGCTTGCCTTCAGGGTCAATTTCCTCAGGGTTCAGCGGTACCTCAATTGTCAGGTAATGCTGATTGAGAACCGGTAACGCATCGATGGTAATGCTCACAAGCAAAAAAGCCAGGAAAAGGGCTGATACCATAACTGCACACAAGCCTGTGGTGCGAAAACGCGTTTCCTTGTTATACCGCTTTTTCAGGCGTCTTTTGGCAGCTTCACTGGTGTGAATGTTCACTTTGCCGGCAAGCTCTTTATCGTCAAGAATGGTTTTACTCATATTGTTCTCTATATTTGTTCACAACCTTCAAGGCGATCATGTTGAGGGTCAGGGTAATAATGAAGAGCAGCAGACCAAGGGCAAAGGCTGCCAGTGTTTTGGCTGAGTCAAATTCCTGGTCACCGACCAGCAACGTGACGATCTGTACGGTTACAGTTGTTACCGCCTCGAGCGGGTTAATGGTGAGGTTGGCGGCAAGACCGGCGGCCATGACCACAATCATGGTTTCCCCAATGGCGCGGCTGATTGCCAATAGCATGGCGGACACAATGCCCGGCAGAGCTGCTGGCAGCACCACCTGACGGATTGTTTCCGACTTGGTGGCACCAAGTCCATAAGAGCCATCGCGCATAGCTTGCGGGACTGAATTGATCACGTCATCCGAGAGTGAGGACACCAGCGGGATAATCATGATGCCCATAACGAGACCTGCAGCCAGGGCACTTTCCGATGAAACGCTAAGGCCAACACTTTCCCCCCAGCCCCTGATTAGCGGGGCCACGGTGAGGGCTGCGAAAAAGCCATAAACAACAGTTGGGATACCGGCAAGAACTTCGAGAAGCGGTTTCGCTACTGCGCGGAATTTCGGACTTGCATAATCTGACAGATAGATGGCTGACATCAGGCCGATGGGGCCGGCAACCAGCATGGCAATAAGCGTTATAAGTAACGTACCTCCAAGCAGCGGGATAGCGCCGAATGAGCCTTCCGAGGAAACCTGACCAGGCCGGATTGACGTCTGCGGGCTCCAGTGCATGCCAAAAAGGAATTCCTCGACTGGCACCTTCTGGAAAAAGCGCAAACTTTCGAACAATAGTGACAGGACAATGCCAATGGTGGTTAAGATGGCGATAACCGAGCAGATGATCAGAATGATTCTGACAATCAGTTCTACCCGGTTACGGGCGCGCAAACGTGGATTGATGCTTCTGTAGGCCATTAAACCGAAAATCAGGCCCAAACCTAAACTGCCGGCCCAGCGCAGATATTCACCGGTTGCCATCAGATCTTTGAGATAGGTACTGGCCTGCGTGATAAGCGTTGATGTTTCAGAGGTGATGTTGCCGCTTGTCAGTGCAAATACATTATTGATGAAATTGGTTTTCTGGAAATCTGACAATGTTGTCAGGTGGTCTTTATATGCATCTGTGATAAGGGCATTGAAAACATAGGGTGAGATCAGGCTATAGAGGAGTAGGAAAAGCACTGCCGGGCAGAGTATGAGCAGGACCACATAAGAAGCATTGTAAAATGGCAGTGAGTGGACATCCCGGCCATAAACTGCGTAGTATTTTGCTGCCTTTTTTTGGGCCAGGAAATACATCCCGATTGCCAGCAGGATGGTGAGGCCCAGAGGGGAAAACAGCGCTGATAACAAGCCTTGTCCCAAATTCAACATAAACTGCATTTGAGGTCTCTCCCTCGATGAAGACCGTGTATCCTGCTGGCCTCACGGGCCTTGCACGGCTTTGGTCCTGAACTAAAAGGACATGAGATATTTCATGTCTTTACTCTTACAACACTTGCCATAGAAACTGACAAACAGCAGCCTGGCTTGCAATCCTGGGTCTGGTAGTTGCCCTCTGCTTGAATGATCTGTCCTCTTAAAAAACTAATCGGAACAACTCATTGAAACAGACTTATGAATTCAATAAATAAGGGTGACCCGGCCAAGCCGGGCCACCCTTATGTTGATGTGTTACATTGTCAATGGGGTCAATGCTTTTACATCTTTTGCAAATTTTACACGGTCTTCTTTTGGAAGCGGGATCAGACCCTTTTCAACCAAATAGCCGTCATCACCCCAGGTTTTGTCTGCTGTGAATTCAGAAGCGTATTCAGCAATTCCTGGAACTGTGCCGACATGCTCTTTCTTGATATAGAAGAAGAGTGAGCGTGAAACGCCGTATTTACCGCCGGCAATGTTTTCAAATGTAGGTACGACACCATCAACAGTTGAGCCTTTGACTTTGTCAGCGTTCTGATCAAGGAATGAGAAACCGAAAACGCCAAGTGCGTTTGCGTTTTTCTCAAGTTTCTGGATGATTAGATTGTCGTTTTCACCAGCTTCAATAAAGGCACCGTCTTCACGAATGGCATGAGCAATTTTCTGGAAAACTTTTTTGCCTTTTTTGATTTCCTTGCCGTCTTTCATGTAGTAGGCCTTATCAATGTTTTTGACACCGGCTTTGTAAGCATCTTCACCAGCTTTGGCACCGCGCAGAGCTTTCAGCCAATCAAATTTCTTGGCGCCGCCTTCCATGGCAAGCTCGACAAATGCATCGCGTGTGCCTGATGTTGGGGGAGGGCCAAGCACTTCAATTTTGATGCTTGGAAGAGATGGATCAATATCTGACCATTTCTGGTAAGGATTTTCGATAAGTTTGCCTGGGTTCTTTGGATCAGGAACATGCTTTGCCAGCGCCATAAAAATGGCTTTTTTGGTCAGAGCAAATTTTGGACCTGATTTTGAGTTGGCCAGTACAATGCCATCAAAACCGATTTTTACCTCAACAGGCGTGATGCCGTTTTTGATGCACTTTTCAAATTCATTTTTCTTGATGCGGCGTGAAGCGTTTGTCACGTCTGGATGCTCAAGACCAACGCCAGCACAGAACAATTTCATGCCGCCGCCTGAACCGGTTGACTCAACAACAGGTGTTTTGAATTTTGGATTTTTACCGAATTGTTCTGCAACCGCTGTTGCAAAAGGAAATACTGTTGATGATCCAACAATGCGGATTTGGTCACGTGCAGTTGCTGCACCTGTAGACAGCGTTAGTGCAACCGCTGTTGCCGCTGTAAGTGTTAATAGCTTTTTCACGAGGGTAACTCCCTATGCGTTCTAATATCAAAAAGTGAGCTGAATAAAATCCGACTAAACGCTGTCAAATTCATTTCATCTCAGGACAAACATCCTGACCTTCGGTGAGGCATTTAACTGTTGCATCCCTCTGGTCAAGTTGTTGCCAACCTATAGGCGGTTAACCAGAGTTTTATGACATTTCTGCAAAGACTTTATGACAGATTAAGTTATTGTTTTTATTGTTTTTTTATTTCTCCGATTCTTGAAAACCATCTTAATCTTATGATTTTTGTTATTTAATCGGGATTTTGGAGATAAGTCTTTTGCCCGCTTGTTGTTTGGGCCTTCTGATGCTCATATGCATTCGGGAGAGGTCGTTGTATTCTTTTTCTCACATCAAGAACAGGCGTTGCCTGTTCGCCTCCGAGGGGCGGCGCTTTTTAAATCATCAGCTTTTCCTGAAAATTGGTTACCCCTATTTCAGGGCTGGTTTGCGCCGGGCTGCGCTTTTGCAGCGCCATGCCGCAGGATAATATGACTTGTACCCTCTTCCCAACGGTCAGATAAGCGTGCTTTCTCTCTGGTCATGGTTCAGTTTTTTGTGCGGGTGTTAGATTAAATATCAGCCCGCGGCAGAATGACTGTGAAGGTTGAGCCTTCGCCAAGCCGCGATCTGATCTTCAATTCACCCCGGTGATTGGTGATGATGTGTTTGGTAATAGCCAGGCCAAGGCCGGTTCCGCCCCTGGCCTTGCTTTGCTGTATATCGACCCGGTAAAACCGTTCTGTAAGTCTTGGAATATGGACGGGATCTATGCCAATGCCTTCATCTTTCACTTCAATCGCGATTTGTGACTGATTGAGATCATGCTCCGCACCGATGCGGGCGTTAATTTCGATGGTCGCTGAGGGCTGATTTTCCTTCTTGCCATATTTTATGGCGTTATTGATCAGGTTTTGAAAAACCTGAGCCAGCTCGTCCCGGTTGCCAATGGTGCCTATCTTGCCTTCTGGTGGTGTTAATCTGATCTCTATGTTCTGGGTTTCAGATAGCGGCCTTAGAATATCGATGGTGTTGTTGAGCAGGGGGATGATATCAACCTTTTGGTTCGGGCGGCGGTGGGCTTTCATTTCTATGCGGCTGAGGGACAAAAGGTCATCAATCAGGTCTGTCATTCGGCGGCCCTGGCCTGCCATCACAGCGAGGAACCTTTCCCTTGCAGCCGGATCATCCCTCGCGGCACCTTGCAAGGTGTCAATGAAGCCCAGCAATGAGGCAAGCGGTGTTCTTAGTTCATGACTGGCATTGGCTACAAAATCTGTGCGCATACGGTTTAGCCGCTCCTGCTCTGTGAGGTCATGGAAATGCACAATTATCGCTGGTCGGTTCAGGGTGTTTGCGGCGATTGATTTTGACTGACTTTCAATCCAACTAAAACGCACAGTGTATTGGCGCTCTATCGGTACGCGCTCAAGCAGGTGGATTTCCTTTTCTTTTCTTGTTTTGGCAACGGTTGCCAGGGCGTCCAGAAACTCAGGTGAGCGGATGATGGCCGATATATCCTGCCCTTTCCGACCGATGTTGAAAAAGCTGCGCGCGGGTTTGTTGCTGAATAATAGCTGATTGTCCCGGTTGAGTATGATAACGGGGTCTGGCAATGATTCTATCAAGTCTTTATAAATGCTTTGCAGCTCTTTTTTGCTGACGCCTCGGCGGGACTTTTTTTGTGATTTGGTTTTCCATTGTTTCGATTCAAGCGGCACATCCAGCAGCATAAAACCGGCTATAACCAATAGCAGACTGAACAGACTGAATTTCAGGCTCAGATCCCCTGTTATCACAAAAATGGCCAGAACAACGAGCACAGCGAGGATATAATGCCATGTCATGTTCAAGCGCCAGATGGCGCGCTGAATAAGATTTCTGAGGTAAGCTGTTGTCATCGCCCGTCTTGGCTCATGCGCTCGATTGAGGCTTTTTGTTCAAAGGCTTTTGCCCAACATAGCGCCTGGTGTTGTAACTGGATACCATTTAAATCTGTTTTGGTTTATCGTTCAAAAATGTCAAGGGCTTAACAATAGATTTTTTAATCAGCAATGCAGCCGGAGGGGGTGGGTTTCCAGCCAAACCCGGGACTAACCGACAGGGGGAAGACATTATGAGTGATCTGGAGAGGAAAGAGGCGATAGAGAATTTTAATCTCGATGATGAAAAGCTGAGCCTATATATAAAGGAGCATGCCCTTACCAGTGGTGGGTATCCTTACTCAAAAAAGATGAAGCGACGGCTTTATGAAGAACAGCTTGTTCCGTTGCAAATAGAGCTTTTGAAATTGCAGAGCACGTTGCAAAAAACCGGTGAGCGGCTGATCATTGTTTTTGAGGGGCGGGATACGGCCGGTAAGGGTGGCACGATCAGCCGGTTTCGCCAGCACCTTAACCCGCGCCATGCGCATATTGTAGCGCTTTCAAAACCAACTGAGCAGGAGCGGGGGCAATGGTATTTTCAGCGCTATACGGCGCATCTGCCAACGGCGGGGGATATCGCGCTGTTTGATCGCTCGTGGTATAACCGGGCAGGCGTTGAACCGGTGATGGGGTTTTGCAGCAAGGATCAACACCTGAAATTCCTTGATGAAACGCCGTATTTTGAAGAACGGCTGGTGAATGATGGGATCCATCTCGTCAAAATCTGGCTGACAATCGGCCAGGAAATGCAGCTTTACCGCCTGCATCGACGCCAGCATGACCCGTTAAAACACTGGAAAATTTCACCCATCGATCTTAAGGCCATTGAGAAATGGGAAGCCTATACCGATGTGAAAGAGAAAATGTTTCGCGCGACCCATAGCAACAAGGCCCCCTGGACCGTTATTCTGTCCAATGACAAAAAACGGGCGCGTCTTTCAGCTTTGAAACTTGTTCTCAATCAACTGGAATATGAAGGCAAGGATGAAGCGGTAGCGGCCCCGCCTGACCCGAATATTTGTGGTGAAGGGGATGAATTTTTCTATAACCGGGAAACCTGATGTGCCGTTTGATTTGAACCGGGTCCTCTGAACAAAATCAGCCAGCCTGCCCGTTGAAGGGGGCAGGCTGGCTTTATATTTTCTGGTTTTGAGCAGGGGCCATTTAATTACAGGTCTGATAGGTACCCTCAATCTGCTTGCCCACCGAGCAGAGTATCCCGCCCCATTTAAAGCCGGTGCGGTCGCCCCGATACTGGATCCTAAACCAGGGATATCCATTCATCATTTTACCTGTCCGCTCCAGGATCATGATGTATTCGCCTTCGCTGAGGCTGGCTTTTTTACGGTAATTCATGCCAGGGCCTGAGCGCACGATACCACCCCAGGATTTGGCCTGCACCGGGAAGTGATCCGCCTGATGCTCCCCGCCGTGATGATTATTACCGCTGACTTTGGTGCAGTGATCATCAATCTGCCCCTGGGTGCCGACCATGGCTGTGTTACCCTTGACATGCAGCACCCAGTTTCCGTCAGTATATCTCGCACCTGAACCTGAGCGGACATTGTCCAGGACGATCTCTGGTGAGCTGTCATGAGAAATGATGGCGATTGAGGTTTTACTGGTGTTGATAAACTTTACAATCAGCGGGATGCCCTCATTGCAGGTATATTCAACCCTGGTGGATTCAGCTTTTGCCTCTGCCGCAAACAATAAGCTGGCAATGGCGATTATGAATGTGATGACGGGTGTGAAGCTATTGGCTTTGCTGGACATTTTTGCCTCCGTTTATGCCGGGTTTTCACTGTTTTTGATTGCATTGATAGTAAAGCGGGAATTGAAGTCTGCCCAGAAAAATTGACCGGTTTAACCATTAAACATTTGTAACTTTTATTATATTTCAAAAACCTTGATCATATGTCGCAGTTTTTAGTTGATAAAAAGAATTGAAATTGGCCCCCTGAATGTTATAAATTTTAACGGAAGCATGGGTCCACAACCAAAGTATGTTTTCATTGAAACGTACCGATAACAAATAACAATGGTTGATCACTCCCGCTTCTGTCATTGACTGTCCACGGAAATGAAAACTGCTGAACGGCACGGGCTGGCCATAGTTTAAGAGCGATTGTTGATCATGTATAAGCCTAAGGCACCGGTTGCTTTATTGTTAAATGTAGACACCGACCGTCCTTTGCAAACGCAATTGTTTGATCAGTTGCGTGCCATGATTCTTGACGGGCAATTAAAGTCCGGTTCTGCCCTGCCGGCCACTCGCAATCTGAGTGAAGATTTGGGCATTTCCCGCAAAACCGTCGTCAATGCTTATGACCGTTTGCTGCTTGAAGGTTATATAGAGAGCAAACCCTCCATAGGCACCTTTGTCAGTGAGGCCATTCCGGATGAGGGAATTTTAGCAGGCGGGACAAAAGCTGAGGCAGGGGATAGAAAATACGGCGCGCCAGCCCATGAGCCTGCCGTGCTTGCCACTGCAAGGCGGCATCAGGCCTTTGGCGTCAAAGTGCCTCCGGCAGCAGTTTCAAATACCCCTGATGCCTGCATTGATTTTCGGCCCGCCAGTTTTGATCCGGCGCTGTTTCCGGAGCGGGCCTGGCGACGAGCCTATAGCCGCCAGTGCGGGCTGACAGAGCTGCATGCTCAATCAAAAGACCGGCAGGGTTTTTACCCGTTGCGCCGGGCCATTGCCGAACATCTTGGACCTTCGCGCGGTATTGTCACCAGCGCTGATCATGTGGTCCTGACCGCCGGTCTTGATCAGGCGCGCACCCTGCTCAGTGATTTATTGTTAGGCCCGTCGCCCTATACAAACAGCATAGCGATTGTTGAGGCGCCGGGTTCATTGTCGCTTTCAAGGCATGTGAAATCAGCTGGCGGCACTGTTCTGCCGATACCTGTTGATCAGCATGGGCTTCGAACCAGTGAACTGCCGGCTGCCGGGGAGATGCGATCACACAATGGTCGGGGGCTGGTTTATGTCAGCCCGCGGCAAAGTGTTCCGCTTGGTACCGGGCTTATCCTGCAACGGCAAATTGAATTACTGGACTGGGCGCAGCAGGCGCAATTGATGGTTATTGAAGATGCGGGTGAAAGTGACTTTGTTTTTCATAATGCGCCCCAAACAGCCCTGAAAGGGCTTGATCAACATGACACCGTCATTTACTTCGGTGGGTTTGAGCATGTGGTCGGGCCGCTGATACCGCTTGCCTATCTCATTTTGCCACACGATCTGGTGGAGACAGCAACTATGCTGCTTGAACAGTACGGGACCCCTGAGCACAATTTAACTGAATGTGCGATGGCTGAATTTATGGAAAGCGGGGCCTATGACAGCCAACTGCGCAAGCTGAAAAAACAGGCTTCAGAAAAGCGGGCTTTGCTGAAAGAGGGGCTCTCCCCCCTGTTTGGTTCGCTGGATTTAATTGGCGAAGACGGGGGGCTGCAACTTGCTCTAAGATTGCCTAATGGCTTTGGCAGCGCAGAAATTTTGGCTGACCGGGCCCTGAGAGAGGTCGGTGTCAAGCTATATAGCGCCTGTTTAAAGGCAGCTGAAGTGCCAGAGAGACGCAACCCGACTGGAAATAACACAAAATCTGCCCCACAAGGTGAGGTTTTGATATTTGGCTATGGCGGTCTGCTGCCGCATGAGATAAAAGAAGGCGCTTGCCGCTTGCGCCCGCTGATTGAACGTCATCAAAAACGCAAGGCTCAGAAAAAAACGGCCAGGATCACACCTGGCAAACACAAAAAAAGCAACAGTTTGCTTCACAAACAAAAGAACGCTCATTCTCAACACAAGACAACGCGCCTTAATGCGAGTGATCTTGGTGATGGAAAAGCTGTAAATGGAGGAATCCGATGACCGGTAGCTTGATTGAATTAGGCCTTGGTGCGACCAGTTTAAGCCTCGTGCTGGCGCTGGCCTGCATTGGCGCTGTCGCTTATGGGCTTTACCGCGGCGCGCCCTCCTTCCTGCATGTGGCACGCCACGGCATGATATTGAATTTTGCCCTCGTTACCCTTGGCTGCTTTACCATAATCTGGTCATTTGTGATCAAGGATTACTCGGTCCTTTACGTGGCGCAGAATTCCAATAGCCAGTTGCCTCTTCTCTACAGACTAACCGCGCTTTGGGGGGCGCATGAAGGCTCCCTTATGCTCTGGCTCTGGTTTCTGACTGCTTTTTCAGCCCTTGCTGTTTACCTGCATTTCAACAGCCACCCCCTTTCCATGCCGTATGTGATCATCACACTGGCGGCATTGCAGGTCGGGTTTTTGATATTTATCCTGTTTCTCTCCAACCCCTTTGTGGAGGTTCACCCGGCCCTTGCAGACGGTCGGGATCTCAACCCGCTGTTGCAGGACCCTGGCCTCGCCTTTCATCCGCCAACGCTCTATATGGGTTATGTCGGGTTTTCGATCCCGTTTGCCTTTGCCATAGCGGCGCTGGTCAGGGGGCAATCCGGACGCGAATGGGTGGTCACCACCCGGCGCTGGACGCTGTTTTCCTGGACGGCCCTGACAAGCGGCATTCTGCTTGGGGGGTACTGGGCCTATTATGAACTTGGCTGGGGTGGTTATTGGGCATGGGATCCGGTTGAAAACGCCTCGCTGATGCCGTGGCTGACCGGCACCGCATTTCTGCATTCGATTATGGCGCAGGATCAGCGCAATCTGTTTCAAACCTGGAATGTGTTCCTGATCATCACCACCTTTGCGCTTTCTCTCCTTGGGACCTTTCTTGTGCGTTCTGGAGTATTGACATCTGTGCATGCCTTTGCCTCTGACCCCGGCCGGGGTGCTTATATTCTCGGCTTTCTGGTGGTTGTCGCTGTTTTAAGCTACGGGCTGCTGGTACTGCGCGGCCACCGGCTTATCGGGCCATCCAGCATTTCACATATGGTGAGCCGGGAATCTGCGCTGCTTTATAACAACATGCTGTTTGTCGGCGCTGCGGTGATTGTGCTTACAGGCACGCTTTACCCGCTGGCGATTGAGGTTCTGACAGGGGAGCGGGTTTCTGTGGCTGCGCCATATTTCAACAAGGTGATGGCGCCTTTGCTGCTCGGTATTGTGTTGCTGATGGGGCTTGGGCCGCTTGTGCCATGGCGAAAAGCCAACCTTTCCAATCTTAGAGTGCAATTTGCAGTGCCGCTCCTTGCAGCGGTGATTGTGGGGCTGATGGCGGTTTTCCTTGGAACTGTTGACTGGATTGCCGTCATTGCGTTTGGCCTGGTTGGTTTTGTCTTTTTTGCAACCATCATGGATGTGATGCGCGCCGTTCGGGCCCATGCCGGCACAACCGGGCGTTCCTTTCTCTCCAGCCTCGGGGCCCTTAGCCAGAACAACCAGCGGCGTTATGGCGGGTTTATCGTTCATATGGGCACTCTGGTGCTGGTGATCGGGGTGATTGGCTCCGGGTTTTTCCGGGAGGAAGCCACCGTCACCCTTGCGCCAAATGAACAAATGGTCGTTGGGCCCTATACATTGACCATGCGCAATATCGGGCCTAACAAAGGGCCAAACTACACTGAGAGGATGGCCTTTTTCGATTGGCGGCACGAAAACGGTGAAACCGGCAACCTTGCCCCGTCCAAGCGCAATTACCCTGTGACCAAAACAGTGACCACGGAAGCTGCCATTCACTCCACTTTTCTTGGTGATCTTTATGTGGTGCTTGGCAATGAAACCGGGACGGGGAAAGTTGTCACCCGCGTTTACTGGAACCCGCTGGTTAACTGGATCTGGATAGGGTGGATGATTGTGCTGCTCGGGGTGCTGTTTGCCATGACCAAACGGGCACCGCGGTTTAAACATGCGCAAGCTGCACCGCAGGAGGCAATGGCGAAATGAGTGAGACGGAGCCTTACAACACACCTTTGAGAAAACCGGTTGCATGGTGGCAATTTGGCCTGATCGGCGTGATGTTTTTAATGTTTGTTATGTTTGCGGCCGGGCTTGGTCGGGACGGAAAATTTCTGCCCTCACCGCTGATCGGCAAAGCTGCCTATAATTTTGACATACCCAAACTCGGGTCGGATGAGCGCATAAAGCTCAGCGATTACCGGGGCAAGATTGTTGTTATGAATTTTTGGGCGTCATGGTGTGTGTCTTGCCGGGAAGAGCATCACGTGCTCTTGAAGGTTTCGAAAAAAATGGCTGGTTTGCAGAATGTGCAATTTTTGGGAATCAACCATAAAGATACAGCTGACAACGCTGAAGGCTTTCTCAAAAAAATGGGTCGTTTCCCTTACCCATCCGGTGTTGATGGTCAGGGAAGGCTGGCGCTGGAGTTTGGGGTTTATGGGATGCCTGAGACGTATTTTATCAATGGAGATGGGATCATTGTTGGTAAACATATTGGCCCGCTAACTGAGGAAAGTCTGATTGCTAAAATCAGCAAAGCTGCTGAATATAAAAGCGCGGAGGGCCAGCCGTGAAACAGATATTTACAGGACAGGCATTGCTTTTGATGATCACTTTGGCTGTGCTTTCCCTTCACGCTTCAGTTTTTCCTACAGCGGTTTTTTCCGAGACTGGTGATAGGGCAGAGACCGCGGAGACTGTGACAAAAACAGAGACCGCGCTGGAGAAACAGGTCCGGGTTGTGGCCAGCAAATTACGCTGCCCGGTTTGCCAGGGTGAGAGCATATATGACAGCCATTCAGATGTTGCCGTTGAGATGAAAAAACTGATTGCAGAAAAGCTCAGCGCCGGGGAGAGCGAGGAGGCGATCCTTGGTTATTTCCAGGCGCGGTATGGTAATTTCATCCTGATGGAGCCACCTGCCGAAGGCCTGCACTGGGTGATCTGGGTGTTCCCTGTATTTCTTGGATTGGTGGGTTTTATACTTGTTTATCAGTTTATTACCGGCAGTTCGCGGCGGAAGACAATGCCGCCGCCAGGCGATAAAGATCACAAGCCGGAGAACACAAATAAAAGCGGTGGCGGCACAGCCCCGGATGTCAGGGAGCTGCAATTATGAGTAGTCTGATTGGCATCCTCGCACTTGGTGCCCTTTCGCTGATAGTTATGCTTTGGCCACTCTGGCAGCGCCGGGCTGACCGCCGGCTTGGCGTTGGCGTTGAGAGTGACAATGTTGCTGAGCTTTGGGAGCGCGAGAAAGACCGGCTGGTGCAGGAGCAGAATGACCTGGATCTGGCTTTGGCGGAGGGTAAAATTTCTGCTGAGGTGCACCGTGGGGAGCGCGCCGAAGTGATGCGAGAGGCAAAACGGGCCCTTGACCGGTTGCGCCGGGCACGGGCCGCTGAGGAAAAACTGGCCAGTTCCAGCGAGCATAAACCGCGCATTTACCCCTATATCGGGGCAGGCTTTGCCAGCCTAGTGCTTGTTGGCACATTATTGCTTGTGTTTCAGCTCAAGGGGCTTGATATCGACCGGGTTGCCAAACAGGCCAACGCACCAAAAGTTCAGATGTCAGATATCAAGAAGATGGTTTCCTCGCTCGAAGACCGGGTCAAGTCTGGCAATGGCAGCACCAAAGACAAGCTTATGCTGGCCCGCTCCTATTTTGTGCTGGGGCAGCGGGAAAAATCGCTGGCGCTTTATGAAGGCATCCATAATGAGGACGATAAAAATCTCCCGGCCATTCTGGCCCTTGGAGAGATTTATTTTAATTCCAAAAGCCCTTTGGAGCAGGCCAAGGCGGTGGAGTTTTTTGACAAGGCGCTGCTGGTTGCACCTGATCAGGCCGAGGCCCTCTGGTTCAAGAGCCTGGCGCTGGTTCGGGCGAAAAAATTTAGTGAGGCGCGGGTGGTTCTGGCGCATTTAATGACCGTTGCGAAAGAGAACCCCAAAGCGCAGGATGCGATCAAGCAGCTGCTGCAGGAGCTGGATAAAAATATTCCTGCCTCCAAGATTTCAAAGGATAAAAAGGAAAATCCCCAGGAAACAGCAGGGGATGAGAAATGAACTGGCAGAAAAATGAATTTGCCAGCCGGAAAGGGTAATTTTGATGTTTTCTTATGACAAATGCCTTGAAGAGAAGCTCAATGACTTGAAGGAAGAAGGGCGTTACCGCGTGTTCCTCGATCTGGAGCGGATCGTTGGCCAGTTTCCCAAAGCCTCCAACTTTGGCGACTATACAAGTGTCGATGGCAAATGTCCGCGCAACAGCTTTGAGCCGATTGGCGACATTACTGTCTGGTGCTCCAATGATTATCTTGGAATGGGGCAAAACAGGGATGTGCTGGATGCGATGGTTGACGCGATAGAGCGGCTTGGCGCTGGCGCTGGCGGCACACGCAACATTTCCGGGAACCACCATTTGATTGTGCAACTGGAAAAAGAGCTAGCGGAGCTGCATCAGAAAGAAGCCTCACTGGTGTTTACCTCTGGCTATGTGGCGAATGAAGCGACCTTGAGCACACTTTCCCGGTTGCTACCCGGCTGTGTGGTGATTTCCGATGAGCTGAACCATGCTTCCATGATCCAGGGTATCCTGCACGGGCAAGCGGAGAAGAAGGTGTTCCGGCATAATGATCTGGCTCATCTTGAAGAAATTCTGAAAGAGACTGACCCCTCACGCCCGAAGCTGCTGGCTTTTGAAAGCGTTTATTCCATGGACGGTGATATTTGCCCGATACATGAAATTTGCGACCTTGCTGAGCGGTACAATGCCTTTACCTACCTGGATGAAGTGCATGCGGTTGGCATGTACGGGCCACGCGGCGGCGGGATAGCAGACCGGGAAGGCTTGATGGACCGGATTGACATTATCCAGGGCACGCTGGCGAAAGCTTATGGCGTGATCGGGGGGTATATCTCCGGGAAAAATTCCACGATTGATGCCATCCGCAGTTTTGCCAGCGGGTTTATTTTCACAACCACGTTGCCGCCGGCTGTTGCCGCCGGGGCGCTGACCAGTGTGCGCCATCTCAAGCAAAGCGATGAGGAACGGGAGCTGCAACAGGAGCGAGCCGCCCAGTTAAAAGAGATGCTGAAAAGGGCTGAAATTCCCTATATCCATTCAGACACCCATATTGTGCCGGTGCTGGTTGGTGATCCGGTTCTCTGCAAGGAAGTTTCTGACAGGTTGCTTGGCCAATATGGCATGTATATACAGCCAATTAATTTTCCGACTGTGCCGCGCGGCACAGAGCGGCTGCGTATAACGCCTGGCCCTCTCCATAGCACAGAGATGCTTGAAGAGCTGGTGGGTGCCCTTTCCAAAATCTGGTCCGAGATCAATCTGCCGCGAGCGGCGTGACAAAATTAGAATTCAATGCCCTCATTGCGAGGGTAATGGCGAATTTGGGAGATATTGATTTATGACGCGTAAAGGAAAACGGATTGTTACCATCCTTTCCCTTTTGGGGCTTCTGCTGGCCAGCGCTGGACTGGTGGTTTTTGCGTTCCGGGATAATCTCGTTTTTTTCCTCACACCTTCTGATGTAATTGCCGGCAAGGCAAAGGGATTTGATAAATTGCGCATTGGTGGCATGGTGGAAAAGGGCAGCTTCAAACGGCTGGAGGACGGTCTGACAGTTTCTTTTCTGGTCACTGATTTTGATCACTCGATCCCGGTTCATTACACTGGCCTGCTGCCAAACCTTTTTAAGGAAGGTCAGGGTGTTATTGCGGAGGGGAACTTTGACGGCAAGCGTTTTGTTGCCAAGACAGTCCTTGCCAAACACGATGAAAAATATGTGCCCCGTGAAATTCGTGACACAATGAAACGCAAGGCGATTGAGGAAAAAGCTGCTGAATAATGGCATATAGTGCAGTTTCCTGGTTTTTTTGCAGTTATTTTTTGCAACAGCTCTGGTTTTGATATAGATCAATTTATAGTGCTCAATTGATATCTGCAGGAGAGTTAACCCCTCATGTCCAGCCCGAATGATGTTTCTCCGATTGATGTCATGCAAGAGGATAGCGCTGTTGATGATCCGCCTCAGTGCCGGTTCTGCGAAGCGCGGGCTTGCGGAATGTGCTCCGATCTTTCACGCATGGAGATTGATCAGCTCAGTAAAATTACCAGAACCCGCGATTTCAAGGCTGGTGATCTTATCTATTCTGATGAGGGGCCGATTGAAAATTACGCAACCCTGAAAAAGGGGATTGTCAAACTTTCCAAAATTTTACCAGATGGCCGGCAACAGACCATCGGCCTTGGTTTTCCACCTGATTTTATCGGCCGCACCTACAAGGACACCAACACCTATTTTGTCAACGCGCTGACGGATGTTACCGTCTGCACATTTCCGCGCGATCCCTTTAACAAGTTTTTGAAATCAACACAGTCGCTTGAACACAGGTTGTTTTTGCTGACCCTGAAAGATCTCGATATTGCCAGGGATCTGATGTTGATGCTCGGGCAGATGACTGCAATTGAAAAGCTGGCAACCCTTTTGCTGCATTTTTCGGAAAAAGAGCATCGGGCCGCAATCCTCCAGGGGAAATCCTCCAGTGAAAACAGTTTTGAATTGCCATTAACGCGCTCAGAAATTGCTGATTTTCTTGGACTGACAATCGAAACGGTGAGCCGTCAATTCTCCATTTTGAAAAAACGCGGATTGATTGCCATTGACCGGAAACGATTTATTGAAATTCTTGACCGGGACGCCCTCAAGGAAGTCAGCGTTCAGGGGCATCGTTGAGACGCTCCCAAATTGCAGTGACGACACAGAAACCTGCCTGCTTTTATACCTTCTTTCGTCTACATTTCCACCAATTTTGAAATCTTGCCAATCGCATTTGATCTAGGTCAATACAAAACCTTTGCCCCGGTATTATTGATTTAGTAGTATCAAAGTGGGGGGAAGTTGTCCTCATTCGTGCATTTTGGTGCAGGCCTCTGTGTTGGGGGGGGCACAGTCTTCATAACAACTGACCCTTAGCTGTTGTTGCCAGGGGGTGAAGACCTTTTCTCCTGGCAGGTGAAAAACAATAAGGGGATTATTGATGGATCCGATAAGCACTCTGATCGCAGTTGCTGTTTCATTTATCGCTGCGCTTTTGGCTCTCTTTGCCGCCTCTCAGGCCCATGATACGGTTTTCTACATACATATGCTCATTTTCGCGCTGGCCTTTGGTGTCGTGGGCATTGTGCTGTTGAGGCGCTGCAGTTTTGCCCGGACGGCAGGGGAAGGGCCAACCAGCTATAATGACAGTATTGTTCGATTTGGCATCATCGCCACTGTGTTCTGGGGTGTTGTCGGATTTGCGGTTGGTGTGCTCATTGCTTTTCAACTGGCTTTCCCGGCGCTGAATTTTGATCTCCCCTGGACAAATTTCGGTCGTTTGCGGCCCCTGCATACATCTGCTGTGATTTTTGCATTTGGCGGCAATGCGCTTATCGCCACCAGCTTTTATATTGTTCAGCGCACCTGCCGGGCGCGCCTTGCGCTTGAACCAATGGCCTGGTTTGTGTTCTGGGGCTATCAGCTGTTTATCGTGCTGGCGGCTACCGGCTATGTGCTTGGCTCAACGCAAGCCAAGGAATATGCCGAACCGGAATGGCATGTTGACCTGTGGCTGACCATTGTCTGGGTCGGATACCTGCTTGTATTCATGGCGACGCTCTGGCGGCGCAAGGAGCCACATATCTATGTGGCGAACTGGTTTTTTCTTGCTTTCATCATTACGGTTGCCATGCTGCATGTGGTAAACGGGCTTGCTATACCGGTTTCTTTCTTTGGCTCCACCAGCTATGCGGCTTTTTCCGGTGTTCAAAGTGCGCTCCTGCAATGGTGGTACGGGCATAATGCGGTTGGCTTTTTCCTCACCGCCGGCTTTTTGGGTATGATGTATTATTTTATACCCAAGCAGGCTGACCGCCCGGTATATTCCTACCGGCTTTCGATCATTCACTTCTGGGCGCTCATTTTCCTTTATATCTGGGCGGGACCTCACCACTTGCATTACACCGCTTTGCCTGACTGGGCGCAAACGCTTGGCATGGTGTTTTCCATTATGCTCTGGATGCCAAGCTGGGGCGGTATGATCAATGGTCTCATGACGCTTTCAGGTGCGTGGGACAAATTACGCACAGACCCGATATTACGGATGTTTGTTGCCTCAGTGGCATTTTACGGCATGTCAACATTTGAAGGGCCCTTGATGTCAATCAAGGCCGTAAACGGTCTCAGTCACTATACTGACTGGACCATCGGGCATGTGCATTCCGGTGCCCTTGGCTGGAATGCGCTGATCAGCTTTGGTGCCATATATTTCCTCGTTCCCAAATTGTGGGGCCGCGAGAAAATGTACAGCACCAGACTGATTAACTGGCACTTCTGGGTCGCGATGCTCGGCATTTGTGTTTACGCAGCGTCAATGTGGGTTTCCGGCATTACGCAGGGGCTGATGTGGCGCGAATATAACGCTGATGGTTTCCTTGTTTATTCCTTTGCTGAAACCGTGCTGGTCTTGCACCCCTTCTATGTGATGCGGGCTTGCGGCGGCGCGATGTTCTTATTTGGCTCTTTTCTGATGGCCTATAACGTCTGGCGCACCGTCAGGGACGATCGCGCCGTGGATCAACCCATTTCACAAGTCATTACTGTTGGAGCCTACAAATGATCAGTCATAAACCCATTGAGAAAAACAGCTCCCTCCTGCTTGTTCTTAGCCTGATTGTCGTTTCAATCGGGGGGATTGTTGAAATCGCGCCGCTTTTCTACCTTGAGACAACGATCGAAAAAGTCAAAGGCATGCGCCCTTACACGCCGCTCGAATTAATGGGGCAGGCCATTTACAAACGGGAGGGGTGCAATCTTTGCCACTCCCAGATGATCCGCCCGTTCCGCGATGAGGTGGAGCGCTATGGTCATTATTCTCTGGCGGCTGAGAGCATGTATGATTATCCCTTTTTATGGGGCTCGAAACGGACGGGGCCTGACCTGGCGAGAGTTGGCGGGCGCTATTCTGATGAGTGGCACCGGGAGCACCTGAAATCACCGCGGCTTCTGGTTCCAGAATCCATCATGCCCGGGTATCCCTTTTTGATGGACCCTTTGAAGGTCAAGGATATTGCCGGCCACCTCAAGACAAACAAAATGCTTGGTGTGCCTTACACGGATGAGCAGATTGCCAATGCGGAAACCGACCTTCTGGCTCAAGCTGACCCTGATTCGGATGGGGCGGAAGATGTTGTGGCTCGCTACCCGAAGGCGCAGGTGCGCGCCTTTGACGGGGACCCGCAAACACTCACTGAAATGGATGCGCTGATAGCCTATCTGCAGATGTTGGGAACACTTGTGGATTTTTCAACGTATAACGCCAAAGCCAATCTAAGGTAAGGGGATCTTTCATGGAAATCTACAACAGCATGAGGCAGTTTGCTGATAGCTGGGGCCTATTATACATGACGTTGATTTTTATCGGCGTGTTGCTCTATACCTTCCGGCCCAGTGCGAAAAGCTATTATGAGGAACAATCCAGAATTCCGCTCAATGAAGAGATAAATGATCATGACCAAACCACAAGACATTGATGAAGTTTCGGGTACTGAAACCACGGGCCATGAGTGGGATGGCATTCATGAGTTGAATACGCCCTTGCCGCGCTGGTGGCTCTATACTTTCTACATCACAATCATATGGTCCGTTGGGTATATGGTGTTGTACCCGGCTGTCCCGCTTTTGACAGATTTCACCCGCGGTACACTTGGCTATTCCAGCCGTGGTGAACTGGCCAAATCCATTGAAACTGCCAAAGCAGCGCAAAGTGAATTGCGCCGCAAACTGGAAGCTGCCTCACTTGATGAAATTCGAAGTGATCAGCAACTGTTCAACTTTGCCAAAGCCGGCGGTAAGGCGGCGTTTAAAGTTAATTGTATTCAGTGTCATGGCTCTGGCGCTGAGGGTTCAAAGGGCAACCCCAATCTCAATGATGATGACTGGCTCTGGGGCGGCAAGCTATTGACCATTCATGAAACCATTCAACATGGGGTCCGGTTTGAAGAGGATGAAGATACGCGCAGCTCAGACATGCCGGCATTTGGCAAGGATGAACTTTTAACACCTGCCCAGATTGATGCCCTTACTGATTATGTCATTTCGCTTTCTGCGTCTGGTGAGGGTGCCACTGAGGATGGTGCGAAACTTTTTCAGACCAATTGCGCCTCCTGTCATGGTGAAAAAGGTGAAGGCAACCGGGAATTTGGTGCGCCGTCACTCGCCGACAAGATCTGGCTTTATGGCGGCGACAAAGCAACAATCAGGCAATCTATTCATGCCTCTCGAAAAGGTGTAATGCCTGCCTGGGCCCACCGGCTGGATGCTTTGACCATCAAGCAACTTGCCATTTATGTGCATGCGCTTGGGGGCGGTGAATAAGGCCTTATTGGCTTTGTTGCGCTTTCAGGCGCGTCCTCAATCTTAAATTTATGCTCGGACATTTGATGAACCAACAGGACAGGATTGAGACCTATGATGTAAAGGCTGTCAACAAAGACGGCAGCCGCAGCCTTTATCAATCGCTGGTGAAAATTTACCCCAAACGGGTGGATGGGTTTTACCGTCAGTTTAAATGGCTGATCATGACCGTAACCCTCACCATTTATTACATCACTCCCTGGCTTCGCTGGGACCGCGGCCCTTTTGCCCCGGATCAGGCTGTACTGGTTGATCTGGCTAACAGGCGCTTTTACTTCTTCTTTATCGAGATATGGCCACAAGAATTTTTTTATGTGGCAGGGCTGCTCATCATGGCAGGGATAGGGCTTTTTCTGCTAACTTCTGTCTGGGGGCGGGTGTGGTGCGGTTATGCGTGCCCACAGACGGTATGGGTGGATTTGTTCCTCGTTATAGAGCGTTTTTTTGAAGGCGACCGCAACCAGCGGATCAAGCTTGATAAGGGCAAGTGGAATTTCACGAAATTCAGGATAAAAATTTCAAAACATCTGACCTGGTTATTGGTGGCCGTGGCAACAGGCGGGGCGTGGGTTTTCTATTTTGCTGATGCGCCGACCCTTGCCCGTGAGTTTCTTCAGTTTAAAGCCCCTTTTGTGGCCTATTCAACTGTGTTCATTCTCGCAACGACCACCTACCTTCTTGGTGGGATCATGCGTGATCAGGTCTGCACTTATATGTGCCCCTGGCCGCGCATTCAGGCCAGCATGCTGGATGAAAAATCTCTGGTTGTGACCTATAATGATTTTCGCGGAGAACCCAGAAGCTCTCACCGGAAAAAGGATCTTGCAGCCCTTGGTGATGAGAGTCCGGGGGATTGTATAGATTGCTCGAAATGCGTTGTTGTCTGCCCGATGGGGATCGACATTCGCGATGGGCAGCAACTTGAATGTATCACTTGTGCCCTTTGTATTGACGCCTGCGACGGGGTGATGGAGAAGATTGGCAAACCTAAAGGTTTGATATCCTACGCAACGCTTGAGGAATATGACAAAGCCAAACGGGGTGAACCTCTTGACAAACATGTGCCCATTCTGTTTCGCCCTCGTACGCTTGTTTATTCTGCTATCTGGTGCCTGGCGGGCCTCAGCATGCTCTATGTGCTGGCAACGCGCAGTCGGCTGGACGTCAATGTACTGCATGACAGGAACCCGCTGGCGGTTCAGTTAAGTGATGGCTCGGTGCGTAATGGCTACACCGTCAAAATTTTGAATATGGAACCTACCCCACATAAGGCGAAACTTTCATTTCAAGGGCTTGATAATGGCACAATGCGCATTGAAGGTATTGAAGGGAAAAGTTTTAAAATGGGGGAGGTTTTTGAATTTGACCTACCGCCTGATAAACTGCGCGAATTGAAAATTTATATTAAAGTCGGGCAGGAATTTCTGCCCAAGGGTTCGGTCGACTTTCAGTTCAAGGCATATATTCCCGATACAGATGACCGGCATGTGACCAGCACCAAATTTCATCTGAAACAGAGCGCACCCTAGACAAGGGGCAGTAACAGAGGAAAGGCATAGTAGAAGATGGGAAAAGAGATGCATGCGCAGGGCGCGCTATTTACAGGTCGCCATATGTTGATTGTTATGGTGATGTTCTTCGGCGTGATTTTTATTGCCAATGGTTTCATGGTCTATTTTGCCTCCCAAAGCTGGACTGGTCTTGTTGTTAAAAATGGCTATGTCGCCAGTCAGGCTTTTAACAGGAAAGTTGACCGGCAGAACAAGCTGTTGGCTGATGGATGGCGCGGCGCGCTTGAGATTAAAAACGGGCATTATAATTTTGTACTTTCAAAAGGGGCCGAGCACATCAGAGATTGTGCGGTTATGGGTGTTTTTAGACGGCCTGTTCATAACAAGAATGATCAAACGCTGCGCTTCAAGGCTGATACTGCAGGGGTTTACCGCACTCAGCTTGATCTTGCGCCTGGTGTCTGGACGCTGACATTAAAAGCGCTCTGCCCGGGGGAATCTCAGCCCTTTCAACAAAATTACCGCTTTCATATACAGGCTGCCAACCAGACCCGCTGATTTGAGCCTGTGTTAAATACATGGCAGAACTGCCATTCAACCAGAGCCGTAAATACAATGAACCAGGCACCTTCTAAACAGAGTTTTAAAACTCAGGACCCCGGCGAGCCATTGACAGCGCCTCGGTTTAAGGATGCGCTGGCAACTTTTGTACACACTGACACCCGCAGTGATCAGGCCCCTCCCCTTAATACACTGAGCTTTTTTGTACCCCAGATGAACTGCGCCGGTTGCATGACGAAAATCGAGCGGTATTTTTCTGAGTTGGCCGGGCTTTCGGCTGTGCGGGTTAATCTCAGCCGCAAGGAAGTTAATTTTACCTGGCCTGCTCAGATGGGTGGCACCTCACCGCTTACAGGTGAGGGGCTACAAATTGCGCTTGAGAAACTGGGCTATGAAGCACGCCCGCTGCTGCCGGGACCGGCCAGAGACCCACATGACGAGCAATTTCGTCATCTTCTATGGTGCATGGCTGTCGCCGGGTTTGCGGCGGCGAATGTGATGCTGCTTTCTGTCTCTGTATGGTCGGGGGCGGCGGGGGCCACACGGGATCTTTTCCACTGGCTTTCCGCGCTGATCGCACTACCGGCCCTGGCCTATGCCGGGCAGCCTTTTTACTCCTCTGCTTTTCGGGCCTTGAAGAGTGGGCATGTCAATATGGATGTGCCGATTTCACTTGCGGTGATTCTTGCAGCGGGGCTTAGCCTTTTTGAGACAATCAATCATGGGGAACATGCCTTTTTTGATGCCGCGATCAGCCTGTTGTTCTTTCTGCTGATCGGCCGCACGCTTGATCATATGATGCGGGCAAGAGCTTTCCATGGGGTGCGGCAAATGTTGTCTCTCAAAACGGAGACGGCTTTTATTGTCGGCACTGACGGCATCAGCAAACCTATTGCCGTGCGCGATATTGTGCCTGGAATGCTAGTACTGGTGCGCCCGGGTGAGACGATCCCGGTTGATGGTGTGATACGATCCGGGCAGAGCGATGTAGACTGGTCACTTGTCACCGGCGAGGCTCAACCCAGAACCGGCAGCCCCTCAGATGTGGTCTATTGTGGCCTTTTAAACCTATCCGGTTCTTTGACGATTGAGACCAACGCGGTGGGGGAAGACACATTATTAAGTGAGATCATATGCCTGATGGAAGAAGCCCAATCCGCCAGGCCACGGTACCGTCAACTGGCTGAACGGGCGGCGTCTCTCTATGTACCGCTTGTGCACAGCGCTGCGGCACTCACCCTGGCGGGTTGGCTGGTTTTTGGCAGCAGCTGGCAGGTCGCGTTATATCATGCCATTGCGGTTTTGATCATCACCTGCCCTTGTGCCCTGGCGCTAGCCGTGCCGGTTGTGCAGGTGGCGGCGAGTGCCATTGCGCAACGGGCAGGTGTGCTGATGAAAGATGGTGCGGCGCTCGAAGCTCTGAGCACAATTGACACAGTTGTTTTTGACAAAACAGGGACATTGACCCTCGCTGAAGCCCAATATACCCAAAGTCGCATCGAAATTGATCCCGGCCATGAAACTATTTTTACCAGCGATGAATTTTTGGCAGCGATCAGCCATTTGGCTGGGCATAGTCTGCACCCTCTTTCAGTGCAACTTACCAAGGCATTGCCAGTGGATGCTGTATCCTCTGGTCAGCTGGAGGGCGTGAAAGAGCAGCCTGGCTCCGGCATTCAAGCTGCCTGGCGGGGAGGGACTTTAAAGCTTGGCAAACGCGCCTGGTGCGGCGCCCCCAACACGGGTGCGTTCTTTGCCGATGAGGCGAGCTTTGTGACCTGGGCTTCCTTTGAGGACAGGGTAGGTCAGTGCTCATTTGCGGCCTTTCAGTTTGATGACCGGCTGCGCAGCGGGTCGCTGGAGGCTGTCCGTTATTTTCAGGAGCTTGGCATGGAGGTTCACCTCTTTTCAGGTGACAGGTCCGAAGCTGTACGCCGAACCGCTGAAGCACTCCAAATTCAACATTACAAAGCTGAGATGCAGCCCAAGGACAAAGCCCTGGCCATCAGTGAGCTTGAAGCACGTGGGCGGGCCGTCTTTATGGTGGGGGATGGGATGAATGATGGTCCCTCGCTCAAGGCGGCAACGGTTTCCCTTTCCCCGGCCGGGGCCAGTGATCTTGCCAAGGTAAGCGCCGGGTTTGTGCTTTTGACGGAGGGGCTGGAGCCACTGATCTGGCTGCATAAACTCTCAATCTTATCCTGCCGTTTGATCTGGCAGAACTTTTCTCTTGCGCTGCTTTATAATATGATTGCTGTGCCGTTGGCCGTTTTAGGCGGTGTCACGCCGATCATTGCTGCATTCGCGATGTCTGCATCCTCGCTGCTGGTTATGGGTAATGGGTTGCGGCTCTATTATCTCACTCAGAGTTTTGGGGGCAGGCGGCCGGGCGGATGAGGGGGTTCATCTGATTGCACCCTGTCTGATTGGCCTTTTAGAGAAAGTCACTGTTTGATGAGCAATCTACTTATTCTGATACCTGCTGCGCTGCTGCTTGGCTTTCTCGGGCTTATGGGTTTTTTATGGGCGCTGAAAAACAACCAGTTTGAGGACCTTGAAGGTCCGGCCAATCGGATCCTGAATGATGATGATGACAAACCCCTGCCCTGAAGCTGATATTTCCTCCGGTCCCGCCTTCACCGGTTGGCGTCAGGATGCCACTTTAATGGTAAATGTATCGCCAGCTTCGCTGCGCCATTTATCAAGCATCTCATGGAGCTGTTCACTTTCAAAAGGTTTGGCGATGTGATCGTTCATACCAACTGACATGCATTTTTCCTTGTCTTCTGGAAACGCATTGGCGGTCATTGCGATGATCGGCACCGTTTTGGAGACCCCTTTGGCATAGCGATTTAAATAGCGGCGGATTGCCTTGGTCGCGGTGAAGCCATCCATTTCTGGCATGTGAATGTCCATAAGGATGTAATCCAGCGGCAGGCCGTCTCTGTTGCGCTGACGCACCATTTCCTGCGCGGCTTCGCCATTTGTCACATGCAGAACAGTGGCCGACATTTTCTCCAGCACTGTGCGGGCGAGGAGCGCGTTGATCTCGTTATCTTCAGCAAGCAGGATGACCGGCCCTGTTTTCGTGCCCTCAGATTTTTGAGCTCCCTCAGTGTTGGAGAGTGAGAGATTTGGAAGTTTATCCCGCTTACCGCCATTATAATCTTCGTTGAGGCGGGCGAACAGAGAAACAGCGCGTACCGGCCTTGTCAGATAGGCATCAATGCCAGCCTGATAGAAGGCTGGAAATTCACCGCGCTCTGAGACATCCATCATCACAATCTCGATCGGCTTGCGGCCTGAGTTATTTTCTTTCAGCTGGGTCACAAGTTCCTGATGCAGTTTTGGCATACGGTTGTGCGCGGTGCTGGTGTCAACAATCAGGGTGTCGATGGGCTGGCCTTTTTTTCCAGCGCTTTTCAAGAACCGTATCGCTGATTTTGGCTCTGTATATTGCGCGTTCATGCCAACCATACCAAGTGTGCGAACCATGGCCTGCATTTCAATGGGCAGATCACCGACAATCAGGATGTTGTGCGGCCATTCCGGCAAAGGGTAGTCATTGTAAAGATGACCACAACCGGATTTAGCTTCCAATTCCAACTCAATGACAAATGTGGAGCCCTGACCTTTTTTCGAGTTTATGCTGATCTCGCCGTTCATTTTGTCGACAATGCGTTTGGTGATGGCAAGGCCGAGCCCGGTTCCCTCAAAGCGGCGGGCGTGAGAATTGTCAACCTGTTCAAATTCACTGAAAATCGTTGTTTGGGCTTTTTCACTGAGGCCGATACCTGTGTCCCTGACCTTGATCGTGAGGGGGCGTTTTTCATTGGCGAACTGTTTTTCAAAAAATCCCAATTGGCTGGATTTTTTACCCGTGCCCATGATTTCAACCGTGATGCCACCATGATCCGTGAACTTGATCGCATTGCCGATAAGGTTGGTGAGAATCTGCCGCATGCGCACTTCATCGCCATTAAATACCTGCGGCAGGGTTGCATCTATCACCCAGGCGATTTCCAGACCCTTGTCGTGTGCGCGGGGGGCAAGCAGCTCTATGACCGATTGTGCGGTTTCGCGCAAATCAAATGGCTGATTGATCAACTCAAGTTTACCCGCTTCAATTTTTGAAAAATCGAGAATTTGATCAATCAGGGAAAGCAGGCTTTTTGCTGAAGAATTTATCGAGCGGCAATATGTTTTCTGCTCCGGTGTCAGTTGCGTGTCCATCATTAGGCCGGTCATGCCGAGGATGCCGTTCATCGGGGTGCGGATTTCGTGGCTGATGGTTGCCAGAAACTGGCCTTTGGCCTTGTTTGCACTTTCGGCCTGATCACGGGCCCTTTGCAATTCGTCTTCAGCCTGCTTCTGATCTGTGATGTCGTGACCGATTGACTGAATTTCAATGATGTCCAGGGTTTGATCTCTTGTGGCAAATTCCTCCCAGCGGTACCAGCGCGGGCCGCTCAGGGTATTGAGGCGTTGTTGATAAGTGCGGCGGCCCTGGCCTGCCTTGAAGGCAAGCGCGGTGGGGGTGTCGCCTTCCAGGATATCCGGGTTAAAGGGACGGCCAATTTCGGTGTTTTCGCTTTCCCCAAAAACCCGGGTGAAGGGTTTGTTGGCATAGGTTAAGACGCCATCTGTATTGCGGCGGATGATGATGTCATTCTGAGCGTCAAGTAAATCGCGGTAGCGGGTTTCACTGTCACTCAGCTCCCACTGGACATCACTGAATTGTTCGAGCTTCTGACTTAACTCATGGACAAGGTGAATGTTTTCCGCTGTTTTTTCCTTCATCCTGATAGATTCCCTGAACATCCAGCTGCTGGCCAACCCCAGGATGGAGGCAAATGCGATCATCAGCGCGGCTTCAACAGTGACATCGACGGCAAAACTGACAGCGGCAAAAATGATGCTGACTACTGCGGCTGAGAGCGCCACCAGAGCGGCGGTGTAGGTCCAGTTTTCCAGCGGGTATTCTTTGTTTATATTCTGCTGATTGCGGCGCAATTGGGCACGGGCGCGCTCCAGTAACTGGCCAGGCTTGGCCAAGGGCAGATTATCGGGTGAGGTGTGTTCTGGCTCGTATTGCACGATGGCCCTCTTTCTGTGCGGCAGCATTCCTATGAGAGGGCTATTTAATCAGGTGAGTTTTTAAAAAAACTTACTTTTTAGATGCAGTCTTTAATTAACAGATGAAATAAATGGTTGATCCAGAGATAAAATTGGCAGAAAGCACTTAATTTGGCTGTTTTGCCGGATTTTGTACATTTTTGGAGGGGTTTACCGTCTCCACCTGGCGGCTGCGATAAGACAGTGCTTCAGCCAGATGAACACGCTCAACAGAAAGGCAGCCTTCAAGATCCGCCAGAGTGCGGGCAACGCGCATGGCCTTGTGAAAGCCTCTTGCCGATAAGTTTAACTTGAGGGCTGCTTCCTTGAGGAGATGTTTGCCTTCCTCTGTAGGGGCGGCAATTTCTGTGAGGATGCTGGCGGAACAGGTCGCGTTTAACTGGCTTGCATCCCCTCTGAGCTTATGAAACCGATCACTTTGGATTTGGCGGGCACGTCTTACCCGCTCTGCAATGGTTTCACTGCGCTCGCCGCTGCGCTCATCCAGTAAATCCAGCGCCGTGACAGCGGGCACTTCGATGTGGATGTCGATGCGATCGAGCAAGGGGCCGGATATGCGGGCCTGATAGCGCTCAGCGCAATGGCCGCCTTTGGCGCAGGCATAGCCCGGCTCAAACGCCTTACCGCAGCGGCACGGGTTCATTGCGGCTATCAGCTGGATTTTTGAAGGGTAGGTCAGGCGGTGATTTGCCCTTGCTATGCTGGTCTCGCCGTTTTCGAGAGGTTGGCGCAAACTGTCCAGAACGGGGGCGGAAAATTCAGGCAGTTCATCGAGAAACAGCACCCCATTATGGGCGAGGGCGACCTCACCGGGGCGTGGTTTTGAGCCGCCGCCAACCAGCGCGGCCATGGTTGCAGAATGGTGGGGGGCCCGAAACGGCCGCTTGTTTGAAAGTTTCCCGCCGATCAGTTCGCCAGCCAAGCTCTGGATCATGGAAATTTCCAGCATTTCAGTTGCTGATAGCGGCGGCAAAATCCCTGGCAAACGGGCCGCCAACATCGACTTGCCGGCACCGGGCGGGCCGACCATGATCAGGTTATGACCACCTGCCGCTGCCACTTCGAGGGCACGTTTGGCACCTTCCTGACCTTTTATGTCTGATATGTCCAGTTGGGTTGTCTCTGTCTGGTCGCCGGCTTCAATCGCTGGTTTCGGGCGGCTCAGCATCTGGGTCCCTTTGAAATGATTGACCAGTTCGAGGAGATGGGCGGGGGCAAGCAAGCTCATATCTTCGCTGGCCCAGGCCGCTTCCGGCCCGCAGGCGGCCGGACAGATGAGGCCCAGACCCTGGCGATTGGCGCCGATGGCCGCTGGCAATGCCCCGACAACCGGGCTGATGCCGGCATCAAGAGCCAATTCACCAAGGGCCATAAATGGGCTTAACTGATCACTGGCAATGGCACCGGTTGCTGCCATAAGACCCAGCGCGATGGGCAAATCAAAATGGCTGCCCATTTTGGGCAGATCAGCCGGGGCCAGATTGATGGTGATGCGTTTGGGTGGCAGACCCAGACCCAGCGCGCTCAAGGCAGCACGGACACGCTCCCGGCTTTCAGCAACCGCTTTGTCTGGCAGGCCGACAATGTTAAAGGCCGGGAGGCCTGAGGCCAGTTGGACTTCAACTGTAACTTCCCTGGCTTCTATGCCTATGAAGGCAACGGTTTTGATTTTTGCAAACATGTCAGCCTCTTTGATGCGCTTTTGAAGGGACTAGTAATTCCATGATCTATAAATCTCTTTCGCTTGCCCGAGATCCTGTTGCAGCCAGACCATCCGGTCAAGGAACCAGCTTTTGCCAAGGATGGTGATCAGGGTGCCTGCGAGCGTCAGCCAGATATGCAGGGCATAAAGACCGGCGAGCGCCATTAAAAAGCCAGCTGCACTGATCAGGTTCAGTAGAAAAATGGCGCGGTGATGATGGGCGGGGATCTGGTCTGGTGGATGAGATAACCATATCCGCTCACCGATGACGGCTTTTGAGGCCCAATTGTCCGTGCTTTTGGGCCTGGCAAACAGGCGCGGGTTTATCCAGGTCCAGAACACAACAAGAGCAACCGGGAGAATGGCATAAACCCCAATCCAGACCCGTGACCAGAGGGCCAGCACCAGAAGCGGCAGGCAGATATAGCGCGTCCAGACGCTGAGCGGATTGGTATGCCGGGCCCAGACCTCATCTGTCATTTGAAATAGTTTGGCAATGAAGTTCATGATACCGACAGGGGTTGCCCCCCTTCCCTTCTGCTGCCTTTAAAAAAAAGAATGCCAGCATGCATTCACGGGCAGAAGTTAGCAGAATTGCAGAAAAGCATCAAGAACAAAATAAGAACATTTTTATTCAAAGGCTGTGGTCAACCGCCATAACGATAGTGGCCATTGATTTTAAAGCTCATCAAATCATCATCAAGCTTGGGGCCAAGACCGATATTGTGGACGATCATGTAATTCCCTGAGGTGCCAACCTTGTCAGTAACGATCGCAATGTGATCTTTTGAAAAGATGGCGTCTGGTATGTAATAGGTGACTATGTCGCCGGGTTTATAGTCCTTGGGGTTTTTACTGATGGGGAGACCAGCGCCTTTTCTGGCAAAGAACTTTCTTAAAACCCTGACCCGGCGGTGGGCAATGTTGCGATCGCCGCCCATTGCCTGATGAACATTTTTTTGCAGATCAACACCGACGCGGCGGTAAGCGCGGATGACCACATCAGTGCAGACACCGTAATGGGCAGGGACATCCCCCCCGGGGTAGGGAATTTTGAAATATTTAGGATTGTAGATCACCACGTTCTGGGTACGCTCGAGGGCGGCTTTGACCAGCCTTTGATAAAAGCTATCGGTTTGTTGATCCGGTTTTTCGGGGTTGCCTTCTGCCAGCGCTCCCTTTGACAGGGGTGACAGTGACAGAGCCAGGAGCACTGTGAGGGCGATGGCCCTAACGGGTGCACCCACTCTGTGAGCCGGGTTGGTCAGATTTAAGAATTGCCTGATCATTGTCTGGTTCGGATGTTGGCCATCTTCGATGCGCATGCCGGATCCCTTCGCTTTCGACTTCGTTATTTTACAGGGGTTGCCTGTATTTGAAAGGCAAATGCGGCCCTCTTTAGGCAAAGATACACATCTTCCCAAGCTTATCAGGCAGAGAGCGTCGTCTGTTCTGGTTGCTGGTCCTTGTGTGAGGCAGGGGGTGGGAGGTTGTCAGAGAGGGATTGATAAAACAGTTCTGCGTCGATCGGTTTGTCCAGATGCTGGATGATGCCGACCTCTTTATATATCTCTTCCCGGTTGTGGTTATCACTGGCCGAGATGGCTATGATCGGTGTTCTTGTTTCAGGGCTCCAGAAGTTCTGCAATTGTCTGGCGCATTCAATGCCATCAATTCCGGGCATCATAATGTCCATTAATATGAGGTCATACTGGTTGGTGCGCACTTTGTCTATCGCTTCCTGCCCGGATGAGACAACCTGATAGCTGAGGCCAAATTCTTCAAGGTACACAGATATCAACATCTGGTTGACCTGATTATCATCGACGACAAGGACATGACCCTTCAGCTTCGGCTGGGTGGGCCCCGTCTCTTTTGCTGCTTCGTTCTTGGCCGGCGGCTGATTGCCGGTTGAGGGCGTCATTTCCGCCGTTTGTTGCATGACAACTGGTTCGCCAGAAGGTTCATCAGTGGGGGGGGTGGTCTCTGGCTGCTGAAGCACTGCGCCAGTCTTTGCCTCAAAAACAAGGGTGAAAACACTCCCCTTGCCTTCCTCGCTTTTAAAGGTCAGCTCACCGTTCAGACCATGGGCAATCTGGCGGCAGATCCAAAGGCCCAGACCACTGCTTTCATCACTTGTGTTTTGCTGATTTTCTGATTGTTGTTTATTTCCTCTGACATTGCTGGCCATGTAAAAGGGGCTGAATATCTCACTCTGATCAGCGGCTGGAATGCCTATCCCCGTGTCAGTGATGGCAATTGTCAGCCGATAATTATCATCTGCAAGTGGTTCTCCTGAAACAGACATGTCTATGCTGCCAGCGTTTGTGTATTTCAGGGCATTGTTGACAAGGTTGAGTATAATCTGACTGAGGCGGTGGTGATCAACCTCAAGATTGGTTGGCACGCTGCGAGACATAGTTGCGCGAAATTCCAGACCTTTTGCTTCTGCTTGCGGGGCAAATGAGAGCGCGAGGGACGACAGGAAATCACCAATATTGACGGGCTCAGGTTTGAAGGTCAGTTGACCTGCTTTCAAATCGGCAAAATAGGCCATATCTTTTGTGGTGGAGGTCAGCATTTCCGCTGCAAATAACAGCGTGTTGACGTAATGCTTTTGTATATCGCTCAGGGAGGTGTTACTTAACAATTCACCCATGGCAATGAGGGCACCGATCGGGGTTTTGATTTCATGGCTGATAATGGCGAGCAGGGCCTCAAATGACTGTTCCTGTTTCTCATAGGTTCCAATCAGAGAGCGCAGTTTCTCATTCTCCCGCATCAGACGGGTAAGCTCATCATTTTTCTGATTATTTTCAGCATCCAACGTCATGGGCTGGCCTCTGTTGCCCGGCTTTTGTCTAAGGCCCATCATGGCTGAGATTCTATTACTAATCGGCTAACGACATAAATTTTTCAGGTGGTCGGGTGCAAATACGGGTGTGGCCCCCCTTGAAAAGTTAATGAATTCTTACTCACCTGGGGTTTGGGCAACCAATTTTGAGAAAGCTGCTGGTCCCTTTCGGAAGGCCTTTTGAATGTCATCGGCCTTCAGGCCTCTGGCCCGCATATCAAACAGGCTTGGATGTGACCTGGATTTTGAAAGTTTTTCATTCTCTATCATGATTAAATCATGGTGATGATAAAGCGGCTCTCTCAAACCGAGTATCACCTGTAGGAGACGGTGAATGTCTGTTGCGGCCTCCAGATCCCGGCCCCGGCAGATATGGGTCATGCCTTCGGCATCATCATCGATAACCACGGATAAATGATAACTGGTCGGAATGTCCTTACGGGCAAGGATAACATCACCCCACCTTTCCGGGTTGATCTGATGGGTTGATATGCTGCCATTCTTTGCAAATGCACGGTAGCTCAGGACGTTACCGCTTTTCTTCACATAGGCCAGGGCTTTGTCCATATGCAGGCGCAGACAAAAGGGGTGCCCTGCCACCTTGCGCTGCGTTTCCATGACTTTCGAAGTCTGTTTATCAAGACCGGGATAGAGCAATGCGCCATCGGGATCACGTGGCGGTTCTTTGCCCTGCTGTTGCCAGTAGCGCTTTATCTCGCCTCTTGTGGCAAAACAGGGATAGATCAAGCCGATTTGAGACAGCCGCTCTATGGCTTTTTTATAAAGGTTGATGTGGTCTGACTGGCGGCGCACAGGTGCCGGCCATTTGAGCCCAAGCCAGTGCAAATCCCTGATGATAGCGTTGATATGCGCTTCACTTGAGCGGGCGGGGTCTATATCTTCAATACGCAGATGAAAACTGCCACCCAGCGCCTCTGCCAGATCCTGGTTCATTAACGCTGAATAAGCATGCCCCAGATGCAGATGCCCGTTTGGGCTGGGGGCAAATCTGAATTTTGGAGGTTTCATGGCACTTCACCAAATATCAGGGATTGATTGACCTTTATTCATTCAAATGATACAAGGCGGCAATTGATTAAGAGCGTCGCTTTCAGGTGCATTTGGTTTTTGGCCGCTTTTGTGGGGCTTTTAACCGTTTCAGCCAAAAGTGACAGCTTAACTTCTGCTTGTCATTTTAGCTTTGGAAACTGAACAAGACCGGACCAAAGGGGCCGTCTTTTTTTCTTTTCATTCCATCGCTTTAACAGATATAGCTGATTTTTCGTACATTTAAACTGATATAATCAGAACTGATATAATAAGGATTTGTCCGCATGGCCAATACCAAATCGGCTAAAAAAGCCATTCGTAAAATTGACCGCAAGACGGTCGTGAATAAAAACCGGCGCAGCCGTATGCGTACTTTTATTCGCCGTGTTGAGGAAGCCATCGCTTCCGGTGATCAAGAAAGTGCAAAAACCGCGTTGATTGCAGCGCAACCTGAGATCGTACGCAGCGCTCAAAAAGGTATCCTGCATAAGAATACAGCCTCACGTAAAATTTCTCGTCTGACAAAACGTGTGAAGGCTTTAAGCGCCTAATTTATCTGATCAGGGGCTTGCACCTCAGACTTGTGATAATTTTGAAACAGCTGACTTGCCTCAGCTGTTTTTTTTATGGGCCCGCCCTTGTTAAAATGTCCCTTGAATCAGCCTATTATCCCAGCCACTCTGGTGCTCTGCCGGGACGGGCCTGGTGGCTGAAATACACTAGCTGAAAAAAAATGTGCTGTTTCGGAAAAGCCGCTTGACAGGCCTTTTTTTGATCTCATTTTTTTGGCTTTTTAAAAAATCCATTAATCCCAATATCTTGGATATGACTGATTGATGACGCTGCTGCTGATGGTTAATATTTCAGCAGTTTCGGCCTGCGCATATAATGGCTTCTGGTCAACTTTTGACCCTTGCAAGGTGAGATGGGCCTGTGTATAGTCGGCCAAGTTGAGATGTTAACAATATCTTAACTCAAGCATTCATTCAGCAGTTTCGCGTCAAAATCAAATAGTTAGCACACGCTCGTCAGGAACATAACACACCCCTTTCGAGTGAGATCTATGCTTTACCTATTTTTTATTGGTATTTATTCGGCTGTTACTTGTTTTTTATTAATTAGGCAAATAACACCCTGGAAAATAACTGATTATACAGGCCGATTAACTGCAGTTTATTGCTTTCTATATTTAAGAGGGTACTATTTTATATCGTGTTTTATGGTGGCATTCGTCTCCTTTTCATCGCATTTGTGATTGGAACGGTGTCGCGTGTGAACCATCTGGTTTTGCCGCTGTTTCAGGGCTTTATGGTTAAATTATTTTTTCAACCTGACAAACTCTGGTTATGACATCGTTGGTCGATGTGAACATGATTAAGGCGCGAATCAACATCACCTTACCCCTCTGTAGAATGCCGCCGGGGCCTATGCAAAAGCCACGGAGGCCGTGTCAGAAGCCGGGGCAGCAGATCTGTTTAACCGGTTAGATACATAAAAAAGCCACCGGGGCCTATGTGACAAGGAGCACCGAGGGCTATGTTTAAAGAAAGCCACCGGAGCCTGTTGTGCAAACAAAGCCGCCGGGGCCTGTGTGTTAAGGAGCCGGAGAGTATGAAGCCGGTGGAGTGCTAGTTTTGTGGAGTGTCTGTTTTCAATGCCTCTCTGGCAACCTGAACAAGCCGGGGTCATGTAACGCAGCAAGCTGGTAGGCATGAAACACGGAAAGCTGAGAGACATGGAACGCGGCAAGCTGAGGTCATTTGAACGCAGCAAGTAGAGACATGCTAACATGGCAAATGGCGAGACATGGAACACAGCAAGCTGAGAGACATGGCACGAGGCAAAAGCCAGAGTGATCTGGCGTCTGATCACAAAAACAATTTCGGCGGGTTGTTAGGGTACCCCGGCGGAAATATGCGGACAGTCTTTGGTTCTTTTGAATAAGAAATGGGACCGAAATCCGGGGGGCCCGGAATGTTCAATTGCCGGATCTGTTAAATACCGAACCAGGAGGCAAAACAATAAATTTCGTTGAATGCAACTTTTTCACATTCTCAAAGTGAGGAACATACAGCGGAAAAAATTAACTTTAGTACGGTCAGCGGCCTCACAGGGGTGTGCCCCAATGACTTGAAAACCAATCATCCAAAAGACGGTTTTCAAGGAATATTGGGACAGGCAGAAAACAACAAATTTGCTCACTTAATTGAGCCTTGTATTTTCAGAACCTTGTGAATGATCGGAGAAAGTAACTGAGGGTATAACGCCTGATCCAGGCGTTAATAATGATAATGGCTCATTGAAGGGCTTAATTAGTCGGGGTGACTATTGTGGAAAAAGACAAGGGAAAAGCGTGGGATCGCGTTGCAACGCGGCTGAGAGCCGAACTTGGAGAAGAAATTTTTACCAGCTGGTTTGGCCGGGTTGAATTTGAGAGCCTTGATCAGGGCGTATTAAAGCTATCCGTTCCAACAAGGTTTTTGCGAAAATGGCTGGTCTCTCACTATTATGACCGGGTGATTACCGCTGCCACTTCTGAATTTGAAAAACTTGAAGAGGCAATTAAATCCATCGTGTTTTCGGTTCGCCAACCAGTGGCCGTGAAAGATACAGGGGAAGTCGGTGTTAGCGCCAAAACCTCCCAGCAACTTAACAACCAATTGGGCGCTCAAGCCTCAGCAGGTGTTTTTAGTGACGGCTCGCATGAGAGTTTCACTGAATATGAGGGCTTTCAGGGCTCCCCGCTTGATAAGCGCTTTACATTTGAGAGCTTTGTAACAGGGGCTTCCAACCGGCTCGCCTTTGCCGCTGCGAAACAAGTTGCAGAACAGCTTGGCCAGAGCATGCGCTTTAACCCTTTATACATCCATTCAACTGTCGGCTTGGGCAAAACCCATCTGCTACACGCCATTGCCTGGGATGTAACCAAACGAATGCCGCAAGCCCGCGTGCTTTACCTGACAGCCGAGCGCTTCATGTACAGCTTTATTGACGCGCTGCGCACCCGCGATGCCCTGGCCTTTAAAGATAAACTCAGAGGCATCGACATTCTGCTGATTGATGATATGGAATTTCTGCAAGGCAGAGCCACACAGCAGGAATTCGGCCACACGCTCAATTCACTCATAGACAGCAACAAGCAGGTGATTGTTGCCTCTGACCGGGCGCCGACCCAGCTTGAAAGCCTTGATGCGCGGATGCGCTCTCGGCTTGGCGGCGGCCTCGTGGTTGAAGTTGAGCAGCTTGATTTTGACCTCAGACTGCAGATTATCCGCCGCCGGGTGGAGGATAAAATTCAGGAAGATCAGAACTTTGTTGTTCATGATGAAGTTGTCAGTTTTCTGGCCGAGCGACTTACAGAAAGCGGGCGCGAGCTGGACGGCGCCGTAAACCGGATTTATGCCAACTCGCAATTTACCAGTGAGCCAATCACTGTCACAGCGGTTGAACATATCATCCGGGATCTCATGTGCTCCAAAGAACCGCGCCGTATCAAAATTGATGACATTTTACGGGTGATCTCGCGCCATTATGGCGTCACTCGCAGCGATATTCTTTCTGAACGGCGGAACCGCTCCATTGTGCTGCCGCGTCAGGTTGGCATGTATCTGGCCAAACGGCTGACAGCCCGGTCCTTGCCAGAAATCGGCCGCCGGTTTGGCGGGCGGGATCACACCACGGTGCTGCACGCCATTCGCAAGATTGAAAAGGAAATTTCCGATAATCAGACCCTGCGGGAAGATCTCGGCATTCTGGAGCGTCTTTTGAAAGACTGAGCCCTTTAAAAACAGGGCCATTGCCAAAACCGATGGGGTGGTTGAGGGTTGTTTTTGGGTTACAATTGCTGCTGATCACAGGCCAGGTTTATTCAAACACCTTGCAAGAGACAAGGCCGATCAGGTTAGGAACCCCCTCAATATACCCCGGTTATTCACGCATCTGGCTGATTTTTTCAGCCAGATGCGGCAATATTCTTGGATAGACCCGCCTCTGGCTTGAAAAACGGTTGCAAAATGAGGCCATACCGGGTTCAATTGCGGTCCGAATTCAGTTAGTTATTTCTTATTTTCATTTCACACCTTATGAATTTCACCTGATTGCAAGCGGATCTTGAGATGCAACTTGTTATTGAAAAAAGCGCTCTTTTAAAAGCTCTTAGCCATGTAACTTCAATTGTCGAACGCCGGAACACCATTCCGATTTTATCGAATGTGTTGCTGGTTGCTGCCAATGATCATTTGTGCCTGACCGCAACAGATCTTGAGCGCGAAGTTATCGAAAAAGTACCTGCCAAAATTTCTGAGAATGGCGGCATTACCATTCAGGCCCATGTGCTGCACGATATTGTCAGGAAACTGGCTGATGGGGCTGATATAGAAATTTCCAAAGGTGATGAAAACCGGGTTCTGGTCGTTGCCGGGCAGGGGCGTTTTGATCTGCAGTCACTGCCGGCCGAAGATTTCCCCGAGCTCAGCACGGATGATCTCAGCCATAAATTTGAATTAAGCGCCAGCAATCTCAAACAACTTATTGAGAAGACCCGCTTTGCCATCTCCACTGAGGAGACCCGCTATTATCTCAACGGGATCTATCTGCATCAGGCAGAGACTGATGGCACAGCCATGCTGCGCACTGTCGCCACAGACGGGCACAGGCTGGCCCAGGTGGAGGTGCCGTTACCTGATGGGGCGGATGGTTTTCCCGGCGCCATTATTCCGCGAAAAACTGTCGGTGAAATTCACCGAATGGTCAGCGAGACGGAAGGTAATGTCACTGTTGAGATGTCTGACGCTAAAATTAGGTTCTCTACAGGTGATCTGGTGATGACATCGAAATTAATCGATGGCACCTTCCCTGATTATGCGCGCGTGATCCCGACTGCCAATGACAAAGCCCTGCAGATCGCACGGGAGAGTTTTGCCAAGGCGGTTGACCGGGTTTCAACCCTTTCCTCTGACAGGGGACGGGCTGTCAAACTCAACCTGAGCAGTAAAAGCCTTGTTTTAACCGTCAACAATCCAGATAGCGGCAGCGCCACTGAACAACTTGATGTTGATTATGATGAAGAGCCGCTCGAGATCGGATTTAATGCGCGGTACCTTCTGGACATCACTGGTCAGATTGAAAGTGACACAGCAACCTTTCTGCTGGCTGATCCCGGCTCACCGACCATGGTACATGACAGTGGTGATATCTCTGCCCTTTATGTCCTGATGCCAATGCGGGTTTAATTTTTGAGCGGCAAGACAAAACCAGTAGATACGGGCCTGATGACAGAAGCCCAGGGTCGTTCATGGATTGAAGAGCTGAGCCTTTATCAATTCCGTAATTACCAAAACCTCAAACTATCACTTGAACCCGGGCCTGTTGTGCTTGTTGGCAATAATGGTGCTGGCAAAACAAATCTGCTGGAGGCGGTTTCCCTGCTTGCGCCGGGGCAGGGGCTCAGGCGGGCGGCCCTGCGTGAATTTGCCCTGTTTGACAGTGATGGAGACTGGGCCATTTCCGCGCAGGTACATGGGGCACTTGGCGAGGTCAGGATTGGCACCGGTGTTACCGGGGCGGCCCAGCTTGACGTGCCGCGGCGGAAAATCAAAATTGACGGGGAAGCCAACAGTAGCTCGACATTGCTTGGGCAATCGTTGCAAATGCTGTGGCTTACGCCGCAGATGGACGGGCTGTTTACAGGCGGGGCGTCTGACCGGCGGCGCTTTCTGGACCGGTTGATGCTGGTATTCAATCCTGATGCACGCAAGCAATGGAACCTGTTTGAACGGGCCATGCGCCAGCGCAACAAACTTCTGGAAATGCCGGATGCCTCGCACCAGATGCTTGATGGGCTGGAGACGCAAATGGCCGAATATGGGGTGGTGATTGCGGCCAGTCGGCTGGAGGCCATTGAGCGGCTGCGTGCCGTCATTCGTGACAGCTGGCGAGAGAACAGCCCGTTTCCCTTTGCCACCCTTGCGCTAGAGGGCCGGCTCGAAAACGCTCTTGAACTTGATGCGGCGGTTGATGTTGAGGATGATTACCGGGAAATTCTTTACAACAACCGCGGGTTGGATCGTACCGCCCGCCGGACGCTTGAGGGCCCGCATCGCACTGACCTGATTGTTGGTCACGGGCCGAAACATATGCCGGCCCGGCTCTGTTCCACGGGTGAACAGAAGGCACTGCTGACCGGACTGGTGCTGGCCCACTCCCGATTGATATTTGAGCGCTCTGGTGGGTATGCGCCACTGCTGCTGCTTGATGAAATTGCGGCCCATTTTGATGTGGCCCGCCGCCATGCGCTTTATGAAGAGATTATCGATTTAAACTGTCAGGCGTGGATGACGGGCACAGGTCCTGAAATGTTTGAATTTTTTGGTGAAAGGGCTCAGATATTCACCATAGACGGGGCCAAAATCAGCGGGTAGCCGATGGTTGGGACAGGGCCGCAAAATAGAGCCAGAATTAATATTTAACCCCTTGATATTGCTGTGTTTTATATTCTTTTTTTTGTGTTTTTCACAAGCAATCTGTTCTATATTGAATTGAGTGCCTGATGGCGGCTTTCCGGCTGGCTGTCGCGGCGTTTTTTCAGCGTTTCATTTAACACGCTTAATTTGACTGACTTGAGGAAATTGATGAGCAACAGTGACAATCAGAATGACTATGGCGCTGACAGTATCAAGGTTTTAAAAGGGCTTGATGCGGTTCGAAAACGCCCTGGCATGTATATTGGCGATACAGATGATGGCTCTGGCCTGCATCATATGGTCTATGAGGTTGTCGATAACGCTATTGATGAAGCGCTGGCCGGTCACTGCGACACCGTGAATGTCATCCTGAACGCTGATGGCTCGGTTACTGTTAACGATAATGGCCGCGGTATCCCTGTTGCCATTCACACTGAGGAAGGCATTTCAGCCGCTGAAGTGATTATGACACAGCTGCATGCTGGCGGTAAGTTTGACCAGAATTCCTATAAAGTTTCCGGTGGTCTGCATGGTGTCGGGGTCTCTGTTGTTAATGCGCTTTCCTCGCATCTCGAGTTGACCATCTGGCGGGATGGCAAAGCACATCAAATGACTTTCAAGGATGGGGTTTCAGTGAAGCCGCTCGAAGTTGTGGGTGACGCCGGTGACCGGAAAGGCACGCAGGTGACCTTCCTGCCGAGCGTTGAGACCTTCACCATGGTTGAGTTTGATTATAAAACCCTTGAACACCGGCTGCGGGAACTTGCGTTTCTCAATTCGGGTGTGAAAATTGTTTTAACCGACAACCGGCATGCGGATCCGATTGTTCAGGAGATGGCCTATGAAGGCGGGCTTGAGGCGTTTGTGCGCTACCTTGATGAAACCAAGCACCCACTGATTGACACACCGATCACCGTGATGGCTGAGAAAGACGGCATCAGCGTTGAGGCGGCTATGTGGTGGAATGACAGCTACCATGAGAAGGTGCTTTGTTTTACCAACAATATTCCGCAACGTGATGGCGGCACCCATCTGGCAGGTTTCAGGGGGGCGCTGACCAGAGTGGTCAATGGTTACGCCAATTCTTCCGGAATCGCCAAACGGGAAAAGGTCAGCCTGACCGGTGATGATGCCCGCGAGGGGCTGACTTGTGTTCTCTCTGTTAAAGTTCCTGATCCGAAATTTTCATCCCAGACCAAAGACAAGCTGGTTTCTTCTGAGGTCCGGCCGGTGGTTGAAAGCTCCCTCAATGATGTTTTGGGCCAGTGGTTTGAGGAGCACCCGGGGGAGGCTAAAATTATTCTCTCGAAGGTTGTTGAGGCAGCGGCGGCCAGGGAAGCTGCGCGCAAGGCACGGGAGCTGACACGGCGCAAGGGCGCGCTTGATGTCGCCAGCCTGCCCGGCAAGCTGGCAGATTGCCAGGAACGTGACCCGGCCAAATCTGAACTATTCCTCGTGGAGGGTGACAGCGCGGGTGGCTCGGCCAAGCAGGGCCGGAACCGACAAAATCAGGCGATCCTGCCACTCAGAGGTAAAATCCTGAATGTTGAGCGGGCCCGGTTTGACAAAATGCTGTCCAGTCAGGAGATCGGCACGCTGATCACTGCACTTGGCACGGGCATCGGCCGGGATGACTTTAACATTGAGAAACTGCGCTATCATAAAATCATCATCATGACAGATGCTGATGTGGACGGGGCGCACATTCGCACCCTGCTCCTGACCTTCTTTTACCGGCAAATGCCGGAGTTGATTGAAGGTGGCTACCTCTATATTGCCCAGCCGCCGCTTTATAAGGTCAAGCGCGGCAATTCGGAGCAATATCTGAAAGATCAGGAAGCCTTTGAGCGCTACCTCATTGGTACCGGCCTTGACGACACCAGCCTTGAGCTTGAAGGCGGTGAAGTGCGCACAGGCGGTGATCTTGAAGCGCTGGTGATGCAGGCCCGCGCGTTCAGGGATGCGCTTGATAAATTGCATAGCCGCTATACACCCATGGTGGTGGAGCAGGCGGCAATTGCCCAGGCACTTGATCCCAACCGCCTTTCAGACAGCAAAGCGGCTGAGGAGCTGGCTGGTAAAATTGCTGAACGGCTGGACCATATTTCTGATGAGACAGAGCGCGGCTGGGAAGGTGTTGAGCGGGGGGACAAGGGGCTTAGTTTTTCGCGGCGGTTGCGCGGGGTTCGGGAAGTGCATGTGCTTGATGAGGGGTTTATCCACTCCAGTGATGCGCGCAAACTCAACAGTTTTTCCGCTGAACTGGGGGAAGTGTATCAGGGCAGCGTCACTTTAAAACGGCGGGATGAAACCTACCAGATTGACGGGCCTGTCAGCCTGCTTGAGCAAGTTTATGAATTTGGCCGCAAGGGGCTCAGCATGCAGCGCTATAAAGGGCTGGGCGAGATGAACGCTGATCAGCTTTGGGAAACGACGCTTGATTCTTCCGTCAGGACACTGCTGCAGGTAAAAATCGGGGCGCTTGATGAAGCGGATGATATTTTCTCCAAACTTATGGGAGATGTTGTTGAACCGCGCCGTGAGTTCATTCAGGACAACGCCCTCAGTGTTGATAATCTTGATATCTGACGCTGGCATTTTGTTCCAAGGGCGGCCAATATGGTTTGCCTCGTGGCCGGCGTTGGTATCTCAGGGCGCGGTGATATTAAGAGTTGGGATGTGGCTGGGCTTGGCTATTCCGGATCAATCTCATGGGGGGCTTTTTATCAAACGGGCGAAAGCGGCTGTGTCGCCCAGTCTGCGCCCTTATTGCCAAATCAGTACATGAAATTCTATCGGCCCATGCGCGCCAAGGGTGAGGGACTGCTCGATATCGGCGGTTCGGGATGGCCCGGATATCATGTTAATCGTGCGCGGGATCTGGTTGGCACTGCCACTGCTGGTGCTCAGGCATTTGTCAAATGCCTGCTCGTAGGTTTCGGTTATATCATTTCTGTTCAATAGCGCGATGTGGCAGCTTGCGAGGAAATTCAAAGGTGTCGGGTTTTCATTGCCGGATGTGAAAAACAGTGTGCCGGTTTCCGAGGCGGCGGCTGTTGCTCTTGTCAGGCTGATCATGTGGCTGTCGGTGCTGCTATCTTTGCCTTGCCAGGCGGTAAATGTCAGCTGGCTGGCGGATGCACCGGCGCTCTTTCGCAGGGTTTCAATGATGAGGTCAGCACCGCATATAATTTCGAGGTTTTTGCCGCTGTCTTCGCTTTTATCGCTTTGGTCTGCTGCGATGGAAGTGATCGCTTTGATCAGGTCTCCCTCACCCACCGGCCCTATTATATTGGCGCTTTGTGTTTTGAGATTGGCGCAAAGCCTGTCAAAGGCTACGTCATTGACGGGGGCTGGTGCTTTAAAGCTCACACGTTTTTCCCGCGCTTTCATCAGCCAGTCAGCGGGAGTGAGCGCTGCATGATTTGGGGTGCCGCGCTGTTTCCTGTTTCCAAGTTTTGAGAAAAAATTATCTTTGGATGCGTTCATGACCGGCCTGCCTTTTGTCGGGTCCCGTGCTGTTTCCCATAGAGGCTCTGAAAACTCTCCCTTGCTATCGACGGGGCTTTTCTATGACGGCACCAGGCCTTTAATCCCGGCAGCAGCGCGGCAAGAGACGGGCTCCGGGTGATCAATGACAGGATGGGTAGCCCCAGTTTTGTTGCCAGAAGATAAAGCCGGGGGCGTTTGGCCAGAAAACTCCAGCCCCTGATGGCGGCATACTCAAACCATCCCTGATCCTTCGCGGCTTCTTCGCGCCAGAACCGCATCAATTTTGTAAGCGGTATCTGCATCGGGCAGACCTCGTTGCAGCGGCCGCAAAAACTTGAGGCAAAGGGCAAGGCGGCCGCCTTTTCCCCCATGAATTGCGGCGAGAGCACAGCGCCCATAGGGCCTGGATAAACCGAGCCATAAGCATGACCACCAAGGTTCTGATATACAGGGCAATGGTTGAGACAGGCGCCGCAGCGGATGCAACGCAGCATCTCCTGAAATTTGGAGCCCAGCATCTGGCTGCGACCGTTATCAAGTATCACAACATGGAAATTCTCCGGCCCGTCGCGATCATCATGCCGGCGGGGGCCGGTGAAAAACGTGGTGTAGGTGGAAATGGACTGACCGGTTGCGGAGCGGGCCAGCAACCTTAAAATGACACTGGCATCTTCAATGGTTGGGACAATTTTTTCAAAACTGGTGATGACGATATGGGTTTTTGGAAGAGACGATACCAGATCACCGTTGCCTTCATTGGTGACAATAACGGCGCTGCCGGTTTCTGCGATCAGGAGATTGGCACCAGTGATACCAACCTCGGCATTTAAAAAAGCTTCCCTTAAAACACCGCGGGCTTCCTTGACAAAATCTTCCGGGGTATCAAGGGCCCGGTCTTTTTCCAGATTTTTATGAGCGGTCAGAAAATCACCCCTGATATCTTTTCTGGTGAGGTGAACTGCGGGCGCGATGATGTGGCTTGGTTTTTCCTCCCGCAACTGGATGAGATATTCCCCAAGGTCCGTTTCAACGCAGGTAAAGCCTTCTTCCTCCAGATGCTCCCTTAAATCAATTTCCTCGCTGACCATTGATTTACCCTTGGAGATGGTTCTGGCCCCGGCTTTGTGACAGATTTCGGTGACGCAGGCGAGAGCTTCATCCGGCGTGCCCGCGTAATGCAGCTGACCGCCTGTTTCACCAAGCGCTTTTTCAAACTGGTTTAAATAGGTTTCCAGATGCGTGAGGCTATGATTTTTTATCTCAACGGCCCTGTCAGAAAGTTCTGCGAAGTCAGGGCATTGCTCTACCGCTTTGCTACGCTTGCCGACAAAGCCTTCAGCGATGACGGAGAGGGCCTGCTGCAGGTTTTCATCATGCAGGGCAACATCTGCGCGTTGCTTTAACTTTTGATGGTTTTCTTTCATAAAAGGGCGGCCCCACCTGACCTGGGGCATTGCTTTCCTGGTTGTCGGTTGATCCGGGGGTTGAATTTTCCATTCCTGTTTTCAGTAGTTTGCGTCAGCTTTTCTTGACAAGCAATTGAAAATGCAAAACTCTTTAACATCTTTAACTTAAATGGGCGACTGTTGCTTGTTGCGGGTTCCGGTTTGACAAACCAGCGGCTGGCCGGGGGTGGATTTCTTCTGATCGCCGAATGTATTTTTCGCTTCCTGGATTTTAGTGTTTTTTTGAAAGTATTGTTGATGAAACGTTTGTTATTTCTCTCCCTTTTCCTTTTGCTGGTTGCTGCAACCGCGATTGCGACCTGGCAGAACAGCGCCCCTGATCGCCATGAACAAAGCCGGGCCACTCCTGAGGCCGGTTCCGGGTTTGAGGCGAGGGAAGAGGTCAGAGCCCGCGAATACATGATCGCGACAGCCAACGAGCATGCGAGTGAGGCAGCGCTTGAGATGATGAAAGCTGGCGGCAATGCGGTTGATGCGGTGATTGCCGCGCAGGTGATGCTGACATTGGTTGAGCCGCAATCCTCTGGCATTGGGGGCGGTGCCTTTTTACTGCATTTTGACGCGGAAAACGCCAAATTAACCAGCTACGACGGGCGTGAAGTGGCACCATCAGCTGCCGATGAAAAGCTGTTTCTCAATCAAGATGGGACACGGGCCGGGTTCCGGTCGGCCGTGCGCTCTGGCCGCTCCATCGGGGTGCCGGGCGTGATCGCCATGCTGGCCCGCTTGCATAAAACCCACGGCAGCCTTGCCTGGGAGGCATTGTTTCAACCAACCATACGGTTGGCACGGTCGGGTTTTCCGGTTTCGCCGCGCCTCCACAAGATGCTCTCTCTTCGGGGGGCCGGTTTTTTTAACCAGCCCGCGCAATCGCTTTTTTATGATGAAACCCTGGCGGCGCGCCCTGTTGGCTTTTTGTTAAAAAACCCACCGCTCGCAGACAGTCTTGAGGTCATAGCCGGCAAAGGGGCCGCTGGATTTTATGAAGGGGCCATTGCCGCTGACATTGTCAAAGCGGCGCAAGAAGCACCAACTGTGCCCAGCCTGATGACGATGGAGGATCTCAAAGGCTACAAGGCGGTGTTGCGGGATCCAGTTTGCGGGCCTTACCGGGGGTTTCAGATCTGCGGCATGGGGCCACCTTCCTCGGGTGGGCTGACCGTGGCCATGACCCTTGGGTTGCTTGCGCCCTTTGACCTTGGCAAAACACCCAACAAAGATGCCCTGCACCTTATCGTTGAGGCTGAAAAACTGGCTTACGCTGACCGCAATCGCTATATGGCTGATCCTGATTTTGTGCGCCAGCCTGACCGTTTTCTTGATGGCGGCTATCTTGATGAACGGCGCCGGTTTATCAAAAAAATGGATGTCATGAAAAAAGCCGAACCAGGCCAGCCCTTTGTGGATGAAAAGGCTGTGCGCGGGCGTGATGCCACCATTGAATTGGGTGGGACAAGCCACCTTTCCATCATTGATAAAGCCGGGAATGTGGTTTCCATGACCAGCAGCATTGAAGGGGCGTTTGGTTCCGGGCAGATGGTCGGTGGTTTCCTTCTTAATAACCAGTTGACGGATTTTTCCTTTCTTCCCGTTGATGGGAAGGGTAACCCGATTGCCAATCGGGCCGGGCCTTTGAAGCGGCCGCGCTCTTCAATGTCACCGACCATTGTGTTTAACGGGGACGGGACGCCGCGGGCTGTTGTTGGCTCCCCCGGGGGATCGCGTATTATTCTATTTGTTGTCAAAGCGCTGGTTGCACATATTGACTGGGGCATGGGGCCGCAGGAGGCTGTGGCGCTCTTTAATTTTGGCTCGCGCAACGGGCCAATTGAAATGGAAGTCAGACCGGAAAGCCAGGGGTTTATCAGTGAACTTGAAGCAATGGGGCATAAAGTGCGCCGGGCGGTGATGACGTCGGGCGCGCAGATGATCACGCTTCAGCCCCCTTACCTAAAAGGGGGAGCCGACCCAAGACGTGAAGGGGTTGTGCTTGGCGAGTGAAACGCTAATAGTGAAACGCGAATAATTTCGTGTTTTTGGGTTAATTTCCTACCTGTTCGAGAATTGATTTAACACTATGGGCATAGAGACGATTAATGTGGTCGGCGCGGGTATTCTCGGCCTTTGGCAGGCGTATCAGCTGGCCAAAGACGGGTTTCAGGTTCGCCTCTATGAGATCAGTGAGACCCCTTTCACAGCCAGCTCCAGCTGGCTGGCCGGGGCCATGCTGGCGCCCTATTGCGAAGCAGAGGCCAGTGAACCGGGGTTGTTGCCGCTGGCGCTGAAGTCGATTGCCCTCTGGCGGGAAAGTCCGTTTGATTTGCAAACTCAGGGCACCCTGGTGGTCGCTCATGCACGTGATCAGGCTGATCTCAAAGCCTTTGCCAAACGCAGCGAGGGGCACCGCCTCATCGGGGGGGAAGAGATTGCACAATTAGAGCCACTGCTCTCTGACCGGTTTCAGGCAGCACTTTATTATAAGGATGAAGCGCATCTGGCGCCGCGCTTTATTCTGCATCAGATGCTTGAAGCGATTAAAGCCCTGAAGGTAGAGATGCATTTTGGGCATAAGGACGCACGGGCCCCAGCTGATTTGGAAATTGATACCCGCGGGATGGGGGCGAAAAAAGATCTTTCAAACCTTCGCCCCGTGCGGGGAGAGATGGTGGTGGTAGAGTTGAAGGATTTTGAGCTGACCCGCCCTGTCCGGCTGCTCCACCCGAGGATGCCCTGTTATATTGTACCCTGGCCTGAACAACGCTATATGATCGGCGCGACGCTGATCGAATCTGACGATCAGGGGCCGATGTCGGTTCGGTCTGCGCTTGAGTTGCTAGGCGCTGCCTATGCGGTGCATCCGGCATTTGGTGAAGCCAAAATTCTGGAGTTGAATGCCGGCTCGCGCCCCTCCTTTCCAGATAATCTGCCGCATATACAGATAGAGGGGCAGGATGTCCTTGTGAACGGGGCTTATCGGCATGGTTTTTTACTGGCACCCCTTTTGGCAAGTCAGGTTTCTTCCTATATAAGAAAAGGTGAAAGAAAGGGCGTGCTGTTTCAATGAATGTTTCCATAAATGGTGTCGGTGAGACGATCGAAGAAATCTCACTTGAAGAGCTTTGCAAACGGTATAATGACCACCCGCATTTTATTGCAACCGCGGTCAATGGTGAGTTTGTGGCCGTCAAAGAGCGCGGCCATTATCAACTCCAGGATGGAGACAAGATTGAAATTGTATCACCGCGCCAGGGAGGATAAAACCTGGTAACCTATTGATATTTATTGTACCTACTTGTTTTAATAACAGAGTTTTAAGAAACGCATGCCGCAACAAAACCTAAAGCTTTACGGGAAAGAGCTGAACTCGCGCTTACTGCTTGGCAGCGCCCTTTACCCTTCACCGCAGTCGCTTGAAAATGCTATTCGGGCGTCGGGGACAGAGCTTGTCACACTTTCGCTGCGCCGGGAGACGGCAGGGGGCGCCGGGGCGAGTGATTTCTGGTCACTGATCCGCTCGCTAAAGATCAATCTATTGCCTAATACTGCCGGGTGCCGAACCGCCCGGGAAGCCATTACCACTGCGAAGATGGGCCGGGAGCTGTTTGACACGCCTTGGGTCAAGGTGGAGGTGATTGCCAATGATGACACTTTGCAGCCGGACCTTTTTGGTCTTATCGAGGCAACTAAAGAGCTAAGTGATCAGGGGTTTGAGGTGTTTCCCTACACAACGGAAGACCTTGGTGCAGCTGAGCGTTTGCTTGAAGCCGGGGCTAAAGTCCTAATGCCCTGGGGGGCCCCGATTGGCACCGGGCGCGGTTTGATGAACCCTTATGCATTGCGAACCATGCGCAATTATTTCCCCGATGTGCCGTTGATTGTTGATGCTGGCATTGGCGCGCCGTCACATGCGGCGGAGGCGATGGAGATGGGGTATGATGCGATCCTCCTGAATACTGCCGTGGCCAAGGCCGGTGACCCGGCGAAAATGGCGAAAGGGTTCAGGCTGGCGATCGATGCCGGGCGGTTGGCCTTTGAGGCGCTGCTCATTGAAAAACGTGATATGGCCATGCCTTCTACACCGGTTGCCGGGACGCCGTTTTTTGACCTTGAAAACAGCTGAGATTGTGTGTCCCTTGCCTGTATCTGATTTCCGTCATCCGCTTCGATTGCTGTCTTACTGCCTTTCCCCCTGCTGATTTTAATCATTTATCATTCTGGAGTTCCGCTCTCATGTCGTTTGCCAAATTTTACCCCGTTATGCCGGACATTGACTGGATAGAGCGTATTGCACCGCTTGGTATCAAGGTTGTACAGCTCCGATTGAAAGATGTGGCCCCTTCAGAGACCGAGCGGCAGATCAAGGCGGCGATGGCGGTTTGCGCCCGTAATAAAATACAGCTGATTGTCAATGACTACTGGGAAACGGCAATCCGTTTGGGTGCGGATTATGTGCATCTTGGGCAGGAGGACCTTGCCGGCGCGGATTTAGCGGCGATCCGGGCGGCTGGTATAAAGTTTGGGATCAGCACACACTCTCTTGAAGAGCTGGACACAGCGCTTGCAGCGAAACCCGATTATATCGCCCTTGGCCCGATCTACGAAACCCTGTTGAAGAAGATGAAATGGGACCCGCAGGGTCTGAAGCGGCTTGGAATTTGGCGCTCCAAAATTTCTGTGCCACTAATCGCGATCGGCGGTATCACACCAGAGCGAGCTTTGGGAGTTCTGGCTGCCGGGGCCAGCTCAGTTGCGGTTGTTACTGACATTGTCACCGCCGGGAAGCCAGAAGCGCGGGTGAGCGAATGGGTTGAACTTTTGGAGCGTTGAGCGACTGTTAAGCAATCTGAGGCTGGCCCGTGGCCTGTTCACCTTAATTTTGAAAATATCCCGTGATTTTTTGCAGGCGGCTTTCTTTGGCTTATGATGGCAGCTCTATGTTTGTCAGGGGGGAAATCTGTTTTCTACCCCTTTTCAGGATAACAAGATGCCCTATAAATTGCTGCTTAGTGAAGAGATTGCCCCGGCTATCCGGCGGATCGCGCTTGAACAGATAACGAAAGCCCGCCGGGAGCTAAGCGCGGCGCAAAATATTCAGGCAGGGGTCCTCCAAACCCGAAAATGCATGAAACGGGTTCGCTCCCTTTTGCGGCTGGCACGTCCTATCCTTGGTGAGCGCTTTTTCAAACAGCAGAACAGAACCTACAGGGATATAGGGCGCGCGCTTGCCCACCCACGCCAGGCCGGGGCTCTGCTGGAGACTGTGATCCGGTTTGAAGCTTCCGCTGATTTTGCCGCTGAGGCACCGCTTTTAAACGCCGTGAAGCAACAACTCCTGACTGAGAAGTCTCTCCGTGAAGAAGAGCATGAGTTGGTGGCACTGACCGCGTTGATTGAAACGCTGGATAAGAACGCGGCCGCCTGGAAAGATTTGAAAATGCCTGATGCTCAATTTTCCGATCTCGCGGCGGGGTTTGGCATGAGCTATCAGCGCGGGCGGAAAAGCCTACGCCGGGCGATCCGTAGCCGAGAAACTTTCTATCTGCATGAGTGGCGCAAGGATGTTCAGCAATGCTGGCGGCAATTGCAGATCCTCACATTGCTGTGGCCGGATGATGTTATGCCGCGCATCCGGCTGGCGCGGGAGATCTCCAAATTACTGGGCACAGAACATGACCTGAGTGAGTTGACGACCTATATCAAGACTCATAAACATAGCCTCGACAAGCAGATGCTTGAGATCCATAACAGCGGCAAAAAGGCAGATATCAAACAGATGCGCAAGAATTTTGCCCGCGCGACCAAATCGATCCAGCGGGATCTGTGCCTTCATGCCGTGGAGCGGGGACGCCGGCTTTATGCCCTCGATCCGCAGGCCCTTCTGGAGGCAATGAGCATTTACTGGCAGACAGGCAAGGCCGTGCAGCCAATGCCCGGAGTTGTGCGCCTGCTTGCTGATATAGCACCGCAAAGCCCTTCACGTCGTCATGATCAATAAAGTTTTATGCAGGTCTCTTTAGTTTAAAGCCCTGATTGCAGGCAATGAGGTTCTCTGACCTTTTATAAATTGCCAGTGCGCCAGATACTGACCCCCAGGTTTGAAAAACGCCGCTCATCTCTACCTTGCGCCCACAAGGGACAGATCCCAGCCTCTGCTTTATTAAATTTTTGTCATCTTGCCGGTTTTTGGTTGACCTGCCTTTAATTAGACATTCTGATTAAGACTAATGATATTTAGCGATTTTACCCGCTCTTGGGTTTGTAGCTGGTGTGCAACTCTGACGGCAGGATTTAGCCCCTCTCCTTGACGTGTCAGATGTTTTCACACCATGAAACTAAACGAGGTTTAATTCATGCGCGCTCTAACGCCCCCCCGCCCCACAACTGCTATTCGGTTTCAATTCACCCTTTGCCTTTTACTGCTGGCCTCGGTTTTCACAGGCCTCTTGGCACACACAGGCAAGCTCCAGGCTCAGAATTTTCTGTTTACCCACTCGTCGTCACTTTATGAAGCGAACGATTATGTCAAGCGGGTTAAGAAACAGAAGCCTGCTGAGGTGCAGCCACTTGAGGTATGGATCAAGCGGGCGATCCTTGCCCGCGAGGCCAACCCGCATTCAGCGCGCATATCATATGAAGCGGCGCTATACTCTTACCCGGAAAAGGCGACCCTTTGGCTGGAGCTTTCAAAAACCATTCAGGCGATTGTCAACGCGCAAAAAAACAAACGCGGCTTACATGGGTTTTACCGGGACGGGACAGCGGCGAGCTACAATGCCTTTCGGTTTGCAACAGAGCCTGAGATTAAGGCGGATGCTTTGTCCATTCTGGCGAATTTCCTCAGAGCGCGGTCTTACTGGCGCCCGGCGCTGAATGCCTACAAGGCCAGCCTTGCTCTGGTGAATGATAAAGAAATTGACCGTATCTACCAGGAGCTGCGCGCCGAAAAAGGGTTTCGCATCACCAACTATAAAATGAATTCTGATCTCTCCCAGCCACAGCTCTGCATCCAGTTTTCAGAGCGTTTACTGGCAAGAGGCACAGATTACGCCACCTTTTTCAAAGTGAACAATCAGGACCCTGCCGGGGTCAGGGTTGAGGCAAAACAGATCTGCCTTGATGGGTTTAATCATGGTGAGACCTATACGGTCGCTGTGCGTCAGGGCCTGCCTTCGGTGGTGGATGAGCAGTTGCTTAAATCTTCTGACATAACTGTCTATGTACGTGACCGGAGCCCTTCTGTCCGTTTTTCCAGCAAGGCTTACGTGCTGCCCAAATTTGGCCAGCGCGGGCTGCCGCTTTCCAGTGTAAATACCAAGGAAGCTGAACTAAAAATCTACCGCATCGGTGATCGGAATGTTCTCAGCACCGTGATTAACGGACAATTTGGTTCATCGCTGAATGATTATGAAGCCTCTGAGCTTGCCGGAAAATACGGCGCTGAGATTTATAAGGGCATTCTTGACATTGACAGCAAGCTTAATGAAGACATCAAGACAGCGATACCGGTTCAGAAAATCCTGCCGGATATGAACCCTGGGCTTTATGTGATCCGGGCCTGGCCGAAAAACGGTAAATATGGCTCCAACCGGGGCACGACGCAGTGGTTTATCGTCTCGGATCTCGGGCTTTCCAGCATCAAATCGCAAAACGGACTTCATGGCTATGTGCGCAGCATTACCAATGCGGCCCCGACCAAAGGTGTTCTTGTGCGGCTTTTGGCCAAGAACAATGAAATTCTTGGCACCGGTATCAGTGATGACAATGGCACCGTTAAATTTAACGGGGCGCTGCTGACCGGTAAGGGCGGCAATAAGCCTGCACTCATGGTAGCAGAGACCAGTGATGGTGAGTATGGCTTTGTGGACCTTACCAAAGCGTCCTTTGACCTGACTGACAGGGGCGTTGCCGGGCGGGAGGCACCTGGCCCACTTGACGGGTATGTTTTTGCCGAGCGCGGTGTTTACCGGCCCGGAGAAGAAGTACAACTAACCGCGCTGTTGCGGGATCAGCAGGGGCGCGGCGTTGACCAGATGCCCCTTAGCCTGATCATCACCCGGCCTGATGGCAAGGAACATGCGCGGGTTAACCTGCCGGATCAGGGGGCGGGCGGGCGCCATTACAGCTTACCGCTTGTGCAATCAGCGATGACGGGAACGTGGCGCATCAAACTTATGGGTGATGAGAAGCGCGGCTCTATTGGCGGGACATCGTTTCTTGTTGAAGATTACGTGCCTGAACGCATGGAACTTACGTTGCGCAAGGAAACTGATGTCTGGTCACGGGCGGTGCCAGCTGAAATTAAAGTCAGTGGCGTTTATCTTTACGGCGCGCCTGCCGCCAAGCACCAGTTGAAAGGTGACTTTACCATCTCCCGCAAATCAGACGGGCTTGAGGGTTATGAGGGCTATAAATTTGGCCTTAGTGATGAGCGCTTTTTAAATGTCCATAAAACCATCAGCGCGCTGAGCCTCTTGAATGAAAAAGGGAAATCCACCGTTCAGCTTGAATTGCCTGATTTTGAGCGGCCTTCCAAACCGATTGAAGCGCGCATTAATTTGCGCTTGCTGGAGCCGGGCGGACGGCAGGTCGTCAGGGCTGTTAAAATTCCTGTGGCCAATGAACGGCCGATGATCGGCATAAAGCAGATCTCCACTGCGGATGAAATGAAAACCCAGAAACGCGCGCGGTTTGATGTGGTCCGGCTTGATAAAAAGGGCCGCAAGCAGGCTGAAACGCTCAATTGGGAACTTGTGGAAGTGACCAAACATTACCAATGGTATAACCAGAACGGGTATTGGCGCTATGAACCGGTGACTTATACAAACCGCATTGCCAAGGGCAGCTTTGAAGCGCTTGAAGATGGTGCAGCCCGGATTGAAATGCCTGTCAAGCGGGGGCGCTATCGGCTTGAGGTGGTCTCGCCCACCTATAACCAACTGGCTGCCAGCACAGAGTTTAGCGTTGACTGGTACGGGGCGAATAACGCTGATACGCCGGATGTGCTTGAAATCGCATCTGACAAACAAAGCTACAAAATCGGTGAAAAACTGGCCCTTCGGGTGAAACCGCAAGCTGCCGGGCGCACGCTGGTTGCTGTCATGAATGAAACCATCATCGAGACCAGAGAAGTCTCTATGGATGAAACTGGCGGTGAGGTTGTCTTCGATGTTGATGAAAAATGGGGTGTTGGTGCTTATGTGATCGCCATGCATTACCACAAGCTTGATACAGTTGAAGGCAAGATGCCGGGCCGGGCGATTGGTGTGAAATGGATTAAACTGGATGAAGCGCCGAGGCGCCTCGATGTTTCGGTTGATCTGCCTTTGAAACAAGTTGCCAATAAAGAACTGATCATGCCGGTCACTGTCAAGGGGCTATCAGCTGGCGAGAAAGCCTATGTGGTTATCGCTGCGGTTGATGAGGGTATATTGAGCCTGACCTCGCATCAAAGCCCGCGGCCGCAGTCTCATTTTTATGGGCAACGCCGGCTGGCGAGTGAAATTCGTGATGTTTATGGCCACCTTATCGACGGGATGGGCGGGGCCGAAGGGCGCATCCGCTCTGGCGGTGATGCGGCGGGGCTTCAGTTGCAGGGCGCCCCCAACAGCATCAAGCCGGTGGCGCTATATTCCGGCATTGTCAGCGTTGATGAAAACGGCAGGGCGGACGTTAAATTTGAGATACCGCAATTCAATGGCACATTGCGGGTTATGAGTGTTGTCTGGAGCAAGGACAAGCTTGGCTCCAGTGAGCAGAAGCTTGTTGTGCGTGATCCGGTGGTTATACTGGCCAGCACGCCGCTCTTCCTGACGAAGGGTGATCAATCCCGGCTGTTTCTCTCCGTTGATAATGTCGATGGGCCAGCAGGGTCTTATAAGCTTGATGTCAGTTCGGATGCAGGGCTTGAATTTATCACCAGTGAGACAGAGGCCCCCATACAACTTGAAACTGGCAAACGGGTTAACCTTGCCCTGACAATGACCGGGCGGAAGCTTGGCATGGCCAATTTCAAACTGCGGTTAAAGCAGCTAGATGGCGATGAGCCTTCCTCTCACCTTGAGATTGTTCAGAACCATCAGCTTTATATTCAACCCGGACAACCCAATGCCACATGGCGTACGGTACAAAAACTTCGGCCGAATGGCGGCAAGCTGGTGCTCGGCAAAGATATTTTCACAGATATTATCCCGGAAACGGCGCGGGCAACTGTCTCTGTCGGGCACCTGGCCGGGCTTGATGTTGCCGGGCTGTTTGAATCGCTCGACAGATACGCCTATGGCTGCGCTGAGCAAACAACCAGCCGGGCATTGCCGCTGCTTTATGCGGCGAAAATTGCCCCGCATTACGGCCGGACAATTTCCAAGGATCTGCCTGAGCGGATTGAGAAAGCAGTGAGGCGGCTGGCTTCTTTGCAGAACAGTCAGGGCGGGTTTGGACTTTGGTCACCGCACCGGGCTGATTTGTGGCTCACGGCTTATGTCGCTGATTTTCTCACCAGGGCGCGGGAAATGAAGTTTACGGTTGATCCGGAAATGCTGGCACTGGCGCTGCAACGGCTTCAGAATAGTGTCAACTTTGCCAGTGACTTCAAGAAAGGCGGGCAGGATATTGCCTATGCGCTTTATGTCCTTTCTCGTAATGGCAAGGCGAATATCGGAGATCTGCGTTATTATGCCGATACAAAGATCAGCCATTTCGCCACCCCGATTGCTCAGGCACAGATCGCGGCCAGCCTTGCCATGTACGGCGATATGAAACGGGCGTCTACGGCGTTTCAGACCGCTTATAAAACCATGGAAGAAACCGGTAACGACACTGGCACTTACCATTACCGGCGTGATTATGGCACCCGTCTCAGAGACAGAGCGGCCCTGCTGGCATTACTGGCTGAATCAAAGAGCACAAGCCTGCCGAAGCCTAAGCTGATCAATGCCCTGATGGAGGAACGTGAGCGGAAGCTTTACACCTCTACCCAGGAAAATGCCTGGTTGCTGCTGGCGGCCAATGCGCTTGAGGATCAGGACAGGTCGACCTTGCTCGAAATTAACGGCGAGGAAAAACAGGGCCTCTTTCGTGAAAGCTTTCAGCCTTTAGATGTCGATACCAGTGAGTACACAATTACTAACAATGGCGCTGAAGAGGTGATGGCGGTTCTGACCATTCATGGTTCTGCCAACAACCCGCTGCCTGCCCTTGACAAGGGAATTGGCCTTAAGCGGCAATTTTTCAATCTTGGTGGTAAGGAAATCTCACTGATCAATGCCCGGCAGAATGACCGGGTGGTTGTGGTCCTCACCGTTGAAGACAGAGACAACAGGGGTGGCCGCCTCCTGCTGACAGACCATATACCGGCCGGGTTCATGATTGAAAACCCCAACCTTGTAACCGGGAGCAACCTTGCCAATTTCACCTGGCTGAAAACCAGCATCTGGCCGGTTCATCAAAGCTTCAGGGATAACAAGTTTGTGGCTGCGTTTAACCTTTCAACTGGGCGGCGCAATAATGAAACCCGTATGATCAAGGTGGCTTACATCATGCGCGCTGCGCATGACGGGCGCTTCATTCACCCGGCGGCGCATATCGAGGACATGTACCGGCCCAATCGCTATGCCCGTACCGGGGCGCAGAATGTGATCGTCACGAAACCATAGGCCCATGCTGAGACAGACCATGACCATTCATCGTTTTTCAGGCATTTTAAAAAGCTGGCTGCCCGCCGTTATCCTTGGCGGTGGCCTGGCGGGCGGGATATGTCTCATTGCATGGCAATTGATGATCTGGAGCCTGCCGGCTTTTGACCTTGATCGCTACATGAAAGAGCACCAGCTTGATGAGCGGCTCAGCCTTTCGCGCATTGTCACTGATCGTGATGATAAGCTTTTGCGGGCCTTTACCGCACAGGATGGTCGGTGGCGTCTGCCATTAAACAAAGCGGATGTCGCACCGCATTATTACAAATTGCTGCTGAATTTTGAGGATCAGAATTTTTATCGGCACAATGGCGTCGAGCCGAAGGCCTTTGTTCGGGCTTTCTGGCAACTTTTGAAAAACCGGCGGATTATTTCTGGTGGCTCGACCTTGAGTATGCAGGTGGCAAGGTTGCTAAGTGGGCGGAATGACCGCTCGCTTGCGACAAAATTCTGGCAAATAAAAACCGCTCTGCAGCTGGAGAAGCGCTATTCTAAGGTGGAAATCCTTGGTCTTTACCTGCGTTTAACACCGTTTGGCGGCAATATTGAAGGGGTGCGTGCTGCCTCACTGGCTTATTTTGGTAAGGAGCCCCGGAGGCTTTCGCTGGCTGAGGCGGCAACGTTAGTGGCGCTGCCGCAATCCCCTGAAGGGCGCCGGCCTGACCGGTATCCTGGGCGGGCGAAAGCCGCGCGGAACAGGGTCCTTAGACGGGCCTTTGATAATGGCCTGATTGATGAGGGTGATTTTCTTTATGCCATACGGCAACCAATGATCGCCAGGCGGCTGGCGTTCCCAGCCTTTGCACCGCATCTCTCCGAACAGCTGATTTCAAAAGATAAAGCTGCGCCCATTATTGCCACCAGTTTAAAGCGTGAGCTGCAAATCAAACTCGAGGCGCTGGCCCGCTCCCATGCGCGGGGCCATGGCAAGGGGCTTTCTGCCGCGGTTCTGGTGATTGATCACCAGAACGGCAATGTTCTGGCGCATGTGGGTTCTGCTGATTATGCCGATGAAAGCCGGTTCGGGCCAATAGACATGACCAGTGTGGTGCGCTCGCCTGGCTCTACACTCAAACCTTTTATTTACGGTATGGCGTTTGATGCCGGGCTGGCCCACCCTTCGATGCTGATTGAAGATGCGCCGGTTCGCTTCGGGCTTTATGCACCGGAAAATTTTAACGGAAAATTTGCAGGCATGGTGACCGTTCGCAAGGCTTTGCAAAAATCATTGAATATTCCGGCTGTGAAAGTTCTGGCGGCAGTGAAACCTGCCCGCTTTGCCGCCCGGTTTCGCTATGCCGGGTTCAAAAACGAGATCCCCCACAACCTCGCCATTGCGCTTGGGGGTGTTGGGTTCAGCCTGCAGGAACTGGCGCTAGCCTATATGCATATTGCCAATCCCGGGTCTGCGGCTGATTTGAATTACGCCAAGAAGGCGCCGCTTCCCAGCGCTGTGCGTCTCCTGAAGAACCGGCCTTTGATGAGCCGTAAGTCCGCCTTCTACATCACCCAAATTCTGAGGGGGGCGCCGCCACCCAAAAATGCAAAACCTGGGGCGCTTGCCTATAAAACCGGGACGTCTTATGGCTACCGGGATGCCTGGGCCATTGGCTATGACGGGCGGCATCTGGCTGCTGTCTGGATTGGCCGTCCTGATGGGGGGGCGGCTTCTGATATCACTGGCATCAAAACGGCAGGACCACTGCTGTTTGATGTTTTCCAGCATATTGGCGAAAGCCGGGCCCCGTTTGAGCGGGCGCCCAAAGGCATCATCATGGCCAGCGGTGATTACCTGCCGCCGCCGCTTCGATTGTTTGACAAGGAAAAACGCCGGTTGACACGCCACCATGGGGAAGCCGCTGGAGCAGCGCTGAAAATTGCGTTTCCACCCGAGGGGGCTGAATTTTTTATCCCACGCATAAGCACAAGGGCCCTGCCCTTGAAACTGAAAGCAGAAGGGGGGCAATTACCGCTTACCTGGCTTGTTGATGGCAAAGTCCTCCCCTCCAAAGCCTTTCGCAGACAGAATTTTTATCAGGCCAGTTCAAAAGGGTTTGTGGAATTTTCGGTTATTGATGCCAAAGGCCAGTCTGACCGGGTGCAGATACGCATTCGCTGACATCCCCCCCTCCACACACCATAATTTGATCCCAGGGTGTGATTTCTAAACCTTGTTCAAAGGGTTTTTCTATTTTAAAACCGGACGTTATGATTGATGCACTTACAAAACACAGATGGGTTGTTGTGTTCTGGCTCATAGGCGGGCTAATAGGATTGGGTGCGCTTGGGTTATGTGTGGCCTCATCCTATTTTTCCTATGCGTACAGAGTCCCCGAGATGCCCGTTATTGGTCTGGTCACGGGGCTGTTTGCGACCGGGCTCATATTTCTCTTGCTCAGATTTGTGATCGCCCGGCTGGTTCAAAAACCAGCCAACCAGACTGGGGGTGGGCGGCATTTTATATTCTGGATTGTTCTTCTCGGACTTTTGCCGCGCCTGTTACTGATGTTCAGCGAGCCCGTTCTGGAAGATGATTATCAGCGCTATCTCTGGGATGGGGGTGTGCTGGTGGAAGGTTTCAACCCATATCTTTATAGCCCTCAAAATGTGCTTGATGGGAAGGTCCCTGCTGGCCTGAGTGCACTTGGGGAAACGTCCAGCCCTTTGCTGGCGCGAATTAACCACCCTGAACTTCGTACAATATACCCACCTGGAGCGGCGTTGTTTTTTGCCGTAGCGGCTAAAATTCAGCCCTTTTCCCTGCTGGCATGGCGTGGGATGATTTTGCTGGCCGAGATAATCAGCCTTGTTATGCTGATTGATATTCTCAAACATCTGAAGCGCTCCCCTGCCTGGCTCACGCTTTACTGGTGGAACCCTTTGGTGATGAAGGAGCTGATTAATTCAGCGCATATGGAAGCTGTGCTGGTGCCGTTTCTCATATTGACCATATGGGCCGCTTTAAAACAGCGTTTCGGCCTCTCGCTTGTGGCCGTTCTTGCCGCGATGAGCATCAAACTCTGGCCGGGGCTTTTGGTTCCGCTGGTATTAAGACGGCTTTATCAGAGACCCGCTGTTTTTCAGTTGGCACTTTTTTTTACCGCGCTGATCGCTATTTTTACGGCCCTCCCGTTTTTGCAAAGCGGGCTGGATGATAGTTCCGGCCTGGTTGCCTACGGCCAGTTTTGGCGAACAAATTCCGCTCTGATGCCGCTTCTGGAAGGGCTTGTTACCGCAGCGCTTTCAGTGTTCAGCGGCCCTGTCTCTCTCGCTTCATTGATGGCGCGGGGTGTTATCGGGGCCGGGCTTTTGCTGTTGGTTTTGAGCCTGGTGTTGCGCCCGCTGAAAGGCGAGCTGCAATTTGTTGATCATGTTTTTCTGGTGACTTTGGCAATGCTGCTACTTAGTCCGGCGCAATTTCCCTGGTATTTTGTCTGGATTGCGCCCTTGTTAACGGTTTATCCTTTCTGGGGTTTGCTGGTTCTGGTGCCCTTGATGAGCCTTTACTATGCCAGCTTTGGTTTGATTGCCGAGGGTGTTTTTTCCTCCTATCGTCATATCCTGGCCGCTTCCATCTGGCTCCCGGTTTGGGGCGCACTGGTTTTAGATCTTTATCACTTCAGGAGGTCGCGCTTATGCGCCATGACAAACACATAAGTGTGGTGATCCCGGCTTTAAATGAAGAGAACGCCATAGGTGAGGTGATCCGTGATCTGCCGGAATGGATCGACCAGATTGTTGTGGCGGATAATGGCTCGCGTGATAATACGGCGCCGATTGCACAATCCCTTGGGGCAGAGGTTGTGTTTGAGCTTATACCCGGCTATGGGGCGGCCTGCCTCAGGGGTTTAAGCGCAGTGCAGGATGCGGACATTATTGTTTTTCTTGATGGGGATTATTCTGATTTTCCCGAAGATGTTCATAAGCTTGTTGACCCGATCGCCCTTGGCACACAGGATTTTGTGCTGGGCAGCCGCTCTCGCGGGCAGGTGCAGAAGGGAGCCCTGACGCTGGCTCAGGTTTTCGGTAACTGGTTTGCTGTCACTCTTATGCGCTGCATCTGGAAAACATCTTATACTGACCTTGGCCCTTTCCGCGCGATTGATGCCGATGCCCTCGCTGAGCTTGGTATGAGCGACCTGAATTACGGCTGGACGATTGAAATGCAGATCAAGGCGCATGTTGCGGGGTTGCGCATTCTTGAAGTGCCGGTGCGGTACCGCCAGCGCATTGGTGTATCTAAAATTTCCGGCACCATATCGGGGACTTTTAAGGCCGGTTACAAGATCCTGGCGACTATATATAAATATCGGCGCCTTGGCTCAACATCTGACACAAGCGCTTAAACACACCGCCTGTCCCCGGCGTTTACAGCAATCAACGTTGCCAGATTTCTTTATTGGACAATAACTGCCCCCAATGATCGTCATAGGGGTGAACATAGGGTGTTACCCCCTTGGCATTCACCATAGTGCGGCGGGCATTGGCCCAGCCAAACAGACCTTTTTCGAGATTGTAAATTTTTCCTGCACCGCGTGCCTGCAGCCCCTTGGTCAGATAAGCTGCCATTTTTGAAGAGCGCACGCCAACCGAGCAGTAGAAAACAACTGTCTTGCCCTTGATCTCATTACCATATTTTTGAAAAAATGTGCTGGCCCAGGTTGATGGTTCGAGATGATGAGCGCCCTTGATGTGGCTGACTGTGTATTCGCTCGGCTCTCTCACATCAAAAACAATTACATCCTTACCGCCGCTCAATTTTAGAGTTGCCTGCAAACGGTCTGGTGAGAGGTGCGCCACATCGGGGTTTTTCCGGGTTATGTCTTTATGGATGGCTTCAAGGGTGAATTCCCCGCCAAAACCGACAACGGGGCCGTAGATCAGAGTTCCAAGGAACAGCAATGAGAGGCAGAGCCTTTTGCGTGCGGCCATTGAAAAATCCTTTTTCCAAACACGTTCTGGCCAGTTTAACCGATGACTTTGGCAAAAGCTGGGGGGTAGGACACCGCGCCGGTTTCAGGTATGTCATCCGACCATTTTGCAGCCAGAAGAAACGGGCCTGAATAGGGGCTTTGGTAGGGGGCTGCGGCTTCCTGGCTGTAGCCAAAGCGGCTGTAGTATTTCTCTTCCCCCAGAACGAAAACCAGTTTTTCACCCGCATTGCGCAGTGCGACGTGCGATGTTTCTATCAGGTCAGAGCCACAGCCCTTGCCCTGCCAGATCGGGTCAATCAACAACGGTGCCATAACCAGGGCGTCATGCACCTGGTTATTATGGGTCAGTTTCAGCCTTGAATAAGCAACCAGGCCGTTGATATCCTTATTTCGTTCAAGGACGGCTGTATAAACCAGATCCTGATTTTCATTCAGGTCCTTCATGAAAAGGGCTTCATCCTTGCGCAGGAAAACCCGCTCAATCAGGTTATAGATCATTGGCCAGTCATCATCAGTGACACAGCGAATGATCCCATTATTATTATTTCTCATCCCTTATCCTTCCCTTAAGGGTTCAAGGATATTTCTAACAACATGGGTTTTATCGGCAATTCAGACAAAATGCCTGCAACAATAGACAGTATTTTTTTTCTTAATCCAGGACTATCTTTTTTGCGATTTCTATTATTTTATTTCAAAATGTTGAATTCCACGGAAAGCCCATTGAGAAAATCCTTGGATTTCATGGGTTTTTTACCTTCTCGCTGGACTTCGATTATCTGAAGGGCACCGCCCTTACAATTCACAAATAATTCGCCATCTTCAATTTTATAGGCCGCTGAGAATGGTTCCGCCAATGCCGTCCGAAGGATCTTCACACGCTCTCGTTTACCATTGGCGCACTCCATTTCAAACCAGGCACCTGGAAAAGGGCTGAGACCCCTGATGTGATTATGGATCTCTTTTGCCGGTTTGGCCCAATCTATCCGGGTTTCTGACTTTGATATTTTTTCCGCGTAGGTGATGCCCTTCTGGCTTTGCGGCGTGGGCGTCAGGGTTTGACTGGCGATTTCCTGCAGGGTGCAGGCCAGCAGGTGCGCCCCTTTCAGCATCATTTCATCATGCAGGTCGCCGGCTGTCATGTTCGGCCCGATGGGAATACTCTCTTCCATGAGAATGCCGCCCGTGTCCAGCCCTTCATCCATCGCCATGATCATCACACCGGTTTGCCTGTCCCCGGCCATGATGGCGCGCTGAATGGGGGCAGCCCCGCGCCAGCGCGGCAGCAGAGACCCATGTACATTGAGGCAACCCAGTGGAAATATATCCAGCACGGCCCTTGGCAATATAAGCCCATAGGCGATAACAACAGCAAGGTCTGCCTTCAGGCTTTGCAACTCTTCAATAGCGCCGGTTTTTTTCAGCGATTTTGGTGTATGCACAATAAGCCCGGCTTTTTCGGCAAACTCATGCACCGGGGTTTTTCGCACCTTACCGCCCCGGCCGGCTGGCCGTGGGGGCTGGGTGTATACGGCTGCAACTTCATGCCCGCCATCGAGGATCGCTGTGAGGGTCGGGATGGAGAATTCCGGCGTGCCCATAAAGACAACTCTGAGTGTCATGCTGCGCTCCGTTTCATCAGGCGGTTAGAGCGGTGTTTTTTTCGCTTTGGAGAATTTTTTAATGACACGGTCACGGCGCAGCTTGGAGAGGTAGTCAATGAACAGCACACCATTAAGATGGTCGATTTCGTGCTGAGCGATTGTAGCTGTCAGCCCTTCACAAACCTGGACTTGCGGGTTGCCCTTCCTGTCTCGATAAGCGATGCGCACTTTGGCCGGGCGCTCCACCTCGGCATAAAATTCCGGTATCGACAGGCACCCTTCTTCATGAAGGGAGCGCTCATGAGAGCTTTCAACAATTTCCGGATTGATCATGATCATGGGGTTGGCGCGCTGGTTTTCATCCCTCAAGGCCGGGTCCATCACGAAGAGACGGATGGGAAGAGCGATTTGCGGGGCGGCAAGTCCGAGGCCCGGAGCGGCGTACATTGTCTCCAGCATATCATCCATTAATTTGGTCAATTCTGGTGTGACGCTTTCAACGGGTTTGCACTTGGTGCGCAATATGGGGGCCGGAATATGTACAATTTTATGAATGGTCATCAAACAATCCTGGAGACTTCAGCAATTTTGAATTAAGGGTTATCTTTTCCGTTCAGAGAACGTCCCCTTATCAGTCTTCCCTATAAATATAATGATTTGGTTGCTTTTTTTCAATTATTTGGCAACCATGAGCCTTTTCGAAGCTGGCTTAATGCCAGATCCTGTTCTTTGAGTAAAGCATTTCCCAAAGGGTAAATTCATGACACTTCTTCGCAGCTATTTCCCGCATCTGCTTTTGGCGCTCTATCTTGGCCTGATGGTCTACCTTGGCATTGAGCCTTACAACCGCTCTATCTGGTTTGCGGAAAATCTGCCTGTCTGGCTTGTTGTTGCCGGGCTGGTGGTGACATACCCCAAATTCCAGTTTTCCAACCTTGCTTACTTTCTGATGTGGTTTTTCCTTTGTTATCACACCATTGGCGGGCATTTTTCATTTTCCAGAGTTCCTTTTGATTTCTTTAATGATCTGATTGGATCAGAGCGCAATAATTTTGACCGGGTCGGGCATTTTCTGGTTGGTGTTTTTGCCTACCCGATTGCCGAGCTGTTCCACAAAAAGGGGTGGGCCGGCAATGTTGCCGCCGCGTGCCTTGTGGGTGTGCTGGCAGTAGGGACCTGGGCCGGGCTTTATGAAGTGATCGAAATGATTTATGCGGTGACTTTTGGCGGTGACCAGGCCTCTGATTTTCTGGGAAGCCAGGGGGATATCTGGGATGCGCAGAAGGACATTGCGATGGACATCCTCGGTGCGATTCTGTTTGGGGGGCTCTATGTCTTAGTGGAGCGGCGTTAACCTTTACCCTTCATGCTGTTTGGCAGCTTTTCGCACTATCGCCCTGCTGGCTTTGACATTATTTCTGTTTTTTCCTTGTCTTCCGCTTTGAGTTGTTGGCATATTAAACGGTGTGTATTTTTAGCCTTTTTGTAAGTTGGGTTGTTGCGTCATGGAGTATCTGGGTGTTCTTAACCTGCAAAACATGCAGGTGCTTTTTTCCATAATTGTGGGGCTTATCATTGTTTTTGGCACCGGGTTCACAGCCGGACGCTGGATAACACGGCGCCTTGGCAGCAAAGACAATGAACAATTAAAAGCTGATGTGCAAAGCCTCAGTATCCTGCATGGGCGGGAGAAGAAAAAAGCGGATCGGTTTGAGGTCATTCTCGAGGAACAGAATGAAGCGGTACGGCAGGTTCGCAATATCTGGCGCAATCCACCAAAATTTGATCTTGGCGAACACACCCGGAAAATGACCCGGAGCAAGCCGATTATCACTGTTGCGAACTTCAAGGGCGGTGTTGGCAAAACGACCTTAGCCGCCAATCTTGCTGCTTATTTTGACAGTCTGGGCAAGCGGGTGCTGATGATCGATTTTGATTATCAGGGGACACTGACTGACATGGTGATGAATGCCATGCAGGTCTCTCACCCTGATCTTTCTCTCAATGGCCTGTTGTTTGATAACAGATCACCTGAAGAAGTTCTGAAACAGTCCGAGCGGCTGGCCGGGCTGTTTTATAATTCGCGGCTGTTTCCGGCCTTTTATGAGCTTAACGATGCAGAGACCTGCATGCTATTGCGCTGGTTTAACGGCATGAATGAGGAAATTCGCTACAATCTGCACAAGCGTTTAAGTTCAGATATTTTCCAGAACAGTTTTGATGTCATGATCATTGACGCGCCGCCGCGCCCGGGGACGGCGGTAGTCAATGCGGCCTGCGCCAGCACGCATCTGCTTGTGCCCACCATTCTTGACAGTCTTTCTATTGAGGCAACACTCAATACGCTTGAGGTTTTCAGTGAATATCAACGGGAGCTGAACCCGCAATTGCGCCTCCTTGGGGTTGTGCCTTCCAAAGTTTCCAAGCGCGGTTATCAGAATTATGAAAAAAGGTCACTGGATTTTCTGCGTCAGCAAAGTTCGGCATTCTGGAATTCCGGCCCTGGTATTCGCATTTATGAGCAAACGCCGGTGCTGCAAAAGTCTGCCATAGCCGAGAGTTCCGGGCATAATATTTCCTTCTTCCAGAATAACCCTGAGATCAAAATGATGTTTGAAATGCTGGGCGGCCAGATTGCCGTGGAGCTTGGCTGGGAGGAAGATGTTGAAGCTGCGAAATTGAAAGTTCTCGCCGGAGAGTAGAGCTGGTTTGATAGAATGAAAGTGAATGCGCTTAAAAACGGTCTCTTGAAGTTGATCCCGCTTTTGCAATCTTTCGGGGCCAAAAAGCTGATCCCTGAGCTTGAGAAACTGATCCGCCTGATGGAGGCACATGAAAATTTGAGCGTCGATGTTTTTATTCGCCAAGCCAGGGCCGGGCTTGAGGGTGGGACTGCTGGAAAAGCCGGGCGGCGGAACACTCAGGCCGATGATAACCGCGGCCACACCACCGGGCCCAGAAAAGCACCTGCTGGAGGTGAAGTGAAAAGCGGGCTGATCGCCGCCTATATCACCAAGCTTGAGAATTCATCCTCAGCTGATGAGGAATTTCAAAACGCTATGGAAGAATTATCAGGTGATAAACGAGTGCGGGTGATTGAGCTTAAAGAAATTGCCGCTGGTTTTATGGGTTTTCAAGCCACGGGACAAAAAAGAGCTGATCTCCTTGATGAAATCAAGCGCAAACGGGCCCAGGATCTGCGCACCCGGTATAAATTGAAGCTGCTGTCTGAGTTATGATAGTCAAAGCTCACGCCGCGCCTTGATAGCTGCCGCCAGGGTGCCTTCGTCCAGATAATCCAGCTCACCGCCTACCGGCACACCATGAGCCAGACGGGTGGATCTGATGCCGGCGGCCTCCAGCTGTTCGGTGATGTAGTGGGCTGTCGACTGCCCCTCTACCGTCGCATTCAGGGCCAGAATGACTTCCTTAACCTCACCATTTGAGACCCGCTCCATCAATTTGCTGATGGTCAGATCATCCGGGCCAATGCCATCCAGCGGGGAGAGTGTGCCGCCCAGCACATGATATTGCCCCTTTACCGCATCTGAGCGCTCAAGCGCCCAGAGATCCCCCACCGTTTCCACCACACAGATCATAGACTGATCGCGCCGCTGGTCATTACACAGGGCGCAGGGGCTTGCAGTATCGACATTGCCGCAGGTTTCACATTCGACAATTTTCTCAACCGCTTCATTTAAAGCACGGGCAAGGGGCAGCATCAGCTTGTCTTTTTTCTTGATGAGGTGCAGAGCCGCCCGCCGCGCCGAGCGGGGGCCAAGCCCTGGCAGTTTGGACATGAGCTTGATCAGCTCGGTGATTTCTGGTCCGGTTACATCGCGTGGCATGGGTGAACTTTGCGGGGTTGATCTTTGTCTTGCTTACTTCTTTCAACTAAAACAGTTTCATACCCGGCGGGATTGGCAGATCACCGGTGACGTCTTTCATTTTTTCTGCTGCTTCCTGCTCCACTTTTGTTTTTGCGTCCTGGTGGGCCGCGATCAGCAGGTCTTCCAGCATGTCAACTTCTTCAGGTTTGAGCATCGAGGGGTCAATTGAGATGGCTTTCATCTCTCCCTTGCCGTTCATTGTCATTTTAACAAGACCTGCCCCGCTCTGGCCTTCAACTTCGGCGGCGGCCAGCTCTTCCTGGATTTCTGCCATTTTGCCTTGCAGTTCCTTGGCTTTCTTTATGAGGTCAAACATATCTGGTTTTTCAAGAGGGTGCCCCCTTGCCTTCTGGTTGATTTGAAATGAATGGTTGGCCGTCAGTCTTTAGTGCCGCCCGTTTCATCATCTGATTTGATGGGTTTAATGTCTGTTATTTCTGCACCGGGGAAGGTTTTCAGCGTGGCTTCCACAACGGGGTGAGATTTCACCTGCTCCAGCTCCTTTTGCTCCCTTAGCCGGCGCTGACTAGCGATGGTTGGCGCCCCGCGCTCGTGTGAGAGAGCGACCATCCAGCGGGTGCCCGTCCAGCTGGAGAGTTTATTCGATAAATCACTTATGAAACGATCGTCCGCTCCCTCCAGCATGTGAAGCTCGATACGGCCAGGGGCAAAATTGACCAGCTCGGCATATTCTTCAAGCTGAAGTTTTAATTTTACATCCCGTTTTTCGGTGATCAGATCGAGGATATCCGCAAACCGCTCGACAATTGGCGCGGCGGCTTCGGCAACCTCTGCGTGAATGCGGGGCTGGTTCGCGGGGGCCTGTTGTTCCTGTTCTTCATAAATGAGAGAGAGCCCCTGATTGCCTTTTGTACTTGTGCGGGGCTCCGGCGCGTGGGCGATAAGGGCCTCAGGGGTGTTTTTAGTTGATGCCTCTTCTTTTTTCCGGGCGGGTATAGCCCCCCCGCTGTCTTTCAGGGTCCTGATGGCCTTGACGATGTCACCCGGGTTTGGCAGATCTCCCATATATATCAAGCGCAACAGCAGCATTTCAGCCGCACTTTGCTGGGACGGCGCGGTTCCCACCTCATCATAGCCTTTCAGCAAGGCTTGCCAGGCACGGTGCAAAACTGCGTGAGACAGCGTGCCCGCCATATCTTCGATTGCCGGGGCGACGGCCTCTGGCTGGTTCTGGTTTTCACCGCCATCCGCAAGGGCCTTATGGCAGGTGATGGCGTGAACGGCGGCGGCCAGTTCAGCGATGATCTGCTGGCTGTCACCGCCTTTTGCATAAAAGGCGCGAAAGCTGCTGATGGCTTGCTCCGCCTCACCTTTGAAAATGGCCTGAAGCAGAGAATATATCTCCGTCTCCTCGGCAAGACCCAGCATATCACGGACCTCTTTGATGGTGATTGCCCCGCTACTTCCCCTGGCAAAAGCCTGATCAAGGAGCGAGAGGCCATCCCTCACCGAGCCTTCCGCGGCCTGAGCAATGAGCGTGATGGCGTCTTTGTCAATTTTGACTTTTTCAAGCTTCGCGATGCCGGTGAAATGAGTTTCCAGGGTTTCTATGGTGATCCGGCGCAGATCAAAGCGCTGGCAGCGGGAGAGCACAGTTACCGGAACCTTGCGCAGTTCCGTGGTCGCAAAGATGAATTTGACATGGGCCGGGGGCTCTTCCAAGGTTTTCAGCAGGCCATTGAATGCAGACTTTGAGAGCATGTGCACTTCGTCGATGATGTAGACCTTGTAACGGCCGGCAACCGGTTTGTAGCGGGCGGCTTCTATGATCTCGCGGATGTCATCAATTCCGGTGTGGGAGGCCGCATCCATTTCAATAACATCAACATGGGTACCCTCCATGATGGCGCGGCAATGATCACCCTCCGCCTGCATTTCAATGGTGGGTTCTTTGATTTTGTCTGTTTCATAATTGAGGGCGCGGGCCAGAATTCTGGCGGTGGTGGTTTTGCCCACGCCTCTCACACCCGAGAGCATATAGGCCTGGGCGATGCGGCCAGAGGCAAAGGCGTTTGACAGAGTCTGGACCATGGCATCCTGGCCGATAAGTTCGGCAAAATCACGCGGGCGGTATTTACGCGCCAGAACTAGATAGGCACCAGGTTTCGTTGCCTTTTCAGTGTCTTTGCTGGCTGCGCCTTTAGGCTCTGCGTCTTTCGAGCCGGGCTTCGTGCGCTTTTGGGTGCTCTTCTTTTTGGGTGTTTCTGTCATGTGTCAGACTTCTGGCGCTGGTCAGGATGAGCTTGAATTGTTGAGCTGTGAAAGTGACAGGGTTGGCTGAACTTATCTTGGGTTAGCAGGCTTTCGTCCAATTCAAGGATTAAAACTTAAAGCTCGCTGGCGTCTGGGCCACCTGAACTTATTGGCCACGGATATTAGGATATTTAAAGGAGGTTGGACAGCGACCCGCTTCCAGATCGTTAGGGCTGCTTCCTTCCGGACCTGACCCGGTTGGCGATGGATACGTCCACAGCCAACCTCCCAACTATGATTATAGCAGGTAAAGTGGGGGGCATGACAAGGGTTTTGTTGCCTTGTTCGTGAGGTTTTTTAAAGGCCCGGTTGCCGCGCTCTTTTGGCCTTTCAGCACCCATTAAACGGCCAGATCGCGGGCTCATGCCACATGAATGTTTCCTGAATAAGTCATTCAAAAACAGGGAAAATTTCCCATTGAAACATTAAAAATCCTTAACTGGTTTTTGTGCCTGTTCTCACTTATCCCTTAACCACCGACAACAGAACTGAACGATTAAACAACTGAATGACAACACTTGAATCACTAAGACAGGAACAAACAAATGAAAATTTCAACTTTAACACTCATGACACGCGTTTTTGCCATTGCCGGGCTTATCAGCCTCGGATTTGGTGCAACTCTTTCGCAACCGGCTCAGGCTGGCAAACACTGCAAAAAAGTTTATATCTCCGCTGTTAATCAAACCGGCGCGAAGATTAAGATAATCGATCTTGATTATTGGGACCCTGCCTATAGCAAATGGCGCTCCGAACCAACACGGAATGAGATTATCCATCATGGCAATGTCTGGCAGGAAACACGCCGGCTGGAAAAAGTAAATGCCAAGGCCACACGGGTACGCGTCCAATACCGCAAAGTGGCAAGCAAGGGACCGTTTAAATGGTCTGTGAAAGTCTATAATGCCTATTCAACGGTTTCGACCTGTGGCAAAGGCTCAAGCTATAAGGTGCGGATTAGCTAGGTTTTTTCATCTCCGCGTATCTCTTCCCCGCTAAGACCCGGCTTGCTCACCTGTTGGAGTGGCCGGGTTTTTTTGTTGGCGCTGTTTCTCTCACGGCATGAACAGGCGTTGCTCTAGTTTTGCAGGTGCTTTCAGATGCCCACTAAGCATCCGGCTTTTATATCGGCGTTTTAGGTTGCCCACATGCAACCGCGCTTTTTTGCCTGGCCTTCAGATGCCCACTAGGTATCCGCGCTTTTATATCGGCGCTTTAGGTTGCCCACGAGCAACCGCGCTTTTTGCCTGGCCTTCAGATGCCCACTAAGCATCCGCGCTTTTATATCGGCGCTTTAGGTTGCCCATTAGCAACCGCGCTTTTGACTGGCCT
>CAYGPF010000004.1:125826-280693 GCA_964351785.1 uncultured Rhodomicrobium sp.
GCTTTTATATCGGCGCTTTAGGTTGCCCATTAGCAACCGCGCTTTTGACTGGCCTTCAGATGCCCACTAAGCATCCGGCCATAGGCTGATATTGTTAAGCGATCAGCTCGTCCCGAAAAGTCTTCAACTTTTCAGGTCTGATCTTGTTGTGCAGCGCGGTAGGCATGGGATTTGTAAGTGCCAAGAATTCGTACTTCAGAGGAGAAAAACCCAAGCTCTTCCAGTGCCAGCTGTACCGGGCGGTCAGCCGGGTGGCCCTCAATATCAGCGTAAAACATGGTGGCGTTAAAAGTGCCCTCTAGCTGGTAACTTTCCAGTTTGGTCATGTTCACACTATTGGTCGCAAAGCCCCCCAGTGCCTTATAGAGGGCCGCCGGGACATTACGCACCCGAAAAATAAACGACGTCATGACCGGGCCTTCGTCCGGCATGGCATCTTCCGGTTCAGCTGAGAGAATGAGAAAACGGGTTGTGTTATGGTCTGCGTCTTCAATGTCAGGGCGAAGCAGGCTGAGGCCATGGATTTCAGCGGCAAGGCTTGATGCGATGGCAGCCTGGCTTTTATCACCGCGTTCTTTTATCAGACGGGCCGAGCCCGCTGTGTCCGCCTCGGATATGGGCATCAGGCCAAGTTCACGGATCACATCACGGCATTGCCCCAGCGCCATGGTGTGACTGTGAACCGTTTTCAACTGACCGAGTTCAGTGCCTTCAATGACAAGCAACTGGTGCCGGACCCGCTCAAAATGCTCCCCCACAACATAGAGACTGGAGTTGGGCAGCAGATGGTGGATATCAGCCACACGCCCAGCGACAGAATTTTCAATGGGTATCATGGCGAGGTCAATTCTACCTGTCTCAACAGCTGAAAAAGCGTCCTCAAATGTCGGCGCTGCGATCGCTTCGGCGTCTTCATAAGCGTTCATGCAGGCAAGATGAGAATTGGCACCTGGCTCACCCTGATAAATAATGGTTGTTTTTTTCATAAATTTTTTGCCTGGTTTGTTTCCAAGTCACTGTTTTTACTCACTGGAAGCTGATTGACTGTGGCAGGTTAACCCGGCTTGTCAAGGTTGATTGAAACACTTTTGCCCCTGTTTTGGCACCGTTGATAGTATTTCCCACTCTGCCTACATCTCCACGCTCATGAGAGAAGTTGACGGGCTTTTTCAAGATCCTCAGCAGTATCGACGCCTAGCGGCTCAGTTTCCACAATTGCGACATCTATACGCAGGCCAGCCTCTAGAGCGCGCAATTGTTCAAGCTTTTCCCTTCTCTCAAGGGCGGAGGGCGGCAGATTGATGAAGGTTTCCAAACCCCGGCGTTTATAGCCGTAAATTCCAATATGATGATAGAGCGGTCCAGGACCATATGGTGCCGTTGCTCTTGTGAAATAGAGCGCTCTCTGCCGGCCTGGGCTGAGTTCAGCACCGATCATTTTCACAATGTTGGGATTGGATTTTTCAGCCTCTTCCCTGATCTCAACAGCAAGGGTTGATATGTCCACTTCGGGGCTATCCAGAAGGCTGGCGCAGGCCTTTATCAGCCCCGGCTCCATAGTGGGCAAGTCACCTTGTAAATTAATGATTTTATTATATTTTCCGCTCTCGTCATAGATCATCATGGCTTCATGAATGCGATCAGAACCGCTGGCATGTTCCGCGCTTGTCATCACCGCCTCCCCGCCGGCTTTTTCAACAGCCTGGATGATTTCAGGAGCGTCAGTTGCCACAATCACCGGGCCAATGCCAGCTTCAACGGCGCGGCGCCAGACGTGAACAATCATCGGTTCACCGGCAATATCTTTCAATGGCTTTCCTGGCAGGCGGGTGGCTGCCAGGCGGGCTGGAACTATGATCAGACTGGAGTGATCGGGCGAGGTCATAACCGGTCAGTTTCCTTGTCGCTGCGTAGCATTTCCGCGCAGGGTTTCAGTGAATAGTAACGAAGTTTACCCAAGTTTTTGCACGTCTATCACAAACTCAGCGTTGATTTCAGCGGCTGTTTGCCTATAAAGGCATTACCTAAAAGACTTGCGCGTGAATGACAAGGCTAGATTGCAAACTCTCTTAAGGGATACTGCTGGAAATGGATGCATTTGAAATTAACAAAATTATTGGCTGGTCGCTTGCTGCCTTGCTGGTAATTTTTGGCGGGCGTACTGTTATGGAAGTCTATAATGGTGGCCATGGTGATAGCGGGCATGATAAAGCCGCTTATGAGATTGAGGTTAGCGAAGCTGGCGCTACCAAAGCGGATGGTAAGAAAGCAGAAAAGGCAGAGGTTGATATTAAAACCCTGCTAGCCGCCGCGAATGTTGATAGCGGTGAGAAACAGGCGAAGAAATGCAAAGCCTGTCACAGCTTTGATAAGGGCGGGAAAAACAAAGTGGGTCCTGCTCTCTATGACATCCTGAACAGGAAAGTTGCCAGCTCCCCGGGGTTTGCCTATTCGGCGGCCATGAAAGGTATGGATGGTGCCTGGGACTATGACAAACTGGCAGCGTTTCTGGCCAATCCCAAGAGAGAGGTGCCCGGTACTGCCATGGCGTTTGGTGGTGTGAAAAACACCAACAAGCTGGCGGATCTCATTGTCTTTCTGAGGACCAAAAGCGATAACCCGGCGGCCTTGCCAAAAGCAAAGTAAGGCTCCTGGAACCGGTTTAATCAAACCTGCTCTCATTCTGGCAACAGAGGGGGCAGGTTTTTTATTGGCGCTTTTTATCGGCGCTTTAGGTTGCCCACCAGCAACCGCGCTTTTTTTTAACTTTAGCCGTATTTTTGGCAAGGTTTTTTGTGATCTCTGCAAGACAATGTTTCATTCGCCTTGTAGGATGTGCCATTCTGCGAGACTATGCAGAAACATTGCCTTAAATTGCTGCGCAATACCCACATAAGTTAAGAAATAAGGTCGCCAGTTTTGAAAAACATTCCATGCCTATTCAGCCTGATTCTAGCGTCTCTCATCACTTTGAAGCCTGCCCTGGCCGAGACACCAGAATCCACAGCCGAGACCGCAACCAACAAGCGGATGATTGCACTTTCCCTCACAGAGAGCCCCAAATACCAGCCGGGGACCAAACATTTCGAATATGTAAATCCGAATGCTCCAAAGGGCGGAAAGATACGGCTTTCCAGTATTGGCACGTTTGACAATCTCAATCCCTTCACAATCAAGGGCAGTCCGGCAGCCGGCCTGTTGCTGACCTATGATCAGCTGATGAGCAATTCGCTTGATGAAGGCTCAACCCAATATTGTCATCTGTGTGAATGGGTGAGCTACCCGGAGGATCATTCCTCCGTCACATTCAAACTCAGGGACGGGCCGAAGTTTCATGATGGCAAGCCGATCACTGTGGAGGATGTCATTTTCTCCATGGAAGCGATCAAGAAAGCCAACCCGCGTTATGGGCAATATTATAAAAATGTGAAGCGGGCTGAAAAAACAGGCGAGCGACAGGTCACATTCTATTTTGATGCCAAGGGCAACCGGGAGTTACCCTTCATTGTTGGTGAGCTTTATGTTCTGCCGAAGCATTATTGGGAAGGCAAGGGGCCTGAGGGTGAACCGCGTGATCTTTCTAAAACAACCCTTGATGCGCCTGTCGGGTCCGGCCCTTATAAAATCGGTGATTTCCGCGCCGGGCAAAGGATGACGTTTGAACGGGTCAAGGATTATTGGGCGAATGATCTTTACACCATGGTTGGTCAGAATAATTTTGATCGTTTGCAATTTGAATATTTTCGGGATTCCTCCGTGGCATTTGAGGCATTCAAGGCCGACAATTTCGATTACTACTATGAAAGCTCTTCGGTGAACTGGGCGCGGAATTACGGTTTCAGCGCCGTGAATGACGGGCGGGTGCTTAAACGTGATGACATTACCCTGAAAAATCCCCACGGCATGCAGGGGTTTGTCTTTAACACCAGACGGGGCAAATTCAAGGACAGACGGGTTCGTGAAGCCTTGTCCAGGGCGTTTAATTTTGAATGGGCCGGGAAGAACCTGTTTTATAATCAGTATGCCCGCACCACCAGCTATTTTGAAAATTCAGAACTTGCTTCTTCTGGCAAACCCAGTGCTGAAGAACTTGCCCTGCTGACCCCATTGAAAAATGAGATCCCGCCGAAAGCATTAACCGATACGTTTGAGCCTTTTAAACATGAAGGCGCGCAGGGAACACGCAAACAACTGAGAGCGGCACGGGCCCTTCTCGAAGAGGCCGGATGGTCGATAGTAAAAGAGCCTGTTGAAGATAAAGATTGCGGCTTCTTTTGCAAAACAATGATCATGATCGGTCTGAAATCCAAAAAGCAGGCCAATGTTTTACGCAATAAAGAAGGTCAGGCGTTTGATGTTGAATTTTTGATTGTCGCCCCTGCGTTTCAGCGGGTTATTCAATCCTATGTCAATAACCTGAAACAACTTGGCATATCCCCCTCTATACGCCTTGTTGATCCGCCGCAATATCTGAAACGGCTGGAGAGTTTTGATTTTGATATGGTTGTCTCCTCCTTTCCCCAATCTGAGAGCCCGGGTAACGAGCAGCGGTTTTACTGGGGGTCTGGGGCGGCTGACACACCGGGTAGCCGCAACCTCGCCGGTATCAAATCCAAGGCAATAGACAGCCTCATTGACAAAATCATATTCGCCAAAAACCGGAGCGAGCTGATCACCACAACCCGGGCGCTTGATCGGGTGCTGCTGTTTGGACATTACATGGTGCCAAACTGGCATACAGCTTATGAACGGATTGCCTACTGGAACCGTTTTTCACAGCCCAAGGTGCAGGCCTCACGTGCTGTCGGGGTGCTCACGACCTGGTGGTATGACACTGAGAAAGCCAATCTCTTGAAAGAGGGAGGGTAAGGCTGCAAGACAGGTCAGGGCTGGACATGGGTTGGATATGGGTTGGACAGGGTCATCGGGTTTCATACCTTGCCGCTGCTTAAAACAACATTGATGAAACCCATTTATGACCGCGAGGATCAATGATCAATTACACGCGTTTATCTGTTATCATGCTCATGTTCAGCTGTCTGTTAGTGAACAGCGCCATTTCACGGCCACTCATGGCAGGTGAGCGCCAGCACGGGCTTTCCACCTTTGGTGACTTGAAATACCCGGCAGATTTCAGCCATTTTGATTATACCAACCCGGATGCGCCGAAAGGTGGCAGGCTTTCGATGATCGGGACCGAGGGCCGCATCACATTTGACAGTTTCAATTATTATGTGCGCAAGGGTGTGCCGGCACAGGGGTTGCCCTATATATTTGACAGCCTGATGGTGCGGGCACACGACGAAGCGGATGCTGTTTATGGTCTAGTTGCCCGGCAAGCTGAGCTGCATGATGATAAAATGGGTGTTACCTTTTATCTCAGAGAGGGTGCCCGATTTTCTGATGGTTCACCACTGCGTGCAAGTGATGTGGTGTTTTCCATCACCGCTTTAAAAACCAAATCAAGCCCCGTTTACCGGCTCAGCCTTCTTGATGTTGAGCTTGTTGAGGCACCTGATCCACTGACTGTCAGGTTCCGTTTCAAGGGCGACCAAACGCGTGACCTGCCGCAGCGAGTCGCTGAACTGCCCATCTTTTCTGAAAAATTTTACAAAACACAACCGTTTGAAAAAGCCGACCTTACAGCTCCCATTGGTTCAGGGCCTTATAAGATCGGCCCTTTTAAAGCCGGGCGCTATGTCACTTATGTCAGGCGGGATGACTATTGGGCAAAGGACCTGCCGGTGAATAAAGGACGGTTCAACTTTGATGAATTACGGTATGAATATTTCAAAGACCGGGCAGCCGAATTTGAGGCGCTTAAGGCCGGTGTTTTTGATCTCAGGGAAGAATTTACATCCAAGGACTGGGCAACCAAATACAACTTTGACGGCATTAAAGAAGGGCGGGTCATCGCTGATACACTTGAAGATGAAAGGCCGGGGGGAACGCAGGGGTTTTTCATCAATACCCGCCGGGGTAAGTTTGCAGACCGCCGGGTGCGCCGCGCCATAGGCCTCACCTTTGATTTTGAATGGACCAACAAGAAACTGTTTTACAATTTATATAAGCGCACTGTCGGCTATTTTGAAAATTCACCCATGAAAGCAATGGGGGCACCGGGCCCGGAGGAGCTGGCCCTTTTGGCCCCTTTTAAAGCCCAGTTGCCGCCTGAGGTTTTCAAGGAGGTTGAGGTGCCACCTGTTACCAACGGGTCCGGTCAGGACCGGCGGCTGTTGCGCCGGGCGAGCCGGCTTTTAACTGCCGCTGGCTGGGAATTTAAAAACCGGAAACGGGTGAATGCCAGGGGCGAGATTTTGACGATTGAGTTTTTAACATTCAGCTCGTCCTTTTCCCGGATCATCATGCCGATGATCCGCAATTTGAGAACCATCGGGGTCAAGGCCAGCTTGCGTGTTGTTGACCCGGCGCAATATCAGGAGCGGTTGAAAAGTTTTGATTTTGACATCACCACCCAGCGCTACATCATGCGGCTGACACCGGGTGTGGAGCTTTTTAACATGTTTGGCTCGCGCTCAGCTGACGCGCAAGCTAGTTATAACCTTGCCGGGATCAAACACAAGGTGATTGACGCGCTGATTGAAAAAGTGATCGCTGCCAACAGCAGGCAAGAGCTATTAACCGCAACGCGGGCGCTTGACCGGGTTTTGCGCGCAGAATATTACTGGGTGCCTCACTGGTACAAAGCCTCACACAATATTGCCTACTGGAATAAATTTTCCCGGCCCGCTGTTAAATCAAAATACGACCGTGGAGTGATTGAAACCTGGTGGTTTGATCCGGTCAAAGCAGGCAAGATATGAAATGAAATTTTCCCCGCCGCAACCGATTTTTCGCAGTTTTGATGAAGCGAAATTCAGGGAATTCTACCTGGATTATCTTGGCTTTCAGGTTGACTGGGAACACCGTTTTGGCCCTGATGCGCCGCTTTACGTCCAGATCAGCATGGGGGATGCTGTGCTGCATCTTACGGAACACCATGGCGACGCGACGCCGGGCGGTTCTATCCGGATCAGAACGGGCGGGCTGGAAGACTATCACAAGACGCTACAGGCGAAGGGGTATCGCTATGCCAACCCTGGACTTCAGGATCAGAGCTGGGGCTGCCGGGAGCTGATCATAACTGACCCTTTTGGCAACAAAATCGTGTTTTTCGCTGATTTGCCACCAACAGATCAGGCACAATCAGATCTAGAATGACTGGTTCGCCAAAGAAGTGCTTTGAAAGCGGGCTAAAACTCGTTAACAATGGCTCATCCAGCTAGCAGGAGCGATTTTACATTCATGACGGCCTATATCATCAGACGTCTATTGCTGATTTTTCCGACAATTTTGGGTATTCTGGCCCTGACCTTTGTGATTATTCAGTTTGCGCCGGGTGGGCCGGTGGAGCAGGTCATTGCCCAGTTAACCGGCACCGATGTTGACGCTTCCAGCCGGGTTGGTGGTGGGCAAAGCGGTGATTTTGGCAATAATCCGGCCGGGCAGCCGGGCGGAGGCGCCAGCCAGATTACCTCAAAGTACCGCGGCGCACAGGGGCTTGATCCTGAATTTATCAAAGAAATTGAAAAACAGTTTGGTTTTGATAAGCCGCCGCTGGAGCGGTTTGGCCTTATGCTCTGGAATTTTCTGCGGTTTGACTTTGGCAACAGCTATTTTCAGGACCGGCCGGTGCTTGATCTTATTATTGAAAAACTGCCGGTTTCGATCTCGCTCGGTCTGTGGGTGACGCTGCTTTCATATGGCATTTCCATACCGCTTGGCATTCGTAAGGCGGTGGAGGATGGCTCGCGGTTTGACTTATGGACCAGCGCTGTGATCATTGTCGGCTATGCTATACCCGGATTTTTGCTGGGCGTTTTACTGATCGTTCTTTTTGCCAGTGATAATTTCATGAATATTTTCCCACTGCGCGGGCTGGTTTCTGAAAATTTTGAAGAGCTGTCCTGGTGGGAGAAAATTCTCGACTATTTCTGGCATATGACCCTGCCGCTGATTGCAATGTCTGTTTCAGCCTTTGCCACCACCACCTTCCTGACCAAAAATTCATTTCTTGACGAGATCAGGAAGCAATATGTGATCACGGCAAGGGCGAAGGGGCTTTCTGAGCGTAATGTGCTCTATGGCCATGTCTTTCGTAACGCGATGCTGATTATTATTGCCGGCTTTCCAGCCGCCCTGCTCAGTGTGTTTTTCACCGGGTCTATTCTGATAGAGACCATATTCTCGCTTGACGGGTTGGGCCAGCTTTCATTCAGGGCAATTTTCCAGCGTGATTACCCGATCATTTTCGCCAGCCTCTTTATCTTTTCACTGCTGGGTCTGATCGTAAACCTGATTTCTGACATTACCTATTCCATTGTTGATCCCCGGATCGACTTTGAGAGCCGGGAGGTTTAAGCGATGGACGCCAAGACCCCTCCCAAATGGCAGAATTTATCCGGCGCGGTGTCCAGCATCCGGGCGCCCGTTTCCTGGTTTTTTGGCCGCGTGCTGTTCTGGCGCAATCAAAAACTGACCCCGGTGAATGAGCGGCGGCTGGCCAGTTTCAAAGCCAACAAACGCGGGTACTGGAGCCTCATCATCTTCACAGCGCTTTTTCTCATCACGCTGTTTTCCGAGATGATAGCCAATGACAAACCGCTGATGGTTCAGTATCAGGGGTCGTATTATTTTCCGATTGTTGCCTATTACCCCGAAACTACATTTGGCGGTGAGTTTGAGACTGAAGCGGTTTACCGGCGGCATGATGTGACCTGCCTCATTCGTACTGGGGGAAATGAAGCCTGTTATGATGATCCGGGCGCTGTAGTGGCTGAGGGGGCAGAGCCGGGGTGGATGCTCTGGCCGCTTATTCGCTACAGCTACTCAACAGTGAATGATTATATCCCGACGGCAGCGCCGTCTGCGCCGTGGTGGACATTTGAGCGGGAAAATCTCTGTAAAGTCTATGATAAAGGGACCAGTGACCCGCAATGCACGCTTGGTAATTTCCACTGGCTTGGGACGGATGACAATGGCCGTGATGTGCTGGCGCGGGTGCTGTACGGGTTTCGCATATCTGTGCTGTTTGGTCTCATCCTGACAATTATTTCCTCTTTGGTCGGAGTAAGCGCCGGTGCCATTCAGGGTTATTTTGGTGGTTGGGTTGATCTCTTCTTCCAGCGGTTTATTGAGCTTTGGTCATCTATTCCGCAGCTTTTTGTGCTGCTCATCGTGGCTGCAGCGCTGGTGCCAGGGTTCTGGACGCTGCTTGGTATTATGATGCTGTTTTCCTGGATCGCGCTTGTCGGCGTTGTCCGGGCTGAATTTTTACGGGCGCGGAATTTTGAATATGTTAAAGCTGCGCGCTCACTTGGGTTGGGTGATGTGAAGATCATGTATCGTCACCTATTGCCGAACGCGATGGTCGCCACCATCACCATGATGCCCTTCATTCTCTCTGGTGCGCTGACGACACTGACCTCGCTTGATTTTCTCGGGCTTGGCCTGCCGCCCGGCTCGCCCTCACTTGGGGAACTTGTGAAACAGGGGAAAGACAATATTGAGGCGCCGTGGTTGGCGATTACCGCATTTATCGTGATATCGCTGATGTTGAGTTTGTTGATATTTATCGGCGAGGCTGTGCGTGATGCCTTTGACCCGCGCAAGACATTTAAATAACGGGTAGACCCTATGAGTGAACAAGAAACCCTGATCGACGTTGAAAATCTCTCTGTTGCTTTTCGCTCCGGCGATAGAACAGAGACGGTTGTTCACGGCGTAAATTTTGATATCAAGCGCGGTGAGACGGTGGCGCTTGTCGGGGAGAGCGGGTCTGGGAAAACGGTGTCTGCCCTTTCCATTCTGGGCTTGTTGCCACAATCTGCCAGCCATCCGACCGGCCGCATTCTCTATAATGGCGGCGAGAAACAGATGAATATGCTCTCGCTTTCAGAGCGGGAGCTGCGCGGTATCCGCGGTGATCAGATTTCCATGATCTTTCAGGAACCGATGACATCACTCAACCCCTTGCACTCGATTGAGCGCCAGGTGGGGGAAGTTTTGCGTCTGCACAGAGGCATGGATGGGGGGGCGCTTCAGGCCCGTGTTCTCCAATTGCTTGAGAAGGTTGGCATTCGCGGTGCCGAAGGCCGGCTGAAAGCTTATCCGCATGAACTTTCCGGCGGGCAACGGCAAAGGGTGATGATCGCCATGGCGCTCGCCTGTGAGCCGGACCTGCTGATTGCTGATGAGCCAACGACCGCGCTTGATGTGACCATTCAGGCGCAGATTCTGGCGCTGCTTGATGAGTTGAAAGACGAGTTTAACATGGCGCTGCTGCTTATCACCCATGATCTTGGGGTGGTCAGGAAAATGGCTGACCGCATCTCTGTCATGAACCAGGGTTTGGTTGTTGAGCAGGGCAGGGCGGCTGATATTTTTGACAACCCGCAGGATGATTATACCAAACACCTCCTTTCCGCAGAGCCAAAGGGTGAGCCGCCAGTTGAAGATTTGAACCGGCCGGTCATTATGGAAACGGATAATCTGAAAGTCTGGTTTCCGATCAAGGCGGGTGTGCTACGGCGCACCGTTGATCATGTTAAAGCGGTTGATGGAGTCTCTCTCCAGGTGAGAGAGGGGCAGACCGTTGGCATCGTTGGGGAAAGCGGCTCAGGCAAAACCACGTTGGGGCTTGCCATGCTGCGGCTGATCTCTTCTGATGGGCCGATTGTCTATCTGGGGCAGAATATCTCTGACTATAATTCCAAGGAGATGCGTGCCTTGCGGCGTGATATGCAAATCGTGTTTCAGGACCCTTACGGTTCCCTCAGCCCGCGCATGTCTATCAGTGAGATCATTGGCGAGGGCCTTGAGATCCAGCAGCCTGAGCTTTCCTTTGATGAGCGGCGCCAGCGAGTTTCCGATGCGCTTGTTGAGGTGGGGCTTGACCCCGATGCGCAGGACCGGTACCCGCATGAATTTTCCGGCGGGCAGCGGCAACGCATCGCGATTGCACGGGCGATGGTTCTTGCACCCAAATTCATCATGCTGGATGAGCCAACAAGCGCGCTTGATATGTCTGTTCAGGCGCAGATTGTTGATCTGTTGCGGGATCTTCAGGCCAAGCGCAATCTGGCTTTCCTCTTCATCAGTCATGATTTGAAAGTTGTTCGCGCGCTTTCCAACCATGTGATGGTGATGCAAAATGGTAAAGTGGTTGAAGAGGGGCCGGGGCGTCAGATTTTTGAGGACCCGCAAACCCCCTACACCAAGGCCCTGCTTGCCTCCGCCTTTGATCTTGAGGTGGCACATGTCGGCACCATCAGAGAGTAGCCTTTCTGCTGTTTTGACCTGGCCTGGATCTGACATTACTTTATTCAGATTGCCCCCCGAACCGGATTGTTGAGATATGACAGACCACCCGATTGATGATGAAACATACAAAGCAAGCCAGGGCGCTGATTTTCTCAAGGCGGATGACCCGTTTGCCCTCTTTGCTGGCTGGCTTTCCGAGGCGGAGCAAACTGAGCCGAATGACCCGAATGCCATGGCGCTGGCCACGGTTGATGAAACGGGTTTGCCGAATGTCAGGATGGTGCTTTTGAAAGAATTTGATGCGCGCGGCTTTGTATTTTACACGAATTTTGAAAGCGCCAAGGGGCGGGAGGCACTGTTTGCCAAAAAGGCAGCGCTTTGTTTTCACTGGAAAAGTCTGCGCCGGCAGGTCCGGGTGCGCGGGCCTTTGGAAGAGGTGAGTACGGCTGAGGCTGATGCTTATTTTAAGAGCCGGGCGCGCGGCAGCCAGATCGGGGCCTGGGCTTCCTGTCAATCCCGCCCGCTTGAGGGGCGCTTTGCGCTTGAAAAACAAGTGGCAAAATTCGGATTAAAATTTGGGGTTTCGACCATTCCCCGGCCGTCTCACTGGTCCGGTTTCAGGATTTGCCCGCTTGAGATTGAATTCTGGCATGACCGGCCGTTTCGCCTGCATGACAGGTTGCAATTCAAACGGGCTGAAATAGAAGATAATTTTGAGCGTTTGCAGCTTTATCCCTGATGTTTTTGTTTATGGGGAGGGGCTGATTTGAAGTGTGGTGCTGATCAGTGAGATCGGCTAATGTTGCTTCAAATTATTGACAATGCCAAACGCTATTTAACGGCACAATTCATGAAACAGCTTCAAAGTTTTCGTAAGTCCCGGTTGGCCGGGTGGGGGTTTCGCCTCAGTGTGATCTCCGCGCATATTGTGGTTTTTACAGTTTTGCTGCACCGTTTTGCCGGGCAGGCTACCCCTGTTTCACTAAACCTGCTGCAGATCGGTTTTATTGGTGCTTTTGCCGCCCTCATCCTTTCCATTATGGCTGCTGTCCAGATCTGGAACCAACTGCTGAGCGGTTTTGGCAAGGCGGTGACCGGGCTTGTGCTCAGCGCGCTGGTGCTGGCCTGGCCGTTGTTTCACCTGCCGTTCTATCTTATCTCTGACAAATATTTTGATGTGACAACTGATATCAAAACCCCTCCTGCCTTCGAGATGCTATTAAAGCAACGCAGTTTTGGCGCTAACCCGGTCAAGTTTGAGCTGATTGGGGAGTTTGATGATGATGTCACGCCGTTGAGGGTCAATAAATCGGCGCAGGATGTGTTTGACCTTGCCCGGCAACTGGTGCTGAAACGGCAATGGGAGGTTGTTTCAGCAAGAGCACCTTCGGTGAATAGAGGCGTTGGTGTGATCGAAGCTGTTGCCCTTTCGCAGATTTTGCAGGCACCTGATGATATTGTCATCCGTGTGGTGCAAAAGGGGGGCATTTCTGTTCTTGATATACGGTCTGCCGCGCGCTACGGGGCCTATGATATTGGCCGGAATGAAGACCGTATATTAGAGTTTTTATCTGATATTCTAACTCAGAATGCCGGGGTTGAACGGGTGCTGCCGGGAGAAGATCGCTTTCAGCCACTGCGCAAAGGCAGACAGCGCGATCAGGATAACACGCCCGTGCCTGATGTGGAGCTGGAGCTTCTGGATGAGCAGCCGGAATGAGCTGGCTGCCTCAAAGTCAGCTGAATTAAGCATGGCTCTCTACCAATTTCACAAAGACGCGGCTTGGCTGGCAGCGCTTAATGCAAGCAAGGCCGGCTACTGGATTTCAAAAACACTATTGAGAAACAGAGGGTTGCTAGTGGCTGTGATCAGGCCTTTTTCCTGCAGATGTTCGGCATGGGCAAGCAGTGAGAGCGCGGCCGGGCGCAATATTTCTTCACTTGCATTGGGATAGATCACGGGCAGCAGGGCCCCTATGGTCTGGTGACCTTTTTTAATATTCGACAAGATGGCTTGCTCGCGCATTTTTCTGTGCATCAGATAGGCTTTAACAAGACGCTGCGGGGTTCTGGCCTGGCCGCCATGGCCGGGCAGAAAACGCTCATACTCATCACTGTTTATTTTTCCAAGCGAGGCCAGATAGGCTGACATTGATCCCTCCGGCGGGATGATGACCGATGTGTTCCAGGCCATGACGTGATCACCGGTGAAGAGGATCGGCTCTCCCTTTAGCGCAAAACAGAGATGGTCCGGGGCGTGGCCGGGTGTGTGGATGGCACGTAGTGCCCAGCCATTGCCTTCAACCATGTCTCCATCGCTGATGGGATGATCTGGGGCGTGCTCAGCATCAACAAAATTCAAATCGATCGGCTCGGTTTCCTGTTTACGGCTGCCGCGTTCCTGCCTTATCGGAGTGTGGCTGACAACTGTTGCACCGGTTTTCTCCTTCAGTGCCGGGATCAGGCTTGAGTGATCCTTATGAGTGTGGGTGAGGAAAATGTGAGTGATGGTTTCTTTTTGCAGCGCGCTCAGGATGGCTTTTAAATGCGCCGGGTTTGCCGGGCCGGGGTCGATCACTCCAACTTCCCCCTTGCCAATAATGTAGGTATTGGTGCCGTTATGGGTCAGAGGGCCCTGATTGGGGGCAACGATGCGGCGGATGCCGGGCCAGATCTCCCTCGGTTCACCATAGGTGAACTTCATTTCCATATGGAAAGGGATGTTTGATTTGGCGTGGGTCATGATATCCGTTCATGTCTGGAGTTGTTTTGAGAGGCCTAGCTGTAGTTTCTAACTAACACGCTGAAATTATAGTGATTTAGTTTTGAAATGTAGAGCTTTCATTCATTTTTTACTTAAAGGTGGCATCGCTCAAACTTCGTTAGCTCATCGTATGAAAAAGCCGGGCGCAAGGGCCCGGCTTTTCAGTTTCACCAAATTCAATGGTCTGGGGCCTAGAGATCCTTGTTGCTCTCTTTTACCTTTTCAGCGTCGAGGTACACTTCTGAGCCCATTTCCTTGAACTTCTCACTCATTTCCTGCATGCCAAGCTCCTTGTCATTCAGCTTGGCGGCGTAGTCGCGCACATCCTGCGTGATTTTCATAGAGCAGAATTTTGGCCCGCACATGGAGCAGAAGTGGGCAACCTTATGGGCGTCTTTCGGCAGGGTTTCATCGTGGTAACTTCTTGCTGTGTCAGGGTCCAGCGAGAGGTTGAACTGATCATCCCAGCGGAAGTCAAAACGCGCCCGTGAGAGGGCATCATCCCTGATCTGGGCTGCCGGGTGGCCTTTGGCCAGATCTGCGGCGTGGGCCGCGATCTTATAGGTTATCACGCCTTCTTTCACATCGTCACGGTTGGGGAGGCCAAGGTGCTCTTTGGGTGTCACATAGCAGAGCATGGCGGTACCGAACCAGCCGATCATCGCCGCGCCAATGCCGGATGTGATGTGGTCATAGCCAGGGGCAATGTCTGTTGTTAAGGGGCCCAAAGTGTAGAACGGGGCTTCGCCGCATTCTTTCAATTGCTTGTCGACATTGATCTTGATTTTCTGCATCGGCACATGGCCGGGGCCTTCAATCATCACCTGACATCCCTTGTCCCAGGCGATTTTGGTCAACTCACCCAGGGTTTCAAGCTCTGCAAACTGGGCGCGGTCATTGGCGTCTGCAATAGAGCCAGGGCGCAGGCCATCACCCAGAGAAAATGATACGTCATATTTGCGCATCAGATCGCAGATTTCATCAAAGCGCTCATAAAGGAAGCTTTCCTTATGGTGAGCCAGGCACCATTTCGCCATGATCGAGCCGCCCCTTGAGACGATGCCGGTAACCCTGTCTGCGGTGAGGTGAATGTAGCCAAGGCGCACGCCAGCGTGGATGGTGAAATAATCAACGCCCTGCTCGGCCTGCTCGATGAGGGTGTCTTTGTAAACTTCCCAATCAAGTTTCACCGGGTCACCATTGACCTTTTCCAGCGCCTGATAGATCGGCACTGTGCCGATTGGCACTGGTGAATTGCGGATGATCCACTCCCTGGTGTTGTGAATGTTACGGCCGGTGGAAAGATCCATCACGGTGTCTGCGCCCCAGCGGATGGCCCAGACCATTTTTTCAACTTCTTCCTCGATAGATGATGTCACGGCGCTGTTGCCGATGTTGGCGTTGATTTTGGTCAGGAAATTGCGGCCAATGATCATTGGCTCCAATTCTGCGTGGTTGATGTTTGAGGGGATGATGGCGCGGCCGCGGGCAATTTCATCCCTGACGAATTCGGGTGTGATGTGCTCTGGCAGGGCGGCGCCGAACTGCTCACCTTCATCCAGTTTTTCGCGGGCATTGGCGAGGGCCTCGGTGCGGCCAAGATTTTCGCGGGCCGCGACATAGATCATCTCTTTCGTTACGATGCCGGCGCGGGCATATTCAAGCTGGGTTACCGGCTTGCCTTCAAGGCCGACCAGCGGGTTATGTACAACCGGGAACTGGCGGGCCAGATGTGCGCCTTCGACATTGCCGTTATCTTCAGGTTTGATTTCACGGCCCTCGCCGCGCTCAACATTGTTGTTGTCAATGATCCATTTTTCACGCTCACGCGGGAGGCCGCCTTCAACGTTGATTTTGTAATTATCATCGGTGTAGATACCCGATGGATCATAAACCCGGACGTTTGGTTCCCCCGCGCCCTCGGCGAGCACGATCTCCCTCACCGGTACGTTGAGCTCCGGGGCTTCCTTAGGATTGATATAAACTTTTTTCGAGGCGGTCAGTGAACCGGTTGTGACCTCTGGTTTGTTGAGTTTGTCTGAATGTACATTCATGAGTTTTGATCCTTAACTCTGGTTGCTTGTCCCTTTTGGTGCAGCTTTTTGCTGAAGCTTTTATTCTTTTTGGGCCGGTTTTATGACCGCATCTTTTTTGCCTGCTGCCTGCCTGTTGCTGGTATCTGGCTTTTGAACACAGGTTGGCCTTCAACCCGGCCTGGCAATGTTTAAGGCCTTTGTGGTTTAAGGCCGTTTTACGAGCGGGCCGTGGCCTGATCAATGATCATCTGAGGGGGAGTTCTGGAGAGATGTTGTTAAAAGCGCATAATGCTTTTTGATACCGCTGACTTGTTGCCTGTTGGCTGCTTATCGACTTCACTTGTGTCCTAGAGGCAAGTCTTTGAAGCAAGTCTTTTTTGAAAGTCTCTTTTTTGAAAGTCTTAAGTCAGCCCTGATACCAGAATGTGCATTTGGCACTTGTGCTCAGGAAATTTAAGTCTTTCACACCCAAAGCGGGGCTTTCAACATCATGCTAAGTATCTTATTATCTCCGTCCCTCCGCCGGTATGACCCGGATCAGGTTTGAAGGGTTAAGCCATCAAGGCTCTCTCAGTTCTTATGAACACCCCTCGGATAGATATAGAATGGCGTTTTTTCCCTCAAATTACAAGGGGGCTTGCCGCTTAGCTGTCTAGCCCTAAGGCCAAGGTTTCAGAACTCAGGATCTATGCGCATTGTGAAAAGCGTGTCTGGCGGTCTCGAAACGATCCAGGTAATGCGGAACAATGGCCTGAATGGATCTGGCTTTTTGCGGAGAAATATCCGCCAGGGTCCGCTTCTCCTCGATAGCCTCATCACTCACAACATTGTCTTTTTTCAAAAGTTTTATCTGATCCAGAGTGATGGGCGGGTTGGGCAGCAGGCTGGTAAAGATTGCAATAAGACGGGCGAGAATCAACGGCAATGGCAAGAGAACTGTGCCCAGACCAGTGATTTTTTTGATCTCTTCATGGATTTTGCGCATTGTGACCTGCTCTGGCCCGCCCAGCTCATAAATTGTGCCGCTGGTTCCCTTGCCCTCCAGGGCAGCCAGCGCTGCGGCTGCAACATCGCCCACGTAAACGGGCTGGAATTTGGTTTTGCCGGCGAAAAGCGGCACCATCGGGCAAAGCGACATGAGGCTGGCGAAGCGGTTGAAAAACTCATCCTCAGGGCCAAAGACCACTGAGGGCCGCAGGATGATGGCGTTGGGTTCCATGTTCAGAACCGCGTCCTCACCGTGAGCTTTGGAGCGGGCATATTTTGATTTGCTGTTTTGATCAGCACCGAGAGCAGACATATGGACAAGCTGTTTCACTTCATTTTCCCGGGCGGCAATGGCAACGAGGCGGGCCCCCTGCACATGGAGCGACTTGAAATTCTGTTTGCCGCTTTGGGCCAATATGCCAACAAGATTTATGACATAGTCGGACCCTTCAATCGCATCTTTTATGGATTGCTCATCATTGAGGTTGGCGCGTACCGCTGTGATCTGGGAAACCCCGCCCAATGGCTGGAGAAAGCCAGCCAACTCAGGCCGGCGTACGGCGATCCTGATCTGATAACCAGCTTTGGCCAGTTGCTGCACAATGTGACGGCCGATAAACCCTGAACCACCAAAGATGGTCACCGTTCCCTTGTTGATCATAAGGACGCTCCTTATTTCTTTGTGAGACTGATCCAACGAATGAGATTATTGCATAGAAACTAAAATGTGTTTGATGATTTGTGAAGCGTTTCTGTTGTTTCATAAACCGTTTAATGTTGATCTCATGGCTTGCCTTTCATGGGTGTTGTCGGCTATGTCAGGCTATTAATTGCTGATCAATTGCCAAAACCGGGAATGCCGATGTCGATTACTGTATATAAAAATGATTTGCCTGAGCAGGTTCAATTTCAAGGGGCTGTTGCTGTTGATTGCGAGACAATGGGCCTCAATCCGCTCCGGGACAGGCTTTGTCTGGTGCAATTGTCAGGTGGGGATGGCCATGCCCATCTGGTGCAATTTGACGGGGGGGACTATGCCGCGCCCAATCTTCGCGCTGTGCTTGGCAATCCGGACCTTTTGAAACTTTATCATTTTGCCCGGTTTGATCTGGCTGCGATATATCAATGGCTGGGGTTCTGGGCAGCGCCGGTGTTCTGCACCAAGATTGCCTCCAAACTAACCCGCACTTACACCAACAGGCACAGCCTCAAAGACCTTGTGAAGGAAATGCTTGAGATTGAGCTTTCCAAACAGCAGCAAAGCTCAGACTGGGGGGCGGCTGAGCTCAGCGATGCGCAACAGGCATATGCGGCCTCTGATGTGCTTTATCTGCATCAATTACAGGATTTGCTGACCAAACGGCTGGAGCGGGAAGGCCGCATGGCAATTGCTGAGCAGGCCTTTGGTTTTTTACCTTGCCGGGCCGAGCTTGATTTGCTGGGCTGGTCTGATCATGATATTTTCTCTCATGCCTCCCCTGGTGCCTCCTGAAAACCGCGTGCGGCGGGGAAGTTGGTGACGTTCGGGTCGCTTTGCATGACTTAGCATAGTATGGCATGGCAAGGTATGGCATAGTCAGATTTGATCCCGTCAGGGCTTATACGTCACGAGAACGTCTCGTGATTAAGTGTATTCGATGTCTCAGGCGTTTTTTGCAGCCCAATTGTGATCATAATGTTTTGCGAATTTGGGGATCGCCCGGTTCGGCGCCCGAATTTGCTCTTGGAAAATAGTGATCTGATGGAACAGCTACCCGCTCCGGCACTTGCCAGCACGGACATGATTGACCACCCTGAACTTTCCGAGCGGCGGCGCCATGCCTTCGCGCGGGCGCAAAATCATAGCCGTATCGTTGCTGTCCTGAAGCGGGCGTTTCCTCTGTTTGCTGTGCTTTGCGTCAGTGCGTATTTGCTTAGTGGTGATTTCAGCGTTGATTATAAGGATATGAAGGCCAGTGTTGAGTCTATACAGCTCACAAAAAATGAGTTGAAAATGATCAACCCGCGGCTTGAAGGGCATGATGAAAAGGCCGGGTCCTATCTGGTGCTGGCAGATGAAGCCAGCCAGAAAGCCGGGTCACCTTATATTATCCATCTGAAAAAAATAAACGCGACACTCACACATCCGGACAATGGTTTGATCAAACTGACGGCACTGCGGGGTACGTTTGACAGCAAGGCGGAAATTCTGGACCTTGAGGGAAACATTCGCATTGTTGGAGACGATGGTTTGAATGCCCGGCTTGAGCGGGCCAATATCATTTTTAAAGAACAACTCATCACTTCCAATGAGCCAGTATTTATTGTGCGAAGCGGCAGCACAATTGATGCGGTCGGGATGAAGTTTGAGGGCACTAAGAAGCATATGACATTTTTTGGACCCGTGCGTGTTCGCCTGATAAAGTCACCAAAAGTGGCTGATCAAAAACAATAGATTTTTTAAGGACCCCCGTTTTGGTAAAGGATTTAACAATCAGGCAACAGAGTTACTGGCAGCGCTTCCAGGAGGCGGCGTTCGTGTTGGCAACTATTTTGATGCTGTTTGCGGCGGCTCTCCGCGCCGGGTTCATGACAGCGTTCGTTTGCGCGGCGCTGCTTGTGGCCAGTATTCCTCAGCTAGTGCAGGCGCAGGATATATCTGATAAATTTGGTGGGTTTTCAACCTCTTCCAATGAGCCGATCAATATTGAAGCTGACCAGCTCAAAGTGAATGATATCAAGAAAACCGCGACCTTTGTCGGCAATGTCAAAGCCGTGCAGGGTGATTTTGAGATGCGCTCCAAAGTGCTGGAGGTTTACTATAGCGGTACGCCGCAAGCGGGTAAAAGTGCCTCTGGAAAAGTCAGGTTGCTGGTGGCGCGCGGTAAAGTTTTGATCAGCACGAAGGACAATCAATCTGCGACCAGTGAGTGGGCTAACTTTGATGTCAACAAGCAGCTTATCACACTTGGAGATCGTGTCGTCCTGACCCAGGGCTCCAATGTGATCAAGGGGGGGCAATTGCTTATTGACCTGAAGACAAGACAAAGCCGTTTTGTCAACAAGAAGTCCAAGGGCCGGATCCAAATGAAAGTTGATGTTAAATCACAGAAGAAAAAATAATATTCAATGACTTGCCTGTGCCGTTTGAAATGGATGTTATAAGCCGTTGAGTGGTTCAGGAAAGATCGTGAAAAACTTAGGCGCTTCCGGCGCAATCAGCTATGGTGTTTTGAATGGATGACAACAGATTATGATGCCCGCAATACCCGGCTTTATAAAATCAATCTGGCCGTTTGGTAAAAAAGCGGCCCAGCGAACCAATGGCAGGCATTCGATGCGGCCTGAGCCACCGCTGCATGCCCCGGTTTCCGGCGGCGGGGTTTATCACGGCCATAATAACGGCAATGGTGAAATGCGTAACGGCGATATGCACAGGCCTGATATGGGCAGTTTATCGCTGCAGGAAATGTTACCTGTCAGTGGGATGGGGGCAGCACCGATGCAGATCAGCCCGCCGCATAAACAACAACTTGTACGCCAGCCCGGCTGGTTGACAGCACAACAGGTTTGCAAAACCTATGGCAAGCGGCAGGTTGTGACTGATGCGAGCGTTGCCCTCCGGCGGGGGGAATCTGTTGGGCTGCTTGGGCCAAACGGGGCTGGTAAAACCACAATTTTCTATATGATCACAGGTCTGGTGGCTGCCGATAAGGGTGCGATCCATATTGATGGTTATGACGTCACCAAACTGCCGATGTATCGCCGTGCCAGGCTGGGGATTGGTTATCTGCCGCAGGAGGCCTCAATATTTCGCGGCCTGACGGTTGAGCAGAACATCATGGCGGTGCTGGAAGTCACGGAGAAAAACGCTGAAAAGCGCCGTCATAAACTTGAAAGCCTGTTGAGTGAGTTTAACATCACCCGCTTGCGCAAAGCGCCCTCTATTGCACTTTCAGGCGGTGAGCGGCGACGCTGTGAGATTGCCAGAGCGCTGGCGAGTGATCCCTCCTATATACTGCTTGATGAGCCGTTTGCCGGCATTGATCCAATTGCCATTGGTGATATACGCGATCTAGTCCGGCATCTGACAGATCGGGGCATTGGGGTGTTGATCACCGATCATAATGTTCGCGAAACACTCGAGATGATTGACCGGGCCTATATCATTCATGATGGGCGGGTGCTGATGGAAGGCACCCCTTATGAGATTGTCTCGAATGATGATGTCAGGCGGGTTTACCTCGGGGACATGTTCTCCTAAGCCGTTTTCAGAGAGTGCAGTTCATCTGTCGGCGCCCTGATCTCAGAGCTGCTGAATGAGGACGGGGCCGGCCGTTCAATGCCGGCTAAGCACAGTGCTTGATTTTACATCACATTGATGACATCATGCTGTTTCTATCAGCTGATTTTCCAGGGCTTTGAAACTTGGTCACTTTTGTAGTGAAATTGTGATAAGTCCCTCTTCTGGTACAGGGCTCTGTTGGTTTTTACAATTGTCCCGATTGTTAACTAAATGGCCCAGATGGTACTGAATACGCCTATTTCAGTCCTTAATCGCACATTTCCTCAAAAAATATTCATTTTTCTTGTCATTTTTTTTGTTTCATGCAAAAAACGTGCTAGAGATACATTTCTGATACTTTTTACCACTGTTTTTTATCACATAAAGCATTTTTATTCCTTTTTGGATGGTTTCTGACTTTTTATTAAAATTTGACCATCCGGTTTAAATGTAACGCAATGCTCTTTTGGTACGAATATTGCGTTCTTTGTTAATTGATTGGGGAATTCCTTAAAGATGGCGCTATCGCATCGGCTAGAATTAAGACAATCGCAATCGCTGGTGATGACGCCCCAGCTGCAGCAGGCTATCAAATTGTTGCAGCTTTCCAATCTCGAACTGAACGAATTTGTTGAAGGTGAACTTGAGCGCAATCCGCTGCTTGAGATCAAATCAAACCAGGATGACAAGACGCCAACTCAGTTCGAACCTGAAGAAATCAAACAGAATATTCAACCTGAACGCCGGGCTGATGCTGATGAATGGATGAACAAGTCATCTGAGCATAACAAGGTTGACCCTTCGGTTAGTCTGGATACCAGGGTTGATGATGTTTATCCGGATCTACAGGGTTCTGACCGGGCGGGTCTGGTTGATCAGGGGTGGTCTTCACTGCGTCAGAACAAATTTTCCGGCAGCTCCAGCTTTGAAAACAGTGACTACAACATCGAGAGCTTCGTCAAAGACAATATTTCACTGCATGATCACCTAACCGAACAATTGCATCTTTGTAAATTTTCACCCGCTGAACATATGATCGGTGCTCACTTTATAGATATGGTCGATGAGCAGGGTTATCTGCGCGGCTCACTTGAAAGTGTGGCCATTCAACTTGGAACCTCCATTGAAGCGATTGAAGGTGTGCTTGCCACTTTACAGACCTTTGAGCCAACGGGTGTATTTGCCCGTAACCTCAGTGAATGTCTGCGCCTGCAACTTATGGAGCAGAACCGTTTCGATCCGGCCATGGAGGCGATGCTTGAGAATATTCACCTGCTTGCGGCCCATAATTTCAGTGCCCTGAAAAAAGTCTGCGCTGTTTCGGATGAAGACCTCAGTGATATGATCAATGAGATCAAGCGACTAAACCCGAAACCTGGCTTGCAATTCGGCACAACGATTGTGCAACCTGTGGTGCCGGATGTTTTTGTGCGCAAGAGAAATGATGGCAGCTGGCTGGTAGAGTTGAACAGCGAAACACTGCCAAAAGTTCTGATTAACAAGTCTTATTACACAACGGTTTCGGGCGTCGCGAAAAGCCCGCATGACAAAGAATATATTCAGGATTGCTTTCAGACCGCGAACTGGCTGGTTAAAAGCCTTGATCAGAGGGCGCGCACCATTTTGAAAGTTGCTGAAGAAATTGTGCGCCAGCAGGATGGCTTCTTTTCATACGGCGTTGAACATTTGCGCCCGCTTAATCTAAGGGCTGTTGCCGATGCGATTGAGATGCATGAATCAACCGTCAGCCGGGTCACATCAAATAAATATGTCGGGACATCGCGCGGTGTGTTTGAGCTGAAATATTTCTTCACATCCGCCATCTCTTCCTCCCACTCAGATGATATGGTTTCATCAGAGGCGGTTCGTCATCACATCAAGCAACTGATTGATGAGGAAAGTGCGGACAGCATTTTGTCTGATGATAAAATCGTCTCTACACTGAAAGACAAGGGCATTGAGATTGCCCGGCGCACAGTTGCCAAATACCGGGAGGCGATGGGTATTCCCTCTTCCGTTCAAAGGCGGAGACAAAAGCGCATGGCGCAGCAAATGGCCTTGTAAGCCCCTTAGCAAACGGATTTTTGCCTTGAGGTATGCCACCGGTTGATCCTCATCCGGTAATAATTATCAATCCCTTGATTTTCTTTGAATTTTTTCGTCACACTGTTGCGAACTGGTAATTTTTTTTGATCTGGATAATCATTTTTTTGACCAGTTTTTAGGCATAGATTGAGGAAATCTGCTATAGTTGATCTGATGGATTCATTCAATTTGCAATTCTAGACCAGCTTAGATTTCACCCTTTATTCAAGGGGTGATGTTTTTGCGATTTCAATGCGAACGCCCATCATATGTTTACCGGCCAGACATTGCGTGTTTCTCCCATTTTCTGGTCTGACCGACAACAAACAGGCCTTATTGCGCAGTTTCGGGTCGGTTTCCCATATTTTTATCGCCGCCTCTGCTCTTGTGGCCTGTCTGAACTGGATAAAAAGATAAGGAAATAAAATATGTCCATACAAATCTCTGGTAAGAACCTCGATATTGGTGAAGCTCTTCGTTTTTATATTGAAGATCGGATTGAACAGACACTCGAAAAATTTATGGGCAATGCCACATCGGGTCATGTACGTATTGAGAAAGATGCCGGCCAGTTTCGCACAGATTGTTCACTGCATCTCGGCTCCGGCCTTGATTTGCAAACCAGAGGGTCATCTCATGATGTATATGCCAGTGCGGATGCTGCACTGGAGCGGTTGGAGAAACGTTTGCGCCGCTATAAGAGGCGGCTGAAAAACCACCACCAGAAGCACCATACCGGCGTTATTTCAACGACAACACCGGCTTATGACTATATTATTCAGGCCAATTCAGAGGATGAAGAAGTGGTCGATGATGCCCCGATTATCATCGCAGAACAGGAAACCAACATTAGTGAATTTGCTGTGAGCGATGCTGTTATGCACATGGATTTGTCAGAAAGTTCTGTGCTTGTTTTTCGAAATGCTAGCCATGGGCGTATCAATATTGTATACCGCCGCAATGATGGAAATATTGGCTGGATTGATCCCGCATAATTGAGTAAAGTCTCGCTTTGCCGTATTTTAGAGACATAAATTTGTCACTAACTCTGATTATGGCTGGGCAGTGATTTTTATCAATTCACTGAAACCCCGGGCTTTTTAGCTTTGTATGTCCCGGCTTCTGCTAATAAAAGGCACACGGATGGATTTGGGTGATATGTTGTCTCAGGAGGATGTTATTCCTTCTTTAAAGGCGAAAAGCAAAAAGCAATTGCTTCAGGAAATTGCACGGATTGCAGGCGAAAAAACAGGCCTTGATCAGCGCGATATCTTTGACGTCCTGCTGCAGCGGGAACGGCTTGGCTCTACTGGTGTTGGCCAGGGGGTTGCTATACCGCATGGGCGTCTGGATTCGATAGATGATATTGTTTGCGTGTTTGCCCGGCTTGATGATGCCATTAATTTTGACTCACTTGACGATGAGCCGGTGGATCTTGTTTTTCTACTCCTTGCCCCTGAAACGGCTGGTGCTGATCACCTCAAAGCACTGGCACGGATCTCCCGCCTGATCCGCGAACAGCAAACTCTTGAAAAGCTGCGGGGTTCTCGTGAGCCTTCCGCACTATATTCCCTGCTAACAGAAGCCTCTGCCTCTCACGCGGCCTAGCTCCAGAGATTTTGCACCCTCTTAGCCCTTGCCTTTATAATTCTGGCCTTTGAACTCTGGCCTTTTCCGTGATGATTTCTCATCATAGCGCCCGGCTTGATTTGCGAGTGTCATCTGCGCGGCTCTTTCATAAACCAAACACACTACAGGATTTCAATTACCTCTGTAATTGCGCTTGGTTCCGGCCATGAGAGGGTGATGGTCAGGAGGCCATCTCTCAATGTTGCGCCTTTGATCTCGAGATGATCGGCGAGGATAAAGGTGCGCTGAAACTGGCGGAGCGCAATGCCCTTGTGCAAAAGATTATCTTGCCTCGATTCAGCTTTTTTGCCTTTGATGGTCAGTTGCTGGCCTTCGCGGCGTACTTCCAGTAGATCTCTTGTAAAGCCGGCAACGGCCAGAACAATGCGCAAATGTTCAGCCCCCTTTTCCGGCACCAGAGATCGCTCAATATTATAGGGCGGGTAACCATCTGACTGGAGCCGGGCTGCACTCTCAAGGGCCCGCTCTATGTCTTCAAAACCGAGAGCCAGAGCCTGATTGAATTTTTTTATATTTGTCATGTGAATATCCGGGGTCTGGAACCTGCCTTGTTTGAAGGGTTTGCAGGTTCACGCGTCTGTTCATTAGTGGTCTGGTGCCTCGCCACTGGAGCAGCCTTTTTTCTGATGCTTTGCTTTTGCAGTAGCCTTTGCTGTTAATATTATGGCTCAGGGGCTTTGATCGCAAGCTGGCAGGATTTTTCATGGGATGTCCGGCCTGGCAAGTAATTCTTTACTGATCTGTGATATACAGTAATCAGGTTTCATTTTCTTTTGCCGGGAACTGTGATGAGTGAAGAAAATAACATGGACGAAATCAAGACTGAGAAACGCCACAACCAGCGCCAACGTACCTTCCTTGGGGCAAAAATCATAATTGATAATCATTCGATTTATAACTGCCTGATTAAATCGCGCAGTGAGGATGGTTTTGGCCTGAAGCTGGGCTCGACACGGGGCATTCCTGATAACTTTGTCCTCGTTGACGGGACCACAGGCCACAGTCACAAGTGCCGGGTGATCTGGCGCAAATCTTCGGGGCTTGGGGTTGTCATTGTTGATGACTGAGCGTAGTTGATAACTGAGCGCGCATCAGAACTCTCCAGAGAAGAATTGACCCTGGCTGCCGGTTCATTACCACATATATATTTCTTATTGTCTCCTGCGACTTTCAGTTTTGCGGGCTCGCGCTGCGGCTGGCGGTCTGAAAGTAATTGACGCTGCAATCATCACTGATTGACCAGGTCCCCTTGAAAGGTGAAAAGACCAGACCGCTTGTTCCCCGCGGGGTGAGGCCGCTAGTTTTCAGGGCGTTTTTCAATTCATCCGGTGTTACGAACCGGGCCCACTGGTGGGTGCCTTTGGGCAACCATTTCAGGATATATTCAGCGCCGACAATGGCAAGAGCGAAGGCCTTATTGGTGCGGTTAATGGTTGACATGATCAATAGCCCCCCCGGTGCCACCAACTGGCTGATCAGCTCGACAAAGGCAGGCACATTGGGGACATGCTCAACCACTTCAAGGCAGAGCACTATGTCAAATGTCTCTTGTTGTTTTACCACGTCTTCCGCACGGCAGCAGCGATAGTCGATCTCGATCTGATTGGCTTCGGCATGTATGCTGGCGGCATTGATGTTGTTTTCACCCGGGTCAATGGCTGTTACTTTCGCGCCCTGGCGCGCCATTGGTTCGGCGATCAAACCGCCGCCGCAACCTATATCTATCAGGGTAAGGCCTTTGAGGGCATTACCATCAGTTTCATCTTTTAAAAAATGCTGACAGATTTCTTTTCGAAAGAAGCCGAGCCTTGGCGGGCCGATTTCATGCAGCGGGCGAAATTTTCCATCCGGGTCCCACCATTCATCCGCGATTGCAGAAAAACGGGCGATTTCTTCCGGATCCAGGGTTGAAGCCGCTGGATTGCTATTCTTTGACATGGGGGTGATTAAGTGAAGTTATTGGTTCTTTGTCAAGCACTTGATCCTGCTATAAACGCAAAGAATATCAAATGAAATGACATATTTTTGCAAGTCGTTGTTGATAGCGGGCGGTGTTCTTTGTATGTATGTGACCGGGTGCCCGGCGCTGCTTTGTCTGTTCCGCCTTTGTCAGGCAGATGTTTTCCCCTACAGGGCTTTGGCTTTATCCCGGCAAGCGGGTTTGCGGGGTGGTTCGTCATTGTTGCTAATAAGGGCCGTTAATTCAGGGTTTATTTGCTTTTATGTCTCTTATTGTCATGAAATTTGGCGGCACATCAGTGGCCGATATGGAGCGCATCCGTAATGTTGCGGCCCATGTCAAACGTGAGTTTGACGGGGGAAACAGGGTGGCGGTTGTGGTTTCTGCCATGGCCGGGCAAACCAATAAACTTGTGCAGTATGTCAACGAAGCGTCTTTGAGGCCGGACCCGGCTGAGTATGATGCGGTTGTTTCCTCCGGTGAGCAGGTGACATCCGGGCTGCTGGCGTTGGTTCTGCAGAATATGGGTGTACCGGCCCGTTCCTGGCAGGGTTGGCAATTACCGCTCAAGACCGATGGTGCCCATTGCAAGGCCCGTATCACCGAGATACCGCCAGAAGCCCTGACCAGTTCACTGAACAGCGGGGAAGTCGCGGTGATTGCCGGTTTTCAGGGCATTGCGCCTGATGGCCGGATCGCGACGCTCGGGCGCGGCGGGTCTGATACCAGTGCTGTTGCGATTGCAGCGGCCCTCAGGGCGGATTTGTGTGATATATACACTGATGTGGATGGGGTCTACACAACAGACCCGCGGATCGTGCCGAAAGCCCGGCGGCTTAACAAGGTTTCTTATGAAGAGATGCTCGAGATGGCGAGCCTTGGTGCCAAGGTTTTGCAGACTCGCTCTGTAGAGCTGGCCATGACGCAAAATGTGCGTCTTGCTGTGCGCTCGAGCTTTGATGACCCTAACTCTGTGCCGGCCCATGGCCAGGGCGAAAATGGACACACAGGGACTCTGGTTTGTAATGAGGATGAGATAGTGGAACAACAGATTGTTAGTGGCATCGCCTATGCCAAGGATGAAGCCAAGGTCACTTTGGTGAGTGTTGAGGATAAACCGGGTGTCGCTGCCAAAGTGTTTGGCCCGCTGGCTGAAGCCAATATAAATGTTGATATGATTGTTCAGAATGTTTCGGCTGATGGGAAAACCACTGACATGACCTTCACAGTTGGAGAGGCCGAACTTGCAAGAGCGCTTGAAGTGCTCGAGGCTCAACGGGAAGAGATCAAATTCAAAGAGCTGACCGGGGCAACTGATATCGTCAAAGTTTCAATCATCGGGGTTGGCATGCGCAGCCATGCGGGTGTAGCGGCGGAAATGTTCCGTGAGCTATCTGAAAAGGGCATTAACATTCAGGCTATATCAACATCGGAAATCAAAATCAGTATTCTGATTGATGCGGCATATCAGGAACTGGCTGTCCGTAGTCTGCACAGTTTATTCGGGCTTGATCAGGCGGCGGAGTGATAAGCTGAGCTAACCGGCCAGGCAAGGCGCTGAATAGGGGGCCGGACCTGGTTGTTCTAATGATTTAGGTGATTTCATTTTGACTGAACGATCTGCGTTCCTGTCACTATATTGGGGCTGATTTTATGTCACCAGCAAATGCAGCACCGCGTGTACTTATGCGCCGCTTGCGAGAGATCATGGCGAAACCGGGCGATCCGCAGGAGCGTCTGGACCTGATCGTGCGCCAGATTGCTGTGATTATGGTGGCTGAGGTTTGTTCCCTTTATCTCAGGCGGCAGGATGGCACCCTTGAATTGTTTGCAACTGAGGGGTTGAAGCCGGGCTCAGTGCACAACACGCATCTGGCACGCGGTGAAGGCCTTGTCGGTCTAATTGCCGAAGGCGCAGAACTCATCAACATTCATGAACCACAAGACCACCCGGCCTTTTCCTACAGGCCGGAAACAGGTGAGGAGATTTATCACTCTTTTCTTGGTATGCCGATTTTGCGCGGTGGTATTATGCTTGGGGTTATTACTGTTCAGAACAAGGCAAAGAAGATCTATTCTGAAGAAGAGGTTGAGGCGCTGGAGACCACCGCCATGCTGGTTGCCGAGCTGATTACCTCTGGTGAGCTTGATGAGGGGATTGGCGCTGTCTCCAACCGCACGCAGGCCCGGCATTTTTCAGGGGTTGGCATTGGGGCGGGAATTGCGCTTGGTACCGTGGTTCTGCATGAGCCGCGGGTGATGATCCATGATTTTTTATCTGATGACCAGGAAATTGAAACCAGCCGGCTTATGGTTGGCATTGGCACCTTGCGCCACTCGGTTGATGATATGCTGGCCAAGGCAGAAATGCAGCGGGCCGGCGAACACCGGGAAGTGCTGGAGGCTTACCGCCTGTTTGCCCATGACCAGGGCTGGGTGAATAAACTTTTGCAGGCCATAGCCTCAGGGCTAACAGCCGAAGCCGCCGTTGAGCGTGTGCAAAATGACATGCGGGCGCGCATGTTGCCGCAAGGTGACCGGTTCTGGGCCGAGAGAATGAACGATCTTGAAGATCTGAGTAACAGGCTTATCCGCATTCTGATCGGCTCAAGTGAAACGGCGGCTCACTCCAGATTGCCGGATAATACGATCCTGATTGCCCGCACCATGGGGGCCGCAGAGCTGCTGGACTATGACCAGTCAAAATTGCGCGGTCTGGTGCTTGAAGATTCCGGAGCATCCAGCCATGTGGCGATTGTCGCCAGAGCGCTTGGCATTGCCGCGATCGGTGATGTGAAAGGTGTCGTCAACCGGGTGGATACCGGGAATGATGCGATTGTTGATGCTGTGAACGGAGAGGTCTTCATCCGGCCGGATGCAGATGTGATTGAGGCCTATTCTGATAAGGTGCGGTTTCAGGCTGACAAGCAAAGGCAGTTTGCCAAACTGCGCAACGTGGAATCCCGCAGCCTTGATGGACAACTGATCTCCCTCAAGATGAATGCCGGTCTGCTGGTTGATCTGCCGCATATGGTGCAATCCGGGGCGATGGGCATCGGGCTGTATCGCACAGAACTGCAATTCATGATTTCAGCAAAGTTTCCCAAAATTTCTGAACAACAGGAAACCTACAAAGCGGTTCTTGATGCGGCAGGTGATCGCCCGGTTGTGTTTCGCACACTTGATGTAGGCGGTGACAAAATCCTCCCCTATATGCGGATGGCGGGTGAGCAAAATCCGGCGCTCGGCTGGAGGGCTGTGCGTATGACGCTTGACCGGCCTGGGCTTTTTCGCTCACAGGTCAGGGCGCTGCTGCGGGCAGCAGGCGGCAAGGACCTCTCTTTAATGTTGCCTATGGTGAGTGATCTGCAGGAGCTGGTGACCGCGAAAAGCCTTATCAATAAAGAACTGCAGTTTCTTGCCGCTCATGGCCGCACAGCGCCCAGTTCAGTCAAGATCGGCATTATGATTGAAGTACCCGCGATTATTTTGCAATTAGAGGATATTTTGCCACTTGTCGATTTTGTTTCCATTGGCAGCAATGATCTGATGCAGTTTCTGTTTGCCGCTGACAGGACCAATCCGCTGGTCTCTAACCGCTATGATACATTGCATCCGGTTTTCCTCAAAGTTCTGAGTAGAGTCATTGCCATGGCAAAGGCCCATAATGTCGATGTTACTCTCTGCGGTGAAATGGCCGGTAACCCATTGGAATCCATGGCTTTACTTGGCCTTGGCCTGCGTTCTTTGTCGATGTCTCCAGCGGCTATCGGGCCTGTGAAGTCGATGATCCTTTCTCTCGATATCGGCAAGATCACCGCTTTTATGGATGAAATGCTGGCGACAAAATCGCTGACACTCAGAGCTGAGTTTGAACGCTTTGCCCTCGAGAACAAGGTCAATATTGATCCTTTCAACGACATAAACCCGCCCCAAACTTAACTATTTTGACGTTAAAGCGCTGATTTTGCTTGCCAAACAAAAAACACTATTGGCGAACATGATTTATGTGTGTAGATTATCTCTGGGGTGAACTTGCAGACATTGGTGGTTGTTTTGCAACAATAAATGATGTTTTAGTATTGCGTAAGTTCGGGTATGTATTGTGTATCGTTCAAATCATTTTGTCTCCCAAAATGACAGGGTTGCTGCATCTGGCGACCGGTCATTAACAAATGGCTTTTCCAATCAACCTGGGTATTCCCCTCAGGATGATAAGTACTCATCACATATGAGGTCATCTCATATAGATGATGGGAACAGGGTCTCCCTGCTTAATGGTGACGCTCTCCCTGAGAGGCGAGCCCCTTCCGATTTTGCTGAAAGACCCGTTGATTTCACAGAAAGAGCCACTGATATTGGCCATGGCCCTGAGGGGCGGGGCGGTATCTCACCTTTCCCAGATCAAATGCCGCAAAGGGATTTCTCACAGCTACAAAACCGGCTGGGTGAGACGACCAGTAATCTTCCCCCCTTACCTGGCGGCCAGGCAGTTGCCCTGCCACCGGCTTTACCAGAAGCGGCGCGCCAGCAGGAGCAATCTGATGAAGGGCCTGATTACCGGGATGAACAGATCAGTGAACTGTTCACCGCAATGGGCCATGCCTCCCAATTAACAACAGGCCAGCTTGCCCAACGTCTGCAGACCCGCGAAGACTTTATCATCGCGCTGCAGGAAGGCGCGCTCGACAAATTGCCGGAATGGGAAGAAATCTCTGTTGTGGTCGCTCACTATGCGCATTTTATGAACATTGATGAACGCCCGATTTTGCGCCGTCTGCGTGAAAAAATGACCGAGTTTTATCTCACTTCGCTATCTCACAAACCATTGGATGTGGATGAAAACACCTTTCAGTTCCTGCCCAATACAGATTCCTCGATCAAAGCTTTTGCTGCCGGGCAGCTCACTGGCGCGGAAATGACATCGCAAAGCATTCACCAGCATGATGAAGCCAGGATGATTGAAAAATCCACCAATGCCTTTGCTGAAAAGTTGCAGGAGCGACCACAAAATCTGGGCGGGCTGCATCATCCCCATCAGGATAAGCCGCAAAATGGATTTGGCGGCTTGCACGAGCATCAGCATCACAAAAGTCAGATATCAAACGGTTTGGGCAAATCAGCCCAGGAGGCACAAATGCGTCAACTTAATCAGTCGCATCATCACCAACAACTACAAGCGGGCTCTGGTCGTTTGAATAAAACTCAGTTTCAATCCAACCATCTGAATACCATCCAGCTTGCCTCAATGAAGGAACCGGGTGAACAGCACCGTCAACAGGTTTATCAGCAGCCATCCGGCCAGCAGGGCGCTGAGCACTATTCAAACTATGCATATCAGGAAGACCCTACACCGCGCAAAACTTTCCCTTACCTGAAAGTGGCGGCCAATCTGGCCTTTGTTATTATTTTGCTGGTTGGTTTTGTTCACTGGCAACCTAACCGTTTCTGGTCTGGTGTTGATCAACTGCCAAAACCGATTTCCAAGACCATTTATGGTCTTTTTGAAATGGTCATGCCGGACCCACTAGCGTCAACTTATCGCATGAACTGGGTATTTGTTGATGATCCCAAGTTGCGCAAGTCTGACAAGCTGAGCCTGCCAAAGGTCAAGAAAATTTCACCATTGGATTTTTCCAAACTAGGCCCTTTTTCTCAGTAAGGCGACAGCACAGCTTGCCTGCCATCGCCCTGATTTTCATTGAAATCAATCCTCAGAGGGTGTAAGCCGTTGTGCTTGCCCTTTACCGGTTTCCGGATGGATGAAAGCTGTGCTCCGGGCTGCGGATTACAGCTGTTTTCTTGCCGTTCATCTCATTTGGCAGACCGCTTGGGCCCGTGTTCTGATTTTTACAGGAACTATGAAATGGGTTTGATAAGGGGAAATTGATTATTCAGGTATCAGGGAGAAACCATGTCAGCCTTGCCACAAGAAAAGCTTGAACAGCTTGTTGAACGCTGGCGCCATGTGCAGGCTGAGTTGGCAACAGGACCGGATCAGGATGTGTTTGTTCCGCTGTCCCGCGAATTCGCCGAGCTGGACCCTATCGTTGCGGATATTCAGCAATATTTCAGCATTGCCGATGAAATCAGGGATCTTGAAAGTCTTGTTAGCGAAGATGACGACCCTGAAATGGCGCGCATGGCGGCTGATGAGTTAGAAGGTCTGAAAACCAGCCTCCCGGAGTTTGAGCAAAAGATACGGTTACACCTGTTGCCGAAAGACGAGGCGGATCATCGTAATGCCATTCTTGAGGTGCGGGCGGGCACCGGCGGTGATGAAGCGGCGCTTTTTGCTGGCGAACTGTTTCGCATGTATCAGCGTTATGCTGATCTGAAAGGCTGGAAAGTAGAGATCATCTCGGAGAGCCTGTCAGCTGTTGGCGGCTATAAAGAGATCATCGCCAATGTTGCTGGCAAGGGTGTTTTTGCGCGGCTTAAATATGAATCAGGTGTGCACCGGGTGCAAAGGGTGCCGGAGACAGAATCCGGCGGGCGCATTCATACCTCTGCGGCCACAGTTGCTGTCCTTCCTGAAGCAGAAGAGGTTGATATCGAGATTGAGGAAAAAGATCTGCGGGTTGATGTCTTTCGGGCCAGCGGGCCGGGGGGGCAATCCGTCAACACGACGGATAGTGCTGTTCGCATCACCCACCTGCCAACAGGGATTGTGGTGAGCCAGCAGGATGAAAAATCGCAACATAAAAACCGGGCGAAAGCGATGAAGATCTTGCGCTCGCGCCTCTATGAGGCAGAGCGCCAACGCGTGGATGATGAGCGGGCAGCCGAGAGACGCGGGCAAATCGGCAGTGGTGATCGCTCCCAGCGCATTCGCACCTATAATTTCCCGCAAGGGCGGGTCACTGATCACCGCATCACCCTTACGCTGCATAAGCTGGAGGCCATTCTGGCTGGTGAGGGGCTTGATGAGGTTGTTGATGCGCTCGTAACGGAAGAACAGGCCAACCAACTTGCCGCGATGGATGAGTACAGCTCCTGAGACGCAGGCCCTTTTAAAGTCTTATGCCGAAAAATAAACCGCTTCCCCTTTCCCCTGACCTGACCCTTCAAGACCTGGCAGGTGTTTTGTCAGATATTTTTGATCAGGCGGGTATCAGGACCGCGCGGCTGGATGCCCGGTTATTGCTAGAAAATGTTGCCGGGCTGGATCATGCCGAATTTATCCTAGCCAATAATCAAAAGCTCAGCCCACAACAAGTTCTGTTGCTTGATCGATTGTGCCAGCGGCGGCTGGCCCACGAGCCGATTGCGCGCATTGTAGGGCGGGCCGAGTTCTGGTCGCTCCCCTTTGAAATCGGCCCGGCGGTTCTTGATCCGCGGCCTGACACTGAGACGCTGGTCAGCGCCGCGCTTGAGGTCAGCCAGACGGGAGCAGAGCAGGCCTGCCGCATCCTTGATCTGGGCACAGGGAGCGGCTGCGTTCTGCTGAGCCTTTTGACTGAGCGCCCTTTTGCCAGCGGGCTTGGGGTTGATGCCTCTCTTGAAGCGCTAGAGATTGCACGCCGCAATGCCGGTCACCTTGGCCTTCTGGACAGGGTGACCTTTCTCCAGAGCGACTGGTTTGAAACTGTTACGGGCCTGTTTGATATTATCGTTAGCAACCCGCCCTACATTGCGGCAGATGAAATAGCGGCGCTGGCACCTGATGTCAAAAATTATGATCCCCTGCTTGCGCTTTCCGGCGGCAGGGACGGGTTGGAGGCTTACCGGTCGATCCTCAGAAGGGCCCATGAATTTTTGAAACCAGAGGGCTGGCTGCTTTTTGAATGCGGCGTGGGTCAGGCCGGTGCGCTCAGTGCCCTGATGAGAGAGGCACTGTTATCAGACCTGGCCTCTGGGACTGATCCTCGTGATGAGGCCCGGTGCTGGCAGGATCTTGCAGGTATCAAGCGTGTGGTGGGCATCAGGACTGCCACATCGTAATCAGGGCTGTGCAACGGACAGGTGAAGGCCCTGAATGCAGGCTTGCTCAAGGTTTTTTCATAAAAATGTCAAGATGTTAGATGTAATTTTGCACCTCTTGGCCGCTGATCGGTTAATGGAGGGTTAACAAGTCCTGTTTAAAAGCCCGCTTTTTAAAAAAAGCCTTGGCCTTTCCGGCTAAACGGGCTATGTTTTCCCTATAGATTGGCTGTCAGATAAGCGTTAAAATCGTATTCCAGCCATTATGAGCGGCCATCCAGGGACTTTCCGCGTCTTTCCTGATTTCATTGATATAGTTGATAACTTTCATTGATACAGTTGATAACAATGCATTGTCGGAAGACTGGAATGGGGTATTACACAGGTGATTTTAGTTGTGAACAATTAAGCTGCACACATCATTTTACCGCCTCATTTGTCCTGAATTGTTGATCCTCATGTTGGTTGGGACTAAACTGGCAGCAAGAATAAAAACTTAATTTTGCACTTAAGATATGGATGTGTGAGAGGGGCAGCGAGGGGCTCTTTAAATATCTGCTTTCGGATATCTCCCTTGTTAGATCAAGCATGTGTTATTTGTCTTTGTTTACAGCGCCTGGTGGTTGAAACATCAAGGGTGGTTGGAACATCAAGAGTGGATGGGAACGTATCGGCTGGTTGGCGTATCAGGTGATAGCAGCTTCAAGTGGTTGGAATTTCAGGTGTTGGCTCCCGCAGGTGGCTGAAACCTTAAGCGAACCAATAGCGGATGTTGCTTTCGGTATATTCATCCACTGCTGCAGCTTCAGATGGTTGGAAACGTTGTTGGATGTAGGTTTGACATTTGAACGATGTCAGATAAACAACACCAGATTATCATCTGCGGCGATACGGGACAGCCAGATATGACAAGACGAAACAAATTTCAATTCGTGCTTTAATTTTGATTGAAAAATTTCAATACGGTGCTTTGCATTTTTGAAATGTGGCCTTTTTGAAATGGAACCATCGAGAAGACCACCCTAACAGGGGTGATCGGCTTTTGGTCCCAACAGGTTTACAGATAAATATTGGTTTACAGACTGATTTTGCAGAACACTATTTTGATATCTTTCATACCGGATTGTCGTGTCAGGTTTGGTGCCTGATATGAAACTGGAAATGATAACTTAAATTGCAATCTAAAAACATTGAATGGAAGCCGATGAGGCAATCACAATCAAACAGACGTGGACGGGGACGGGGCCGGAAGGCGCAAAACCCATTGACTAAAAATTATGAGTCTAATGGACCGGATGTAAAAATCCGCGGGACAGCCGCTCATATTTCAGAAAAATATAATTCTCTGGCCAGAGATGCTCTGGCTTCCAGTGATATTATCAGCCACGAAAATTACCTGCAGCATGCTGAGCATTACAATCGTATCATCATGGCCGCACAACTGGCACAGGCTGAGGCCAATAATGACGCAGGTGATCAGGTTGGTGATGCTGATGCAGAGACTGATCAGCATGCTGATGGCCAGGGCAATAACGGACAAAAGAAGAAACAGAACCGCCGGCGGCGCCCTGACAATGGGCAGAAAAATGACCGCAACCGCAAAAACATTTCAGCCAAAGGTGAGCATTTAAATGGCTCTGCCAATGGTAAGGGTGATCATGGGGATGTGCAGAAGATTGAGGTTTCCTCAAATGAACCAAAGTCTGTCGATATTAAATCTGAAGCTGATGATGCTGCAGCTTAGCCTTGCAAAACGCCTGGTCTGACCGCTTTATTTCCCTTTTTGCACCCCTTTCTGGCAAGGCCAAATTCATTACATACTATTTAATGCTGGCAAGCTCTTCTTTGAGCTTATTGCTTGCGGGTGGCTTAATGCTGGTCAAAGCGCTGGCCAAGCATTTTAAAGGCAGGGGGCTGTGCGCTGCAATTTTCTTTCCATTCGATATTGATTTCAGCCTCAGGTATCTGCCAGATTGGGGCCACCCAGAAGGGTGACTGAAGCGCCTTTTTGCAAGGTGCCAGCCCTGATCACCCGCCCATAGATGCCGAAATTATCGTTGCCAAACTGCTGGTTGAGCAAAACAGGCAAGGAGGTGCCTCTTGCGCCGGTAGCCGGGTCTACATTTATTGCTGCGCAGCGGTTGGTTTTTTCGACCAGTTCAATGGCCACATCGCCCACTTTCAGAACCTTGCCGATCCAGTTTTGCTCTAACCAGGCTTCGGTCCCTTCAAGCAGGATGTTGGCGCGAAAGCGGGCGGGATCGAGGGTTTGACTGATCAGATTTCCCAGCGCCTCTACAGAGGCCATATTAATGATATGCACGAATTTTTCAGCCGTGTCGGTGAAATGATGATTGGGTGCGCTATGGATACGGGGCGGGCCTTTCAGCTCTTTGGACATAAAGGCCGCCATGAACTGCTCTATCATATTGCGGCCAAGGCTTGTGCCAAGATCACCGCTCGCCACACGACGCCCCTGGCGGAAGATGGTCAATGTCTGGGTGGCTTCCTCAAATTCTGTGGTCAGAAGGGCCAGCCGTTCATGACGCATCTGGGTGAGGAAATTGATTTTTGGGAAGAATTTCGGTTCATTCGGGTCAAAACCGCTCACGCCATTTTCAATGGCGTAGGCCCGATCGTAGGGAAAGCAATTGCCAGCCTCAAGCCGGACCGTTTCCAGCTCTTCACCCATAAGGGCTTTCACAGGGTAGCGCCAGAGGCCTGCAATTTTAAGATCGCTGCCAGCATTCTCCGTTTCGCCCTGCTTTGCTGTGCTGACGCCTGCCATGCCTATTATCCCTATCTCTACCGTTACCGGATGATCAGTTATAATGCGTTTTTGAAAAAATGAAACTGATCATTGTTTTTTCACCCCTCCAGCCTCTTTAACTCTGAAAATCTGATCATATATATTATCAAGCCGTCAGATGATTGCCTATTTTTGGGATCATCTCTCAGCCTAATTATGATACTATTTGTAAGACGCACAGTGATCGGCCTGTTGAGGCGGTCCTTTGCGGGCATTTGAGGCAAAAAGTAAAGATGAAACAAGAACGATATACAGAACGGGCAAAAACCATTGTCCAGGCTGCTCAGCAGGATGCGCTTGCTGAGGGGCATCAACAATTCACCCCTATCCATTTGCTCAAGGCGCTGATTGAAGACCCTGACGGGCTTGCCGTTAACCTGATCAGCAAGGCGGGCGGTGACCCGCAGATGATCAAAAGCCTTGCGGTTGATGAACTTTCCAAGCTCGCCAAAGTGAGCGGGCAAGGTGCCGGGCAGCTTTATATTACTCCCGATATGGCCAAGCTTTTCAAAACGAGCGAAGAGGTCGCCGACAAGGCAGGTGACAAGTTTGTCACCACAGAACGGTTGCTGCTGGCAGCCTGCCTTGACAGCTCAAGCGATGCCGGGCGGCTTTTAACCAAAGCAGGTCTCACACCGCAAAAGCTGAATGAAGCGATTAATGATGTCAGGAAGGGGCGCACCGCTGACAGCGCCAGCGCCGAGGAAAGCTATGATGCGCTGGAGCGCTATGCGCGTGACCTCACGGCTGAAGCAGCCGAGGGCAAACTTGACCCTGTTATCGGCCGGGAAGAAGAAATCCGCCGCACGGTACAGGTGCTCTCCCGCCGGACCAAAAACAACCCGGTGCTCATCGGTGAGCCCGGCGTTGGTAAAACTGCCATCATTGAGGGGCTTGCCCTTCGGATTGTAAACGGTGATGTGCCGGACAGCCTGAAGCAGCGCCGCCTTTTGGCGCTGGATATGGGCGCCTTGATTGCCGGGGCCAAGTACCGCGGTGAGTTTGAAGAACGCCTCAAGGCGGTTCTGCAGGAAGTCACCTCCGCTGAGGGGGGGATCATTCTCTTTATTGATGAGATGCACACCCTGATTGGCGCTGGCAAAACAGATGGCGCGATGGATGCCTCCAACCTTCTGAAACCGGCTTTGGCCCGCGGTGAGCTTCACTGTGTTGGTGCAACTACGCTTGATGAGTATCGCAAGCATGTTGAAAAAGATGCGGCGCTGGCGCGGCGTTTCCAGCCGGTGTTTGTTGCCGAGCCCACCGTTGAGGATACAATTTCCATCCTGCGCGGCCTGAAGGAAAAATACGAACTGCACCACGGCGTGCGCATCTCTGACAATGCGCTTGTTGCTGCCGCCACACTATCCAATCGTTATATCACTGACCGGTTTTTACCGGACAAGGCGATTGACCTGATGGATGAAGCGGGCAGCCGGTTGCGCATGCAGGTTGAATCCAAACCGGAGGAACTTGACGAACTTGACCGGCGGATTATCCAGCTGAAAATTGAGCGTGAAGCCCTGAAAAAAGAAGATGACGCCGCCTCAAAAGACCGGCTTTCCAAATTAAGCGAAGAGCTGGCCAACCTTGAGGAACAATCGAGGATGCTCACTGAGCGCTGGCAGAGGGAAAAGTCCAAACTCTCCGACGCCAACAAACTGAAAGAGCAGCTTGACCACGCGCGCATCGAACTTGAACAAGCACAGCGCGCCGGCGACCTTACCAAGGCGGGCGAGCTTTCCTACGGCGTTATCCCTGAGCTTGAAAAACAACTCACCACCGTTAGCGAAGAAGCGGATGGGCCGAAAGACCTGATGGTTGAAGAGGTTGTCACGGAAGCGCACATTGCGGGGGTTGTCTCACGCTGGACGGGCGTGCCGGTTGAGAAGATGCTTGAGGGTGAGAGAGACAAACTCCTCAAGATGGAAGTGGCCCTGCAAACAAGGGTGATTGGCCAGAAGGATGCGGTTAAATCCGTCTCGACAGCGGTGCGCCGGGCGCGCGCCGGACTGCAGGACCCGAACCGGCCGATTGGCTCTTTCATGTTTCTTGGCCCAACCGGCGTTGGCAAAACCGAGCTGACCAAAGCCCTGGCCGAGTTTCTGTTTGATGATGATTCTGCCATGGTGCGTATAGACATGTCCGAGTTCATGGAGAAACACTCTGTTGCCCGGCTCATCGGCGCGCCTCCCGGCTATGTCGGCTATGAGGAGGGCGGCGTTCTGACAGAGGCTGTCCGGCGGCGGCCGTACCAGGTCATCCTGTTTGACGAGATTGAAAAGGCGCATGCTGATGTCTTTAACGTGCTGTTGCAGGTGCTTGATGATGGCCGCCTGACCGATGGCCAGGGGCGGACGGTTGATTTCCGCAACTCCCTAATCATCATGACCTCCAATCTTGGTTCGGAATATCTTGTTGAGCAAAAGGAAGGCGAGGATGTTGACCTTGTCGAAGCCCAGGTGATGAAGGTTGTGCGCGGTCATTTCCGGCCCGAGTTCCTCAACCGGGTGGATGAGATCATCCTGTTTCACAGGTTGCAGCGCTCGCAAATGGCTGGCATCGTTGATATCCAGATGGCCCGTTTGCAAAAGCTGCTGGATGAAAAACACCTCACCGTCACCCTTTCTGACACGGCAAGGGAGTGGCTTGCCAATAAGGGGTATGACCCGGCTTATGGTGCGCGGCCGCTCAAACGGGTGATCCAGAAACATGTTCAGGATCAACTGGCAGAAAAAATCCTTGCCGGTGAGATCAAGGATGGGGAGACCATCTCCATTGATGTTGCTGATGGTGAGCTGAGTTTTGTGACTGTTCGCAGTGCAGCGGCATAAAATTAGATTCGGATAAAAGTCCCTCGCTGGCGCTCAGTGTACTTTTATCCGGTTTCAATATCGTGCCGAATAACCTTGGGGGCGGCCCTGCGGTTATTCGGCGCTTTCTTTTTTATTTATAAAGACCATTGTATGTCCAGGAGCGAAACGTATTGTGACGCTTCAGGTTGCCCACGAGCAACCAGGCTACGCTAGTAAAACTATTTTGCTAATTACTTATAGTTTGATGTTTCAATTGTTAGCCACTTCCTTGCCAACTTTTCGTTCAGATGAAGATCAAAGTATTCAATGCCGTTATTATTTTCGATTTCCAAAAAATTCATAACGTCTGGATGTGTACATACTTTATTGTTATCAGTCAGATTGTGAGGAAAAAAATTTAAAATGTTTTTAGACCAAAATTCTTTTGATATTTGGACATTTGGTGCCAATGAATCACCAGATTCAGACAAGGTCTTTCTTCTACCTGAAATCTCAAGCCAGCCTTTGATCGCAGCCTCTCTAATAATTTTATTGAAAATAGAATGTTGATTATCATTCAATGTTCTATTATGTCCTAAATTCCATCCTTGTGATTCTGCGATACAAATAAAATCAACAAACGAAATATCTTTGGTTTTAGGTGTCGCTATTTCTCTGAATGTCGGAAACTTCCAGTTTCTATCTCTCAAATATAAAAATAATTTGAGACAAGCATAGATAAAAAGAAAAGCCATTACTTGCCACCAAGAAACCTTAGAAGATAAAATTCTAACTAATGTGTCCAATTTTTATCTCTTTTCATTTGATGCGCCATAAACCACGCCTTCCTGCAGCGGGCTGTCCAGGTTTTTTGCCCCGGTGATGATCAGGCCCCTGTCAGGTGATATGGCCATGTTGGTCACAAATTGCGGGATGGTTTTCAGGCGCTTCAGCAGCTTGCCATCACTGCTATACACCAAAACCTCCCCTGCGCCATAGTGGGCAACATAGACTGTGCCGCCCGGGCTGATCTCAACACCATCCGGCCCGGTGATCGCCCGCACCCATTTCTTCTGTGCGTCTGGTACCGGTGTTTTTGCAAACAGCTCCCCATCCCCGATCTGCCCCGGCCCACCCAGCTTGAATTTCATAATCCGGCCAGCCAGATGCTCGCTGATATAAAGCTTGCCCTTATGCATTGCGATGCCGTTCGGGTAGCTCAGCCCGTCTTTCAGGGCTTTCACGCTGCCATCCTTACCCAGATAAAACAGCCAGCCCATCGGTTGATACTTTTTTGAAAAATGTCCCGGCGCGGTGATATAAACCCCGCCTTTGCCGTCCGAGATACAATCATTCGGGTGGAAAATTTCCTGCCCGTCATCTGCATATTTTATGGATTTCAGGCGTTTGCCGCTTTTATCGGTGATGATCAGCTCATCCGATAAATGGCAGAGGATGACGATTTTATCCGGCCCAAACCGGGCAAGTGAGGTTGGCCCGCAGCCCTTTTGATAATAGAAGGGCTCTGGCTTTATGGCTGCTTTTTTATGAGAGCCTTTTTTTTTAAGGCTATTTTGTTAAAAGTTGCCGCGCTTAGCTTCATCACCCGGTTTCTTGTCATCTCAGTGAAATAAAGATCGCCGCCGATAAACACAGGCCCTTCCGGGTAGCCGGCATTGTCAACAATGATGCTGACATCATTTGCTGGCGCGGCGCTTAATGGCTCGCTTGCCTGTACTGCAAAGCCGGCGCAAATGCCGATAGCCACAAGCAGGCCCGCGCCCCTGCGCCTTGCGGCCAGGGAGAGGCCTATGGCGAGACAGAGCAGAACTGACAGCGCCATCGTCAGGCTGCGGGTGCCATAATGGGGGATGAGATAAAAGGAAGTGACCAGTGTGCCGCATATATTGCCAAGGGTGGAGACCGCAAACACAGTGCCTGATATGCGGCCGGTGTGATCCAGGTCTTCAAGTGTTCGCCCAATGGCGATGGGGGTGAAGGTTGAAAGGCAGGCAACCGGCAGGCCGGTTATCAGGAAAGCGCCAATGAGCGCGCCCACTTTCACGTCCTCTATTGAGCTGACAACCGCTTCCAGCACCGGGTCGACAAATTGCGGCAGCAGGAGCAAATAAATCGCGGCCAGTACCATCATTCCCTCAAGCACATAGGGAAAACGGATTTTATCAACGCTGAAGCCGCCGGTGAAATAACCTGCCATCATCGCCAGCAGCACAATCGATATAAGCGCCGCCCAGGTGAAAATGGTACCGCCGAAATAAGGGTTCAGGTAGCGGCTGGCCAGCATTTCAAGGGACATCACCGTGCAGCCAACTGTAAAGGCCGCCAGCAACATCAGCCAGAGAGATGTTTTTCCTTTGTTGATCATGTTGCCTGCTGTCCTCTTTGCGGTTCTTTCAATCTGTTTTACAGCTCAGTTGCCTTGAGCGCTATTGGCCGTCCCGCTTGCGGTTATGAGATTTGATCTCTTTCAGAGTGTTGACGGGGGCAAAATCATCCGTCAGGGCGGGCTGTTTGGTGTCATAGTCAAGCAGGATGGCGCGCTTTTCAATCAGGCCCGGCAGGGGATAGCGGAATTTATACTGGTTTTGCAGCGCGGTTGCCCGTTTGATGACATCCTCAATTTTTTTGGCCGGGCCGTCATAGGCGATGGCGACGATATTGTTGCCGGCACCATAAACCTCCACCTCATCAAAAACACTCAACAGGGTTGTTATGGTCCGGTCATAGAGCATGGTTGACGGCTCGATGTTCTGCACCACCACGCCGCCCTTTTTCAGGCGTTTTTTGGCGATGTTGAAAAATTCCTTAGTCATCAGGTGGAAGGGGACAAACTGGCCGCGGTAAGCGTCTATGTAGATGATGTCATGTTTGGCTTTGCTGCGCAGCAGGTGCACGCGCCCGTCCCGTTTGTCGATTTTGTAACGCTTTCCTTCTTTCAGGCCAAAATATTTCCCGGCAAGGCGGACGATCTCCGGGTCCAGCTCCACAGCGGTGATGGAGGCAGCTGGCAGGTGCTCGTGCAGATACCAGCTTGTTGAGCCGCCGCCCATGCCGATCATCAGAAAGCTTTTCAACTCTGCCGGGTAGGCAAGGCCTATGGTGAAACTTCTGGTGTAGGAGATGGGCAGCTCTGTCAGATCATCCGGGTTGCGGCGGCTCTCTATATAGCGCTGTTTTTTATGGCCGAAAGCAAGGGTGACATAGGGCGGGCCTTTATAAACAAAGATCGTGTTATAGGGGGATTCTATAACCTCGATTAATTTTTCTGCTTTGGAAGGGCCTGTTAAGGTTGCCAGAGCGGCAAGGCAAAGGAAAAGACGAGTAAAAATGTTACGCATATATCAACTGCTCGGTGGTTAAACTTTTGCAAGCCTTTCTATAGCAGAGGCAGCGCCTCTTTCATAGGCATCAGTGCGGTTGCTTACATGCTGATTTTAGATATTTTCCCTATGTTTTTTGGGGGTTTATTGGGATTTGGCGGCAAAAGGCTTGTTCTTTACCAGTGTTTTTGTTGATGTAAGCTCAGAAAAGCCCGGATTGTTATTCAGGCCGGCAATAAAGTGTTACCTCCCGTCTACATGACGTAAATTTAATATTCGGACTTCTGGAATTTTGAGCGCTGTTATTTTATAGTGAATGTAGATTTATTGGATCTCGACTGGAGGACGAAACAATGCGCTGGTTTACTATCTGCCTGGTGATGGTCTGCACCTTTGCCTTTCCCTCATTATCTTATGCAAAACGTGTTGCCCTAGTGATTGGCAACAATGACTATGAGTTTGTGAGCAAGCTTGATAAAGCTGTCAATGACGCTGAAGCGATGAGTGATGCCCTGAAATCGGTGGGCTTTACCGTGATATTTCAAAAAGATGTCACGCGCCGCAATTTCAGCCGCAATTTGCAAATGTTTTTCTCCAAATTGCAGGTTGGTGATGAAGCGCTTGTTTTTTATGCCGGGCACGGCATTGAGATCCAGGGGCAGGTTTTCCTATTGCCGACGGATATTCCAGATGCGGAACCGGGGCAGGAAGCCTTTGTTAAAAATGAGGCCATCAGCATGATTGATGTGCTGGATGAGCTGAACCGGAGAAAAGTACGGTTGTCTGTGCTTATTCTGGATGCCTGCCGGAATAACCCATTTAAAAGCACCGGCAAACGCAGTGTTGGGCGCACACGCGGGCTTGGTGCCATTGCGGCCCCGCCTGAGGGAACTTTTATTCTCTATTCCGCTGGTCAGGGGCAAGCTGCTCTAGATCGCCTCGATGATAATGATCCACATCCAAATTCTGTATTCACCCGGACTTTGTTGCCGATGCTCAACAAACCAGGCCTGAAAATTTCAGAAGCAGCCAAAAGCCTGCGGTTGGATGTTATGAAACTGGCGTCTACTGTCGAACATAAGCAGACACCGGCTTACTATGACCAGATCATTGGTGAGTTTTACTTCACACCACCGCCGGCTGATGTTTCCAAAATTGCACCACCGAAACAGCAAGTTCTGAAAACACCAACCAATCCTTATGCCAGAGGCACATGCGGGATCTGGCCGCAGATTGCAACAACGGCAACTTATGCCCAGGTTCAGGCTTTCCTTGCCGAATGCAAATCCGGTATTTACGCAAAGCTTGCCAAGGCTCGTTTGAAAGAGTTGAAACCGAGCGGCGGCAAGCTGGCACTCCTGCCGCCTGCTGTTAAGAAACCGGTTATAAAACCAGAAAATTCCAAAGATGCCGAAGCCATCTTTAACAAGGGCTGGAATATCTACAACGGCAGGAATGGTGAAAAACAGGACTATGCTGAAGCCGTTCGTCTTTATCGCCAGGCTGCAGATATGGGCCATTCCAGCGCCAAGGTTAATCTTGGTTATGCTTACGAAAATGGCCACGGGGTGAAACGTGATTATTACGAATCCGTTCGCTATTACCGGGAAGCGGCTGAAGAAGGGGAAACCCAGGGCATGACAAATCTTGGCTACATGTATGAGCAGGGTTTCGGGCTTGAGCGCAGCCTCACGCAGGCTGTTTACTGGTACCGAAAGGCCGCTGAAGCCGGTAACAATAATGGTATGACCAACCTTGGTTATATGCTTGAGATGGGACGCGGCACCAAGAAAAATTTCAATGAAGCGTTCAGATGGTATAAAAAGGCGGCTGATACTGGCCTTGCACGGGCGCAAAACAACCTTGCCTATATGTATCTCAATGGCCGGGGTGTTAAGAAAAACTACAACACGGCCTATAGTCTTTACAAGAAGTCTGCTGATCAGAACTTTGCCAATGCCATGTATATGATCGGTTATATGCATGAGTTGGGACGCGGTGTTAAACGCAACGGACGAGCTGCTGCCCCCTGGGTCATGAAAGCCCTGAAAGCACGGCATCAATTCTCTGTAAAAGAGATGACAAGTAATGCCAATGGCTGGTCTCTTGGTTTCCGCAAAGAGTTGCAGCGTCTGATGTCTCAAGAAGGCTATTATACCGGTGCGATTGATGGCAAATTTGGCAATGGCACTTATGATGCTGTGAGGGCTGTTGCCGGGCAATAAGCGCCTGACCGATTGTCTGCTATTGAAAAAGCCCCCGCTTTGAGCGGGGGCTTTTTTATGATATGACCGATATTCAGTGCAGCGGGCTCCTTCACTTTAGATAGTATTTGTGGGCATTACCGTATTGAAACGGTTACTTTTATCATTGTATTTATGAGAGGGTTGTTGTTGTGAGTGAATGTTTTTTCAGGCGGGCTCACGTGGGCCTATCCATCATACGGCGCCTCTCTCTTGCGGCTCTTCTCGGACTCACTATGCTTCTTGCCGGTTGCAGCGAAGACCAGGCCCCGGCCGCACCTGAAGTTATCCGCCATATCAAACACATGTCCCTGAAGGCAAAACCTGTCGAGCAAACGCGGTTGATCGCCGGCATTATCAGCCCTGTTGTTCAGTCCAATGTGGCTTTTGAAATTGGCGGGCAAATCATGCAGATGAATGTATCTGTTGGGGACAGGGTGAAAAAAGGCGACCTGATTGCCAAGCTTGACCCGCAAACCTATCAGCTCAATGTGCGCAGTGCTGAAAGTTCTCTATTAAGTGCTGAGGCTGAATTAACTGACGCGACGAAGAAGTTTGAACAACAGAGCCAGCTTTTTAAAAAGAAATACACCACCAAAACCAATTACGACACGGCGCTTGCAAACCTGGAGCGGGCCAAAAGCAATGTGGCCATTCAGAAGAGCAATCTGGAAATTTCACAGCGAAATCTTACAAAGACCGAGTTGCGAGCGCCTTATGATGGGGCCATATCTGAAAAATCAGTTGAGGTATTTGAAGAGGTGACCGCCGGCAAAACGATTGTGGTTCTGCATACTGAAAACAATTACGAGGTTGATGTCTCTTTGCCTGAGACACTTGTGAATGAAGTTCACGTTGGAGACGAAGTGACTGTGAAACTTTCCATCGGGGATAACGGCTCTTTTAAAGGCATTGTGAAAGAAGTCAGCAGCCAGGCCGGTCAGGCGAACGCGTTTCCGGTTACCATTGGGTTGCAGGAGACTCCCAAGGATTTGCGGCCGGGGATGAGCGCGGAGGTCACTTTTGCTTTTTCGAGGGAGCTTTCCGGTGCAGCGTTTAACGTCCCGTTGAGCGGCGTTATTGCTTCTGGCGAACAGGATAAGAGCTATGTGTTTGTTTATAACGCAAAAAAGAAAGTGGTTGAGCGCCGGGTGGTTTCTGTTGTGAATATCCGCGACAATATTCTCATTATTTCAGGGGATGTGAAGGAGGGGGATATTATTGCTATTGCCGGGCTCTCCTTTCTGCATGATCAGATGCCGGTTCGCCTTCTGAACGATCATGAAGGTCAGCGATGATGATGCGCAATTTAACTGAATTTGCCCTTCAAAACAAAACTGTCATCCTGTTTTTCACTTTGCTGGTACTGGTCGGCGGGCCTTTGAGTTTCAGCACCCACCCTTCACGAGAAGACCCGAAAATATCCATCCGGACGGCGGTTGTTACTGCCCGGTTTCAGGGTATGTCACCAGAGCGGATGGAAAATCTGATCACCAGAAAACTTGAGGAAAAAATCCGAGAGATTCCGGAGGTCGAGCATATAGAATCCACAGTGCAAAATGGTTTCACGATTGTGCGGGCCAACGTTTATGACCGCTTTTCCAACATGGCCCCGATCTGGATAAACCTACGCAACAAAATGGATGATGTGAAGGGCGACCTGCCGGATGGCACTGAGGGGCCTTTTGTCAATGATGATTACGGTGATGTGGCGATGGCGACAATTGCGCTCACTGGGGAGGGGTTCTCCCTCACTGAAATGCGCGAGGCCGCGCGTGAGGTGCGCAATAAAATCTACAGCCTGCCGGGGGTGAGGAAAATCACGCTTTTTGGTGTTGAACCTGAGCGGGTTTTTGTGGAGGTGGATAATATCCGGCTGGCCCAATATGGGATTTTACCAAACGATATTATCAATGCCATCTCCAAACAGAATATCATTCTCCCTGGCGGGACCATCAATACACAGGGTCAGTCCTTTTACATCGAGCCAACGGGTAATTTTGAAAACCTTGATGACATCTCCGACCTGCAAATCAGCATTCCGGGCCGGGCCGGGCAGGTTGCTTACCTAAAAGACATTGCCAAAATCAGCCGCGGCTATGCAGACCCGCCAAAAGCACCTGTGTTTTATAATGGCAAGCCTGCCATTGTACTCTCGGTTTCGATGGTTGATCAGTTTGACAGTTTTCAATTTGCTGACGGTTTAAAGCAACGGATTTCACAAATCGAACAGACTTTACCGATTGGCTATAAGTTTGATTATATCACGTTTCAACCAAATGAAATCAATGTTGCCATTAACGGGGTGATGAATAACCTGTACCAGACCGTGATGATTGTGCTGATTGTGGTGATGGTGTTTCTTGGCTGGCGCACCGGCCTGCTGGTCGGGGCGATGGTGCCGCTGGTCATGCTGCTCTCCATTCTTGTTATGCGTTTTGTCGGGATTGAACTTGAGCGGATGTCACTGGCAACGCTCATCATTGCGCTAGGTCTGCTGGTTGATAATGGGATTGTGATTGCTGAGGAGATCGGGCGGCGCATCCAGCTGGGCGAGGAGCGGATTTCAGCGGTTATCCATGCCGGCAAAGATATGTCTGTGCCCCTTTTAACCTCCAGCTTGACCACCGTTTTTGCCTTCATGCCATTGATGCTGGCAGAGAGCGCTGCGGGTGAATATACCCGGTCCATTTCACTGGTGATTGCCATATCACTCATAGGGTCCTGGCTGGTGGCGATGACCATCCTGCCGGTATTCTGTTTCTGGTTTTTCAAACCCGGTGCACCTGTCGATGAAGCCACCTATTTTGACCAACCACTTTACCGCTATTACCGCAGATTTATTGATCTGATCCTCAAATGGCGCTTTGTCTTCCTGGCCGGGATTGCCTTCCTGCTGATTGCCAGCCTGCAACTTTTCTCCTATGTGCCAAAAGTTTTCTTCCCAGCTTCAGAGCGCACGCAATTGCAAATTCAGATTGATGCAGCAGTTGGCAGCAACAGTTACAAGACCCTTGAAGCGATACAGCCTTTAACCGCCTTTTTGATGGATGCCACCAAAAACCCCGAAATTATTGATCATGTGGCTTACATCGCTGATGGGGGGCCACGCTTCTATCTTGGGCTAAATCCCATTGATTCTGATCCGTTCCGGGCCTATCTCATCGTTAATGTGACAAGTCCGCCGGATGTTGGTGTTTTGCTTGAAAAAGTGCGGGCATTTGCCGCCAGATCCATGCCAGCTGTGCGGGTTACACCCAAGCCGATGTCAATGGGGCCCGGCGAGGCAGGGCTGGTTGAGTACCGGATTTCAGGCAGCTCAGATAAAGAGCTTAAACGATTATCCAACAATCTTCAGGCCGCGATGCGGGCGCTTGATGGCACCAGGAACATTAAAGATAACTGGGAAAATCCGACGATAAAGATCATGGTTAAGATTGATCAGGCGAGGGCGCGGCGTGCCGGCATCACATCAGAACAGATTGCCAATGCGCTCAATGCCAACTTTGCCGGCACCACCGTTACCGGCTACCGCGAGGGTGATCAGACGATCCCGGTGATACTGCGCGAACTTGGCTCTGCACGCCGCAACATTGACCGTCTGCGGACGATTAATGTTGGTCAGGTTGACGGTAAACCGGTGCCCCTGTTGCAGGTAGCAACCTTTGATGGGGTGGTGCAGTACCCGCTGATGCAGCGGCGTGACCTTGAGCGGGTGGTTAAGGTTTCCGGTGTGAATAAATATCTCTCAGCTGAAGCGCTTGATAAGGCACTGAGCCCGGCGCTTGAGAGTTTAAAGAGTGAGATGAAATCAGGTTACAAGTTGAGCAAAGGCGGGGAGCTTGAAAATTCTTCAAAAGCACAAGGGTCACTGTTTGCCAATTTCCCGCTTGCCTTTGCCCTTATTCTTCTGGTTTTGATTGCACAGTTTGACAGTTTTAAAAAACCTTTGATGATCTTTCTGACCGTGCCTCTTATCATCACGGGTGTGGCACTGGCGCTGTTTATTATGCCGGGGGCGAATTTTGGTTTCATGGCCATTCTTGGGTTGCTGGCTCTGTTTGGGATCTTTTTAAACAATGCTATTGTGCTGATTGATAAAATTGACATGGTGCGCAGTGAAGGTGCTGGCCTGCATGATGCGATCATCAACGCCTCTGTCAGCCGGCTGAAACCCATTCTCATTACAACGGCAACTACGGTGCTTGGACTGGTGCCGATCATTCTCAGCCGGGATGTGTTGTTTTATGATCTGGCGCTGGTGATCTCTGGTGGTATGATCGTCGGCACGCTGTTTACACTCGGTGTTGTCCCGGTGCTTTACAGCCTGTTTTTCAAAGATGAGTGATCTGGCAATTCTTTAGGGGGGCAGCAGGCTGTCACAGGTCTCTTATCTCGTCGCTTATCACGGCACATTTCATGGGGGCAAGACCCGCTTGAGACAGAGAGTTACCAATATAGCCCGTGTGCCTGTGAGGTGGGGGGTGAGGTAGAATAATGGTACCGCCTCCCTGAATTCCACTTTCGTGATGCCTTTCCAAGGTATATCTTTACCTTGTTGTTTTATATATTTTAATTCTGATCATGCCCCACACTCCAGGAGGATCATCTGAGATCACAACTAACGGCCAGTGATCAATTGATCTGGGTCACAGCAGTCCTCTTACTTTACCTCTATACTCTGCTGAATCATTCAGCTTTCGAGGGGACGAGGGTATCATGAAACGATTATTATTCGGTGTGATCACATTAGGTTTGATGTCTTGCATGCTGATCATGGCGATACCAGCCAGAGCAGAATCTGATAACGTTCTCAGAAGCTTTCTTTATGATGATGCATCGGTATATATCAACATGCGTTATCGTTACGAAAATGTTGATCAGGACGGCTTTGCAAAAGAAGCCAACGCTTCAACATTACGAACCAGGTTCGGTTATAAAACCGGAAAATTACACAGTTTCAGCGCCGCAATTGAACTTGAAAATGTTCTCTATCTCGGGTCCGAAAAATTTAACAACACTGTGAACGGGAAAACCATTTTCCCAATTGTGGCAGATCCTGATTCTACCGAACTGAACCATGCCTACATCACCTATACCGGCATTCCTCAGACCACCTTTCAAGTCGGTCGTCAGCCTCATAACCTTGATAATCAACGTTTCATCGGCACTGTTGGATGGCGCCAGAACGATCAGACTTATGATTCTGCTGCAATCATCAATACATCTTTGCCCGACACAACCCTGATTTATTCTTATGTAAGCAATGTCAACCGTATTAATGGCGACGATCATCCTTTTGGAGATTTGAAAACTTCAACCCATGTGATCAATTTGTCCTATACCGGTCTATCTTTTGGCAAATTGACAGCATATGGCTATTTAATCGATCTGGATGATCCTGCGGTATTTGGCCTTTCTTCTAAAACATTCGGACTGAGTTTTACTGGCAAAAGAGAAATAAGAGATGGTCTCGATTTTATTTATACAGCTGAATATGCCAATCAGACTGAACACGGTGATAATCCCGTAAAATACAGCGCGGACTACTACGCACTTGAAACGGGCCTGGTTTTTCATGGCCTTACGGTCAAGTTGGGATATGAAGTTCTGGCCAGTGATAATAACGGCACAGTTGCTTTTCAAACACCACTGGCAACCTTGCATTTATTCAACGGGTGGGCTGATAAATTTTTATCAACACCCAGCACCGGTCTGGAAGATTTTTATGCCAGCATGAGTTATGACTTAAGTGGCTTGCATAAAGATTTTAAAGACACGACAGTTGTTGTCGCCTATCACGATTTTACGGCTGAATCCGGTGGAGCTGATTATGGCCGTGAATGGGACATTGCCATCAAACGCAAATTCCTTAAAAATTATTCTATCTTATTGAAATACGCTGATTATCAATCTGATAGCTTTGCAAGCGATACCCAAAAGATCTGGTTCCAGGCTGGTGCTCAATATTAAAAGTTGTAATGAAAAGAGATCCAGGCAAGTCGCTCTGTAAAGTTTAGGTTTTTGGTTTTATGATCTTTGCCAAGCAACCTGATCATGGCGCATGTTTTTTATTTACATTTACTCTCATAGTCATCAGCAACCAGAGGGATAAAGTCGCCGCTTGCTTCGTCAAATTGAATAACTTCCCCATTATCAATATTAAAATACCAAGCATGAATAGACAGAGTGCCATCTGTTAGGGCATCTGATATCCAGGGGAATGTTGTGAGATTCTTAAGTGAGCAAATAAGGGCTTGCCGTTCGCAGTAGGATTCCAATTCTTCAGGTGCAAGATCCGGATAAGTTTGCAAAACCTTTTCTTTTGCTGCAGCGGCAATTTCCACCCAGGGTCCAATGAAACTATATGAACCATCATTGGGAGCAACTGTGCCTTGCATTAAAGCTTTAATTCCACCGCAACCACTATGACCAAGAATGATAATGTGCTCAATTTTCAGGTGATGAACAGCATATTCAAGCGCTGCACTGGTACTATGGTGAGTATCACGCGCAGCTTTATAAGGAGGGACAATATTGGCAACATTATTGACCATAAAAATATCGCCCAAGCCAGCATGGGTCAGTATCGCCGGATTTACCCGGCTATCACTGCAGGCAATCATCATGACCCTTGGAATTTGTTGTTTGCTGGCCCAGGAACGATAAGCGCCATATTGCTTATCTAAATATTCGACACGAAACTGGCGATATCCCTCAATGAGTTTTTGGTATGAAGATGGAAACATTTCTTTTCATATCTAATTCGGAAAATTTAAAATTATTGTACCAGAGGACTGGCTTCTCCCCCCATATCAAAGCCAATAATCTTTGCCCGTCCAGCAAGAATTTTGATGTATTGGCTTATACCTGCCAACAATGATCGGTTCTGCAGGTACTCTTCAATATGAGTTTCAACGAGATCAAATGGGAGAATAGCTCCTGTAGTTTTGTCAATGAAGCGATTTTGGTTTTGCTCATAATATCTCTGACACATCTCCGGCTCTGCTTTAGGGACATTGACTTCCCGGCCCAACAAAGTTTCCATCGCTGTATCATAATCTTGCATCGAATTTTTCAACGCCGGGTCAAGAATTTTTTGCTTCAATGCTTCGTTTAACAATAACTGCCGCACTACAAGTGCTTCACCAGCTTTATATCTGGCTTCCTCAACGGTTGAGGAAGGGTGATATTGCATTTCTTCATGAACCGCTTCATCCATGATTTCAGTGTTGTCGACATAAATGGGCATAACTTAACCCCGCCTTCTAACTATTTGGTACCCAGATCGGGTCAAATATTTTATCGGTGCTGTCACACCGCTGAAAATATGCACTAAACGCGTGAATGGAAATAATAGAAAAATCGTGCAGCCAAGGACCAGGTGAATTTTAAAAACCAGGGCTTCGTTTGTGACAAAATCTGCAGCGCCAGATTGGAAAGTAACAATAAACTGCGCCCAGTTTGCAAGTGCGATCATCGAACTGCCATCAAGATGTTGCGCTGAAAAAGGTATTGTCAGAAGGCCTAAAATCAATTGCACATATAGAATGAGTAAAATGAGAATATCTGAAGTTTTGCTGGTTGCTCGAATCCGCTCATCAAATAAACGGCGGCGCACCAAAATGGTCATGCCAATAAAACAGATAGTCCCAAATACCCCGCCGGCAATCATAGCCATAAGCTGTTTTGTTTGAGCTGACATAAAATGATGATACAGCTGATGCGGCGTCAAAAGACCGATCAAATGACCAAAGAATAAAAGAATAATACCGATATGAAAAAGGTTATTGCCAAGCCGCATACCCTCTTTGCGTAACAATTGGCTGGAATCGGCTTTCCAGGTATACTGATCTCGATCATATCGTAAGGCACTACCGATAATGAAAATCAGCAGACAGATATAAGGATAAATTCCGAAAAAAAACTGGTTAAAATATTCAGCACTCATTTTATAAGTCCTCCTACCTGTTTTTCAAGGGCAGACATAGCATTGGGAAATGCATTGCAGGTTTTACAATCAGCAACCGGATCACCGCTAAAGGCTTCCGCTTCCTGCCATTGCTCATCCAATTCATCCAGGGTTTCGGGATCTTTGGGTGAATGTTCCAGTGCAGCCGCAACCGCCAATCTGTCCGGTTTTACGACAGAAAGCGCTTCGATAGCTGCAAAAATTACAGCATAAGGCGCATCTCGTTTTCGTAATTTTTCACCAATCAGGGAAATAATATCTACTGTCTCGCCTAATAACTGGCTGGCTTGGGAAGGGTCACAGTATGATAGATATTCCATAAACACTGGCAGATAATCCGGCAATTCTCCGCAATTTATTTCCAGCCCTTGTGTTTTGTAGGTATCAATCAGATTAACCATGGCCTGGCCGCGGTCTCGTGACTCGCCATGAATATGTTCAAAAAGATGAAGACAATGCGCTCTGCCTCGATCAAACAGATCAACATACTCCTCCTGCACCTCAAACAAGTCTCGATGATGCTGTCCATCAAGGAAATGTTTTATCTTCTGAATGTGCTCATCCGGGAGAAGGGCCTCGCCATTTAATATCGAAAGGATTTCAGATCCAGCAGCAATAACAGACCCTTCAGGGTAGGTCAGCAGCAGACCCAGTATCTTAAAAGTTTTCATATTTCTCTCCCTGGTTGTTAAGTTTTATGCTGCTTACCGCTCATGGTGTTATTGTGGGTTGCAGCCCCAAAGAGATTGGATTTACCCTCACCTCCTGAACAACCGTTGCCAAAACTGAAGCCACAGGCAGAGCGCACATCAAAAGGTATTTCGTTATCAAAAGATGTTTCACCGGCATATTCCCGGTGATTGGTCGGTATCACGAACCGGTCTTCATAAGCTGCAAGCGCGAGAATACGGTACATGTCATTGACCGTTTCTTCATCCAGCTGCACTTGCTCAAGAAGGGATGTGTTATTGACTCTTTCTACATTTTGTCCCCTTTTGAATTCTCTCATCGCAATCATGCGCTCCAGCGCAAAAATAACGGGGGCTTCCTTACCAGCTGTAAGCAGATTAGCTAGATATTTCACCGGTATACGTAATTTGCGAACATCAGGTATAATACCATCCATCTCAAGATCGCCTTTTTCCGCGGCGTTCTGTATGGGTGATAGGGGGGGGATGTACCAAACCATTGGCAGAGTTCGATACTCAGGGTGCAATGGGAAGGCAACTTTCCAATCTATCGCCATCTTGTAAACCGGGGAATTCTGTGCCGCCTCAATCCAACTATCTGGCACACCATCTTTCTTGGCCTGCTCGATAACTTCTTTATCATATGGATCAAGAAATATATCTAGTTGGGCTTGGTAAAGATCTTCTTCATCTTTGACACTTGCAGCCTCTTTGATCCGGTCAGCATCGTATAGAACAACGCCGAGATAGCGAATACGACCGACACAGGTTTCTGAACAAACAGTAGGGTCTCCAGCTTCAATGCGCGGATAACAGAATGTACATTTTTCAGATTTTCCTGATTGCCAGTTGAAATATATCTTTTTATAAGGACATCCAGAAACACACATGCGCCAGCCTCTGCACTTATCCTGATCAATAAGAACGATCCCGTCTTCCTCCCGTTTATAGATGGCACCACTTGGGCAGGAGGCAACGCAAGTTGGGTTCAGGCAATGTTCACAAAGGCGCGGCAAATACATCATGAATGTATTTTCAAATTCGCCATACATTTCTTTTTGAATGGAATCAAAATTATAGTCCGCACTGCGTTCTGAAAATTCACCCCCAAGAATTTCTTCCCAATTGGGACCCCATTCCGGTTTTTCCATTTTCTTACCCGTAATCATTGAATGAGCACGGGCCGTAGGCATAGCATTTGATGAGGGCGCCTTTTGAAGCCTTTCATACTCAAATGTAAAAGGCTCGTAATAATCGTCTATTTCAGGTAAGTCCGGGTTAGCAAATAATTTGGCAAGCAACCTGAATTTACCCCCCATTTTAGGGGTTAGCTTTCCATTTGATTTACGTGCCCACCCACCATTCCAGACCTTTTGATCTTCCCATTGGCGAGGGTAACCCACACCAGGTTTGCTTTCTACATTGTTAAACCAGGCATATTCTACCCCCTGACGTGAGGTCCAGACATTCTTGCAGGTCACAGAACATGTATGACAGCCAATACACTTATCCAGGTTCAGAACCTTGCCTATCTGCGCACGAACTTTCATTATATGACCTCCTCATGATCAAGGTTCTTTTCTTGATTTTCCAACCAATCTACTTTGTGAATTTTTCTGACAATGACAAATTCATCACGATTAGAACCAACCGTTCCGTAATAGTTGAAGCCATAGGAAAGTTGAGCATAACCACCAATCATATGAGTGGGTTTAACGACGGCTCTTGTAACTGAATTATGTATACCTCCTCTATTACCCGTTGTTTCAGCACCAGGTGTGTTGATTATTTTTTCCTGAGCGTGATACATCATGCTCATACCCTCTGGAACGCGCTGAGAGACGATCGCTCGGGCGGAAATGGCACCGTTCGTGTTGTAAAGTTCTATCCAGTCATTGTCCTTCACTTCGATTTTTTGGGCGTCCACCTCACTAATCCACACCACAGGTCCCCCACGACTAAGAGTAAGCATTAGTAAATTCTCAGAATAAGTGCTGTGTATGCCCCATTTCTGGTGGGGTGTGATCCAGTTGAGGACGACTTGTTTGCGCCCTTTTCCAAATTGTTCAATTACAGGCTCAATTGTTTTGGTATTAATTGGTGGTTTGTAGACACATAGGCTTTCACCAAAATCACGCATCCATTCATGATCCTGATAGAATTGCTGGCGACCTGTTAGCGTTCGCCATGGAATGAACTCATGGACGTTTGTATAACCTGCGTTATAACTGACATGCTCATCCTCAAGACCACTCCAGGTTGGAGATGAAATTATCTTACGAGGTTGCGCCTGAATGTCGCGAAAACGAATTTTTTCATCTTCTTTTGGTAAAGCGAGGTGTGTGTGTTCACGCCCTGTAATATTGCCCAATGCCTTCCATGCTTTCACGGCGACATGACCATTTGTTTCAGGTGCAAGTGAGAGAATCACCTCAGCAGCATCAATATCCGTCTCAATTCGTGGCAACCCTTTTGAAACACCATCTTCTGTCACCGTATGATTGAGTTTACTTAAGAAATCCACCTCATCTTCTGTTTTCCAGTTGATGCCCTTTCCGCCATTTCCGATTGAGGTCATAAGCGGTCCTAGAGCTGTAAACTTTTTATAGGTATTCGGGTAATCCCTCTCCACCGTGAGAAAGTTAGGCATTGTTTTTCCAGGTATGGGATCTATTTCACCCTTTTTCCAATCCTTGACATTAATGCCCTGGGCAAGTTCGGCTGGTGTGTCATGAAGGATAGGAAGCGCAACGATGTCAGTCTCTGTGTCTAAATGGCCAGGGCACAGTTCTGAGAATTTTTTCGCTATTCCTTTATAAATATCCCAGTCACTGCGTGATTCCCAAGCCGGATCAACAGCTCTTGACAGCGGGTGGATAAAGGGGTGCATATCTGAGGTATTCAGATCATTTTTCTCATACCAGGTGGCAGAAGGCAGGACGATATCTGAATACATACACGTGGTGGACATTCTAAAATCCAACGTAACAACTAGATCAAGTTTTCCAACCGGGGCTTCTTCATGCCAAGTCACTTCTTTTGGTTTTTTCCCGCCAAGCTCACCTAAGTCTTTGCCAAGAACCCCGTTTTTAGTGCCCAAAAGGTGTTTGAGCATATATTCATGACCTTTACCTGAAGAGCCCAAAAGGTTTGAACGCCAGATGAACAAATTCCGAGGGAAATTTTTCGGATTATCAGGATCTTCACAAGACATCCGCAAGGATCCATCAGCCAACCTTCCTGCAATATAATCGCTGGCCTCCTGCCCGCTTGCAGCCGCTTTCCTACTAAGCTCCAGCGGGTTTTCTTCAAGTTGCGGTGCTGAAGGTAGCCAGCCCATACGCTCAGAGCGAACATTGCAATCAATCAGGGAATAATCTTGCCATTTTTTCTTATTCGCCAAGGGCGATAGGATTTCTGAAACCTCCAGTTTTTCATAACGCCATTGGTTGGAATGGTTATAGAAAAAACTGGTTGAATTCATATGACGGGGGGGGCGGTGCCAATCCAGGGCAAAGGCCAGGGGTTGCCATCCGGTTTGCGGGCGCAGCTTTTCCTGCCCAACATAATGAGCCCATCCCCCGCCGGACTTGCCAACACACCCACACATCATCAACATGTTTATGATCCCGCGGTAAATCATATCCATATGGTACCAGTGGTTGATTGCCGCTCCGAGGATAACCATGGAACGGCCTCGAGTTTTATCGGCATTATCCGCAAATTCACGCGCTATTCGTGTCACCTGCGCCGCGGGGACACCTGTTATTTTTTCCTGCCAGGCAGGAGTGTATGGGCTGTCATCTGAATATGACTTGGCAACATTGCCCCCTCCAAGTCCACGATCAATACCATAATTGGCAACCATGAGATCAAATACTGTCGCAACTAAAACTTCTTTGCCTTCGCCTGTTCTAATTCGGCGAACAGGAACATGTCTATTCTGAATGCTATGATGGTTGGTGTGAGCAAATATTGGTTGCTCATTTTGCAGATTGCCGAAATAGGGAAAATCAACCCCAATCACTTCATCACTGGAATCAATAAAGGTCAACTCTGGCCAGATCTCAGAGCCGTCTGCTACATTTTTCGTTTCGATATTCCATTTGCCGCTTTCATCCCAACGAGAGCCAATTGTTCCATTTGGCACCACGGTTCGCTTGGTGTTTGAATCAAATAAAACTGGTTTCCACTCAGCATTTTTATCCTGTCCAAGCTGATCATCAAAGTCTGATGCGCGCATGGTACGGCCTGGTTTATGATGACCATTTTCTTCTTCCAAAATGACAAGAAATGGCATGTCAGTATACATGCGGCAATAATCATCGAAATACTCACTTTTTCCCTCAGTGTGATATTCCTTCAAAATGACATGCCCCATAGCCATGGCAAGGGCTGAATCTGTCCCTTGCCTGACTGGCATCCAGCTATCTGAAAGTTTGGCAACCTCACTATAGTCAGGTGTTACAGCTACTGTTTTCGTCCCATTATACCTGGCTTCCGTGAAGAAATGTGCGTCCGGTGTGCGGGTTTGAGGTACATTAGAACCCCAGGCAATAATGTATGAGGAATTATACCAATCTGCACTTTCCGGCACATCGGTTTGTTCGCCCCAAGTTTGCGGGGAGCTGGGAGGTAAATCACAATACCAATCATAAAAACTCATGCAGGTACCGCCAATCAGGGATAGATAACGGCTACCTGCGGCATAAGAGACCATCGACATGGCCGGTATTGGCGAAAAGCCCATGACCCGGTCAGGACCAAATGTCTTGGCGGTGTATATGTTGGCAGCAGCGATGATTTCATTCACTTCATCCCATCTGGCCCGCACCATTCCGCCTAAGCCACGTTCCTTTTTATAGGTGCTTGCCGTTTTCTGATTTTCGCTAATTGCAGCCCATGCTTTCACTGGGTCTGGATGTTCGGCTTTGGCCGCACGCCAGGCTTTTAAAAGGGCAGAACGGATCATTGGATATTTAAGACGTGCGGCACTGTATAAATACCAGCTATAGCTCGCCCCCCTTGCACAACCTCTCGGCTCATGGTTCGGCAGGTCTGGCCGGGTGCGGGGATAATCGGTTTGCTGTGTTTCCCATGTTACCAACCCACTTTTCACATAAATCTTCCAGCTACAGGAACCAGTGCAGTTTACACCGTGGGTAGAACGGACGACTTTATCATGAGACCAACGGTTGCGGTATGCACGCTCCCACTGGCGATTTTCATCGGTGGTTACACCATGCCCATCCGAAAATGTCTCGGGAGCTTTGCTTGTGAAAAATGTCAATTTATCTATCAGATGACTCATTGTGTAATTCCCCTAACAATTACGGATTCTGGACGTATGCGTTTTTTCGCAGGTAGAACCACCAGTTAATAAAAATGCAAATGACGTAAAATGATGCGAAGCCATAGAGAGCAACTTCCGGAGTTGCTGCCTGAATATTTTCACCCAGGACCTGAGGGATATAAAATGCTCCATAGGCTGCGACAGCCGATGTCCATCCCAGAACCGGTCCGGCCTGTTCTTTATCAAAGACCTGAGCAATGGTACGGAATGTAGAGCCATTCCCTATGCCTGTGGCTGCAAAGAGAATTAAGAACAATATCAGGAATGGAATGAAGTAGTCTTCGGGGGTTGCTGAGGCGTAGGCCTGTTTCATGTAGTAGGCAACACCCAAGGCACTTGCCACCATGATGACCGAAATAATTTGTGTGACTTTCGCGCCGCCTATTTTGTCGGCAATTTTACCGCCAAAAGGCCGGATTAAAGCACCGATGAATGGCCCCATCCATGCAAACATTAAGGCGGCCGGCCCGTTTGGATTGATGGTATTGTGTGTCATCACTCCATCCACCATTAAATGCTGGAAGCCAAAAATTACTTTTATAGAGAGAGCCAGAGCTGCCGAGAACCCGATAAACGACCCGAAAGTCATTGTATAGATTAATGTCATTGCCCATGTATGACGGTTATTGAATATGCTGTATTGTCGCTTCAGACTGGTATGGTAGGTATTGCCAAGCGGTAATAGCTTAAGCAAGATCACGGTTGCTATGATCACCAGGGGCAATACAACTGCGTTATGCAATCCAATGCCTGCACCGTTTGCGCTCTCAGGCAGCATGAGCCAAATGCCAAAAGCTGCGGTCATCAGTCCAGCGCATAACATGGTGATGATTTTGATAAATGCCCCAAGGGTAGAACCGATATTCGGGGAAACATGGTCATCAACAATATTATTCATACCAAACCATGCAAGCAATGACAGGGGCACCAGAAAGCAAAGCCAGATATAGCCCGCATTATGAATATATGTTTCTGTACCTTCGGGAATTTTGCCGATTAATGTACCGCTAAAATTTTGCAGTACCATTGGTTCACCGCCAAACAGTCCGAATGTCATGACTAGGGGGATCAGTAGCTGCATGGTTGTGACGCCAAAATTCCCCAGGCCAGCATTCATCCCCAAACAGTAACCCTGTATGCGCTTGGGGAAGAAAAAGCTGATATTGGACATTGAGGAGGCAAAGTTACCACCGCCAAAACCAGATAAGAGTGCCAATAGCTGGAAATGCCAAAGCGGTGTGTCCACACTTTGAAGTGCTATACCCGTACCGAGGGCGGGAAGCATTAATAAAGAGGTGGTAAGAAAGATCGTGTTGCGTCCACCGGCTAATCGAATGAAAAAGGCACTTGGGATGCGGAGCGTCGCACCTGACAGACCTGCAATCGCCATTAGAGAAAATAAATCCGCCTTACTGAAGTGAAAACCAAGATTTAACATCTGTACTGTGATGATGCTCCAGTATAGCCAGACGGCAAATCCACATAACAGGCTTGGTATTGAAATCCATAAATTACGATTGGCCGTTTTCTCCCCGTATTGCTGCCATTGTTTCTGATCCTCCGGGTTCCATTCGCGTAAATCTGAAGCCATTTTTATCTCCCTGCCAACTCTAATGAGTTGCCTGTAATTTTTTACTTTTCAGCAGCATTTCCTCGCTTTGTTTTTTCAGAATGCTGGCTCTCTGTTCCATTTGCTGGCTTTCCTGAGCCAACAATTCACTTCGCTGTTGAAGGGCCTGGCTCTCAAGGAACGCCATCACACTTTCTTCATCGGTCTGAAGTTCGGGGAAATATTTCGGACCACGTAACTCAGGATGTTTCTGACGTTGTTGAAATTGGATTGAGGCATGCATCCAGGCAAGGGCTATGGCAATGATCAGCGTCAACAGCATGAAACAACTGGTCCAGACCCCGACGAGGTCATTCATAATGCCAAAGGATATAGGGAGAAAAAAACCACCAAGACCACCAACCAACCCTACTATGCCACCTACAGAACCAACATGGTTCGGATAATAAACAGGGATGTGCTTGTAAACTGCTGCTTTTCCCAGAGACATGAAGAAGCCAAGCACAATGGTTAAGACGACGAAAAACCAAAGGGGAATGGTAAGGTTAAATGTAACGGGTCCATTGATACCTGCCACAATATAATCAGTAGCAGGATAAGACATTATGAACGTACAAATGACGCATACAATGAAGGTCCAATACATGACAGCTCTTGCGCCATATCTATCGGACAAATAGCCACCCAGCGCCCGAAAGATACTGCCGGGCATTGCGTAACAAGCTGCAAGAATGCCCGCGGTTCCCAGATCCAGACCATAAGCACCCACATAGTAGCGAGGCAACCAAAGCGCCAGCGCGACAAAGGCTCCAAAAACAAAGAAATAATAAAGCGAAAACCGCCATACCTGTAACTCTTTTAATGGTTCGAGTTGTTTGAGAAATGGAACATGCTCAATACCTTTTGCCTGGCGTTCTGCTAATGCCGGATCATTTTTCGTAAAGAGAAAAAAGAGAATGGCGGTTAAACCAACAACAACTGCATAAACTCTCGCAACGGCTTCCCATTCATTTCCAAGCGCCACAAGTAAAATTGGGGCACCAAAGTTGGTGATGGCCGCACCGACGTTACCTGCACCAAATATACCCAGCGCTGTTCCCTGATTGTCTTTTGAGTACCATGTGGAGACGTATTGTATACCAACCGCGAAGCTGCCCCCAGCTAACCCGACACCCAATGCGGCTAAAAGAAACATAGGGTAGGTACTAACCAGAGTCAGAAGAAAAGTGGCAACTGAGGTCGCGAGCATCTGCAGAGCAAAAATTACGCGCCCACCATATTGATCAGCCCAAACGCCCAAAAATATGCGACTAAGTGACCCCGTTAAAATCGGTGTAGCAACAAGAATGCCAAACTGAGTGTCGTTCAACCCCAACTCTGATTTGATTTTTAATCCTATAATTGAAAAGATTGTCCAGACGGCAAAACAGACCGTGAAGGCCAAAGTGCTTGCCGTCAATGCGCGCGCCTTATCTCCAGTTGAGACGGATTTAATAGCCATTCCTATGTTCCGATCTTAATCAGTTGAATAGAATACAAGCTGACAGGATCGGAAAAAAATAATGTGACGCAGATCAAATATTAAAAATTAAAATGACTTTATGACTATGATTGAGGGGGAGACGTTGTGGAGATTTTTCATAAATTACGGCAAACGAAATTTAGCATTATTCATCAGGCAATCCAAGGAGTTGAAATGAATTCATGATGAAATCGCAAACCGTTATGCTCGTGATTGTAAAGTATCAGATTTTAACATATAAATCTTATTAGGAGCATTTAACCTGATAAGATTATATAACCAATGAGAGACGCCTTAAACAGTCTTGGAGATGTCGTCCATAATCTTCAACGAGAACGTGGCTGCTGTTCCATGCTGATCTGCAGCGAAGGTAAAATTTTTGCAGAAAGAACCAAGCAACAATTTCTTAAAACGAATGCTTCTCTCAATAAATTAAATGATGACTGGCTTTCCTGGTCTGAACAGGGCGCTTTAAAACCTCACATTCTCAAAAACATCAAGAGTATTCTGGATAAAAGAGAAAGCCTTGAGAGTCAGCGTGAAAAGCTTTTCAATAAAAAAGTCTCCGCATCCCATTCCATAGAGCAGTATTCTCATCAATTTATATGCCCACTGCTCCAGTACAGCATTGAAATTGCTTTAAAAATGGAGAAAGCAAACCCTACCTATGTGAGTTCCTTTAACGCCTTTTTACAATGGAAAGAGCGTATCGGTCTGGAGCGGGCGATAGGGGTGCGGGGATTCATGGGATATATATTTCATAACAGTGAGTTTATTGATCGTTTGTTATTTTTACTGGGTGAGCAAACGAACTATCAAAACACTTTCATGGCACTTGTAAATCCTCATCAGAGAAAAATTGTCCAGGAAGTTCTAAACGAAGAGGTATGCAGAAAACTGGAGCATCTGCATGATCTCTTGCGTAACCACCCTGAGTCTGAAGAATTATACAAGCTCACACCTGAAGCCTGGTTTGATCTGATAACAGAAAAAATAGATGCCATGCAAAACATCATGTATCAGCTTATTGATACATTGATTGAAAGCCCCGAAGATAACGAACACCCCCGGCACGTACAGCCAAATGATATTTCCAATACGGAAATTGCCAAACATGCCCTTTTGATTGACAGTCTAAATGTCTTTTCAGGGATTACCAAAAACGCATTTAACGTCTTGATGCAACAAGCCCATATAAGGGAGCACAACAAAGGAAAATTACTATTCCTGCATGGTGAGCAGGCCAATCATCTGTATATAATTCTGGATGGCTGGGTTAAAATTTATAAAGGAACACGCCAGGGAGAAGAGGTCGTTCTTCAAATGCTCAGTTCAGGTGACTGCATTATGGAAACGGCAGTATATCTCAATCTCCCTTTTCCTGTGAGCGCTCAAATTGTTGAACATGCAACCATCTTATCTTTGCCGGCTCCAATTGTCAGAGAACAAATAAAGCGCAACAACCAGCTGGCACTAAACACCTTATCCTCTATGTGTTACAGATCTCAGAGCCTCATCAGTCAGATAGAAGTTATGCGGCTGAAAACTGTTGATGAACGCTTAGGTTGGTTTCTTTTGAAACTGGTCATTGACCAACAGCATAAAACCCGCACAATTCAACTCCCATATGAGAAATCAGTTATAGCCTCTTATTTGGGTATGAAACGAGAAACTTTTTCACGAGCCTTGAAACGGTTAAAAACCAAAGGTTTTATCGTTGAAAATAACACGGTCACCTTACCGTCACTCACCTCTCTATGTGAATTTTGTGACCATAGTGTAGCTGAAAATTGCCCCCGTCACGGCACCGAAGACTGTCCAAGCCCTCAAGAACATTCAGAAAATATAGAGATCATTTCAAATTGACCTACGTCACATGTTTGATCGTAATTCCATGCTTAACTTTTCAGTGGGCATCGTATTTCAATCCCTGAAAGAGAACCAAGTCTGATCCATTGCGGTTAATATTTACTCGCAAATTGTAGCATTTGAAAAATGAGCACCAACAAATGACCACACCAACTAATGAAGCGGTCAAACCAGCACATATGACATTCTCTATTTTCTCCGCTGGGTTCCGCCCTTTTTTCATAGCTGCAGCACTCTATGCGATTTTACCGCTCATACCATTGGTGCTTTTATTCACCGGACATTATACGACTTTTATCTCCATCCAATCATGGCATTCACATGAAATGTTATTCGGGTTTGTCGGGGCCGGTTTTGCCGGGTTTATTCTCTCAGCACTACCGAACTGGACAAACACACCACCGGTAACAGGTGAGGCATTGAAATCACTGGTGATATTATGGTTTCTGGGTAGGATTGTTTTCTGGTTATTTCTTTTTTTTGATCATCCCGTTTTTGGCTATTTGCTGTTTATTGATCTACTGCTCCAAGTGGCTCTTACCAGAATGATTGCAAGGGCCTTAATAGCAACCAAAAACAAGAAGAATTACATATTTATTTTCATTTCAAGCGCTTTGTTGATCGCAAATCTCCTCATCATACTTGGTATAAACAAGATTTCAGATACGGAAACTCTGGGAGCGATACTCGCAACCAATCTCATTCTGATTACTTTGGCAATAGTAGGCGGTCGTGTTACCTCGAACTTCACGCGAAATTATTTAAAAAACAAAAACAGCAATTATGAAATGGGAAAGTACAAGAGCCTGGAGAAGCCAGCTCTTTATCTCCTAGTTTTCATTGCCATTATAGATCTGATTGCGCCACATACTCATCTAAGTTACGGGATAGCCCTACTCACCGCATTGGTACATCTATTGCGTTTTAGCAAATGGGATAGTTTCAAGGTGCTGGATCATCCCATTCTTTGGGTCTTGCATCTTGGATATTTATGGTTAATTGCAGCACTTTTTCTCAAAGGGGCAGAAGGCATATTCACCCTTCCCTATAATTTTTATTTACACAGCTTAACAATGGGAGCGATGGGATTGTTTATGATTGGTATTATGTCCAGGGCCGCATTGGGCCACACTGGTCGCCCCTTAATTGTGCAACCCGTAATGTCTATAGCCTATTATGCATTACTAATAGCGGTCATCTTGCGCTTGGTTTCTCAAATTTATATAGACGTCCAGATCTTGAGTATGGTGACAGCTGCCATCTTATGGTGTTTGGCTTTTAGCATCTATCTATGTCTTTATCTTCCTATACTCACCAAGCCAAGAGTGGATGGAAATCCTGGGTAGGCCCCGTCAAAAACCGTTATTACCTGCAGAGCTATCACTGATGTCTTTTGTCAGATTGGCGCAATGTATGCCACCTATTATCGACGTTGCAAGGATTGCGCAAATGCATGCAACAATCCGGGGAGCAAAATGGCGCACAAGCCGATTTTAATCACATCGTATGCTAATAAATACAAATAAATAAAATTTTGCCGGGGAAAATTTGGTACCGCCTCCCTGAATTCTACTTTGAGGATTCCCCTTAAAGCATATTTTTTATCTCATTGTTTTTATTGTTTCTTCACCTTGTTGCATAAAAGTTTCAGGCGTAAAAAGTTGTTTTTTGTGTAACAAGTCGTGTAACAAATCGTGTAACGTTGCTTCAGGTTAATATTTAGGATCAAGACAGCGTGACACAAATCAAATACCTGATAAAAAGAGGGGGTGTGTACTGGTATTGTCGGCGTGTGCCAAAACACTTACAAAGTATTGATACGCGAAAAACGATCAGGGAAACGCTTAGAACTGATGATTTAAGCAAAGCGCTACCCCGGTTGAAAGAAATCAACCGCAAGACCGAAGAATATTTCGAGACTTTGGCGCATTCAGGAATGTCGAACAAAGAACACGATCGGTTCGAACAAGCAGTGCGCAGGGCAAAATATTTCGGCGTCGTATATAAAGAAGTGGGCGACATTGTCGACGGCCCGCTCGATGATCTTCAAAAGCGTTTGGAGATTGCTGAGAAGCACATCGAAAACCCGGCCGCGGTTGAAGCCGTTCTAGGTGGAGCACCTTCGCCAAAACTTTCAATCTCAAACGTTCCGGATCTTTATTTCAACATTGCCAAAGGTGCCGTCAAAGATAAAACTGAACAGCAATTGCGGCACTGGAAACAAGTACGCATGAAGTGCGTTCACAATTTCATCAGTGTTGTCGGCGATATTTTAATTACAGACTTAACCAAAAATGAGGCTTTAGCTTTTCGTGATTATTGGCTTGACCGATTAAAGAATGAAGGCCGTGCACCAAATACCGCAAATCAAGAGTTCGGACATTTGCAGCAAATGTTTAAAACAGTCGCCGATCATTATCGCGTCCCGTTTATCCCACTTTTTTCAGGGTTGCGCTTTTCTGAGAAGATCGAAAAACCGCGCTTGCCGTTCACAACAGAATTCATTTTAGAGCGTCTGCTCGCGCCAGATGCGCTCAAAGGTATTTCCGAAGCGTGCCGTGCGTTGATTCATTTAATGGCGGATTGTGGGGCGCGTCCAGCGGAATTGATCGGTGTGAATGACCAAGACGTTTATTTAGATCATCCGGTCCCATACGTACATATAAGGCCTAACGAGTACCGTCAATTAAAGACAAAGAATTCTGAGCGGGAACTGCCTTTGATCGGCTACGCCTTAAAAGCGGCCAATGACGGGGCGTTTGAAAAGATGAAACGTTACCGCGTGAACACAATCAATTTGAGCAATCTGGTCGGTGTGTACTTTAAGCGTCACAAGGTTATTCCGAGCGATCAACATACGCTCTATTCGCTTAGACATTCATTTGAAGATCGTATGACCGCCATCGATGTTCCTGAACGCATCAAAACGCAATTAATGGGACACAAATACCACCGTCCTAGCTACGGCCTGGGCGGTGATCTCTCTTTACGTCAAAAATGGATGAAAAAATTTGCGCTTTAAAAAAAAGTTACATTCAATTTAAAATACATTTTGCCCAGTATTTACCGCATTTCCCTAGTAACGATTTTTTTATTGCTTTTTCCGTGGAGCTACCAGTCGTGAATTGACACAGCGGAGAAAGACTAAACCCCAGCAGAAGCCAAATCGTACGATTTAGCTTCATAAAGTATGGAGACAAAATATGAATTTTCCAGAAAACGTCGTCACAAGGGCGGCACTCCACCGTGAGTGCTAATTATGAGCGTCGATTATCTAAAGACTTTGGGCGTCGAGCTAATCCGGCTCGGCTTTCAACCCGTGCCGATCAAACCGGGGTATAAATACCCGAAGGGTTTGAAAAACTGGCAGAATATAGAAGCGACCGAAGCCGATGTGCTGAGATGGGCAAACAACGGTTTTAAAAACGGCGGGGTCGGCGTCAAGACGGGCAACGTCGTCGCGATTGACATCGATGTTCGCGACAAACGCGTCGTCGATGAAATGACCCGATATTGTGATGATAAATTCGGCATCGCGCCGCAACGCGTCGGGCAAGAGCCGAAAACGATGCTCGTTTTCCAAACGGACGAACCCTTTTCAAAAATAACTTCCGCAACATATGAAGATTTTCTCGGCGATACGCACCGCGTCGAAATTCTCGGCGAGGGGCAACAGTTCGTCGCGTATGGTGTTCACCCGGACACGAACAAACCTTATAAGTGGCACGGCGGCCCCGGTCTGAGCGACATCGCACGCGTTGATCTGCCAAAGATCACGCGAGAACAAGCGAGCGCAATCGTCGAGCATTTCGAGACGATCGCGCCCGACGATTGGGAACTAAAATCGCCCGGTCATAGCGGCGTCGAGCGCGCACAATCAAGCGGCGCTAGTGATCTAATGGGCGTCAGTCTGACCGTTAACGTTAACGATGATCAAGTGCGTGAAGCCCTTGAATTGATTGAGGAATACGCCGACGACTATGAAACGTGGGTGAACGTCGGAATGGCGCTGCATCATCAATATGATGGCGGTGCCAACGGGCTCGAATTGTTCGACGATTGGTCGCAAAACAGTGTGAAATATAAAGACGGTGAAGCCGATGTGAAATGGCGCAGCTTCCACAACGCGCCGCGCAATAGATCGCCGATCACGTTCGCATACGTTCTTAAATTAAAGAACGACGTTTTAAAAGAACATCAATTGCGCCGTGATCTGGAAAAGGTCGAAGCGATCAACCCACAGGGCGATAACGATGCAGCGAATGAACAAGATCGACGTGACATAGATTACGTCGATCTTTTTTTACGTCGTTATCTGCTCGTTGAACAGGGTAAACAAGTCGCTGACCTCACGCGGCCCCCTCAATGCTGCTTGTCAAAGCTTGATGAATTTCAAGCCGTGACCGCGAACGTTAGAATTGAAGTCCCAGCGCCGACGGTCGCTGATCCTGATAAAACGAAAATGGTTCCGGTATCGAATTTATGGCTCGTCAATCCTGAGCGCCAGAACGCTTTCGCGGCGGGGTATCATCCTGATTATGGGCGCGTTTATGTTGATCCTCTCAACGATCAGACGTTCGTCAACACGTTTCACGTGCCCGAATTCTCTGAGTTTGAAGCCGAACTCGGTTCGCTCGATGTGTTTTTTGAGCATATGGAGTATCTGATCCCGAACGAGACCGAGCGCGATTGGTTTCTAGGCTGGCTCGCGTTCAACATCCAGCGCCCGCAACAACGGTGCAAGGTCACGCCGCTTCATGTCAGCACAGCGCACGGCACCGGGCGCGGTTGGCTGGTTGAATTAATACAAAAGCTCGTCGGGTCTTGGAATTGCTCAAAAACGACTATGGAGCATTTATGCAATGAAGGCAGCGCAGGGCAATATCAGGAATTTTTAGATAAAACGCTTGTCTGTTTTATTGAGGAAGTTCGAGAATCGTCGAAACGCTATTCTATATCGACCAAAATTCGAACCACGTTGACCGATCTCAGTTTGCCTGTGAATATCAAGTTCGGCGCGAAACAGACAAAGCCCGTTTACACGAATTTTTTCTTCATGTCGAACCATGTTGACGCGCTTGTGATCCCCGAAAATGATCGACGCATTCAGGTTATTACCGGCCCGAAAACGAAACGTGATCGGGCCTATTATGATCGGCTCTATGCATGGTCAGCGGATCGGTTCAACGTCGCGGTGCTCTACTACTATCTAGCGAATTATGATCTGAGCGGCTTTGAATGGCAGCACAGCACGGACACTGCCGGGCGTGCGCGTATGATCGACTGTAATCTCACCCCGACGGAAGCGGCTTTCAATGAGTTCGTAAGGGGGGTGGGACGGACTGCTATATTACACAGACAAATCGTTGATCAGGTGCAAGGGTTGATGGAAGGTGATGGGCTTGATGACATTGTTGATGGGCGACAAGTGTTGAAATTATTAAAGAACGGAGCCGAGCATCATAAAAAGACTAAGCTCAACTGTAAGACGGTTCGCCCTTGGTTGATCGGTGATTGGTCCGAAGTTGACAACAACGAAGTCCGTAAATTTCTACAATCATGGGAGGACGAAGCTAAAGTGTAGTTTTTTCGACAGTTTATCGTCGCAAACGGTAGCACTAGGTAACATATAAAAAATAGTAGTGCCACCAAGTTTTGTTTATAAAAAACAATAATTTAACTTAAACAGTAGCAGGGTGGCAGTAGTTCTATAATATATAGATTATTATTTTTAGTATTTGTATTTTTTATTTTATATATATTTTTGGGAGTACTGCCACCCTGCTACTTTTTGGTATATGCTGTTGATTTAATTATATAATATTCGGTTGCACTAACTATTTTAAGTGCTACCTAAGTTTGCAACAAATTAGTTAAGTTATTGTATTTAATAGGTTTTTATAGCGGCGCTTGAAAAAGTATCAAGGAGTATCAAGATGACGAATACCCATGGTGGAAAAAGAGATGGTGCAGGGCGCAAGCTTGGCATCCCAAATAAGACAACAGCAGAGATTAGAGACTTAGCCAAAGAGTATGCACCTCAGGCTATTGAGAAGCTGTATAACCTCATGCTTTGCTCTGAGAGTGATAAAATTCAGTTGATGGCTTGTAAAGAGATATTGGATCGAGGTTATGGCCGATCTGTTGCTAGCGTAATCCAAGAAACAGATTATAGATGCAATAAAGAAGAAATCGAAGAAACTAGACGAAAATTATTGGAGCGGGCGAGGGAATTTGAGGAAGCTAAAACCCTTTAGCACACTAGTATTTGACCATAGATCAACCCCGGTATGAATTAGCTTCCTCATTTTTCAACACGAAACCGCGCTTTAGTGCCTTCCCAATAACTTGTGGGATCACCCTTAGGGCCTTCATAGTTAACAGACACGCCCGGATCTATCGAAGTTGAACCACCGCCATAGGCGGTGACCTGCTCCCCTGAAACATCCTCGATTTTAGGTTAGCCTGTTCTCCGCGAAGGAGAATTGAGATGAAGAGAAGCCGTTTTAGTGACGAGCAGATTATTCGCATACTGAAAGAGCATCAGGCTGGCATGACGGCTGCAGAGTTGTGCCGCAAGCACGGCATCAGTGATGCGACATTTTACAAGTGGCGATCCAAATATGGGGGCATGGAAGTGTCTGAGGCCAAGCGTTTGAAAGCTCTGGAAGATGAGAACCGGAAGCTTAAGAAGCTGCTTGCGGAGCAGATGCTCGATGTCTCAACTCTGAAGGAGATGCTTGGAAAAAACTTCTAAGGCCCAACAGTAAACGTCGTGCTGTGGATTGGGCCATGAAGATGAAGAGGTACTCACAACGTAAGGCGTGTGAACTAGTGGGCATTGCCCCACGGGTTTACCGCTATCAATCGACACGGGATGATGATGCAGAACTGCGCGGCCGCCTGGTTGAGTTGTCTGGCGAACGTCGCCGGTTTGGCTATAGGCGTCTGCATATCTTGCTAAAGCGTGAAGGTTGGCAGGTGAACTGGAAGAAGCTGTATCGGATTTATAAGGAGGAACGACTCACTGTGCGCAAGCGTGGCGGCAGAAAGCGAGCCTTGGGCACCAGGGCACCGATGGCTGTGCCACAGGACAAGAACCAACGGTGGTCTTTGGACTTTGTATCTGACACACTTGTGGATGGTCGCAGGTTCCGAATTCTGTGTATCATTGATGACTTCAGCCGGGAATGCCTGGCGACGGTGGTTGATAATTCAATCTCGGGGACACGGGTTGCTCGTGAACTGGACGCAATTGCTGAGCGGCGCGGCTATCCCTATATGGTTGTCTCAGACAACGGCACGGAACTCACTTCCAACGCCATGCTCAAGTGGCAGCAAGACAGACAGGTTGAATGGCATTACATTGCCCCCGGCAAGCCGATGCAAAATGGCTTTATCGAGAGCTTCAACGGGCGTCTGAGAGACGAATGCTTGAACGAACATCTCTTCTCCAGCCTGCCAGTAGCACGCAATATTATTGAAGATTGGAGGATTGACTATAACACAGAGAGACCCCATACGAGTCTTGACGGGCTCACACCGCATGAATTTATAACAAGGTCGCAAGATCAAAACTGGAACAGAGCTAACTTATAAACGGGGACAATCAGGGGAGCAGGTCAGCGGCCTTCACATCGTCAATGTGTTCATATCCCAATTAAACAGGCTTCCTTTTTAATTTTCTGAAAACAAACCAGATAAGCAATGCAAGAAAAATAAAAGAGGATGCAATCACAGCGCCCTCTTTTATCATTGTATCACGTATATATTGATTGTGTGCCTCACCTGAGGGCTGGACGGTAATGTCGGGGCTAATGGCATGTGACATCCCCTCGGTCTCTTTTTTCACTTCATCTATATGTTCAAAACCCATTAAGAGTACCTTCTTTTAAAATATCGGATTAGCTCAAATGAAATATATGCGATCAGAAATTTAGCGGGCCATGTAAGATAAAATGACTGCCCGAAGTATCGCAACCCAGAAGAACCGCTCATCATGCTTTCATAAACAATTATCGCAACAACGCCGCCAGCAATAACAGAAAGCAGTTTTCCGCGTTCATATGTGAATAATAAAATAACAGCGATGCATGTTATAAAAGATATGGGGTCCAAAAAAGACGCAAAAAATGTGACTAAATCCAGCATTGGAAAGTTCCTTAATCTACAGATTCCCTATCTTTAATCTCTTCATGCTTTTTGACAAGTTCAGCAGGTGTTTTCAGTTCTTCATCACATAACATCCAGCCACCAAGCCATCCGCTTTTGCTTATATTTTTTATACAAAGCCCCATTCCTAGAGCTTTATGAAAGAACGCCCTGGAGAAACCGGATCAATAAAAAAGGAGCCCCAGAGGCTCCTTAAATCATACGGTTAGATATTTAGTCAGAAAACCACACAATGCTCTACTGGTGAATAAGGCTAATTCTTTCTGTCGCTAAGCGTAGCTATTCCAAGGCATCAGCTTTTTTGAAATTCTTGACCAAGACTGGGTTGAATTTATAGAGTGGTTCATCTTAGCCGAGGAAATCAACAGAGAGAACAGCTAAATGGGTCAACCTTTTAAGGACGAGAAGTGCGGAAGTTGTCATTATTACCGCCCCCCCCCCCCGGGGGTACTTTTTAAAAAGATTATCCCCGGTTGCTTGCGGGGGCGTCCTGAAGTTGCAAAGCTTGACAATAGTGCCCGATGGCATGCGCCTAGCCCTGATGACTGGTGCGGCGAATGGCGTGCTGTGGAAGGTTACCCCCCTTTACGCCGCACGGATAATTAATTTTGCCCCTCTTGGCTATATTCCCAGTGGGGTATTCCTTATTTGGAGGCCTTCATGTTAGCTATTGACGTAAGCGTGCGCTTTCGCCCCACCACGTTCGGGTAAACCGCCACACGATTGGCGGTCCTCGCCATATTGCGCATCTGCCCCAAAAACTGATCTCGGAGCCGATAGCTGTAGTTGATCGTAAAATTTGACAAGCGCTATTTCAAATCAGGGTGCGCGAAGTTCTTTCTAAAACGGTGTTTAGTTAAAGAACATTCGCCAGGTTTATATTTTAAATTCTTGATCGCGTCGCCGTGTTTGTATTCACGGTCGAAAAGCGGGTTCAAGCTATAACGACGATCGTCGTCAGTCATTTTGACCGGGGTTTTTTCATCTGTAAACGAGCCCTGCCATGCGTGAGCATAGCCGATTATTTTACCGGGGGCCGTCGTGTGAGAGACCGTGGCGATCGCGTTACCTTTTTCTAAATGGTCTTTTATCGGCTCGGTGCCCGGCGCGAAGACCCAAACGTCTATTATATCAAAACCAGTTTTCTCTTTCACGTCATCGAGCACCGCTTTCGCAGTCGCAAGACGGTCGTCGCTCGTTTCAGCTTTCGAGAAAACTTTAACAGTGATTGACTTGTACCGGCTTGTTTTCAAAATCTTCGTTTGCCAGATCGTGCAATCTTGAACTTGCGCCGCGTTTGCCGATGTGAGTGAACCGAAAGCGAGTAGTGCTACAATTGCCGCGAAAAACGCGACGACGAAAAGAATTGAGTTGGCTATGTAATCAGGCATTTTATCCCCCCATGAAAGAATCTCATTTTCGGGGTTAGCCTTTTTTCGAGGCGCGTTCAATTTCTTTATTGTATCGATGAAGATCATTTACAAGTCGCTCAATCTCAGAAAGCGGCAATTTAACCGCTTCGCCGTAAGTTATCCCGCCCTGCGCGCTATCTGTTGAAGATAAAGAGAGAGGCCAACTGCTTTTAGATGGGGAACAAGCCACAAGGAAAGCCGCAGATGCATTGAATATTTCTTAACTGCTTTTTTTCAGGCACCCACGTTTGCGGATGGAAATGATATCAGATGCTTTTACGTCGTAAATAGTCTGCATATCCTTCTTATATTACAAGTTTCATAAATTATCTTTTTTACAACAAAACAGTTTGATATAATTAAATCAGTTTTTCTCCTATGCTGGGGTTAAACTAATTATAAGTCGTCGAGTTTTGGTGTTTGGTAGCTCCGGGACTCGGCGGCTTTAGTTTTTATTTTTCTGGCTAAGAAGTTGTAACTTACTAGCCACTTTCTAAATGATTGTTTTTATAGGGACTTTTATTGGCTAATAAGCCCGTTGCATAATATATGGTTTTGTGTAATTATTTTTGCATGAAGATAGGATATGCACGAGTATCATCCCAAAATCAAAATTTGGATCGACAATTGGGTGCTTTAACAGCAGCTGGTTGTAATAAGATTTTTAAAGAAAAAGCTAGCGGTAAATCTATTAGTGGCAGGCCCCAGCTGGAGGCTGCCATTAACAGCCTTGGCAGCAACGATGTCTTCATCCTTGCTGAATGGGATAGAGCAACACGCTCAATGATTGATGGCATAAAAATAATGCAACGCATCGATGCCAGAGGAGCAGCTATCAAAGTCCTTGATAAACCTCATCTAGATCTTACTACCCCAATTGGACGGGGTTTTTTGGCTTTTTTATCTGCTCTCGCTGAAGACGAGAGGTTGCGTCTGAAGACCAGAGCGAATCAAGGTAGAAAAGCCGCTAAATTGCGAGGTGTTCATCTGGGAAGAAAACCAAAGTTGACAGAACATCAGCAACGCAAAGCACGAGAACGGTTAAGTCAAGGAGATAGCTGCCGAGAAATTGCAAGGGATATGGGCTGTCACCATTCAACTATTTCAAGGTTACGAGGATAAATTCTATTGTTTTAAATAAATACCTGCTTACCAAGCAATTTCAACGGACAGGTGCGCTTATTATCTTCGGAACAGCTTGAATTAAACTAGAATTTTTATCTCCTTAGCTTAATAAATCAACGGGGAAATTTTGGAATATTCTTTATTTTACAATATCTTACGATCACTCTCATTTGTTTTCCGGCTCCGATTAAGCTAAACATTAAGCTAATTTGAAAGCTCCCAACGTGCTCCTTTTCCTCTTCCTCCAGCATTATGTATGGAGCCGTCTTTTTTTGCCATTTCCTGTAGCAAATTCCTTACCTTGTGTTTCTTTTTCTGCACATCCAGTATATCGGGTAGTTTAGGCATCAGCATCTTGTTGATCTGCTCAGATTTAGCTGAACCGAATTCACGGACGAGCTTTAGAATGAGCTCCTTGTAGTGACTATCATCAAATCCGCTCTCCAATATATATTCCACTTCCCTATCCGTTGCCTTCGCAATCTTTGCGGATACATAAATGTTGGGACGTCTCCCCTCGACAAGTTTCTTCTGCTTCAAAGCTTTAAATTCAGAATCGCTTAGGGCTCTCCGTTTTTGCACTTTATCAAGTGCAATAACATCCTTAATTTTCAGTCCCGGATCACCGAGAAGCAATCTGGTGAAATTCTCATCCAGGACCTTACCAAGTACGGTAACAGCAACCCTTCCCGGTTTACTCAAATCAAAATCCGGCATAGGAAATCCGCGCTCTTTTTGTATTTGAAATACCCGCGGTATACCGCTACCGATGGTATCAATCATATTAAGCTGAGCCATTGCTACAGCCAAATACGGATTGCGATATCGATCAGGCGGGCTATCTGCCTCAATAACACACTCCACGGTGTAGGGAATGAAAAGTCCCAGATTGGTCAGAGCAATATTATCATCCCGTTCAACGACATTGACCCTTCCCCCAAGCGTATAATCCTGATGGGCAATACAGTTATGTAATAGCTCTCTAACAACCCAAGGATCATATTTGAGTATTTCAATCGGAAAAAGCGTTCCATTAGGCATGAGCCGATATGTGACATTCCGTATCTTTTTAAAGACCTCCTCAGTATTTAGTAAAAAAGGGGGCCCAAAATGCTCATAATCGACATCCTTGTTCTCAGCATTTTTTAATACCCACGTAATACGGACATCAGCAGGTAACAGATGGTGTGTTGATTCACCTTTTCCCAACAATAGTAATGCGGCACGTGTAATCTTACCGCTGCGAGTTATTTTAGCTTTGTTCAAGAAGGTGGTATCATCCCACTTGTCGACCTGGCCTGATAACTTCGAATTTTTCTTCTTGAAACTATCTCTTGCCTTCAGCAAGGCCTCTTTATCCAAATCATCAATGGTGGCCTCTTCAACAATATCAGCCGACCAATCAGGTTCTGATTGAGCGCGGATCGCATCATATTCGGCTTGATTGAGCGCTCCTAGGGACTCACCATCCCGCCCATAGTGGTGTCCCTGCCAAGACATCGGCACGCCATGTGGTGCCGGAGGTATCTCAAAAAGCAGAACACGTCCTTTTTCGTGCTTTAGCTCATGGATCTGCTTGACTGAGAATTTAAGAGCTGTGTGCTGAGAAATTTCATTTTTTAAGCTCTCAAGCCCTCCCCTATTATTCCGATAATTTGTCCCGACAATATCGTGTTTTTCATTAACGCCCATGACCAGCCAGCCGGCAGGTTTCCCATTGAGGTTTGCTTCATTACTAAGTGCAGAAAAATATTTGCCCAGCTTGTCAAAACTGTACTTACTCTCAGCCTTTTTGAATTCTACCCATTCCGTCTCATTCGGAAGGGAAAGAAGCTTATCAAGTTTTTTATTCAACTCTGTTTTATTCATTTTGGGTTTGCTTCATAATCATGCTGGTTGCGAATCCCTTGTATGTTATCATAATCACCCACCTGATATCCGGCAATCATGCCAGCTTTAAAACCATTTAATCATAAAGGATTCTGATACATTCAATTTTTTTGTAAAGTGGCAGTTCATGGCTCGAAAACGACTATCTCAAAGCAGGATCAAAATAGTCGTTTACGGACACTAAGCTGATATCTGAAATTAATTACGCAGTTCAAATCAACGTGGACAAGTAAATATTGCCGCTCGTCTATAAGCTCGCCGGATTGCCCGACGGCGACGAAATCAGCACCTCTTTTAAAGTAGATGTGTAATTTTTATGATTTTAGCTTGAAAATCGGGGCACAAAATGGGTCACTTTTTGGGTCACTTTTGAAAATTCGTAATTTCTAAAAAGTGTTATATTTCAATAACTTATATGATTTTTGGAAAATAAGTGGCGCGCCTCGAAGGTGAAACTTCGAACGCGCTTTTTGATGAACTAGCCGACTGGAATAACCTTCTACAACAATCAGATATCGACTTTGAGGAGTTGGCCGAATGACCAACTCCTCATTGATCATGGGGCGGGCCGCGAAGCAGCGACCGTCCCCGATATCCATTCGCCTGAGCGACGAGCAACGTGCCGAACTGCAACGGCGTGCGGGCAATCAGCCGCTTGGGACATTCATCAAGGCTGCCTTGTTCGATGCCCGTGCCACCGGAAGGCGCTCCAGTCCAACAGCTACGCCAATGGATCACGCCGCGCTGGCGCGCGCTCTAAGCACGCTGGGAAGGAGCAATCTTGCATCCAATCTAGCTACTCTGGCGAAAGCTGCTGACGCCGGGAATCTCTATTTCGGAGAAGAGACCCGCAAGCAGATCACGCAGGCTTGCAAGGATGTAGCCGAGATACGGTCGTTGCTCATGCAAGCTCTAGGCAAACGATCTGAATCGAAGCCGTCAGCCGTTCGGCAGTTCGAGGAGGCAATTAAAGACTGGAGGGCTCGGCTATGATCCTGGTCGGCTCTCAACGTGGTGGTGCCAGCCAATTGGCTGCGCACCTTTTGAATGATCGCGATAACGATCACATCACTGTGGATCAGATCAGAGGCTTTGTGGCCGATGATCTTCACGCGGCGTTAAACGAGGCTCATGCCGTTTCGAAAGGAACGCGCTGCAAGCAGTTTCTGTTTTCGTTGTCGCTCAATCCACCGAAGGACGCACATGCATCCATTGATCAGTTCATGGATGCGATTGAACGCGCCGAAGAAAAACTTGGATTGAACGGACAGCCACGCGCGGTGGTCTTCCATGAAAAGGAAGGCAGACGCCACGCGCATGTGGTCTGGTCACGGATCGATTCAGATAAGATGAAGGCAATCAACCTTCCGCACTTCAAGAACCGCCTGAAAGGATTGTCCAAGGAGCTCTATCTCGACCATGGCTGGAAATTACCGGATGGCCACAAGGAAAACGGCTGGAAAAATCCCTTAAACTTCTCATTGAGTGAGTGGCAACAGGCCAAGCGACTTGATCTTGATGCAAGAGAGATCAAGCAGGTCTTCCAAGATGCGTGGGCGCGCTCCGACAATCAAAAAAGCTTTGCCCATGCGCTGGAAGAACATGGCTACTACCTCGCACGCGGAGATCGGCGCGGTTACGTTGCGGTCGATATCCAAGGTGAAGTGTTTTCGGTTGCCCGATGGACCGGTGTGAAGACCAAAGACGTGCGCGCGCGTCTTGGCGAACCGGACAAGCTCCCATCAGTTGATCAGACTAAGACATCTATTCACGGGCGGTTGTCCGATCGCTTGCGCGACCACCTGAAGGAGATGAAACAAGCGCAGCGCAGCGATCTCAATCCCTTGTTTGATGAACGCAAGGCAATGGTGCGCGAGCAACGGGTTGAACGCCGCAATCTTTTGCGTGGTCAGGCCAAACGCTGGAAGCAAGAAACCAAAGACCGATCGAACCGATTGCACACTGGTTTGCGCGGTGCGTGGGAACTGCTTACCGGCAAAGCGCGCGCAATCCGCAAGCAAAACGACTTCGAAGCCTATCAGGGATACAGGCGCGACCGAGCGCAACGCGAAGATCTATTCAAAGCGCAGATCAAAGACCGAAATCGAATACAGGACCGGCTTCAAAGCGCTCGCGCCGATCAGATGCACGAGCGTTTGGAGTTGGCGCGCAAGATCGCGCAGGTGCTGCGCCTGACAAAACCACCACAAGAGCGAGAACGAGAGAATGCCCGTCCAGCGCGGCGGCGTGACTTCGATCTCGACATGTAAGATTAGACGGAGAACCATATGCATAAAGGACTTCATGTTGAACCTATCGGAAAACATCCCGAAGCCAAGAGGTGCGTAGGGAACCGGATACCGGCTGATATTCCCCTTGGGACAGCGGCATGGTTCCGCTTTGCCAAGGATGAGACACCGATTTGTAAATCGGGTGATTTCTTTCTTTCGCGCTTGCCGTCTGGTGAGCCTGTGGGTTTCCGCGATGATCGTCACGTTCTGATCACGGCAGGCACACGGTCCGGGAAAGGCGCATCGATCCTCGTCCCAAACCTAGCGATTTGGCCGGGCTCAGTATTCATCGTCGATCCAAAGGGCGAGAATGCCATGGTGACGGCACGTAGGCGCAGCACCGGATCGCGTTTTTGCAAAGGCAAAAAGCAAAAAGTCCGTATCCTCGATCCTTTCAACATCGTCCGTACGGCGCTCGACAGCTTTCATGATTTGAAGGTCCGATTCAATCCGCTGGATATTCTCAAGCGCCATCCTGCGGAAGCGGTCGATATGGCAGCGCAAATCGCAGAAGCCATCGTCATTGCCGAGCATTCGAATGATCCGTTCTGGGAAGAGGCAGCGATCTGGCTGCTCACCGCAGTCATTCTTCATGTTCTTAGTTGGAAGGAATTCAAAGATCATGAACGCAACCTTGTGACCGTATGGCGATTGCTAAGACGCGGCGATCAGGAGCTGGCGGAATTGCTGCGCTTGAACGGCAATGACAGTGCAAGTGCGCTGACTGGCTTGTTCGATGCTATGCGACGCAATCCGGCCTATGACGGTGTGGTGGCCGGTGCCGGTGAACGCTTTGGATCGATGGCGATAGAGTCTCCGAGGTCGTTCAATGGGATGCTTCAGGTTGCCTGCACCAACACCAAGTTCATGGATAGTCCGCAGATCAGGCAGTCGCTCGAATGCTCCGATTTTGACCTGAGCGATCTTAAGACGGAACCCAAGGGAGTGAGTGTCTTTCTCTGTTTGCCACAGCGTTACATGAAATCCCACAATCGCTGGCTTCGCATGATCGTGACCCTCACGATCTTTGAAATGGAACGAGTTGCGCACCAACCCAAATGCGGGCATCCGGTTTTGAGCATCCTCGACGAATTTCCAAGCCTCAATCGGATGGCAGTGATCGAGAACGCCGTTGCCCAAATCGCGGGCTACGGTGTGAAGCTTGTCATGGTTGCTCAAAGCCTGCCGCAGCTCAAAGAGCAGTACAAAGATAACTGGGAAACCTTGGTCGCGAATTGCGGCGTGAAACTGTTCTTTAGCAATGGCGATCAGTTCACGCGCGAATATGTGTCCAAGCTCATTGGAGAGCATGAGGTTGTGCGGACCACGCGCACGCAAAGCACAACGCGTGGAAACTCAGCGAGTATTGCAAACGGCCAAACGATTGGTGCGAGCCGAAATACAGGCACCTCATTCACGCATGGCATGAGTAGCGGCAATTTCAGCTCGTCATCAACAAGGAGCAGCAACTATGGATCGTCTGTCAGCCACACGCGAACGGGCACCAGTGGCAGCAATTCATCGGTCACGCATGGAACGAATGAGAGTGTGCACAAGCGCTATTTAATCAACCCGGATGAAGTTGGCCGGTATTTCGGCGATGACAGCAAGCCCAGGGCCATCGCATTGATCTCTGGTTTGCAACCGCTCTGCCTTGAGCGGATTTCGTACTACGCGGATGAGAGTTTTGCAGGCTGGTATGACTTGCACAGCGATCATGCGCCGCCGCGCACGCTGGAAAGGCTTGCGCAAGACCGCGCTAATGACGAACTCGATCGCCAAAAACGGGCCAAAGAACAAGCTGCGGCTGAGCGCCGGAAGCAACAGGAAAAAAGAGAAGCCGAACGGCTTGAGATTCTACGTCTTGAGCGGGTTATGCAGCAACGCTGGTTGCGCGAGCAAGAGCGTGAACGTCAGAAGCGTTGGGAGCGCGAAGAGAACATTCGCGATTGGATGTGGATTGGTGGAATGGTTGTCTTGTTTCCGCCTGTGATCATTACGGTCATGACATCACTTCATGCCTACAAAACTGGCAAACCGATTCTGGCTCAACTCATGAAGACGTGGTCTTCCTTGCTCGGCATCGGGTAGTCAAGCCATCCCCTCGGAGCCGTCGTCGCTCACTCACTCATTTTGGTGAGTGACGGCGGCGTAGAGGGGTGGCGACCATCATCCCCTTGGTGAGTCCGAGTAAGACTCGTTCTTGCGGGAGGGATGGAAGCCCGAAGGGTGGAGACCGCCACTTCGCGGGCTCCATTCACGACAGCCCGGTCGGCACAGCCGACGCGCGCCAAATGAAAGTTAGCAAACACCTATTCCGGTTCCTGCACGAAGAAAACGGGTGGGTAAATTTCGATGGTCTGACCTATCAGTTATGTACATGAGGAGCCGCTCCGCGCGGGTTACGCCGACATAGAAGAGTCTCTTTGCCTCATCAAACTCTTCCTGCGTGCGCGCCATGTAGAATGGGATTCGACCTTCATGGAGATCAATCATCGCCACGGCATGATATTCACGGCCTTTAGCGTTATGCAACGTAGATAGTTTGAGTGCTGTATCGGGGTTGGCATAGATCCCAAGATCATCGATCGCCAGGTTCGCTAGATCGACGCGATTGTTCGTCATATCTGACTTCATGTCTTCTACTGACATTGCGAAGAGGTTGCCTTCGGCAGAGCTTAGGAATTCGGCCGCAACGAGTACTTCAGTGAAGCTATCCGCCGCCGCTTCCAACCATGCTATTCCGCCCAGATGTACTGCCTGAAGGTCTCTCGCGACGCTTAGCAATCGAAAAAGTGTAGTTCGGCCCTCATAAGAAAAAACGTGGAAGTTCGCACGCCCTGTGGCATCAAGTATTGTGGCAAATAGCGTCCGCTCGATACCAGAGATCGACTCCGGATTTGGCTCCATGAGATACGCACAGACCTGCTCAGCCAATGGTGCGAACATGCGATTTCGCCTATATGGCCTCGCTCCAGGCCCGACAATGCTCACGCCGTACTCTCGAAGTTGTCTACCTAGCGGAAAAAGAGAGAACCAAGTTGGCGCAAGGACTGCGGCATTTCCAACTGGGATGTTCAATCCTTCTAGTGCTGGCAGGAAATGGTCCGTAATTACCTCAAAAGACGATGCACCACTTTGCCATGAGGGCACCTCGGCGTAGTGACTCGCATCCCCGACTGCCGCCATGGGAGGAATTCGTGGAAACAATGTATTGGCGTGATCAACGATGGGTGAGCTACATCTAAAGTTACCTGACAGCATTAAGTCGGTACGCGCACCAATATGTTCTGCAAAATCGTGAGCGAGATCAGGACGTGCTCCGGCGAAGCGGAAAATTGACTGATGTGGATCGCCAACAAGAAGAAAGCGGGTGCGCCCAGCATCAGCGATAAGCTTCAAAATCTCGACCTGCAGATCTGTCGTATCTTGAAACTCATCGACCAAAATCCATGCAAATTTGGATGAGACATAGCTCTGAATTTCAGGCCTATCCCTAAGAAGTCGATATGAGTGGTAGATGATGTTAGCAAAGTCGATATAGCCCGCCCGACCAATTCGCTCCCAGTATGTACGTGCTATATCAGGTGTCAGTGCACCGCGTTCGAGTGCATCTCCAACCGGGGTGCCGTCGATGCTGATGCGCAACCGAGTGAAGTCCTCAAACTCCCTGAACGTAAGGTTATACCGATTATGTTCTTCACAGGCCGCCCTGACGTGACGTTCAAATTCCTCGCTATCCGGTGTTAGAACCTTAAAGCCTTGGCTGTAACCGTCCACCAAGTGACAATAAGGACGAAATATATGGTTGAGGCAGAACGAGTGAATTGTGCAGATGTCGTAGTACGTCTCATCGCCGGGCTGGATATGGTGGCGTAGTCTTGCTTCGATCTCGTGAACAGCCGCGTTGGTGTAAGTGATGCACGCCACAGCGCGCGGCGTGCCACGAACTTCTTCAACGGAGCGCGAAAGTTTTGAAATGATTACGCGCGTCTTCCCGCTTCCCGGACAAGCGGTCAACATCAGGTTGTCCTCGCAACGGAATGCGGCGCGTTGCTCTTCGGTCAACCTCATTCAAGTAGCCACTTCGCGGCATCAGAGAGATACTTAGGAATTGTTGTTGCTTGCGCGGCATGCCGCGCTGCTATCTGAGCAAAACGGGCTTTACCGAAACGCTTAGCAGTATTGAGGACAGAAGCGCGCAAAGGGTTCAGTATTGCCGTCCGCGCCTCGTCATCTAGATCTTCGTCTGCAAGCTCCTCAATGCCATGCCGAAGTTTTGCGGCGATGCGCGGCGCGCCAATATCGTCAGCAGCACGTGCGAACATTTCGAGTGTCCCTTCAAACACTAATGCCCGTTCAAAAGTGGTTTTGCAGGCGAAGACTTTCACAAAGTCGTTTTCAAGTTTTTTCAGGTCCGGAGGGGCAGGCAGATCGTCCTCACCTTCAAGGTCTGGATCTGCATCGCTTGGCCTCAGGTCGCCGTCGGTGATGATGGCGCATTTCTTAGGCAAAGATTCTCCCGAAAATAACTTTGCATACACATCAAAATGAACGCCGTAGATTGGAATGACAGATACACCTTCGCGCTCAAGGTCTATGTCCTTGACGTGCTTTAGAAGCTCTGGGATCAGAAATAACTCGGCGGGCCCTTCGACAAGTATGACTTTTCGAGCGTATAATAGGTTTGATCGTGTGGCATCAAGGTAGCGCTCAAGATCACCGACTTCTCCGTTTTCCAATCCAGCATCATCGGCCGGTATCGAAGATGCAATGGCAGGTCCACCGGTTTGCGAGAGCACCACATAGGACGCAAGTGGTGCGTTGGCAGTGATGTGTGTGCTGTGAGTCGTAAGGATGGATTGAAACGGCAGTGCGCTTAGCGCCTTAAACAAAGTAAGCTGTAACTGCGGGTGCAAATGCGCCTCAGGCTCTTCAAACAGTATGATTTGGCCCGCAGATTTCGCTTGTTCTATACGTTTGCGGAAGTACTCGATCAGGATTGAAACATACAAAATATTGTTAAGCCCTAGGCCATTAGATGACGGGTCAAAATCCATCATGGCGGCATTAGATAACAATATCCGTAGAGCACGAATGATGGCTTGAAACGAAGGTTCGGCCAAGCCAAGCCCCACATCCATACTAAAAGCCGGCCCTGTGACTGTTTTAAGCGATGCGTCTATTGCGCTCGCTATCGCACCAATAGTCTCAGCAGAAGCAATTTCTTCGTTTGCCGTCCTCAAGGCGTCAAGCAAGCGCTCTCGTTCATCATCATCGATCTCCATGGCTTCGATGAGGCGCGCGAGCGGTGAGCCACGGTACTGTCGAAGATCGCTTTCCACGTCTCGAAGGGCGGGCAAGAAAACGACAAGAAAAGATTGCAGATCGCCAAAGCGGATAGAGGTGCCCACGTCCTCATTCCACTCAATATCGGCCAGATCACGAGCGGGTTCGCCCCCGCCGCTGATTTCCCAATGATAATCTTCTGCTGTCAGATCACCTGGAGTGATTTCGCCTGTTTCGAGGTCCTCGCGCACACTGAGCTTCGGTCGATAACGATAAATCAGCCGCGCTACACCTCTTTGGTGTTGCCAGCCTCCAACCAGTGCTTCTTCATTGATTTTGCCGGAAAAGTCTGTGATTTCAAGCCCAATAAGGACTTGGCTGGGGTACGCAATGTCTACAGTGGAGTGAACATCGTTGGGCGCAAGTGATCTATAGGTGGATGATAGATTGGCATCAATGCAAAGCCGGATTGCATGAAGGAAATTTGTTTTGCCAGCGTTATTCTCGCCAATCACGCAAGTTGTGACAGCAGCAAGCGGTACGTCCAAATGCTCGAACGAGCGAAAGTTTCGAATGACAACTCGGCTAATTCGCATCTGATCGAGCCTCATATAGCCGCCGTTGATAACCGACAAAAGCGTCTCGTATACGCGCAGCACCGCCTAGTTCTGTGGCCGCGCCAAAATCGTTGGACAATTTCGCACCAGGTGCGTGTAGGTGAAGATCCCAACGTCGCCATATCGAACCGGACCTATTTGCTGTTAGATTTGTCATCCTTGCCGAACCTCCAGACCAGTCGGATTGGAACGTGGCTGCTGAGCAAAAAAGTCGAAAAGGAGGTCTGTCTTTATATGAAGGTCATCCTCAGAATATTGTTCAACCGGCAAGCCTGTCCGGTCGTCATAGAGAAAATCATAAATCGACTGGCGGAAGCGATCGCGCGTAGCTGTCTTCGAAAATATGTCCTGCACATCTCGCATTTGTTTTTCGAGTTCCCGCAAAAGCGACACCGCCACGGATTTGATTTTCTTGATTTCGGACTTTGATAATTCGGGCTTCAGCAACACATCAAAAACAGCCAACTGCTCTTCTGTGTCCAACCCCTCTTTGACGTGCCGTTTTTCTTCTTCTGACATCTCGGCAGTCAGGCGTATCAGCGCCTCGAAGGTGGCTTCGATCGTGTTTTTGTCCTTCTCTTTGTTGTAATCGCGGACGATCTCGTCGAAGCGCTCCTGGAAGTCAGTTCGAAGCGGGTTCTGTTCCAGCATCTTGCGAAGACGGTTCTCGATGACCGTCTTCATGTCTTGAACATCAGTGTGCTTTTTCTCACTCTTTGCAAATTCCTTGCGCAATAGATCGAAGTTTATCTTAGAGATGTCGAATATCTTGTCGTCGGAATCGGGGTCGGTCTTCACATTGACGGCTTCGCTCACGATCGCATTCAGCTTCTGAATGATCTCGGACGTATCGGCATTGTCGCGATCCTCTCCGAGTGTCTTGTAGAGGAACGCGATCGCTTCACAGTCGGCGCGGCATTTTTGAACGCCATCGAACGTCAGGCAGGCCTTGTATTTTCTGAACACCGAGCGAGCGGAAATCTCGAACTTCTTGCGGCTTTCGTCATCGACATTGACGGCTTCTTTCGCATCAACCAGTGCCTTGTTTTTCGCGAACCCCGTCGCGGTCTTCAAGGTTTCGAGTTCGAAGCCATTGTCCTTGAGCTGTTGACGGACGAATTCAATCGCTTCCGCCAATTCTTCCAGAAGTTCTTCTTCTGGATGGAGCGGATCGGTTTCTGGTCCGTCCCCTTCATCCATACCGCCTTCGCCTGTATGGCCAGCGAACGTCGCGAGGGCCTTGCGTAGATTTTTCAGGATGCCGCAATAGTCGACGATCAGCCCGTTGTTCTTGCCTTCCTTTACGCGGTTGGCACGCGCAATCGCCTGCATAAGCGTGTGTGCCTGCAAAGGCTTGTCGAGATAGAGTGTCGACAACGAAGGTACGTCAAAGCCGGTTAGCCACATGGCGCACACGATCACGATGCGGAACGGATGATCATCGCGCTTAAAGGCGCTTTCAACATCAAGCCGCTTGCCATCCTCCAGCAGAAACCCGTCTTTCATCAGCTTGCGGTGGGGGCCGATGTCCAAGCCCCATTTGCGGAACTTGTCGACTTCCCCTTGTTCGTCGCTGACGACGACGGCGATCTCGGTAACCTTCATCCAGTCGATTTGGCGTTGGCGCAGTGCCAGGTCTTGATCGTCCCGCGCGTTCTTGAGATCGGTTTCCAGCTCGGCAATGCGCGCTGCCCATGTCTCTTTGATGTAGCTGTGCATCCGTACAGCGGTGATTTTGTCGATCGCCACAAACATCGCTTTGCCGGTTTCCCAGTTCGTCGAATAGTGCGTCGAGAAATCCTGGGCGATATGCTTCAAGCGTTTCTCAGCGGTGACGACGTGGTACTCGCGCTTCAACTCATTTTCGAGTTTCGCGGCAACGTCCGCGTCGCTGATCTCTGCTTCTGCAATCGCTTCAGCGAGCTTCTCGTTCAGTCCTTCCGCAGATAGGCCGAGCTTGTCGCCCCTTGCGTCATAATAAAGGGGAAGCGTCGCGTTGTCTTCGATCGCGCGCTGGAAGTCATAGGTGGAGATATAGCCACCAAAAACCCGCTGGGTGATCTCGTCACTGGTAAACAGCGGCGTTCCAGTAAAGCCGATGTAACTGGCATTTGGCAGCGCATCGCGCATATTCATCGCCAATGTGCCGTACTGCGTTCGGTGCGCCTCGTCCGTCATCACGATGATGTTGTCACGGGTTGAGTATTCCTGGCCGTCTTCGATTTCTTGATTGAACTTCTGCACCAACGAAAACACGAATGCCTTCTGCTCTCCAAGCAGCTGCTTCAGCACTGCGCCGCTTTCGGCGCGGCAAGGGTCTTTCTCATTGTTCACTAAACCAACGCCAGCGAAGGTCTTGTAAATCTGGTTGTCGAGATCAGTGCGGTCGGTCAGTACAAGAAAAGTGAAATCACCGCCCAGCTTGCGGCGCACCTTCTGCGCGAACAGCGCCATCGAATAGGATTTGCCCGAGCCTTGCGTGTGCCAGAAGACACCGAGTTTCCCGTCGCGCTTCTTGCGGTCGATGACGGACTGCATCGCACGGTTCACACCGAGATATTGGTGGTTTCGGGCAACGATCTTGATCAGCTTGCCGGTGCTGTCGTCGAACAGGATGAAATTCTCGAACAGGTCAAGGAAATTGGATCGTGTGCAGATACCCTTGATGAGGGTTTCCATCTGCACGACGCCCTTGTCGCCTTCGGCAAGGCGCTTCCAGTCGCTGAAGTGTTCATATTGCGCGGAGATTGAACCGACCTTGGCTTCAATTCCATTGCCCAGCACCACAAAGGCGTTGAAATGGAAGAGCTGCGGGATCGTGTCCATGTAGTCGCGGAAATTGTCGTCATAGGCGCGGCGCAGGGATTTGTCAGGGCGCTTCAACTCCACAAACATCAATGGCAGGCCGTTGACGAAGCCGATGATGTCGGGGCGGCGGCGGTGGCCATTCGGCCCACTCACCCACATTTCGCGGACACATAGGAAGTGGTTGTTATCGGGGTTGTCGTAATCGAAAACCTTCAGGCGGCTTTTCTTGATCTCGCCGTTCTTCTTGTAGCTGGCCAACACGCCATCACGGATCATGTCATATTTCTCGCGGTTGGTCTGAACGGCGGATTGAAATGCGAGCGTATCGGTGATCTGGCGCAGTGCGTTCGTATAGGCTTCATCGGGTAAGCCAGGATTGAGCCGCACCAGCGCTTCCCCGATATAACGGGTGAGCACGACTTCGCGATCGGATTTGCGGCCAAGCGTGCCTTCTGGCCCAAAGGCTTCGGTGTTGAACGCGAAGACATTGTCCCAGCCCAATTTATCCTCAAGATAGGATGCGAGCGTATTCTGAGCCAATCTGTCTTCGGTGTAATCATTCATGCGCTACACCTCCAACCTTCCGTCCATCAAACGGGGGAGCAGAAGGTCGCGTGCCTTCGCCAAGTGGATGTTTTGCTCATTAAGTTTGTAAATTTGGAGATGCTGAGGTCGAACGATGTTTGAAAAGTCCTTAGCCAGATCATCGCTCGGTACAAGAAATTCCTTGGCACTAAATTCCGGCCAGTGTCCCTTGTAAGCATTGAGTTTTACCAGGCCTTCAGTTGCATGATGAAGCCAATATATTTCGTCGGGCACCTCCGGTCCCGGTTTGAAAGGAAGGACGTTCTGAATTGCAGAAAAAGGGTGATGAATAAGCCTTTGATAGCAAGTATGATTTGCAAAAACGATTACTGGGTCTTCCGTGCTTGCTAGAAACGATGGCTCATCGTTATGGAACCCAATTAGTCCACTTTGGCCCTGATCCAGAATTGGAACCTTACCTTCATTTAATGCATTTTTTTGAGCGTATAGTTTCCCCGGTGGATGCCGTTTAACTGCATCCTGAACCTTGATAAATCGCCACCCCTTAGGCAAACCATCGACGATCTTGACGTGCTCGTGGCCGGGGAAGCGGAAATGGACAAACCATTCGCGATACAAAAGCCGCGCCGCTTCCTCCAGTAGAGCAATCCGCCGCCGATTATTTTCGATCAGGTCGTCGTAGGCGCCAACGGTGTCGGCGATACGATCCTGTTCTGTTGGATCAGGATAAGAGATTTTGATCTTCTTGATGTCACGAATCGGAAGCTGCGGCTGCGCTGCTCCGCTTTGCAGTGAGCGTACCTGGGCTTGAAACAAGTCTGATTTCAGAAAGTAGTAGAGATAACGAGAACGCAGTTTATCGGGTTCTGTTTTGATCGTGACCATGCCCGAGTTGATCCGAACGTGTTCAAATGGCACCGCATCGGAATAATAAGCGACGTTTCCCAATGTGCCACGTGTCGTTAGCACGACATCGTTTCTGCGGACCCTTCCTTTCCTAAGTGCATTGTCCTTCTGCTCGGTTATGAATTGGCATTTATCGAACGCAAAGCCGTCCTTCGTTACGTTAGTCGCCGAAAGGAATAGGCAGTGGCCTTCTTCCAGCAGCTCGTTTTGACCCGGATAGTTTTTGCCTCGGTCACCATCGATGATTTCCACAGGCGCATCTGCTAGCTGTTCCCGCGTCCAACTCATACGATTAGCTCTTCAAAGTTTTTCTTGATCGTGGTTGCCAGTTCTGCCGCCTCGGCATTTAGGCCTTCAATTTCGATGTGGATGTCGCGCAAAGCCTCCTCGAAATCGAAATCCTCATCCTCTTCTTCTGGCGCAACGCCGACATAGCGGCCTGGCGTCAAGCTCCAGTCATTGGCTTCAAGCTCGGCCCGATCAACCAGTTTGACCAGCCCTTCCACATTGCACAGTTCAGCATCAGGAAAGCGTGTTTGCAGCCATTCAGCTTGGGTGTGGAAGTAGCGTGCTTGTTTGAGATGCTCGGTCACGTCCTGCCGCGCCATGTCCAGCTCGTTCAGGCGTTTCTTGCCCTCGGCTGGCTTGGTGCCATTAGCAATATCGGCTTCATGCACACGGGTCGCCAGTTTGAAGAGATGGTCGATGGTTTTGACCAAAGCCTTGGCCTGATCTGCGATCGGCTCCAATGCTGCGCTGGACGCCTTCAAACCTTCATTGTCACGCGCGGTGTTTTCCCAATGATTGGTGAAGGTGGTTTTCGCCGCTGCACTCAGGGCCGCAATGTCTGCTTTTACTGTCGCTGCTAGCGTGTGCAGCTCATCATCCTTGTGCGCTTTCGTGACCGCATCGAGTGCCGTTTCAAAGGCGGTAAAGTCGCAAGATTGCATCTGCGTGAAGGCGGTTTGCAGATAGTCCGCTACCTGCGCCAGAAACCGCTCGGTCTGCCCACGATAAAGCCAGACGATGCTGGAAATGTTCTGCTGCTGCTCAGGCGTGAAATCAAAAATCTTCCGCGTCACCTTGCGGTAGATGTTGCGCGCGTCGATCATCAGCACCTTGTCCTTGAGGTGCGCGGGCTTGCCCTTATCGAAGAACCAAAGCTCGCAAGGGACAGAGCGCGTGTAGAAAAAGTTGCCGCGAATGGCGATCATCACATCGACATCGCCCGTCTTGATCATCGCTTCGCGCACTTTGGCTTCGCCGCCGCCAGCGGATGACGCCTGAGAGGACATGACCACGCCGGCGCGGCCTGTCTTTGAGAGATAGGAATGGAAGAACGACATCCAGACATAGTTGCCGTTCGACACCTTGCCGCCCTTGTTCACCCCAGGCAGACCAAACTCCAGACGCGGATCGTTCTTGATCTTCTCGGCGTCGATTTCATCGACGTTGAAGGGCGGATTGGCCATCACGAAATCGGCTTTGCCGACCAGATCGTGCGGGTCTTCGTAGTAGGAGATCGCCTTGCTGATATCGCCTTCCAGCCCATGAACGGCGAGGTTCATTTTGGCGAGACGGATCGTCGTCGGGTTCTTCTCCATCCCGTAGAAGGTGACGCGATCACTCGGATTGACTTTCATCTTCTCAATAAAATGCGCAGATTGCACAAACATGCCGCCAGAACCGCAAGCGGGATCGATGATCTTGCCGTGATCGGGTTCGATGACATTGACGATGGTTTGCACGATGGAAATCGGCGTGAAAAACTCACCGCCATCGTGCGCTTTCTGATCGGCAAACTGCGTCAGGAAATATTCGTAAATGCGCCCGAAGACATCGCCGTCTGCTTTTTGCAGGGCGGGATCGTTGAAGGTACGCAGCAACTGACCCAGGTCATCATCACCTAGCTCTTGGTATTCCGACTTGGGCAATGCGCCGTCGAGGGATTCATAGTCGGCCTCGATGCTCTCCATCGCGGCGATAATTGCGCCCGCGCGATCACCGCCATCGGGAATCGCCACCAGATGGTCAAACTGCGCTTCGGGTTTCAGAAAGATCGAACCGCGCTGAGAGAAATCTTCTTTGGTGAGTGCACGCTTCACACCACCACGAGATGGTAGCGTTTCCTCGATATCAGCTTTAACTCGCAAAAAGCGACTGTAAGCATGGCGCAGGAAGATGAGCCCCATAACAGGGAGGAAATACTCATTGCTGGCAAAATTCGAGTTTGCGCGCAGGTGATCAGCGACTGACCAGAGACGTTTTTCTATTTCACCAACGTGTTCCATATTAGTTCTTCTTTTTGTCCTTCTTCTTTGCCTCCGCAGCACTTACATACTCGCGCATAAACGCACGCAGAACCTGCGCGGCAGGCAGGTCTCGCTCACGGCAAACTTCTAGGAATTCTTCCCTTAAGGTGCGCTCCACACGGATGCGCATCCCCACGTCTTTCTCTGACATGGACGCGAGTGTAACCATTGGCTACACAAATCGCCAGCCGGATTTTGGTGTTTCAACAGCTAAGCGCAAATTAGACGAGCATCGTCCTGCCATGGTTCGGTGCAGGTGGAGAGGGCAATCTCCAAGTCCTGCGCGTGACCCAGCGGCCAAGACGTTGGTGGCATCCAATCGGCGAACGGTTGGTCAGGGTGTCGGGGCACGAAGGCCCTGACCGGTAATACAAGTGGCTGAACACTTGTCCGCGGTCAAACGGCGGTACGTTTGTATGGCGCATGATGGCTCAATGCCAGAGTGCGGCTTAGCCGGTGGGGATGCAACGGGGAGCGCGCAGCGGGCTCCCCTTGCCAAGATGTGCGGGTAATACCGCACACATCTTGCGCTCAACGCGAAGCGCATATCTTTTTTCGTAAGACCAAGCACCATCGGTTCATTGAAGCGTTCATTTCCCTACATGTACTACCGCTACGGTCGTACCGTGTGTGCCATTCTTTTATTTCTGTGGCAGGCCAGGATTCCGCGCGACTGTAAGAGTTTATTAAGACCTTATGAGTTTGAATGGCGATCCATGAATAAGGAAAACCGACCCATGTAGCTTTTCACTCCGTGCCCCCGTCTTGGGAAATAATTCCCAGATACTTCTTGCTCTCTCACATTGAATTGTGAGATGGTTTGTTCTTGTTATGTTCTGATTTATAGGACATAACCTGGACAGTCCGCAACGAGCAAGAAAGGAAGCACGCACGGAGAAAACATGGTCGAAGAATATCCCCACTATCCCGACAAAGTTATTGTTGACGAGAGTCCATCACTTGATGAGACTCAAGGCATACAGGTTGTCGATCGCGCTGGCAGGCCAGCGCTGACGCTCAACGTTGATGACTACCGGCAATATGTCGAAGCGCTGAATCTCAGCGAAGAGCAAGAGCAGGAACTGCTCCAAACGCTTTGGACCATCATCGTATCGTTTGTCGATCTCGGCTTTGGCATAGAACCTGTGCAACAAGCTACCAAGAGTCGTGCGCGGGGTGATGCACGATCCAAGACGGCGGAAGGAGAATTGCATCATGAATATTCATAGTGAGACAGCGCACAACGTGAGCGATGCGATTATCTATTGCCGCGTCTCAAGCAAAGCGCAATTGAAGAGAGGCGATGGCCTCAACTCGCAAGAGACGCGCTGCCGCCAATACGCGGACTATAAGGGGTATGATGTGAAGCGTGTCTTCACTGACGACCTGACCGGACAGAGCGCTGATCGTCCGGGATTGCAGGCGCTGCTCTCTTTCCTGATGTCTGATCGGAAGAACCCGCACGTGGTCATCATCGATGACCTTACGCGCATGGCGCGCAATGTGCGGGTGCATTTTGATCTGCGCGCCGCAATTATCGAGGCTGGCGGCATTCTAGAATCGCCGTCCGTCGAGCTGCGCGACGATGCAGACGGTGAACTGCACGAGTACATTCTGGCGAGTGTGTCACAGCACCAGAGCCGCAAGAATGCGGAGCAGACACTGAACCGCATGAAGGCGCGCTGCTATAATGGATACTACGTGTTCCAAGCGCCGGTCGGCTATCGCTATGAGAAATGCGAAGGCCACGGCAAAGTGCTGGTGCGCGATGAGCCGAGAGCATCAATCCTGCAAGAAGCGCTGGAAGGATATGCATCGGGGCGGCTTGATACCCAAGTAGAAGTGAAGCGCTTCTTGGAAAGCCAGCCCGAATTCCCGAAAGATTTGCCGGACGGGCAAATCCGAAACCAGCGTGTGAATGACATTCTCACGCGTGTAACCTACGCAGGATTCATCGAGGTGCCGAAGTGGGACATCCCACTTCGCGAAGGCAAGCACGAAGGTCTGATAACGCTCGCGACATTTAAGAAGATTCAGGATCGTTTGAAGGGCGGCGCGAAAGTACCTGCACGCGCAGACCTCAACGCAGACTTTCCACTTCGGGGCTTTGTCGTATGCGGTGATTGCGAAAAGCCGCTGACCGCGTGTTGGTCGAAGAGCAAGACCGGCAAGCGCCATCCATATTATCTGTGTCACAACCGATCTTGCGAAAGTCATCGCAAGTCGATCAGGCGTGACCAGATCGAAGGTGAGTTTGCACAGCTGCTTCACAGCATGACGCCAACGCGCGAATTGTTCGCGCTTGCCAAAGCGATGTTCAAGAACGCATGGAACATGCGCCTTGAACAAGCAAAGACAATCAAGGCGTCAATGCAGGCGGAGATCGTCAAGATTGAACGGCAGATCGAACAGATCGTTGATCGCATTGTCGAGAGCGATAGCGCTACAGCGATCTCTGCCTATGAGAAACGCATAGCGAAGCTCGAACGAGACAAGCTGATCGCAGTTGAAAAACTTTCATCTGGTGTCGGTCCGAAGCGTACCTTCGAGGAAATGTTCGAACTCTCTTGTCAATTTCTCTCAAGCCCTTGGAAACTCTGGGCTTCCAAGAAGTTGGCTCAACGCCGAACCGTGCTCAAATTGGTCTTTGCTGATCGTTTGGCGTATGACCGAAAAACAGGACTTCGAACCCCAAAAACCAGTTGTGTTTTCAGTATGTTAGAGGAGCTATCAATGGGTAAATGTGAAATGGCGCGCCGGGGAAGATTCGAACTAATATTTTGTGGAATTTATAAATAAATTGCGCAACAAAACGTGTAACAAATTGTGTAACACACCTATTTTATCCACATCGATAAATCTAATAAAATCAATGACTTAAAATATATCTGGGGAAACGTTGGTACCGCCTCCCTGAATTGAACAGGGGACCTCTTGATCCACAATCAAGCGCTCTAACCAACTGAGCTAAGGCGGCATAACCCTTAAAGACCGTTTGCAATATAGCAAAGTGAAGACGCTCTTCAAACCAATTCTTGGCAGCTTCGTCAAGTGGTTTTTCGCTTATTTTTTCTCTATTCCTTCTAGGGCATCAGATTAATTGCGGCCTTATTGTTGCGGCGTCCGGTTTCTTCAAGTCTGATGAGATTGGTGATATCACTCTTCTCAACCGTTCGCTATTTCTGCAACAGGTCAGGGGTGTTATGCGTTTTAAGCTGCAGTTTTTCTTGCGTCTTATTCCTTATTAACCTTAAGATGTCCTCGTACCTATTTATAGGAGTTGTTTATGCGAGTAATGCGTTTGACTGTTTGGACCGGAGCTTTGGCCTTGTTTGCCGCTCTTTCAGGTCCGGCTTTTGCAGAGAGTTGTAAAACTCAAACTGCTGAGGGGTGGGGATTAACTGAAGAGCTTGCCAAGTGGCAGGCGACTGACATGTTATTACTCTCTACCGGAAATCTCATCTCACAAAATGACAGGTTCTCCAAACCGCAACATAAGTGCAGCTTTACGCTCCTTGGATGGACGTGCAAGGCTTCGGCTAAGGTTTGCAAGAAATGACAACTTTCCTCTAGGCCTGTTCGCGCAATTCGGGGGTTGCGGACAGGCTAATTCGCCTAGCGACCAAGAGGGAATGCGGGGCAGCTCTTGATTTTTTCGAGTTCACTCAAAAATCAATGAGCTGCCCTGATTTTTTTATCATCTATTCTTAACTTCAGGCGGTTCAGGTGGCGACGATGTGCGCTGCCTGGGTAACATCACCAAACTTGTATTTCAGCTCCTTGATGGTGTGGGCCTGCAGATCAGACAATTTACCATCGCCGGACCGGGCGGCCAATGACACCAGCTCTATGATATCAGCGCGCTGCGCGCCGGTGCACATTTGCGCCATTGGTTTGGCAAGTCGGTATAAAACCGCACCTGATTCGCAAAAATCTTTCACATGCCAGCGGGCCAGCGCCACCATTTCCCGGGGATTTTCGTATTGCAAGCGCTGTTCTGCCAGGTGCTCAAGATCGGCGATTTGACTTGTGGTCAGGTCACCGCGGTCTTTCATCACGGCGACCATCAGGGCCAGGGCTGCTTCCCTCGGATCGCTGATCTGGCTAAGGGGGTGACGGCTGGCTTTTCTTTTAAAGAAGAACCTGCGTGCACGCCCTGAAATATTCCCGATATTTGCCCCGGTCTGGTTCAAAGCATCCAAAAGGTTGGTTAACCGCCAAATGAGGAAAATGAACAGGCTGAGGGTGGATATGATGCCAATTAGAATATGCATGGGTTTTCTCCCTTTTAATCACGAATGTTTATTTGTCGGGGGGGAGATGGAATTGGTTCAATTGTTCAACCAGCGGATCACAGGCATATGAGGTGCTTCCTTTTAACCTTGCCTTCTTATTTGGTGCTCTTTATCCTTTTCATTCCTTAATTAACTGGTCAGATTGAACCTATGAACTCTAGTTCGGACCCCTTATACCCGCTGATAGAGCGGACAGCTCACGGCGATCGGGAGGGCTTTCAGCTGTTGTATGATAGGACGGGAGCGAAACTTTTCGGGGTTTTGCAACGTATCTTAAAAGACCCGGGCCTCTCTGAGGAAATCTGCCAGGAAGTATTTGTCACCATTTGGCAGAAAGCAAAGCTTTATAACCCGGATCAGGGGCGGGTGATGAGCTGGATGATTGCCATTGCACGTAACCGGGCGATAGACACGCTTAGACGCAGTGAAGAAAAAGTTAGGCAAAACACTCTGGGTGATCTGGACAGTGCTGGCCTTGCCTCCTTGCCGGCCTTACAGCAAAATCCGCCGGATATGACAGCGCAATTGTCACTCACCAGATGTTTGAATGAAATAGATGAGGAGCGGCGGCAATCTGTTCTGCTGGCGTATTGTTATGGGTGGTCACGCGAGGAATTGGCGAATAAATATGAAGTGCCTTTGAATACCATGAAAAGCTGGTTGAGACGGGCGCTGCAGCAGCTTAAAGACTGTTTAGAGAGAGCATCATGAGCGAAGCGGACATTGATGACATTGCTGGTGAATATGTTCTGGGCACGCTCTCTCTTGAGGAGCGGCGTGAGATTGAGGCACGCCTTGACCTGGATCCCGCATTGAAGGCTGCTGTTGTTATCTGGCAAAACAGGCTGGCCCCCCTTGATGAAAGTTTCGATGACACCACATTGCCGCCAGAGGCTGTCTGGGCCAGCATTCAGCAACGGATAGAGGCCAGCGCTGCTTCACCTGATACACCGCAAATCCTCACGCCGGGGTTGAGTGAAGATGACGGGGATAATAACGGATTTGAGCAGATCGTTTCCTTTTTAGCCCTTCAGAAAATGAGGGAGAGCCGAGACCGCTGGCGCCGATTGGCAATTGGCACAGTTTCACTGGCAGCCGGTCTGATTGGTCTTTCCATCTATGGTGTGAACCTGCCGTTCTTGCCGCAGGTCCAGCAAGAGGCTCGTTTTGTTGCGGTTCTGAACCCGGAGGGCGCTGAGGCAGGGTTTCTTATCCGGGTGGATATCGACCAAAAACGGTTGCAGATTGAACGGCTTGCCGGTGCCGCGCCGCAAGGGAAAGATTATGAACTGTGGTTGATTGAACCCGATAATCAGGTACGCTCACTTGATGTTGTTGGCAGGGAAAAAGTCCAGCGGGTCGGCTATCAGAGCGGAGCGGAAGAACAAAGCCTGACATTTGCGATCTCGCTGGAACCGGAAGGTGGTTCGCCAACCGGCAAGGCAACCGGGCCTATCCTTTATACCGGGCGCCTTGTAACAGATAAATAATTTCCCTATTCCCTTGATGGCCTTAGCGGCATTCTGCCAGAGGGCTTTGTGATCTCAGCATATACTGACCCGGATTTTGCAGCAAAATTTTTTCCCCCTTGCAACTTTTCATAACCGCTCACCGTAACTCCTTACAACGGCACTTTACCAAGTGTCCTCACCGGGGTGGGGCTTTCGGCTTTCATCCTGCAAAACAGGGAGTTAGAAAATGAAATCTATTCATCAATCATTGAAACCTGCAATCATGGCCGGCGTCATCGTGCTTGGTGCGACGACTGCGTTTGCCGGTATGGGCAATGTTATTGTTGGCGGTAATGCCATGTACCCCAGCAAAAACATTGTTGAAAACGCAGTGAATTCAAAAGACCACACTACACTTGTGACGGCTGTGAAAGCAGCTGGATTGGTGCCAACATTGCAAGGCAAGGGCCCGTTTACCGTTTTTGCCCCGACCAATGCAGCTTTTAAAAAGCTACCTAATGGCACCGTCCCAAAACTTTTGAAAAAGCAGAACCTTGGCACCCTTAAAGGTATCCTGACTTATCATGTTGTAGCGGGCCGCATGGACAAGGCTGCACTCTGGAAGATGGTCAAGGATGGCAATGGCAAAGCTGAGCTAACAACCGTCGCCGGCGGCAAGCTTTGGATCAGCCAAAACGGTGATGCCAATCTCATGATCAAAGATGAAAAAGGTAACTGGGCCAATATCCCGACTTATGATGTCTATCAGTCTAATGGTGTGATCCATGTGATTGACAGCGTCATGATGCCTAAATCTTAAATCTCGTCATCGAATACCTCTCACGAAGGAGATGCGCCGTTCACGCATGTGAGAGGTAGTGGCGGGGAACCGGATCCCTGGCTAGTCCATCTCCTCTTGGGGTCCGGTTCTTCTTACTCATAACACCTTCAGATGCCCACAAAGCATCCGGTGTTTTCTCTCAGGGGAAGAACAGGATGGGCCGGTACTTTCCACTTTCAAGAAAAAGCCCCGCTTAAAGCGGGGCTTTGTCAGATCCAGATTTTAATATTTTCGCTCAACCATTTTTTGCTTGAGGGCGGCGATCGCCTTGGCCGGCGAGAGGCCCTTCGGGCAGGCTTTGGCGCAGTTCATGATGGTGTGACAGCGATAGAGCCTGAAGGGGTCTTCCAGATTATCCAGGCGCTCACCTGTGGCTTCATCGCGGCTGTCCGCGACCCAGCGATAGGCCTGCAACAGTGCGGCTGGTCCGAGATAGCGGTCTGAATTCCACCAGTATGAAGGGCAGGAGGTTGAACAGCAGGCACAAAGGATGCACTCGTAAAGGCCATCCAGTTTCTCGCGGTCCTCCTTAGATTGACGCCACTCTTTCTGTGGTTTTGGCGTGGTGGTTTGCAGCCAGGGCTCAATTGAGCGGTGCTGGGCATAAAAATGGTTGAGGTCCGGGACCAGGTCCTTCACCACATCCATATGTGGCAGCGGGTAGATCTTGACCGGACCATTTACTTCATCTACCCCTTTGGTGCAGGCCAGCGTATTTGTGCCGTCAATGTTCATGGCGCAGGATCCGCATATCCCCTCACGGCAGGAGCGGCGGAAGGTCAGGGTTGGGTCGATCTTGTTCTTGATCCAGATGATGGCATCAAGGATCATCGGGCCGCACTCATCCATATCAACGAAGTAAGTGTCTATTGCCGGGTTATCTTCATCATCCGGCGACCAGCGATAGATGTGAAATTCACGCCATGTCCCCTCACCTTCCGGCTTATTCCAGACCTTGCCGGCTTGGGGTTTTGAATTGTTCGGTAATGTGAGCTGTACCATATGTTCAATTCCTTCAATGCTTTGTCTGGTCTTTCAGTGTGGCCTGTCTGAAGCCGGTTTACATTAGTAAACACGAGCTTTTGGTTTGATATAATCTATATCATCAGAGAGGGTGTAATTATGGACGGGGCGGTCATTCAGGGTGACCTTGCCGTTGTCATCCACCCAGGCCAGTGTGTGCTTCATCCAGTTTTTATCATCACGGTCGGCGTAATCTTCCCGCGCATGGGCACCGCGGCTTTCCTTGCGGTTCACAGCTGAATAGGCGGTTGTCAGGGCGCAGGCCATCAGATTTTCAAATTCAAGGGTTTCCATCAGGTCTGAATTCCAAATCAAAGAGCGATCAGCAACGCCGATATCATCTTTTCCATCCCAGATTTCACTCACCCGGCGGCAGCCTTCTGCCATGCTTTCCTCCATTCTGAAGACAGCGACATCTTCCTGCATGGCTTTTTGCATCGCAAGGCGCATATCTGCGGTTGGCGTCGAGCCTTTCGCATGGCGCATTGCATCAAAGCGGTGAATGATTTTATCGATGGTCTCTTTTGGAGCTTTTGCGGTTGGGTCTTCACTGTTGAGCAACTGCCCGGCACGGATGCCGGCAGCACGGCCAAAAACCACCAGATCTATCAGTGAATTTGAGCCAAGACGATTGGCACCGTGTACAGAAACGCAGGCCGCCTCGCCGACAGCCATAAGGCCAGGGACGACGGCATCCGGGTCATCATCTTTTCGGGTCAGCACTTCGCCCCAGTAATTACAGGGAATGCCGCCCATATTATAATGCACGGTTGGCAGGACCGGGATCGGCTCTTTGGTAACATCGACGCCTGCAAATATTTTGGCACTTTCTGATATGCCGGGCAGGCGCTCAGCCAGAACGGCCGGGTCCAGATGGTCGAGGTGCAGGAAGATATGGTCGTTATCCTTGCCAACGCCGCGGCCTTCCCTGATTTCCATTGTCATGGAGCGCGAGACCACGTCTCTACTGGCCAGATCCTTGGCGGTTGGGGCATAACGCTCCATGAAACGCTCACCCTCAGAATTAACAAGATAACCGCCCTCACCGCGCGCACCTTCCGTGATCAGGCAGCCAGCGCCGTAAATCCCGGTTGGGTGAAACTGGACAAATTCCATATCCTGCAATGGCAGGCCGGCCCGGGCTATCATGGCGTTTCCATCACCGGTGCAGGTGTGAGCGGATGTGCAGGAAAAATATGTGCGGCCATAACCGCCGGTTGCCAGAACCACCAGCTTGGCGTTGAAAATATGCAGCACCCCATCATCCAGGTTCCAGGCTACAACGCCCTGACAGGCGCCATCCTCACTCATGATCAGATCAAGGGCGAAATATTCTATGAAAAATTCGGCGTTGTTCTTCAGGGATTGGCCATAAAGCGTGTGCAGAATGGCGTGGCCGGTTCGGTCTGCGGCGGCGCAGGTGCGCTGCACAGGGGGGCCGTCCCCAAAATTCTGCATGTGCCCGCCAAAAGGACGCTGGTAGATTTTGCCGTTTTCTGTTCTTGAAAAGGGGACACCGAAATGATCCAACTCGTATACCGCCTGCGGGGCTTCCCGGCAGAGATATTCAATCGCATCCTGATCGCCCAGCCAGTCTGAGCCTTTGACAGTGTCAAACATGTGCCATTGCCAGCTGTCATCGCCCATATTGCCAAGTGAGGCGGCGATGCCGCCCTGTGCGGCAACGGTGTGCGACCGGGTCGGGAAAACTTTGGAGATGCAGGCGGTTTTGAGGCCGGCCTCAGCCGCGCCTAATGTCGCGCGCAGGCCAGAGCCGCCCGCGCCAACAACAACCACGTCATAATCATGTTCCTGGGTTTCATACCCAAGGCCGTTGGTTTCAGTCGATGACATTATTGATCACGCTCCTGTTATTATTAGACGCCAAGGCTGAGTTTAAGGAGGGAGAAGAGCCCCGCGAGTATGATAAAGCTTGTGAAGAATGTATTGAGGATCAGCAGCAGGATTTTGGCACCCTCAGCATGGACGTAATCTTCAATAACAACCTGCATCCCCAGGCGCATATGGTAAGCGGCACTGATGATGAAAGCTGCCGTGAAAACCAGGTGAAACGGGCTTTTGAAAAAGGTTTTCATTGCCGTGTAATCTGCCCCGTTCAGCTGAAAAATCGCGTAAATCACAAATACACTCAGTAATAGATTGGCAAACCCTGTGACGCGCTGTCGCCAGAAATGGTCCGAGCCGTCATTGCTGGCGCCAAGGCCGCGTACATTTGAGAGGGGGGTGCGAAATGACATAAAGCTATTCCTTATTCTGGCTTTTGCTTTAAAGAAATGTTCAAAGGAGGGCCCAGACGATCGCTGTCAAGCCGATTGACCCGATAAGGTTGGCGCGGGCCATAAACTCAACTTGGTTGAGCTCGAACCCTTTACCAAAATCCCAGATAAAATGGCGGATCCCACCGAGCAGATGATGAAAAAAGCCCCATGTCGCCAGAATGAGTATCAGTTTGCCAAGTATGGTTGAGAACAGCCCATTGACGTAATCAAAATAAGACGGGCCACTTGCCGCTGCCATCAGCCACCAGATGAAAAGCAGCGCGCCAAAATAAAGCCCGATGCCGGTTAAACGGTGGGCGATTGACAGCATCATCGTCAGCATGGGTTTGTAGATCTGCAAATGAGGTGAGAGTGGCCTCTTTGCCGGGTGCGTTTTTTCTGTCATGCTGTTTCCCTCTTTTCGTTGCCCATCAGCTTGCCCACAAGCAACCGGCCTTTTATTGGGCCTTCAGGTTGCCCACAAGCAACCGGCCTTTTATTGGGCCTTCAGGTTGCCCACAAGCAACCGGCTTTCTATCGGGCCTTTAGATTGCCCACAAGCAACCGGCCTTTATTTGGCCTTCAGGTTGCCCACAAGCAACCGGCTTTTTGTTTGGCCTTCAGGTTGCCCACAAGTAACCGGCTTTCTATCGGGCCTTTAGATTGCCCACAAGCAACCGGCCTTTTGAACCGGTGCCTGGACTGCAATTTTTTGTGGTCAACTTACGTTTAACGCCGCGATTCGATTTGTTGATAATCTACTCATTTCCTTCAATAACAGCAATGAATAGATTGCCACTATTGCCCAAAATACCGAAAATGCCTGCTGAACAGCCTTCGCCTCACGGCTTTTGCCCAAAGATGAGGCGGTTGCCCCGGTTGTTTGACGAAACCTATTGAGACGTTTTAAGTTTGGGGACTGCTTGGGTGGGTGTTAAATTCATTTTTAGATGGGAGACATAATGAAACTGACCTTGAAGTACCTCGCCTTATCGCTTCTGATAGTGCTTGTGTTACCAACTCATAAAAGCCAGGCGGCAGAGGTTACCTCCACAGAACTGCCAGCCCCGACAGGATGGTCTGCTTTTCAGGAGGGAAAGCTCGGGGCTACTATCTATTTCCCCTCCAACTGGTTTCACCCCGGGTCACCTTATAAAATGGGCTATATGTTCACCTCCCTGCATCAGGATGGCGCCTACCTGTTTTTAAAGACCGAGATTGATGAAATGCGCACCGGTGCTGCGGCTACGGTTGCCAAGTTAAAATCCATGAAGGGGAAGCATCAGATCACAAGAATTGAAAGCGGTGATATGTTTTATGAAATCAGCATCACACCTGTACCGGGGATGAAACAGCTGACACGGGTGGTTTATACCTGCAAGGAGCGAGTGGTCAGCGCAGTGACCATGATGTATCCCGAGAAGCAGGCGGCTAAATATGAGGCGATGTTTGCCAAGCTGAAACGCCGGTTTAATGTGGGTGTTGGGGCCCAGACGCCCGTCAGGTCTTGCAGTTAAAACTTCGTAGCTGAAAATATTTCAATTATCGCGCGATTTGCTTTCAAGGCGGTTGGTTCATAAATGTCCCCACGCCTTTAAGAAGGCAATCAAACTAAAAACGCTCCTCATTTACAAAATGAGGAGCGTTGTCTTTAATGCAATAATCCCGTTGAATTTCGTAACCAGATCAGCAAATGCCTTCAAATGAATCAAACACACAGCTATCAGCGAAATAACGACGGTCAGCCGATTTGATGGTATCCGAACGGCTGCCACCCAGATAGAATTTCAGACCGATCAAGAATTCATTCACATCAACCTTATCACCGTCACCTGCATCGACAAATGTGCCATTCCAGCGGCCATAAACCGACATGGGGCGATTGGCAATGGCGTATTCAACCATCAGATGAACCAGATCGATATCGCCAACACCTTCATCCGGATCGATTAAGCCGTAGGAGCCTTCCAGTTTAAAATCATCCGTTACATAGTACCGAGCCAGAGCTTTAACGTAGTATAAATCACCTGAGGCTTTGCCCTCATCATCACTGGCTACGCCGTGAATGATGCCGCCACCAGCACCGATGGTGAAACGATCAAAGAAATATTCGCCTTCGAGGCCAAGGCGGTAAAATTCTGCGCCGACATCTGTCGAGGTCGCGATATGGCTAAGGGCAGTGTTCACGGCATAATATCCGCGATTTTCGTCTCTGTAACCGAAGTGACCGGCAAAGCCCCAATTTGTCAGCGTGCCTTCAGAATCGACGTGGTCAATGAAGCTGTCGAGCTGCACATGTTTTCCGAGGAAATTAAAGGCGAAAGAAGCTGCGCCTGAGACCTTCTCGCCGTCAGCATCATCACCGTCATTCGTGTCCACATCAAGATGACCCAAACTGAAATCAAGACGCAAGGCACTGTCCTGAAACAGTGAGCCATCATATTTGTCATGTTCAGAAGCGTTGGCTATGGTGCTGCTACTCAGCAAAAAGACGGCAAGTATGTATTTCAGATGCGTATTCATTTTCTATTTCCCTCAATAGGACTGCTTTTGAATACGCATTACGTGGATGAGCCTAGGTGATCCGTTTCCCGGACACAATGTAGCCCCCTGTTTTAATTGTTGAAAAATTGGGAGTGACTCTCAATTTATTCGCAGTGTCTCCGCTCTGACACTTTGGGAGAGGTGATTTTATGGTGATCATCTCAGCTTGTGGTTTAATGACCTGCCAGAAACTCCATCAGGGCTGCCAGGGTCTCATCAGGCGCTGTATCAACAAAGAAGTGACCGCCAGGGATGGCTTTTGAGGTCAGGTTTTCACAGCGCTTTTCCCACTCGGCCACCATGTCAAACTGGCTGGCCATGGTGCCATCCCGGCCATAGAGATTTAAAACCGGGCATTTTATTCTGGTTTCGATGTCTTCCCCGTCATGGAGAATGTCCAGAGTGGCAGCGGCGCGGTAGTCAGCGCAGGAGCCATAGATCATTCCCTCACCGCGCCAACACCGCCGGTACTCTGCAAGCTGTTCGGGGTTAAAGTCGTTAATATTGGCAGCCCCCCAGCCAAAGAGGCAGGTTTCATAGAAAAAATCCGGATCACTGGCGATCAGCCGTTCCGGGAAAGGGGCCGGCTGGGAGAGGAAGTACCAGTGCCAATAGACACCAGCGATATGATAGTTGGTGTCCATGAACATGGCATAGGTCGGGACGATGTCCATAACTGTTAATGTCTTGACGGTAGATGGGTGATCAAGGGCAAGCCGGTGGCCTACCCGGCCGCCGCGGTCATGACCGACAAGGTGGAAGTGCGCAAAGCCCTCGTTTGCCATCAGGGCCAGATTATCATTCGCCATTTCGCGGAAGGTATAGTTGCTGGCATCCGGTAAGGGGGGTGGTTTGCCGCTATCACCATAGCCGCGCAAATCAGCGCAGATCACGGTGTAATGTTCCGCCAGCCACGGGGCGACTTTCGCCCACATGGCCAGAGACTGGGGATAGCCGTGCAACATCAGCAGCGGCGGGCCGCTACCGCCCTTCTGATAATTGATGTTGATCTGCTGGTGCCTGAATTGTTTGTTTTCAAATCCGCTCAGCATCGTATTTCCTTTTTTTCAGTTTTCTTCCCTCTACACACGCTTTGTATTTTATCGCTTTCTTTATTTTTGGGCCATCAGTTGGATCATATCCATCATTCGCTCAAAGAGAATGTCCCAAGCGCTGCTACCCGCAAAGGATTTATTAACGCTGCTGTTATTTTTAAGGCCGCTCTCCTGTTATTTCTCAAATTTTAACGGCGTTGTTAAATGCGCTTTCAGATCATTGCACTAGTGTGTCATTCCAATAACGCATAAATTTATGGAGGCCGTTCGTGTACAGACTTTTTTGCGGGTTATTTGCCTGTCTGCTTGGATTTGGTACGCTTGTTTATCCTTCTCTCGCCCTTATGGCAGAGGAAGAAGCGCCCGTACAACCTGTTGCTGCCAACCCGGTGGAGGTGACCTATAGTTTTGGGGCGCTGGTGAAAGTTGTGGCTGGTGAAAACGCGGCTTCCAACATGTATCTTGGCCTCTGGGCGCCGCTCATCGTGCGCGCCGATGGCAGTATTTCAGGTGAAGGGATCGTTTCATACCAGCAGATTAAACCCTGCGCCTGGCAACCGCCGCATCCGGAAAATGGCGGTGCCCCCCATTGCCGCATTGATAAGCTCGTAGACGGTAAATTCACCATTACCGGCAAGGTGGTTGAGCGGGTCCATCGCCATGATGAAGACAATCCCCTTAAAGATATGGTCTTTGCCTATGCGGACAAGCTGAGCCAGACCCGGCTTGGTTACGCACCTTTGAAACTGCGTCTGAAACTTTCCCTCGAGGCCAAGCCTGTTGAGAGCCTTTCACTCTGGGGTTTTAGCAATGCCTCTGTTCAGCAGCGGGACACCGGGGCGGGTGAACTTGGCCTTCATGTTTCTAACCTGTTTGAGACGGACTTTGAAATTGTCCCCATTCCGACAGACACGGAGTTGACAGGCGGGGCTGACCTTAAGGGTGCCAATCAATATGTGTTCAGAGGTGTATATCAGGGCGGGACACCGGTTAGCGGCAATGGTTCGGCATTTTTTCTGAACCTAAGCGCAGACAAGTTACCCGGCGGTACGGACCCGCGCATCTATTTTGTTCATGAGGACAAATCCCCCAAACCGCGTGAGTTCTCGGATGAAGAGCTGAAAGCCATTGAAGATTATAAGCAGCAGGGCTACCAGGCGCCCTCACGTTTTTATGAAAAAGAAATGGCCGACAAGATCATCAATGTGCTTGGGGGCCTTTAAAATGCGGGGGCCGGGGCGGCGATCGGCCTTCTGGCCTGGGGCTTAAATTTTTATTTTGTGTAGAGTTGCAAGGATGTGTGTCATGAAAAAATTCAGTATTTATCTTAGCCTTATCGGCCTGCTGACCGGGCTGTTTACCGGGCCTGCTTTTGCCGAGAAATCCTCACTATTTATTCTGGATGCCTCCGGTTCGATGTGGGGCCAGTTGCCTGACAGGCAAAGCAAGATCAAAGCGGCAAAATCAGTTCTTAGTGATGTTGTTGGCAAACTGCCAACTTCACTTTCTGCCGGTCTGATTGCCTATGGCCATCGCCGCAAGGGTGATTGCGCCGATATTGAGATGGTGCAAAAGCTTGAAGTTGGTGGCAGCCAGAAAATTGCTGAAACCCTCACCCGCCTGACACCGCGCGGCAAAACCCCCCTTTCAGATTCCCTGAAAATGGCTGGTGTTGCGCTAACCGGGGTTGAAGATAGCTCCACAATTGTGCTCGTGAGTGATGGGATTGAGACCTGCAAGGGTGACCCTTGTGCTGTGGCGGAAGCTCTGGCCAAATCACATGCCAATCTCAAGATTCATGTTGTTGGTTACGCTGTTGACGGGGTTGCCGCCAAACAATTGCAGTGCATTGCCGAAAAGGGCCGCGGTGCCTATTTCACAGCTGATAATACGGACGGTCTCTCCCGGGCGCTGACGGAGGTTACCGAGAGCATCAGGAGTGACAAGCCGGTTGAAGTGGCTCCACCCGTAGAGCCGGTTGTTGAAAAGGCAGAGACCACGACCCTTAAAATTATGGGACCGGGCACCATTCGCCTTAAACTTGCCGCCTGGGCCAAACAACCGAAATACTGGAAAATCCTTGACCCCGAAACCGGTGAAGTGATTGCAAAAACGTCCAAACCCGAAATGGCGGTTATGCCGGGATCCTATCAGATCGCCTGGCGGCATCTTGAACACGGGGCACATGAGGTTGTTATTCCTCAGGTGATTGATGTCAAATCCGGCAAGATCAGCGAAGCTCTGATTAACACTGGCATTCAACTGGTTGCCCCCAAAGGCATGAAGCGGCCTTATTACTGGCAATTGCTGCCACATGAGAGTGACCTGAAAAAATCATTCCGCTCACGCGCACCTGCAGCCTGGTATTCTGTTTATGATGCTGTGCCTGTTCCAGCTGGCGATTATACCCTCGTATACCGTCAGGGTGAGCATGGCTGGAGTGAAGTTAATCTTGGCAAGATCAGCCTGAAAGATGGTGAGCTATTGAAACTCCCGCTTGATCAGGGCATTAACCTGACATGGCGTAAAGAGTGGGGAGATCGCATCTATTATCTTCAACTTACTGACCAGAACGGCAACAAGCTGCGCATGAGAAAACCTGGTCTCACTATTTTGCCTGAAGGCACCTACAAAATTGCCCTGCGGTTGAAAGAACATGGCTGGCGGTCTGCACCCTTTGGTGAGGTCACTGTTCCGTCTGAAGGATTTGTTGATCCCAAGCTCACATCCGGCATCACCTTTGAGACACAAATCAAGGGCGAGTTTACGGTTTATGCGGTTAATCTTGACACCAGCGAAGAGACAAGCATGACCCGCAAATGGGGCCCGATGCCGCTTGGTGCCGGACGCTATCGCTTTGATCTCCATATGAAGGGTGCAAAACGTCAGACGATTGTGCCTGAAGTGGCGATTAAGGAAGGCCAGTTTATCAAAGCCGAGATGTAAATTTTTCAAACACCCGCAAAAAAGGCCCCGTAAAAAAACGGGGCCTTTTTTGATTGTTGCTTTGTTTCCACTTATATGACCTGCTTGAGTTTGTCAGGTCTCGGCAAAAGATCCGTCACCAGGGGCGCATTGCCTCTGGTGAGTTCGCTTTGGTTCTGGAGGAACTTTTCTTCACAATGGCTACTGACAGAAACGGAACGTGATGTTGCCATTCTCATTATCAATGGGGGTATCTCTTAAAGAAATTTCCCTAACACGGCATTCCAAAGAAGGGACCGTCAAAGCACAGGCCAACGCCATTTACAAGAAAGCTTTTGTCACTGGGCGGAATGAACTTGCAGCCCTTCTGCTTGATGAGTTTCTCAGTGAGGTTGGCGCGGCATGACCAGCCAGTAGTCCAGATCAAGCATGACGCTTTCATGATAGCCATCATCCGTTTTACCCGGAAAGTCGGCACAGGGGTGGTCCTTGACCGCGATGGTCCGGACACGCAGCGCGCCAATATCTTCCCGGCCCGGGATGGCCTCTTTTTCCAGAATTTCTGACCAGGCGTAGATTGTGTCACCGGCAAAACAGGGGGAGACATGGCGGCCGCCATTAATCGCCGCGACATGAAACCCGTTGGCCAGACCATTAAAGGACAGCGCCCTCGCCATCGAAATAACATGGCCGCCATACATCAGCCGTTTGCCGAACCGGCCCTGACTTTCCGTATGATTATTAAAATGAACTTTAGCCGTGTTCTGGTAAAGGCGGGTCGCCAGTTGATGCTCGGCTTCTTCAACAGTCATGCCATCAACATGGTCTATTTTTTCACCAACTTCATACTCATCCCAGAGATAGGGGCTGCCGGCGAGGGCCTTATCATAGGCGGTTACATCAATTGGCGGCAAAGCATTGGCAAAAGCACTTGGCTCGACACGGTCTGAAAGGCTCGGCACGTCAGCTTCCGGGGCTTTGCTTGCCGGGTCTTTTTTCCGGACCATCACCCAGCGCACATAATCCAGCACGATGTCACCCGTTTGGTTGCGACCGGTTGAGCGCACATAAACAACGCCGGTTTTGCCGTTGGAATTTTCCTTGACACCAATGACCTTTGATATGGTTGAAACCGTGTCCCCTGGATAAACCGGCTGGAGAAACCGGCAATCTGCATAGCCAAGATTGGCCACAGCATTGAGGGATATATCTGGTACGGTTTTGCCAAAGACCATGTGAAATGTGAGGAAATCATCAATCGGGGCAGCTTCATAGCCAATGTCCATGGCAAAACTGTCTGCTGACTGGACGGAGAACCGCATCCCGTAAAGGCTGGTATAAAGGGAGACGTCGCCTTCGGTTATGGTGCGGGGGGTGGCGTGGTGGATGGTTTGACCAACGTAGAAATCTTCGAAATAGTTACCTGGATTGGTCTTACTCATAGTATTCGCCTCTTGTTATCTAACCTTCAGATTGCCCTGGCAACCGGCTCCTTATCTGGGCCTTCAGATTGCCCACTAGCAACCGGCTCCTTATCTGAGCCTTCAGATTGCCCACTAGCAACCGGCTCCTTATCTGAGCCTTTATAGAGCATCAGTTTTTCCTGAAAAGTCTGCAACTTTTCAGGGCTGATTTACAGGCATCCGCTTATCTGTGCTTCAGATGCCCACCAGGCATCCGCTTATCTGTGCTTCAGATGCCCACCAGGCATCCGCACTGGCAACCGGCCTTAACCGAAAACCGGTGTCCACTTTTCGGGAAGTGTATTTTTACCCGCACTTCTTGTCCGAAAACCGGTGTCCACTTTTCGGGAAGTGTATTTTTACCCGCACTTCTTGTCCGAAAACCGGTGTCCACTTTTCGGGAAGTGCTCTTAATAAGCAAGCAGTGTTGTGATTGACAAGGGTTTTTTCGCCGAATTCGCCTTTAGTTCACCTTCCCGGCACTGAGCTCTGTCAGCAGGGTCTGCGGCGATTCTGTAAATGAGATGGCGTCCAATTGTTGCCAGATGACGATGAGCAGCAGCAGGCTCATCTGAGCAAAGGAAATAGCGGTGGCAATGGCGGCCCCCAGCAAACCGAATTCAGGGATCAGAATGATATTCAGGATGATGTCTGTGATGACTGTCAGCAGGTAAATGGCCGCGCAACGATATTGCTGGCCGGTCATCATTAATATGCGCTCACCCGGGCCAACCAGGGCCCGCATGACAAGGCCAATGCTTAGCGGCAAGATCACGTAGCTTGCTTCAATAAAAGCCTGGCCAAAGAAGGACAGCAGCAGATCCTTGAAGACAAATATAGCAATCAGCATGATCAGCGAGGGATAGAAGGTCAGGCTTGCTGACCGGCGGATGCTTTGTTTTAACTGCTCGGCTTCATTTGCCGCATGATGCAACGCGTAGCTTGCCGAAAAAGCGGACCCCACGGCAAAATTTAAAAATACCACCAGAGACATGATTTTGGTGGCGGCAAAATAGAGACCTGTTTGATCCGTTGGTAAATAGCGGCTAATCATTAACACATCGACATTGAATAGCATCAGCTCAAAACTGGATACCAGCATCATCGGCAGGGCAGCCACCAACCAGATTTTCAGATCATAGGCACGCGGACCCTGCACCTGGACCTTTGGTAAATCTTTCGCGGTGCAGACCAGCGCGAGGATCATGGTCAGCCAGATGGCCGACGTTGCCGCGATCATTGCTGTGGTGGCGGTGGCACCAAACCCGAGGGCAAGAAACCCGACCAGAAGCGAAATAATGACAATGGGCCGAAACAGTGCGGTCGGTGCAAAAGCCAGTGTCATCCAGCCATGGGCCCGGCCGATGCCTGAAAGATAATCCGCAAAGGCAAAGGCCGGCAATGAAAGAGCGCCGATGATCAGGGGGAGGACGTAATGCTCAGGGAGCCAACTGGTGCCCTGGGCCAGATAGAGGGTGAGAATGACAATGACGGTAATGGCTGTTGAGGCGATAGCAATCACGCCACTTGCCCCCCAGATGGCACCGCGCAGCATATCAAACTGCTTCTTGACCTCATATTCATGGATCAACCGCTGGATCAGGTGGTAAAAGCCGAAATTCAGCACTTCCCCCAGGATTATAACGCAGGACCAGGTGAAGGCGAAAATTCCATATTCAAATTTCCCGACCCAGCGCGCCAGAAAAACCTGCAGAATGAATGCCAGCAGGGCGCCGCCAACACGGAGTGCATAGACAATCAGGGCATTTCTTTCCCGAATGGTCTTACCAATCAAAGTACCGAATGAAAGCTTATTCATATGCGTGTTTTTGAATGCAGGAAACCAAACTGTTTTCTGGTTTTATGATCCGGTTTTGTGCTTCAAATTTCCTTTGTAATAACGGAGTGGTTTTTTGCTCCATCTTCGCTATGAAAAACTTACCTGTTTGTGTGCTGCTGTTCGGTAAATTGCTGCCTGCCTTTGAGCCGATACAGTATTATCCCAATTCCGTACCTCTGGAATTATCATTATTCAATCTGGTTAATAAAAAAGGTTATCATCCCGTTTTATTTAGAACAATTATTGTTCGCTTAATTTCAGATCCGGGCTGTAGGTTTTGTTTTCCACGACCTTGATCACGGCCTGACCACAAATTTGCTGTTTGGTTTCGCTGTTATATGACAATTGCGGTGCCCCGTGGAGCTCCCAGCCCTTGTTCAGCGCCTCTGTCACCTTGTGGCAGAAGCTTGCATCGTCCAAACCGGTTAAAAAGCGATAGAGTTTCATAGCTAACCTACTTCGTTCACGAATTATTGATTGCGCCCATTTGAACCTGCAGCATATTTAACCGGTATTCCTGCGTGTCCAAGAACAGGGCTGCCCCGTTACCCGCTGGTTTTGGCGGCGATTGCGTCAGCCTTGGCAACCAGACGTTTTGCCATTTCAGCATGTAAAAGTTCAACCATTTTGCCCTCAACGGTGATGGCGCCCTTGCCCTGATTTTCCGGTTGCTCGAACGCCTCTATCACTTTGCGGGCCCAGTCAACGGCTTCGCCTGAGGGTGAAAACACCTGATTGCACGGGGCCAGTTGACCCGGATGGATGAGGGTTTTGCCGTCCATACCCAGATCGCGGCCCTGCTCGCATTCGGTTATAAAACCAGTTTCATCCTTAAAGTCGTTATAGACGCCATCAATAATATCAATATCAAAGGCACGGCCTGCGGCGACTGATGTCGAGAGCCAGGCCAGCATTGGTTCGCGCCCGGCTTTTAGCACAGCCCCTGTTTCCTTGGCCAGATCGTTGGTGCCCATAACAAAGGCCCTGAGGCGGTGATTTTCCGAAGGGCCACTTTCTGCAATCTCCAGAGCTTTCAACATGGCCAGCGGGGTTTCCATCATGGCCCAGAGATCGATTGCCCCATTGGCATTGAGGGCAGAAAGCTGGTTTCTGACAGCCTCGACATCCGCGCCGCTTGAAACTTTGGGTACGAGGATGGCATCCGGGTTGGCGCTTGCTGCGGCCTCAAGATCTTTTGCAAACCAGGGCGTGTCCAGACCATTGACACGTATGACCAGCTCACGGTCACCATAGCCGCCTGCCCTCAGTGCTTTTTGCACCAAGTCTCTTGCTTCTTCTTTCATGTCCGGCGCCACGGCGTCTTCCAGATCAAAGATGATGGCATCAGTTTCCAGCTGTTTGCCTTTTTCAAGGGCACGTTCTTTGGAGCCGGGCATATAAAGGACGGAGCGGCGAGGGCGAATTTGGGCCATGGTGTTCCTTCGTGGTCTTTTAAAAGAAATCAGTTGGTAAAGCGGAGTAATTTAACCAGTTTGTTGCCCGATTAAAAGACCCTTTCTGATCCGGGTTTTAAATATAGAACGAAAGTTCTGTCCCTTCCGGTTCTTCTGTTGCTGTCAGGAATTCAGCCCTCATACTTGACAGGGCCAGCCTTTCGGTCAAAAGCTTTGGTTCATACACACGGCAAACGATTGCTTTTAGAGATCAGGGATGTGCCCCCTCATGAACAAGCCCCATAGTCTGGCAACAGAAAGTTCTGTTTTGGCCATCAGTTCTGATGTCGGGGTGGGGGCTGTCGGGCTTTCCATTGCCCGGTACGTCTTTGCCAGTGAGCGGCTGCCAGCGGTTTATCTGCCGACAGTATTCTATGCGGCCCGGCCAGGGCTTGGGCGGGTGGTGCGCCATGTGATGCCAGCTGAGTGCCTGGATGAGGCGCTGAATGCCCTCCTTGATGACGGGCTGCTGGATCATATTGACGGGGTGATGACCGGCTTTTTTGCCTGCCCGGAGCAAATTGCGGTTGTCTGCCGTTTTATTGACCGTTTCAGGGCGCAGAGACCCGATGTCAAGCTGCTTGTTGATCCGATCATGGGAGATTTTGGCACCGGGCAATATGTCGGGGAAGATGTGGCTCGGCCCCTTATAACGGACCTCGTGCCGCGGGGGGATATCATCACACCCAATCTGTTTGAATTTTTATTGATGGCGGGCCAAACACCACAAGCTGATGACTGCCTGATGGTTCGCACGAACAAGACCAGAGACTGGACCAGCTGCCTTGCTGCGATCAGCCCTCAAATAGAGAACGCTGTCGTCACCTCGGCATTTATCCAGGAGGTGGCTACCGGTACGGGGGAGGGCAAGGTCGTCCAGACTATCCTGATTGAAAATGGCAGTGTTCAGCGCTTTGAAAGCTGCTTTTTTGACAATGTGCCGAACGGGACGGGGGATGTGTTTGCTGCCATATTGCTTTGCCAGCTTGTCAGGGGGAAGAGCCTGCAGAGCGGTGTTGAACACGCTGTGACCAGGCTGGAGAAAATTGCAGATAAGACACAACAATCAATGACGATTGAGCCTTATCTGCTTTTTTAATCCGAACAAGATTTTCAATTACTAACTATAAAGACCTGAGTGTGCCTTGTCATGCGAAAGTTTTGTGACAATCGCGTCATATTGCCTCAGTAAACGATTGAAAATGCTTGGTTAATTCTCTCATCTTGCCATGCTTTTCTTAATCAGATGGTCAAGAGAGAAAGGCCCCGCCCCCTTGATCAGGATGGCCAGTAGCGCCACAGCCCAGAGGCCATGTGTCTTGTAGGTCAGGAACTGATCCGGGAAAACCACAAACTGGATAACCAAAGTCATGATCAGTAGGCCTAGAGCGGCAAAGCGGGCGCCAAGGCCGATAAATAGCAAGAGCGGCAGCAGTATTTCTGAATAGGTGGCCAGCGTTGCCAGAATGTTAATAACACTTTCAGGTAAGGAGATTTTGGCAAAGTAGATGTCTTTGAACAGGCTGTAGGTTTTGCCGGATACCATGTAATCATCATCAATTTTGGTCAGGCCGGAATGGTAAAAAGTAAACCCCACGGCGAAGCGGGCTATGGTTGTGTAGATCCAGTCTGGCAGGCAGGATACGGCATTGATGAATTTGTTAATCAGGTTGGTCATTATCTCTCTCCCCTTTCATTGTTGTTTTTGTGGTTTACTCTGTTGTTTACTGGCTAATGGACGTTACAGCCCCCAAGCTGAAAAGCTTTGCCAGATTGGTAGAAATATCAAAAGCCGGGTCTTTTTCCACGGCAGCCTCGACGGCACTGCCGAATGTCTGTCTGTCCTGCAACCGGGTGATGAATACGGCTGATGAGGGTGAAATTTTCGTGACCCAAACGGTCAGCTCCGGCCGGGTTATAAGGGCGGTTTGGGCTTCATCCGGCAAATCGCTCAGTTGTGCTTCACCGTTTTCTGTCTGATGGGCCTGCCAGATGCTGACTATGGGCCAGGGGGTCTTCACCAGCTTTACAGCCGGATGCAGCTCAAAAAACAAGTTCGGGATGTCTTCCTCTTCATAGGTGGTCAGTTCTTCAAGTTTTGCGGTTGCAGCATCGGCGCTATAAAGAGCTTCATTGCGGGCCCACTCCAGCGCCGCTATAGCCGGAAGGTAGGGAATTTGGCGGGCGGGTTCATATGTTTCAATGAAAGCAGGAAGCGCGGCGCCATATTGAAACATCATTGGAGTTTCCGGCAAATGACGGGCGCTGAAATGGCGGGCGAGTGTTTGGAAAAATTCTTCCCCCACAAGCGCCATCACCACGGGGTAAACGTCTTTCAGAACAGTGATCAGGCTCAGGGCGACATTATTGCGGTAGACATTAAAGCGCTTCACGGGCTGTGCCCCATCCTCGTAACTGGCAATACCGACGGGCAGGCTTTCAGCCGGATTTTGCAGCGCTTTAGAAAATGCACTCTCTAAGGTGGCCCAGCTTTGGTTGTTGTCGCTCATGCGGCAACCCTTTGCTTTTGTAATATGTCTTCGGCCCTTTGCGCCTCCTTATACAGCACCTCCCAGGGGGGGACGTCATTATCCCATTCGACAAGCGTTGGTTTTGGCCCTGATTTTTCAATCAGCGCTTCATAGAGTGACCATACTGTATCAATGACCTCCCGGTCATGGGCATCAATCAACAGGGGATTGCCTTTGTCATCCTTGTCGATGGCATGACCACCAAGGTGGATTTCCCCCACATGTTCCAGGGGGAAGCGGGCCAGATATTCACCCGGCTGGCGGTTATGATTTGTCGAGCTGACATAAACATTGTTTACATCCAGCAACAGACCGCAGCCGGTGTGGTCAGCGACCTCCTTCAGAAAGTCAATTTCATCCATGGCTGTACCGTCAAATTCGACATAGGTTGAGGGGTTCTCCAACAGCAGCTGATGATCTAGCGTTTGCTGGATTTCATCAATGTGCTCTTTGACAATGCTGCAGGTCTCCTCTGTTAACGGCAATGGCAGTAGATCATTGAAATAACCCATCTCGTGAGATGACCAGGCGAGATGTTCGGAAAAGCTTTTTGGCTGGTATTTTTCTATCAGTCTTTTCAGACGCGCCATGTGCGGTTGTGAGGGGCGCTCATGACCGCCAATGGAGAGGCCGACACCATGCAAACTCAGGTCGTAACGTTCCCGGATTCGGGATAGGTAATGATGAGGCGGGCCGCCAGCGCACATGTAATTTTCAGGGTGGACTTCAAACCAGTTCAAAGGCGGTGCCTGGTTCAGGATGTCGTTGCAATGCTCCAGTTTCAGGCCTACCGAGGCTGTGGGGGGCAGGTTTGATTTGGTTCTGCTGCTCATTGCTCCATCTCCGGTCAGGTCGGGTCTTCTGGTTTTTCGTAAACCATCTGGTTAAGCCCGAACATAGGTGTTTTTTGTTTCCTTTTCAGCACTTTACTTATTTGGCCCGTGCTGTTTTTCTGGTCTGTTCCCCTAAAGCGCACAGTCTTATAATCAGGGTTCTTTATGGCCAGAGCATTGTTGTTGTCTGATATTCCAGTCAGGCTTGCAAGGTCAGTTTTAGCGTAACGGCCGTTTCTGTGGTTCAAACCTGACAACCGGGTCTCCTGATCCTCAGACAAATTCCAGCCAATTGGCACCGAACATTGATGCATAAATTTGACGGCGGACAAATCAAAACCGCTGAAACGCTCATGGCCGTAAACCAACTGGCTGTTGGCGTCTATGATTTTTACCCAGAAAAATTCCTCCAGCGGGTAACCACGTTCATTGACTATTCCTTCCAGTTCCAGCTCAAGGTAATTATTGGCACTGGAAACGGCAATATCTCTTGCTACTTCATACCACGGTCCCTGGCCATTTTTATCATCTGTCACGTAAACGTGAAAAGTTTCGTTCAAATTCATGTCAGAACGGGGTTCATGGATGATGATATCTGTGCCTTTGCCATTTTTAAAGCAGTCGTGCGGGCCAACAATGACATACCCGCCGTGACCGAGGGTCAAGGACTGCTCTAATGTCGCTTTCGGGCAGCCGAGGACACGCGGTTCCGGAAACATGACCCGGGTATGATGCAAGGGGGTGTTTTTCTTGAATTTGCGATAACCCGTGGCCAGGGCACCTCTGGTTTTGATCCAGAAGCCTGGCCTGAACTCAAGCAACTGACTGGCATAAACGCCGCCTTTATATGGGTCGTAAACGGATAGACATTCTGCTTTGGCTTCGATTGCCGTGAAGCAGAATGCGATACAAAAAATGAGTAATTTTTTCATCCCGTCAGGTGTCCTTTACCGAGGGGGCTCAGCCGGAGCCGTTATTGTAATGGTCTATTCAACCTAACGTATTCTGAAATGCTATTTATAATTTAAGTTCCTGATGCAGGCTCAATCTTACAATTATTTACAATTTGAGCCTTTCAATCCTGTCAGAGACGCGGTGTTAGCCATTCGGGGTCAGAGTGGGGGGAGGACACCATGACCGGGCGGTTCAGGGAACCAATTGGCAATCTGCAACTGTGCAAAAATTTAACAGCAGAGATTTCAAACCCTGCATATCTCTGACTGGTTTCAACCTTTTTGCTGTTGGCGTCTTCAATTTTGATCCATATAAATTCCTCAACCGGAACGCCGCGTTCATTGACTATGCCATCCAGCTCCAGTTCCAGATAATTATTTGAATTGTCAACGACGATGTCGTGGGCAACTTCATACCAGGGGCCTTTGCCGGTTCTGTCAGCAGTGACATGTACATGAAAGGTTTCATAGACGTTGCGGTCTGAGCGGGGCTCGTGGATGAGTATGTCCGGGCCTTTACCGTTTCGGAAACAATGCTCGGGTCCGACAATGACATAGCCGGAATGGCCGAGGGTCAGTGAGCTCTCCAGTGTTTGTTTTGGACAGCCAAGCACATGGTTTTCAGGATTTTTCAAACGATCAGGATGCAGCGGTTTTTTTTGCTCTTCAAACTTGCCCTTTTCTTTGCCCTTCACATAGTTGACCCAGAACCCCGGGACGAAATCAAGCATGCGGCTGGCAAAAAAACCTTTCAGTTCATACTTATCTATGACTGGGGGCTGGCTGGAAAATATAAAGGGGGTTTCGCTGAAAATTCCCTCTAAGCGCTGTAAATTCTTACAGGCGGCCTGGCCGGTCACTGGCAGGACCAGTACAGCTGATAACAGCAATAAACAATTTAACAGAATAAATTTCAATCGAATAAAATGTCTCATTGGTCAGAACCTCTCCCTTATTCAAAGCTTTGACCGTATGGCTTATTTCTCGGCACACCCGGTTATATGCACAGTTTCAGCTTTGCAGCTTACCCTAATTTTTGTTCTTTTCTTAAGTTTTGAATTTTCAACGCAGTAAACCTTACATTTATTTTACAATAGTGGCAGGTATCTCCGCTTATCCGACCGGTACATTGCAGCTGTGGATGAATTTGACCGCTGAAATATCAAACCCTGCGTAGCGGGCATGTGAGAGCACAACCCGGCTGTTCGCATCTTCAATTTTGATCCAGGAAAATTCATCAACCGGGTGACCGCGGGCGTCGATGATGCCCGTCAGTTCCAACTCCAGAAAGTTGTTGGCACTGCTTACCGTGACATTCTTGGCCACATTATACCAGGGACCCTTGCCAGCCCGATCCGGCGTAACATAGATGTTAAATGATTCATTCATATTCATATCAGAGCGCGGTTCATGAATGAGGATATCCGGGCCTTTGCCGTTTTTGAAACAATCTGACGGGCCGACAATAACATAGCCGCCATGGCCGAGGGTTAGCGAGTCTTCCAATGTGAGTTTCGGGCAGCCAAGCACACGCAAGGCAGGGTTGATCAACCGATGCATGTGAAGACGTTTTTTGCGCGCAAGATCCTTACCCTTGAAGGCCGATCCTTTGCGCTCGATCCAGGGGCCTGGCTTAAAGGCAAGAAGCTGGCTCGCGTAAAACCCTTCTTTCACAGGCTCCTTGATCCATGCGTTGCAGGCTGCAAGGGCCGGGGCTGGCCAGAGCAGAACGAAAATAACCAGGATATGAAGAGGGGCGCCGCGTTTTAACGCAACAGGGCCGGCCCCGGAGAATTGGGCCTTATGGTCATACATTCCGGAATGTTCAATTCTGGCTGAATACATCGTATAAGACCTGATCGTATTGAATTGAATTTATCAGCTCATAGTGGTCTCGAACCTCAAAGACTGACCGAAGCTCGCACTCATGTTTCAGTATAACCTGAAGTTTTCCAGAATTTTATTCATTTTTTGGTAAGTTCTGCCCGCTGAATGGACAGGGGAGCGGAATTTCACCGCTCCCCACTTCTGTGCCACTCAATACGACTAAGCAGGATTGTCACGATCGAGCGGTTTGAGGCTGCCCTTACGGTCGCCAGGCAGTTCCATTTTTTCACATGTGCCTTTTGGAACATACGTCCAGGCATTGCCCTGATAATCAACAGTTGATGTGCCGGCGCAAGTTGTACCTTCGCCTGCGGCACAATCATTTTTACCTTTGAGGCTGATGCCGTAGCATTGTTCATTATCAGCAGCACCGGCTTGTTTGATGTCTGCTGTGGCGGTCATGGCGGTTGCTACAGCACCGGCGAGAATTGCGGCTGAGATGGCAGATTTAGACATTTCGATCTCCTTGTTTCGGTTTGACCTCATGATTTGAAATAAAGGCCAGTTTAGAATAGGTAAGTGCTTGAATATGTCGAAAATAAAGATTTTATAAAAATAATTCACTGCACAAAACATAACAAACTTGTGAAAGTCCGTTATTTTACTGTTTGCTGGTTTCATACAGAGGCTTTAAGGCACTATGCATTATTGGCTGCTTCAGGCTCCCTGACTGGACAAGCAATCCCGACATTGGGTAAAGATGTGTGGTTTGATAATTTTCTTTTGGAGGATTTATGGCTGAATTTCCAGGCAGTTTGCTTGAAGGACACAGAAAATTTCGTGAAGGTGCTTATCAGCCGCAACAGGAACGGTACCAGAAACTGGCTGAGGAAGGGCAGTCCCCTGAGGTGCTGGTGATCGGGTGCTCTGACAGCCGGGTGAACCCTAACGACATTTTCACAGCTGATCCTGGGGAGCTTTTCATCGTGCGTAATGTGGCTAATCTGGTGCCACCCTTTGAAGAGCTTGGCGCTTATCATGGTGTCTCGGCGGCGCTGGAGTTCGGTGTGATGCATTTGAAAGTGTCGCATGTTGTGGTACTTGGCCATACCGGATGCGGCGGGGTGAAAGCCATGCTCGACCCGGCCACTGCCTTTCGCGATGATATGACCTTTATCAATAACTGGATTTCAATGATGGCTGAGGCTCGTGACAGTGTTTTGTCTGAGATGGCATCTGCTGATCTTGAAGCACAGATGGAGGCGCTGGAGCAACGCTGTATCAAATCATCGCTTGAGAATCTTCGAACTTTTCCCTTTGTCAAACAAAGAGAGGCGGAGGGTTCCCTGCATTTGCACGGGGCCTATTTTGAAGTTGGCCGGGGGCTATTGCATGTTCATCATAGTGAAAGTGATGCTTTCAGGGTGGCGGTCAGCTGAACTGAAACACCCGGCTGGTATTTGGGTTTGAAGGCGGGGCATGCCTTCGCTTTTTGCAGAAAAATCTCTCCCCTGGTGGCCCCGCCAATAGCACAAGCGGAATTTAACTGGTCCGCTGGTTAGCTGGCCCCGGCCTCACCCACTTACTTGAAAAAGCCGATGTTTTCACTGGTGCCCGGTTTGGTTTTGCTTATATCCTCCAGCAATAGAACCAGACGCTCAACATCATCTTGCGCCCCCAGAACTTCTGCCTGTTTGCGGGCCTGGGCAAAATCACCTGGCGTCAGATTTTCAAATTTCAGGCCGGCCTCCGGCACATCCTCGATGTTGAAGAATATCTGATATGCGGATTTCAGCGCTTCGCTATCCATGTAATTAAATCTGACATGAAAAGTAAAGCGTCTAAGCGAGGCTGTATCGAGCATTTCCATCAGATTGGTGGTGAAGGCCACGGGGAGCGTGTGCTCTTCCATCCAGGTGAGCATCTCGTTAACCTGGGTGACTTCCCAGGAACGATGAGCGTCCTGCCGGGTGTAGAGAAAACTGTCCGCTTCATCAAAGATGAGAAATGCACGTGCTTCCTTTGCTTCCATGAAGGCGTCTGCGATGTGTTTTTCTGTTTCGCCGACATAAGCGGAGAAAATATCTGACGCCCGTTTCTGGAGCACTTCAAGGCCCAATTCCTTGGCCAGAAAACGTGCATATGCTGATTTACCGGTTCCTGGGGGGCCAGAGAGGCACAGCGAAAAGTTTAACTTGCCGGATGATTTTAGCTGGCCTGCCAGATCTTCAATGTTGCGGCTGGCTTTGGAGAGTTTCGGATCATAGAGGAAATTGTCAATTGAGCGATGGGCCTGAAGGCCGGAAATGGCGCGGGTAATACCCTGGGCTGAGCGCTCAACCGCCTCAGCGCCGCCGCCTGAATATTTTGCAACCCGCATGGCATTTTCCATGATGGCGGGGGTGGCATCCAGTTTGCTGGCCAGTCTGGCTATTTCCTCAATGGTCAGATCAACCCCAATTCGTCCAGCGATACGCTCTATAATCCGCCGCCGCTGGGCAATGGGCGGTGCCTTTAGCTGAAAGGCCATGATCATGCGGCGCAGAATGGCCGCATCGATATCGCTGATATTGTTCGAGGTCCATAAAATGGGTATGGGGTTGGTCTCAAGCAGACGGTTGAGGTAAACCTTGGAGCCACCGCGCCGGATCAGCTGCAGGGCGATGTCTTCCATTTCATCAAACAGAATGGCGGTGTTATTGGCGCCGCGCAAAAGGGAGATGGCAAAAACCAGATCAGCCAGACGGCCTTTGCGGTCCGCTTCTCCCTCGCCGCCCACTTCTTCACCGGCGGCATAGATGGTCAGGCCGGCTTCTTTTGCGGCTACTTTGGTCAACTCTGTTTTGCCGGAGCCTGGCGGGCCATAGAGCAGGATATTCACACCCTCAGCACGGTCTCGTGCCACGCCTTTCAGCATCTGGCAGATCAGATCCCGGTCAGCCTTGATGTGATCATAATCCGACAACTCGATGTTAGAGTTCAGGGGGGCGCCCAGCAGGGCGCGGCGCATTTCATTGAAGTTTTTAAACTTCTGGTCAAGGCAGGCGTCAAGGCGGTGAGTGATGGCAAAGCGCCCACCGGGGCCAGAAAGCTCATTGCCTTCGTTTTTCAATTGCAGCAAACCGGCAGAGACCATGTCACCTGTCGGGCCGGTCAGACGCTCAATATCACTGACGTTCAGGTCTGTCAGGAGGGCCATAGCGCGGCTTAGAGGGCCGATCGATTCTGTTACGGAATTGCATAAATACTGCACCTGATCGTAGCGGTGGAAACAGGCAATCAGGGCGACGATTTCTTTGGTCTCCGGCGGCAATCCCAGTGCCTTTGTCAGGGTGTTGATGTTCCGCCACATGGGTTCCGGCCAACCGGCTTCGCTGCTGGCGGCTTCCAGCATTTTTAAAATTTCCTTGCGGTTATCCTGAAAGGCCTTGTTGAAATCCGCCTGGCTGAAACTGGAGGAATAAATGTTGCCGATGGCACCGCTCAGTTTTTTGGGAAGTGGCAGGGAGAGCATTTCAGTGCGATCATTGAGCCAGTAAAGAATATAACGAGCCGCTCTGGTTGGAATATGGTCGGCTTCCAGTACGCGCAGGAGATATCTGGCAACCAGCCCTCTTTCAATATCTTGCGATGACATATTTACTCCACAAACTGCTTTGGCACTCTATTTATGCATGTGATGCCGTTACTATATGAAATACCGATCAACCAATGTTTGTCAGTTACGGCATGATTAAGGCGGCATGTTTCTGCCGATATTATGCTGGCGACAAGCATCCATTGAGGGGCTGGCCATAGCTAATGATTTAGGGTGGCGAGGGGCGAGAAAACCATAATTTCTCTATGGCCGCCAGCCCTGATTGTTATTATATCTAACGGACGTAGATTTTGCGGACTTTTATTTTAGACATGATCATTTTGACATCATCATTTTGACATGGCCAGTTTTAGCATGGCCAGTTTTAACATGGGCAGTTTTAACATGGGCAGTTTTAACATGGGCAGTTTTGATCCGGGTGTTTTTGAAATGGGCATGTTCAATCAGGGTCATTGGGGCATTCACCCCTTATCGGGGGGAAACACCAAGTAAAAGGTGATTTTGTAGCAATTTGCCGCCTTGTCCAGGTTACCCAGCATGGCACAGTCATATATGAATTACAATTTTTCTGAGGACGGGATTTTATGAAGTACTGGCTTTTTAAATCGGAACCCAATACCTGGTCATTTGAGGACCAAAAGGCCAAAGGCAAGACGGGGGAGGAATGGGACGGCGTGCGTAATTATCAGGCGCGTAATTTCATGAGGGAGATGAAAAAGGGTGATCTTGGGTTCTTTTATCATTCTGTCAAGGAGAAGCGGGTTGTCGGTATTGTTGAAGTTCTGAGAGAAATTCACCCGGATTCGACAACAGATGACCCCCGCTGGGAGTGCGTTGACGTTGTTGCGGTGACAGACATGCCAAAGCCGGTCACGCTGCAGGAAATCAAGGATGAGCCAAAACTTGAAGAGATGGTGCTTGTCAATAATTCACGGCTCTCAGTGCAACCGGTGACAGGGAAAGAATGGAAACTGATCTGTAAAATGGGCGGGCTGAAGAAACCGCCACTGTAAAGAGAGACCTTTATTGGAAGAGATGCCTTTGCGGGGGCAATACGATTGCGGGCAGAGATACAGGCCGCCCCGCCCCCCTCTCGCCATTGCGGGCGCTATTCCCTTGCTGGCACCCTCTGCCACCCGTGCCCAAGATATCTACTGCGCCCCTTGTTAAGGCTGGTTTTCATTATCCAAAGTACCGTTTGAACGGGGGCTGGCTTTTTGCTAATTTTGATTGCAAGGTTACGTGAAAGGTCAGGTCATCATGTCATTTTCCGGTTTAAATTGTACGGCCATTATCTTTGCGGCAGTTGCCGGGTTCATGTTCGGTGCCCTCTGGTATGGGCTGCTTGGGAAAAAATGGATGGCAGCAGCCTTCATTGACCCGGAGGAGATGAATAACAGTGGCCTGAGCAGCTTGCAAAAGGCACTGCCCTTTATTTTTGCCGCGCTTGCCAACCTTACCATGGCGTTTATCCTTGCCGGACTGATCGGCCATTTTACAGTTGATTTGCGGCATGGCCTGATCACGGCAGGCTTCATCTGGGCCGGGTTTATCCTGCCGACCATTGTGGTCAATTACGGGTTTCAGATGCGCCCAGCGCAACTTACTCTGATTGACGCGGGTCACTGGCTTGGCGTGCTTATGGTTATGGGTGCGATCATTGGTGTGATGGGTGCCCCTCAATAATTTTCAGTAGCCGCTGATCCGGCTTTGCGCTTTTTTTATAAGGGAAAATTAATGACAGACATTGTCATTTATACCGGGCTTGCCTGTGGGTTTTGTGAACGAGCCAAATGGCTTCTCAAACAAAAGAACATTGATTTCCATGAAATCAATGTGGCCCTTGCGCCTGAACAAAGACCTCAGATGATTGAACGCACAGGCGGGGCCAGAACTGTACCGCAGATTTTTATTGATGATGTACATGTTGGCGGCTGCGATGATCTCTTTGCGCTTGAGAAAAGCGGCAAACTTGATGACATGCTGTTCGGGACAGAGGCCTGAGGTTTCGCGGGGTAGCGGCAGGTTCTTTTGCCGGGTTAAAAAATCTCATGTTAAGATCCTGCCATCTGGTCAAGATCATGGCCTCCGGGGATAGGACTGTGCCGCAAGAGCTGAGGGAAAAGACATGACCGACAGGCAAGATGACAGCGCCCCGACCGGTATTGGCAAGAGCCCATTGCAGGTTGCGCTACTGCAAATGACGTCATCCAAATCACTTGATGAAAATTTTGCGACCCTAGAGCGCCTGATCAACAAGGCGGCTCGGGGCGGGGCGCGATATGTGCAGAGCCCTGAAAACAGCCTCATCATGGACCTTGATAGTCTAAACGTTGCCAAAGTGGCGGGGAGCAATGAGTATCAGCAGGCAATAGCTGCGCTTCAGGGGATGGCAGGAGAGCATAATATCTGGCTGCATATCGGGGCGACACCTGTTCTCAGCCCTCTTGCTGATGAGCAGAGGATGACATCTGATGCTGAGCTTCCTGAACCCGGCCTTGTCAACCGCTCGCTGCTCTTCACACCTGAGGGGCATAGCGGCGGGTGGTATGATAAAATTCACATGTTTGATGTCTCGTTGCCGAAGGGTGAAACCTACAGAGAATCGAAAAATTACCGACCTGGCGAGCGGGCTGTTGTGGTTGATTGCGGGTTTGCCCGGCTTGGCATGACAATATGTTATGATTTGCGCTTTGCCGGGCTTTACCGGCAACTGGCGCAGGCAGGCGCAGAAATGATTAGCGTGCCCGCTGCTTTTACGCATTTCACCGGTTCCGCCCACTGGCATGTTTTGTTGCGGGCACGGGCGATTGAGACAGGTTGCTTCGTGCTGGCCAGCGCCCAGACCGGCACCCACGAGACCGGCCGCCAGACCTATGGGCACAGCCTTGTCATCAATCCGTGGGGTGAGATTCTGGCCGATGCTGGCGAGCCTAATTGTATTATTGAGACCGAGATTGATATTGCTGCCGTTCAGGAGGCGCGCGCAAAAATCCCCAGCCTGTTGCATGATCGCGCATTTGATATGGATGCCCCGCTTTAGCCGGTTTCCGATCAGTCCAATCGCCAGTTGGAAGTTACCCATCGTTAACACCGCTCTCCCCTTCCGGATTGCCGGTTTTTTCCTTTTCCTTAGCGTTTACGGGCTAAGTGAGATGCAAAGCTATGAGAGGGGGGGGTGAATTAAGGGGCTTCTTTTATGTTCAGAAGCTTAGGGCTGGCGGCGGGTTGTATTTTGTGTCAGATTTCTTACATTATGTTTGTGTGAGGCTAACTCTGCCTCGATATGGTTTATACTTGAATTGATCGGGAATATTACGACATGATCCGTTATCAGCTGATATGTGATCAAAGCCATGAGTTTGAATCCTGGTTTCGATCAAGTGATGATTTTGACCGGCAAAGCGCGTCTGACTTGCTGGAATGCCCGCTTTGTGGCAGCACACATGTCAAGAAAGCGCTCATGGCTCCCAGCGTTAAAACGGCGCGTCAACAGAGTCAGAGAGCTGGTTCCAGTGAGCTTCATGCTTCCCCATCCACTCAGGAAATTCAATCCAAAATGCGGGAAATGCGGGAGCATGTCACCAAAAATTCTGAATATGTCGGGCCACGGTTTGCCTCAGTTGCCCGGGACATGCACACGGGCGATGAGCCGGAACGCGGTATTTATGGTGAAGCCAAGGGGGAAGAGGTGAAAAAACTGATTGAGGATGGCATCCACGTCCTGCCATTGCCAGTCCTTCCCGAGGAAAAAAACTAGGCCCTAGCCGGTTGCCGTGCATTTTACCTGCCATGAGGGTTCGGCTGGCCCCCTTATAGTAACATAAGCCTGTTTTGCTGGCTTTTCCCGTTCTGGCCTTTGAAAATTCCCTCCATACTGGCAGTTGATCATCTAAGGCGTGCATAGTTTTTGTGGTGGCTTCCCTGCTCTGGATATGTGGCGACAGGATTTGGGCGGTTACCGCCCTAAAACGGGTGGAATGGCTTTCTGCCATTTTCCCGCATTTTATGAAAATCTATTCCACAAACGTTATTGGGGCGAAATAATCTCCCTTTTTAATGGCTAGCTCTTGCATTTTGGTAGAATAATCATCTAATAATCCACATTAAGACCCATTTAAACCAGCCATTTTCCGTGGTTAACCGCATTTGGTGATACGATGTCTGTTTCTTTAAAAAGCACTTCTGTTCAAGAGGGCGGCGATGAAGGCCGTGACCGATCACTTAGCAATGCGCAGGCGGCTGATCGCCTCAGAAATTTGCATGATATTGAAGTTCTGGCCCGGCTCGATGTCGATGAGCTGAATAGCAAGTTTACAGATGCCCGCCCGGAAGAGATTCTTGAGCTATCCATTAACAAGCTGTTTTCCGGTCAGATTGCCCTGGTTTCCTCATTTGGCGCTGAATCAGCGGTGCTGTTGCATATGACGGCCAGGATAGATCCTTTTATTCCGGTTGTGTTTGTTGATACGGGTAAATTGTTTCCTGAAACACTTGCCTACCGGGACCGGCTTATTAAGCAATTTGGTCTGCTGAATGTGCAGACTTTTGAGCCTGAGGGGGCGGATCTTGACCGGGTCGACCCTGAGGGTATCCTTTGGCAGGTTGATGTTGATCGTTGCTGCCATGTGCGCAAGGTGCTTCCCTTTGCCAAAGCGCTTGCCCCTTATGTTGCCGAAATCTCCGGCCGTAAAAAATTTCAGAATGAAGACCGGGCCGACCTGCCTTTCTTTCAAAAAACGGAAGAGCGGATTAAGGTCAACCCGCTTATCAACTGGTCAGCCCGTGAACTTGCTGACTATGTCAAAGCGCATGATCTGCCGCGTCATCCGCTGGTTGCACAGAATTATCTCTCTATCGGTTGTGCACCTTGCACCTCACCGGTAAAACCTGGTGAAGATCCACGGGCCGGGCGCTGGCGCGGAGAAGAGAAGACCGAATGCGGCATCCATTTTATTGATGGAAAGCCCCAACCGCAAAAGGGTTAGGCTGGGTCGCGGAAACGTTGATTGATTTTTAAAAAGGTTATTACGCAGAGGTTATTACCATGGGTGTGATCAAGGTTCATGATCAAAATGGAAAACTGCATGTTCTCGAAGCTGTTGAGGGCTGGCGTGTCATGGAAATTATCCGGGAACACGGCCTGCCGATCAAGGCTGAGTGCGGCGGGGCCTGTGCTTGCGCGACCTGTCAGGTGGAAATTGCCCCCGACTGGATTGAGCGCATCCATAATATGCGGGATGATGAGGAAGACATGCTGGACAGCTTGCCGGTTGTGACCGATTTTTCACGTCTTTCCTGCCAGATCATTTATGAAGAAGAGCTTGACGGGCTGGAGCTGCATTTAACGGATGCGGCTTTGCCGGATGATGTCAAAGCTGAGGCTGCTGCATAGAGATGAAATATTTTCCGCTGTTTCTCGACCTTGAAGACGCCCCCGTTTTGATAGTGGGCGGCGGGGAAACCGCGCTCCAGAAATTGCGGCTGATTGTGAAAACAGAAGCGGTCATCACAGTTATTGCTCCTGAGTTTCACAAGGAAATTCAAACACTTTCTCAAAAGTACTCCCGTATCAGCCTGATTGCGCGCGCTTTTGAGATGTCTGATATACTGGATCAACGGCTGGTTTATGCGGCGAGTGATGACGAGCGGGTTGATGATCTTGTCCGCGACAGCGCGCGGGAAGCCGGCGTTCTCCTGAACAGGGTTGATGTGCCGCAAGATTGTGATTTCATCACCCCCTCAATTGTTGACCGGGACCCGGTAGTGGTGGCGATCGGGACTGAGGGAGCGGCCCCCCTGCTTGCCCGTGAAATTAAAGCGCAGCTGGATACGACCCTGCCGAAAAATTTTGGCGCGCTTGGTCGATTTGCAAAAAATATCCGCCCGGTTATTTTTGAGCAAGTTCCGGATGGAAGGCAAAGGCTGCGGCTTTGGGAGCGGCTGATGAACAAGGGCGGGGCTGTGCGCCGTGCCCTGATGAGCGGTGATGAAACCCTCGCCGAGGCGGCCTTTGAAACTGAGTTGAAAATGTCCACTTCCATAGAGGGGAATGGGTCAGTTGCCAGCGCCATTGAAGAGGGTGCAAGTGCCCTTGATGACAGCGGCGCGGAGAAAGGCTCTGTCGCGCTGATCGGGGCGGGGCCTGGTGACCCGGACCTCTTAACACTAAAAGCACTGCATGCCCTCCAAGGGGCAGATGTGCTGGTGGTTGACCGGCTTGTGAATGAAAAAATTCTTGATTACGCACGGCGGGACGCCAAACGGATTTTTGTTGGCAAGCAGGCGGGCGTGCGCTCCATTGCCCAGGAAGAGATTAACCAGATCCTTGTGCGCGAAGCGCTGTCCGGGGCACGGGTGGTGCGGGTGAAGGGGGGCGACCCCAATATTTTCGGCCGGGTGCAGGAAGAACTGGCCGCCTGCCAGATGATTGGCATTGATGTTGAGGTTGTGCCCGGCATCAGCGCGGCACAGGCGGCAAGCGCTTCTGTGCAGTTGCCATTAACGTTTCGCGGCATTCACCGCTCAATCACCTGGATTACGGCTGCCACCAAAGATCAGATCGTCTCGGAAGATCTGCTGGCGTTCATGAAAACCGGGCGGCCTGTTGGGGTTTATATGGGCCTGAAACTGGTGCATGAGATTATCAGTGCGCTATCTGCTGCCGGGGCAGATATGGATCAAAGCGTTGTGGTGGTTGAAAATGCCAGCCTTGAAACAGAGCGGGTTTTTTCAGCACCTTTGAAAGACCTTGATCTTGCTATACAAAGCTTTGAAATAAACGGACCATCGATATTATTTTTTGGGCTGTCGTGGGAGGAGATGGGGCTAATGCCTGATCGCCGGCTAACGGCATACAAGAGCAGTAACGTGGTGCAACTGAGCCGGCAGGTGAGCTAGAGCCTTGCGCAGCTATATTGCATATAGGGAAATGAATTTTAGATTATGGCGAAGAAATTAAAAGGTGATCAGGTCTTTAGCGGGCAATTGCTGATTGAGGGCGATGTTGTTTACCTGCAAAAGGATGGCGGCTGGTCGCATGATTTGCAACTTGCTGATATTGCAACCAATGCGGAAGAGCTGGCGCGCCTCGAGGAGGCAGCCAACAAGGCGGTTGCTGATAATATCGTGATTGATGTTTACCCGTTCGTGGTGATTACAAATGATCAGGGCCGGATAGAACCTGAGCATATTCGCGAAAAAATGAGAATCACCGGCCCCTCCATTGCCTATATGTAAGAGCGGCGATTAAAATCTATAAGGCGAAGCCAATGTATATTTATGATAATTTTGATGAGAAATTTGTTCGCGAACGGGCGGCACAATTCCGTGATCAGGTGGAGCGGCGGCTCAAGGGCCTGATCACAGAAGAGCAGTTTCGCCCGCTTCGGTTGATGAACGGCGTCTATCTACAATTGCATGCCTATATGCTGCGGGTGGCCGTCCCCTACGGTACCTTGTCTTCAAAGCAGTTGCGACAACTGGCGATGATTGCCCGCAAATATGACAAGGGCTATGGGCATTTCACAACCCGGCAGAACATTCAGTATAACTGGCCGAAGCTTGAAGATATTCCGGCCATTCTTGATGACCTGGCGGATGTTGGCATGCATGCCATTCAGACCAGCGGCAATTGTATTCGTAATGTGACCTCTGATCAGTGGGCAGGCGTTGCCAAAGATGAGGTCGCGGACCCGCGCCCCTATGCTGAGCTGATGCGGCAATGGTCGAGCCTCCACCCCGAGTTTTCCTATCTGCCGCGCAAATTTAAAATAGCCGTCACCGGCGCATCACATGACAGGGCCGCGATTGCGTTTCATGATATTGGTCTTCGGCTATGCAAAAATGACAAAGGTGAGACAGGCTTTGTGGTTTATGTTGGCGGTGGTATGGGCCGCACGCCGATGGTTGGCAAAAAGATCCGTGATTTTATCAGCGAGGTTGATTTCCTCCCCTATCTGGTGGCGATCCTGCGGGCCTATAACCTTGAAGGGCGGCGCGACAATAAATACAAGGCGCGCATAAAAATTCTGGTGCATGAAAAAGGCATTGAGGCGTTCAAGGCGCGGGTCGAAGAGATTTTTGATGAGCTTGATAAAGCCAGCCTCAGAGCTCAGCCTGGTGAACTTGAGCGGATTTCCGCCTTCTTTGAGGGCCCTTCCTATGAACCGGGAGATGCAGACCCGGCAGCCCTGAAAGAGGCCAGGGCTGCATCACCTGCCTTTGACAGCTGGGTCAGGCGCAATGTGGCTCCGCACCAGGTCGATGGCTATTCTATTGTCAATATTTCGCTAAAACCAGTTGGCGGCATTCCGGGAGATGCTACGGATGAACAGATGGAACTGGTCGCCGACCTCGCGGATCAATATTCCAGCAGTGAAATCCGGGTCAGCCATGAACAGAATCTGGTGCTTGCTCATGTTGCCAAAGACAATCTATATGAGCTTTGGCAGAAGCTTGAGCCGGCTGGTCTCGGTACCGCCAATATTGGTGCTATTACCGACATGATTACCTGCCCGGGGCTGGATTACTGCGCGCTGGCAACGGCCCGCTCCATACCGATTGCGCAGAATATTTCCGAGAAATTCGCCGACACCGTGCGGCAGAATGATATCGGTGATCTCAAGATCAAAATTTCGGGCTGTATCAATGCGTGCGGGCACCATCATGCGGGCAATATCGGCATTCTCGGGCTGGATAAGAAAGGCGAGGAATATTATCAGATCACGCTTGGTGGGTCGGGTGATGAGAATGCGGCTGTCGGCGAAATCCTTGGGCCAGGATTTGCGGCTGAGGAAGTGGCCGATGCTGTGGACACACTTGTCAACCGGTATATAGAACTTCGCACCAGCGAGGAAGAAACCTTTCTTGAAGTTGTCAACCGGGCCGGACTTGAGCCCTTTCGGGAGGCGCTTTATGCCGATCACTAATCTTGACGGGGCCTTGATTGAAGATCAATGGCTGGTACTTGAAGAGGAAACTGATGTGCCATCGGGCGGCGATGTGATTGTGCCGCTTGAGGTGGCTGCCGCCAAAGCTGAACGGCTTTCCAACCATAGCGGGCGCATTGGTCTTGCCATTCCGAATGATGTGAATGTAGAGGACTATGCCGCGCTAATAAAAAAGGCTGATCTTGTTTTGCTGGCTCTGCCAGGTTTTGCTGACGGGCGTGCCTATAGCCAGGCACGGCAGCTTCGGGAAGTGCTGGGCTTTGACAAGGAATTGCGGATCAAAGGCGATGTTCTTCCGGATCAGGCGGCGTTTCTCCTGCGCTGCGGGTTTGATACATTTGATGCTGACAGGCCCATTGATGAGACGATCTGGCAAAAATCCATTTCACAGATGAGCACTTCCTATCAGCGTAATTACCGGGATGATTTGGCGAATCGCTCAATTTCCTAAACCGTCAGACCGGTCTCTTAAGTCATTTTGATCAGGTTTCGTTTGCCAGATGAGGCCCCCCTGTTCTAGTTGCGACCTGATAATATTGTATTTTTTCATCTTTCCCGGCTTTTTTTGAGTATCCTTTCTGTTAATTGGAATTGCCCCCTTGACGGGCGGGGGGGTTATGAGAGATCGTCACTCAAAGCCTTTGAAACCGATGAGGGAATTTGATGAAATATTTCGAGCTGTGGCGGGGTCGTCTCGGGATTATTATGGTTGCCAGCTTGCTTGCAGGCGGCATGGCAACTGCCTATGCTGAAGACGGAGTGGCGGTCAGCAATGAGCTGAGCTACATGACGAATGATGAACGCAAGGCCTGGCAGGAGGGGCTGACCACTCAGTCCATCAAGAAAGTGCCGAAAGTGAAAGCGCCTGATGCGGCTGACGCCGATAAACCGGTGATTAAGACAGCCCGTCAGGAACTGGAGCCCGGGCTTGAAACACATTCCAAAAAAACCGTGATGCAAAACTGCAAAAGTGATGTTAACCAGCAACTGAAAACATCACCCATCGAATTTTTGCCGGGTCGGTCCACTTTGAATGCTGAAAGCATGGGCACAGTTAAAAGTCTTGCCAAAGTGTTGCTGGAATGTGCGACGGCCAATGTGATTGTTGAAGGGCACTCAGATGACCGCGGACAGGCTGCCACCAATCAGCGGCTGAGCGGGCTTCGGGCGAAAAGTGTTTTGGACGCGCTTGTTAAGCTTGGTGTGAAAGCCTCGCGGTTAAGGGCCATTGGTTATGGCTCTGATAAACCAATGGTTGATAATGACACCCTTGAAAACAGGGCCCTGAACCGGCGTATCGAATTAACGCTTTACTAGGTGAGGGGTTACTCAGGGGTAAGCGGAGACACTCCTGTCCTTGCCTGTTTAAAGGGCAGCGTGCAGTAAGGGGCTTGTCCAGAGGGATCACTTTTAATATGAAGAGTTTAAAGGCGTTTTCTTTTAAGGTCATGCGCCCAGTGTTACGGCGGGTTGTGGGCATTTCCGGCCAGTTTTGAAAGTCTTGTTATGAGCATCAGAAAAGTTATGAGCGCGACCCCTGAAGAATTTTTTCGCAGCCTTGCTCATTTTGCACCTGAGACTGCGTTTGACAAGACTGCAAAGCGCTTTGATTTTCCCTTGAATAATGGCCGTGCAGAAGTGTCGATTGAGGTGATGCCTGCTCGGCGTGTGACCGGCCTCTTATCGTTGCCGCAACTTGCTGTATCTATTGCTTTTCAGGACGCCTCGCCGGCTGATCAAGACCGTTTCATGGATGACTTTGATCTTGCTTTCAGGCGCGGCGGCGGCTAACACAGCACCCTTTCCAGAATTATTCCCTTGTAAAAATATTGGCTTTTCACCTACCCACGGCCGGGTTTCAGATATCTCACATGGTCTTTGCTGTAGAGCGCGCTTTCTATACCGGCTTCAGCATTGAGGCTTCTGCCGACAAAAATAATCGCACTTCGTTCGATATCATGGGTTTTCACTTCTGCGGTCAGATTTTCCAATGTTGTTTCGATCATCTGCTGGTCAGGCTTTGAAACATTGACAGCGACGACCACTGGGCAATCCGCGCCATAATGGGGGGTGAGATCCCTTATGATGGCGTCCGTGTTTTTTGCTGACAAGTGAATGGCCAGGGTGGCTTTTGAAGCGCCCAGAATTTCAAGGCTTTCACTGGCGGGCATGGTGGAGGCACGGCCCGGGGTTCTTGTCAGGATGATGGTCTGGTTGAGGGCGGGCAGGGTCAGTTCGCGGCCAAGTTCGGCGGCGGCGGCGGCAAAAGCGGGCACCCCGGGGACGATTTCGTAGTCAATATCGAGGGCGCGCAAAGCGGCGATCTGCTCTGCCATGGCACTGTAAAGACTTGGGTCACCGGAATGGAGCCTTGCCACATCCTGGCCGTTTGCAGCTGCTGTTTCTATTTTGCTGGTGATGCTCTCAAGGTCCATGCTGGCGGTATTGTAGATCTCTGAGTTTTTGTCAGCAATGGCGAGAGTTTCATCAGGGATGAGGGAGCCTGCATAAAGGATCACGGGGGCACGCTCAATAATGGCCTTTGCCCGCAGCGTTATGAGGTCCGGCGCACCGGGGCCGGCGCCTATAAAGTAGACTTTCATCGCCTCTCCCTTTTTTGCCGCTCGCTAAACGATGTTATAGGTGCCGCGTTTTTTTCAGGTGCTTTGCTTATCAAGCTCTTTCAAAATGGCGTCGCCCATCTCTGTGGTCGAGATCAGGGTTTTCCCCGCTTGCATGATGTCAGCTGTGCGCAGATCATCGTTCAGGACAGCAGCAATGGCATTATCAACCATATCAGCCTCTTCAGCCCGGTTGCATGAATAGCGAAGGGCCATGGCGAAACTGGCGATCATGGCGATCGGGTTGGCTTTGCCCTGACCAGCGATGTCAGGGGCAGAGCCATGCACCGGTTCGTACATGGCTTTCGTGCGGCCATTTTCATCTGCAGCGCCGAGTGAGGCAGAGGGTAACATGCCTAATGAGCCGGTCAACATCGCGGCGACGTCAGAGAGAATGTCCCCAAACAGATTGTCTGTCACGATGACGTCAAACTGTTTCGGGTTACGGACAAGTTGCATCGCGCAATTGTCGGCAAGGATATGATCCAGCTGGATATCACTGTGGCTTTTTTCATGCACAGCACTGACAACTTCATGCCAGAGCACACCGGTTTTCATCACATTGCGTTTTTCAGCTGAATGAACTTTGTTGCCGCGTTTCCTGGCCAGATCAAAAGCCACATGGGCAATGCGCTCGATTTCATATGTTTCATAAAGCTGGGTGTCAACGGCGCGTTTCTGCCCTGCGCCGAGGTCTGTGATTTCTTTCGGTTCGCCAAAATAAACCCCGCCGGTAAGCTCACGGACGATCAGGATATCCAGCCCTTCAACGATGTCGTGTTTCAGGCTGGAGCTGTCTGCAAGGGCAGGGTAGCAAATGGCAGGCCGCAAATTGGCAAACAGGCCCAGATCCTTGCGCAGGCGCAACAAGCCGGCTTCCGGGCGGGCTTCATAGGGGACATCATCCCATTTGGGGCCACCAACCGCGCCAAAAATAACCGCATCAGATTTCATGGCCATGTCCATCGTTTCATCAGTGATGGCAACCGCATGGGCATCATAGGCGGCGCCGCCGACCAGACCTTTTTCAACGTTGAAGGTCAGGGTGCCGCGGTCGTTGAACCAGGTGATGATCCGGTCAACTTCCGCCATGATTTCAACACCAATGCCATCACCGGGCAGAACAGTTAAGTCAAACGTGCTCATGAAAATCTCTTTTGATTTGTTTTGAATGTATTTTTTTTGAATTGAACCGATTGCATAACGCCCTCTGGAGCATTTGGCAAGGGGCTTGGCCCTGGTGGCGGGGTAATGCCGGCGCTGGTACCATGTGCATTTTAGGCGGATTGACTATTGGACAACAAAAAAGCAGGCTTTGCCAAGAAAGCCTGCTTTTATATATATATCTGGTCGTTTTGTTTAACCAGTAACCACCATTTATCAGAACAATGGCTGGTTGTCTTCCTGGTCAGCATCCGGGGTGACGATATCCGGATTGTAATTGCCTTCTTTCAGCTCGATGGCATGAACGTCACCTTCGGCAGCCATTTCGTCAATCAGGGCTTTACCAGCCTCTAAATTCCGTTTAACGCCATAACCTTTCAGGAGCGCCAAACCGTAATTGAATTTTCCGATTGAATAGCCATTGTCAGCTGCTTTTTTAACCCATTCAGTCGAGGCTTTTGGATCTTTTTTCACGCCATAACCGTTCTGGTGCATATATGACATCCAGATTTTTGTGCCCTCATTACCCTCTCTGGAGCATTTTCTGAAAATTTTGAGGGCTCTTTCATGATCACCTGATTTGGTGGCGAAATATCCGAGTGAACAGACAAAGTCATGACCGCGGGCGAGGTTTCTATTCATGTTTTTTACGTAATAATTCATGGACAGCTCTTCCGGGTTGGTGATGCCGTATTCATCCTCTGACTGGACGTTATCTCCCAGTTCAGCGGCATTTACCGCGCCAGTGTAGGCCAGCAGCGTGCCAAGTAGTATGAATGTGTGAATCAGAGTGCGTTTCATCACTTGCTCCCTTAAAGTTCGCTAATCCCATATATCAATAATTCTGGTGCCTATAATGCCTATTCATCCTTTAAAAGGCCATACCCACGAGGCAGGTTAATTGTAATTTCTTTGTCAGATTAGGGTAAAATGTGAGGTTTTGCTAATTTCCGGGTGGTTTTTTTCGACAATTACACCGTAATTTGGCTTGGCGAGCGGACATTTTGAGATTGTTTCAGAGATGTGTATTCAAGCTGAAATTTAAACAGTTTCCGGTCTGCCCAATTGATGGCATAGAATTTTTCTCACCTATTGAACCCCGCCTTTACCTCTGAAGCTAAACACAAAAGACCCCTGAAGCTAAACCCAGGGGCGGCTCGCACTGGTCTTTTGTTCGTAGCTGTCAATGGCGTCCTTACGTTTCATCGTCAGGCCGATATCATCCAGCCCTTCAAGCAGGCACTGTTTGCGAAAGGGGTCAATCTCAAAAGAAATTGTGCCGCCATCCGGACCCTTAATGGTCTGAGCTTCAAGATCAATTGTTAGGGTGGCATTGGCGCCGCGTTCAGCGTCATCCATCAACAGGTCAACCTGATCCTGCGGTAATATAATCGGCAGGATACCGTTCTTGAAACAATTATTGAAAAAGATGTCTGCAAAGCTTGGGGCGATGATGCACTCAATTCCGAAATCCTTAATAGCCCAGGGTGCGTGTTCGCGGCTGGAGCCACAGCCAAAATTTTCACCGGCAATGAGGATTTTTGCATTTTTGTATTGTGGTTTGTTCAGCACAAAACCAGGTATTTCCTTGCCATCATCATCGAAGCGCATTTCATCAAACAGATTGACCCCGAGGCCCGTTCGCTTGATGGTTTTTAAAAATTGCTTGGGGATGATCATATCCGTGTCGACATTGATCATTGGCAATGGGGCGGCAATACCTTCCAACAGGGTGAACTTGTCCATGATGGCTCCGATGGGTGTTATCTGAAAAATCTTTGCAGCTGTCGGCCATTTGGCCGCTGCCTCGAATTAAGTGAAATGGTTTTTTCATTTGTTCTGCGCTCTGTCAAGGGCGAAGAGCTCCTGGCTCTGACCAGAGATACTCAAAACCTTAACTGAAGCGGCTTACTTGCTGACAGATTTGAAACACTGGCGCATCATCGCGCAGCGCTGAGGCCCTGCCTGATGCATCTGGGAAGCTGGGGCTGACCAGATGAATTTACAAATCTGGTTCATGCCGGTTTGCCTTAACCAGCCGCGGCGCACGCCCCGTTTGATGGCAAAACAATCCGCCAGGGCTTCATCACCGCCGCGGAACTGATGCGCGCATTCATGAGCGTAAATCCAGAGCTTCACCTGTTTCGGGAGCCGCTTCAGGAGACGCGGGTTCAGGATGATGAAACCATCAAACGCGCCGCCGAAATCATCAAGCGTCGAGTCCATGACCGTGGGTCGTTTACCGCAGATCATCCTGGTGCCATCAATACGCAGTTTTCCCGGCGGGATAACATGGCCTGATTTCAAGCCCCGTTCCTTGATATATTGTTTAGGTGAATAATTATCGGCCGCATGAGCTTCCGGGGCAAATATCATGAGGGTTAGCAGCGCCATGGCAACAAAGACTGCTGAAAAATACAGCGAGCCTTGTGAAGACAGGGATGAAGGAGAATACTGGCTTGCTGAAAAAAACAAGGATTTTGCCAAAGGCAATTTTACTGGAACCGTCATAAGTTTTAAAACCTATCATTGTTCTGTTGGTTGATCTGGCTGTTGATTGATCTGACGATCACGTCGGCTGATCCTGGAACAGCCGGCAACTTCTTGCTGGCAACGTTACGATATTGCCTGAAAAATGCAATCATTATCCCCACTTGAGGTGTATTTCAGCCATCATCTGTTGCAATCTGGAGTTTGAGATCCTCCATGAAGTTTACAAAGTCTTCAAGTGCTGATTCCTTCAAAACCTGACGATAGCGGCTTGACCCTTCTTTTTTGGCCATATCAATGATCTGCCGGGCGGGGGTGATGATCTGATCAATCTCGCCGTGGTCAAAGGGGCAGGAAAGTGCCGTACCATTGCTTATTGTGCTGGTGATCTCATCCAATGAGGGGGGACGAAAGAGGTCAAACCAGTGGCCATTTCTTCGCTCCAGCTCATCCGGTGTGATCAAAAGATAGACCCGGTCTTCAAGGCTACCGGCCCGGAGCCGGTCGATGATAAACTGGCCGCTCTGGCCAGCTAACCAGGCTGAAAAACTGCGGATCTGCTCGTATAGGCCGTCTTCTGAATTGAGCCTGAAGGGACCGGCAATTTGCTTGCCGCCTCTTTGTGCTTCACCCAGAGGTCTCGGATGAGCGGTTTTCTGCATCATGATCACGGGGCCTGCGGGGATCTCCGGGCGGGCGGGTTGTCTGCTCTGTTGCTGCTTTCGCGGCGTTGATTTGCGAGCAGGTGCGGGGTTGCCTGCAGCTGCCTTTGCCAGAGGTGCCTGGATAAGCTGGCCATGTTCATTTTCGGGTCGGGGGAGCTGGTTTCTGTCATCGGCTCGCCTCTCATTTAAGGCGGGCGCATTACTCAGGATTTCCTGACCCTTCGCATTAATCGTTCTCATGGCGGGCCGCTCCGAGCGCTGTAGAGGGCCGCTCAGGATGACATTGGGGTTGCCAGTGCCTTGCCTGTGAGAAATTTCCTGAATGATGCGGGCTTTTTTAAGGGCAAATTTCTGGCGCCGTAATTCAGCCTTTTGCAGGGCTATTCGTTGCCGCTGGCGATGATAAATAAACCACCAGATGGCCAGGCCAACCAGGATGATCGCTATCCAGATCTGAGTTATGAAATTTATCTCCAGCATGGCTTTGCGGATCAGGTTTCCTTAGGGGCGAAGTTTAAGTGCTTGGGGCCGGATGTTGCCCCGCTCAGTACCGGGATTAATCAGTAACGGGGGTAATATTCTAATCATGATCATATGGTTAATTGATACCCCCTTCAAGGATGGGGTCCAATTGCGGGTTTTTTTTAACAATGTTGTGGTTTTATCCTCAGGCTGAGGGCGGGCCCGCTGTATCAGTGTCTTTTGCGCAGCGCTGTCCGGGTAAAATTACCGATGATTAAGCATTCATGATTTTCACGTCCCTTTGATGATAGACTTCACCTGGGCCTTGCATTACTGTCATTCTTTGGGGAGTTCAGATTGTGCTATCCTGGTGTTTTTAATACGAATTTGGATGCTTTGATCAATGACGACGATCATTCAAACAGCTTATTGGTTGCTGATTATTGTTGCGTGTGCGGCACTCTCGCATCTGCGTCAGCCGGTCACTGATTTGCTGTCGAATTTCTATTTGCATTTTTGCGTCTTCGGGGTGGTTTTGTTTTTTGCCGGGTTTCACTGGCGCTTACCCAGAACGGCGCTGGTTTCAGCTGCGATAGCCATTATCTGTTTTGCCATTGCGTTCAGTTACGACCGGATCAATACGCTTGATGGTGATCTAAGAGGCGAGGCAGCCTCCAGCAGTGCAAAAACCTATAAAATTATGACATTCAATGCCTGGGAACAGGCGAAAACGATGTCTCAGGTCAAGGATTACCTGCGCCAGGAAAAGCCCGACTTTGTTATTTTGCAAGAGGTCACAACAAAGGACTGGCGCTCGTTGCAGGAACTCAAGGATCTTTACCCGCATCGCACCTATTGCGATGACTGGTTGTGCGGGGTTGCCTTTCTCTCCCGGCACAAATGGTCGTCCATCAAGGCACAGAATTTTGGTCCCCATAATTTACCGCTTATCAGGGTTATGTTTCCCAAGAGCTTCCAGGGGCTCAGTCTTTTTGCTGTACATTCAGCAAGACCACACTGGAAATATTCTACCCAGCGCGAACAGTTTGAGCACCTGGCCAGTTTTCTCAAAGCCAATGCCACCGCTCCGACACTTCTGGCCGGTGATATGAATGCCTCTGTTTTTTCAGCGCTGCTCAGAGATTTTGCTGACACATCCGGTCTGAAACCGGTAAGCGGTCTTATCGCCACCTGGCCGCAGCGGTTTCGGCAAATCGGGTATCTCAAATTGCCGCTGCTTCAGCTTGATATTGATCATTTCTTTGTCAATCCTGATATGAAGATTTTGCGGAAATGGCGCGGACGCGATCTTGGCTCTGATCACCGCCCGCTGCTTATGGAATTTCAATTGTAGCAGGTCGATCCGCGACGTCTGGCCAGTGTCGTTTGAGTATTTTTTTTACAATTTGTAGCAATGGCGGGGTGGATAGAGAATGAAATATGATCTCGGCATATACGCCGCTTAGTTCTGTACTTTTGTTGCTGGCTGGTTCTTTTTGTTTTTGCTTTCTTTTGACCGGGCTGACCATCTCACTCATTCAACAACGCCTGAGTTCTCGGCGAGTGCGCTCGGCTGATTATATCGCGCTGATGGCGGCACAGCCTCTTGGCTTGATTGTGTTTGTCCTGATTGAGGGGGGTATCTGGCTCATCCTTTCCCGCTTTGAGAGTTTTTTTGCCGCTTCACTGCTCATTTTCGGGTTGCTGGTCGGGGCAGGGCTCTTATTGATCATCAGCCTGTTACCCAAAATGCATTTCTGGCACAACCAGTTTATGGCACTGGCTTTGTTGTTTGCGGCCAGCTTGTTGCTGGTGCTGACTATGCCACCTGCTGAGCTGATATTTGACGGTGTTTTCGCCTACCCGGTTGACCGGTTGCTGGGGACATTGATGGTTTTTGGCGCCGGGCTGATGTTTCTTCGTTTTGAGAAAGTTGATGGCAGCGGCATGACAGCAATGGTGGTGCTGGGGCTTGGTTTTTTGTGCATCCCGCTTTTTATTCAACTGGTCAGCACTTTTCATTCGTTTTTTGGGGCAAGCCCACTTACACCCGCTGTGCCGGCATGGCCCAACCTTTGGTTTTGCATCGGTTTGCTGCTGGTGGGTGTTGGGCTCGGTGTTCTCTATTGGGTTTTTCTGGGCTACGGGCTTTTCCTCGGGTTTGAGGGGCGGCTTGCTAACGGGTTTTTGTTTGCTTTGCTTGTTTTAGAGCTCGCCTTGTTAACTTCACCGTTTGTGGTTCTGTTATTATTTCTTTTTTATATCTGCTGTTATGGGATTTTCCCTCTGGTGGCTCGTTTTGCCTACATTGCCCGCCGGGCAATTGGTTCCACCAGTTTTTGGTCAGCTTCTTTTCCCCGGCTGAGAAACTGGCGCTTGTTTCAGCAGAAAAGGCGGGCCACAGCGCTGGATGCATCGTGGCGCTTTCCACTGCCATCACTTGATTTTCGGGGCGGGGATGTGTTGGAGCATCTCCTCATACAATCCACTTTTATTCTGCTTGCGGCGGCGGCGTTTTTCTGGCCTCTTACCGCGTTGGCTTCAGGAATTGCCTGGACACTGGTCATGGTCTGGTGGTTTCGCTGGCGGTCTTCTTAAGCCACGCCGCCAGCACTGTTTCACGATCCCGTTGCTTCAATGAGTTTTGCCCGGACCAGCCCTCGAACAGAATTGCCAATATAAACACAGTCAGCCTGGCTGATGTCTGTTTTGGTGAGGCTTTGTTCAATGGCCGCCCCGCTGGCAATCAGATCTTCTCGCAAAGTGCCTTGTAGCAGCCCATCACTTACAGGCGGGGTCAGCAAGATGCCGTCTCGCTCTATGAATATATTGGTGAAGCTGCCTTCTGTCACCTGACCGTCCTGGTTACAGAATAACACCTCACGAATGGCCGGGTTGTTTTTTTGCACATCAGCTCTGGCTGTATCGTAAAAAGTGCGGTGGGTTGTTTTGTGATACAGGAAGACATTGTTTTTATCGACAGGCTGGCTCGCCCAACTCACCGGCCAGATATCATTCTCATCTGGCATATCAAGTTCTGATGTGGAGATGGTCATATCGCCGGACTTTGAGAGCAGCAGGCGAAGTCGCATTGGGGTTTCGCTGCCATTGACGATCTGGTTCAGGAGGGTTTCCACATCCTGCGCCTCGACGGGAATGCTAAAATAACAGGCGGAGTTACAAAGCCGCTCAATATGTTCCTTTTTAAGGATGATACCCGTTACGGGATTAAAGGCCAGGGTTTCCAGCAGATGAAAGTCCGGCGTCCGGGATTTCAGGAACTGCATTTTCAGGAGGCATTCATCATATTCCTCCCTCGGTTTTGAATCATTCACAAGGCCGCTGCCGATGCCGATCTCGGCCCTCCCGTCGTCGCTGATTGAAATTGTGCGGATCGCCACGTTAAAACAATAATCACCACCCGGCGCAAAATAGCCAATAGCGCCAGTATATATGCCGCGTGGCTCCGTCTCGAGTTCATCAATCAGCTCCATGGCCCTGATTTTTGGAGCGCCGGTCACAGAGCCGGGTGGGAAAAGCGCGCGCATCTGATCAATTAACGGCAGACCTTCGATCTGTTTGGCACGCACCACAGAAATCATCTGATGCAGGGAGTTGTAAGTTTCCACCTTAAAGAGATCCGGGACCTCAACGGTCCCACTCTCCGCGATGCGGCTGAGGTCGTTCCGCATCAGGTCTACGATCATGAGATTTTCAGCACGGGATTTTTCATCCTGCTGCAAATGATTCTGGCTTGCCTGATCCTGCTCTGGCAGGGGGGCGCGCTTCAGCGTTCCTTTCATGGGGCGGGTCTCCAACTGGCCGCCCTCGTTTTCAATAAAAAGCTCAGGTGAAGCGGAGAGAATGGTTTGCCGCCCGGTCATTATAAGGCTAGCAAACGAGACGGGCTGGTTGCGGCGCATTTCCTTGTAGAGCGCCAACGGGTTGTCTATGCCTGATATCTCTGCCTTGAAGGTGAGATTCATCTGATAGATATCCCCGGCGCTTATAGCCTCTTTGACAGTGTTGAACCTGGCCTCATAACTGGCAAAGTCCTCACCCGGTGCAATGCTCAGGTTGTCGGCTATGTTACTGCCCGGGTGTTCCGGCAGCATGCGGTCCAGCCAATCCTTGAAAAACTGGTTTGTGGTCAGAATTTTCTCACGAAACACACCAAACCAGAGCAGCTGCGTGTTTTCTTTTAGTCTATGTTGCAGGCGCGGCTCAAGCGCGAGGCCAAGCTCATAATTCATGTAGCCGGCAACGTGATGGCCCTCCGCCAGCGCCGCTTCAATAGCTTCAAAGGCCGGGACAACCTCATCAATTGCATTTGCCTCTATGATCTGATGCGGGGCATCAAACAAAACCACATTGCGGCGCGGGTTGAGGCTTTCTTCCAGAAGCACAAAAGGCACTTCCGGGCAAATCTGAGTTTCTATTACTGTTTTCATGACTGGACTTTACTTGATGGTGACTTGAGGGTGGACCGATCCATCAAGCTTTAGGCGGCTGGCCTGAAGTGAGCAATGGATTTCTTACTGGCAGGCACTATATGCCGAGAAAATGGCCTGTTATTGGCCCGCTTAAAATTTTTCTTTCTTTTTTATGACAAGCTGCTATAAGACTGTTTCTTGCCTTTGACCTGCTGTCAGATTGCTTGCAATCACCGGGTCATATTTAAGCCTCAGAGCATGGTAACCGTCGTTTTAGGGATTGCCTTAAAGCGGTTATAGCTTTGTTTTATTGGCGCGGGGTGGAGCAGCCCGGTAGCTCGTCAGGCTCATAACCTGAAGGTCGTAGGTTCAAATCCTACCCCCGCAACCAATTTTTCCCAATAAAAACAAAATCTTGTGACGTTCATGTCCGCGAGGTAACTCAGTGCTGTTTTTTATAAGTGCGCTATAAGTGTATAGAAAAATGAATAATGGCTGAGGTTAACTTGGTCGTTATGGCCTTGTCCTGCAAAATAGTCAGCTATGTTCAGCTATGCTTATCTTGTCGGATAACAGAAAATCACGTAGATTTAAAGTTGCCCATTGGGTTCGGTTAGCATGCTGAACTTGGGGCATCCGGATGCTCCTTTTAATAAGGAGAATTCGAATGTCACATCCAAAGCAGCTAATCGACAAGAAAGAACTCGTTAAGCTTGTGAAATACTCGCCTCAACACATTGCGCGCCTTGAGAAGGCAGGTCAATTCCCACAAAGGTTGCGACTGGGCCAGAACCGGGTGGCGTGGTTACTGTCTGAGATCGAGGACTGGATTGATGAGCGTCTTTTAAGACGTGATGTTGATCAAAAATTGTGAGCTGAGCTCTTCTTCTTGAAAGAGCTGGAAGGCCGTCTCTCTTATTATAGTGGGGCGGCTTTCCTTTTTAAAATTTGGGCAATAAGCTTTGTCTAATTCCATTAAGATTATTCCATTTGTCTAACAGTAAATTATTCTCATTCAGTTCCGGCTTGTCCGCGAACAGAAACAAAGGTGATCCTTTTGTTAAGACATTCGCATTTGTTGCCTCAATCATATTCTCAACACGCTCAGCATTTGTTGTCACAAACAACACTCTGAAATTCTGCCAGCCAAAATGAACGGTGTGACGCTTCATTTTCCACATGCTTTGATAGGCAAGAAGTTTTCGCAAAATTGATGATTGTTTTAAATCTCGGCGCAACACCGGCATGGTGCCTCTATCAATCTCAACGAGAAAGTGTGCTCGTTTTTGCATTTGGGGAAGATATAACGCAAATGCATAATCTGGCTCTAAACCGATATCACTGCGTGTACCTTGATGAATGACCGAAATGTTCAGGCGATAGGGCTTGCTTAGTTCTTGTGTATTCATAGGAAAAGCATTTACTAACGCCTCGCTATCGATGAGCTGAACATCATCTCGGTTCGATATTGCCAATTGTAGTGATGTAACAAAATCGGCAATTGCTAATGTGTGCTTTAAAAATGGCCGACCTGCTGATTTATTTTTAGCGCTCCAGCCGTGTCGAGTCAGTTCTCTATATTCACATTCATTCGCTAGCAGATGCGCTCCTTTATCCGTCAAAGCATAGACAAGAGGGGATGTGCCGCCTCCTAATCGATAAGTCTCAAACTGGCAGTCGGGGCGATCAAGGTAGCCATACTCAAAGAGTGTTTTCAAACGATTGGAAATATTCTTATCAGAGCCTTTTACCAGTTTACGAATATGATCTGAATTTAAAAATCGATATTTCGCCACTATATGGATCATTTTAATATCCCTCCGCGTTAGTTGGAAGGGTGGGGGATTATCGGAGCGAACGCGCCGTGGTCTATAGCTATGAAGCCTGGACTTAATTGCATCTTCACTCATAGTTTCACCTCCACGCCTCTATATAGATTTTGCGGTAACTGATATTTGGTTGGACCATTTCGTCCATCGCGAAATTTGCGGGCACCTAGTTCTATGAGCCGCTGATAGAATTTGCGGTCACTCACATGTTGAGCTCCATGAAGCGCACACCATGTTTTATAGCTTTTTAATAACTGAACACAATGAGCGGGATCAGTACGTTCATAACTGTCCAGCCAACCAGATACACCATCGCCGATTGTGCCGATTGCATTGTGAGATCGATCAGGATCTCCGGTATCATTATCAGCATGCTCACTATTCGCAGATGGGTAGTGGGAAGCTGTACCAAACCAGGCCGTCCAACAGGTGGCGTTGAAGAACCATAGAGTGACGGCCAGGAACCATTCAAGTCCAGCAAGCGGTGTGATTTGAGCGACAACCTTTGAGCTCGCAATGCGAGATCGCACTACATCTATGCTGCTGACTTGTAGAGCAATTTCTTTGCGCCGTCTTATTCTTCGTTGTCCCTTGAGTTTAACAAGTGAACCGCGAAGCGCTTGAAGATGGTTTTGGCTATCTAAGAGCTCTTGTTGTAAAGAACTATAAACCTGGCTTTCACGTTGCATGGGGGCTAGTGATTTTGTGATGTTTATGGCGATATAGCCATGCACGCTATGAATTGAAAACAGTGAAGCGATAATAAACAATGGCAAACATATAAGTGCTGCAACGCGATTGCGGTTAAGCCAATACCAAAATCCAAACACACTGGCAATCATGCCGAGATCAAAGGCCAGGGCTAATGATGAAAACAGCTCTCTATTGCTGATGGGAAGTAGAGGAAAGGCAGGCTCTGTTGTGCCAAGAGTGGCATTATAAGAAACTGAGGCAAGAGCCATGACACAAGTGATGATTGCACCACTGATCAAAGCTAACACTTGCCAGAATTTAAAATGGGTGAGTTTCATGAGCCCTCTCCCAAATGGATATCATTGGCAAGCTCATTACCCCATATATCCCAGCCTGGAGATTTTTGTCTGGCAAATAGTTCGATGCGTGGCAAGTTACCACAAATTCTGACAATGTCGCCGCGTACTCGGTCTGGCTTTTGCGAATGCGTGCGGCGTGGTTCAACGATAATCGAAGAGATTGCCTTGTGCTCTCGTTTGGGTTTGCCTCGCTTAGCAACGAGACAAAGCTCGGCATTTTGCCGAGTCCAGTAGCCCATACCTATGACGGGCGTACCGGACTTGGCATTTGTCTTGACCCAGGTAAAGCCGTTGGTCACATAGTTAAATCCCCAGGCCTCAATGACCTCTAAGGAATCGGGGATGTGGATCATTGTGGTCCACAAGAATAAAAGCGCATTGGGATGCACAATCTTCTTGACGGGTAGGGCACAGATGTCCCTTGTTTTCATCAGGGGATAGGCATTTTTTTTCGAGACTGACGGGAAGGAATTTGCGCCATAATTCCATGGTGGGTCTGCGTAAACAATCTGATATTTTTTCATTTGTGTTCTCCATGTTTAAAATTGAGAGAACACTTAAATTATACACAGATTGGCTAATGTAAACGTGGGAGCAAGGGGGAGTAAGAGTGATTATGAATGGTCATCGCACTTGGGGAGGACACATAACATTGTTGTGAAATTGGATAAATTGCCAGACGGCAGTAGTGAGAAACTTTTTAAATTAAATATCTAATTTACGATTTAAAGCAGACATTCAACTAAAATCTATGGTTACGATGTGGCATAGTACCAGAACCAAATTCCAACTATCAGCGATGGGAGTAGTGTCTTGAGGAGATTGCTAATGCTTTTTAAAGATTGAGAGGCTATGCGCCAGACGTAGACTACATTTCCATTTAACAGAAATGGCTCGTGCAAATGTCGACCAATTTAGCATTTATACCTAGATATACTATAATACAGTGATTCGCAGCGCATTTACTGTAATGTAGGGGAATAAATGTTTGGAAGAAATCGGTTTTTATAAAGGCGAAAGCGGTGCTATTTGTCTTCAGGTAAATGGAATATCAGAAGAACTCAAAACAGCCGTGCGTGATAATCTCTCCGCAATTTGTAACGGTTTCGCCAAGGTAACTCGCAACAGTGAACTATACTCCTATAAAAAAACACTCGGCAATTTCCTACAAAGATACGATAAAAAGTCTCAATCGTCCCAAAAAGGTATTATTGGCGAATTGTTGACGCACGTCTTGGTACTTCATTTTGAAAAGAATTTTAAAGCCGTATCCCCGCTCTTTAATTTGGAAGAGGAAGGCAATAAAAAAGGTTTTGATCTAGTATTGCGCGATGCCAACGAAAAAACCCTTTGGTTTGCGGAGGTAAAGTCTGGCGATTGCGGCAAAAAAACAAGCGATCAAAAACTCGGTGGCCTGCTCACAACTGCGAAGAATAGCCTAAAAGAAAACCTCAATAGTGATCGTTACACATTATGGCAAAATGCGATTAACGGCGCTTCAATCGTGATTGAGAATGGAAAACTCAAGGAGCAGTTAATAGAAGTTTTAGAGGCATCGAATCTCAAGGCCCTAGAAGCGAAAAACAGCAGCAAAGACTATAATGCAATATTGGTTGCAGTTTGCTATGCCGGTAATCAGTCATTTGCAACTGACAAAGAATTTGAAGCACGTCACACCGAAGTTCAAGCCTCAAATGATTTTAAATCACTAATCTCCGTCTCGGTGCAGAAAGACGCACACGATAGTGTCGTTGTATTTTTGAGGGAGGAACACGAAAGTGGCAAGTGCTCCTCTTAGAACCATCAGAAACTCCAATCTAATTGATTTGTATAGACGCCTTCTACTTGGTGAAAATTTGGAAACTGCTGAGAAGAAAGCGCTGCTCGTCGCTGCGGTAATTTTTCTGAATGATTCAAACCAAGATCTTCAATCTTTGGGCTATCGCATAATCATTTTATACTCAAATCTTACGAAGGACTTTGTGCCGCTGTCCGATGTAGCTCTTGGCAAAGGCTTTATGCCAATTGTTCGCAGCATTGAGAATCTGTCGAAAGAGGACGATGATGAAAAAGGTTTTTTTCCTGAATTTTTTTCTTCGCTAGTTGATTTGTATCAGGTTCAAGGTGCCATTTTTACTGAACAACAGCTACATCTATCGAGTTTCTTTGAAGAACACAGCGAAGATGATGTCACAATCACCGCACCAACATCGTACGGCAAATCTGAGCTCATTTCGAACTTCTGCAACCGAAATCTGAATGCCTCAGTTTGCATTGTCGTTCCGACAAAAGCACTTTTGGCGCAAACCAAACAAAGGCTGCTCCGAAAACGAAAAGTGGATGATAATCGGCAAATAATTACTCATCCAGAAATGTTTCAAGGCGGCGAACAAAATATCATTGCTGTCTTTACTCAAGAGCGACTTTTACGGATGTTCGTTAAACACCCTTCTATTCATTTTAACTTTGTATTTGTTGATGAAGCACACAACCTGCTCGGTGATAATCAAAGAGCGCTTTTATTAGCTAGTGTCATCATTTTACAAAAAAAAAGAGCGCCTAATTCTAAAGTAAAATACCTTACTCCATTTCTAGTGGATAATAGCAATCTTCAGCTTAGATATCAGGGGTTCAACACAAATGAATTTAAAGTGCAAGAAAGCCTGAAAACCGAAAAATACCATCTGAATGATTTTCGTAAGGAAAGAATTCTATATCTCTATGATCAGTATTTTGATCAATTTGTTACGTTGGAAAAAGAGACTGGCTCCGACCCACACGAATTCATACGTTTAAACAGTGCCAACAAGAACATACTATTTTTTAACAAACCTAAGCATATCCAAAAATTCACACGCGACTTCATCCAAGACGCCGCCACAATTGATGGAGAAGAAATAGAAAAAGCCGTCGTAAGCATTACTGAATTTCTGCATAAGGACTACCTTCTCGTAAATGCACTAAGGAAAGGTGTTCTTTATCATCACGGCTCTGTCCCTGATATCATAAAGCTCTATATTGAACGCATATTCTCGAAAATTAAAGGTATTCAGTATATTCTTTGCAACTCAACATTGCTTGAGGGAGTGAATATTCCAGCTGAACGTCTGTTTCTCCTTGAGAATAAAATAGGTAACAAAAATTTATCGAAATCACAGTTCAGAAATTTGGTTGGTCGGATATGCCGATTCAATGAAATATTTTCAGAGGATTCAAAAGGCCTTTCGTTGTTAGAGCCCCATGTTTTCTTATTGGGGACAGAGGAATACACTCCAGCAAAAGCTAATCTTAATAGCTTTATAAAGAATGTTGCGCAGGTTGATCTGAAAATTTCTGATGATGTTGAGAATTTGCTTTTGGATCAAGTTTCTATTGAGAATCAAAAACAGCGGAAAGAAAAGGCCGAGGCTGATATTTTTTTGGAGCACGTTATACCAGGCATCACAGACACTGATGTGAGTCATGCTTCGACAGAGGTCGGCAGACTTGGCTTCTTAAACAACATTACAGAGATCGACCTGTTGGCTTCTGAACTAAAAATTGAGAAAAAAATTCAAGCATCAAAAGCTATTCTGGTAACCACGAATGAGGTGCTTGACCTTATTTCATCAGCATTCATCCCTCACTTAAAAGAAAGTGGTTCAGATTACTATCTCTTAAAAAGATTGGAGGAACCTGCTGCTCAAAGCTTCTACTCTATGCTGTTGGATTGGAAAATGCGAGGAGCCTCATATGCTGAAATGATAAATCACTTTCTTCGCTATTGGGAAGAGAGGGAAGACAAGGTGGTGTTCGTGGGCAGGAATTGGGGAGACCTAAAACGAGATGAATCCTATACCCACAATTGGGTAGATATCAGCGAAAAAACACCAGCAGAATTGGTTAATTTGGCGATTGTGAGAATTATCGAAGAGCAAGGTTTTGTCGACAACTTTCTTATGAAATTTATTGAAACACTCAATGATTTGAAAAAGTTGGATGCAGACCTGTATTTAAAAATTAAATACGGAACCACGAACATGCAGAAGATCGAACTAATCAACAGTGGCATAAATTCGTACCTCGCCTCGAAATTGATCGAAACCTATTCGGATTATGTTAATCTAGATGCGGAGATGAGAACAGTGGAATTGAGACCTGATCTCATTAATAAAATGAGAGAGAATAACGAAAATGACATTCTTGTTTTCGAAGCTGAATTGCATATTGGGCTCAAGGATTAACGATTACCGTCACTTCCACATCGCCGAAGATTATGGCAACACCGACGTTCAAATAGGCCGATCACTATTTGATGGGTTCCCAAAACTCATCCTCATCAGGCAATGTGGTGCTATCTGTTTTAAATTCTGTTTCTGAATTGAGATTGCCTTCATCCTTTTCCAAGTTACTGACTGACAATCTCTTCCTACTGACATCTCTTAAAATCTCAAAACTCTCCTCTGACATTTGAGGCAGATTCTCGGCCGTCCCAAATGGAATTGTGAGCTTCATAGCTTGAGGGGTGATGTTACGCGCGTAGGCTGCAAAATTGGTCTGGGCATTTTCTTTATTCATAGAATTTATAAAGTCGGGACTGGTGCGAATTTCACGCGCCATGTCTCTACTGTCTTTATCAGAAAGACCGCCAGCCAGTTTAATGCTGGTATTGGTCATCATCGAGGCAGGCAGGCCGCGCGGCAACTGGCCGAGGTATTGATGTGCCATGACAATACCAAGCTTGTATTTTCTTGCCTGGATTAAGAGACTATCAATGTTATCATCGAAATATTCCGATGCCTCATCGACCCAAAGAAAGGTTGGTTGGCGCTGATGCTCCGGCATGATGGCACGTTCCATGGCGGCCTTAAAGGTTAGCGCAATAATATAGCGCCCAAATATACTCGACGCCTCGGTTTTCATAAAATCCTTGGCGGTATTGGCCAGCACGATGCCACCCTCGTTTAAGACGGGGAACAGATCAAGACGGTTTTTCGGACTGGCAAACATGCGCTCAAAACTAGGATTTTGCAGCACACCGTAAAGACGACGTAAGATCTGCTCGCGCGTTGCGGTGTAGCCCCGCTCAAAAAACTGGGTTTCAAAAAAACTTCTCGCTGTTGAGGGAAGTTCAGATACATAACCCATAAATGGGGAAGCATCGACGAGTAAATCACGCAAGGTATGGATCGTTGCGCCTGGTATAGCGAGCATCAACTGCGCCAAAAACCGAAACACCATGCTTTGTTTTTGTGTGAGTTCAGCACCGAGCAGTCCGCCAAAAATATAATCATAAATTTCAATGATGCCAGCCAGCACTTGCTCGCGGTCTTTCTGGTTATAGTCTTTTAAGCGATCAGATTGGATATCAAACAGATTAAGGGAGGGGGCATATTCAACATCGGACGGGTCAACGATAAGTAGGCGCTCAGCCAGACTTTGTTCTGTTTTTGGATCGAACAATGCGAGACGTTTTAAATTGTTGAGCATATCGCCCTGGCTATCAAGGATCACCATGGCCGGGACTTGATCAGCCGGTCGTTGTAGATCCTGGAGAATTAAATGTTGCAAAGCCTGGGTCTTACCATGACCGGTGCCTGCCAGAATATGCATATGCTCAAAGCGGACTTTTTCCGGAATGGAGATCGGATAGTCTGCCATGAGAAGCGTTTCAAAAGGGGAGTTGTTCAGTAGTTTTTCTGCGGTTTTAATCCCGGGCTGTTTTGCCATCAGGCGATCAACGGTGATGCCGGCTTTGGCGTGATGATCAACGCCGGTGAGCGCATTAAAATTCTGGATCAGCTGCCAGGCAATTAATTGAAAAAATTCATCGCGCTCGGCACTTTCAGATGTGACACTGGCAAAACACATATCAACAAGACCGGCTGGATCGGTGGCAAATTCAAACAATTTAGTTTCGAGTTTTAAAAATTCGAATTGCCCTGAATTATCTGTTTGAGGCAATTTTAACCGCATTAAGATTTCCAACATGATGTTCGCCACATCTTCAATCCATAATTGTACGTAATGCTCAGTTTGTTGGTAATGTTTGATGGTTCTATTTAATTTTCTTTTTATCCGTGTTTGGGCTTTAAAAGAAGCACCGGCTAGATCGGGAAGACTCTCGGGTGCAGCAAATAGTGTTGGCTCACGCTCAGTAAATTGTAAGAAGCTCGCAATGATAATCTCTTTAAGTGCAAGTGAGACTGGAAAGTCTGCATGGTCGTAAATTCTGAGGATTGTGATGATCTGGGTGGCTAAGAACTCATTTAAGATCTCACCTGATTCATCTCCTGCGAACGGATGGTCTGCCCAAAGCCTCATGGCCTCTTGATGACGGCTGACTAACTGCGCTTGTTCATAGCTAATCGTACCACTATCAAACTGAGCGACCAATCTGTGCTTGCCGGTTAAATAGGAATTGCGGGCAAGGTTAGTAAAAAAGGTAAGCATTTGATTGAGTACCCGGTTCATGGCGATACATTATGATTGGGATCGGTTATGATCTCGATGACGTTTTCTTCTCCATTAAACAATTGGTTTAGATCAAACAAGTTTTGCAGAAGGGCTTCGCTGCTTTTGCTAATTTCAGAAAAGACATTGTCGAGATAATAGGGATTTTCATTTTTAAGGCTTAAGCCTCGTAACAGATCGGCAAAGGTGATTTCTAACAGAGGCTCAATGCCTGCATTGTGCCATCCGGCTGCCGCATGTTCCCACCAGTCCCCACTGTGCCCTGGACTAACTTTCTGGCTCTCGCGTTCATCGCGATTTGAATAGAGCCAGGCATTCATCGCCTTATATTTATTGATGGTATCAAGTTCATTTTGGGTCAGGGACGCACGCATCACCAATTGATAGACAAATTTTTGTTTCAAAAATCCATTTTCAGTTTCTTCGGTCCAACTGTGTTTAATCTGCATTTTTGCTATCCTTGCCCGGGGTATAGATTTCGATGTCCTGATTGAGTTTGCCAAACACTCTGTCGCTTTCATCTTTAGCTATTTTTTTATCGATTACATTTCCAATACCAGATAACAGACCGCTAATAATTTTATAGCCAAGAATGAAGACCCATCCGATTAGGATGATAAAGATTTTCTCTAGGATTTGATGAATTGGCATTTCTGGCCCTCCCTAAATTAAAGATCGGCTTGCCGCGTCACTTTATGAAAGTTGTTATAATTAAAATTTTCATTATGGGTGCTGAATTAAAAAATGCGACCATTGGTTGTATTCGATTTAATGGAAATCAATTGGCTGTTGTCAGCAATTATCAAATATTACATTAATATCTATGGCTTAATGAATTCAGCTAAATTGAAAGCTTCTGGGGATAGACTGTTAATATCTGTAAAGACAAACAAGCCTGGTGCTTTTTTACCAAACAACTTTGTCGCTAAAGCCCGCATATGTTCTGCCCGCTCTGCTGAAAGGGTAACGAAAATAATTCTTGTGGCAGGGTAACCAAGACGCTCACGAAACACACCCTGTTTCCAAGCGGTATGATAGATCAATAATTTGGCTTTGATATTCGAGGTTCGGAATAATTGCTTGTCTCTTCTGGTCAAAGGTTGGGTCATTCGATCAGCTTCCACCAAGTAGAGCTGAGTTTTATTGCTTCGTTTATCGAACAAGGCGAATGCCGCATCGGGATAAGCAGTGCGGGATATTTTTTTCTCAGACATAAAAGCGGTATCCTTCCTAGTATGAGAGATGTTTTGTTTCTTAACCGGGTTTTCCATCAGCAGCTTATCTGATGAGAACAACACGAGCTCTTTTTGCTT
>CAYGPF010000005.1:0-116373 GCA_964351785.1 uncultured Rhodomicrobium sp.
TGGTACAGGCGGCCCGCGTATAAGCCGGCAGGAAGAGCGCCGGCAGGCGGCCGAAGCACGGGCAAAACTTGCGCCCTTGCGGGCCGAGATAAAAAAAATTGAGAAAGAAATAAGCGCGCAGCAGAAACAGTTGAGCGAGATTGATGACTGGCTGGCAGATGTCAGCCTTTATGAAAAAGACCCCGCCAAGGCGAATGAACTCAGTATCAAACGCGGCCAGCTCCAGCGCCGGCTTGATGAGCTTGAGGAAATCTGGCTGGCGAAAAGCGCTGACCTTGAGGCGGCTGACTAGCCAGGCTTTGGCATGTTTCAGGTATGGCTGTTCTATTCCGCCCTATTCATCAAGCGCGAAGACAAAAACCTTATCTCCTTTGGGAAAGCCCCATAATTTACTGCCGCCTGCTACTATGGCGATATACTGCCTGCCGTCCAGCATGAAAGTTACGGGCGGGGCATTAATGCCAGGCCCGCATTGATGTTGCCAGAGGCGTTTTCCGGTTTTGCTATCAAATGCACTGAACATGCCGTTCCCCTCGCCGGTGAAAATGATGCCGCCGCGGGTGGCCAGCACACCACCGACCAGCGGGTTTTCAGTTTTTACCTGCCATTTGATGCGGCCCCTATCGTTCAGATCGAGGGCGGAGAGAATGCCGTGCTGTTCTTCCCCACTGGTCGCTGAAAAAACATAGTAAGGCATTTTGGGTTTTTCTTTGGTGGCTGGGGTCCATTTGCGCTGGTAATAAAATGGCACGTGTACAGCCGGGACATAGACCATTCCATTTTCTTCATCAAGCGAGACGGGTGACCAGTTGGTACCGCCGCCGGGACCGGGTGATATGCGGGTGCGTTTGTCGGATGGGCGGACAAACATATTTTCCTGAGGTATCAGAGCGGGAGATTTATAAAGCAACTTGCCATCACGCCGATCATGGACAAAGTACCACCCCAATTTGCTGGCCTGTCCGATGGCTGGAATGATCTTGCCGTCAAGTTTCAGGTTAAACAGACTTGGCGGGCTGGCCACATCATACCCCCACATATCATGAGGGGTTTGTTGATAATGCCAGACGATTTTGCCTGTATCGGCCCGCACAGCAACCAGTGATGTGGTGTATAAATTATCACCCGGTCTGGTTTCAGAGGCTACCTGCGGGGCCGGGTTGCCTATGCCAAAAAACAACAGGCCCAGTTCCTTGTCAACCGCCGGGGGGTGCCAGACAGTACCGCCGCCAAACAGCCAGGCGTCCTGATTGGTTTTGGCCGCTTGTTTTTCAGCTTCTATGTCTCGTGGCAGATCAATTCCGTAGGCGGTTTTTGTAACGTAGTCACCTTCCCACCCTGGTTTGGTGGTGTTGAACTGCCAGATACGTTTGCCGGTTCTGGCGTCGAACGCGGCCATGAAACCGGAGCGGCCATAGTTCCCGGGGATACCAACAATGGTACCAACAAGGCCGCCTTTCCTCTGGCTTTCTTTAGAATCCAGATGAAGACCAAACCCAATACCCGATATACCAGCAAAGACCTTACCGTCATAAACCAGCGGTGCCATATTAGCGCCGACACCGGTCGAGCCATAGATTTTAAAATCGCCAAAGGTGTCACCCGCTTTTAAGGTGGCCAGTTCTTCGGTTGGTCTGTCTGTTGTTGTGCTTAGCGGTATGTTCCAGACTTTATTGCCAGATTTTTGATCAAGGGCGATCAACTGTGCGTCCACTGTTGCGATATAGACAAGGCCATAGCCAATGGCGACGCCGCGATTGGTAGGGCTGCAACAGATTTTCTTGCCCTTCCTGTCATGGGTGTAGCGCCAGAGCTCCTTGCCGCTGGCCGCGTCTATTGCCACGACGTGAGAAAAAGGTGTCGAGATAAACATCACCCCATCAGCGATGATGGGGCTGGCCTGAAAGCTTGATTTTATACCGGTCTCGAATACCCATTTTGGTTTGAGTTTTCTGATATTGGATTTATTGATTTGGGTGAGGAGGGAGAAACGCTGGTGGGTGTAATCGCGGCCATAATGCAGCCAGTTATTCTGATCCTCGCCGGCGCCTTTCAGGCGGGTGTCGTCAATCTCATTTGCCAGCACAATGGTACAAAGCGCAAAAGCCAGGACGACAAACACTGTTAGCAGACTGGCTATAAACAATCGCTCTAGTTTAGGCATGGTGTCGTCCCTCATTTATTCCATTCGCCTGTCATGTACTGACGATCTTATGCAATTGTCAGATATTATGACGGAACAGACATGGCTTGCAAAGTCAGAGGCAAGCGTTCTTTCGCAGGTCTTGCATACCTTGAAAAGAACTTACAATTGGGGGGGAAGTGACGGATTCCCACTCCGGAGGTGCCGGGATGGGGGTTTGGTTGGTCTAATGCCAAAAAACTTATAATTCTGGATTGCCTCTTTAGCCGCTCACGCAGATTTGGCCAAAGGGCAAAATCGCTGCGCGGGGCGCAACACACGGGTGTTGACGGCCTTGCCTACGTTAGAGAGATAAGCCTCTCCCCTCATACACCCAGCTTTTCCTTCAATATTTCATTCACCGCCTGCGGGTTGGCTTTGCCCTTACTCTCTTTCATCACCTGGCCGACAAACCAGCCGAGAAGCTGTGGTTTTTCCTTCACCTTTTCCACCTGATCCGGATTGGCGGCAATGATCTCATCAACGATCTTTTCAATCGCGCCGGTGTCCGTTACCTGTTTCATGCCGCGTTTTTCAACGATCTCCGCCGGATCGCCGCCCTCTTCCCAGACAATCTCAAACAGCTCCTTGGCGATTTTGCCGGAGATGTCGCCTTTTGAGATAAGATCGACAATGCTGCCCAGCTGATCAGCAGATACGGGGCTGTCCGTGACGTCTTTTTCGTCCTTTTTGATGCGGGCAAAATATTCATTGATCACCCAGTTGGCCGCCAACTTGGCATCCCGCCCCTTTGCCACTTCTTCAAAAAAGTCGCTTGATACACGGTCCGCCACCAGCACACCGGCATCATAGGGGGAGAGTTTATAGTCAGCTATAAAGCGCTGCTTTTTCTCGTCCGGCAATTCGGGCAGGTCTTTTGCGAGGTCATCAACAAAGCTTTGTTCCAGCTCCAATGGCAACAGATCCGGGCATGGGAAGTAGCGGTAGTCATGTGCTTCTTCCTTTGAGCGCATGGAGCGGGTGGTGCCGGCTTTTGGATCAAACAGCCTTGTTTCCTGATTGATGCTGCCACCCTCTTCCAGAACGTCTATCTGGCGGCCGACCTCATAATCTATGGCCTGGCCAATAAAGCGGATGGAGTTGACATTTTTGGTCTCGGTTCTTGTGCCCAGCTCTTCGCCCGGACGGCGCACGGAGACGTTCACATCTGCGCGCATGGAGCCTTGCTCCATATTACCATCACAGGTACCAAGATAGCGCAGAATTGTGCGCAGTTTGGTGACATATGCTTTAGCCTGCTCACTGGTTCTGAGGTCCGGTTTGGAGACGATCTCCATCAGGGCGACGCCGGTGCGGTTAAAGTCAACAAAGGAATAGTCCGGGTGCTGGTCATGCAGACTTTTGCCTGCGTCCTGCTCAAGGTGCAGGCGCTCAATGCCCACTTCATGGGACGTGCCGTCTTTCAGGTCAATGATCACCTTGCCTTCACCAACAATCGGGTATTGAAACTGGGAGATCTGATAGCCTTGCGGCAGGTCCGGATAAAAATAGTTTTTCCGGTCAAAGCGGGAGAACAGGTTGATCTCTGACTTGAGGCCAAGGCCGGTGCGCACTGCCTGGGCGATGCATTCTTCGTTAATCACCGGGAGCATGCCAGGCATGGCTGCATCCACCAGTGAGACATGGTCGTTCTGCTCGCCGCCAAACTCGGTCGAAGCGCCCGAAAACAATTTGGAGTTGGATGTGACCTGCGCATGCACTTCAAGGCCGATCACAACTTCCCACGGGCCGGTTGCGCCTTCAACTAGATTTTTGTTATCCATGATGTCTCTTGCTTTGTTTCTCTATGCTATTCTTTTGTGTTCAGGCCGAGGCTGCCTTCCAGCAGCGCCGCCAGCTGGTTGGTCTGGCGTAGAATGCCGCCTGCTGAAATGTCACCGTATGACATTTGATAGCCGCTGAAATCCATCTCCAGATGATTGGCGAGATTGGCAACCAGGCAGTTCAGGCTTTCCACCATATCCTGCGGGGCTTCTTCATGTTCATTTACTTCCTCACAGTATTCCTCCACCTGTTCGGAAAAGACCTCAAGCGAGGTGTGAATGCCGCGGAGGATATTCGGGCCTGATGTTTCCAACTTGATAACTGACATTTTCATTACCTCCGCTTTTGGTGGCCGCTCTTTTCACCTAGTATCCATTTCAGTAAAAAGGGGGCTGAATTGTGCCTCGTCACGTGTTTAGCCTAATGTGTTTTATAGGGCAATATCTGTTCTTTGCATTTCTTTTTCGCTGATTTCTTTGGTGAGTGAGGCTTTTCTGCTCATGACAAGCCGGATGCTTTCTTGTTAGGCTGGCAGAGATGTGAGTGTCTCAATTTTTGAATAGCGGCTTATTTGATGAAAAAATTACTCTGGGTTTTCATTGGTCTTTTTATCGCCTCTCTGCTGGTTGCCGGGGGCGGGCTTTACAGGTACCCCTACCTGCCAGCGATTGTTGAAGAGGGGTTTCCGGCCCCTTTCTGGCCTGCCACTGGGATTTATGTTGATGTTTCAGGGAAACCGCGAGATTTTCCCAGTGCGATCAAAGCAAGTGATACGCCTTTAACAGAGGCGGGTGAGAAATTACGGACCTTACTGAAAAACTCTGAAACTGATGCGCTGCTTGCCTATCATAAAGGGACCTTGCGCTATGCCTATTTTCGCCCGGGCATCAAAGCCGATACCCGGTTTAACTCCTATTCGATGGCAAAAAGCCTGATTGGCTATCTGGTATTAAAAGCCATTGAAGAGGGGGAAATCGACGGGCTTTCCAGCCCGATTGGTGACTATCTTCTGAGTATAAAAGATGAACGGCTGAAAGCCTTGCCGATTGAGCAGTTTCTGACCATGAAAAGCGGTCTGCTGTTTGAGACCAAGCGGCCGCCTAAACCGCTGGCGCGGGATGCGAAAAGGGTGCCGGATAAAGACAGCTCCAACCCGTTCACGCCGCTGGCGCGTTTGCATATCGAAGGGCTTGGCGGGATACCGGATTTTCTGAAGCTGCCTGAGGACCCGAATTTTGAGTATCATTATCAAAATGTCAACACAGCGCTGCTTGGCGCGATGCTGGTTGCTATTTACAAGAAACCGCTGAACGAAATTCTGTCTGAGAAACTCTGGAAACCGGCGGGTGCGTTTCGGGCCAAGTGGCGCACCTATACCCATGATGGGGCGGTGACGCCTTATTGCTGTCTTTACGCCCGGGCTGAAGACTGGGCTAAAGTTGGTATTTATCTCAGCCGTAACGGCACCCCGGGGCAGCCCTTTCTCTCACCTGAGCGCTTTAGCCTGGTGAATGCGACCCGTTTTCCAAAGGAAAAACTGAGAGATGGTGTTTATGGCCTGCATGTCCGGCATGATATTCTTGATCGGGCTGGTGAACCCTTGCAAGGGCCCTTTACCTATTTTGTCGGCCATAAGGGACAACTGGTGTATCTCAAGCCTCAAGAAGATCTGGTTGTGGTCCGGGTTGGGCGGCGGCATACGCTTCTGCATTCGACGCTTTATTTTCTATGGCGGGAAATTATGGCGCGTGAAGGGGCACCGCCAAAGTCCTAGCTCTCTTTTTCGCTGTTGTTTTTATCGTCGAGCATTTCTTCTTCATACTGGATAAACCAGCCGATCATTTGCCGCCACAGCGCCTCGACCAGTTCCGGGGGCACGTCTTCATCTTTTGCGTGGACGCGCACCTTGTTTATGACCTGCTGAATGCGCCACGGAACAACGGCATCCTCGCGTGAGGCTTTTAATTGCCAGGCCCGGTCAACATAGGTAAAACGCTGGCCAATAAGTTTTACCAGATCCTGATCTATCCGGTCGATCTCGGCCCTGACCTCTTCCATTGATGTGCATTCTGGTGCTTTTTTCACTTGTTCCTGCATAGATTCTTTTCCTGCAACGATCCCATTATATATTTTATGAACTTGCCCAGATATAGGTGCCAATGGCCTGGAGGAAAAAGCCCCCTGCCAGACAATAAAGACCAAGGCGGGCGTAGCGCCTTTGTTTTAATCTGGTCTGGCCAATGGCCGTTGCCAGCCATTCTTCCTCGGTATGGTCAATGCTCCATTCAGCTGTGAGGATGGCCCTTGCTTCATAGGCAATTTCTTTATCTGACTGGATGACATAGGGGCGCAGGGAAAAAATGACGCCCATTCCATCCAGCAGCAAACCGATGATGGCGATTAATGGTCCCGGTCCTACCCCCATATATTCCTGCATTTTATACCCACCATTTTTCCGGCTCTGGACGTTGCCCGACCGCGTCTTCAATCACTTTGCCAGCTTTCAGAAGTGTGCCCTCATCAAAGGGTTTGCCGATTAGCTGGAGACCGAGGGGCAAGCCTGTTGATGACTGGCCAGCGGGCACTGAAAGACCCGGCAGACCCGCCATATTAACAGTTACTGTGAATATATCATTCAGATACATTTCCAGTGGGTCGCCTGACTTTTCACCGATACCAAAGGCCGGGCTTGGGGTTGTCGGCGTCAGCAGAACATCCACATCCTCAAAGGCACTGACAAAATCTTCTTTAATGCGGGTTCTCACCTTTTGGGCTTTCAGATAGTAAGCATCATAATAGCCTGCCGAGAGCACATAAGTGCCGATCAGAATGCGGCGCTTGACTTCGGCGCCGAAACCGGCAGCTCTTGTGTTTTCATACATGTCTATGATGTCATCGCCATCCACTCTCAGGCCGTATTTCACACCGTCATAACGGGCCAGATTTGATGAGGCTTCGGCCGGGGCGACAATGTAGTAAGCTGGCAGGGCGTATTTTGTATGGGGCAGGCTCACTTCCTTGATGGTGGCGCCTGCTTCCTTAAACCAGTTTATGCCCTGTTGCCAAAGCTCTTCTATTTCACCTGACATGCCGTCAACCCGGTATTCCCTGGGTATTCCAACTTTAAGGCCCTTGACCTTTTCAGCCATTGCCGCGCGGTAGTCGGGGACTGCGCGGTTAACTGATGTGGTGTCTTTATCGTCATGGCCTGCCATCACCTGCAGCATCAGCGCTGCATCTTCAACTGAACGGGTAATTGGGCCTGCCTGATCCAGGCTCGAGGCAAAGGCTACGATGCCCCAGCGCGAAACCCTGCCATAGGTGGGTTTTAAACCCACGGTGCCGGTAAACGCAGCTGGCTGACGAATAGAGCCGCCGGTGTCGGTTGCCGTTGCGCCGGCACAAAGATGGGCTGCGACCGCCGCTGCTGACCCGCCGGATGAGCCACCGGGGACCAGGTTTGTTGCATCGCCTTCCCGGCGCCAGGGATTGATGCAGGGTTTGTAATAGCTTGTTTCATTGGATGAGCCCATGGCAAATTCATCAAGGTTCAGCTTGCCGAGCATGACGGCACCTGCGTCCCATAAATTCTGGGTTACGGTTGATTCATAAGGGGGCTCGAAACCATCAAGGATGTGCGAGCAGGCGGTTGTCCGTATATCTTTGGTGCAAAACAGATCCTTGATGCCGAGGGGGATACCCTCAAGCAGGCCAGCTTCCCCGCTTGCAATGCGTTTATCGCTGGCTTCGGCCATTTTCTCAGCCTTTTCTGCTGTGGGCAGTATGAAGGCGTTGAGGGCTTTGGCTTTTTCCATTTGCTCAAGGTGGGCTGCGGTGTATTCCTGCGCGGAGAAATCACCGGCATCCAAACCTTCGCGGGCTTCCGTGATTGTCAAGTCAATCAAATCGTTCATCGTTCTCTTATCGCTTTTCTTGGCTTAATTGGGGTGCTGGGGTATGGCCTATTCCACAACCTTTGGAACAAGGAAGAAATTGTCTTCTTTCAGGGGGGCGTTTTTCGTGACGCGTTCCGCATAACCGCCATCTGTTACAATGTCTTCACGTTTTTTCATCACTGTATCGACAGCGCTTGTCATAGGCTCTACATCGCTGGTGTCGACTTCATCCAGTTCACCAACCCAGGTCAGGATGGCGCTAAGTTCGCTTTCCAGTGATTTTGCTTCTTCATCCGTGACCTTGATGCGCGCCAAATGGGCAATTTTGCGCACTGTGGCCTCATTAATTTGCATGCTGACACCCCTTGTCTATCTCAGAGATTAACAGTTGTATTGGTTCTCAGGCGCGGCCGCGCCTCGTTCGGGTTTTTGAATTTGGATGATAACCCGGTGCACAGTCATAACGCCTGGCGGCGCACGCTGCAAGCGTTTCAAAGCGATAGCCGGTGAGGCCGGTTTCTGATGCTTTAAGGATGTTTTACCCGGTTGACGGGTTTTACAGCAAAGCGATGATGTGCCGGCCAGAAATAATTTCCAGCTGGATCATCATCGCGCAAAATGTGCAGTGGCCTTTCCGCCTAACGGGTTTTGGCAACCCTGGCTGATTTTGCAACCTGTGGCGGCACATAATCCATTTGTTCGTAACGGCGGACCGTTCTTGGATCCTTGACACCAATGATGTCTGCAAAATCACGCAAAGTCAGGTTCAACTCGGAGCGAATTGTCTCCAGTTCGGAGCCCGACATGTCAGAAAGGTTCGGATCATAGACAGCAAGACTGCCATCGCGCCCACGCAATATCGGCGCTGTGAGCCCGGTATCCTTGATCAATTTGTAATAGGTAGACTGGAAGCGCTTGGCCTCGTCAGAAGCTTCAATATAGCCAGCTTCTTTCAGGGCCCGCACATAGCGCCGGGTATACCGACCACTAGCGCCAGTTTCCAAAGAGATATCATTGACTGACCACCATTTGCCATTGGCGCGCATTGCCGCCCATAGTTTGTCAGCAATTCGATTTGTTTCCGGTGCAAGTCTTTGCCGCATCAATTTCCCCGCACAAATAAAGTTGTCATTGTTTCTAACCTTGCTGTCCTTCAGATAAAACTTACAGACAAGCGTTCGGTTTTTTGAGCCGTCAGTTTCAACCTTTCGTTTCCAGTGTCACACCCCTTTGCAGCAACAGGTTGGTTTCTGTTTGCGGGTTATGACAAAAGACACTTTTGGCTGCCCGGCCTGAACCATTTTGGTTCTTTACGCTGATTTTCTACAAATTTATGCACTTTTACAATTTATGCTGGCGCTTTGACTAAAGTGGGGCAATCAGGCCCCGCGCTCATTGTTGTTACGCATTCTTCCTGATACCTGATTCTGAGAATGTTGGCACAGCATAATGCCAATTAGTAACAGAGTTTTTGAGGCCGCCTTGCTGCGCCGCTTACAATTTTCCCCCGCTGTTACCTGAAGATGCTGATCAGGGGTGTTATTGGGGGAGCATTTGATATGCAGCCCTAGTTAATAAGAAGCACTTCTTTATATGTAGCACTTCTTGATATGAAGCCTTATCCGTTCAATCAGGTAGCGAATCACAAGTATACATGATGGTTGTCCCTGACCCAATGGGAAGGCAGTGTTTTTTTGGATTTGTTTACTCAAGGGATTCCTGCCTCGCGATGGGCAATGCCTATCGTTTACTCACCTAGTAACACCCGCAACGCTCTGAAACGCTGCGGGTGATTTGTAATTCGAGGGCTTTTCAGCTTTTCCTATTGCACCACATATTTACATGGTTTGGCAGATGCCAGACAACGCCATTTTTTACCTTGATTGGTGTTGATCTTCACGCAGGTGATGCTTTTGTTTTTGGCAATTTTCCAGACAGACCAGGGAAGGCCGAGGTTGGATTTGACAATTGAACTCCAGCCATTCCGGGCAACGACGCGGGCCTTGAATTTCAGTTTTCTGACGCCAACCGCCTGGGTGGGGTATGATTTGCAGGCATAGGCATGGGCTTCTGTTGAGGTTACAACTGTTGAGATACCGGCCAGACCGATGATACCGGCGACAACCAGTGGGCTTAGACCTGTAGCGATAATATTTTTCATTTTACTCTCCATATTTTGGTTTTGTGTTTCAAAGGGTCTGTCTGTTTGTCGCCGGGTTTTTAAAAAAGGTTCTCTCTTTGGTTAATTTATTCTTGATGGTTGTCTCGGGGGCGTTTCTATGCTGATCTAACCGCCTTTAGACACGCGGAGACAGCTTTATGAATGTTGTGATACTTATCGGGATACTCATCACCTTGATCACCATGGTCCCGGTCTGGCGGCAATTCTCCGGCCATCCGCGCGGGCTTCTGGTGTTGTTCTTTGCTGAAATGTGGGAGCGTTTTTCCTACTATGGCATGCGGGCGTTGCTGATTTTCTATCTCACTCAGCATTTTCTCTTTAACGATAAACATGCTCAGGCGGTTTATGGCGCTTATACTTCTCTGGTTTACCTCACACCGCTGATCGGTGGCATTCTTGCTGACAGGTTTCTTGGTACGCGCAAAGCGATTGCCTTTGGCGCGCTGTTACTGGTTGCCGGGCACTCTCTCATGGCTTATGAGGGCACCCCCGCGACCCAGGCGCTGAAAGTTGATAACGGGCTTTACAATTTTGTGGTGGAGGGTCGCGGCAGCGCGCGCCGCAGCCAGATCGAGATTGCGGGCAAACTTTATTCATTCGAGGCGGATAAAGATGGCGCTTTTCTCATCAAAGGTCTTGACGAAGGCGGGCCTTTATCGCCGCGGCTTGAAAAAGGGGCGTATGATGTTGTTGTGGCCAGCCGTGATGTCTGGGCAGAGCGCAACCTCTATCTGGCGCTTTCTCTTATCATTTTAGGAGTGGCTTATCTCAAGCCCAATATTTCCGCCATAGTCGGGCAGCTATATCAGGAAAATGACCCGCGCCGCGACCCAGGTTTCACCCTTTATTATTACGGAATTAATCTTGGCGCGTTCTGGGCCTCAATTCTTTGTGGTTATCTCGGGCAGACAGTCGGCTGGTGGGCCGGTTTTGGCCTGGCTGGAGTTGGGATGGCTTTGGGGTATGTGGTTTTTATTCGGGGCACACCCATGCTTGAAGGTCACGGCGAGCCGCCTGACCCGGTGCGTCTTGCAGCACCGCGCTTTGGTGGTCTTTCCATAGAGCAGGGGATATATCTGGCCTCCCTTTTGGGGCTTGGGTTGATCTGGCTATTAGTGCAACGGCATGAACTGGTTGGGGCTATGCTGGGCATCGCCTCGCTCGGCGTGGTTGGCTATCTTGCCTATCTGATGAAAACCAGCCTTACCCGTGTGGAAAGCCAGCGTCTGATTTTGGCGCTGATACTGATCGGTGCTGCTGTGATGTTCTGGACATTATTTGAGCAGGCTGGGTCTTCACTTAATCAGTTTGCTAACCGCAACAGTGAGTTGAACCTGCTTGGGGTGTCGATTACCGCCGCGCAAACGCAATCTTTCAATGCCGGATTTATATTGTTACTGGCGCCAATTTTCAGTGCGCTTTGGGCCTATATGGGCTCAAGGGGGCGGGATCTTTCCGCGCCTTTGAAATTTGGTCTTGCGCTCATTCAGGTGGGGCTTGGTTTTCTGGTGCTGGTTTGGGGGGCAGAGTTTGCCGGTGATGATTTTAAAGTGCCGCTTGTTTTCCTCATGCTGGCTTATCTTCTTCATACTACGGGTGAACTCTTTATCTCGCCAGTTGGTCTGAGCCAGATGACCAAGCTGGCCACTGCCACCCTGATTTCAACCTTGATGGCTGTCTGGTTTTTATCCAGTGCCTGGGCTCAATGGCTTGGGGCGCTTATTGCCCAGATGACAGCCAGTGAAACGGTTGCCGGTCAGGTTCTCAATAAAGAGACTTCCCTTGCAACCTATGTTGGCGTGTTTTATGACATTGGTCTTTATGCCATCGGACTTGGCGTATTGCTCATTCTGGCCAGCGGATTGTTGAAGAAACTGGCTCACGGCGTCAAATAAGGGAACACTTTACAGGCAATGCAGGGTTTTTTCATTACCGGGACTGACACTGATGTCGGGAAAACCATTGTTTCTGCCTGGCTGGTTTCGCAACTTGACGGTGTTTATTACAAACCTGTGCAATCCGGTATTGATGAGGGAATGAGTGACCTTGATACGGTGCTTGGGCTCACACAATCAACGCATGAATTTCCACAAAGTGATGTGATGCTTGGGGCGCCGCTTTCGCCGCACGAAGCGGCCCGGCGCGAAGGCGTGAGGATTGACCTTCATCAGTTTCAGCTCCCTATGTCAGTGCGGCCGCTGATTGTTGAGGGTGCTGGCGGGGTTTTGGTGCCGCTGAATGAAAAAGACCTGATGATTGACCTCATTGACCAGTTTCAATTGCCGGTGATTGTGGTGGCCCGCACCGGGCTTGGCACAATTAATCACACCCTCCTGAGCCTCTTTGCTCTTCGGGCTAGGGGCATTCCCATTGCCGGGGTGATCATGAACGGGGTGGAAAACATAGAAAACCGGCGCGCTATTGAAACTTACGGGCAGGTTCGTGTGCTGGCTCAATTACCGCAATTTGCCACACTTGACAGAGAAACTCTTCTGGCAACGCCGCCAGATATTCGCCCCGAAGACTGGAATAAATTTTAATGACTGACCTTATTACACGGGACAAACAATTTGTCTGGCATCCCTTTACCCAGCACAAAACAGAATGTGACCCGATCGCCGTTGAGCGGGCTGAGGGGGCTGTTCTCTATACACCGGAAGGCCGTGAAATCCTTGATCTGATTTCCTCCTGGTGGACGATCACCCATGGGCACAGCCACCCGGCACTGGTTGAAGCCCTGCGCGCGCAGGCAGGCCGCGTGGCGCATGTGATGTTTTCCGGTTTTACACATGAGCCGGCGGTTTCCCTTGCCGAACAGCTGGCCCGAAAACTCAAGGGCAAACTCTCCAAAGTGTTTTTCTCTGATAATGGCTCCACCTCAGTTGAGGTGGCGCTTAAAGTTGCGTTTCAATATTGGCGCAACAGGGGGGAGGAAACCCGCACTCGTTTTATTGCCTTTGAAGGGGCGTATCATGGAGACACGTTTGGCGCTATGGCGGTTGGTAAGGGGTCTGGTTTTTTCTCTCTTTATGATGATCTACTTTGCGAGGTGATCACAGTGCCTTATGCGGAAAGTTTTATCGGAGATGATGAGATTGAGACCCGCGAGAAAAACGCACTGAGCAAACTGCAGGCTGTTCTTGAAACGGACGGCGCTCATATAGCCGGACTGATTGTTGAACCTTTGTTTCAAGGGGCGGGGGGAATGCGTTTTTGCCGCCCGGCTTTTATTCAACAGGTGGTGGAGATGAGCCGGGCGGCTGGTGTTCTTGTTATCTTTGACGAGGTGGCGGCAGGGTTCGGGCGCACGGGCAGCCTGTTTGCGCACCAGCAAACCGGGGTGCAGCCTGATATAATCTGCCTTTCCAAGGGGCTGACAGCTGGGATGCTGCCATTATCTGTTACCGTGATTGATGCCGATATTTACGAGGCTTTCCTTGGGGATGATTTTACAAAAGCGCTTGCCCATGGCCATTCCTTCACGGCCAACCCTCTGGCGGCGGCTGTTGCCAACCGGTCTCTCGCGCTGTTTCAGGAAGAAGGCACATTGGATAAAATTGCCCGGATTGAGCGGCATCACAGGCACTTTGTTCCAACTCTTGCCCGCCATGACAAAGCAGCACGGGTCAGGGTTTGTGGCTCTTTACTGGCCTTTGATCTTTCCGGTGTTTCGGGGGGGTACAAATCAACGGCCAGCCTCCAACTCAGAGATCATTACCTTGAAAAGGGATTTAACATTCGCCCGCTTGGTAATACGCTCTATCTGATGCCGCCCTATTGCATCAGTGAGGACCAGCTTTCGCGGGCTTATGACGGGCTGTTGCAGGGCTTAAATCTGCTTTGATCAATGCCCCGTTCTGAAGCTGAAAATCAGACGTTTAAGGCCTGGGTTATTTGATTGAGGCAATAATAATCTTTAGCTGCTTTGCCAGCCAGTCCGGATGGCTGAGGGGCAGTGTGTGGGGGGCGGTTTCATGCCAGATGACGGGGAAGTGCCGCGGACTTGATTGCCATTCATTCCGGGTTGCCTCTGCCGGCACGATGCGATCTTCTTTGGCAGCGATGCTGTAGATGGGGGCGTCTATGGTTTTTGAAACAGCACTCATATCCCAGCTTTCCAACCAGGCGAGCCCTTCTTTCAGGCGATCGATATTAGCTTCCGGTTGATCCAGCCAGCCTTTCGCCCCTGCTGCGCGCCAGAAATGGTTGAGTTGCCCGGATGGATTTTTTATGAGGCCTTCCTCCATCTGGGCCAGTGTCTCAGGCCGGGTGAAGGCCATGAAATTGCTGAAACCAGCGATGGAAATCAAGGCTTTCAAGGCAGGTTTGACTTTGCCTTGCTGGCATTCATGCAGCAGCCATAGTACGCCCAGAGAATGGCCAACATAAATTGCTGGTGTTTCATAATCATGCCAGCTTGTCTCCCCGCCTTTGATAAAGCCAAGGTCAATTGTGCCGGTTTTTCTGCCCTCCAACCTCTCTCTGACGGGCTGCCAGAGCTGGCTGTTGAAGCCCCAGCCATGAATGAAAACAATGGGTGGTTTCATCTCCAGGGCTTATCCTTTTCATGCTCATTCTCTTGTTCAATCTGTTCTGCATCCTGATAGTGGGTTTTGATGCATCTGATGAGCTTGTCCATGTCTTTATCTTCCATGACAGATGAGAAGGTAAAACGCAGACGGGCTGTGCCTTTTGGAACGGTTGGCGGGCGGATCGCTGTGACCCAGAAACCCTCGTTCTTCAAATGCTCCGACATTGTCAACGCGGCTTTTGCGCTGCCGACAATGAGCGGCACAATCTGGGTGGTTGAGCCGCCCGTGTTCAGGCCCAGAGCCTGCATTTCACATCTGAAACGCTCTGCAAGCCCAAGGGCCCGGCTTCGTTCTTCGCCGAGTTCTGGCAACAGATCAAGCGCCGCGTTGATCGCGCCCAAAGTTGCTGGCGGCAAAGCCGTTGAGTAGATAAGCCCGCTGCAACGCTGGATGAGATAATCTATCATTGTCTGGCTTGCTGCCACATATGCGCCGAACACACCGCAGGCTTTTGAGAACGTGCCTATGATCATATCCGCTTCGCCCCCGAGGCCCTCTCCCCTTGCACCGTGCAAGCCAAAGCCATGAGCATCATCAGCTATGAACATGGCGTTATGTTTGGCACACAGGCCAGCCAGCTTTTCCAGCGGGGCGACGTCACCATCCATACTGAAGATGGTTTCGGTGAGGCAGAATTTCGGGGTGCCGTTTTCACCTTCTTTCAGAAGTTGCCCAGCCTGTTCCGCGCTGAGATGGGCGTATCGTTTCTGGGTGACACCGGCAGCGGCGCAGCCAAAGTGCATACTTGCGTGATTGAGACGGTCGGAGACCACGATTGGGGAGGATTTGAGGGTGGATTTTTGAAAAAGCGCCTGAAGTACGGCGCCATTGGCCTGAAAGCCCGAGGCAAAAACAAGAGCAGCTTGCTTGCCTTTTAGGGCGGCGATTTTTTCCTCTATTTCAGCATAGGGGGTGATGTTGCCTGTCACCAACCTTGATGCGCCAGATCCGCTGCCGTATTTTTTGGCAAAATCACAACTGGCCTCTATCAGTTTTGGGTGAAAACTGAGACCCAGATAGTCGTTTGAGGCAACATTCAGGTAGGTTTTGCCGCCTATAGTCATTCGGCCTGCTAGCTGGGGCGCGGTGCTGATTAACCGGCGCTGAAGATTTTTATCATGGCAATCGGCCAAAAATGTCTTATAAACGGTTTCAAATTGTTTCATTGGCTATTGGCCGCTTTTTGATATTCTTAATTTTAAACTTCAAGACTTAGAGAATTATGGACGACTTTACAACTGCAACACATTCAGATGAGCATCCCCTTGATACTGATGGGGAAATTGGAACCACAGAGGGTCAGCTGATCCGCCATGACTGGCAGACAGAGGAAATCATTGCGCTTTTGGAATTGCCTTTGATGGACCTACTCTACAAGGCCCAGACAGTGCACCGGACGTTTCATGAAGAGGGGTCTGTGCAACTGGCCAGCCTCCTTAGCATTAAAACCGGCGCCTGCCCTGAAGACTGTAAATATTGCCCGCAATCAGCTCATTATGCGAAAAAAACCGGCCTGCAAAAAGACCCTTTGATGGATAAAGGGGAAGTGCTTGAAAAGGCCAAGACGGCGAAGGCTGCGGGCGCGACACGGTTCTGCATGGGGGCGGCGTGGCGGAATGTGCGTGACGGGGCTGAATTTGACCAGGTGGTGGATATGGTCAAGGGCGTCTCTGATATGGGCATGGAGGCCTGTGTGACGCTTGGTATGCTCAATGAAACACAAGCCGCCCGGCTGCGTGATGCGGGTCTTACGTCGTACAATCATAACATTGACACATCACCTGAATTTTATTCCGAGATTATCACGACCCGGAATTTTGAAGACCGGCTGGAGACAATCTCCCACGTGCAAAGGGCGGGTATCTCGCTTTGCTCTGGTGGTATCATCGGCATGGGGGAGACGGTCAGGGATCGGGCCCGGATGCTTGAAGTGCTGGCCACTCTGACCCCGCACCCCGGTTCTGTGCCGATTAACTCACTTGTTGCTGTTCCCGGCACACCGCTGGAAGAACAGCAGCCGGTTGATTCCATTGATCTCGTCCGGATGGTGGCAACCGCCCGTATTCTAATGCCAAAAGCCAGAGTGCGGCTTTCTGCTGGCCGTGAAAAACTGAATGATGAAGCGCAGCTCCTTTGTTTTATGGCCGGGGCAAATTCGATTTTTTACGGAGAGAAGCTTTTAACCACTGGCAATAATGACGCGCTGGCGGATCAGACGCTCATTCAGCGGGCGGGGCTTAAAGCAGAGGGGTAAGTTCGCGTGTTCAGATTGCAGACCCACTTAGCTGGCCTTGAATGACTTATCCCTTTTTAATCAGTTTTCTGGTGCTGGGTTTTCTGGCGGCACAGCTGATACGATCTCAGGCTGCGATCTATGCATTCGGCAGTGTGGTCCTGGTTGTCATTCTTCTGACATTGCCAGACATTTTCAACCCGCAGGGTGATGGTATTGGTGTTTTGTGGGCGATGGCCGTGCTCTCCTCGCTTGTTATTTTTCCAGCGCTTGGCATTCTTGTTGGTCTGATCACCCGCTCGGTCATTCTTTACGGCAAATCGCACGGCTGGCGCTCAGGTACCAATATGTCGTTGCTGGCAGCAGGCTTGATTGTTACTCTTTCCATCCCCTTCCTTCTGACCCATTATTTTGGAATTTAGATTTTTCATCTCTGCTTTTGGATTTGGACTTGAAACTTTTTCACTGATTGATAATGGATATAGAATTTGACAATTCGTAAGCTCTGACTTACCGTAAGTAATGACTTACGAAGATACTCTGACAGCACTGGCGGAACCTACACGTCGCCATATATTTGAACACCTGCGCGCCCGCCCGCAAACAGTTGGTGAGCTGGCGCAAACGCAACCGGTTAGCCGGCCCGCAGTCTCTCAACATCTGAAAATACTCCAAGCTGCGCATCTGGTGAGGGTAACACCCATCGGAAATCGGCGGGTTTACGAGATTGACCGTACAGGTATTGAAGCCCTCCGGCGGTATCTTGACGGGTTCTGGGATGATGTCCTCTCGGCTTACAAGACAGAAATCACATTACGCGGCAACACTGAGAGAAAAGAGTGACACAAATGATTGAGCCCCTCATAAAAACAGTTGATGTACCTTGTGACCAAGAGACAGCGTTCCGGGTGTTTATTGAAGAAATGCACACCTGGTGGCCACTTGGCAAATTCACTGTTTCAGCCATGAAGGGCGGAGCGGCCAAAACCATTCACGTCAAGCCTGAGGTTGGCGGTCTGATCACCGAGATCGGGCCGGACGATGAAGCATATTTATGGGGTGTCATTAGATCTTATGACCCTTTTAATGGGCTGGCCATGGATTTTCACATTCCCACGCCAGATGAGGCCATTAGCCCGGATGAGGCGCTGGAGATCTGCACCAGGGTTGAAGTTGTCTTTGAGGCTCTCGATGAGGGACAGTGCCGGGTGACGCTCACCCAAAGTGAATTTGAACGGCTTGGTCCACGGGGTGCTGATATACGCGGTGGTTATGATGGCGGTCTGGAGATGATTTTGACCAAGGCGTATAAGGCCACATGCGAGATGAAAGGCTTTTGCTAAGAGTTGAGGGTGAATATTGCTCGAATATAGCCCGCACTTCTTTAGGCAATGCATCTATATACCACACATCTACACACCCCAGATCTCTACACAGGACATCCCAAGAGTGAATGTGCGCTTTCAGATCTTTTCAAAGCAGAACATACTCTCTTCACCCTTTGGATTTTTGGCGACCTTGATGACCTGCGAATTGGGTTCCCAGGTCCAGTAATTTCCTGTGGCCACCGTTTGCACGTAAAAGCACCCTTCATTGGCCGGGCTCAGCGAGAATTTTGTGAAATCATCTCTTGGTTGAAAGCGCACAGAGACCTTTTTGTCGCCGCCCCCATCAGCATGCAGACGCTTGCCGCTGCTTGGTTCTGTCACTGTGTAAGACCCGTTATGAAAGATCACAAAGAAACTCTGTTTCTCGGCAGAATGATCGCGTGACCGGGTCTGGGTGAATAAGAGTTTGTCGGCCGTGGCATCAAGATATAATCCGGCTCCATGGGCAAAAACATATATCCAATAACGGCCTGAGGGGATCAGTTTCTGGTGGCGGGTGCTGTTCTCCAGTTCAAGCACCTGTTTTCTGACGCAATTGCCCGCCCGCAAAATGAACCCCGGGCCACAAATATCATCATTGGCCTGTTCGTCATTAAAATCGCCGCGTTCTGAATTGCGAAATTTCTTCTGTTCGTTCAGATCTGCTGTCAACTCATCCAGGCGGCCTTGCATCAGGGCTTGTGTGCACCTGAAGCTTGAGCCGCATTGCTGGCGCTGTTTTACAAAACGCTTTTGATCACCCCGTATCAGATCTGCTGCGCTGCGGTTCAGGAAGCTTGTTAATTCGTTATATGTGTCGGCTATGTTTTGATCTATCTGGCTTAATGATCTGTTTTTGCAAATCAATCTTTCATTTTTACTGAGTTTGCCTGAGCAGTTAAAAGAGGGGGCGGCGCTGAGTGGCACGGCATAGGCCAGAGTGCCCATGATCAGCAAAAAAAGGCTCAAACGAGTTTTTCTGCTGTAAGTGAAAGGGGTTTTTTTGTTTTTTATTTGCATGTGCAGCTGATCCTTCCTTATGAGAGACAGAGCGCACTCATTTTTATTATCTTTGCCTGCAGAACCAATTTTTGTTTGCACCTTGCTCTTTTCTCCCCAACATACCATATTCCTTTTATGGCCAGAACACGACGAACCGAGGTGAAATCAAGCGTTTCAGGGTCTTATCCTCAACCCTTGATTGATGATCATCCGCTATCTCATGAAGAGACATTGCCGTCATATATACCGCATCGCCCGGAGCGGCCGGCGAAGTCGGAGGGTGGTGTCCCTTTCAAAATTCATTCAGACTTTACCCCCAAGGGCGACCAACCAAGCGCTATTAAAGAGCTGGTTCAGGGTTTGAAAGAGAGTGAGCGCTCGCAGGTTCTGCTTGGGGCAACTGGTACGGGCAAAACCTTTAGCATGGCGCATGTGATTGAAAAGACGCAGCGCCCTGCTCTTATTCTGGCGCCGAATAAAACCCTCGCCGCTCAGCTTTATGGCGAGTTTAAAAGTTTCTTCCCTGATAATGCCGTCGAATATTTTGTTTCCTATTATGATTATTACCAGCCTGAGGCCTATGTGCCGCGCACTGATACCTACATTGAAAAAGAAGCCAGCATCAATGAACAGATCGACAGGATGAGGCACTCCGCCACGCGTGCGCTGCTGGAGCGGGATGATGTGATCATCGTGGCGTCCGTTTCCTGCATCTATGGTATTGGCTCGGTTGAGACCTATACAGCCATGACGTTACCGCTAAAAGCTGGGGACCGCATTGAACAACGCCAGCTGATCGCAGACATTGTTGCGCTGCATTATACGCGCAACGACCAGGCCTTTGGGCGGGGTACATTCCGGGTGCGCGGTGATACCATTGAAATCTGGCCGGCCCACCTTGAAGACAGGGCGTGGCGAGTTTCCATGTTTGGGGATGAGGTGGAGGCGCTGACTGAGTTTGATCCCCTCACCGGCCATAAAACTCATGAATTTGAATTTGTGAAACTTTATGCCAATTCGCACTATGTCACACCGAAACCCACATTGCATCAGGCGATGAAGGGCATCAAGGTTGAGTTGAAAGAACGACTTCTGGAGCTGAATGAAGCCAATAAACTTCTTGAGGCGCAACGGCTGGAACAGCGGGTTAATTTTGATCTTGAAATGATGGGGGCGACGGGCTCCTGCGCCGGAATTGAGAATTACTCGCGGTATCTCACAGGGCGGAACCCGGGTGAGCCACCGCCCACCCTGTTTGAATATCTGCCCGAAAATGCGCTTGTGTTTGTTGATGAAAGCCATGTTACCGTGGGCCAGTTGAATGCGATGTTTCGGGGCGATATCCGCCGCAAAAGAACGCTTGCCGATTTTGGGTTTCGGTTGCCTTCCTGCATGGATAACAGGCCCATGCGGTTTGCTGAATGGAACACACTGCGCCCGCAAACGATTTTTGTCTCTGCCACACCCGGTGGGTGGGAGATGAATGAAACGCAAGGGGTTTTTGCTGAGCAGGTCATTCGGCCTACCGGTCTGACAGATCCGGATATCATTGTGCGCCCGGCAGAGACCCAGGTGGATGATCTGATTGATGAATGCCGCCGCGTCACAGCTGATGGTTACAGAGTGCTCGTCACAACGTTGACCAAACGGATGGCTGAAGACCTGACTGAATATGCCCATGAGCAGGGATTAAGGGTGCGGTATATGCATTCAGATATCGATACATTAGAGAGGATTGAGATTATCCGTGATCTCAGGCTCGGGGCGTTTGATATTCTGATAGGGATTAACCTGCTGCGTGAGGGGCTGGATATTCCTGAATGCGCGCTTGTTGCTATTCTCGATGCGGATAAGGAGGGCTTTCTGCGATCAGAAACTTCGCTTGTACAGACTATAGGCCGTGCTGCGCGAAACGCGGAGGGCCGTGTCATTCTATATGCTGACCGTGTGACGGGCTCGATGGAGCGGGCAATGGAAGAGACCGAGAGACGGCGTGAAAAGCAGATCGCTTATAATGAAGAACACGGGATTACACCTGAGACCATCCGCAAGAATATTGGCGACATTCTCGATAGTGTTTTTGAAGGCGACCATGTCCGGGCTGATCTTGGTGAAGCCAGTGAAGACACCGCGACCATTGGGCATAATTTTGAAGCGGTTATTCAGGATCTTGAAAAACGGATGATCGAATTAGCGGAGGAGCTTGAATTTGAAGAAGCTGCCAGGTTGCGTGATGAGATCCAACGATTGCGAGCCAAGGAATTGCTTGTGGCTGATGATCCGCTGGCCCGTGGGTTTTCAGAGGCTGATATGACGATCGCAAATGAAGCCCTCACTTCGGACGAGGGGAGCAGATTGCGGAAAAATGACCTTGGTGAGATGGGCCCCTCTGGGGAGCGCCCTACACTTAAGGGGGCAAAAGGTAAAGCGCAAAAAGGCAAGGCTGTTAAAAGCCGGGCCCGCTCTACTGGTGGGCGGCCAGGTACGCGCACGAAAAAAGGAAAGAGCCATCGCAGCGGTCTCTAGGGGATTTGGTTATCCAAAGGGGCTGCTTTTTCTTTGATCGCCCCCCTTTTTAACCCCAGCCATTCCAACTCAGCACATGCCCTGTTGCTCGATTTCATCTATATCTGCAATTAGCACTATTAAAGCTCGCTTATTGAGTGTGCTCACTCATTAACTTGCCTTGAGTTTGAAAGCCTGCGCATTGGCGGCCTTCTCTCTTCTATTCTTACAGGTTCGCTATGTTTGAAATGGGTGAGGCCAGGTAGCTATGGATGGGCTATATAGGTAGAGGCACAGACCCCTATACTTTCAGGGTCTCCCCCCGCTCAGCTTCGTTGACTTTTGATCGAAATGTAGAACGGAGCAGAAGGTACGAAAAGATGTGAGAGCTGTTATGCCAATAAAAAACCGCCCCGTTCTTTTCAGAACAGGGCGGTCTTTTAAGTCTTAAGTGGTTCCATGGATTAGAAGGTTAGAACACCACCGACTGCGAAGACGTCTAGATCTTCGAATTCGATGTGTGTTGCACCGTTGGTGTCAACATCACCTTCATAATGCTTCCATTTAGCCCATACAGCCATTGAAGCTGCATCGATTTCCTGGACAATACCAAGACCATAGTGACGGTATTCAGATGCTACAACATCTTCGCCAGCAATGAATAGACCGTCTGTTGCGTCGAACGCATCGTCAGATCCGCCCCATTCACCGTAAAGTACGGTTGCACCAAGAGCATTCCATTTTTGCTTGATACCGACTTTGAGGTACCACATGTCAGCATCTGGTTTTGTTGCTGTACCAGCTACGGCAGGGTTCAGATCAACTTCTTCTGTGCCCCAGATACCGTTTACGAACAAACCAGTTGGTACGTGCATGATAGCACCAGCAACTTGTGTGTATTCGATGCTTGTTACAGGACCAGCTTCGTCGTCATCAAGGTCAGAGTAGGCAGCACCTACGTATACTTTGAAGTCGCCGAATTGGTTGTTGTAGCGTACAGCAAGGTCCCATGAGTCATCTTCACCCCAAGATGCTGAAAGTACGAAGCCAGCAATTGTTGGTGAGTCATAACGAACGATGTCACGTGGATAGCCGTCACAGTCAACGTGTACGCCTGGGCCGTTGTGGTTACAGTTAGAGATGGAACCCCAACGTGCGTTACCTGTACCCAAGCTACCTACGAAAGGCTTGCCTGCTGTGTTTGCGTCTCTCAAGAACATGAAAGCGCCATCAAACATAACGAGGTTAGCTGTGATCGCTGAACCTAGACCTGAGAAATCAACAAAGCCGATGTTATCAGCTGCTGGATGTTCCCGACCAAGGGTAACTTTACCCATTGATTCACTCTTAATCCAGATGTTTGAGTTTGTGATGAACAGATCATCAAACAAGCCATCGTCATTAAGTTGGTCTTGGCTGTAGTTGTCACCCATGTTCAGGTTGATACGGATGTAGTAACCAGCTGAAAGGTCAGAGTTGACTTTCGCGTTGCCAGAGAACATCAAAGCTGTACCAGCGTCTTGCACGTTAGTGCCGATGTAAGCATCTGAGTCTACACCATCATCCCAGATCATCAACTGGTGAAACATCATGCCGGAAATTGTAAGTGAAACCTTACGATTACCTTTACGAGCTGTTGTCGCTTCCAGAACAGCTACACGCTCTTCAAGATCTGCACAGCAATCACCGCCAAGGTCAGCTGCTTGCGCAGGGCTTACAGCCAAGCCGCCAGCGATAAATGCTGAACCAGCGAGAACTGCCAAGCGATTGGATTTAATTAGTCCCCCAATCATTCCTATTCTCCTATTCTTGTTCGGGCGCCGCAATTGGCGCGACTAATAAATGAACTCAAAAGAACGGCCCCCCGGTTTCTTACCGTTCGACCCCCGTCCCTCGAAATCATCACGTATAATGATCTGTAACGAAGCCAGACCAAGACGTAAATAAAAACTACCACATTGTGAGGGATTAAATACACTCTTGTGACATTTTCGTCACGAGAAGCATTCACGCTTTTAAAGTGGCAGTTTGTGCTATCCTCTCCTAGATTGGATACCAATGGCAATAACATAGCGGGTTTAATCCCCATTTATTAATATAGGTTGGTATCGTTATTAACTGGTTAATGAGTGTTCCGGCCTGTCACAGGGCGGCGCAACTATTCCTGCCCTGCCATAATATTATTTAATAAACAATAACTTACAGTTCTTTTCCGGCCTTCCTTCCTCACAGTTTTTTCTTAACCATAATCATAAGGACTGGCCTGAAGGGGGGTGTGAATAACTTGTTTATCCCTTTGTTGTTCATTCTGCTGGTGCGATGCGGTGTTTCAGTTTCCGGTGTTTTGATGGCTCCCTGTCACCAGGTTCTGCTGGGTTCATTCCGGGGAGGGGAACTCTGTCTCAGATCCGGATTTATTACCGATGAAGCTTGACCATAATTGTGCAGCAGTACGGGCGATTCTCTTCCTCGGAGAGAATCAATCACTATCTTTTTCTGTCTGATAATGGTCATGGTTAACGTCTCTGCTGGCGGGACTGCTGGCAAAACATGATTATAATTTCATCAGCGCTGATTAAATATTAACTAGGCGCCCCTGAATGTTTGCTGTTCAATTATTCATCAGTTGTATTATAAAGGTATGAGTATCAGGAACAGAATGAGGATCATAAATGGTGGAAAGCCATGGGCAAAGTGACCGAAAAAGTGTTCAGATAGCAGTCTCTGCACATCAAACCGGGGCTGGATGTGCCCATGATATTGCCGCTCAGCTGGGGCCTGATCCTTATGCCTTTGTTCTGATTTTTTTCTCACCTGATACCGCCTGTGATTATCTTGCCTCCAGCTTGAAGGCATTAATGCCTGAAACGGCCATTTATGGCTGTAGTACGGCTGGTGAACTCACACCCGATGGCTTTGCCGATGGATCTGTTGTGGCGCTCGGTTTCAGCTCCAGAGATTTTAGCGCATCCAGCATATTATTACCTGACCTGAGTGACTTTTCGATCCGTGAAGGGCAATCAAAAGTTCGCCAGGCGGTCAAGAACTTTCAGATGAACCGATCTGCCCCGTTTCAGCATTGTTTTGCGCTGATGCTGGTTGACGGGCTTTGCTACCGTGAAGAGCAGATTGTTTCGACCATCACTTACGGGTTAAAAGACATTCCTTTGATCGGGGGCTCTGCCGGTGATGGTCTGAACTTTCAGGAAACCCATCTCATTCACGACGATGAGGTTATTACTGATGCAGTGATTTTACTGCTGATAGAGAGCCGGTTTCCGTTCCATATTTTCAGTTGTGACAGCTTTTCAACCACCAACCAGAAATTTGTGGTGACCAAAGCTGACCCTGAAAACCGGATTGTCTATGAATTGAATGCCCAACCCGCGGCAACAGCTTACGCTGATCTGCTTGGCCTGAGGTGCGAAGATATTGATCAGGTCAGCTTTGCATCTCACCCCTTAAGCGTTTGCTTTGGGGGCAAGTGTTATGCCCGCTCCATCCAGGATGTATTACCCGATGGGGCTTTTCGTTTTTACTGCGCGATTGACGAGGGGGTTGTGTTCACGCTCTCTGAAATTGGCGACATGGTCGATGGTGTTATCAATACACTTGATGACATCAATAAAGAAATTGGCCCCCCACAGATTATCCTTGGGTTCGATTGTGTGTTGCGCCGCATGATGGCTGAGATCAATCAAAGTAAAGGGGAGATTAACCGCCTGTTCAGTGAACACAAAATCATCGGTTTTAATACCTATGGTGAGCAGGTTCACGGCATGCACCTTAATCTAACCTTTTCCGGGATCGCGATCGGACAATGACTGAAAAAAAAGACATTGACTCTAAAGAGACAAAAACCTCCACCAGCGAAATTCTCAGTTTCTCAGATACCCTCCAAACAAGTGACAGAGCGTCTGTTTATTTTGGCAAGAATGAAGCGGACCTGCTTCTGCGCATTGAACAACTCGAAAAAATCAATCAGGCACTTATCCGGCGGGTTGAGCGCAGCATGGATCAACGGGCCAACAGTTATTCTCTATTTCAATCCGCAATCCTCCTTGAAGAGCAGGTACGGGCGCGCACTCTTGAATTGCACAATGCGCTTGATGAGCTGGAGACCTCAAACGCTGATTTATCAAGAGCAAAGGAACTGGCTGAAACTTCCAACATCAGCAAGACACGTTTCCTGGCCGCGGCCAGTCATGATCTGTTGCAACCCTTGTCAGCGGCCCGGTTGAATATGGCGGCGCTTAAGAGCGAAGAGGTCTACCCTTCTACGGAGAAACTGATCAATCAGGTGGATCGCTCGTTATTAACTATCGAGGATTTACTGCGCACCTTGTTTGATATTTCAAAACTGGATGCCGGTGTCAGTGTTCCCGAATTTTGCCGCTTTTCTGTCGAGCGCATCATTCGTGGGCTTTATGCTGATTTCAGGCCGCTTGCTCAGAAAAAGGGCTTAAAGTTCCGGGTTTTTTCCCTGCCTGCGGTGGTTGAGACTGATCCCATTTTTTTGCGGCGCATCTTGCAAAATCTTGTTTCCAATGCGCTGCGCTACACAGATGAGGGCGGCGTTTTGATCGGGTGCCGCCAGCGCGGTGATCATTTGCGCTTTGAGGTCTGGGATACTGGAGCTGGTATTCCTGAAAATGAACATGATCATATTTTTGATGAGTTTCACCGGTGCCGTAACCACGTGCATCAGGATGGTCTTGGGCTCGGGCTGGCGATTGTTGCCCGGATGGCTGATGCCACGGGACATGTGGTAGATTTCAAGTCCGAGGCGGGTAGAGGTTCTGTGTTTTATGTGAGTGTGCCGCTTAGCCATATGCAGTCAGATGTTGTTGATGAATTTCGATCAGAATCCTCCGCTATCCCGGCCAAGCTTAAACTCGAAGATGCCTTTATTGTCGTGGTGGAGGATGACCCTGATGTCCGCGATGCCATGCAGACCCTGTTAAGCAGATGGGGCGCGAAATGTGTTACCGGGAACGGTCTACAGCAGATTGAAGAGCGGCTTGATGAGGTGGAGCGGGTGCCAGATCTGATCCTGGCTGATTTTAATCTGATTGATGATGTGGTCGGGCCGGATGTTGTCCGTCTGATCAGGGCCCGTTTTGAAACCGCAGGGCGGCCTGTAATCCCCAGTGTGATCGTCAGTGCAACGCCAACTGATCTGGCTGTTAAAAAGGCAGCCGCTGAAAAATGTGAATTTCTCGCAAAACCGGTTGAACCGGCTGAATTGCGGGCCCTCCTCACGCATCTCCTCAACCTGTCATCCTGATATGGCCCCGCAACACCGGCATTCATCATTCAGTGTAACTTGTCCTCACCATAGTCTGACTAATGATCGCGGGCTAAGTAACTGGCCTCAGACTTGTCTGGCAATCAGGTTTTCCCGATCCGGGTCAGGGTTTGCTGGTAGGCTTCTATTTTGTTGATATAGGTTTGGGCAGAAGCTTTCAGCCTCTTGATATCTTCATCAGTTAGCGCGCGGACTACTTTTCCCGGGGTGCCAAGGATAAGGGATTTTTCCGGGTAGGTTTTGCCCTCTGGTATCAGAGTGTGTGCGCCGATCAGGCAACTCTCCCCAATCACGGCCCCATTTAATATGGTTGCCCCCATGCCGATGAGGCTGTTTGCTTTGATTGTGCAACCGTGGAGCATGGCCTTGTGGCCTATTGTGCAGCCCTCTTCTATGGTAAGCGGGTAGCCCGGGTCTGTGTGCATCACCACATTTTCCTGCACGTTACTTCCGGATCTGATTGTTATCGGCTCATTGTCACCGCGCAGTACCGCCCCGAACCAGATGCTCACCTCAGCGCCAATGGTTACATCCCCGATGATCTCGGCTGACGGCGCGATCCAGCTGGTTGCTTTTTCCTCAAATGATGGGGCTTTGTCCCGGAACTTGTATAGGGGCATGATGTCTGCTGTTTTCTGTCAGTATGTGTTTTAAGGGTTTTAGTGGCCCTAGCCGTAGAAAGCGCCAAGCGTGTGGGCTGTTTCTATAATTATCACACCCTGGCAGAAACTCCAGAAGGCGGCAATTATTATTGCCATCATCACCCAGTAGGGTTCGCGCCCGGTAATGGCCAGGGCGCGGAGCGTGTTTTTAATGATCAGGAACGGGCCGGCAATGATACGGGCGCAGGCCCCGATGAAAACACTCAGATTGTTCTGATTGGCGGTCATTTCAAAACGTAATGGTTGACCCGTGATGAGGGCAAAAGTTGAAGCGGCCATGGCTGCAACGGTAAAGCCTATAGCAAGGCTGTAAATATTTAAAAGGACGCCCGCATAATCTGCGATCATGATGAAACACCTGTTAGCCAGATAACCTTTCGGCCAGGATCTGACACTGACTGAAAACAGGGTTATTTTGCCACAGAATGTTGTGGTTGAGGGGTCAGAGTTAAGAATTGGTTAACGCGCAGCCACGCGCCGACAGGGTCGTTGCAGCCAGGGTTTATTGTTCAAGGTCGATGTCAAGAATGGCAAAATTCACCTGGTAGGTGACGTCACCGTCTTCTGTGTCGCGGTAAATCGTGCCGAGGAATTCATCGCCTATATGTAACTCAACCATATCTGTCACCTTGGGGGCGCGGCGAAGTTCAATTTTGTCAGTGTTAAACAGCCCGGACAGATAGTCCTCTATTTTTTTCATTTCTTCAGCGGTCACGTTTTGGTCCCTTTGAAATTTGCGGCTCACCCTAAATTGTCGAGTGAGAATTGTCAGCTCAGCCAGAGAGGCAGTTCGTGGTGTTTGGGTTTTAGTTCTGTGCCCAGACCCCGTCTTTGCTGGGCTTCTTTGGTGTATAAGAGCTTTTCCTCCGGTTCAATCACTAATATCTTCTTCGCTCACTTTTTTTCATGCGGCGTTTTCAGAGGCGCAGAGACAAGGTGCTCGCCCTGCCCCTTGATGTGAGACGGTTAGATTAATCCGGGAGATTAGCGTTCAGCAACTGGTTCATGGTGCGTGCCGGCTCTGCGCAGCCTGCAGTGCCGATGACTTTTGCTGGCACCCCGGCGACTGTCATCTCCGAGGGTACATCAGATAACACAACAGAGCCTGCCGCTACACGAGCGCATGAACCGACTTTAATGTTGCCAAGTATTTTGGCGCCAGCACCGATCATGACGTTGCTGCCAATTTTAGGGTGCCGGTTGCCAGATTCCTTGCCACTGCCGCCCAAAGTCACATTGTGCAGAATTGAAGTATAGTCCCCAACTTCGGCGGTTTCTCCAATGACCAGACCGGTGGCATGATCAAACATGATACCGTCTCCTATTTGCGCATTTGGGTGAATATCCACCGCAAAAATCCGTGAGGACTGACTTTGCAGATAAAGCGCCAGATCCATTGAGCCGCGTTTGGCCAACCGGTGCGCGAAACGATAGGTTTGCAGCGCGTGGAAGCCTTTGAAATACATCAGCGGCTCCATCAGGCGATTACAGGCCGGGTCCCGTTCAAAAACAGCGGCGAGGTCAATGCGTACGGCATGGCGGAACGCTTCATCATTCTCAATGATTTCACGAAAGGTCTTGTTGAGGATATTGGCGTCAACCGCAGAATGATCGAGCCTTTGGGCCAGATGGTAACTTAAAGAAAGCTCGAGGCTATCATGGTTCAGGATGGCGTCTGAAATCAGGCCGGCAACAACCGGATCCCTATCAATGGCGCTCTGGGCTTCCTTGCGGATTTTGTCCCAGACGGGATCTATCTGGCCAAATGATTTTACTTCTGCTTGCGGGTTCATGGTTTTGCTCTCGCCTCACTTTACGCCCTCATTCAGGGGGTGTGCGCCCGGCCGTGTCATTACCCACTCGATCCTGAAATCTGATTTCAGGTTATAGGGTTCACATCGCTGGGGCAACAAACTGGCATCCTGTTATTTTCATTGGTCGTTGGATGAGCCATTTTGGTTCTTTTGGCAAATTATTTTTCAATATCTGTAATTTAGTCATTCCTGTCCAGTAAGACAAATCATGGCTCATGCTTAAGATATCAATTTTTTGTGTCGAGTGAATGTCCCATTTGCGCAATGAATATCTGTTTCACTTGATAAAAAAGCCCCTGAATGGGGCTTTTATTGTCTCTCAATGGTTGTTTTCAGCAGCTATGGCATTTCCAGGGCCAGCGTTCAGGCCACCCGGGTGCCGCCAATTCTGGTTTCATTTTCTTTGCCAGATTCCGTATTTGGCCGAATGCAGATGCCTTTATAGCGGATGCGTCCGGCAATTTTGGCCTTTTTAATGTTGCGCTGGCTCATCTGTTTACCAAAAGGTATTTGCGACATCGGGCTTGAGTTCTGTTCGGCACACCAGGCACAATAATCATCATAGAGCTCTGTGGCGGTGGTGCTTTGACCTTCATCTTCAATGATGCGCGCTTCGTAATAGCGGTCCATTTCATTTTTAGGTAATTTCACAGGGTCATGAATTTCTTCCTGTCGCTCAGGCTCTTTATTGTTATTGTCATTGTGGCTCAAAAGGGATTCATTGGTCAGAAGCGGGTCTTTCAGGCCATTCCCTGCCAGCGACAGGGTCTCATGCCTGGCATTTTTCCTGGCATATTGCCGCGCTCTGATGGCTTCCTCTTTTTCCATTGCCCGCCGCGGATCAAGCCGCCACATGCTAAAGACCACGAAATAGCCCAATGATGAGCCGGCTTCAACCAGCAAGGAGACAAGGAGGATCAGAACTGTCTGTGTGTCTTCCAGTTTCAGGCCCGTCAGGCTGGAAATAAGATCTGCTTGCGGGTCTGATTTACCGGCAGCCGCTATCGAGGTGGCCATGGCCAGTTTGCCGCGCAGTTTGAGAACCCGGCTTTCAATCCTTTTGGCTTCTTCGGAAATGGCCAGTTCTTTCTTCAGGTTAAACACCTGCGGGCAATATTTCCGGGAGATCCAGTTGGTTTTGGTACAGTCACTTGTAAGCGCTTTCACTGTGTCGCGCCGTTTGCCTCGGGTTTTGACCTGGGTTGAGCTAACCCGCTCCAGATCTGCCTCTATGGCTTCAACGGGCCTGTGTTTGGGCATCCATGAGAGTTTGTCCTCAAGTCGCTTCAATTCTGTGCGGGAATCCTTGTAGTTGGAGACCTTGATCATCCGCTCACCGTTGTTGTCCGCCCTGTTTGTCGCAGCAAAACCAATGCTGGAGGTGATGGAATAGCCGGTGCAGATCAAAGCAAGGGCAACGCCGGCAATGGCCTGGGCCCATTTGCCGGTTTTCCAGGCGTAAATGATCAGGAAGGGGGCAATGGCTTTCAGGCAGTCTGCCGCCACACTGGCCAGACCATAGACCTGACCGTCAAACTCGGTTTGACCAAGACCAAAACCAAAGCGCCAGTTCATCGCCGCTGAGACGATGACAAGTGCAGTGGCTGCAAGGAATCCGAAAAGTCCCAGCAAATGTCTCATGGATGACCTCCTTCCGATGACACGGTTTGCACGCATTTACTCAATGTTTGATTTTACGCTGTACATTTCAGGGTTTGACCGAACAATGATCAAACGGGCTTGAAGTCCCACATGCGACTGGGGCACAATTTCAGACAATGCCGCTTCAGACTATGCCGCTTCAGACTATGCCGCTTCAGACAATGCCGCGAGCCGCCGCCATACCAGGGGTGCCGGTATAGTGGTACTTATGGGTTCAGCTTGACCCGTTTGCTATTCAGGCGAATATATTTTGTGTTCTGCTCATCCCTTTTACCGCCGCGATGAAAGGTTTGAACATTTTGTTCATCGTTTGATTTTCCAACCCATGTTTTTCCATACCATATGAACCATTATTGTAAGGTTCAGCTATTGTCAGAAATACGATAAACGACACATTTCATATTTGTTGATCAGTTCTTTCCGGCTGACTGATATTTTGCGGTCTGCCTTTATGTCTAACTGATCTCTTGCCCCCTGATACTGTTTTTCTGTTTAGCTGATTCGAGAAATTTTGTTAAGAATTGTATAAACTTACAGCTAAAATGGCCCGCAAATCGTTAACTTTTCGTTAACCTTTTGCCAGCATTGGCCATGTCTGATCAAGGCTACTGCCTGATTGTTATTCATTTAACCTCGGGAAAGGGGTGATATGCCTGAAATATCCGTTGAATCTGAGGGGCCTCTGGGCTGGATCATTATTAATAACGAAGCCCGGCTGAACGCCCTCACCTCTGCCATGTGGCATCAGTTTCCATCCATTGTGGATGAGTTGGAGCACACCGCTGACATTCGGGTGATTATCCTGCGGGGTGCTGGTGAGCGTGCCTTTTCTGCCGGGGCTGATATTTCCGAATTTGATGAGATGCGTCAGGGAAAAGCTGCTGAAGCTTATAATCAAGCCAACAGTGCCGCATTTCAGGCTTTACGGAATTGCAGCAAACCGACCCTTTCCATGGTGCAGGGCTATTGTTTTGGCGGGGGTATGTTGCTGGCCCTCGCATCAGATTTGCGGCTGGCTTGTGAGGGGGCAACATTTTCCCTGCCACCGGCCCGGCTCGGGCTTGGTTTTGACCTTGACTGGACGCGGCTGGTCCTCTCGGTACTGACACCCTCATTTGCGAGGGAAATGCTGTTTACAGGCGGGCGGTTTTCCGCAAGTGAGCTGTTCAGACATGGTGCCCTGAACCGGGTTCATGCCCAGGCGGCACTTGAGGAAGAGACCCGCTCACTGGCGCTGACAATTGCCGGCAATGCTCCCTTGAGCGTGCAGGCTTTCAAGTTTGCCATTGATGATCTTTCTGCCATGAGCGAGGATATTGACCGCAGCCCGCATGATGCCCAGACCAAAGCCTGTTTTGACAGCGCGGATTATCAGGAAGGCCGGCGGGCCTTTTCAGAAAAACGCGCCCCTCTGTTCAAAGGGGTTTAAGCTGGGGGTGCTTTTCGTGTCCCTGCCTGCTGCGGGCACAAAGTGATTTTTTTGCCCCTTTCGGCGTCAATCGTTCTGCTCGAGGAAGGCCAGCACACCTTCTTTATAGACTGGGTCGCCAACCGCGCGCATATGGTCCCGACCGGGAATTGGCCAGTGAACGGCGCCGGGGATGAGAACGGCCAGGTCCTCACCAGAACCGGCGATGACATCATCTGTGCCAACAGCAACCAGCACCGGCATTTTGATTTTGGCCAGATCTTCCGCGTCCACCGGCACACGGGTTGATCTGATGCAGGCGGCAAGGGCTTTCAAATCACTTTTTGTCTGCTCGGCAAAGACGCGGAAGTTTTTAGCCGCCGGGTTGATGACATCATCAGCACTTGGGGCCTCAAGTGCCCTGGCGATCGGTTCGGGGTTGCCAATGCCGCGCACCAGATTATAGCCCATGCCGGCAATAACCACGGAAGCTACCAGTTCCGGGAAATCACGGGTAACAAAGGTGCTGATCCGCGCGCCCATGGAATAACCCATGATGTGCGCTTTTTCGATGTTCAGATGATTTGCAAGGGCTTTGACATCGCGTGCCATCAGGTGGGAGCCATAATCGCTCATGTCGTGGCGTTTTTCACTCATCCCGTGGCCCCGATTATCGATGGATATAGTGTGAAAACCGGCCTCAGTCAGGCTGTCGAACCAACCGGGATTGATCCAGTTCATGTGGCTGTGGGAAGCAAACCCATGCACAAGAATGATCGGATGGTTACGCTTTGGAGCGCCCGTTTCAGGGGGCTGCTCGTAATAGGCAAGTTCGATGCCATCCGATTTTATTGTTCCTGTTGGGCGCATGTGCTTTTCCTTTCGTTGTCAGTTTTCATCTCCCGGCCTTGATGGCCCCGGGGACCGTTGCAGATGGTGCCGGTTTGCTCTGCCACAAGCTTTTGAATTGATGAAACTGAGCGCTTTTCTCTATCATTCCTTTTGAAACAAGGCTATCCTTGAGTCGCACTACTTTTGAACCAGATATTGATTTTGAGCCTGTTTTACAGGTTTTTTTGACTTTCAGGGGTTTTTGATTATGGCCAAGAGCGGCACACCTCATTTCAGTAACGATGTCGGTGCGACAAAAATTGGTATTGGTGTTAAGGAATTTAAATGTATCGGGGCCAGGGCACCGTTTGATCATCCGCATGTCTATCTGGATATGGGGCAGGATGATGAAATCATTTGCCCATATTGTTCAACGCTTTATCAATTTGATGACAGGCTTGGCAATGATGAAAGCCGGCCACCCCGGCTTTGTGTTTCCCGTGCCCTCGATTAAATGACTTTAGGGACTGATGCTGTGACTGTTTCCACGCACGGTCAGAATGAAAGCCCCATCCTTATTGTAGGCGGGGGCATTGCAGGTTTGTCCCTTGCGCTGGTGCTGGGCAGGCATGAAATGCCCTGTGTCATCATTGAACAGCGTGATGAATTTTCCGAAATTGGAGCCGGGTTGCAGCTCAGCCCAAATGCCGTGCGGCGCCTTAAGGAACTTGGGCTTTTCAACGGGCTCAGCGTTGATGCCACGGCCCCTGGTTTTATTCACATTAATGACGGACTTGATGGGCGGCCGCTGACTAGCGTGGCGCTAGGCCATACGGCCGAGGCGCGTTATGGCGTGCCTTATCTTGTAACAGCGCGCCGCGACCTGCAGAGTTTATTATTATCTGCACTGAAAGGCCTGCCCAGCGTGCGTTTTATGATGGGGTCCAAGTTTATTTCCTACCAGCAGGATGCGGAAGGCATCGTTGCAGAACTTGAGGGCGGGGAAACTGTCGAGGGGGCGTTGCTGGTCGGGGCGGATGGGGTTTGGTCGCGGGTGCGCCAGATGCTGGCGCCGGATGCCCACCCACGCACCAGCGGTTATATTGCATGGCGGGCTCTGGTCCCGGCGGCTGATGCGCCTGACATTTTGCAAAGCCCTGACACCCAGGTCTGGCTTGGGCCTCTGTCGCATCTGGTTTCCTACCGAGTGAAGGGGGGCGATGCGCTGAACCTTGTTGCGGTAACGCCGGGGGCGGCCAAACAAAAGTCCTGGGATGAGGCATTGCCACCAGAGCTGCTTTATGAAGAGCTGCGCCCCTGGCATAACCCCGTGCGGGCGGCGGTGATGGAAATTGAGGGCTGGCAGGCATGGCCGTTGATGGTGCTGCGCCCGTTTCAGCCGTGGCATAAGCGGCGGCTGATGGTGGTTGGTGATGCGGCACATGCGGTACTTCCATTTCTGGCGCAAGGGGCCGCGCTTTGCATTGAAGATGCATTGCTGCTTGGCCGATTGCTCCACGATCACAGGACAGAGCTTTTAAAAGTGCCCCCTTTGTTTGAAATTGAGCGGTTTGCACGGTGCCGCAAGGTATTTAGCAAATCAGTTATGAATGGGGAAATCTATCACGCCAGATCGTTGTGGCGGCTGTTGCGCAATCTGGGCCTCAGGGCGGCCCCTGACAGTCTTTTACTGAAAAACTACGACTGGCTCTATAAATACTAGGGGCAGAAAATCAAGGGGTTTTGCCCCCACTTTCCCGGTTGAAGAACCCTGCTTCACAGTTTGTGTGGTGTTTGCTGACCCGCTTACGGGCAAGCGCCCCGATGAGCCGGCTTGTGGTTCTGGCCGGTTCATCCTGCCTGTGAAATCAGCGCCGGGTTCTGGGGTGTCCCTTATTTGACGCCAAGTTTCTTTTGCAGGCTGGAGGATGAGGTTGTGTACTGGAAAATAACTTTCTTGTCCGGGTAAATGATGCTGTTGGCTTGCTGTGCCATGAGGGCTGCTTCATGGAAACCTGAAAGGATGAGTTTCAGCTTGCCTGGATAATGGTTGATATCGCCAATGGCGAAAATGCCGGGCTCACTGGTTTCAAATTTTTCCGTGTCCACAGTGATGAGGTTTTCATGCAGGTTCAGGCCCCAGTCCGCGACCGGGCCAAGCTTCATGGTCAGACCAAAAAACGGCAACAGGCAATTGGTTTTAACGTCAACTTCCCCTTCCGGGCCCGAGATGGTCACACTTTCAAGCTGGCCGTTTTCACCGTTTAACTTGCTCATCTGGCCCATATGGAAATTGATTTTACCCTCTTCCCTTAGTGCCAGCATCTTGTTCACGCTGTCTGTTGCCGCGCGAAACTTGTCGCGGCGGTGAACAAGGGTGAGGCTATTGGCGATGGGGGCGAGGTTCAGGGTCCAGTCGAGGGCGCTGTCACCGCCGCCCACAATCAAAAGATCCTTGCCTTCAAATTCTGACATGCGGCGCACGGAATAGAAAACAGATGTGCCCTCGAAAGCCTCTATACCTTCAATTGGCGGGCGTTTAGGGGTGAAAGAGCCACCCCCTGCCGCGATCACCACAACTTTGGTGATAAATTCCTGATTGTCATCAGTTTTGACCCGGAAGCGACCATCTTCCATGCGCTCAAGCACATCAACCCGCTGGTTGAAATGGAACTCCGGATCGAAAGGCTTGATCTGATCCATTAGTTTGTCGGTCAGTTCCTGGCCGGAAATGATGGGATAGGCAGGAATATCGTAAATGGGTTTTTCCGGGTACAGCTCTGTGCATTGGCCACCCGGGCGATCCAGAATGTCTATCAGGTGGCAACGAATATCCAGAAGGCCCAATTCGAAAACGGCGAAAAGACCACACGGCCCAGCGCCAACGATAACCACATCTGTTTCAATAGCAGGATTTGACATTTACTCTTCTTCTTCAAATGTATTTGTAATTATTCTGTTTGTCAGAATTTCAGGTTTCTGACCCCTGAAATTTTCAAATTTTAAAACTGTTTCTCAGGTAAATGAACAATGAGGCCGTCCAGCTCATCGGTTACCTTGATCTGACAGCTCAGGCGGCTGTTGGGCCGGACATCAAAAGCAAAGTCCAGCATGTCTTCTTCCATTTCCTGGGCTGTTCCGGTTTTTGCAGTCCAGGCTTCATCAACATAGACATGGCACGTGGCACAGCTACAGGCGCCGCCACATTCAGCTTCAATGCCTGGGACCTCTGCCTTGCGCGCCACTTCCATGACTGTCATTCCAACTTCCCCTTCCACTTCATGGGGGGTCCCGCTGAATTCGATATATTTAATGCTGGGCATTAACGTCACCCTTTTCGTTGCCTCATATCATCGACCAATGAGGTTTTGTTCGTGTTTTAAGTGCAGTGTGCTGCTCTGACGCTCCGGATTTGAAACGCTTTTCAGTGCCTGCCCTACCGTGTCTCTATCATTTCGGCCTGCACCTTTGCCCCCAGCGCATACTGAGAGTTGGCATTTCAATATGGCCCCCCGACCGTTAGGAACAACCTGATCCGGGTCCAGATAGAACGGGCTAACTGTTGGGGATTAAAGTGCAGCTGATAACCTTTGCTGCATCCTATAATGCATTCGATACCGAGATTCCAGTCTCAATCGTTGAAAAAACATGTGTTTTTTGAAGGAACTCGATATTCAGGGGCTGGATGAGTGGAATTACGGGCCCTTTGAACTATTCTCCGGAATAGATTTGCTGGCCCGCTTTCCTGAGCGGCGACGCTGCCAGGTTCCTCAAGCGGCCTTGATGAGACTGGAGATATACTGGTTGGTTTCTGTCACCAGATCTTCTATTTCCCTGATTGCAGCAGCTTTATCGCCCAGTGTGCCCGCGGCGGCTTTTCGCTCGAAAACTTCCGCTTTGTCACCAATAGCCCAGGCACCAATGGCCCTTGCTGAACCTTTGATAGAATGAACCGCATTGGCCCAGTCTGTGTCGGTGTCAGCGCCCCGCATGCGCATGAGGCATTGTTGTGAATGGCTGAGGAAAAGGCCCAAAAGCTCACTTTCCAGCTCTTTGCTGCCAAACGTCTGCTTTGAAAGATGAACCAGGTCAACGGGTTTCATGTCTTTTGGCGGGGTTTGAGGGTCGTGCATTTCTGCCGATTCTTGTAGGCGGGTTGTCATTTGTTGTCCTCTTGTATTTGAAATAGTGTCTCAACTGCGGCCCGCTCATTCACAGACATATATTCCACAGAGGATTGCCGCATAGCATAAGGTTCATAATAGGTGTTGATTCCTATCAAGTTATTAAACAAATTATGTTTTTTCACACCTATTTCCCTGGAGTTTTGCAGTTGTCGATATATGGGGATTTTTTTCCTTTACAATAAAATCCCTTGGTGATTCGCGGAAAATAATGTGCTAATGTCAATCCATAATATCTTCCTTGCACGAGGAATTATGGGGGCTGTGACAAAAACTCTTCATATTAGCTTTTAAGGTTATTGTAGCATTCGGGGTTGTAGCTTTCTGAATTGTCATTATCGGATATTCAGTTCCGGATATTAAGGTTTGGATCGTTTTTCAAGGCGCCACCACATTTCAGGGACATCACCAGAAGGTGTTTACCAGATGATAGGGATTGCCATTGTGGTTGTGCTGCTAACCTGAGAAGACATCAGTTGGACTGTTTTGAAGAATTTTATGCGCAGCAAGCGGGGATATTGAAATGGTATCCAGCCATGAGATTTGATCATGTTTTGGCATTTTAATATCTTCGTGAATTGCGTTCTTTAAGTGTTTATCTGCGTATGAATGCATTGCGAGCTGCTTGTTGTTTCAGGTGATCATGATTGATCTGCCAGTTAGCGCGAGCACCCTTGTAGAATGAATGTGTTTAGAATGTGGATTGTGCTGCGTTTTTGAAAATTTGGGCTTTTTAAAAGGGGATAATGGATCTGTAGCCAGGTTTGGTGTCAGCGCCTGATTATGGTTTAAGTTCAGTTGGGGACAGAACCCAGGAAACAGAATATTCTTGAGTTATCATCCATGCCAGGAGAATTACATCTGAAACAGGGTTAACTCATTTCCTCATTTTTGTTTGCCCCGCGTGATTTTCCTGAGACACTGTACATTGCCTGGGTTTCTATGAAGAAATATCAAGCTTTGCATTTTACGACGTAACATATGAATTTTCAGGTCATTTGATTTCTGTTGTTATTATTTGAAAAATTTTAGTGATGCAGAGTTTTGACATATTGATACGATAGTGACGAAAAGCCGGGCAGATAAGAGATGAATAATCTCTCTGACGGTATTGATTGGGCTCATAATTCAGGGAGGTGTTGAACAGGTTGGATGGCTGAAACCCAGAGTTTTTCAGCGTATTTCCGGAGTTTTGTCAGATTTTGCCAAGCGTCAGACTTGATCCGATGGCAGGGCTGATCTGAATGTTCAGTATTTAAGGGATTTTAATTTAGGGTTTTATAGTCTCCAACGTTTGAAATGACGATATGCAGACCCCATGCGGGTGAGATTGTCTGTCGGTCAAATTGCCTAGAAGTACAAATCTGCTTTTAAGTGATGAAACCTGCGGCCGGTCAGAATGATCATTTATTCTCAGGATGGCATTCAAAACTGGCACCGCCTTAATGCAATCTCGTGGATGGTCGGTAGATGTTTTCAAATGATGGATATAACTGACAGGGATGGTCATCACTCTATCGCAGAGAATGAAAAGATAAAGATTTGCGATTACTTAAAGTGTTGGCTTTCTAAAAAACAAGTATCGGCAAGAAGGCATCGGCATTTTGGGCATTCGCCTGGGTCGATGAATTGAGTTGTAATTCCGCTGCCTATGGGGAGCGAAATTTCCGGCCTGAAGCAGATATCACTGGCTTGAAGTGAATTTTCAGTTTCAGGCCTCCTGTCAGATCTGAGGCTTATATTCAGATTGAAGTAATGGATTAGTAAATGGCACAAGAAAAACAACAACCACCCCATAATAAAGCGGCAAATAAGGGGGAACGGGGGCAACAAAAGGGACGGTCTCAACCACCGTCACTTGATGGGGTCGGCGCCAAGAATTTTTCACAATCACCAAAAACCAACAACACAGAAAAACCGCTTGCCGGCCAGCCTGGTGGGCCTAATGTGCGCTCTGTTGATGCGGCGCGCAATGCTGAGAAGAAAAACTACAGCTCCGGCGATGGTCAGGCTTCTTATGGTAATGGCGACAGCCAGGATACGGCTTTCGACCGCCGCCGTGCGGCCCCGGCCCGGCGCCGGTTTGCCGCCAATGATGATGTGCCCTCTATCGGAGGGCTGATATTTGCCCTGCAGCAAAAACCTTCCAACCGCCCCTTTGTTATTGCCGCGATTGCCTCTGCGGTCTGGGTGGCACTTTCAGCCTCAATGGTCTGGTCTGTTTTCAGTGCCGCATTTCAGGATATCAGCAGCCTGGCTGAGCTTATGCAATCAACTGCTGCCATGGCGGCGATTGCTGTTGTTATCATACCGATTGCTCTCTTCTGGTTCCTGGCGCTCCTGATCTGGCGAGCGCATGAACTTCGACTGATGTCGTCGGCCATGACAGAGGTTGCTGTGCGGCTGGCTGAACCTGATAAAGCGGCTGAACAATCTGTGGCCTCGCTTGGCCAATCCGTGCGCCGGCAGGTCACTGCCATGAATGATGCCATTTCACGCGCCCTTGGCCGGGCCAGTGAGCTGGAAGCGATGGTACATAATGAAGTGGCAGCCCTTGAGCGGTCGTACAGTGAAAATGAGCTTCGCGTCCGCGGCCTCATCGGGGAGCTTGCCCATGAGCGGGCAAGTTTGACCAATGACAGTGAACGTATCAGCAAGGCCCTTACCGGCCTTGGCAGCAAGGTGACCCACCAGATTGAAAGCCAGGGTACCAAAACTGTAGAATTGTTGAGCAAGACAAGTGGTGATGTTTCCAGCAAGCTGATTGAAAGCTCTAATAAAATTACCCAGTCCATGTCAGAGCAGAGTAATTCAGTGGTATCAACCATGACGGCGATGAATGACCGGGTTGGCCGTGAAATGCCCATGCTCCTTGACCGGATGGGCAAGGAGCAGGCTAAACTTTCCAATGTGGTTGAGCACGCCAGTAAAAATCTCTCTGCGCTTGACAGTTCCATCGGCCATCATGCCGGTGCGCTCAACAACGCCCTCACCGATCGCACGCAGCAGATTGAAGGCATATTCCGCAAACATGTTTCAACCATGGGTCATGCCATGGAAGAGCGCACCCAGTCGCTTGATAATGCTTTGAGTAACAAGATCCAGACATTTGACAACACTCTCATTCAGCGCATGGATGATTTTGAGGAGACCCTGTCCGATACCACCCAGAAAATTGATACGGCCCTTGCTAGCAAGGCTCAATATCTGGATATGGCGATTTCATCGCGGGTTGCCGAACTTGATTCTGCCCTCATTGAACGCACCAAAGTGATTGATGCTGCCTTTACAGAACGGCTGCAGGCGCTTGATAATGCCCTGCACAAAAGTTCGAAAACACTGGATCAGGCTTTTGCCAGCCGGGCCGAGGAGCTTGGACGCTCCATGGATTCGCGCAGCCAGTATATTGTTCAGACCATTGGCGCCAAAACCAGAGAGCTGGATAATGCCCTGATGTCAGGGGCAAAAACCCTGCAACTTACCACTGAGGATGTGGGCAAACAGGTGATGTCAACCATTCACGGGTTAGCCGGGCAGGCTCAACTGCTGAAGGACGTTTCAGCAACGATGCAAAACCATGTTGGGCAGATCACTCATAATCTCAGAGAGCAAAGCCAGATGGTTGTAACAGCAGCGACACAGCTGGAATCATCACATGACCGGATTGGCAACAAACTCGGGTCCAGCCATTCGCACCTGCAGCAGCTTGTTGAATCCATTTCATCGCGCACAACTGATCTTGATCATGTCATGGCATCTTATTCCAGCCAGCTGGAGAACACCCTACTGCAAGCAGAACATAAAGCACGTGAGATAACTGAGAGCCTTCACACACGATCGGCTTCGCAATCTATGGAAGCGCTGAGCGAGCTTACCAAGCTGAGGGATTCGGCTGCCAACCAGACAGAGCGCGCCATTGACGACATGAAAAACCGGATTGCCTCTGTCTCCACAGAGATGAGCTCACAAATCAATTCTCTATCGTCAGAGATCAGCGATACTCAAAATAATCTCAAGCAACAATTGCAGCAAATTCCCGATACCACCCGGCGCAGTGCCTCGCTTATGCGGCGCACTTTGCAGGATCAGCTGAAAGCCCTTGAATCACTTTCTTCTTTAACAAGCGGTTCTGGCCATGCTGAAATTTCATCGCCTGGCATTGGTGGTGGAGGCTTTCCGCCGATGGCTGGCAAAGGGGTGGCTGGTAATGGGCTTTCCGGGCATGGTATGGGCGGCGAGGCTGGCGGCAAATATCCGGTGCAGGGCGGTCCCGGGTACGAGACAGCCGGACATGGCACACCTGCTGGCGGCCCGATGGGTGGGCAAGGTTTTGGCGGCGGGCATACTCTTGCCGGGCAACCCGGTGCCGGCGCGCCTGAAGGCATGGCCGGTTTCGGATTTGGTCAGGGGGTTAGCGGCGGTCTTTCTAATAAGGAACCTCTACGTGACCCCGGATTTGACCGCGATAAGGAAATAGAAGCAATCACGGAAAACCTTGCCAAAAGAGTTACCGATAAGATTGACGTTAACAAGCTGGCCCAGACGGGCATGCCGGTTGACAAAACTATGCCGGTTGACAAAGGCCCGCAGGGCTCTTCCCACTGGTCAATGGGTGATTTGCTGGCGCGGGCTTCTGAGGATGAAGCCACCGGTCAGGAAGAGGCGAATGGCGCTGCAATGGGCCAGGGTGCTGATATGGGGGCACAGGGCGCAGGTATGCCGTCAATTAATATCAATGCCATTGCCAAACTTGTTGAACCGACCAGCGCGCTTGAATTATGGCGTACATACAGATCCGGTTTGCGGACACCCATTCGCGATACAGTTTATAATGATCAGGGGGAGACTTTCCGCCGGATTACGGAGCTTTATCAAGCTGATGGAGGTTTTCGGGGCAATGTTGATCGCTACATAAGTGATTTTGAGCGGCTTTTGGGAGATGCGGAGAAGAAAGATCCCCAAGGTAACCTGACCACAAAGCATGTCACTTCAGAATCCGGCCGGGTTTACCTTTTGCTCATGCATGCGGCCGGGCGTATTGGCCAATAAGGAATATTCGTTGCACCTGACAAGGTTTGGCGTTATAAGCCATGCTTTCATGCTGTTCACCCCTGGAGGAAGCATGATGGGCGCTGTTGAAATATTGGCTCTATAACATCTGTTTAAAGACAGCAGCTGTTTAAAGCCCATGTGCGCTATTTTTACATAATTATATTTTACGGAGAATACTGATGTCTGACGTTATTCAACTTAAAGCATCGGTGCGTGAGCGTGTCGGCAAGGGGGCCGCTCGAGCTGTTAGAAGGCAAGGCCTCGTGCCTGGCGTGATTTACGGCGATAATAAAGCACCGGAACCTGTTTCCCTTGATTATGTGCAAATTCACAAACAATTGCATACGGGTAATCTGCTTTCCACCCTATATGAAATTGAAGTTGATGGTAAATCAACGCAAGTTCTGGCTCGTGATTGCCAGGTCGATCCGATTAAGGACATGCCCATGCATGTCGATTTTTTGCGGATTGGAAAGGGAACCAAGGTTTCTATTGCGGTTTCTGTTCAGTTTACCAATGAGGAAAACTGCCCCGGACTGAAACGCGGCGGTGTTCTGAATGTGGTGCGCCATGAACTGGAGCTGACCTGCTCACCTAATATCATTCCTGAAATGATTGAGATTGATCTCTCAGAAGCTGATATTGGCACATCCATTCACATTTCAGACATTCAACTGCCTGAAGGTGTTGTCTCTACAATTACTGACCGTGACTTTACAATTGTCACAGTAACCGGTGCCGCGGCCGAAGAACCTGAAGATGACGAAGCCGGGGACGAAGAGCCTGAAAGCGCAGAAGATGCTGACGGCGAAGAAGAGAAAGAGGGTGAATAGTCTTTTAAAGTTCCGGCTTTAAATTTTTTCACTTTATTTCACCATGAAACTTCTTGTGGGGCTCGGTAACCCGGGCAAACAATATGAACGCAACCGCCATAACATCGGGTTTATGGCGGTTGATGCAATCGCCAGGATGCATGGATTTGCACCCTGGCGTTCCCGTTTCAAGGGCGAGGTTGCTGAGGGGCGGTTTGGCTCAGAGAAATGCCTTCTTTTAAAACCCACTACCTACATGAACCTTTCCGGGGAAGCTGTGCGGGAAGCCGCGCAATTTTATAAAATTGACCTTGCAGATATTTTTGTCTGCCATGACGAAATTGACCTCAAGCCGGGGAAAATCAAGGTCAAGGCCGGCGGGGGAAATGCCGGGCATAATGGGCTGAAATCCATCAGTGCGCATATGGGGAATGACTATACCCGCGTTCGTCTCGGGGTTGGCCGACCGCAAATGCGGGAAGATGTCGCCAGATATGTTTTGCAGGATTTTGCCAAAGCGGAACAAGCCTGGCTGGATGAACTGATTGATGCGCTGGCGCGGCGGATTGATGTTCTGGTTTTGGGTGAACCTGACAGGTTCATGAGCCTTATTGGGCAAGATCTTCTGCCCATTGCGCCCTCCCCTTCGCAGCAAAAGACTGACGGTAAGGAGAGCACTGCAAAGCGGGCCGATACAACAGATGCTAAAACCGCCCAACGGGCCAAACAGCCCGATAAGGGTGGGCCATTAAAAGCGGCGCTTGAAAACTGGTTTCATAAGAACAAAGGCAATGGAGAAAGTTAGATGGGTTTTAAATGCGGTATTGTGGGCCTGCCTAACGTTGGCAAATCAACCCTTTTTAATGCCCTCACGCAAACTGCCAATGCGGAAGCGGCGAATTTCCCTTTCTGCACGATTGAGCCGAATGTCGGGGAGGTTTCTGTACCTGACCCGCGGCTGGATGAATTGGCCGCGATAGCTCAGTCGAAAGAGATTTTACCCACCCGCCTTACCTTTGTTGATATTGCCGGGCTTGTAAAAGGCGCTTCCAAGGGGGAGGGGCTTGGCAACCAGTTTCTCGCCAATATTCGCGAGGTTGACGCGATTGCTTATGTACTCAGATGTTTTGAGGATGAAAACATCACCCATGTTGAGGGCCGGGTTGACCCGTTATCTGACGCTGAAACGGTTGAGACCGAGCTGATGCTCTCTGACCTTGAGAGCCTTGAAAAACGCCGCCCCAATATGGAGAAAAAAGCCAAGAGCCAGGACAAAGAGGCAGCAGCTATGCTGAAAGTCATGGACAAGGTGCTTGCGGTTTTGCGGGAGGGGCAACCTGCCCGCATGGCGGTTATTGATACGGAAGAACAGCCCATATTCCGCCAGTTGGGCCTGCTGACCAACAAGCCGGTGCTTTTTGTGGCCAATGTGGATGAAGAGAGCGCGGCTGATGGCAATGCGCTTTCTGAGACGGTTCGCGCCCGGGCCGCAGAGGAAGGTGCTGCGTTTGTTGTGATCTCAGCCAAGATTGAGGCTGAGCTTGCTGGCCTTGACGAAGAAGAAAGCGCGGAGTTTTTATCCGAACTTGGGCTGGAAGAGCCGGGCCTCAAGCGACTGATCCGGGCCGGCTATGGTCTTCTGGATCTCATCACCTACTTTACCGCCGGGCCAAAAGAGACCCGGGCATGGACCATTTCCAAAGGCACGCTTGCGCCAAAAGCTGCCGGGGTTATACATACTGATTTCGAGAAAGGTTTTATTCGGGCTGAGACCATCAGCTTTGAAGATTATATTGCCTTTTCAGGGGAAGCGGGCGCAAAAGAAAAAGGCAAGATGCGGCTTGAGGGCAAGGATTATGAAGTGAAGGATGGGGACGTCCTGCATTTCCGATTTGCAAATTAGTCCGTGGTTGGAGAAACATTTCTGACGGCATCTGATCTCTTGCCAACCAGTGAATAGCTTTAGGTTTTAGTCATGAATGATTTGGAGCTTCTGGTAGATTTGCATAAACGCCGCCAACGCCAAGGACCTGGCGGGGTGCCGGAGACGCGCCTTGCTATCTCACTTGCTAAACTTTCAAAGACAAAGCCTTTGAAAATCGCTGATATTGGCTGCGGTACGGGCGCGTCAACGCTAGAGCTTGCCCGCACTCTCAACGCTGAAATTACGGCTATTGATTTTTTGCCCGCTTTTCTTGAGGCACTCAAGGACCGCGCGAAAACTGAGGGCCTGCTCGATAAGATAACCCCCTTATCCGGCACTATGGAGGCCCTTCCCTTTCATGACAATGAATTGGACGTCATCTGGTCAGAAGGCGCTATATATAATATGGGGTTTGAAAAAGGGGTCTCAGAGTGGTGCCGGTTTTTAAAACCGGGCGGGGTACTTGTCGTTTCCGAAATCACCTGGATTACGAATACCCGCCCCGAGATGATTCAACGCCACTGGGACGCTGAATATCCCGAGATTGCAACAGCTTCGTCTAAAATTGAGGTTCTTGAAAGAAGCGGATACACACCGCTTGGGTACTTTGTTTTACCTGAACATTGCTGGATGGATAATTATTATGCTCCGCTTCAGGAGGGTTTTTCCGATTTTCTGAAACGGCATGATAATGATGTTATTGCCCAAACCGTCATCGAGGCTGAAAGAGAAGAAATCTTACTATATGACCGCTATAAATCCTATTACAGTTATGGGGTTTATATTGCTCGCAAGTCTGGTTCTATAAGAGCTGAGCATGAAGGGCAATGAATTGCTCCAAGTGACCGGCCGTTATAAGCTCCTTAAAAATTCGGGGCGCACTGCATTCTCACCGCTGCGCACAGATTCAATCTCGCTGAGCAACCGCTCCCTGTCTTTTGGCAGGTTGCCAGCCAGGGCCAGGCAGTTCGAGGCATGATTAGATCTGAAGATAACCGGCTTTGGCGGATTGAGCCGGGCTAACAGCAATTCCTGCTCTGCCAGTATCCCCATATCATCCTGAAAGCTGAACTCTTCTGGCTGTTTTTCCATAAATTCCGGATAGGTGGTTTCATCCAACATCAATTGCAGGGTAGAGAGATAGTTGGGCGGTGCCTTGTTGATCAGCTCGGCGGTGCCCTCAATATGCTCCTGCCAGTGCTGGCGACCGCCAAGGCCCAGAATTACCGTTGCTGATATTTTTATGCTGGCGTCTCTTGCACGCTCTATGGCTTTGATATGGGTCTTTTGACTTGCGCCCTTGATGATCCGTTTCAGGATGAGATTTGAACCGGATTCAATGCCCAGATAAACCAGCTTCAGGCCCTTCTCCCGCAGCAAGGCCAGATCTTCCGGTGATTTTTCGATGAGGTTTTTGGGCATGGCATAGGAAGAAACCCGGGTGAGGTTCTGAAACTTTTCCGCCAGATAATCCAGTAGTGTTGCGAGATGATCTGTTGGCAGCACCAGCGCATCACCATCCGCCAGGAAAATCCGATCTGCCTCCGGGAACATGTTTGCCAGCACATCTATTTCTGCAAACACCTTTTCCAATGGGCGGGCCTGATAGGTTTTGCTTTTATACATGGCGCAAAAGGTGCACTTGTTGAATGAGCAGCCGAGGGTTGCCTGGACAATCAGGTTGCGGCCCTCACTTGGTGGGCGATAGAGAGGTTCGTGATAATGAAACACTTGGGTTTTCCCCTTTTAGCCTGTCTTGTTATTTCTGCTGGCCGTAGGTTTTGAATTTTTCCAGCACGTCAGTCATTTGCTTTTTCGTCAGCAATTTGGGTTCGGTGATTTGCAGAAGCGCCCAATATTGATGGGCTAGATCTTCAACGATTTCGGCCAATTCCACCGCTTTTTCAATTGTTTTTTCACCAACCAGCAAACCGTGATGGGCCATCAGGCAGGCTTTGCGGGTTTTGAAAGCTTTTGCCACGCCCCTCGATAAGGCTTCGGAGCCAAAGATATTGTAGGGGACAAGCGGGATACTGTTGCCGCCAGCTGCCGCTACCATATAATGAAAGGCCGGAATTTGCACTCGCGCACAGGCCAGAGTGGTCGCATAGTTGGAGTGGGTGTGGACCAGGGCTTTGACCTCCGGATTTGCCTTGAATGCACTCAGGTGAAATTGCCACTCGCTGGAGGGTTTGAGGCCGCGCTCACTCCAAGCACCATCACTTGAGACCAGCACCAGATCTCCCGGCTGCATGTTTTCATATGGCAGGCCGGTTGGGGTGATAAGCATTTTGAAGCCCCCACCCTTTGCCGGCACACGAATGGAGGCGTTGCCGGTGTGGCCCGGCGTCAGGCCTTTGGCCTTGATATAGCGGGCCGCGTTGATGAGGTCTTCTCTCAGGGTGGAAGTGCTGTTGGCCATCTGCTCAGCTCGCCTCCCTGACCGTTTTGCCTGTGGTTTCCTCCACCTCAGCCTTCAGCCTTTGTATAGCGGCCTCATTAGGTGCGACCACGCCGTATTCGGTGATCAGCCCTGTGACATATCTGGCGGGTGTGACGTCAAATGCCGGGTTGGCCGCCTTTACCCCCTCAACACTCAGCGCGACATTCACCACGTCACCTGCCGGGGTGCTTCCCTCAATTTTCAAAACCTCATCGCCGCTGCGCTCTTCTATTGGAATGTCAAAGCCACTATTCAGTGACCAGTCCAGTGTTGAGGTGGGGAGGGCAACGTAAAAGGGCACGCCATTGTCATGCGCGGCAAGGGCCTTTAAATAGGTGCCGATTTTATTGCAGACGTCCCCGTTTGCGGCGGTTCTGTCCGTCCCGACTATGCAAAGATCGACGCGGCCATGCTGCATCAGATGGCCGCCTGCATTATCCACGATCAGGGTATGGGGGACCTCTTCATGCAGCAGCTCAAAGGCGGTGAGGCTGGCACCCTGATTGCGCGGCCTTGTTTCATCAACCCAGACATGCAGGTCTATGCCTTGCTTGTGGGCCTGATAGATGGGGGATGTTGCTGTGCCCCACTCCGTTGTGGCGAGCCACCCGGCATTGCAGTGGGTGAGGATGTTGACAGGTTCACCATTCCTAGTTGCTGCGATTTCCTTTATCAGCTCGAGGCCATGGGTGCCAATCAGGCGGTTGGTCTCAATATCAGCTTCTACGATTTGCCCGGCTTTCTCGAGCGCTGCATTGAATCTGGTATCTTCTGGCAAGGGGAGAAGATGCGCTTTCATCACATCAAGCGCCCAGCGCAAATTGACGGCGGTTGGTCGCTGTTTGTTTAAAAAGTCTGCTGACTGCTCTATTGCCCTGTTGCTGGCGTCATCACGGATGGCAAGACAGAGGCCATAGGCTGCGGTGGCGCCGATCAGCGGTGCGCCGCGCACCAACATGTCCTTTATGGCGCGGGCCGCATCTTCCACCGTTTTCAGGTTTTCAATAATGAGCTGATGCGGAAGCCTGGTCTGATCGATAATGTCAACTGACCGGCCGTCTTCGTTCAGCCAGATGGTCCGGTATGGTTTGCCATTTATTTTCATCGGCGAAGGTCACCTCTTCTCATTTTTCCTGATATTGCAAATTTCCAAAATGAGTATAGTGGCAGGTGAATATGTCATCCATAGAAAAACTGGCATAGAAAAACTGGCATAGAAAAACTGGCATAGAAAAACCGGAATAGAAAAACCGGCTGAAAAAAGGGGGGGATTTTCAGCCGGTCCTTGAGAAAGCTTCCGGTGGGGGGCGTGCGCCGGCATGCTTGATTTCAGGGAAATGAAGGCCCTCTAAAGGGAAAGGCGACCCGTGTTTCTGAAATCGTTCATCCAGGCGGTTTCCTGGCGCATCATAAGGTCATAGTCATTTTCCCGGTTCAGCGGGGCATCCACGCGCGCCGCAAATTGCGGTACCGGCTGGTTGCTGGGGGTGAGGGCTTCAGCCGCACTGGCAAGGGTGGCACCAACTGGCGCTAGAAAAGCACCAAGGCCCATGATGAAGGTACGGCGGTTGGTTTTGAGGTCTTTCATAGGTTTCATTATCCTTATTCGTGAGGGACTTGAATATGGATATGTGATGGCTGTCCCGCTTTTCAAGTCTGATGTTAGCTTTTTCTTTTAAGCCTTTGAATTATATTTTCTAATTCCTGCAGAAAATTTGATCTGTCAGCCTTTGTAAAGCCCGGGTTATACCCCTTTATCTCGCCGGTTTCCCTGAGTTCCTGTTTTAACTCCCGCATGGCGAGGGCCATGCCGATATTATCCTCTGAAAATGGTTTGCCGGTCGGCCCGAGGACATGGCCGTTTTTCTCCAAAGCTCTCGAGGCCAGAGGAATGTCACTGGTGACGACGATATCGCCTTCGCTCATGTTATCGACAATCCAGTCGTCAGCCTCATCCGCCCCTTCACTGACGACAATGCGCTCAACCAGTGGGTGATCATCCAGCCGCATCCAGCTATTCGAGACAAAGTAGATTGGCAATTCATGGCGGACGGCCACTTTCACCGCTTCGTCTTTTACAGGGCAGGCATCTGCATCAATGAAAAGTTTGGTCATGAAGTATCTGGCCCTCAATCTCCCTCAAAGGTCATCAGGCAGTGGCAGGGAATGCCCAGCGCTTCAGTTTTCCTCGTCCCGCCAAGGTCCGGCAGATCAACGATAAAGGCAGCGCCGAGAATGTTGCCGCCAAGCGCGCGGACAAGTTTTGCGCCCGCTTCCACAGTGCCGCCTGTTGCTATGAGGTCATCAACCAGCAGCACTTTTTCACCTTCGCTGATCGCGTCTTTATGGATCTCCAGCTCATCGGTGCCGTATTCCAGCTCATAAGTCTGCGAGATCGCATCGAATGGTAATTTGCCTTTTTTCCGCACTGGCACAAAACCTACCCCCAACCGGTCAGCTATAGCGCCGCCCAGAATGAAGCCGCGGGCCTCGATACCGACAACCGCATTGATACCTTTTTCAAAAAAAGGTTCCGCCAGATTGTTGATGGTGGCGCGAAAGCCCTCCCCATGGCTTATAAGGGTTGTTACATCCCGAAACAGAATGCCGGGTTTGGGATAATCCGGAATGGTGCGAATGAGGGCTTTCAGCTCGTCATTGGTCATTGGCGGGCCTCCTTGGCAAATGAACCTGCTTCTTATTACAAGGGATTTCCATCATTTAAAAGACAACAATTCTGGCAGGGTGCCCCGCTCAGGGCCATTTTACCACCGGCGGCATGGAAGAAAGAATGGAGTTTACATTGCCGCCTGTTTTGAGGCCAAAAATTGTGCCCCGGTCATAGAGGAGATTGTATTCCACATAGCGGCCGCGGCGCACCAACTGCTCTTCCCGCTCGTGCTCACTCCAGGGTTTGTCCCAGTTGCGGCGCACCAGTTCGGGGTAGATGGCTTTAAAGGCGCGGCCGACATCCTTTGTGAAGGCGAAATCATTTTCAAAGTCACCGGAATTCAGATAGTCGTAGAATATACCGCCAATGCCGCGGGGCTCATCCCGGTGAGGCAGGTAGAAATATTCGTCGCACCATTTTTTTAGGGCGTCATAGTCTGCCAGCTTGTGGGGTTTGCAAGCCTCTTCCATGGCATTGTGGAAGCTTTTTGTATCCGGGTCTTCCTGCGTGCGGCGGTTGTCCAGAACCGGTGTCAGATCAGCGCCGCCGCCAAACCAGCTGGTTTTTGTGGTGATAAAGCGGGTGTTCATATGAACGGCTGGCACATGCGGGTTTTGCGGGTGGGCAATGAGGGAAATGCCGGTTGCTGTGAAGGCGGGGCTTTCCGCTGTGCCGGGGATCTGGCCCGCGAAATTTTCCGGGAAGGTGCCATGGACAGTTGAGCAATGAACGCCAACCTTTTCGAAAACACGCCCGCTCATCAGGGACATTACACCGCCGCCGCCTGGTGTACCGTCATGATTTTTGCGCTCCCAGGGTGTGCGGGTAAACCGGCCGGGCGCAGTCTCACTCATCGGGCCGGTCAGTTCAGTTTCAAGAGTTTCAAAACTCTCACAGATTTCATCGCGCAGGGTTTCAAACCAGGTTTTGGCACTGTTTTGAGCAATTTTCATTTCTTCCCCTGCTCTATGGGGTGGTTTCTCAGCAAGTGTTTCCCTGTTCATCTCCTTGTTCATCATTGGCGGTTAAATCCTCCTGTTTGCCGTAATGCTTCGCCGAGGATCATGGCACCTGCAACGGCGATGTTCAGTGACCTTGTCTCAGCCTCTATTGGAATGGTGATTTTTTCATCTGCCTTCGCGGCGACATCTTCCGGGACGCCTGCCGATTCGCGGCCCAGCATAATGATATCCTGGTTTTCAAAATTAAAATCTATGTAGCTATTGTCTGTTTTGGTGGTTGCCAGCACCAGCCTTGCCGGGGGGGCCCGGTCACTGCGCAGAAAGTGCTCAAAAGATATATGGCGTTTCAACACGGATTTGGCCAGATAGTCCATCCCGGCGCGGCGCAAGGCGCGATCCGAGAGATCAAAGCCCGTTGGACCGATGACATCAACCGGAACATTGAGGCAGGCCGCCATGCGCAGGATGGTTCCCATATTCTGGGGGATATCGGGTTGATAAAGGGCGAGGCGCAGCATCTTTTCTTCTCCTCCTTTCCGTCTGATGGCTGAATTTTTCTTAGCTATAAAGCTCTCATTGCCGAAATGCGAAACGTTTTTGTGAAACGTTTTATGGAAAAAATGCCATAAAGAACTGTGAATGCGTCTTTTTGACCAACAGATGCCCCTTGTGATTTTGACCAAACAATGGCACTAAGAGGCCCATTAACTCTTTGAGTGATCAGCGATCAGGTTTTTCCTGTTTTGTCCGGGTGATATTTTAAATATTGTCTGTGCAATCGTAGAAGACATCATTATGTGTGCAATATTGCCGCCTGGTTGTGGAATCAACTATGTCAGGCATATGTTTTAATGAGTTTCTCGGAGATAAAGCTTGATTTATGTCATGCGGCGTGAGTTTTCGTTGATGTATAAGCGTTCGTTGTGATGCTGTTTTAAAAATAAAACTATTCTTTGCTATTGAGGTGGGGTTTCCCATACAACTTGCACGTACCTTTCAAGACCTGTCTTTTTGATTGGGTACTGCTGCACTATTCCAGGGAGGCGATACGTGTCTTCAGATAATCCTGAGATTGAACGGCGTGATTTTTTAATGGTTGCTGCCGGGTCGTTTGCTGCCGTTGGCGGCGCAGCTTCCCTTTGGCCGCTGATAGACCAGATGAACCCGGATGCTTCAGCCAAAGCGCTGGCGTCTGTTGAGATTGACCTTGCGCCCATTAAAGATGGCCAGGCCATAACCATCATGTGGCGCGGCAAACCGATATTTATCCGCAAACGAACTGCTGAAGAGATCAAAGCGGCGCGAGATGTTGCGGTTTCTGAGCTGCCTGATCCGCAAGCTGACGCTGATCGGGTAAAAAATGATGAATGGCTTGTGCTTATCGGTATTTGCACCCATCTAGGCTGTATCCCGCGCGGGCAGGCCTCTGGCGATGTTCATGGTGACTATGGCGGGTGGTTCTGCCCTTGCCACGGTTCTCATTATGATACCTCTGGCCGCATTCGAAAAGGGCCGGCACCGCGCAACCTTGAAGTGCCGCCCTATGCTTTTATTTCAGATACAAAAATTAAAATCGGTTAGGAGCAAGGCATGTCCAATCACAGCTCTTCTTATGAACCTGGTAATGGCTTTACTCGCTGGCTTGATGCGAGATTGCCAATTTTGCGGCTTATGCATGGCCAGTTTGTTGATTTTCCAACTCCGCGCAATCTCAACTATCTCTGGACATTTGGCGCTATTCTGACCTTCTGTCTGATGGTTCAGATCATCACCGGCATCATATTGGCGATGCACTTTATCCCGCATGGGGATCATGCCTTTGCCAGTGTTGAACATATGATGCGGGATGTTAACTGGGGTGACCTTATACGCTATACTCACGCGGTGGGTGCCTCGATGTTTTTCCTCGCCGCCTACATACACATGTTCCGCGGCCTTTATTATGGCTCTTATAAATCACCCCGTGAGATCCTGTGGATCCTTGGTGTGATGATCATTCTTTGCATGATTTTAACGGCTTTCATGGGCTATTCCCTTGTGTGGGGACAAATGAGCTTCTGGGCGGTGACTGTTATCACCAATCTGTTTACCGCTATACCTGTTGTTGGTGAAAGCATTACCCAATGGATCTGGGGCGGTTATTCTGTTGGTGATCCAACGCTCAATCGTCTGTTGAGCCTGCACTATCTGTTCCCCTTCGTGATCGCGGCCCTTGTTGGCCTGCATATCTGGGCGCTACATGTGGTTGGCAGTAACAACCCTGTTGGTGTTGAAGTAAAATCTGACAAAGACAGTGTTTCCTTCTTTCCCTATTATGTGATCAAGGACAGTTTTGCGACAATAGTGTTTGCGCTATTGTTTGCCTGGTTTGTTTTCTATGCGCCGAATTACCTTGGCCACTCTGATAACTTCATTGAAGCCAACCCGCTGCAGACACCGCCTCATATTGTTCCTGAATGGTATTTTCTACCCTTTTACGCTATCTTGCGCGCCATTCCTGACAAGCTGTTTGGTGTTATTGCTATGGTGGCGGCGATTGCTGTGCTGTTTATCATTCCCTGGCTGGATACTTCCAAAATCCGCTCGACCAGCTATCGCCCATTATATAAACCATTTTTCTGGTTGTTCGTGGTGACTTGTCTGGCGCTTGGTTATCTTGGGTCAAAAGCACCTGAAGGTTGGTACCTGCTTGCCAGCCGGTTGTTCACAGCATACTACTTCATTCATTTCCTCTTGGTTATGCCGATTATTGGCCTGATCGAGACCCCGAAAAAACTTCCTGGCAGCATTGCTGAGGATGTTCTCGGGTCTTCAAATGATGCAGAAACCGCTTAAAGGGGAGACAAGATCATGAATTTCAGGCTTTCTGCTTTGCAAAAAATCTTCATGGGGCTTGGTCTGGCTGTTATGCTCAGCGCTGGCCTCACCTCTACGCCTCTCTTTGCTGCGGGCGGCGGCGAAGCGCCCGAGATTAAACGACAGAACTGGAGTTTTGGCGGGTTCTTTGGCAAATATGACAAAGCTCAGTTGCAACGCGGGTTTGGCGTTTACAACGAGGTCTGTTCCTCCTGTCATGGGTTGAAATTGCTTTCGTTCCGCAATCTTGTGCAAAAGGGCGGACCGGAATTTTCCAAGGAACAGGCGCTAGCGATCGCCAGGGATGCGACTGTCATTGACGGCTTTGATGATAGCGGCGAACCGAAAGAGCGACCCGGCAAGCTTTCTGACCGGTTTGTCAGCCCGTTTAAAAATGAAGCGGCGGCACGGGCCGTGAATAACGGAGCTTACCCGCCTGACTTTTCTGTCATTGCCAAAGCGCGAACCTATCATCGCCATGTACCGTGGTACAGTGAGCCTTATTACTGGTTTTATGATATTGCCACTGGCTATGAAGAAAAGGGCGCTGATTATATTTATGCGCTTTTAACCGGCTATAAGACGCCGCCGCGCGGTATGGCTATGAACCAGGGCATGCACTATAATGATGTGTTCGCCGGGCATCAGATTGCCATGGCTGCCCCGATCACTGACGAAGCCGTGGAATATGCTGATGGGACGAAAGCAACTGCTGAACAACATGCACGTGATGTAACAGCTTTTCTGGCCTGGGCTTCAGAGCCACATCTCAATGCCCGCAAAGATCTGGGCAAACGGGTTATGATCTATCTCGTTATTCTGGCTCTCTTGCTTTATCTGGCCAAACTGAGTGTCTGGTCACGGGTCAAGCACTGATGTTTTTTGTATGATCTATGAAAAGGGTTCCCGCTTGGCGGGGGCCCTTTTTTATTGGGGCTTTTCCGTTTAGATTACTTTCTTTTTTACAAATAAGGGATCTGTTATGACGCAGTCAGTTCTTGGGATTGTTGGTGGTAGTGGGCTTTATGAACTTGAGGGTCTTTCCGGCAGTGAATGGAAATCAATCCAAAGTCCCTGGGGTGTCCCCTCAGATGAAATTCTTTATGGTGAAATTGATGGTTTGCCGATCCGGTTTTTACCGCGCCATGGGCGGGGTCATCAACAGTCGCCAACCAGCATCAATTACCGGGCCAATATTGACTGCCTGAAACGGGCCGGGGTCACTGATCTGATTTCTGTTTCGGCTTGCGGTTCACTTCGCGAAGATCTGGCGCCGGGGCAATTTGTTCTGGTGGATCAGTTTATTGATCGCACCTTTGCCCGTGAGAAAAGCTTTTTCGGGCCAGGCTGTGTGGCCCATGTTGCGATGGGCGACCCGATTGCCCCGCTGTTAAGTGATGAGATTGAAAAAGCGGCGGCTGCCCGCGGTATTCCCGTGACCAGGGGGGGGACGTATCTGGCGATGGAAGGCCCGCAATTTTCCACACGTGCGGAAAGCAATCTATACCGCAGCTGGGGTTGTTCGGTGATTGGCATGACCAATATGCCTGAAGCTAAACTCGCCAGGGAAGCTGAAATTTCCTATGCCTCTCTGGCCATGGTCACAGATTACGATTGCTGGCATGAAGATCATGAACATGTTGATGTGGCAGAAATTATACGTGTGCTGACAGACAATGCGGCCCGGGCCACAGCGCTGGTCTCCCAATTGGCAAAAGATTTTCCGCGTGTTCACCCGGCTTGCCCTGTCGGATCGGATACCGCCCTTGATGTCGCGATCATTACCCCGCCTGACCAGCGCGACCCCGCGCTTCTGGCGAAACTTGATGCGGTGGCTGGCCGGGTCCTAAACCCTGCCTGACACGGTCAGACGGTAATATGCAGGTGCCCACTGCCCCGCCTATACTGGCAGAGTTTTCGCCCTAAGGTTATTGTTCAAGGAAATTTAACCCTCTGGTTGCACACTCAGCTGCACAGGCAGGGTAGTTTTTACTCGTTCTCAGCTGTATGTTTGCATGTGAAACGTTTTTGCCTGCTAATGCGCATGGCCTATTTTCGTCTTTGCCAGCTTTACTATGCGCATCACGGTCTTTTTTAAATTTAACATGTGCCGATGAAACCGGGTGGGAGACACATGTATCTTTTTAGATTGATATATTACAGTGTGAATGCGGTGCAGACGCAGGAAGGTTCTTTACAACAAGAGCTGAAGTCAATTTTGCTATCATCACAGAAAAACAACCCACCTCTCGGTGTATCAGGCGCTCTCATTTTTAATTACGGTTATTTTGCCCAAATTCTTGAAGGGGACCGCAAAGCGGTAACCGGGACTTTTTGCAAAATATGCACCGATGTCAGGCATAGTGATCTGGTTATACTCGAAGCAAGACCGATTGAAGAACGTATGTTTGAAAGTTGGAACATGGCATTTGTTGGCGGGGAAATGTCCGAGACGCATTTGCGCCGGTTTGGCACCTCGGTGCAATTTCGCCCGGAAAAAATGAGTGCGGAAAGCCTGTTGAATTTTGTTCGCGTTGTGATTGATCAAAAAAATAATAGTCTGCGGTCTGTCAAAGCTTCCTGATCTCAACCTACCTTAGTTTTCCTTATCCTAATCGATATGATACGGGCAAAAGTCCCTTCCCTGCATTGGTTGAGGTTTTGCGTCTCATGTTGGGCGCTGGCTTGTGGGGCCCTGGAATTTCATATGGATTAAAGGCAATTTCCGGAGCAGTTCGGTAGCGCCCGGTTGCATGTCTTCCTCCAGCCAAAGGGTTTCCAGTTTCCCAAGCAGCGTGCCTATTTCCGGCCCTGGCCTGATACCGGCCTTGATCAGGTCCTTGCCCTCAAGGGGGAAGGTTTTCACGGCCCAGTCCTTTGCACCCTTATAAAGTTGTTTCAACATCAGGTCTGCTGGCGAGCGGGAAGATTTGACCCAACTGGCTTTCAATGCTGTCAGATAACCGGTTTTCCCGCGTTTATAATGCGCTATCCGGTGGGCTTTCAATGCCGGCTCTGTGGTCTCGAGGGCCGGCATGGTTGTGGTTTCTGCCAGCGGTTTGATGACCTTTAACTGTTGCTTTGAAAGGGCCATATGGTTTGCAAGCCTTTGGGCGTCCTGATTATGGTAGATATAGAGGACACCAAGGCGCAGCAACGGGTCCGGCTCTTCGCCCAGCGCTGTTTCAATGGCGAGATATTTATTCAATCGGTTTATATTTGGAGCCTGTGCCAGAACGAGTGTGAGCAGCCCGTGATGCATCATTTGCCTGATGGCATTTTGTGGCTCCTCTGCAGCTAGAAGTTTCAGCATCTCATCACGCCGGCGATCAGCTGATAAGCTGCGGATCCCGAGGCGCTCATTTATCACAGCGGTTACTGCCTGACTATCTAGTGGTTTTTTTCCGTAATGGGCCTGAAAGCGGTACAGCCGCAATATCCGCAGATGGTCTTCCCTGATGCGGGTGCCAGGGTCACCGATAAAGCGTATCCTGCCCTGTTTTATATCCATAAGGCCTTCACAGAGGGGATCATAGACAGTGCCCTCATTGTCGATATAAAGCGCGTTGCAGGTAAAATCCCGGCGTTTGGCATCTTCCAACCAATCCGTACCATAGGCGACAATTGCCCGGCGGCCATCCGTTGTAATATCACGGCGCAGGGTTGTCACCTCATAGGATTGGTTGTCGATGATCAGGGTTATGGTGCCATGATCGATCCCGGTCGGAATGGCTTTGAGATTTGCCTTTGCTGCGCGCTCCTGAACCGTTTCCGGCAGCAATGTTGTGGCGAAATCAATATCGCTTACTGGCACGTCGAGTAAATGATTGCGCACCGCGCCGCCAACAATGGCAACCTCGCCGCCTGTTCCACCGAGCAATTCAAATACCTGCCTGACGCTGGCGGCGGCGAACCATGGCGCCATTTTCAGGTTAATGTCGGTTTTGCCTTTCACCTTCAGGGGGCCTGCTTCTTTTCTGATTTCTCAATAGGTTCAATATAACCTGGGATGACCTTTCCATCCTTCACAACGGCTGGATGATAAATGCCTTTCTTGTTTCCGGTAAATTTGATCTGGGTGATATAGAAGATCCCCATCAGGGCGAACCCTAATATCAGCAGCGTTTTGATCGGTATCAGTTTCCAGAATTCGGCGCGTGATGTTGGTTTTTTCTCAATCCAAACATAGAGGCTATAAAGCAAGAACGGTGCAAGAATTGCCAGAAGGTTGATCAGAATAACACGTGTCATAAAGTTGCTTTTCCTTGAAAGGTTAGGCCATTGAATTGTTATTTATCTGAGCTTTGGTGATCCGGTCTGCCAGATCAATCAATATAGCCGCTGTTGCCCCCCAGATATAATAGTCTTTATAGGGGAGGCTCCAGAAACTGCGCTTTACACCATCCAGCACCAGCGATTTCTTTTTATAATTGGTGAGGGTCAGGATGTGGGACATCGGCACTTCAAAAATTTCCTCTACCTCCTCTTGTTGTCTTACGAAGCTGTAGGGCGGTGATATTACTGCGGTTATTGGAGAGATGGTAAAGCCGGTGCCGGTTTCATATTTTGGCAATTTTCCCAAAACGCTGACCTGTTCATTCGCTATACCGATTTCTTCTCTCGCTTCTCGCAATGCGGCGCAGACGGGCCCCTGATCGAGGGTTTCGATTTTGCCGCCAGGAAAAGAGATTTCGCCGCGGTGAGCTGTCAGCCGGGCTGAGCGGCGGGTGAGCACCAGATAGACACTGTCTCTTCTCATTGTAAGGGCCACCAGGACCGCTGCCGGTTTACTGGATGCATCACCATAGTCAACAACTGATTTCTCCCTTTGGCGCCGGTCTTCCTTTGAATGGGTTGAATATATATCCCTTTCCTCAAGCGTCATGCTGGCCTTGGCCAGGAGGCGCTGCCATTCTGTTTGTGTGGTGGGGCTATGAAAACTCACGTGGTAATTGCCTTATTCTTTCAAAGTGGCAGGCCATGCAATTCAGGGAATGGCCTTAATGATCCCTCGGTATGTCATCCTTTATTCCCTATTCGAGGGGGAAGAATTCGCCCCTGCTCCAGACGCCAAGCTCATCCGGGTGATCCGTTGCACGCGGTGCCGCGAGATTGGCAAGTTCATAATATACAGGGCGGGAGAGGCGGGCCTCAAGCCCTCGTCTGATATGAAGATAGGGAATGAGGGTTTCATGATTAGCCTGTTTGGGAAAGCGCAATTGATGTTCCTTACCAGCAATAACAACGTCGCCCACATTTGTTTCAAATTCCAGCAGCTGATTTTCACCAGTTCCATGCTGCTCCATGCGGGTTGCTACAAAAGGGACATCCTCTACCTTAATGCCGATTTTCTCAACAGGGGTAACCAGAAAATAATCGTCCCCTTCCCTTTTTAAAACAGTTGCGAACAGCCTTACCAGTTTTTGCCGGCCAATAGGGGTTTTGTTATAGTCCCAGCGGCCGTCTTTCCTGATCACCATGTCCAGCTCACCGCAATAGGGCGGGTCCCAGAGTTCAACCGGGGCGGCATTCTGGTCGCTGTTCAAAGATCTGACCAGGGCATCGAGGCCATTTTCGGCGCTTTGTTCTGATGTCTGGCTTTGTTTTGAGGATTTATTCATTATCGCTTTCCAGCCCCTCATTCCCTTTATGCCCCCTACAGGTCACATAATTTTGACCTCATAGTTTGCCTTTTCCTAAACAAAGTTGGCTTTTACCTTCATTGATCGTGAATGTGAGCGTATATTATCAGCTTATCACAACAATCTTACATAATCGGTATTTTCAATCAGTAAGGGGCACCTTATAATCCAGCCATGACCAATATCAGTCAATCCGGTGACAAGATCATTGAAGAGGTGGAAGCGGCCAGCGCAAAAATCAAAGAGATTCAAGCGGCTGCTTCGTCTACTATTTATGGGCAGGATGATGTTATCAACCTTGCTCTCATAACAATTTTAAGTGGCGGGCACGCCTTGCTTATTGGTGTGCCAGGGCTTGCTAAAACCTTACTTGTTGAAACCCTCGGCACCGTTTTCGGGCTGACCAACAAGCGTGTGCAATTTACGCCTGACCTTATGCCTTCTGACATTCTCGGTGCGGAGGTGCTTGAAGAATCCAACACTGGTGAGCGGGCCTTTCGTTTTATCAAAGGTCCTATCTTCACACAGTTGCTGATGGCAGATGAGATTAACCGGGCCAGCCCCAGGACGCAGTCTGCCCTGTTGCAGGCGATGCAGGAAAAACATGTGACTGTTGCCGGTGTTGGCCATGATTTGCCGGCACCGTTTCATGTTCTGGCAACGCAAAACCCGCTTGAGCAGGAAGGTACATACCCGCTGCCGGAAGCCCAACTTGATCGCTTCCTTACACAAATTGATGTTGGCTATCCTGGCCGCGAAGCGGAGCGCCGCGTGCTTTACCAGACAACCGGTACAGAAACGCATGACCTGAAAACCGTGATTGACGGCGAACAGCTGATGACCATGCAGCATCTGGTTCGCAAATTACCGATTAGTGAGCGGGTGGTTGAGGCCATACTTGATCTTGTGCGGCGGGCACGCCCTGGCGCTGATGAAGCGCTTGAAGAAGTGAATAATGCTGTTGCCTGGGGGCCGGGGCCACGGGCAGCACAAGCCCTGTCGCTTGGTGTCAGGGCCCGTGCGCTGATTGACGGGCGGCTCTCCCCTTCTCTTGATGATGTGGTTGCGCTCGCGGCCCCTATATTGAAACACCGTATGGCGCTGACTTTTGAAGCGCGCACCCAAAACATCACACTGGATGAAATTATTGAGACATTGGCGAAGACCGTTCATGACAATAATTAATCAAACGTTAAAACTTTGAAACAGGGAGCTTTGCCAGGATTGAAAACCCCGGAGACTTTCACGGACTTTTCTGATATCGAGTCCCGCGCCAGACGACTGAGTGCGATGATGCCGAGCCTTATTCTCGATGCGCGGCAAATCGCGCATACCATGGTTCATGGTACTCATGGTCGCCGGCGTGCCGGGCCTGGTGAAACCTTTTGGCAATTTCGCCCCTATTCCAACGATGAACCGGCCCACAGAATTGACTGGCGCCGCTCTGCCAGTACGGATCACCTGTTTGTGCGCGAAAAGGAATGGGACACGGCCCACACCGTTTGGCTGTGGATCGATCTCAACCCTTCAATGTGGTACCAGTCTTCGCTGGCCAGCATGACCAAGGCTGAGCGAGCCTGCCTTATGGGGCTGGCGCTTGTTGAAATGCTTGTTCGCTCGGGTGAACGGGTTGGGGTGATTGGACTAAAGAGCCCTTCCATGGACCGCGATCTGGTCCCACAGGTGGCTGAGCGGTTGTTACATGGGCTCCAGAATGATTATGGTCAACAAACCGTGCCTGGCGCTCAGGACATCAAGCGCAACTCAGAAGTTATCCTGATCAGTGATTTTCTGGCTGATCGAGCGACCCTGTTTGAAAGGATGGCCCAGATTGGCGGCAATCAGGTGGGGGGCATGCTTGTCCATATAATTGACCCGGCTGAGGAGAGCTTTCCCTTTAAAGGGCGGGTGCAGTTTCAGGATATGCGGCAAAATGAGCAGATCATCGTTGAAAATGCAAGGGATATGAAAAGCCTCTACAGCAAGGCTTTCAACGCGCGGAAAAATGATGTCAGTGCCGTTGCCCGTCAGTTGAACTGGGGGCATGTTCAGCACCATACCGATCAATCAACCCGGGCCGGGTTGTTGCATATCTATGGTTATCTAACTTCCCAGCAAGGGCATAAATCCCAGTTTTTAAGCAGTGATAATGCTCTCAAAGGTGATATGGCAACCATGCTGGATTCCAGGCCGAAGGGGGCTGCACTATGACACTTGGCGCTCTCAGTTTTCTGAGCCCATGGCCTTTGCTTGGTCTTCTGGCTCTTCCTGTCATATGGTGGTTGCTGCGGACGACACCGCCCAGCCCACAGCGCGAAGCTTTCCCGCCGACAAAAATCCTCAGAGATCTCCTGCAAACCGAGAAAAGCCCGGCACACAGCCCCTGGTGGCTGACATTGCTTCGTCTTGTGGTTGCTGGCCTGGTTATTCTTGCCCTCTCCAGACCTGTTTTGAACAATGATTCTGATATCATGACAGAGGCGGCCTCCGGGCCTGTTATCCTACTGATTGATAATGGCTGGCGTGCTGCCAAAAACTGGCAGCTGCGCAAACAAATGATGCTGCGTATCATTGAAGAAGCTGAGGCGAAAGATCAGCTGTTATATATCGTACCAACGGCCTCTACCCAGCCGGGCGTCGAGGTGAAAGCCCTGCGGCCTGATGAAAGCCTTTCCCTGGCTGAACGGATGGAGCCAAGCGCCTTGAACGGCAACCGGGTCACTGCGCTTACCAAACTTCAGACCGCGCTGGACAAATCTTATGCCTCAGTGCCGGCCAATGAACTTGGCGGGCAGCTCTACTGGTTAAGTGATGGGATTGATAACAATGAGCCAACACTGAAAGCCGCCTTTGAGGAAATTACCCGGCGCGGTGTGCAAATCACTATTGTAAATCCTGTGAAAAAAGCACTTCCGCTTGGGCTTTCCGCGCGGCTTGGCAAGGGGGGTACACTCTATGGCATTGTCGAGGCGGTGCCATTTGAAGAGGTTCGCAAGGGTGAAGTTCTGGCACTTTCCCAGCGCGGGGACCGCCTTGGTCAGGTTGAATTTGAATTAAAGGCAAATGCCAGCAACACAGAGGTCAAAATTGACCTCCCGCTGGAGCTGCGGAACCAGATCTCAAAATTACAGATCAAGGGCTCCCGCTCCGCCGGGACGGTGCATCTGATGGATCAACGCTCACATTGGCGCCGGGTCGGTCTGCTTTCCAATGAACGGGGTGTGCAGGCACAGCCTCTATTGTCACCGCTCTATTACATCAACCGGGCGCTTGAGCCCTATGCTGAAATTGCCCGCTCCAATAAACCTGATCTTGCGCTTTCAATTGAAGATTTTACTGAACGCAATGTTTCCGTCATCGTAATGTCTGATATCGGGCGATTGATCGGGGCGCCGCTGCTCCGGCTTTCTGAATGGGTGGAAGCTGGTGGTGTGCTGGTTCGTTTTGCCGGGCCGCATATGGAAAAAAGCCAGGATGGCCTTTTGCCCACACCTCTCAGGCAGGGAGGACGGCGACTTGGCGGGGCACTTTCCTGGTCGAAGCCGCAAACCCTCATGGATTTTGATGACAACAGCCCGTTTGCGGGGTTAAATATAGCTGAGGATGTGATTGTCCGGCGCCAGTTGCTGGCGGACCCGGCGCGTCTTTCCGACAATGTTTACATTTGGGCCCGCCTGAAAGACGGTACACCGCTGGTGACTGCCAAGCAGGAGGTCAATGGCTGGGTGGTTCTGGTGCATGTTACCGCGAACTCTGAATGGTCCACCCTGCCCTTATCAGGATTGTTTGTTGATATGCTGAGACGTTTAACACAATTGTCTATCGCACCGGTCGGGCTGAAGGATAAATCCAAGGCCAGCGCTGAAGAGCAATCCGGGGCGGAGAAACAAGCAAAAACAGAAGAGATTGCCAGCCAGACACCTGAAAAAAGCGCATTACTGGCACCGCTTCTGGTGCTGGATGGCTTTGGCCAGGCAGACAAGCCGGGGCCTGAGGTCGAATCTGTTGCTTTCCATAAGCTGAACACAGTGAAAATATCAGCGGCGCATCCGCCTGGCCTCTATGGCCCGGATGGGCAGTCAGTAGCGTTGAATATTTTCCCGCATGCGGCACCGCTGAGCCAGATTAAAAGTGAGGGGCTTGCAACAAGATCCCTCTCTTATCTGGATAGTAAAGCTGTAAAATTACGGGCCCCGTTTTTTACCATCGCGCTGCTTTTGCTGATTATCGACAGCCTTGTTGTGCTTTGGATGCGCGGTGCCCTTAACTTTTACCAGGCGTCCGCTTCACGAGCTGGCGCGCTTTTGGCTGCCGGTTTGGGTTTTCTTCTGATGAGCTTTGGCACTGTGCCCTTTGTGCAAGCCCAGGATGGGACAGCACAAAGCTCAGAAATGAAAGCTGCACTTAACACGCATCTTGCTTATGTGGTTACCGGCAACACTTCGGTTGATGGGGTGAGCAAAGCCGGCCTGAAAGGGCTCACTTATATTCTCAACCGGCGCACTGCTGTTGAGCCGCTGGAGCCGCTTGGGGTGAATATTTCAAGGGATGAGCTGGCGTTTTACCCGCTTCTTTACTGGCCAGTCGGCCCCTATACCAAACCGATTTCAGAAAAAGTCGCCCAGCGTATCAATGCCTACATGAAAGATGGCGGCATGATCATATTTGACACCAAGGACCAGGATGGCCGGATAGGTGATCTTGAAGGTACTGGTGCCGGGCCGCTGAAGCGTCTTTTATCCAAACTTGATATTCCCCGGCTTGAGCCTGTGCCGAAAGGGCATGTACTGACCAAAAGTTTTTATCTGCTGTCGCGTTTTCCCGGCCGGTTTCAGGGCGGTGATCTCTGGGTTGAAGCCTCTACCCGCAAAAGAAGCAATTCTGAAAAAGAAGCCTCTGAAATTGATGGGGTCAGCACCATTTTGATCACGTCCAATGATCTGGTTTCGGCCTGGGCAATAGATGAAGCGTTTCAACCGATGTTTCCAGTCGTGCCTGGTGGTAATTTACAGCGTGAAATGGCGTTTCGCGTGGGGGTTAATATTGTGATGTACGCCCTTGCAGGCAACTACAAAGCGGACCAGGTCCATGTACCAGCCCTGCTGGAAAGGCTGGGTCAATGAATAACTGGGACATAATTTATGCACCGCTTATTGATCCGGTTTATCTCTGGATACTGGCCGGTCTGATTGCTGTTCTTGTTGGTTTTCTCATCATCAAACGGATGCCGGGCGCTTTGCTGCGCGGAGTTGGTCTTGGGTTGTTGTTACTGGCGCTCTTTAACCCCAGCCTGACACGGGAAGACCGGGAAGCGCTGAATAACATCCTTATTGTTGTCGTTGATAAAAGCCCCAGCCAGGTGATTTCCAAACGGGAAGAGCTGGTTGAGCGGGCAAAAAAAGCCTTTGATGCCAAACTTGAGGGCCTTCAAAATTTGGATGTTGAGGTCATTCAAATTGACGCTGAAGCAGATGGGGCCGAAGATGGCACCCTTGCATTTGCTCAATTAAAAGACGCATTGGCGCGGATGCCTGCGAACCGGGTTTCCGGGGTTGTATTGATTACTGACGGGCAAATTCATGATGCGCCCAAAGCATTTGCTGATCTTGGCATTGAAGCGCCTGTCCATAGCATTCTCACAGGTGACAAGGGTGAATTTGATCGCCGCATTGAGGTGGTGAAGGCGCCGCGCTATGGCATTGTTGGATCATCGCGTGATGTGATTTTGAAAATCGTGGAGCAAGGCCGCGCGTTGAAAACAGCCAAGCCGGTTAAACTGACTATCAGGCAGAAGGGCAGCCCGGAGCGGGTTCGGTTTGTGCGCATTGGAGAAGAATTGTCGCTTGAACTGCAATTTCCTCATGCTGGAATGAATTTAATGGAATTACAGGTTGAGGCTGAGGAAGGTGAGATAACCACAGCCAATAACCGCACAGTCATTTCAGCTGAGGGCGTGCGCGAGAATTTGCGTGTTCTGCTGGTCTCTGGTGAACCGCATGCGGGTGAGCGTACATGGCGCAACCTCCTCAAGTCGGACGCCTCTGTTGATCTGGTGCATTTCACGATCCTTCGGCCGCCTGAAAAACAGGATGGTACACCCATTCATCAATTATCGCTGATCGCCTTTCCAACGCGGGAGCTGTTTTCCGAGAAACTTTCTGATTTTGATCTGATTATCTTTGACCGCTACCAGCGGCGCGGTGTGTTGCCATTGCATTATCTTGATAATGTGAGCCAGTATGTGCTCAATGGCGGCGCAGTGCTGATTGCAGCGGGTGATAAATTTGCCAGCCCTGTCAGCCTTGCCAATACACCGCTTGAACAGATTCTGCCGGCCTTCCCGACCGGCCAGATTTTAGAGCAGCCCTACCGGCCTGAAGTTACCGTCAAGGGCAGCCGGCATCCTGTGACGCATAATCTGCCTGAGGCGAACCGGCATGATGACCCAAACAGCAAACCAGGTTGGGGGCGCTGGTTCCGTTTGATGCAATCGCGCATCAATGAGGGTGAGACCCTGATGACGGGTGCAAAGGATCAGCCGCTGCTGGTGCTGAACCGGCTGGGTGAAGGGCGGATTGCGTTGTTGCTTTCTGATCATGCCTGGCTTTGGGCGCGTTCCTATGATGGCGGGGGGCCTTATAAACTGTTGTTGCGGCGGCTCTCCCACTGGTTGATGAAAGAGCCTGACCTTGAAGAAGAATCTCTGAACGCAGTCGGCGATGGGCGCACTTTGACCATCACGCGGCGCAGCATGGAGGAAAAGGTAGAACCTTTGACACACACCCTGCCAGATGGCAGCGAGATGAAGGTTGATTTGAAAGAAAGTTCCCCTGGTATCTGGGAGGCGGTTCTGGGCAAGCAGGCGCTTGGAATTCACCGGGTGCAATCTGGAAAATTCAATGCCCTGGCTTTTATTGGCTTTGCCAACGCCAGAGAAATGGAAAATATCGTCACCACCGACAAGATTCTCAAGCCGCTTGCAGAAACGGCACAATCCGGGCTGTTCTGGACGGGTAAACCCGATGTGGGTACAGCCATCACCCTGCCTGATGTGGCGTTGTTAAACCGGACTTCCGGTTTTGTAGGCTCTGACTGGATTGGTCTGCGTGACCGCCGTGCCTACCTTGTCAAAGATGTGGAGCTGATACCGTTATTTACCGGTTTGCTGGCGCTTGGTCTGTTTCTGTTGGCGCTTGGTTCCATGTGGTGGCGCGAGGGGCGCTAAACCACTTGGGCGTTTGCGCACCTCTCCTGGCCAGCCACAAAACTCAGAACGGTTTAAACGGTTTAGAGCTTCCAGTAAGTGTTCACAAATATGTTGCAAGAGCATGCCAGCTTTAATAAGCAGAAGTTTAAAGCCTATGCCCCCCGGCGATGGGTGTCTGCGATTGCCATGCCCTTGAATTGTTCAAGGGTGCCCGCTTCTATTTCACGCGCCAGCAATCTTTCAGTTGCTACCGGTCCGGGCAAAAGGATCTGACCGCGCGGAACGGGGGTAAAGCCTGCCCTTTGATAAAATTCAATATCGCCGACCAGAATGGCCAGTTTCAGGTTTTTCTCCCCGGCCGCTTCCAGACCTTCTTCAATCAATGCCTGGCCTACTCCCTGGCTACGTTGGCTTTCTGTGACAATCAACGGACCTATGAGACAGGCGCCGCTTTTGTCACCCACTTTGATCGGGGTTAAGGTTATGGATCCTATCAGCTCATCATCCAGAAATGCATTAAAGCCAAAGCTTATATTTGTGTTGGTATGCTCTCTCACGCGGTAAGCACTGCGGGCAAAACGGCCGGGTCCGAGCGCTTTTGAAAAAAGTTCTATCATATCAGTGGTGGTTGCCGTGATCGGTTTCATTACTGGCTTGATCATTTTTATTTTTATTAAACCTTCACTATGAATTATCTGAAGTGTGCCATGTTTGCGATTGGGGGGCCTGTTCCAGAACTTCTCGCAAACGGTTTTTGACCCCCTTCACTGTTCCCTCTGGCAATTTCCGATAGCTGAAAAAACCAATTTCCTTAATCTCTGCGTTTGGTATGTGTGGTTTTTTCTGGTGCCAGTTTTTTACCATGAACACACAGATATGATCACCCTTGAATTTTTCAAAATTTGTGAAAATGCCGTGTAGTTCAGGGTCTCCCCTGGCTTCAATACCGGTTTCCTCAAACAGCTCCCTGGCAAGGGCCTCTTTGGTGCTTTCATTCCATTCAACACCGCCGCCCGGAAAATGCCAGCCGGGGCGGTAGCCATGCCTGACAAGCAGGATTTTTCCTTCTTTATCCATAACCATGGCCTGCACACCAAGTGTCATGCCACGGGTAAGGCGCCAAACAGGGCGCAGTACGGCGAAGGCCATTTTGGTTATCACTGACATGCGAGATCTCTTTTATGACGTTATCCGGGTTCAATGAACAACATTTACCAGATTAGCACTAGCATTTTTTACCGGGATATTTCAGTTATTCCGGGTTGAAACAGCTTGATACTGGCCGTCTTCCCAACATAGTATCTTGCAAGACAGGGGTATCAGTTTTTTGGTTAACCCCGCTTCATGTTATGGAATAATTTATGACTGTGATTGCCCACATTACTGATGTTCACCTGCCTAAAATGCCTTTTCCCTCACCCCGTGAACTATCTTTCAAACAATTTCTAGGGTTTTTGAACTGGCACTGGTTTCGCAAGAATATCCACAAAGATGAAGCCCTCACCTTGTTGCTGGATGATCTCAAGGGGCAGCAGTTTGATCATCTGATTGTATCAGGTGATATTGTGAACCTGGCACTTCGGGGTGAAATTATCTCGGCCATCAGCTTCATGAATGAGCTTGAGCAGATCAAAAAATCAGATGGCCCTTCGGGGCATGATGTAAGTCTGGTTGCGGGTAATCATGATTATTATGCAGGCGGTGTTTCCTTTCAAGCGGGGGGGCCTTTTTCGCCCTATATGACTTCCGATGATATTGGCGCTTCTTTGGGCGGTGGGGCCGGGCCAGATGCGCCTTTTGTGCGGTTGATTGACAAGGTCGCTGTTATTGGTCTGAACTCAGCAGTTCCCACACCCTTGTTCAAAGCTTATGGCGAAGTCAGCCCGTTTCAGATTGAGCAATTGGGCAAAATTCTGGAAAAAGCCAAACGCCATGGGTTTTACAGATGTGTCACCGTTCATCACCCGCCTCTGGAAGGTTTGACTTTGCCGGTAAGGGCCCTCAAAAACGCAGATGCCCTGACTAAGGTGCTGCAGACATCTGGCGCGGAGCTGGTGCTCTATGGGCATAATCATGTGAATGCCTATAACCGGCTGAAAACCGAAGACGGGCCCTGCCATGTGATCGGCACGCCGAGTGCCTCAGCGGCGCATGCTGATCGCTATGATCTGGCGCGCTACAATCTCTTCAAAGTCAGTAAAATACCTTCAGGCTGGGAGACACAGCTATTAGGGCGTGGTCTTGACCCCAGCCACAAGCGGATTGTCCGGGCTGAGCTTCGGGACCTTTGATTTAGGGCTTATCAAAGCTGATAAATGATGTAGTCTCCTTATTCCTTAATTTGTTTTATATTTTGGGCTTTACCAGTGCGTTTTTTCTCTCTCAATGATGGTTTTTCATGACAGAAACTTCAACAACAGATGTGGGAACGGCTGCCAGAGCGACCATATGGCTTGCCATTTTTGGGGCGCTTATTCTGCTGGTCTCTGTTGGGGCGCGGCAATCTTATGGTCTGTTTTTAACGCCGTTATCAGACAAGCTGGGCCTTGGCCGGGAGAGTTTTTCACTAGCGATTGCATTTGCCAATCTTGTCTGGGGCATTGCGGCGCCTTTTACCGGCCGCCTTTCTGACAGGTACGGCCCTTTCTGGATCCTAATTGGCGGGGCGTTGCTGTTTGCCCTTGGATTTGCCGGGCTTGCGCTCAGCCAGACACAAAATGATCTGGTGTTCTGCGGTGTCTTGATGGGGCTTGGGCTTGGGGCCACTGGCTTTACAGTGGTGATAGGCACGGTTGGGCGGATGGCCCCTCCGCAATTGCGTGATAAAGCCATCACCATTGCCAGTGTTGGCAGTGCGGTTGGGTTGTTCCTGACCATTCCGTTTGTTGGCAAACTGTTGACTGCAACCCAACTTGAGACCGCGCTTTACATCATGGCGGGGCTGATCCTTATTATAGTCTTGCTCACCCTGCCCTTTGCCCAGCTTTCTACCCAACCTGCTGGCGGTACAGCTGCAACCGGCGGGATGATGTATCTCAGGCATAGTTTGACCAACCGAAATTATCTCTTTCTGATGATGGGTTTTTTCGTTTGCGGATTTCATATCGCGTTTACGGCTGTTCACCTCCCGGCCTTTCTGCAGGATGCAACTGGTGAGACAGGGCCGGGGACGATGGCCCTTTTACTGATAGGTCTTGGTAATGTGTTTGGTACATTTACTGCCGGCATGCTGGGTGACAGGTTTCCAAAAAGAAATGTTTTAAGCCTGATTTACCTGTTCAGAGGGTTTCTGTTTCTCGGGTTTCTTCTGCTGCCGTTCCAGCCCACGGTAATTTACGCTCTCAGCTTCATGATGGGCTTACTATGGCTTGGCACCATTCCCCTGACCAGTGGGCTGGTTGCTGAACTTTACGGTGTTAAATGGTTATCGATGCTGTTCGGAGTGGTTTTTTTATCGCATCAGGTTGGCAGTTTTTTTGGCAGCTGGCTCGGTGGCGTGGTGTTTGACATGACAAGCTCCTATGATCTGATGTGGATGATCGCGGCAGCTCTTGCCTTTACATCCGCTGTGTTGCATTTACCAATCCAGGCCACACTACAACTGGATGATGCTGCCGCTTAGCGCGCTTAACCCCTTTTCCATATAAACACATTTTCATATAAGCGGATTGTAAGGTTATCCGGGCAGAACAGTCCGCTCATCCCTGTCATGACTGCCCCACAGCCATGCCCCTATTGATTGTCCATTCTGATTGTAATTTTTGTCACTATTATCCCTGGAAAAGGCTTTAAGCCTCTGCCTTTTTGTGGAAAGCCCTGGTATTTATTGGTTAATGAGGCCTCTAAAAGGTTGGCATCCTCTCAATCGATTGGCATTATGCTTTTCGGGTTCATAAAGGGCCTTGATTGCGGGGTGAGTTGACTGAGGGAGCTTGCGAATGAGCCATTCAATATCTGATGATGTTTCTTTTAAATCCTATCTTAGGGGAATTATCTCAACCCCGCGGTTTGAATGGATCATCATTGGTTTGATCATCATCAACGCGATTATTCTCGGGCTTGAGACAGATGCAGGGATCTATGCCGCCTATGGCCCGTATCTTGAGGGGCTTGACCGTGTAATCCTCGGGATTTTTGTGCTTGAGCTGGCAATTCGGGCCTATGTACACGGGCCGGCCATGCTGAAAGATCCCTGGTCGATATTTGATATCTTTGTGGTCGGGGTGGCTTTGGTACCGGCAACAGGGCACCTTGCTGTTCTCAGGAGCCTGCGGATATTAAGAATCCTGCGGCTGATTTCGAGTGTTCCCTCTATGCGCCGCGTTGTTTCCGGGCTTCTGGCCGCCATACCGGGCATGGGTTCTATTGTGGCTTTGTTACTGCTGGTACTTTATGTGGCGTCTGTTATGGCAACGCAAATGTTCGGGGCCGCTTTTCCGGAGCAGTTTGGCAGCCTCGGGGCTTCTGTCTTTACGCTTGTACAGATCATGACGATGGAAGGCTGGGCAGATATTTCCGGCCCGGTGATGGAGAAATTTTCCTATGCGTGGGTGTTTTTCCTCGTCTATATGCTTGTGACCAGCTTTGCGGTTTTGAATTTGTTTATTGGTATTATTGTCGATGCCATGCAATCAGAAGCGCTCGAGCCAATGGAGACACGCGAGGAAGCCAGCATTGATTCTCATACTGATGAAGTGCTGAGCGAGTTGGCGCTCATTCGGGAGGAGCTGCGCGAGCTCAGGCAACAGAGGGGTGACTGATGAGAGATGGGGAATTAGAGCCTCCCATTTCCCGACTTTGAGAGCCCATGGCTATTCAGAACAACGGTTTTACCTGTTGTTTGGTTGAGATGAGTTGCTCTTCCCCTTTTGGGTGAGTGAGCAACAGGCCGGCTTTTGCGGTGTTGTACCATTCGTCAAATTTCCCTTTGAGATTTTCTTCAAGACTATTTTGCCAGAGGGAAATGGTGCTGTTCAAAGCTTCTTCGTTGGCTGCGATAAAAGTGCTGCGGGAGAATTTCTCATTGAGTTTATTGATAACGTAATCAGCGGCAAAACCGATAGCTATGCCAATGGCTGCCCCGACCACAGTGCCGCCAACCGGCTCAACGGCTGTGCCCGCCAGAGCGCCGCCTTCCGCCAGGGTAATGCGCGCGCCCATTGAGGTGGCGAAACGGCGGGCCAGAGGGGTAAAGACACCGCCGAGCCCTCTAGAAACTGCCGGGCCAAGCGCAAGGGCCCCTAATGTGCCGCCCGCTGCAACACGGCCAATACCCGCGATGCCATCAAAGGCGCGGTCTTCTGTCAGATGCAGTGGTGCTTTCCAGCGCTGCGCGTCCCAATCCAAATGGGTTTTGGTCAGCGTCTCATTTTGCCTGATGGCGGCAATGAAAGTTGTGTTGTTTTCTATGAAGCGCCGCAGTTTCAGGTCCTGACTTGCTACGGTTGCCTTATAGTCCTGATGGGCGCTGCGGGCGATATCCTCTATGCCTTTCACCAGCACGGCGTCTCTTATCTCCGGCTTCAAGACCTGGCCTTTATAATGGGTGAGGAAATAGTCTTTCATGTCACGCTCAACGGCTGTACGAAGGCTCTCATATTCACCGAGCTTGACAAGCCTGGTGGTGGTGGCTGTCAGGGCTTCTTTCAGGACAATGTAGGGCCGTTTCCATTCAAAAAACCAGTCTGCATATTTATTGATGGCTTCTTCTCTGTCCTCAAAGGCCGTGGCAAAGAGAGCTGCCAGTTCAGCATTAAGCCTAATCACGGCGCGGTCTCTTGCCTCATCCAGTTCGCGGCCGCGCTCTTTCAGCTCAGACTTAAGTTCGCTGTTGCTGGCAAGCCGTTTTTCGATCTCACCGTTGAAATTGCGGATGATGAGTTCAACGCGGTCTTTGGCAATGGATGATGTCTGTAAAAATTCTACAGCGGTGTTGTCTATATGGCGTGATTTTGCGTAATCAAGATCCCTCTGATAGCCGTGCCAGAAATTCATGGCCATGCTAACGCCTATATATACCACCAGCAGCAGAGCCGCAGCGACACCGAGGGGGTGGAAAATGCCGTGCAAAACGCCATATTTTTTTATGACCTGCTTGCCCTTATGGGGGGCTGGCTGAAGGTGAACCGGCGTGACTTCAAGCTGGTTTAACCGTTCAGTGAGGCCGTTTTTGGTGCTCTGATTAAAGTTTTCAGGGCTGCCTGATGGGCTCGCCGATTGATCGGTTGCCACATTGTCATTATCATTGGTATTACTGGAAGTCATAGACTTTAAGTCTGGTCCTGGTGCTTTAAAAGGGTTGAACAAAGCTGCTGCCCTCCTTTAAAAGAATGACCGGCTTTAAAAGAATGACCGGTTATGTTTCAAACATTGACCTTCCGCAATCAGATGCAACAAGGTGTGTCTGAACTGGCCTCTCATACGAAAGCGATTATAATGATGTTTGAGGTGAATTTATGATTGTTCGTTCTGGTACCCCTGTTTTTATCTGCGCATTGTGTGTTTTCTCTTTATTCTGCGGTGCTTTAAAGGCTGTGGAGACAATGGCTGAGGGCGAGAATAGCTGGGTCCGCAGCCTTGAAATTGAGGGTGACTTTGAAACCATTACCACGTTTCTCAAATCATCAATTGAGGAGGAAGGGTTGACCATTGCCAATCATGGGAATGTGGCGGATATGCTGGCGCGCACAAAGGATGCTGTTCCCGGCACCAGACTTGTTTACGAAAAAGCCGAGATCTACCAGTTTTGTTCTGCCAAACTAGGGGCCGAACTATTCACACTTGCTCCCGATAATCTCGGGGGCTGTCCGCTCAATATTTTTCTTTATCAGTTAAAGGGGGCCGGGGGCCGGGTGGTGATTGGTTATCGGATGCCGCCTGTTGATGCGGCGGGGGAATCTGGTGCTATTTTTAAAAAGATCCACTCTCTACTCGAGCGTATCATTTTGCGGGCCGCTGAATAGAGGCGCGGTTCATAGTACACGCGAAAGCGCTAGACCACTTTACTTAAAAGGAGCGCAATTGTCAGCATAAGAGAGCCAGTGGCAGCACAGGCCGCCCAAAAGGCCAACCAGATTAGCAGTTTGAATTTCCGGGTATCACGCTTTTTTTGTTCCAGATGAAAACGCAACCCAACGGCCGAGGAAGATGGGGTTTCGAGACAAACTTCTAGCAGTTCCTGGTCTGTCAGATCGGAGGGGTTGGCTCCGAGGTGATCTGTGGACATCAACTATACTCCTTAACTTCGTGCGCGGCCTTATTATTCTCCGTATTTTGTTTAGCACGCATTGAAGGATTGGTAACACATATATTTGCTGATCGCATTCAACGTGGTTGTTTCTATTACAGGCTTGAATGCAAAGTGCCATTTGATTTATAGACAATTTGACTTTTTGGTATCAGGGGAATTTATAATGATGATTAATTTAATCGTCTAATCCATCATTGTTATGTTGCACTCTGCATAATTTTTGCTAAGATACAGCTGCCCAAGTGATATGGGAGGAACCTTCAAGATTGGTTCTGTTCAATAATAAACGGAAAACCGTGCGTAACAGACCTTTAACCTGAACTTTAAAGTGAGAGGGAGAAGACTATGACATGGACTGCACCACAAGTTTCTACAACAGAAACAGGTATGGAAGTCACTAGCTATATGCCAGCTGAACTAGACCGTGCATAAATCCTAAAGCTTGCTTTTGCGAGTGTTTAAGATTTTAAGGCCCCTTTTGAGGGGCCTTTATTTTTGCGCTTCCTGTTATTCAATTTATGTATCTCCTGGCCGTGGTCCCGCCATTTGCTGAAGCGGTTTCTCTCCCCTATTTTCTCTGCAACTCAAATGATCATATATGCTGCAAAAAAAGAGCACCAGAATTTCTGATGCTCTTTGGTTATTTTAAAGCCCTGTTTTTGTCTGGCACTGTTAGCTGCCAACACCCAGCGGGAATGTGTCCTTAAAGATTGTCTTGTCAGTGTCTTCCACTTTCACTTCAAGCTGATCACCATCATTGAGCTGATAGTCAAAAGCCAGTTCAGGGTTTTCACTGAAGGAGATGCTGCCAGTGAGTGTGAAAAGTTTTTGTCCGCTCTGGCGCACTTCCACTTTCTTGATAAACCGGGCCAGTATATAACGCAAAGTGATCTGATCCATTTGCAGCCCTGTCAGGTTGGGGTGCTTGATTTTCAGGTGGGCCATACGGTTAAGCTGGCTGGCTTTTGCGCTTTGCGTTTTGGTTATATCTTTAAACTGCATTTTCCCGAGATTTTTCAAAAGTTCTTCAGGATCGCCCACCGGCGGTGATGAGCAAGCGCCAAGGCCGCTGGTTTTCACATACCGCTGGGTCATGTAAAGCTTGCCGTCGTCGGCCTCAACAATGGCGCGGACGTTTGATGGGCCGTTCAGGCGCATCTGGGTCGCAAATGTAAAAGTGCTTTTTGGTTTGTTGAAATCAAACCTTGCTGACACCGGCATCGGGTTTCCATCAATAATCAGGGTAACTTGTTTTATCAGGGTTTTTTGAGGCAACCGGACTGAGATATCAATGGGAACGCGGCGGTCATCAGCGGCACGATAAGGCGCGGTCAGGGTGATCTCGTTTTTTGAGGGTAGGATCACTCGATCCTTGTAGATCATTTTTTTTAATTCTGACCAGTTCTCTGCTGTTTCTGCGTTAGCGCTACCGCCGCTTATCATTAGGCCTGCAATGAGCAGTGCCATGGTTCTGATTGTTCTGGTGGTGAAAGTTTTCATTCTTTCTATCCCTTCCCCAATTGATCATGTGCCAGTTGAAGCTTCAATTTGCTGTTACCAGACTTGATTTCTGAGCATGGTTAACAGAACTAAACATCCACTATGTTACTGATTTATCTGTGACCAAGTTTATCCGTGACCAAGTTTATCCGTGACCAAGAGCTGTGACTAACGGCGTAAAATAGCCTTCCCTAAAAAGGGCCTCAACATTGAAGATGCAGTTTAGGGATGTCAATATGAACTGGCCAATTCAAAAAGATTATCAATTGACAGTTTTGCTTGACAAATAACAGGGGTTTTACACCCAAAATGCCCCATTAATGGGAATTTCAGGCCAATTATCCTGCATTATGCTGTCTTGTCAGTTGGTCAATCAGGTCGCTTGCCGCCTCTGCGATCACTGTGCCGGGGCCGAAAACAGCGCTGGCACCTGCAGCAAGCAGGGCTTCATAGTCTTCCGGCGGGATCACACCGCCCACCACAATGACGATATCTTCGCGGTTATCTTTCTCCAGCGCAGCCCGCAATTCCGGCACCAGTGTCAGGTGGCCGGCAGCCAGAGATGACACCCCCACAATGTGGACATCGTTTTCAATGGCTTGCCGCGCGGCTTCCTCAGGCGTCTGAAACAGGGCGCCGATATCCACATCAAAGCCGAGATCAGCAAAGGCAGAGGCGATCACTTTCTGGCCCCGGTCATGACCATCCTGGCCCATTTTTGCAATCAGGATGCGGGGGCGGCGGCCATCTATTTTTTCAAAGGCTTCGACTTTTTTCTGAACAAGCTCTACCGCGTCATTCATTGCGCTCATCTCCGATTTATAAACCCCCGAAATCACTTTAATTTCCGCTTTGTGGCGATCAAAGACCTTTTCCATGGCCTCCGAAATCTCGCCGACAGTGGCCATTGTGCGGGCGGCGGCCACTGACATCTCCAGAAGATTGCCACCTTCTGATGCGGCTTTGGTGAGTGCTTCCAGGCTGGCGGTCACAGCAGCTTCGTCGCGCTCGCCGCGCAGACGTTTCAATTTATCAAGCTGGCGCTCGCGCACTGCGGCGTTATCCACTTTGAGGATCTCAATATTATCTTTCTCTCTGGTGCGGTATTTATTGACGCCGACAATGGTCTGCTGGCCGCTGTCGATGCGCCCTTGTGTCCGGGCAGCTGCCTCTTCAATGCGCAGCTTTGGCACACCTTTGTCAATGGCGGCGGCCATGCCCCCAAGCTCTTCCACTTCCATGATATGGGCCCAGGCCTTCTGGGCGAGGTCATTGGTCAGGCTTTCTATGAAGTGTGAGCCGCCCCAGGGGTCGATTACCTTGCAGGTGTCTGATTCATGCGCAAGGAACAGCTGGGTATTGCGGGCTATACGGGCGGAATAATCTGTTGGCAAGGCCAAGGCTTCATCAAGGGCGTTGGTGTGCAGGCTTTGGGTGTGGCCCTGTGTGGCGGCCATCGCTTCAAGACAGGTGCGCACAACATTATTGAATACATCCTGTGCGGTCAGGGACCAGCCCGAGGTCTGGCTATGGGTTCTAAGGCTCAGTGATTTGGGGTTCTGTGGTTTAAATTCCTCCTGGATCAGAGTGGCCCAGATCATGCGGGCGGCACGCATTTTGGCAATCTCCATAAAGTAGTTCATGCCGATGGCCCAGAAGAATGAAAGCCGCGGCGCGAATTTGTCTATGGGCAAACCCGTTTTGACACCAGCGCGGGCATATTCAATGCCGTCCGCCAAAGTGTAGGCCAGTTCAAGGTCAGCGGTCGCACCGGCTTCCTGCATATGATAGCCGGAGATGGAGATGGAATTGAATTTAGGCATGTTGGCCGATGTATAGCTGATAATGTCAGATATAATTCTCATGGATGGTTTTGGCGGGTAGATATAGGTATTCCGTACCATGAACTCTTTCAGAATATCGTTCTGTATGGTGCCTGACAGTTTGTCTTTGGCGACGCCCTGCTCTTCAGCGGCGACAATATAAAGCGCCAGCACCGGGAGCACAGCGCCGTTCATAGTCATTGAAACACTCATCTGATCAAGCGGGATACCATCAAACAGGGTCCGCATGTCATAGATGCTGTCAATTGCAACGCCCGCCATGCCAACATCGCCCTTTACACGCGGGTGGTCGCTGTCATAACCGCGGTGGGTGGCCAGATCAAACGCGATGGAGAGGCCCTTTTGACCGGCGGTGAGGTTTCTTCTGTAAAAGGCGTTGCTGTCTTCGGCGGTTGAGAAACCTGCATATTGACGGATGGTCCATGGCTTTTGCACATACATGGTCGGGTAGGGGCCGCGTAGAAACGGGGCCTGGCCGGGGTAGGTTTCAAGGAAAGAGAGACCTTCCGTGTCACTCATTGTGTAGCTTGACTTGAGGTCAATACCTTCCGGGGTCTGCCGGGCTGCACTCGTGCGCTCTTTGGTTGCTGGTTTTTGAGGCGGGGTCCAGTCTGTATCTGCAAAATTTGGTATCTCAGTCATTTTATGCTCTTGCTCATTCTCAAAATTTCTTATTCAGCGCGGAATTGATCACCTTAGATTCAGATCATCAGGTTTTCGTCTTCCGGGCCGATCAGGTAATGGGCTTCCATCAGGGTGAGTACGATGTCTGTGCCTTTATACAGAACGGCGTGCAGCTCAGTGTGGTCTTCAGTGGGTATCGCTTTTAATATTTCGGGCTTGGCCACCATATAAACACCGTGTGCGCCTGCTTCTTTCAGGGCTTTTGCTGTGGTTATGGCGCTGTCTTTATAGGCTTCATCACTGGAGCAGAGACAGGCTATTCTGGCGCCTGAGGCTGTGAAAGCAGCTACCATTTCATCCAGATCCTTAAAGCCATCATTACTTATGGCTTCAATACCCCCGGTTTCAAAATAGCTCTTGGACCAGGTGGCACGGGCGGTAAAGTCCGAGGGGCGCCCAAGATTGGCCAGAAATACGGATGGGCGGCGCCCGGTCTCAACCTTGATATAGTCCGAGACGGAGCGCAGTTGCTCAATATTTGTGGCGAGCCGGTTATTAATATTGCCGACCATTGTGATCAGGCTTTGTGGCCCTTCCAAAGCTTCTTCAATATTCAAAAAGGGAAGGCCGTCTTTTATTTTTGCAGCTATATCTTTGAAGCGGTCTCCCTTGCCTGGGGCTTTCAGGTGCGGGATCTCTTCCTGGCTCAGTTCTGTGTCAGGGGCTTCGTGATTTTCATCGCGGGGTTTTTCTGATGCCAGGTCGGGGGCTTTTTCATTCACATTCGGGAAGAGGTTCAGACCAGTGATCATGTGCTTGCCGGTGGCAACATCAAGCTCGCGGGCATGGCTTACCGGCTCGATCATTTTTCTAATGGCACCGCTGCGGAGCATTTTTGCCATACCGCCGCCCTGCTCGGTTTTTCTGAAATAGTCCCACGCCGTGGCGGCGAGTTCCTGGGTCAGGCTCTCAACATACCAGGAGCCGGCTGCCGGGTCTTCAATCGAGCCAATATGACTTTCTTCCTGGGCAATGATTTGTGTGTTGAGGGCAAGACGGCGGGCGCCTGCGGCGGCAATTCCATGTGCACTTGTAAAGGGTAAAAGCACCAGGGCATCTGCCGTTCCAAGACCGGCGGCAACGGTGGCGGCTGTCGCGCGCAGCATGTTGGTTTCAGGGTCTTTCATAGCCAGATCAAGAAATGACATTTTGGCCAGAATTTTTGTTTCTGGTGATTGACCGGCGCTTTCGCATAGCTTTGCCCATAACACACGCATGGCGCGGAGTTTTGCGGTGGAGAGAAATATTTCCCCGCTCACGGTAAGACCCAGATCGACAGCGTCAAAGCTGTCTTTGATAGAAAAACCGGCTTTGTTCAAACTGCGCACATAATAGAGGGCGCTTGCAAGTGTGAAGCCAAGCTCCATGGCTTCACTCGCACCGGCCTGTTGCCAGATGCGGCCTGAAGCTATGAAGGGCTTCATGGCAAAAGAGGCAGCTTTGATATGATGGGCGGCATCTGTCCAATTGGCCAGGGCATCATCGACCGGGTCGGGAAAGGCACCCATGGCAGCGAACAGTGTGAGAGGGTCAAAGCCGAAAGAGCCTTTTATATTTTCAATCGAGCTTTCCTGTAAATAATTGACAATGGCAGCCGCGGTCACAAGACCATCATAGCCGTTTGACAGATAGAGAGTCTTTCCTTCCAGGTCGGCGCCCTTGAGGAGCGAAGACACATCATTGCCATCATGCAAAGAAAGTGCGCCAGCGCCGTAGGGTATGTCTGCACTTATTGATAAATAGAGGCCAGAGGCACCGCCAGCCAGATCGCTTTTTATCTGCTCATTGGCGGCGGCAGTATCTGGTATATCGACCAGTTGCAGGATGTCCCAGGGGCGGTCGCCCTGTTTGCGTTCTGCGGGTCTCTGCAAAGGGGTGCAGGGGTTGTTTTCGACATCCAACTGATCGTATAGCGGCTTGATGGTGATGCCGTCATAGGTTTTGCTGGCAAGAGATGCTTCAACAGATTTGCCGCCCAGTGATTTTTCAACGGCAGCGTACCAGGCATCGCGGGTATTCTGGGTGAGATTTTCCGGTAAATCAAAGTGATCTTTGGACATAAAACTCCCTTACTGAGTAAAGTATTTTCATTGCTCTATTTTTTTCGACACAATATGGCCGGAGAAACGAGTTTTGCCCCCCCTTCTTAACCCAAAACCAATATTTGGAAAACTGGATTTAGGGATAAATAAAAAGGCAGTGCGTGACAGCACTGCCTGATGGTAAAATCTCGTATATATTAAGCAATCAGAAGCCTAGTATTTCATCACCGGGTCTAATTCTTTGGCGCTTTTAACCCAGTTTTCCACCTGCTTTAGGCCTGGAACCTGGCGAACCAGTTTTTTCTTTCTTTTGGCGTTCACTTCCGCCATGGCAACCTGCAAATTTTCAGGCTTTCTCTTGCGAAGCTCTTTCACAGTGTCAACACCGGCAACTTCGAGAAGTTCTGAATATTCTTCTGCAACGCCTCTTACCCGCATAAGGTCGCACATATTGCACCATTTGAGGATGAGGGTTTCATCTATTCCTGTTTCAGTGGCCAGAACTTTGCGGCCTTTTTTGGTTGCGCCGCGATCAAGAAGTGCCTTGGTTGAGGCAATGTTATGTTTGCGCAAAATCTTTGCATATTTGGCGCCAACACCTTCTATGGTTTCAATTTTATAACTGCTCATTTGAAATCCCCTGCTTTTACAGTAAGCACTCGCATCCCTTTCTTTATGAATGCAAGTGTTTTGTTTAAATAGGTTGCACCTGGCAAGGCATTAAAGTGAACGATGGATTTCAGGTTGATCATGTTAGCGCCTTCTGGCTGATGCCCCTGGATCCACAGCATTTCATTTACCTGCTTTGCTCAAGCCCGTTTACTGATTTTGCAACTGCAATCCGCTTTTACAAAACCAGGGTTGAGGAAGGGAGTAACCAAGGTTGAAAAGATAACAGGGCAGCTTAAAGAAGCTTTCGGCCGTGTTTCTTTTTGATCAGCCTCATCATCCGCTTTCTCATCTGGTCACTTTATTTTCCCCTTCGCCATCACTCTGATCATTCTCATTTTGATCTTTGGATGTTGAAACAACTGAGATGCAATTTCTCAGAGAGGTTGATAAATTTTCTGACCATGTTTCAATTTGTATTGCCCGCAACCTCAGTCCTGTTCACTCTGTTGTCCGACCGTACAAATGGCGGTTGACAGAATGTACCCTGAGCGCCTGACCTTCACTGTCACTACCGGTTGCAGTTTGGCTCTTTGCGGTTATGCCCGATCACTATTGAAAAAATCTCTTTCTCTGAAAAAAAAATTAATTGAGTGAGATTACTTTTCCTGAGGAAGATTAATTTCCCTGAGAGCGATCATTGTTCCTTGAGGTTTTTACCCCTCTGAAGAGCACTTCCTTTTTAACAAACACGTTCACCGGTTGCTGTCGAGCAGGTTGGCAAACGAAGCGAAACTACATACCAGCTTCAGACCTACTTGTGCTGCTGGTCCTCTTCCACTCAAGAGCTTTGAGGACCACGTGCAGATGGTCGAGCAGTTGCATACAATGCACACTGTCTTTAATACACACCATCTGTGGTAATAATCAAGCACCAAAGTCATCTCTTTCAAATTGCGACCATCTTTATGTCCTGCCTATTCAGTTTGCACACCTTCCAAATCTGATATTTGCAAATCATTGCCAGCCATGTCATGACTTGGTTTGGGTGCTCTCTGGAATCAAATGGTCAGTGGTCGGTGCACATCAACTCACCACTTTTCTGTGCGGTGATGTTGAAGGCATCTGGTGTTGTTGACCATCTTAGGTGAGCGCATTGGTTCAGGTTTTTTGACGATCATGTTCACCACATTGGAGTGAGAGAAATGAGCGAAGAGAATAGGGTCTATCTCGGCAAGAGCACAAAGCAAGAGTTTCTTGATCTTAAACTTGCAAACCGGCATGGGCTGATAACGGGCGCGACAGGTACAGGTAAAACAGTGACCTTACAGATCCTCACTGAGGGGTTCTCCAATTTTGGTGTGCCGGTTTTCTGTGCCGACGTTAAGGGTGATCTCTCCGGCCTTGCCGCTGAAGGGGTCACGAAAGATTTTCTGGAAGCACGGGCTGAGAAAATCGGTTTTGAAGATTACAAATACGATAAATTTCCCAGTGTTTTCTGGGACTTGTTCGGCAAGAAGGGGCACCCTATCCGCACCACGGTGCAGGAGATGGGGCCTATTCTTCTCTCACGCCTGCTTGATCTCAATGAAACCCAGGAAGGGGTGCTCAACATTGCCTTCCGTCTTGCTGATGATGAAAACATGCCCATTCTTGATATGAAAGATCTCAGGAAACTGATGGTGCATGTGGCCGAGCGCTCCAGTGAATTGACCAGTGAATATGGCACTGTTTCAAAGTCCAGCGTTGGCGCGATCCAGCGGCGCTTGCTGGTGCTTGAAGAACAGGGCGCTGAAAACTTTTTTGGTGAACCGGCGCTTGATATCAGAGATTTCATGCGCACCACACATGATGGACGGGGCATGGTGAATATACTGGCTGCCGAAACCCTGATGCAGAGCCCCCGCCTTTATGCAACGTTCCTGTTGTGGTTGCTCTCTGAACTTTTTGAAGAACTGCCTGAGGTGGGTGATCCGGAAAAACCGAAACTGGTTTTCTTTTTTGATGAAGCGCACCTTCTCTTTGATGAAGCACCCAAGGCGCTGTTGCAAAAAGTCGAGCAGGTGGTGCGGTTGATCCGCTCGAAAGGTGTTGGTGTTTATTTTGTAACTCAGAACCCGCTTGATGTGCCGGACACTGTCTCTTCTCAATTGGGCAATCGGGTTCAGCATGCGCTCCGGGCATTTACTCCACGTGAGCAAAAGGCGGTGAAAGCTGCGGCCAGCACGTTCCGCCCCAACCCTGACCTTGATACCGAGCGGGTGATTATGGAACTTGGGGTTGGTGAGGCACTTGTCTCCACACTTGAGAAAAAGGGACACCCCTCGATTGTGCAGCGCACCCTCATTCGCCCGCCCTCCTCGCGGCTTGGCCCTATCACTGATAACGAGCGCAAGGAGGTGATGGCCGAAAGCCCGTTTGAGGGGATGTATGAAAAAACCATTGACCGCGAAAGTGCTTATGAAATCCTCATTAATCGACAGAAGGAAATAGAAGAGCGGCGAGCGGAGGTCGATGGTGTCTCAAGTGGACGGCGTGATACTGAATATGTGAGGCACGGTGAATTTCGGGTGCCACCTGTACGCGGGCAACGGCGCTCCTCCACAGGTAATACCCGCACCCGGCGAACATCAAGGCGGCAAACGGCCAGCGAGGCTTTTTTCAAATCCATGATGCGCTCACTTGGAACAGCTATGGGGCGGCTTCTCCCCTCTATTATCAAAATATTGCTGGGCCGGAGATGAACTGAGGCGCAGCCTGTTTTCTGGTCACTAAATAAGTGTTTTCCAACAAAAAGGGCAGCTGAAAAGCTGCCCTTTTTCATTGAATATGCGGTTTGGGATTAGCTGGCGGCTGAATAGAGGCTTTCAACATATTCCCAATTGATCAGGCTATCGACAAAGGCCTCGAGATATTTGGGGCGGGCGTTGCGATAATCAATGTAATAGCTGTGTTCCCAGACATCACAACCGAGCAGCGGTGTCTGACCGTGTATCAGTGGGTTTTCACCGTTTGGTGTTTTGGTCACCGCAAGCTTGCCGTTCTCTAGAACAAGCCAGCACCAGCCTGAGCCAAACTGGGTTGCACCGGCCTGACAGAAGGCCTCTTTAAAGGCAGCAAAACCACCGAGATCTTCATTAATTTTAGCCTCCAGTGCGCCTGGAATGCTGGTGCCGCCGCCATTTGGTTTCATCCAGTTCCAGAAGTGGATGTGGTTATAGTGCTGACCGGCATTGTTAAAGAGCCCTGGGTTGGTGCCGTGTGACTGCTTCACAACCTCTTCGAGGCTGGCACTTTCAAGGCCTGTACCTTCCAGAAGTTTATTGCCATTGGTCACATAGGCCTGGTGATGCTTATCATGATGAAATTCAAGGGTTTCCTTCGACATATATGGGCCGAGTGCATCATATGCATAGGGTAGTTCTGGTAATTCAAATGCCACTTTTTCCTCCTTTGACGGGCTGGCCCTCATTTGGGCTGCCATAAACGCATGGGACTTGATGCCACAAGTTTGGGGTCAAGCTAATTAATCCGGGGCGGGCTGGCAAGTTTTTCGTTCAGATTTATGATATCACGCGTTGCCGGGCGTTTTAACGAAATGTTAAGCATGTCGACCCGATGATAGATACCGTCAGGGGCACTTAAATTTGTCAAAGTTATCAGGCAAATTAAGTGTTCTGTTTGATATGTATGATTTGCACTGGTTTGTGCAATCCGGGTCCTTTAGTAAAGTAGTTGAGTGTAAGTTATTATGAGTTTGTCTCGCGCGTCTGTTCGCCCATTGAAACCCTCCCCCTCTTCCTCACTGCCGCTTGATCGCATTCTTGTTGGTGATTGTGTTGCACATTTAAAAGAGCTTCCCAGCGCCAGTGTGGATCTTGTCTTTGCTGATCCTCCCTATAACCTGCAACTTGACGGGGAGCTTTACCGCCCCAACAACAGCAAGGTTGATGCGGTTCGTGATGAGTGGGATCAATTTGAAAGTTTTCAGACCTATGACAGCTTCACCGCTGCCTGGATGAGCGAATGCCGCCGCGTCCTTAAGCCCGACGGGGCCCTTTGGGTGATTGGGTCCTATCATAATATATTCCGGGTCGGGGCGACCTTGCAGGACCTTGGGTTCTGGATTTTAAATGACATTATCTGGCGCAAGAGTAATCCAATGCCGAATTTCAAGGGGACACGCTTTTGCAATGCCCATGAAACGCTGATCTGGGCTTCGAAATCTGAAAAGTCACGACCGACCTTTCATTATGACTCGCTCAAAGCCTTTAATGATGACCTTCAGATGCGCTCGGACTGGCTGTTGCCGATCTGTTCAGGGGCTGAGCGGCTTAAAGATGGCGCCGGCAAGAAAGCCCATTCGACACAAAAACCGCAAAGCCTTTTATACCGCGTTCTTCTGGCAACCAGCTCGCCGGGGGATGTTGTGCTTGATCCCTTCTTTGGCAGTGGCACGACCGGAGCTGTGGCCAAGGCTCTGGGCCGCCGGTTCATAGGCATTGAGCGGGATAAAACATATATAGAGAGGGCTGAAATCAGATTGTCCAAGGTGAAACCGCTTTCACCGGATGATTTGCAAACCCTCAAGCCCAAACGGGCGGCACCCAGGGTACCGTTCGGGACGCTGCTTGAGCTTGGGCTTCTCGAGGCAGGTGCCAAACTTTATGGCCCGCGCCAGAAAAACTGCGCTGAGGTGAAAGCGGATGGCACCCTGCAATGCGCGGAACAGCAGGGCTCCATTCATAAAATGGGGGCCTTTGTGCAAGGGCTTGAGGCCTGCAATGGCTGGACTTACTGGCATTTTATGGCAGATGGTCAATTAAAACCGATAGACCTGTTGCGGGCTGAAGCGCGCAACCAGCTCGGTCTTAACTAATTGGCCCTGGCGATCGCCCAGCGCATGACCTGGATCAGCTCACCTGGATTATGATAATCGAGGAAATATTTATAATTCGGATTGGCACCGGCAAGTTCTGCATAATGATAGCCCTCTGGTGAGAGCGCCAGCGTTCTTGGAATATAGCTGCCATCAACTGAGAATTGCTTTTGTAATTTGCGATTGTTTTGAATGTTAATTTTGACCATCACCATCTGGCGGGCAAGCTTCACAACCTTCTTGTTATAGAACAGCCTTTTATAGGTTTTGCATTTGGAGCACCAGGGGGCACTGAAAACCATCAAAATGGGTCTGCCGGTTTTTTGCGCCTGTTTAAGCCCCGCATGATAGCTGTACCATTTTATATGGCCCGTGTTCCAGGCATGGAGCGGGGTGGGGCAGAGAATGAGCGCCATTAGCAGAAGCAGGCCTGTGTTTATCCACCCGTTAATTTGCCGCTGTTTATTCATATTCGAGACGTCACCCTGCCATAGCTGCTTTTCCGGTTTTTACAGTCCGGTTCAGACTATAGGCTGTTGCCGGTTTTGAAAAGGGAGCTGATATCTGCATAATTTGCCCGGCGGGCTCGCAACCTGGCACTGTTATTTCTATTTAGTGTCTCCTGCCCCGTTTTTTATGGGGTTCTCATCATCACTGACCAGAGCGTGGGCGATCACCTTGCGCATAACCGAGGGGAGCGCCTCTTTCGCCAACTCATCGCGGTGAACCCATTTGCAGCGGCTTGCTTCGGCAAAGAGGGTCAGGTCCGCGTTCAGCGGGGCGATGAGGCGGTAAACTTTCAGCTTCAGGTGGAAATGGGTGAAGGTGTGGGTCACTTCACCGGCTGTCTGCCACCAGTTGCCGCTGATCGGCGGGGATTTCAGGGCCTTTTTGAGCATTGAGCGGTCTTCACTCCACTTTGTTGTTGGGACTTCCATCATACCGCCGAGAAGCCCGCCTTCCGGGCGCTGACGCAGCAGCACCCTGCCATCTTCCCTTATGGCAAAAAACACAAGACCATGGCGGGTTGGTTTTGGTTTTTTGGCCTCTCTTTGCGGCAGATGAGACGCAATCCCTTGTTGATGCGCCTTGCAATGGGTTGCAATCGGGCACAGCAGGCAGGAGGGATTTTTGGGGGTGCAGATGCGGGCGCCAAGGTCCATCTGGGCCTGGGCAAAATCGCCAGCGCGGCGCGGCGGTGTCAGGGTGGCGGCTTTTTTCCTGAGTTCCGGTTTGACACCTGGTAACGGTGTTTCAATCGCAAAGAGGCGCGCCACCACCCGCTCTATGTTGCCATCCACCGGGGTTGCGGTTTCATCAAAGGCAATGGCAGCTATGGCGGCTGCAGTATAGGGGCCGATACCCGGCAGGGTTTCCAGCTCTTCAGCAAAGATGGGGAATTTACCATCATAATCCGCCACAATGCGGATGGCGCATTTATGAAGGTTGGCCGCCCGGCTGTAATAGCCAAGCCCCGCCCAGACACTGCGCACTTCATCGAGACTGGCCGCGGCCAGATCCTCCACCGTAGGCCAGGTTTTTATAAATTTCAGGAAATAGGGAATGACGGTTTTAACAACCGTTTGCTGGAGCATGATTTCAGATAACCAGACATGATAAGGGATGGGCATTTGACCGGGTTTTGCCCGCCAGGGGAGGTCCCTTTGCTCAGCGTCATACCATTCCAGAAGGTCGGAGACGATTGAGGTAGTGTCAGTTTCAGATTGAGTATCGGGGGGGTTCTCCCCACTATTCACAGCTCTGCACGCCCGGGTCATGATGCTGCCTCCTCGAATCGACTTATCCATGGTAAGGGATAAGTGGCTTTGCTGAAAGTCTCTTTGTTTACCGGGCTGTGAACACCGCTTGTATAGTTTGCCATTTTGAGTTTGCGGAAATTCAAGAGGGTGCCGCCTGTCTATCCAGTGTTCTTCACTTTGCCCCTTACATCTTATGTGACGGCGTGTACCATGAAAAAACCCTTTATGAAAAAATCATCTGCCCGCCCTTTCCGGAAACATCACAATTTTCGCAAAAAACAGGCCTTTGCCCAATCTGTGGGGGCTTTTATGCCGGAAATCACCCGCCAGCTGTTTGAGAGCTTTGGCCATCAGCGCGCCGCTCTGATGGCGGACTGGGAGACCATTATCGGCGCGCCGCTTTGCCATTTTACCGCGCCAGAAGAAATTAAATGGAAGGGCGCGAAAAACGACAGCCAGAACCTTGAAATGGGGAACCAGCCCCCTGCGACACTGGTCATCCGGGTGGATGGGCCGGCTGCGCTTGAGGTGCAGCATCAAACCCGTCAGATCATTGAGCAGATTAATTGTTATTTTGGTTACAAGGTCATTGGCGATATCCGCCTGCTGCAGGCACCGCTTGAGCCAAAGGCTAAAAAAGCTGAAATCAAAAGGTTCAATCTCGAAAAGCCAGTTGATGCCGAGCCGGAATTTGGCCCGGCTGATGACAGGTTGAATACCGCCCTTATCCGGTTATGGCGCGGGATAAAAAACCGCCAGACGAGCTAAATTCCGGGACTGCGCGCGGACATGTCTGTTGATGCAGGTTATTTTGTCGTTGCACAGGAGTGAACAGGGGCACCAATCCACTGCATAGAGGCGATACGGCTCTGTCACGTGTCATGAAAAGCGCTTTTCCCTGTTTATTTTCACTTATCTTCTTCAATTTCCATGACAATCACCGGGAAATGAGGCTAAAAAAGCTTTTCTTCTGTCCTTGATACGGCCCGATTGGACAGATACCCCTTTCTCAGGGTTTTGCTTACAACGTGATGAAAAGGCTTTATTGATGACGAATTCTGATGGCGCTACTCCGAAAAAAAATATGAAATTATACATGGCGCTCGGCGCTGCCGTGGTGCTTGGCGTACTTGGTTATGTATTGTACAGCCAGTTTGCTCATGACCATGCTGACCACGCTGCGGAAGATTCGCTTCCCAAACTGGCTGATAATGTGATGGGTGCTGATGATGCCCCGGTTACCATTATTGAATTTTCTTCCATGTCATGCCCGCATTGTGCGACCTTCCATAAGGATACTTTGCCGGGGCTGAAGAAAAACTATATTGATACTGGAAAAGTAAAATATATCCTTCGCGAATTCCCACTTGATCCGCGTGCCGCGGCCGCTTTCATGCTTGGGCGTTGTCTGCCGAAACGGGATAGCTACTTTGCCTTTATCGACATTCTTTATGAACGCCAGCAAGAGTGGGCTTTCTCCGAAGATTCCGTCACTGCCCTAAAGAACCTGGCCAAACAGGCCGGCTTTACTGACGAAAGTTTTCAGGCCTGTCTTGATGACAAAAAGCTCTATGCGCAAATTCTGGCTGTTAAAAATGCCAGTAGTGAAGAATTCAAAATTCGCTCAACACCAACCTTTTTTATCAATGGCACCCGGCTTGAAGGGGCGCAGTCTTTAGAAGAATTTGAAAAACTGATCAAACCAGTTCTGAATTGACCTGACTTTTTTACTGGCCTCCCCTGCGTTCTGGAGAGGTTTTTAGCAATCGGAAAGTTCCTGGATGAAACGGAATTTCATTAGAAACCTACTCTTTGTTGTGGTTGCAAGCTTCTTGCTGGCAGGCTGCTCAGGAAATGGGTTTTCACTGCAGCAGACGCCAAAGGCTGACCCGGATGTGGTGGTGCTTGATAATAAGGGGCTTCCCTCCAAGGCGGACCTGATGCGCGCCGGACCGTTGGGTGAAAAATGGCTCGGCAAGGTAAATGCCCCGGTAACTGTGATTGAATATGTTTCTTTGACCTGCCCGCATTGCCGCGCCTTTCATACAACCACCTTCCCCAGGTTCAAACGAGCCTATATAGACACCGGCAAGGTTCGTTATATTGTGCGTGAATTCCCGATTGGACGCTCTGCCGGAAATGCCTCTATCGTGACCCGATGCGGCACCAGTGACAGGACATTTCAGCTCATTGACCTCTATTTGAAAAATCAGGCAAAATGGGTCAGCCAGGAAGTCAAGACAGACGCCATTTTTGCTGTTGCAAAACGGGCTGGTCTCAGCCGGGCTGAGTTTGATCAATGTATGAAGGATCAAAAGCTGATTGAGGGACTGAACTGGGTCAAGAACCGGGGGCGAAAACTTGGGGTGTCCGGCACGCCAACTTTCTTCGTTAACGGTCAAAAGGTGCGTAAACCCTTGTCCTTTGATGAGTTAAAAGCTTTGATTGACCCTCAATTGAGCTAATCTGATACCGCGTAGCCATAGTCCATTTTATGACCGCGTTTTCCGGTCAGTAACTCATATGATTTGGATCGCATCCATTTGCAGATAACACGTTTAAAATTACTGGGCTTTAAGAGCTTTGTCGAACCAGGTGAATTGATCATTCGCCCGGGTCTGACCGGTGTTGTAGGGCCGAACGGGTGCGGAAAATCCAACCTGCTTGAGGGGCTTCGCTGGGTGATGGGGGAGACCTCCTACAAAGCGATGCGCGGCGGGGCGATGGAGGATGTGATTTTTGCCGGCACACAGAGCCGGCCAGCGCGCAACAGCGCGGAAGTCACGGTCGAGATTGATAATAAAAGCCGCAATGCACCTGCTGAGTTTAATGATGAAGAGACACTTGAAATCGTCCGTGTCATTGAGCGGGGTCATGGGTCTTCCTACAGGGTCAACGGCCGCGAGGCACGGGCGCGAGATGTCAAACTTCTGTTCGAGGATGCAGCCACAGGTGCGCGTTCACACGCATTGGTGCGGCAAGGACAGATTGGTGAGATTGTCAACGCCAAACCACAGGCCCGGCGGCGTCTTCTTGAAGATGCGGCGGGAATTGCCGGCCTGCATAGCCGGCGGCATGAAGCTGAGCTTCGGTTAAATGCAGCGGAAGATAATCTTGAGCGCATTGGTGATGTGATCGGTCAGCTGGATGCGCAGCTCACTTCCCTGAAAAGACAACAGCGGCAGGCTGAACAGTACCGGCAACTGTCTCAGCAGTTGCGGGAAAAAACCGCGCTTGCGCTTTATCTGGAGTGGCTGGCGCAAGGTGTTGCCGTGAAGCAGGCTGAAAGCGATCTTGAAGCCATCTTTGGCCAAGTTGCAGCGTTAACGGGTAGTGAAACAGAAGCCCTGAATGAGCGCGAGCGCCTTGCAGAGGCGCTACCGCCCTTGCGATTGGCAGAGGCGCAAGCCGCCGCCGCCCTTGAGCGTCTCTCCGCTGAGCGGGATCTGATTGACCTTGAAGAAGAACAGATTGAGGCCCGCCGCGGTGAACTCAACACGCAGCATAATGAAGCGCAGACCGATATCGCCCGCGATGAACAGCTTATTGAGGAAGCCTGCAGTATGACCGGGCGGCTTGATGAGGATATTTCATCCCGCATAGCTGATCTGGAGCGGATTGGTGCTGAGTGTTCAGCCTTAAAGGGCGAAGTTGCCAGCCAGGCAAGCACCCTGCAAAACCGTGAAGTTGAATTTGAAGCGCTGCAAAGTGAAGTTGCTGAATTTGGGGCCAGGAAAGTAAGCCTAGATCATGAAAAAACCCGTTTACTCGAACAGGCCCGGCAGTTGAAAGATCAGCAGACCCGCCTCCAGGCTGATCTTGACATTATTGACCATCAAAACCCTGAAGGGGCGGTTGCTCAAACAGAGGGTGGCTCTGATCTGCAAATTACCGACCTTGAAGATGCAATCAGCGGGCTTGAAGCACAGCTTTCAAAAGATGAGAGTGCTCAGCAAAGTATGCGCGAAGAGGTTCAGAGCCTGAAGGACAAGGCCAGAGACGAAGCGCTCGATCTAAAGGCACTTGAAACAGAGATTGCCTATATTGAAACGCTGCTTGCCGGGCAAGGCGGGGCAAGCCACCGGCCAGTGCTGATGGAAATCACCACACATACAGGTTATGAAAAAGCGCTTTGGGCGGCGCTTGGAGATGATCTTGATGTCCCTATCAAAGCCGCCGCAGCCCCGCTTGAAGACGGAGTCAATGCCTTTTGGCAGTCTTTAACCGAGCCCCCGAAATCAGATGGACATGAAACTGAGGTTCCGATTGCGCCGCCATTACCTGACGGGGTGCGGCCGCTTTCTGATTTTGTGTCAGGACCTCAGCCCCTCGTTCATAGCCTTGGCGCTGTTGGCGTTATTGAGGAAAGTGATGCCGCCCGTTTGCAGGGGCTATTGCACCAGGGCCAGAAGCTTGTCAGTGTTTCTGGTGGGCTCTGGCGGTGGGATGGGTTTGTCAGCCTGCCGGATGGTCCTTCCTCGACGCCGCGGCGGTTAATTGAGCGCAATCGCTTGCCGCTGCTCATTTCTGAACGTGATAAACTGCTGGACCAGCTAGCCAGTTCCAATTCAAAGATTGACGCGGCAACCGAAGTGCTCACGCACCTTGAAACAGGGCTGCAGACGCGGCGAGCCAACCTTGCCAGCACGCAACAGGCACTGAAAGAGGCTTACCAGATCCAACGCTCCCTAGCTGAAGCCCAACGCCAGTACATTGAAAAGCAAGCCGGTTTAAAGGAAGCGCTTGAGCACAGCGGCCGCGATATTGATCTGACCCAAGCCCGCCTTTCCGAGGTTGAAGAGGAGCTTTCTGAGATCGAGGCGAAAGCTCAGCTTATTCAGAACCGTGATGAAGCCGCCGGGGCCCTTAGCCAACTGCGCAGTGAAGCTGCGGCGCTCACTCTTAAATATGCGAGCCTTTTGAATGAAGAAAAGCTTTCGCGCCAGCGGGTGGAGGAGCTTGGGCTTGAAAAAGAGCGGTGGGCGCGCCGCTCTGCTGAGGCTGATCGGCATATTGGGGAGCTTAAATCCCGCCTTGAAAAAACCAGTGCCGAACTCAAGGAACTGGACAAAGCGCCTGAAAAACTGACTTTGAAACGCAATCAACTTATGGATCAGTTAGGGGGCGCAGAAAAGCTGCGGGCTGAGGCCTCTGATGAACTTGCCATTGCTGAGACGGCTGCGAAAAGCCATGAACAGGCGCTGCGCCAATTACAAGGCAAGGTGATGGAAGCACGGGAGAGCAAAGCGCGCATTGAAACCCGGCTTGAGGGCGCGCGGGCCGGGCTTATCTCAATCGTTGAGAGCGCGCGTTCCAATCTGAATATCACCCCGCAGGATGCCCTAGTCGTTGCGGGCATTGGCGGGGATGAGGATCTGCCACCGTTGCCTGATGTTGAGGCGGACATCATCCGGCTGAAAGCTTCGCGGGAGCGCCTTGGCGCTGTGAATCTCCGGGCAGAAGATGAAATCAAGGCGCTTGAAGACCAGTTTGGCGGCTTGGTCGGTGAGCGGGATGATCTGATGCAGGCGGTGTCCCAACTGCGACAGGCGGTGAGCCAACTGAATGAAGAGGGCCGCCAGCGACTGCTTAAAGCTTTTGATGAAGTGAACGGGCATTTTCAAAAGTTGTTTCAAACACTTTTTGCCGGCGGAGAAGCCGCTTTAAAACTGATTGATTCTGACGACCCGCTTGAGGCCGGTCTTGAAATTGTCGCCCGCCCGCCGGGCAAGAAACCCCAGGTTCTCACACTGCTCTCCGGTGGTGAAAAAGCCCTAACGGCCATGTCCTTGATTTTTGCCGTCTTTTTAACAAACCCCTCACCAATTTGCGTCCTGGATGAGGTGGATGCGCCTTTGGATGATTCTAATGTGGAGCGGTTTTGCGGGATGCTGGAGGAGATGGCGGCTCAGACACAGACACGTTTTCTTGTCATCACTCACCATCCGATGACGATGGAGCGTATGGACAGGTTGTTTGGTGTTACCATGTCCGAGCGCGGGGTCAGCCAGTTGGTCAGTGTTGATCTGGCAACTGCTGAAGCCATGCGGGAAAGCGCCTAATCTCTTACCTAAGCCGGGCATAACTTTATCGGGTTATTTGCAGCGGATTAACATCCCCCTGTCAAAATGGAAGTGGTCTGCGTGCAGGCGATTGGCCTCCGGCCCGAGAACCACGCGAAAATAACTGCAGGCGCCATAATGGATTTCCTTTAAAAATTTGGATTTAGCTGATTTTGAGCGCCAGTGTTTTAATATGGAGACCGTCTGCCCGTTGCTGAGAGCAAAGCCACCAATGTCTATGGCATTGGCTGTGGCGTGTTCTGAGCGCATGTTCAGATATTTTGAAAACAGGCTTCCCTTTATGTTGCGGCAGGAATATGTCCCGAAATGAATAATCCGGACGACCTTTGCCCCCAGATGTTTGCTCGCTGCCGGTTGCACAACCTTGTTCATCCAGAGGGCCAGACCGCCAGCGACCGGGCAGCTTACGCGGGCACCGCCAAACCGGGCACCGGCGATCGTTCTCAGTTTTGCAGCATTTTCCCAGCCACAACCGTTCCTGATTTTACTGTCAGTCACGAGTTGGCCTTTAACGGTCGGATGGGAAAGCGCCTTTTTGCAAGCCGCGCGGTCATATCTTAACCCTTGCACCCGCCAGCCGACCATGAACCAGCTTTTTTCCACATTCAGCGCTGGAAATGGCATCAGGCTGGTGCGTGCATGGCCTGTGTAAAGCATGACAAGTAACATGCCGACAAGGCCGATGACTAAAAGTTTGACCGTATTTGGAACGAATGGAATGCGCATACTACCCCTCTTGGCGACCCTATGCCTTTAATATGAAGTTGCACTTCTCTTCCTGATTTCTGGTTGGGCATAGCCTGCCTTCTCCGATTGATCATTCATGCTGACAATGGAACATGTCAATAAATTAGACTTTATTTCTTCGATGAAATATGAATTTGTAAATACGACATTCCCATGAAAATGTTCATTTTAATAAATCGGAATGACATAGAACCTTAATGGAGAGATGATGACTAGTGATCAAATCGGGTATTATTTTCTGCAAGTGCCAGGACCAACTGTTGTGCCAGAGCGTGTCGTTGCTGCGATGGGGCAACCGCTGCTTGATCATCGCGGGCCAAAATTTGCCGCTCTTGCTGCTGAAGCTGCGCAAAATTTAAAACCGATTTTTAAAACAAGCCAGGAAGTTGTTGTCATTCCGGCCTCCGGGACAGGGGCGTGGCATGCGGCGATCTCCAACTGCCTTTCAAAGGGAGACAAGGTGCTGATCCCCGAAGTGGGGATGTTTTCTGAACTTTGGGGAAAAGTTTCGCGTGAGCTTGGGCTTGAGGTTATTGAAATTGAAGGGGACTGGCGCTCGGGGATTGATCCGCAAAAAGTAGGGGAAATTCTCTCGGGCGATAAAGGCGGAGACATCAAAGCCGTTTTTGCCACTCATAACGAAACCTCAACCGGTGTGACCTCGGACATCAAAGCCGTGCGCCGTGCGATAGATGACGCTGATCATGATGCGCTGTTGTTTGTCGATACCATTTCATCTCTTGCTGCAAGCGACTATGAGCATGATGCATGGGGGGTTGATGTTACCATATGCGGCAGCCAGAAAGGTTTGATGCTACCCCCCGGTCTGGCTTTTGTTGTTGTAAGTGAAAAAGCACTCGAGGCAACCAAGAGCTCCGACCTTTCTTCCGGTTATTTCATACTTGAGCCATTGATTGCTGCCTCGAAGACCGGGCTGTTTCCCTATACGCCGCCGGTAAGCCTGATTTACGGGCTGCATGAAGTGACGGGTATGCTGCTTGATGAAGGGCTTGATAGTGTGATCAAGCGGCACGCGCGACTGGCCAGAGCCTGCCGGGCGGCTGTCAATGCGTGGGGGCTTGAAATTCAGTGTCAGAACCCTGAGCAATATTCCAATGCAGTCACCGCAGTCAGAGTGCCTGATGGTGTCAATGCCGATGAGCTGAGGGCCTACACACTTGACCGGTTCAATTTATCCCTTGCTGCTGGCCTTGGTAAATTGCAGGGCAAAGTTTTCCGGATTGGTCACTTGGGCTATCAGAACCCCCTGACCCTGATGGGCGCTTTAGCTGGTGTTGAAATGGGCCTTGCCGGGCATGGCGTGGCATTTCAAAAGGGCGGCGTTGATGCGGCTATGGCTGAACTGCAGGTCTGACCATTTACCGCGCGGCCCTCTGCTGTCAGTTTCCTAGTTCATTTTATGGTTCAGTAGCAGAACGGGATGCAGCGCTAAATTGGAGAATTTTGCTGCAATTTTCGCCATTTTTGGGCCACGCGGCCGAAATATATGACTGTTTGGTGTGTTTTTGGGGATATATAGGGGGCTTTTCAGCCTCATCATTGTGTTTTTTGCAGCTCTTTTGTCACAAAGGCTATAATGTGGCCTAAGCTGGCCCTCTTTCAGGATCTGTTTGATCTTTTCCTGAAGGGGCCGGGGTCTGACAAATCTAATTGGCTTTTGACTGATGATGTCTGATTTGGGGTGGGTCTCCTGATCCCCTCTATCTGCAATCGGTGAAAGTGATTTAGGGCATAATAACAAAGCATATATGAGTGACCTTGAAACATATCGTTTGCCGGCTTCGCGCGTCTTTAGCAAACGTCATGAGCGCCCGATCTGGATCTGGGATCGGGTGACAGGGCGTTTTGTCTGGGCGAATGGTGCGGGCATTGAGTTCTGGGGCGCTGATGGGCTGATGGCGTTGCAGGCAAAACTCATACCCCATGATCATCCGGCGTTTGATACTGTTTCACATTTGGCAGAAGCGCCTGTTGATGATGCGAATTCAGAGGTGCGCCTTACCTTTCCAGAACGGTTGGAAGAAACGGAGCTGCCTGCTTTTTGCCGGTTTGATCAGATCAAGGAGCGGCCGGTAATGATTGTCGAGATCACCGGTAGTGGTGCTCTCCAGCGCGCTCGAACCAATCACTCTCCCCCCAGCCAGGATAGGGATGACCCAAAAATAATTGAGAGAGAAGAGCCGCCACGAGTTGAAGCTGTGGAAGAACCCGCCAGGAATGGTGCTGCCTTTCCTCCGCTTGATCACCATCAGCCTGAAGAGGCGAGCGCTTTTGGTGGGGAAGTTCCTTTCAATCAGCTTGATGAGCTGGCCCGCCTGATAGAGGCGGCGCAAGCGGGGGAAGAGAAACACCCGCAACTGAGTGATAACCCTGTGCCTGGGGACAATGCCGCCCCGGAAGAAGATGTCAGACCGCTGCCGGACATAGAAGCTGCGGAGCGTGCCTTTGATGATCTCTCAATTGAATGGGAAGCCCTTAAAGGGGCGCGGGATGGCGCAGAAATTGAGGCTGTTTTGCGGACTTCCTCGCAGCCTCTGGCCCTTGTCCATGTGCCGCGCATCCTGCATGCGAATGATATTTTTGTCTCTGAATTCGGTTATGGTGACTTTGCCAGCCTTGGCAATGACGGGACAGACTGGATACTGCCGCACAGCCGGGCGCAATTGTTGTCTTTCGCACACGGGGGGGCTTCTGAGCCTTTGATGTTTCATCAAGTCCGGCTTTGCTCGGGGAGAACCATTGAGCGCCCGGTTTATATCATGCCTGTTACCCTCACCAGATTTAAACGACAGTTTTTGCTTATAACGCTTGGTGAAGCTGAAGGGGGCGTTGCGTGCGGTCGACAAAGTGACTCTGGTTACGATCATAATCCGCTGTTGGCTGCCCTCAACGACATTCCGATGATGAGCGTTATCAATCATGAGGTTCGCACACCGCTGAATATCATTCTCGGGTTTTCAGAGATGATCACAAGAGAGGAATTTGGCCCGCTTGGACACCCAAAATATGGTGAATATGCGCAAGATATCCACAAAAGTGCTGAACATGCCCTGCAACTGATCAATGATATGCTGGATCTCAGCAAGTTAAAGTCGGGGAACTGGTCGATTGACCCACGCAAACTTGATCTCAATGCTATCGTGCGCGAGCAGGTGCATCTGATGCGCGGGCTAGCTTTGGAACAGGATGTCCGGCTTCGTTCTCTGCTGGAGGAGAACTTACCCGATGTCACGGCGGATCAGCGCGTGCTGGTGCAAATTCTGATCAATCTTATCAGCAACGGGATTAAATTCAGCCCGGCAATGGGGGCTGTTACGGTTTCAACAGGGGTGCTTGATCATGGTGGTGTCGAGCTAAGCGTAGAAGATAGTGGTGAGGGTATGAGTGAGCGGGAACTTGAACAGGCGCTTTACCCCTTCCAGCAAACGGACCGGGGGGCCCGCCAGTATGGTACCGGCCTTGGCCTGCCGATTGTCAAGGCGCTGGCGAAAGCATCCAACATCGGATTTTCTATCGCCAGCCGCCCGAATGAGGGGACCAGGATCACGCTGATCATTCCTTCTTAATCATGCTCTTTTATCATTTCTGCGGCTGTTAAGGCTGGATCAGATTGTGAATGCATCTTCGTGATCGGGGGGGTATAAGGTGGTAAGACATTTTCGGCGCCCCTTTCTTCAAGAGCATGTTAAACGAGCCAGCCCATTGAATTTATCACACCATAACGCTTCAGATATTGGTCCCGCTGCGGGTGTGCCCCTGTTGCCTGCCAAGCGACCTTCCAGCTGGAAGTGGATGATGCTGGTTTTGCCTGTGGTGGCGCTGGTGTTATTGCCGCTTGCCTCCATCCTGATTATCGGGCTGTCACCGAGTGAAAACATCTGGCCGCATCTGATTTCCACGATCCTACCCCGCTCAATTAAAGATACCTTGCTGCTGATGGGGGGGGTCGGGCTATTGAGCCTGGTGATAGGAACAGGGACGGCATGGCTTGTGACGATGTATAATTTTCCGGGGCGGAAAATTTTTGACTGGGCGCTTTTACTACCGCTGGCCATGCCAACTTACATGATAGCTTATTGCGCCGTGGATTTTCTTGAATATTCCGGCCCGGTGCAAAGTTCGCTGCGGTATCTTTTTGGCTGGCATGACGCCAGAGACTACTGGTTTCCCAATATCGCTACCCTGCCCGGCGCGATCATTGTGATGGCGCTTGTGCTTTATCCTTATGTTTATCTGGCTGCGCGGGCCAGTTTTCTGCAGCAATCTGTTTGTGTTCTTGAAGTGGCGCGCACACTGGGACGCTCACCCTTTGGTGCCTTTTTAAGCGTTGGTCTGCCACTTGCCCGGCCGGCTCTGATTGCCGGGCTTGTTCTGGCACTGATGGAATGCCTCAATGATTATGGTGCTGTTGCTTATTTCGGAGTTGAAACCCTGACGGCCAGTGTTTACAGCACCTGGCAGGAGCGCTCCAATCTTGGCGGTGCAGCGCAGATTGCTTCTTTGATGTTATTGATTATTCTGGTGCTGCTATATGTTGAGCGCCGGGCCAGATCAGAGCAGAAATATTTTTCAACCACAGGCTATACTCGCGGCTTGCCTGTCAGCCAGCTCGAAGGGGGAAATGCCATCATGGCGATGGTTGTTTGCGCCTTGCCTTTTTTGCTCGGGTTTGTTGTGCCTTTGATTGTGCTGCTTCAAGCGTCCTATCGCTTTTTTGACTTTCTATGGTCTCCGACATTCTGGAGGGCGGCAGGTTTTTCGCTGACGCTAAGCTCATTAACAGCGGTGATCGCTGTGATGATTGCCCTGTTGTTGGCTTATGGCAGGCGGGTCATGCCGCATAAGTTTCTAAAACCGGCCGCCACACTTGCCGGTACGGGCTATGCAATACCGGGGGCCATTCTGGCTATTGGTATACTGATCCCGTTTGCGGCATTTGATAATTTTGTTGACGGGTTCATGAGAGATAATTTTGGTATCTCAACAGGGCTTTTGCTTTCAGGTAGTATCATTGCCCTGTTGTTTGCGTATCTGGTTCGTTTTCTGGCCATTTCTCTTGGCACCATTGAAGCCGGTTTTCAAAAGATCTCACCGAATATGGATGGGGCGGCCCGTACCCTGGGTCAAAACAGTTTTGGCACGTTTTTTCATGTGCTTTTGCCAAACATGCGACCGGCTCTAGCAGCAGCTGCCCTGCTGGTTTTTGTGGATACGATGAAAGAGCTACCGGCGACACTGTTACTGCGCCCCTTTAACTTTGACAGCCTTGCAACGCTGGTTTTTGAATTTGCGGCCCGGGAGGAATTTGAAGAGGCTGGCCTTGCCGGCCTGACCATTGTTGCCTTTGGTCTGGTGCCTTTGTTGCTGCTTAACCGCACCCTGACATCCGGACGTGCCGGTCATGATAATGAATAGCTTAATATCGTTGAACGAGGCTTCCTTACTTTGTCATTTTTTCTTTTAATGTTTGTTGTTTGCCGATTTTGGACCATACTTTAAATCTGGTAAAATCAAGCCACAGCATGTTGTGGGAAATGGTTTTAATGCCTAAATTGCCTGTGGGGATGCCCCCTGATTGCAAATGGCCAGATCGTTACATTTAACGGCCTCACTTATAACTGAATAGATTAACTGCGCCTTTGTTTGGCTGAAAAATACAGACAATGTTACTTCGACCATTATTATTTTTTTGCTCCAGCAGGGAAGTCCGGCTTTGCTATGCTTTGTTTCTGCTTTTTGCGATCGCATTACTGGCACCCTGGTCGCCAGTGTTTGCCGCTGAGGATAACGCGCTTGCCAACCGGCCTTTCAAGTTGGATCAACCTTACCTGATTGGTACGACACCGTTTTTAACCCTTGATAAGGGTGTGCTTGTTCTTGATCCTGTGCGGGCACCGGATCATCAGGCCATACCGCCGGCGGGACCATTGCCGAAGGGCTGGCCTGAGCTGGCCAAAGAGCAGAGACTAAAACACCTTTTGCTGCAAGATGCGGTTTTAACGCTCGACATCAGTGCGGACAAACAGCTACCGCCCCCTGCTCTGGTGATTGAAGCTCTGTTGAAAGATAGCTGGTTTTCCAAACTGACGATGAAAAACTGCCAACTTCGGATAAAGGGGACGGTTGGCGCCCCTCTCGCCATGCAGATTAAAGAAGCCGTTTTTGAGTTTGATCTTGAAGATGGTGAGATTGAAGGGGGCGGGACCATAGAAGCCTTTCACAATGAAGCTTTATTTCAGATGGAGGCCGTTTACGCCCCTTATGCAAAAAGGCCGGGCGGGCTTAGTCAATTGGAATTCAAACTCGCACATCCGCTGTTTGCCTGGGCCTTTGAGGGGCAGGTCGGCGGCCAGAAGGGGCTTTATTTAAAGGGCGAGACAAATTTCCAGCTTTTTGACTGGGCTGCTCTTCGTCATTTTGTATCCAGAGATGATGAGACGGGCGAAGTTAAGGAAAAACCAGAACGCGAAAGCAACAGAGCCGGTCTGAAAAAACAACCTGTTTTAATTTCCGGGTATGGCCTGCTCACATGGTCTGAAAAAACGGGGCGGCTTGAGCAGGGACAGTTTCAATTTGGACCCAACAAAGCGAATGGCACCCTCAGTCTGAAACTTTCAGAACATAATCACACCGTTTCGGGCTCCCTTGCTTTTGAGAAGCTGGCCCTTAATGGTCTTATCACGGCTGGTGCAACGGGCGAAACGCCCGCTGATACAACACCGGTTGTAACACCTGGCTTTAAGTTTGAAGGTGTTATCAAGCAGGTTATTCAATTTATCCGGACGATTGATGCTGATCTAAGAATTTCAGCGCAAGAACTTTTGCTGGGCCCGCTTCAATTGGAGGAGACCGGGTTCAGTCTTTATCAAAAGGGCGGTGAAGTTATTTTTGATGTGGCGGAAATCACGCTGTTTGATGGTCAGGCGCGCGGACATATTAAAATTGATACCACTTCACCCAAACCGCGCTGGCACATCAATACTCAGTTCAGCACTATTGATCTTGCTCGTTTAAAACAGGCATTTCAATTCAGCCCCTTCCTGAAAGGTACCGCAGTGCTGAAACTGCACCTCACCAGTTTTGGTGACAAGGTGCATGAGATTTTTCAGAATATGTTTGGTGCCCTTGTTTTTCAGGTGCCAAAGGGTGGAGACGCTGCTGTTGATCTGAATCTCCTATTGGTTGAAGAGGGGCGCGGGACGCCGAGTTTTGAGGGCTTTACTGCAGGGCACACCCCTTTTGAGCGGTTGGAAGGCCTCGGACACATCGCCAAAGGCAGGCTGGTGACCGATTTTCTATCAATCAAGTCGGAGGGGCATGACTATACAGGTAAAGGCATTTTTAATCTACTGAATGGGCAAGTTGACTGGTATCTTGCCGCCTGGCAACGAGGGTTAGATGATAAACAGAAAAATTCCACTCAGAACCCTAACGATAACAATGGTGCTGTCACCAGCGCTATACTGCTCTCCTGCACTCATATTGCCGGTGATCGCAAACACCCACGGCTGGAGAGCACACGGGCGCTGCATCTTTCTTTGATGAATAAAGTCTGCCCTGTGCCTTATCACCTGCAAATTCTGAAAAAACATGATGATACCATTGTTCAGGATTAGAAAGCAGGATATATATTCGCAAATTTTGTTATGGGAGGTCACCACAATGTCCGGATCAGGTTCACTACTGCGTTTTGGCGGTTGCATCACACTTATTGGTGGTCTTGTCGCTGGATTTTCAGCACACACCCTGGCTGAGGGGGAATTACTGAAGATATACACCGGGTCAGGTGCCTATAAAATTTCCCAGACCGAAGCCTTCTTTAAACCTTTCCAGGAAAAAACCGGCACGAAAATCACTGCCAAGGCAGAGACAGAGGTTCTAACCCTCCTCAAGAAATGGAAAGATAATTCCCAATCAGATGCGGATGTTATCAATCTCAGTTCGTTTGAGGCTGAAACCGCCTGCAATTCCGGTTTGTTAACCGCCTTCAATGAAGACGATATTGAACCTGCCCCCAATGGGATCAAGATAGATCGTGACTTTATGGCCAACAGCTTAATGGATTGCGCTGTACCGACTGTTGCCTGGTCAGCTCTTTTGGTCGTGAAACCCGGCAAGTTTCCCAAGAAGAAGCCGCGTGGCTGGTCTGATTTTTTTAATCCCAAACAGTTTGCCGGCAAACGCAGTTTAAAAAAATCCGCACGGCATACCATGGAGATGGCGTTGCTTGGTGCCGGGGTTAACAAAAATGATGTTTACGATGGTTTAAGCAGCGTTCAGGGGCAGAAAAAGGCTTTTGCCCAGCTTGATAAAATCAAGGACAATATTGTCTGGTGGGAAAAAGGCGCTGAGGCCATAGAACATTTGAAACAGGATGATGTGGTTATGGGCGTTGCCTCAAACGGGCGTTTGTTTAATGCGATGATTGGCGATGGGCTTGATGTGCAGCTTGTATGGCAGGGCCAGATATATGATTATGATTACTGGGCCATACCGCTGAATGCCAAGCATCAGCGAGCCGCCAAAGATTTTGTCAAATTTGCCACGGCACCAGAGCGGCTGGCTGCCCAATCCGGCTGGATGCCTTATGGACCGATGCGTGCGTCTTCCCTGAAATACATTAAAGAACATGAAATTGGTAAAATGCATATGGGCCCTTATATCCCGACTTCCCGGGCCCATTTCAAAACGGCGCTAAAATATAACGAGTTCTGGTGGAATTCAGAGAAAGGCAAGGCGCTTGAGGCACTTTTCAAAGACTGGCTGGATGGCAACCTGATCTGGCCGGATGACAACAAGAAAAACCAGCCCTAAGGTTAGCAAAGTTGTCCAGATTTTCCCCAAGGGCCCTGGCTTATGAGCCACGGCCCTGCCCTCTCCTGAACCTGGCTTAGAGCCGGGTCTTGCACACTTTTGAAACTGTACTACACCCAGCTTTCTGGCCTCATAAATGTTGCTTTATTGATCTCTAAATTGTGTTTTCTGAGTGTGCCTCACGGCTATTCGCCTATAGTTGCAGTACTCATCCTCAACATGTTGTGTCTATCCCCCGGCTTAGGGGTTTGCCTGTAACAATTTTGTCACAAATTTGTTACGTTCCGGGCCGCTCCCTGCTGTGCTATCCACAGCTCAAAAATTTGTGGAAACTTTTTTCTGTGCGGAGTGAATTACCTCATCACCATCCTTGTTTTCATTTTAATCGACTTAAATTTATGAATAAAATTACAGCAAGGCTGGCAAGAGCCAATTTCAATATTTTTTTCCTAAACGATGCTTAATTTTTTTTGGGCGTTCGGTTTTTTGTCAATGTGATTCCCGGTCAGATTGTCTGTTTTCAGAAAAGTGAATATGAGGAAAGATTTCCTCTTTCATGCCCGGTGAATTTTTGGTTATGTATCTTCCAGACAAGAGCTTGATCGCGTATTTCTTCTGGCTTTATTTCATGTCAAAAAATTTAATTCTTTTGGGCCAAAGGGGGCCATTCAATGCACTAAGCATTTGAATGGGTTCGGAGCCGGTCTAACTGGCTTCGAGTTAAGGGCTGCAATTGCAGCCCCTATAAAAGCGGGGAAAGCTGCCAGCGTCTTTAAAAATGCTGGCAGCTTTTTTATTCACTTTTACTCTAATCGCATCCTTTTCCCCTTTTCCTGACTTGTTCTTTTATGCTTATACTGATTTCACCCTGATTTGGGTGTATGGCATTTAGTTTTTGGGTTTTGCGTATGTTGTTGCCAGATAAGCTTTTTGAACAGTCTCTCTATTGGGGGCCGTTGTTTGTTGGTGTGATTTTTTTGATCGGTGGGCTTTCATTCATGCAGAGTGAATTTGTACGCTCACTGCACCAGCATGTGGAAGCAGCGCGGCTCGCCAGAATTCCCGCTGAGAGAAGACCAGCCCCCCCTCTTAAAACAAAACTCAAAGATCAGACCGTTATTGAACTGAAACGCAAGCGCCGCCAGGGTTCGCCGGACCTGGCCCGTCTGGATAAACCTGCTACGGAAACCCCTCCACTTGTTGAAACGCCAACCCCTCAGAAAGATGCGGCACAGGAGAAAATCAAGGCCCGGCTTGCCGCCCGCAAAAGTCAAGCCAGTGAGGGCGGCTTGCAATTGGGCCAGCAAGGGGTGCTTCTACCCTTTGCCGCCCTTGCTGGCGGTGGGGCCGCCCAGCGCTTTCAGCAGCGCTCCAGGATGCAGCAAACTGCGGCCCACCTTGGTCGCCGGGGGCAATTGGGCGGTCACGGTCTTGATACAGCTCTCCTTGATGGGCAGCTTCTGTTTCGGCGCAGGCTTGCCAGCGAGCTGGCGGCTGAAAGCGGTCACCGCGGCGCTTTTTATCTCCATGAATTACAGGATGGAATTGAAGTGACGGCGGCTCAACCGCTTGTTCTTTCAATGAAGGCCATGTCTAACGGGCTGGGTCTGGCTGGCGTTCAGGGGTATGAGGGGGCTTTGTTTGGTGGTCAGACCGGTTTTGGCTTTGCCAGGCGGAGCAGTGCCCATGATTTTGGTCTCAAAAAGGGGCTTGCGGGTGGCGGCGCTCTGCATAAGGCGTTGCAAAATGGCGCTCTGATGGGGCAACGGCTGAAAGTTTACACCGCTGCCCAAGGGCTTGTGGCTGATCCTGTGATTTTGATGGAAGGCATTGAGCTGAGCCAGGCCCATGGCAGGACGATGATCCTTTGGCAGCAGGGGGAGCGATTTGGGGTGTTGATGACGCGGCCGCATGTTTCTTACGTGGCGCTGGCGCTCAAGGGGCTGGAATCCGGCGCGGATCGTTTTGCCCTGCAACAACAGAGCGAGCGCTCGGAGCCTGCCCTCGACACGGCGTTGCCGTTTGCTTTAAGTGGTTCTGAGCCTGATTTTCAGGATAAACCCTGTGCCGAGAAATTTTACCGAGTTGTTAAACTGCTTTACGAAAAGAATGTTACGCATCTCAACACAACCCTAAAAACTTTATTCAAGGCTGACAAACAACTGCCTGGTCGCTGGGTGTTCAGCCCCGGTACGCAGCGGGGAAAACGGAGTTGCCTCAAATGGAGAGTTTATCATTCCGGGCGGCGAAAATGCCGAAAGTGGGGCAAACGGCAAACGGTTTCCGGTGCCTTTCTATCGAAAGATGAAGCAACGCTTTTCCAAACGGCAAACCAGCTTGTACGGGCGCGCGGGGTCTCCTCCGATATGAAGCGCAAATCCGGCAATGGCTGGGTTCTGACGCGGGTGGCTCAGGATTTAAGGCTCTATACACGGCAACCGCCACATCCGGCGATCTGTACCGGGGCCCCGCGGATGGTTGGTCATTTTGAAAAACATCTTGGCCGGGTCAAAAAAATGATTGAACAACAGAATGCTCTGATGAGCCGTATGCAGTTTCAGCTTGAGGCACGGCGGCGCTATGTTGAGGGATTGTTGACAAGAGCGGCCGAGCTTGCGCGTATCGCCCTTGAAATGCGGTATCTGGAAACAGAAATGGCTGCTGTGGATCTTGGTGGTGACGACCGCGGGCATGGCCAGTTGGTGCACCCCCCAGCGGTTTCCAATGTTTCCATTGCACGGTTTGATGAAAAATCCCTGAAAGATGGCACAGCGGCACTGGCCCAAGTGCTTTGGGGGGATGAGGCTGCCTCGAATATTGCCGCCGCCGAGGACACTTTAAAAGCGTTAAATCAGGCTGTTAAAGCCTACAAATCACAACCCACCAGAATTGAACTGGATGCAAACACACGGCTTGAAGTGAAACGCCTGTTCTCGCTTATTGAGGCGAGTTATTATGTCAAACTACGCTATGACCTGCTGAAAAAGCTATCAATTCAGCTTTTTGGCACGCTATCCGGGATCAAAGAAGGGCACCGTATGTATTGTAATTGTCAATAAAAGTGGTTTTAAAATGTGGTTTTTCCCACTTTGCTTGATCAATTGCACAATTTTATAGGGTTCAATCTGTTGTTAGACTGGGCGCCTGTTATATTGATCGCCAGAATTATATGGATCGTTTGTGCCATTTTCAGCGGGCCAGAATTAACCCTGTTTTCTAAGCATTGATCATTCTTTAAAATGAAGCGTATAATGCGGTCTGATTAACTCTTTTCACTGCCCTGGTTTTTTATCGGCCGGGGCGGTTTGTTTGGGCGATAAAAATCAAGGATCTGAATAGCAACGATCTGAATTGCAAAGACATGAAAACAATGTCGCCTGTTAACAAAGGTGCCCTTAACGCACAAGCTTTAGTGAATTTTCTCGGGGGAGACGGAAATGGAATTATCATCACTAGAACCTAAAATACTGTGGCTGGGTGGGTTTGTCCTGCTTTACTGGTCATATTGTATTTTCTGGGGCATCAAAGGTGCCCGGCAATCAGAAACGGCCAGTGACTACTTCATTGCTGGCCGGGGTATTGGTGTCTGGGTGTTTGTGCTTGCTGCAACGGCGACCAGCTTTTCCGGCTGGACCTTCGTTGGCCACCCGGCACTGATCTACACAGATGGGCTGCAATATGCCTATGCATCCTTTTACGCCATCACCATTCCTTTTACCGGGGTGTTGTTTCTGAAGCGCCAGTGGATGCTTGGCAAGCATTATGGGTTTCTGACGCCAGGTGAGATGTTCTCTTCCTATTTCCAGGGCGATGCCATTCGGTGGCTGGTTGTGCTGGTGGCGCTCTGTTTTTCCATTCCTTATCTTGGCTTGCAACTGCAAGCCTCAGGCTTTCTTTTCAACATCCTCACGGATGGGCTGCTCAGTGTTGAGGTTGGGATGTGGGGGCTTTCACTTGTTGTGTTTATCTATGTGGCGACCGGTGGTCTCAGAGCGGTTGCTTATGTTGATACCATGCAATGCATCATGCTGGCTGCGGGTATTATCATAATTGGCGTTATCACCCTCAATGCCATTGGCGGCATTGACACTTTCCTTCAGGGCCTCAAGGATCTGGTGGCCAATGACAAGAAATTAACCGCTGAGGGCTATAGCCATTATGTGGCTATTCCCGGTGTTATTCAGTTTGTCAGCAACGGATCAGAAGCTGTAGGCGGCGCCTGGACGGGCGTTATGATTTTGACCTATATGTTTGCCCTGATGGGTATTCAGGCTGCTCCTGCATTTACCATGTGGGCGTTTTCAAACGAAAGCCCGGCGCCTTTTGCCCCGCAGCAGGTTTGGGCTTCCTCACTGATTTTTGGTGGCATTCTCTTTTTCTTCACAGCTGTTCAAGGGCTGGGCGCCCATTTGATCGGGTTGGATGCGGCTTTGGTTGAAGCCTCTGGGGCGGCAAAGGTTGTGCCTGAGGTGAAATCTGCGCTTGATACGCAAAATGTCAACGACCTGATGAATCTGGATGGGGCGCAGACTAATCTGGTGCCTATTCTTATAAACCTGATGGCAGATACCGCCCCCTGGCTTGTGGGTCTGCTGGCAGTTTGTGCCCTGGCTGCGATGCAGTCAACCGGGGCGGCCTATATGTCAACAGCCTCTGGCATGATTACCCGTGATCTCATCAAACATTTCATAATCCCGAACGCTTCCGACGCTACGCAAAAGTTCTGGGGCCGGCTGTTTGTTGGGATTATTGTGCTTGCCGCGCTTGTTGTTGCAACAGTATCTACAGACCAGATCGTGTTGCTTGGTGGCCTCGCTGTGGCGTTTGGTTTCCAGATGTGGCCTGCCCTGATAGCCATTTGCTTTGTGCCATGGTTTACCCGCTCTGGCATTACCTGGGGACTTATTGCAGGTATCGTTGCTGTTGTGTTGACTGACAAAACCAACGGGGCCATAGCCGACGTGACTGGCTGGGACATTCCCTGGGGCCGCAATCCATTGACAATGCACTCTGCTTTCTGGGGCATTTTGGCTAACCTGACCGTTGCTGTTCTACTTTCTGCGCTGACCCAATGCCGCAAGAGCTTTGAACATCGGCTCACCTACCATAACTTCCTGACTGAACATGCAGGCCTTCCGGCTGAGAAACGCTCCATGGTACCCTTTGCCTGGGTAATTACACTGGTCTGGTTCTTCTTTGCTATTGGGCCGGGTGCTGTTATTGGCAATACTGTATTTGGCGATCCACGCACCCCTGATACATGGCTGTTCCAGATCCCCTCTATCTGGGCCTGGCAGATTGTCTGGTGGCTATTGGGTGTGTTCATGATGTGGTATCTGGCTTACCGGATGGAGCTTTCCACTGTGCCGCATCACAAAGTTGAGGCGCTTGTTGATGACATCAGCAAGGTAGAGCCTTGAGCACTGGCAATTATCATGAGGGGCAGGCCCGCCGGTCTGCCCCTTTTCATTTGGTCATTTGGCCTTATCGCTATGACCTCTTTGGGTCTGAGTTTAACTGAGATATTTTTAAATCATTCATCATGGCCACAAATAAAGCCTCAGGCAAAACGACGGATGAGCGCTCATACAAGATGTTTGTGATCGCCGCGCTTTTCATTGCTGCTCTTACAATTATCCTGATGGTTTATGACCATTTTGCCAATAAGAGGCCAGGTGAGCTGGCGTATCAGGCCGGTAATACCTATTTTAATGATCAGCGCTACGACAAAGCCAAACGCTCCTATCTTGAAGCGTTGCAGGAAAACCCCGATCTTGCTCCTGCCTATGGTGGCCTCGCCAATACCATGGTGCAGGTGAAAGAGTATGCTGAGGCACTCAGATTTGTGAATGAAGCAATTGAGCTTGATCCTAAATTTGGTGGCTATTACGCGACGCGGGGCATTGTTCATGACCGGATGGGGCAATATCAGGCCGCAATCTCAGACTATGAAAAAGCCGTTCTGCTTTATCCGGAAGTGACAGAGGGGATGGGCTGGCTGGATCGGTTTTTTTATAAATTATCCGACGCACCGCCAACGGTAGCAGAGCGCCTTGAGTATCTGAAAGTTCAAATGAAATTACCGGCTGATCAACGGGTTCTGCGGGTTCCCCGCCTGGATGATGAACAAAAGCCTTATGAACAATAGGGTAACTCCCCATTTTGCGGCTTCCGCTTTCGTGCCCCCTCCCCCTTTTGATTGAAAGCACTGCTGTTTCTGTTCTGCCCTATGAAGGCTGCTTTCCTTCTGCCTAATTTTGCCATAATGTCCCCTTAAATAAAACAGTGTTTAATTCTTTATGGTGAGGGTTGTTTTATGTCCAGTTCCGGATCTTTTTCCAGAATTATGTCGACACCGGCATTTAAATTTATTGTTCTCGGGGTTTTGACCATCGCGCTGATGATCCCTTTGTTGCTTGTTTATCTTGTTGTGGATGAGCGGGAGCGCTATTCGGCCAAGGCAGTTGCTGATGTCGGGCGGATGTGGGGGCGGGCGCAGACCTTTGCCGGCCCCTATCTCGTCGTGCCGCTGACCCGGATCAGTGAGCGGGTTGACCGGCAGGGCAACAAAACGAAATACAAAGAAACCCGGTTTGGGGTTTTTCTGCCGCAAGCCCTCGATATCAAGGCAGATGTGAAAGCGGAAGAGTTGAACAGGGGGATTTTCAAGGTTCCGGTTTATAAATCCGCACTTGCCTTTAAAGGGCGGTTTGAGGCGGCTGATATCAACAAATTCTCTGAGGAAAATTTTGAGCCACGCCTCGATGAAGCTGTGCTCACCATGCAGATATCCGACGTGAGGGCGATCAAGAAAACGACTGAAGTCACGATTGGCAATGAAAACCTGGCCTTTAAAGCCGGGCCTGGCATTAATTCGACGCGGGTGCGGGGCATTCATGTGAAGGTGGCGCAAGCGCAATTATCAAGCGGGTTTGAATTTGCGTTTGATCTTCCTGTGAACGGCACCGACAATCTGCAGTTTGAGCCCTCTGGCGGAGAGACCCATGTGACGATGAGTTCTGATTGGCCGCACCCGAGTTTCATGGGTAATTTTCTGCCCACCGACCGGGATGTCAAGACCTCCGGCTTTACCGCGAAATGGCATGTTCCCCAACTGGCACGCGGGTTGGGGCAGGTTCATGTCCGCAAAGATATCTCAAGGTTGATGCCGCAAAATCTTTTCGGAGTTAATTTTTATCAACCGGTTGGTTTTTATGACCTGGTGGCACGGGCACTGAAATATGCCATTGCCTTCATCGCTACCGTGTTTCTGCTTGTGTTCATTATGGAGGTTTATGTCGGGCGCCCGGTGCACTGGATCCAGTATGTGTTTGTTGGCTTTGCGTTGTTGATTTTCTATCTCGTGTTGCTGGCCCTTGCCGAGCATGTCGGGTTTGAGCTTGCTTATGGTGCGGCCTCGCTTGCGACATCTCTGCTGATCGGGCTCTATACCTCAAGCGCGCTTAAAGACCCTAAAAAGGGCCTCTTTCTCGGCGCCGTGCTGGCTGCTTTTTATGCCCTGCTCTATCTCCTGCTGCGGGTGGAAGATTATGCTCTTTTAATCGGCTCGCTGTCCGGCTTCTTCATGCTGGCCGGGTTGATGTATATGACCCGCAATGTTGACTGGTCCGGATATACTGCCCCCCCGGATGAGGCCGCCTAAGCCTCATCATAAGCGCTGGCCGGGTTTGTTGCTCCAAACCCGGCCAGTTGCCATTTCTCTCTCTGTCCCGGTATTGCCTTCATACTGGTTCCGGGTTAACCAGTTTTCCCTTAATTTCGTGGATTTTTCTGACAGTCTGCCCCCTCTATCCCTTGACAGAGGCGGTGTTGTCTCTTAAATCTCTCCACAGCTTGTTAGCACTCACACAGAACGAGTGCTAATAAATCTATCCACGCAATATTGAAACCAATTATCATGTAAACCACCCCGATGACGGGTGTTCTCAATGTTTACGTTCGATTAGGGAGATTTAAGTAATGAAATTTCGTCCGCTTCACGACCGTGTGGTGGTTAAGCGTCTTGAAGAAGACCAAAAAACCGCTGGCGGCATTATCATTCCTGATACCGCGCAAGAAAAACCTCAAACCGGCGAAGTTGTTGCCGTTGGAAATGGCATCCGGGCTGACAATGGTGAGGTCACTCCACTTGATGTCAAAGCTGGTGACACAGTGATTTTCGGCAAATGGTCAGGCACCGAAGTGAAAATCGACGGTGATGATCTGTTGATCATGAAAGAAAGCGACATCATGGGCGTGCTTGGTTAAGGCCCGGCCCGCTTTTCGTTAAGGCGCTCATGGCGCCGTTTTAGTTTACCTGTTTTTTATATGACTTAGGAGAGATTTCATGTCTGCAAAAGACGTACGTTTTGGAACTGACGCGCGAAATAAAATGCTTCGCGGCGTCGACACTCTTGCCAACGCTGTGAAAGTCACGCTTGGCCCTAAAGGCCGTAATGTGGTGATTGACCGCTCTTTTGGTGCCCCGCGCACAACAAAAGACGGCGTGACCGTTGCCAAGGAAATTGAACTTGAAGATCCGTTTGAAAATATGGGCGCCCAGATGGTGCGTGAAGTTGCCAGCAAAACCAATGACGTTGCTGGTGATGGCACAACAACTGCCACTGTGCTTGCTCAGGCTATTGTTCGCGAAGGCCTGAAGTCTGTTGCGGCTGGCATGAACCCGATGGATCTGAAACGCGGCATCGACAAAGCTGTTCTTGATGTTGTTTCCTATCTTGATAACGCTGCCAAAAAGGTTGGTTCTTCTGAAGAGATTGCCCAGGTTGGCACTATCTCTGCCAATGGTGAAGCTGCGATCGGTGATATGATTGCTGAAGCCATGCAGAAAGTTGGCAATGAAGGCGTTATCACTGTTGAAGAAGCCAAGTCACTTGAAAGTGAACTTTCAGTGGTTGAAGGCATGCAGTTTGACCGTGGTTACCTTTCACCTTACTTCATTACCAACGCTGACAAGATGATCTGCGAACAGGAAGATCCGCTGATCCTGATCCACGAGAAAAAACTGTCATCACTGCAAGCTATGTTGCCGGTTCTTGAATCTGTGGTTCAATCTTCCCGCCCGCTGCTTATCATTGCAGAAGACATCGACGGTGAAGCCCTGGCAACGCTTGTTGTTAACAAGCTGCGCGGTGGTCTGAAAGTTTCTGCTGTTAAAGCTCCTGGCTTTGGCGATCGCCGCAAAGCGATGCTGCAGGATATTGCCGTTCTAACTGGCGGCCAGATGATTTCTGATGACCTTGGCATCAAGCTGGAAAATGTCACCATTGACATGCTCGGCAGCGCCAAGCGCGTCACCATTACCAAAGATGACACAACCATTGTTGATGGCGTGGGCAACCGCAAGGACATCGAAGCACGTGTTGGCCAGATCCGCACGCAGATTGATGAAACATCATCTGACTATGACCGCGAAAAACTGCAGGAACGTCTTGCCAAACTGGCCGGCGGTGTTGCTGTTATCGCTGTTGGCGGTGTCACTGAAGTTGAAGTGAAAGAGCGTAAAGACCGCGTTGATGACGCGCTTAACGCAACACGCGCTGCTGTTGAAGCCGGGATTGTACCAGGCGGCGGCGTGGCTCTGCTTCGTGCTTCAGCAAAAATCACTGTCACAGGTGATAATGATGATCAGGAAGCCGGTATCAATATTGTACGCCGTGCTCTTCAATCACCTATTCGCCAGATTGCCGAAAATGCCGGCATGGAAGGCTCTATTGTGGTTGGCAAGGTTCTTGACAAAAAAACCGAGAGCTTTGGCTATGACGCTCAGAATGATGAGTATGGCAACCTTGTTGAAAAGGGTATTATTGACCCTGCCAAAGTTGTACGTACTGCCATTCAGGACGCCGCTTCCATTGCTGGCCTGATGGTCACAACTGAAGCCGCTGTTGCTGATGCACCGAAAGAAGAAGGTGCTGGCGGCGGCATGCCTGATATGGGCGGCATGGGCGGCATGGGCGGTATGGGCGGTATGGGCGGCATGATGTAGCCAGCCTGTGAGTTAGCTTAAAGTCTCTCGGCGTCCATTAGCTCTACAGATTGCCCACAAGCAACCGTGCAATGGCCTCGGTGTACTTTAAGCTAAGTCCAATACTGCATCCAGACTTCTTGGGACAGTACTTTTTTGGACCTTCAGATGCCCACAAAGCATCCGGTCTGGACCTTCAGATGCCTACAAAGTATCTGGCTAAGAAGTAAGGAAAGTCCTCTGTTATAAAGGAGCGTTTACCGGAAGGTAGGCGCTCTTTTTTTGGATTGGATGTAATGCATGAGCAGAAAGTGCCCGGATAATCTATCAGCTGAACAGAGGTATGAAATGTGTGAAATTCTTATATGTCCGGCTCGGCTCGCAATAGCTTTGGCACAATTTCACCTTTGAAATTACCGAATAGGTCTCCACCTTGAACCAGTCCCCCAACTGATACGACTAACTCCTTGTTACACACATAACTTGGAGAACCTCACTATGAAGAAACTTACCCTTACTGTATCCATTCTTGCTTTTGGTGTTGGCGTTGGTGCTGCCCAGGCCTTTCCTGTCGCTGAGATTGACAAGGTTGCCGCCCAACTTAGCGCAGAAGAGAGCGCTTCTGTCATTTTGGTTGGACAAAAGACATATAAACCAAAAGGTTATTATAAAAAGAAACGCCAGAGGGCGCGCAACGGTAGCGTCAATCAGTTCAAAGGTAATGGCCGTGTGGTGAAAGACACATGCCCTGGCGGTGACCATGGTTGTATCAAAGACCTTAAAGCCAACTGTGACAAGGCTGGTGGTGGCCTCTCAACCGAACCTGATGGCGGCGTTGATTGTTTTGTCGTCGGCATCCATGATCAGCCCGATCAATCTGATTAGGACGTTTCGTTTTTTACGCATCTCCCTCCCCCCTTGCATGAATTCACGTTTCGTTTTTCCTGCAAGGGGGGAGGTTGGTTATGTCTTTTTTATGCGCAAGTGCCGATGGACAATATTTCCAGGCTTTGTATCAATTTTTCTCTTTAAGTTCTAAAAATAATGTGATCGTTCACCTCTTGCATTGACGAGTTGTCATTGACGACTTACACTTACTTGCAAAATGCAATTATCTAACTGCCAAGACCCTTCTGAAAGGATGGCCCGATGATAGAACTTTACACATGGGCAACACCCAATGGCTGGAAAATTTCCGCCGCGCTTGAGGAAATGGGCCTTCCCTATAATGTCCACCCGATAGACATCAACACCAATGTTCAAAAAGAGCCTGACTACCTGGCGATGAACCCTAACGGGCGCATCCCTGTCATCATCGATCGGGACAACGACGATTTCACTGTTTTTGAATCAGGTGCCATACTGGTTTATCTGGCGGAGAAGACCGGCAAGCTTCTGCCCTCGGACGTCAAGGGCCGCTCTGAGGTTATGCAATGGCTTATGTTTCAAATAGGCGGCCTTGGCCCCATGCAGGGTCAGGCGCATGTGTTCTATCGCTATTTTGATGAAAAGATCCCCGCCGCAATTGAGCGCTATCAGAACGAGGTTTTGCGGCTTTACAAAGTGCTTGATACCCGTCTTGAGAATAACCAATATCTCGCCGGTGATTTTTCCATCGCTGATATCGCTCACTGGTCATGGGTGCGGATATTTGGCTGGGCCGGTGTAACCATTGATGACATGCCGCATCTGCAGCGCTGGCTTGATGAGCTTGAAGCCCGCCCTGCCCTTTCAAAAGGCGCTAAAATACCGCATGAAACCAATTTCCGGGATGACCCGAAAGTCGCTGAGGAAATGATCCAGGCGGCCAAGGCCATGGTGACCAAATAAGCCGGATGCATGGTGGGCATCTGAAGGCCATAAAGAAACTCCGGATGCATGGTGGGCATCCGGGTCTGGGTTTTAAGCGCCGTCGCCCTTCACAACGTCTTTTTTTTCCCGCGCTCACGGCATGAACTCGTTTTGCTCGTTCGCCTCCGCGGGGGCGGCTTGTTTGGGGCGGGCACCTTTTCCCGAAAAGTCTACAACTTTTCGGGGCTGATCTTGGTGCCGGGCTGCGCCATGTCACAAAGCATTTAGCTTTGCTCCTTCTTAGCGCTTCCAAAGTTTGTGTTTGGTTTTAAGCGCCGTCGCCCTTCACAACGTCTTCCATCCATTCCTCGATCGTGACGATACCGCCTTCTTTTTCCGGGCGGCCCGCATCTTTTGGAGGGAGAACATCCTGAACAAGATCAACCCGTTTCCAGGCTGCCAACGGTGTATTTTTTCCCAACTCCGGCACTGACTTTGACTGCTCTTTCAGTTCCATTTTAGGGATGTAACGCGGGCAATTGATCCATAACTTTGTCAGGCTGACCCTGATGATCAACTCGGCTTCCATGTAGTGCTCAAGCAACGGGTCATCTTTGCTCACACTGGCTGTCCCATGGACGCGCATGCGCTGCGGTCTTTCGAAATTCACGAACAGCATGCCAATGCGTGGTTCCTGAACAATGTTGCCCATGGAATAAAACATGCCATTGCCGTCATAACTTGGAAATGCCAGGGTTTTTTCATCAATCACCTGCACGAAGCCAGGGGCGCCGCCCTTATAAGAGACCGTCGGGGCGCCTTTATGATCAATGGTTGAGAGGAAGAACATGCTCTGCGCTTCGAGAAAGGCTTTCTCCCCTTCCTCAAACACGTCTTTGACGATCAGCTCTTCAAGACGATCTGCGAGCGCTGTTGTCTCGAAAGTTTCCTGTAACTGGCGATGCTCATCGCTGTATAAATCACTCATCTGGCACTCCCCTATGGCCGGTTGCTGGTTCAGGTGTGTTTTTACAGAAAACCTAGCACAATCCGGCAATTTCTGCATTGGGGAGATTATGTTGTTGTGATTATTACCTATTTGCCCTTTTTCTTGGCTAGCAATGCTTTATCTCGCTCACGGTGTGAACGCGCTATAGCTTGTTCCCTCCGCGGGGGCGGC
>CAYGPF010000005.1:116473-248834 GCA_964351785.1 uncultured Rhodomicrobium sp.
CGCGGGGGCGGCACTTGTGCCGGGCTGCGCCATGTCGCAAAGCATTCGCTTTGCTCCGGTATTGCTTTGAAGCTGGCGGTAGATGGTTGTTTATTCGCCCTTTTTCTTGGCCAGCAATGCTTCCAGCGCATTAATGCGTTCTTCAAGCTGCTCATTTTCTTCGCGGGCTTTGGCGGCCATCTCCTTCACCGCTTCAAATTCCTCGCGGTTGACAAGGTCCATCTCATTCAGCAGCTTTTGCCCCTGAGAGCGGAATAATGTCTCCATTTCCTGGCCAACGCCCTGCGCTGCGCCTGCCGCATTGGTCATCATCTTGGCAAACTCATCAAAAAACTGATTTTTTGTTTGAGACATTTCTATTCGCTCCTCTTCAACATGCCCGCTTCAGGCATATCTGGTTATTGCATTCCGGCCCTTACCAATCAAGCTTTGATGGCCTTTTCAGGCCATAGAACTGTTGAAGTTTGACAACATCTTCACTTGACAGATTTTTGAGTGGGCTTCACTGTTCAGCCGCCTGCCATGAGCCGTTTTGTGGCCGTTTTTATGACTGGGGGACATTGTTATATGAGCAGTTTGGTGCCTTTTCCTGATATCGGGGATATTGCCCTTTCCATTGGACCCATAGACATTCGCTGGTATGGGCTTTCCTATGCGGCGGGCCTGCTGCTTGGATGGCTATATGTGCGCTCACTTGTCTCCAACAACAGGCTCTGGAATGGCAAAGCACCCATGACTTTAGCCGATGTGGATGATTTTCTTCTGTGGGCCACGCTTGGCGTGGTGCTCGGCGGGCGGCTTGGGTATGTTTTGTTTTATCAGCCCGGGTTTTATTTTCAAAACCCGCTTGAGATATTCAACCTCCAGAAAGGGGGGATGGCCTTTCACGGTGCGGCCGTGGCGGTCACTCTGGTGGCGTTTATCTTTGCCCGGCGGCGGGGTATTTCTTTTCTGTCCCTGACCGACACTGTCACGGCAGCTGTGCCGATTGGGCTTTTTTTCGGCCGGCTTGCCAATTTTGTCAATGGCGAGCTCTGGGGACGGGTGACAGATGTGCCCTGGGCCATGATTTTCCCCGGCTCAGATGGGCAGCCGCGCCACCCCAGCCAGCTTTATGAGGCGGCGCTTGAGGGATTGGTGCTGTTTGTCATCATCCGTTTTGCGACACATTCAAGGTTTAAATTGCAAAAACCGGGTTTTGTCACTGGGCTGTTCCTCCTCGGTTATGGGCTCGCGCGCAGTCTGGTTGAACATTTTTTCCGCCAGCCTGACCTTGGGCATCCGATCAGTGTTCACACACCCCTGACCGCCGGTCTGGTTTATTCCATTCCAATGATTTTGCTTGGTATGTATCTCATTTACCGGGCAGGCAAAAACCCGGCATGAGCCGACAGCTTTCACACCGCCCGAACGGGGGTCTGGCGCTCTTAACCTTCACGGGGTATAACCCACTGCATGACGACTAATCAAACGATCACAACACTTCAGGAACAGCTTAAAGCCTATATTCACAGCAATGGCCCGATTTCTGTTCGCGCCTTCATGGAGGCCTGTCTTTATGACCCGATGCATGGTTACTACCGCAAAGGTAACCCGATCGGCAGTGATGGTGACTTTATAACAGCGCCGGAAATCAGCCAGATGTTTGGTGAGATTCTTGGTGTCTGGGCCGTGTCCTCATGGCAGGCAATGGGACAGCCTGTCCCTTTGCAGATCATTGAGCTTGGACCTGGGCGCGGCACATTGATGAGTGATGTTTTGCGGGCCCTTAGCCAGCTTCATCCAGCCTTTGAGACCATCAGCGTTCATCTGGTGGAGCGCTCCGATACGCTCAGGGCACAACAGAAAGCCAGCCTTCAGGGGTTTGGCGGACCGGTTAGCTGGTATGAAAACCTCAAGGATGTTCCAAGCGGGCCGAGCCTGCTGATCGCCAATGAATTTCTTGATTGCCTCCCGATCCGGCAATTTGTGCAGACAAATGATGGTTGGCATGAGCGTGTTGTAGCGCTTGATATGGACGGGACTTTTTGTTTTGCTGTAGGGAATAAATTACGAGACGGGGTGATTATTCCGCAGCGTTACAAAGCGGCAGAACCGGGATCTGTATTTGAATTCTGTCCTGTCTTTGAAGGGCTTATGAATGAGATGAGCCGGTTTTCCAATACCCATCCCTTTGCTGGCCTGTTTATAGATTATGGTTTTGAGGGACCGGCGCTTGGTGAATCTCTGCAGGCGGTTCACAAACACAAGATGGTCTCCCCCTTTACATCGCCAGGCAATGTGGATCTGACAGCGCATGTAGATTTTACAGCCTTTTCCGCGCTTGCTGTGGCCAGAGGCATGAAAAGTTTTGGCCCGCGTGATCAGGGGGCATTTCTGTCCCAGCTTGGCATTGGCACGAGGGCACAAAAACTTGCCTCATCAGTGCAGGATGTTCAGGCTGAAAAACTTCTCGTCGATGCTGTCAGGCTGGTTGCGCCTGAGCAGATGGGTTCCCTTTTCAAGGTATTATGTGTGACCAGCCCGGCGGTGGCCGTGCCCCCGCCCTTTGAACAGAAGATGGAGGCTCCTGATGCCACCAACAACACTTAAGAGCGAAGCGTTGCTTGCTGAGGGAATTTCCCATGGTTTTTTTACCCGCCAGGATGGTGTCTCCCCTGCCCCGTATGACAGTTTGAACTGTGGCTATGGCTCCGGTGATACCAAGGAGAATGTGACCGCCAACCGCGCGCTTGTTCTGGAGGCGCTTGAGGCGGAGGGGGCAAGCCTCATTACGCCTTATCAGCATCACAGCGCTGATGTGCTTATGGTTGACGAGGCGTGGGCGCCAGATGAAGCGCCCAAGGGTGATGCCATTGTAACCGACAAGAAAGGGCTGGCGATTGGCATCCTCACAGCTGATTGCATGCCGGTTCTGTTTCTAAGCCCTGCTTCGGGAATTATCGGCGCGGCGCATGCCGGATGGCGGGGTGCTTTAGGCGGTGTCTTGCATAATACTGTTGATGCCATGGTCGAGATGGGGGCTGAGCGTGCCTCGATCATTGCGGTGATCGGGCCTTGCCTTGGGGTGAATAAATTTGAAGTCGGCCCTGAATTTTATGGCCAGTTCCTTGCCGAGAACCCGGCATTTGACCGCTTTTTCACCCCGCTTACTGCTGGTGAGAAACAACGCTTCAATATGGTTGATTGTGCCCGTTTTTGCCTGCAGGAAGCCGGTGCCAGGCATGTCTATAGCAGCGAACACTGCACTTATGAAAACGAATCAGTGTTTTTCAGCTATCGGCGCAATCACCATCAGGAGATCCCGGATTACGGGCGGCAGATCTCGGTTATTGTCAAAAATTAGTGTAATTATGTCGCAATTGTGGCACTCTTGCTGATGAAAGCTGCGTAACTCCCAGCAAATTGCTGGCGAAGGCTAGACGGCTATTCTCACAATCGGTAATGATGTGATTCTACAGGGTGCCGGTGTGCGTCCTTGTTGTAGTGCTTAAATTTTGTCACCGGAACTGACCGTATCATCTAATTCAAGATCGGCTGATGGATATATATATCCCGGCTGGTCCATGGTGGAATATGAGGGGGTTGAAGGTGGCTTATTCTCGCGCAGGGTTTTTGTCATACTATTCGAGCATTCTGGATAATGCCTATAAGTTTGTGCGTTCTCCATTGAGACGTTCATTTATGGCTTATGTCGGCTCACTGTTTTCTTTTCCCAGCATGTTGGCTTTTCCCTTGAAACTGGTTAGCAAATGCCTCGTCATGGCAGGCCTAATGGTTGGTCTGGCCGGGTGTGGTGGCTCCAGTGATCTTGCCACGTCACTTGGGCTGAATTCGCAAAAAGCCAACACGGGCCTTCAGAATGGCAAGAGCCAGCAACCGATAGCGGTTGCCCGGTTGATTGGCGCCCCGGCGAGTCTTTCGCCGAAATTACTGGGTGCAATTAAAAGCGCCGGCCAGAAACGCAACTGGGTTCTGACCAATGATCAGTCTAAAGCAACTTACCTGCTTCATGGCCATTTTACTGCCTACCCAACGAAATCAGGGGCAAAACTCTCTTATATCTGGGACATTAAAGACCGGAAAGGTGTGCATCTGCACCGTGTCCTTGGCAGTGAAGCTATCAAGGGCAAGAAAACCTCCAATGGCTGGTCTTTGGTGAATGACACAGTGATTGCCAGTGTTGGTGATGCTGCCGGGGAAAAACTGAATGGCTGGTTCCTCAAACAAGCCCCCGCCGGGCAGATCAAACCGGTTAACACGCTTGATGGGCCAAAGCGCATAGCAGCGATCGAGAAACGCGACAAGGGCATGCCTGAAGACCCTCTGGTTACTGGAGCGGTTAGCAAACGGGACGGGCCGCTATTCACTTATGTCAAACCTGTTCAGGGTGCCCCGGGGGACGGGCGCATTTCTCTGACAAATGCCTTGCGGCGTGAGTTGAAGAAAAATGGCATTGCCTTGAGCAACAAAGGGGTTCAGGGCGGTTACACAGTCCAGGGGCTGGTAAAGTTGCAGAAGCCTTATCAAGAAAAGCAGAAAATTGAAATTGTCTGGAATGTCTTTGATGGCAAGGGTAACAAGGTTGGTACCGTTTCACAGCGCAATAACGTGCCGATAGGTTCCCTGAACGGGGCGTGGGGCCCAACTGCGGTAGCTGCTGCGTCTGCGGCGGCTAAAGGCATCGTCAAATTGTTGCCCAACAGCAAGTAATTTGCCTACCGTTCGCATAGATCTCATTCTATAAGCTGAGCTCAGATCCTGTTTACAGGTCTGGGCTCACTTGTTAGAAAGCCTTGCATTGTTTAAACATCTGTCATATTTGACTTTCACGCCATTATAGATCAGACATCCTGATCAATATTTACAGGGAGATATCGGTGATATGAAACTGGTTGCCGGCAACAGCAATCGTCCTTTAGCCAAGGCGATTGCAGGCTATCTCAATTGTTCACTTGCCAAATGCACTGTAAAGCGTTTTGCGGATATGGAAATCTTCGTTGAGATTGAAGAGAATGTCCGCGGAGAAGATGTCTTTATCATTCAGTCAACATCGTTTCCGGCCAATGATCACGTCATGGAGTTGTTGATTCTGATTGATGCATTAAGGCGAGCTTCTGCGCGCAGGATCACTGCTGTCATCCCTTATTTTGGCTATGCCCGGCAGGATCGCAAACCCGGCCCCCGGACGCCAATTTCCGCTAAATTGCTGGCCAACCTTATCACTCATTCCGGGGCTGACAGGGTTCTGACGCTTGATCTGCATGCTCTGCAAATTCAGGGCTTTTTTGATATTCCAACAGATAATCTGTTTTGCGCGCCTGTCATGGTCAAAGACATCAAAAACCGCTTTGATGTTAATAATCTCATGGTGGTTTCACCTGATGTCGGCGGTGTTGTACGGGCGCGGGATCTGGCGAAACGAATTGATGCGCCGCTGGCGATTGTTGACAAGCGGCGAGAGACACCGGGCGAATCTGAGGTGATGAATGTGATCGGTGAAGTTGAGGGGCGCGACTGCATCATGGTCGATGATATTGTTGATTCTGGCGGCACACTTTGTAATGCCTCAGACGCTTTGCTGAAGCGGGGGGCGAGGGAGGTGAATGCCTATATCACCCATGGTGTGCTTTCCGGCAATGCGGTTGAGAGGATCACCGGCTCCAGCCTCAATTCCATTTCTATCAGTGACAGCATTCAGCCAACCGATGCGATAAAAAATGCGCATAATATCCGCGTGATTTCCATTGCTGATCTGATGGGTGAAGCCATTAACAGGACGTCAGGTGAAGAATCTGTATCCAGCCTGTTTCTTTAGGCCGCCGCTTCGCTGCTCTTACGTGATTTATTTCCTGGAAAAACAGTTCACAAACACATAGAAAAGGCCGCCCTTGAGGCGGCCTTTTGTTACTTGTCTGGTTTGTTCAGTTGCCCGCATGTTATGCCGGTGACGGGCCAAATACCAACACGGCGTTCAAACCGCCAAAGGCAAAGCTGTTGGTCATAACGTGATTGACCTCTGCTTTGCGGCCTTTATTTGGCACATAGTCAAGATCACATTCATCACCAGGCTCATCAAAGCCAATGGTGGGAGGCAAATAATTCTCATGCATGGCCTTGATACAAGCAATGGCTTCCAGACCACCACCTGCGCCCAGTGCATGTCCATGCATGGATTTGGTGGAGGAGATGGGTGTATCCTTGGCTGAATTGCCGAAAACGCGTTTGATAGAGCGCGTCTCATTAATGTCATTCACCATGGTGGCAGTGCCGTGGGCGTTGATATAGTCGATATCCGCCGGAGCAACATCAGCGTCTTTGAGAGCCAGCTCCATGGCCCCTGAAGTGCCATCTATGGAAGGGTTGACCATGTCAGCGGCGTCAGCCGTCATGCCAAAGCCCTTCAGTTCGGCCAGAATGTTGGCACCGCGCGCTTTGGCGAATTCATACTCTTCCAGCATCAGGATACCTGCCCCCTCAGCCAGAACTGTGCCGTTTCTATGTTTTGAGAAGGGATAGAGTCCATTCGGGCTCAACACACGCATACCTTGCCAGGCACGTGTGGTGCCCCATGCCAATGAGGCCTCAGAAGCGCCGCCAAGGCCGAGATCAATCAATCCAGCCTTGATCATGTTGTAAACAAGACCAATTGAATGGGTTGCGGTTGAACAGGCACTGACTACGCCAAAACATGGCCCTGTGATGCCGTACTCAATGGAAACATGCGCCGGACCGGATGAGGCAATGGTTTTTAATAGGGTCAGCGGATGGGTTGCCCGTTTTTTTAACTCAAACAAGCCGTGGTAGCTGTCCTCAAGTGTGCTGATGCCACCAATGCCGGAGCCGATGATGGCAGCTGAGCGGATGCCCTGCTCGGGGGCGAGCGGCATTTCCAGACCTGATTGATTAACCGCTTCACGGGCAGCGATGCCGGCAAACTGGGAATAGCGGTCTGCCATCAGAAACTGCTTACTGAGGCCTTGTTCCTTGGGATCAAAGTCCTTGACCTCACCGGCTATTTTGATTTGCAGATCTTCGGTATTGTAATTAAGGGCTGGCTCAATGCCGCATTTTTCATTCTTGATGGATGCCCAGAAATTTTCAGTGCCAATTCCGATGGATGAGACCAGCCCCATCCCCGTTACGACGACACGCCTTGATTGTGGATTGCTCATGAAATGTTAAGGGCCGTAACTGGCCCCTGAAAACCTTTCTAATCATTTGTTTGCCAAGCGTCAGTAGTGTTGATGAGCTCAGCCTGTTGCCGTGACAAGTTCTTTCACTTTATCAACGACTGAACCAACGGTTTTGAAGTCTTCAACTTCTTCATTGGCGTTGTATGGGATTTCAATGCCGAAGGTGTCTTCAATATCGAAAACAATAACCGCCAGATCCAGAGATTCGATATCGAGGTCACTCAAGGGTGTATCCAACGGAATATCCGCGGGTGGATCTTTCATGTTCTTTTTTAGAATTTCAATAATTTTTGGTGCCACATCTTCCATGTCGCTCTCCTTAATTTGCAACATTTGAGCGCAAATACTCATTATTTGTTAGTGCTAAATTAGGCTCTCTAAAAGAGCAAGAAAACTTTTGTTATATTGTTAAAATACGCGGGTGTTTTCCTAAAAGCCTGATTTTTTCATCTTTTATCGTTACCACATAGCCACTTTATAATTGATCACCCCAGTATTTGGCGAGTATCAATTTGATGAGTTGCTTATTTTGGTTAACTGAGCTTTGCAAGCTTATTGAAAGCTCCTGTTGAATTTTTCATCACACATTATTCATGTTACGATGAAGAGTTAATGCGTATGCTTTGTTCTTTCAATGAGTACTTTATACTCATTTTGGCTTAATTACATAGTTTCGGCAGGAAAAGGCGCACAAAATGGATGAAAAATCAAGCACGTCTGAGAAAAAATTTCAACATCCGTGGCAAAAAAGTTACCCACCGCATCTGGATTGGGGCAAATCATACGCGCCTAAACCACATTATACGCTCTTTGATCGCACTGTAGAAAAATACGGGGATGCTGTCTGTACCTATTTTGTGGGCCGTGAACTGACTTACCGCGAGATCGGGCACATGGTTAACCATATTGCTGCTGGTTTGCAACAGCTTGGGATCAGCAAGGGTGACAAAGTGGGGTTGCTGCTGCCCAACAGCCCGACTTATGTGATGTATTACTTCGCCATATTAAAAATTGGCGGTGTTGTTGTTAATTTTAATCCGCTTTACACGGTTGAGGAGCTGGAATTTCAGGTCAAGGATAGTGAGACGAAATATATGGTCACGCTCGACCTTGGCCTGCTTTTTGACAAGTGCGACGCACTGATGCAACGCGGCAGCCTGCAGAGAACCATAGCCGCGCCCTTTAAAAGCCTGCTGCCTCCGGTCAAGGCGTTCCTGTTCGGGCTTTTAAAGTCCGGGCAACTGGCAAAGATCTCTGCCTCACCTTCCTCTAACAAATGCATTCTGCAAGGGGATCTTATTGCCAATGACGGGGCTTTCACACCGGTTGAGATTGACCCTTCTAATGATCTGGCTGTTCTGCAATATACCGGCGGGACAACCGGGCGCCCGAAAGGGGCGGAGCTGACCCACGCCAATATCTACATCAATACCTGCCAGACCGTTGACTGGCGGCCGGATGCTGAAGAAGGCGGGGAAGTGATGATGGGAATATTGCCTTTCTTTCACGTCTTTGCGATGACCTGCGTTCTGAATTATTCTGTTGCTATGGGTGCCAAGATGGTGCTGCTCCCCAAATTTGAGCTGAATGACGCGATCAAACTCATGGCCAGGACAAGACCGACCTGTCTGCCAGGGGTGCCAACACTTTATAGCGCCTTGCTGAACGCAAAAAATCTGCCCAAAAAAGCGATCCAAAGTTTGAAATTCTGTATATCCGGAGGGGCTCCATTGCCGCTGGAAATCAAGCACGGCTTTGAAGCTCTTTCAGGTTGCGCCATGGTTGAGGGATATGGGCTTTCGGAGACCTCCCCCATACTGACCGCCAATGTTCCGGGCGGGGAAGTGATTGATGGCTCGATTGGCATACCTTTCCCAGGGACTGTGCTTTCCATTCGCTCACTTGAAGACCCTTCTGTTGAAATGCCGCTTGGTGAAAAGGGAGAGATCTGCGCCAGTGGCCCGCAAGTGATGCGCGGCTATTGGAGGGCACCAGAGGCCACAGCTGATGTGTTTGTTGGTGAATTTTTCCGCACAGGTGATGTGGGTTATATGGATGAGAAGGGCTATACCTTCATTGTGGACCGTATCAAGGATCTTATCATCTGTTCCGGTTTTAATGTTTATCCGCGCCGCATTGAAGACGCCATCTATCAACACCAGGGCGTGGAGGAAGTTACTGTGATCGGCATTCCCGATGAATATCGGGGTGAAGCGCCGAAAGCTTTTGTCAAACTGAAAGAAGGTGCCAGCCTCACCTCCGAAGAGCTCTTGTCTTTTCTCACTGAAAAATTATCAAAAATTGAAATGCCGGAAGAGATCGAGTTTCGGGATGAGTTGCCCAAAACCATGGTAGGCAAGCTTTCCAAGAAAGAATTAAGGGAGGCTTAGAGGTGGGTGCCTTTCCTCGGGTTTGGTGCAATCTATTCTCTGAGCTGGTTTGTTTGTTTGATTTGCCAGATATCTGCCTGGTTGAGGTGAGCTACAGTGAGCTTATTATTTAAAGAACTTCCTAATCAAACTGATATAAGCACCATATAAAACCCCCGGGTTTATAAGCCCGGGGGTTTTTTGAATTGTTTGACTTCAGACTGATCGCTATTGCTTTGCGGCCTGCAGTTCATTTTCCTCAAGGTCGCGAACCTTACTCCAATATTGCGTTTTGCAAATGGGTAAAACCGCATGGCAGCCTTTGACTTCAAGCGCGTTGCCCTTCATCAGACGGACATGACCTGAATAGGTCTTGCCATGGCGGGGTTTGTAAACACGCCCTCTCCACATGTATTTGTCTACCTGTTTCATACTCTCCAGAATGGGCATGCCCATTATGGGGCGGCCTCGCAGGGCACTGTCCTTGTTGAGGTTATCATGCAATGGTTTGCCATTTTTACCATTTGGCTCTTTTAACCAGATGATTTCATTGCACAAGCTCTTCTCACAGCGGACGATCTTGACATGAGATTCACCCCCTTTGGTTAACCAGACACCTTCTATCGGGTCCTGGGCAAAGGCCGACGCTGATACCATCATGAAGAAGCTTACTGGCAGCACTCCAAGGATTATCCTGGTCAGTTTTTTGAATATACTAGGCATGATCAATTCTTTCACACTTCCTATCTAAATCATTGTTTTCAATGAATAAATGCCTTTTATGGGGATGAAGAAAACGGGCACCAGCGCGCCCACCGTTTCCCCCATTAAGGCACATAATACGACATGCCACCCAAAAAATGTCAATATCATGGAAAAATGGTCAATATTGAACCTGTGATAACGCGGAAAGGAGGGCGCTGACCGCTCCTTTCCGCTGTTCTCTCTGGTTCACTGTCCCTGACTAAAGGTTTCAGTTGCCAGGGTTTTTCTCTCTGGTTGGGCTTTCGCTATTGAGGCTCAATCCCATCGCTGCTGGCGATCACAAATTCTTCTGCTGGCTGTTCAAAAGGCACGGCACTTGCGTCTTCCGGGCTTTTTAAAATGGCTGCCACACCCATACCGCCGGCGGTACAAATTGAAATGAGGCCGGTACTGCCAGGTTTTTCACTCAATAATTTGGAGAGCAGGCTGACAATTCTCCCCCCCGTAGCTGCAAAGGGGTGGCCGTAAGCGATGCTTGAGCCTTTGACATTCAGTTTTGCCCGGTCAATGGCCCCTAGTGGACCATCAAGCCCGAGACGGGTTTTGCAATAGTCTGCATCTTCCCAGGCTTTGAGGGTGGCCAGAACCTGCGCTGCAAAGGCTTCATGAATTTCGTAATAGTCAAAATCTCCAAGTGACATGTTGTTGCGTGCCAAAAGGCGGGCAACGGCGATTGTCGGTGCCATCAAGAGACCTTCCCCGCTGACAAAATCAAGTGCGGATGTTTCCCCGTCAACAAACAGAGATTCTATGGTGTGGCCTTTTTCCCGGGCCCACTCCTGTGAGGAGAGGAGCACGCTTGAAGCACCATCGGTTAACGGGGTGGAATTGGCTGCGCTCAGTGTGCCTTTAGATGATTTTTCAAAAGCGCTTCTGAGGGTGGCCAGTTTTTCCAGTTCGATATCTGGCCGGATGTTATTGTCTTCATAAATACCGGCGCAGGGGGTTATGAGGTTGTCGTGATAACCTTCATTGTAAGCGGCAACCGCATTGGTGTGGCTGTTGTAGGCGAGTTCGTCCTGATCGGCCCGTGTGATTTCCCATTTCTGCGCCATCAGTTCACAGTGCTGGCCCATGGAAAGGCCGGTGCGAGGCTCGTTCACAGATGGTGCTTGCGGGGCCAGTTCGGTGGGGGAAAAGCCCTTGAACACACCCAGTTTCTCACCAAAGCTGCGGGCCCGGCCAAGTTTGACAAGTCGCTGGGCAAATTTTCGTTTAAAGGTGACCGGCGCATCGCTAACGGTGTCAGAGCCCATAGCGATGGCGCTCTCTATCTGGCCAGTGGATATTTTTGCCGCACTGCCCAAAAGGGCCTGCAGGGAGGTGCCGCAGGCCTGCATCATTGTGATGCCCGGTGTGTCCTGGCTGAGTTTAGAGCCTACCACCACTTCACGGGCCAGGTTCCAGTCTTTGGCGTGGGTGATCACTGCGCCGCCCACAGCTTCCCCTATAACCTCACCGCGCAGATTGTATTTTCCAACCAGGCCATCAAGAGCACAACCCATCAGGCTCAGATTAGTTTCATCCTGATAGGCAGTGCTGGACCGGCAGAACGGGGTGCGGACACCGCCTAAAATCGCCACAGGCCGACAGATTTTATTTGTCATTGTTTTTACTCCTCAAGCGCTGTTCAAGCGGTCTCTTTGCTTTTCAGATAATGCAATGGCCCACCCCGGAACGGCGCAAAGCCGGTGCCAAAGATGACGCCGCCGTCAATGAGGTCGGCATTTTTAACGATTTCCTCCTGCTCACATTTCCTGCACTCTTCAAGCATGGGAGCAATGAGTTGATCAGCCAGCGCTTTTAATTCATCCTTTTTGTAGGTTTCATCATTTTTTTCGGGTTTGCCGTCTTTCCAAACGTAAAACCCTTCACCGGATTTTTTGCCCAGCTTGCCTTTTGATACCAGCCGGCCAAGCTCACTTTTGTCCGGGTCACCCAGTTCCAGGGTTTCTGATACATGTTTACAAACATCAAGGCCAACAACATCCTGCAACTCAATCGGGCCCATGGGCATTCCAAAATCAAGGGCGGCTTTGTCTATTTTCTCCGCTGGTACGCCCAGTTCAAACTGGCGGACCGCTTCTGTCATGTAGGGGGCCAGCACCCGGTTCACCAGGAAGCCTTTTGTGCTCTTGGCGATCAGCGGGAATTTTTTGATGGCCGTTACAAAGTTGCAGCCCTTTTCCACTTCTTCCATGCGGGAGTGCTCTGAATTAATGACCTCAACCAGCGGCATCTGGGCAACCGGGTTGAAAAAGTGAATGCCTATGAGGCGGCCGGGATCATTCAAAGGCGCGGCGATGTCTTCAATCGGGAGGGAGGATGTGTTGGTGGCCATTACGGCCCCGTCTTTCATCCTGCCTTCAAGCTCTTTGAACAAAGTTTGCTTGATTTCTAGGTTTTCAATGATGGCTTCAATGACGATATCCGCTCTTGCAATGCCATGGCCTTCCGGGTCTGCTTTCAGGCGGGCCATTGCGGCCTCAACTGCCAGCGGTTTTTTCAGACGCTTTTTAAAAAGCTTCTTTGCCCGGCTCTGTGCCTTGCCGATCTGCTCTACTGACATGTCCTGCAGGGTGACAGCCATGCCGCAGACAACACACCATGAGGCGATATCCCCGCCCATAGTGCCAGCGCCAATCACGTGCACGCGCTGTGGCCGGTAAGCGCTTCTTTTCGGGGCTAGGGCTTTCATTTCATCAGAAAGATGAAAAACTCGGCGCAGATTTTTTGATTGCTCGGAGACCATGAGCGGGGCAAATGCCTCCTGCTCGGCACCGAACATCTCTTCCTCATCACCGCCATATTCTTCAAACAGGTCTATCAGCCTGTAGGGGGCGGGATAATGATCTTCACGGACCTTGGCTCTGGTTTTTTTCCGCATCTGATTGGCGAGCAGACGGCGGGCCGGCGCCCAGCGCAAGAGTTTATGAACCCAGCTGTTGCCGGATTTTGTCCGCCGTTTCTGGATGACGGCCTTGCGGGCGGCCCAAGGCAGTTCCAGATTGCCGGGGACGAGCTGATCGACAAGACCATAAGCTTTGGCCACCGGTGGCTTTAACATGCTGCCCATCAGCATGGCGGTGATGCCGTTTATGGGGCCGGCAAGACGCAACATGCGCACTGTGCCATGGAGGCCGGGGATGATGCCCAGCTTAACTTCTGGCAAGCCAAGGCGTGTGTTGTCTGCTCGGGTGGCTATGCGGTAATTGCAGGCCATGGCAAATTCCAGCCCGCCGCCAAGACAAAAACCGTTTATGGCAGCAACAACCGGGATGTTCATGGCTTCAATGCGGTGCAGAAGTTTGGTTGCGGCCCCGGTCATGGCGAGGACCTGCTCTTCATCTTCAAGGTTCTCGAATTCCTTGATATCAGCGCCGGCGATGAAGTTGTTGGATTTGCCGGATATAAAGATAACGCCGCGGATGGCGTTGGTCATTGTGAGGCGTTCAACCTCATTGACTATGACCTCAAGTTCACGCACGGTTTTTTCATTGAGGGTGTTCATGGACTGGCCCTGGCAATTAATCTTTGCCCAGGCTATGTCTTCAAAATCGACCTCAAATGACCAGTTATCCAGTTCTTTGATTGTTTTTGTCATCACACTACTCCGCTGATGGCGAACTTCCTAAATTTGACGGGTCTTCATGTGGCGGATCTTCGCCGGGTGATTTTGTGATCCCCTGTATATCTTTGGGCGCGAACTCGTCCACTGCTATTACTTTACTTATGAGGGTTTCAAGACGTCTTAAACGTTCAGCCTCATTGTCATTAAGCACATTCTTTTCAACAGCTTCACTGAACCAGTCTTTTCCGTGAAAGCGGTGGACTTCCCCCTTCTTGATGGCCGTTTCCAGTTTTTTGCTGAGCTGTTCCAGCTCCTTGACCTCTTTCAGGGTCACCTCGAGGATGCCGGTCGGGTCGGTTTCATCCTGGCTGACATACACCCCGGAAGTGAGCCGGTTGCGTATGTTTTCCTCGTTCAGCACCTTTTTGACTATGGCTTTGCCCAAACGATCCTTAGCCAGGTGATGGTGGTTACCAAAGGGGAAAATGATGATCTTCAAAAAGATCCCGGCGAGGGGTGAGGGATAGTTCTGCAGAACTTCTTCAAGGCTTTGGTAATACCGTGCCAATGCGTTCTGGAAGGCATAATCAACCAGCACCAGATCCCCGGTGATCTGACCGTCATCCTCAAAACGTTTCAGGATGGCTGACATGAAATACAGCTCGCTCAGGGCATCTGCCATCCGCCCGGCAATACGCTGGCGCATTTTCAGGGCGCCGCCCAGCAAGGCCACTGTCATGTCAGACAGCAAGGCAAAATTTCGGCTGGCGCGCGATAATGCGCGGTAATATCTGGTGCTGTTACCGGCGCGTTCAGGGGCATGGGCAAAAGCACCAAAGGTTTTGTTATGAAATAATGCGCCAAAGATGTTTGATAATGAATATTTCAGATGCTCATACAGCAGCGGCTCGAACTGTGCGAATCCTTCTTCTTCATCCTCCAAACCAAGAGCCTGTACTTCTTTGTAGAGAAAGGGATGGCTGCGCAATGCCCCCTGGGCAAAGGTGATGAGCGTCCTTGTGAGGATGTTCGCGCCTTCAACGGTGATGGCAATCGGCATCGACTGATAGGCGGCCTGAAGATAGTTTGCCGGGCCATCGCAAATGCCGCGGCCTGCATGGATGTCCATGGCATCATTGACGGTGCGGCGGGCCCATTCAGTTGACTGATATTTGAGGAGAGCTGAAATCACTGCCGGTTTTTCACCGCCCTGGACGATTGAGGCAGTCATGGCTCTGGCGGCCTCGAGTACATAGGCCGCTTCAACAATGCTTGCAAGCCGCTCCTCTATGCCTTCCATTTTGGCGATGGGTATGCCGAACTGAGAACGGATCTGGCCGTAAGCACTTGTGAAACGCAGCATGGCTTTCACGGCTGCGGTTGAGCTTGACGGCAGTGAAATGGCCCGGCCTGCGGCAAGGCAGCTCATCAGCATCATCCAGCCTTCACCGATCATTTCCTTGCCGCCTATTATCCAGTCAAAGGGGATGAAGACATCCTTGCCCTGGTTTGGGCCATTGGGGAATGCACAGCCTGTTGGCAGGTGCCGGGCCCCAATTTCAACGCCTTCATGATCTGTCGGGATGAGGGCAAGGGTGATGCCGAGGTCTTCCTCTTCGCCAAGGTGGTGCTCGGGGTCAAATAGCTGGAAGGCCAGCCCCAGTAAAGTGGCTTTGGGTCCAAGAGTGATGTAGCGCTTTTGCCAGTTCAGTTTGATGCCGAGGGTTTCCACGCCATTGTGGATGCCGCTGGTGACAATGCCGATGTCCCGCATGGTGGCGGCGTCAGAACCTGAGGTCGGCCCGGTGAGGGCAAAACAGGGGATCTCCCTGCCTTTGGCAAGGCGCGGCAGGTAGTGTTCCACCTGTTGCTCAGTGCCGAATTTTTCAATCAGTTCGCCTGGGCCGAGCGAGTTTGGCACCATTACGATGACTGACACGTCCGGAGAGCGGGAGGCGATTTTACCAAGGATGAGTGACTGGGCCTGGGGGGAAAATCCAAGGCCGCCATGCTCCTTGGAAATCAGCATACCGAGAAAGCCTTCTTTCTTGATATAGTCCCAGATCTCTTCCGGGATTTCCTTATCCGCGGCACGCACCTGCCAGTCTGAGACCATGGCGCAAAGTGTTTCTGTTTGCCCGTCGAGGAAGTCCTGCTCTTCGTTGCTGAGGTGTATAGGTGAGATGGCGCGCAGCTTTTCATAATCGGGCGTCCCGGAGAACAGTTCCGCGTCCCATCCGACTGTGCCACCTTCAAGGGCGACGCGCTCTGTCTCTGAAACGGGGGGGATGATTTTCTGTATGGCCTTGAAAGCCGGCCGGGCGATATATTTTGAGCGTACACTCTCGACGCTCAAGAGGCCCAGCACAGCAGTGATGGCTGTAAAGAAGAAAAAGCTGATGGATAGCCCGGTCTGACTGAACAAGAACAGACAGATGGCAAATAGCAGGGCGACCCACGCGATGATCGGAGCCCGCATGATTGACAAGAGCGATGCCCCGGCGAGTAAAACGATCAGTACGATCAATGCTGTCATTTTTATCTCTATCCCTTTTTTGTTTATATTACACAATCGCCATGGGGTTTAAACACTCTTTCGCACCATCAGCCTGAAATTTGCCAAAAGTGCCGTCATTCGAATTCCGGCTGGCTGCAAAGGGTTATCACTTAAAACGTCTCATTTTAATGATTTTAATGCCTGTTCTATTGTGGCTTATCTAAATTACTGTCTTTTCGGCCCTTTGGTGCCGGTTATAGCCTGTTTTCGCTTGAACAGTCCTGATATGCGCTCTGCTCTCCTGCTGGCAGGCCATGCCACCTCACTAATGAATGAATGTGTTGGGGCTTTGAATTGTTCCCGATATGCGCTAGATTTCAGCAACTATGGGCAATTCATAACAACAAGCTCAGGATCATAAACAAAGGGAAACAAGCCCGGGGAACAAACCATGACGAATAAGCAAAATCTCTGCTTTTATCACTCAGAAGGGTCTGACACCGAGGATGACAGGACCCTGGAGATCAGGGTGATGGACAGACGTGTGTTTTTGATAAATGCGGCAAAGGCCGGGCTTGTGGCCGGTCTGCTACCGCTTGCAGGCACAATGGCCACTGCCCAGTCAGATAAATTTCAGGATGCGATGAAGGATCTCCTCAAAGGGGCGAAGCCTCTTTCTGAAATGATGACGCTCAAAATGCCGGAAATTGCAGAGAATGGAAATGTTGTTTCCGTCACGCTTGATGCCAGTGCGGCTGAGGCGGCGGGCAAAACACTCAAGTCCCTGACGATTTTTGCGACAGATAATCCCTGGCCGTTTGTGGCCACATTTACACTCTCACCTATGAGCGGCAAGGCGCTTGTCACCACAAGAATGAGGCTGGCCCGCTCGCAGAAGGTTGTGGCGATTGGGGCGGTTGATGATGGTTCATTTCTGTTGGCTGAAACATTTGTCAAAGTTACCATTGGTGGTTGCGGAGGTTAGGAGAAAAACACATGGCTAATATTCGACCAAAAGTGCGTGTGCCCAAATCTGCCCAAGTGGGGGATGTGGTTAAAATCAAAACCCTGATTTCACACCATATGGAATCCGGCATACGGAAAGACAAGAAAACCGGCAAGCTAATACCGCGCGATATTATCAAGCGGTTTGAAGCGCGCTTTAATGATGAGATCTTCTTTGCTGTGGACATGCATCCGGCGATTTCAGCAGATCCTTATTTTGCGTTTTATTTTAAGGTGCCGGGCCCTGGGACTTTCTCCTTTGTCTGGACTGATGATCAGGAGCAGAGCTGGAGCCTGACCAACGACCTGGCTGTTGCCTGATCGCTTTCGTATCCCCTGTTATCAGCCGGTAAAATTTTCTGCCATGGTGATTTTTGCTTGCCCGATGCTGGGTTGGCTCATTATGCTATGGGCATTCTTTACAGGATTTTGAGATGAACCATCATCCTGCTGCTTTGCTTTAACTTCAGCCGCTTTGCTGCGCTGAAATTTCATAAAAATAAATTGACTACAATATTTAATTGAGGATTGTTTCCATGTCTGATGAAGAACCAGAAAGCCCACAAATGTCTCCCTATATGGTCGAGGTGGAAGAAGGAAAGCGCTATTTCTGGTGCTCGTGCGGGAAATCACAAAAACAGCCGTTTTGTGATGGCTCTCATGAAGGGACATCCTTTCAGCCTGTGCCCTATGTGGCCGAGACCAGCGGCACTGTGTCTTTTTGCGGCTGCAAGAAAACTGACGATCACCCATATTGTGACGGGTCTCACCTTTTGTATTAGGTTTGCTTTATATCAAAAAACAAAAGAGCGGCGCTTCAGTGAGAGGCGCCGCTTTTTGTTTCAGCGTTCCGCTAAGGCTTATCTTGTTGGTTTGATCTCACCGGCTTTCAGGCGGGTCAGGTAGCTGGCCAGATCCCGTTTGACTACCGGCATGAGCACATAGAGACCGATGATATTGATCAGGGCCATGAAGAAGACCATGGCGTCTGAGAAATTAATCACCGCGTCCAGGTTCATTGCCGCCCCGATGATCACAGCAAGGCAGTAGATGAATTTAAAGACAAATTCCTTGGCCTGCCCTTCACCGAAAATATACGTCCAGGCTTTGAGGCCATAGTAGGACCACGAAATCATGGTGGAGAAGGCAAACAGCACCACAGCCAGCGCCAGGATATAAGGGAACCAGGAAAAGGCGCTTTCAAAGGCATTAGAGGTCAGCTCGACACCCTTGGCCTCCGTGCCCAACTGGCCGGTAATGATAATAACAAGCGCCGTCATGGTGCAGATTATAACTGTATCAATGAAAGGGCCAAGCAGGGAGACCAGCCCTTGTGAAACGGGTTCCCTGGTTTTTACGGCGGCATGGGCGATGGCGGCTGAGCCGAAACCGGCCTCATTCGAGAAGGCCGCGCGGCGGAACCCCTGAATGAGGACACCGACAAAACCACCTGCAACACCTTCCGGACTGAAAGCGCCATTTATGATCTGTGTAAATGCCCAGCCGATTTTGTCATAGTTCATCAGGATAATGATAAGGGCTGTGCCGACATATATGATGGTCATGAAGGGGACGATTTTTGAAGTAGTGTTGGCGATTGATTTAATACCACCAATGATAACCAAGCCAACAAAAGCTGCCATGATGAGGCCAAATAACCAGCCCTGACCTTGTAAAAAGCTGCTATCGCCGCCGGTTACATTCAAAACCTGCTGGAAGGATTGATTGGCCTGGAACATATTGCCGGCCCCAAGGGCGCCGCCAATACAGGCGATGGCGAAAATAAATGCGAGGACCCGGCCAATCTGGCCCATCAGCTCCCCTTTTTCGGCAAAGCCTTTTGAGAGATAATACATCGGCCCGCCAGAGACACGGCCATCTGCATATTCATTGCGGTATTTGACACCAAGCGTACATTCGCAGAATTTTGTCGACATGCCCAGGAGGCCGGCGACAATCATCCAAAAGGTAGCACCTGGCCCGCCGATAGAAACGGCGACAGCAACGCCTGCAATATTCCCCAGCCCAACTGTGCCGGAGAGGGCTGTCGCCAAAGCCTGAAAGTGTGTGACCTGACCGGGGGCGGTCGGGTCCTGATATTTGCCTCTTGCAACATCTATGGCATGGCGGGTGACGCGGAATTGTATCATGCCGAAATAAAAGGTTGTGATGATCGCGGCCAGCACCAGCCAGCCCAGAATTAAAGGGAAGCCCGAGCCGTTGATAGTGACGGAATAAAAAATTATGCCTGCAATAAAATCGGAAACGGGGGTCAAGGCGGTGTTTATCTGCTGATCAATTGTTGCAGCGCGGGCCATTGTTGCCATTAGCTGCATACCCAGAGCGCTGAACGCGGCAAGGCTGATGGCTAGGGCCATTTTCTTTCGGTTGATTGACATTCTGGTGGTCTCCTGATGTTGCTCAGTGGCAGTCCTGCTCGATAAACTCATAGCTCGTTTGTCACGTTGGCACAGCTTTCGGTTCAATTCCAATTTTCATGTGGATTACGCCGGACTTGCCTGCGGTTTGTTTTGTTTCGTTGTTTGTTTGCATGAATTTGCCGTGTCTGACTGTGATATTCGTCACAGACCAAAGATGACCAGCCTCGCCCCTGGCCTGATTGTGCCCTTTATTTACGGCATATCAGGTAAAAACCACCGTGCGCCCGTTATTGATCAATACGCGCTGCTCGGCATGGTACTTCACGGCTTTTGATAGTACCCGGCGTTCTATGTCGCGCCCCGCCGTGATCAAGTCTTTTGGTCCCATGGCATGGCTGACGCGCTCTGTTTCCTGTTCAATGATCGGGCCTTCATCAAGCTCTGGCGTTACATAATGGGCCGTCGCCCCTATTAGTTTGACGCCGCGCTGATGCGCCCGGTGATAGGGTTTTGCGCCTTTAAACCCGGGCAGGAAGGAATGGTGAATGTTTATGATCGCACCGTAATAATCCTTACTGAATTTGTCTGAAAGGATCTGCATGTAACGGGCAAGCACAATCAGCTCGGCACCGCCAGCGGTGATCAGTTTGCGCAGGGCCTGTTCCTGCTGGTCCTTGTTTTCCTTTGTTACAGGGAGATGATGAAAAGCGATGTTATTAATATCAGCAATGGGTTGGACATCATGGTGGTTGGAGACAATACCAACAATTTCAAGCGGCAGGCTTCCCATCTCGGTTCTGTAGATGAGATCATTGAGACAATGGTCGGTTTTCGAAGCCATGATCAGGGTTTTCAGTTTGTGGTCAGCGTCATGCAGGTGCCATTGCATTTCATATTTTTCACCCACATCTGTGAAGGCGGATAAAAAACTGCTTTTTCCACATGTCTTGTCGGCTGCAAACTTCACCCGCATGAAAAAGCGGCCGGTATCAGGATCACCAAACTGGGAGCTTTCAATGATATTGCCATTACATTCGGTAATGATCCCGGCAACGCTGGCGACAATACCAGGGCGATCAGCACAGGCCAGTGTGAGAATATGAACTACATCCTGATGATCGGGTTTTGTTTTAGGACCAGCCTCTGTTCCAGCCTTAGCTGTTGCTTCTTTGCATCTGTCAGATCTTTCCATGCTCACTGATTTCTGGCTCTCATTTTTTGACATAAATTTGCCTCCTTGGCCGCCTAGCTCTTTTAACAGGGCATCGAAAAGCCGGTGCCACTTAGCCTTAGCGTTTTGCGTTTTTTGTTTCAAGTCAGCTTGCGTTCATCTTGTTTGTCATAAATTGAATTAGATTCGTAGTAATGATTGGATAATTGGTTATGAATCCTCTGCTTCTTAATGCAAAAAAACGTATCCTTCTCTGGGGTATCAGTCTGGTTATGTTTCTTGGGTCCGCTCTTTTCAGTTTTGCTGAGGCGGCGGATGTGTCATCACGTGAGATCCTTGGATTTTCCCCGGATGGTGCCTATTTTGCCTTTGAGGAATATGGTGTGCAGGACGGATCCGGATTTCCCTATTCAAATATTTTTATCATCAATACTGCCACCAACAGCTGGGTTAAGGGCTCACCATACAGGGTGCTGCTCAAGGATGAGACCAAAGAGCTTGCCGAAGCCCGGGACAAATCCGAAGAAATGGCCCTGCCGCAGCTGGAAGAACACAAAATCAGTGTTCCTGGGCTTTTGCTGGCCCACAATCCGGTGACTGAACTTGGACAGCCCCATGACAAGGTTAAGGTAGCGCCTGGCCCTGCCCCTTTCCTTAAAAAATATGCGCTGACCTTTAAGGTTGAGGCCATTCCCCTGCCGATTAAACGATGTGCCGATTATGGCGATGAAGCACAGATGGGCTTTCGTCTGACCTATGAACGCACTGGTGAAACCCCCAAGGAATTACACAAGGACAAAAGAATACCAACCAGCCGGCGCTGTCCGAAACGCTACACAATATCAGACGTGATCCGGTTTGAAACTGAAGCCAAAGCCGAAAAAGCACTTTATGTGGTGTTGTTACAGGTGTTTAGCTATGGATTTGAAGGTGATGACGGGCGCTATCTTGCAACCAGCTACTGGCTCCCCTCTTTTAATGCCACGAATTGAGCTTCATTCCTGATATTTTGCAGCAATTCTGTGCACAAGTCGATAATTTGCCCCTTCACCCCCTATAGTGCTGTTTGAGGTTTTGCTATAGAAAGGGCACAATTAATGTTGATCAGTGAGCTGGTCTTCATCACATGAGGTGGGGGCGTCCTCTTTTATATAAAGGGGGCATATACACATTCAAAGAAACGCTGGTTATCCACTATAAGGGATTGATGGTCATGGCAAATGCAGTTGCAACCGCAGGACACGGTCGGGGTCGTTTGGCCGGTCTGGTACTGGCTCTTCTGTTCTCAATAATTTACGGAATTTTCCTCTCTGGCGGCCTCTTAACTGAGCATATGCAGATGGGAGGCGGGGCGCTCACTGATGATATTGCCAATACTGCTTATACTGTGGGTATTGCCGGTTCCTTTGCTGCCTTGTTGACATGGTGGCTGCAAGGGCTGGTTTCCACCCGGCCGATTGGATTCCGGTTTGTGTTTGCCTTTATCATGCTTTCTGTACTGTTCCTGGTTGTTGGCGGGGTGCTGACTGTGATGCATGAGTATCTGCCGTTTCCGGGTAAGATTGGCCCGACCTATCAGTTTGCCGGGGCGCAGGATTTTTATATCACCATGGTTCAGGGCATTAATGCTTTTGCTCAGCTGTTTCTATCGCCGCTCAGGCTTTCCATCCTGGCGCTGTTGCCAGCCGGTGCGCTATACATCACCATGTTTGGGCCGCGCCGCGATTAATCCCCAGCGCTAACCTCTTTCTCTGCCAGGCGGCATTTGGACCTGACCCGCCGCAAGCCCCCTTGCGAATTGTTTTCGTTTGGTGTTATTTCCTGCTGAGTGACCTCCAATATTTCAGACCAGAAGAGAGACAAGCTTTATGATTCCTCGCTATTCCCGTAAAGAGATGACGGACATTTGGGAGCCAGCCACCAAATTCAGTATCTGGTTTGAGATTGAGGCTCATGCCGCCAGCGCCATGGCAGAGCTTGGCGTTATACCGCAAGAGGCAGCGGATGTGATCTGGGAGAAGGGTGCCAAGGCAGAGTTTAATGTTGACCGGATTGATGAGATTGAACGCGAGGTCAAGCATGATGTGATTGCCTTCCTCACTCACCTGGCTGAACATGTGGGTGATGAGGCGCGGTTTGTACATCAGGGGCTGACCTCTTCTGATGTTCTTGATACCTGCTTTAATGTGCAGCTTGTCAGGGCGTCTGATCTGTTGCTGGCAGATCTCGATGAACTGCTTGAAATATTAAAGCGACGTGCGCTCGAACATAAAGATACCGTATGTGTTGGCCGGAGCCATGGCATCCACGCTGAGCCGGTGACGTTCGGGCTTAAATTGGCTGGTGCTTACGCTGAATTTTCCCGCGCCAAAAAACGCCTGCTTTCGGCACGCGAAGAGATTGCCACCTGTGCGCTTTCCGGCGCGGTTGGCACCTTTGCCAATATTGACCCGCGGGTTGAAGTTTATGTGGCTGAAAAGCTGGGCCTCAAGCCTGAGCCGGTTTCAACGCAAGTGATCCCGCGTGATCGCCATGCCATGTTTTTTGCCACTCTTGGAGTGATCGCCAGCTCGGTTGAGCGGCTTGCCGTTGAGGTCAGACATTTGCAGCGGACGGAAGTTCTGGAGGCAGAGGAATATTTCTCTCCCGGGCAGAAGGGTTCTTCTGCCATGCCGCACAAGCGCAACCCTATTTTAACGGAAAATCTCACTGGCCTTGCCCGGCTGGTCCGGGGTTATGCGCTACCGGCGATGGAGAATGTGGCGCTTTGGCATGAGCGGGATATATCGCATTCTTCAGTTGAGCGGATGATAGGCCCTGATGCGACAGTCACGCTTGACTTTGCCTTGAAGCGGCTCTCTCTGGTGATGGACAAGCTGCTGGTCTACCCGGAAAATTGTGCGGCCAATCTTGATAAACTTGGCGGGCTTGTTCATTCACAGCGGGTGTTGCTGGCGCTCACGCAAGCGGGTATCAGCCGGGAAGACAGTTACCGTCTTGTGCAGCGGAACGCCATGAAGGTCTGGAATGAGGGTAAGGATTTTCTTGAAGAGCTTTTGGCGGATGAGGAAGTGCGCGCAGCGCTTTCTGAGGATGACCTCCGGGAAAAATTCAACCTTGATTATCACACCAAGCATGTGGATACGATTTTTGCACGGGTGTTTGAATAAAGCTGGTGCGAAGTTAAGTCTGTGCCCTTCAACCCATCGCAACGGAAAGGGGGACCGGTTAACGTGCCCCCCCCCCTCTATGGGTAACAGTTATAAGGTTTACAGTTTTCCCTTGCAGGTGATCGAGGAAAATCCGGCGCATTTACCGTGGCAAGCTTTCTTCGTTCCTATCCAATAGGTGGATGCAAATCTGCCATCCATGTTGGATCCGTTGTTATAAACTTTGATTGGATATTTGGTCGCTTCCACATATCCTTTGGATATGCAAAACGCGTCAGCCACTGGTTTACCACATCCCCAACTCGGCGGAACGTCGGTTATGCCGCCGCCCAGTCCAAAAACCCAGGAATTATCCTTGTAATATTTTCTCAAACACACATCAACGGGCAACCACTGTTTCCTGCGGGTGCCTTTTTTCCCTGAATGCGGGAAGGTTTTCATTTGATTGAGTTTTGTTTTTTGGGCTTTCAGTCTGCAGCTGGCAATTTTTCCTGAACGTTTAACGTTCTCTATTCGCACATAGTTCGCGCCGCCCTTTTTCATGCAATGATCAACATCCTGCTTCAAAGGGACGGGCCACTCACCATTTGACTTACATGCCTGATTGATCTTTTCACGAAGCTTTCCCGCTTTTTTAGCATATGCCAGACATTTTTTTTCTTTCGCTCTATGAGCCTCAAATTTTTTGCTCGATTTATCCTTGCATTGCTGCAAAGCACGAATACGGTTTTTATTTTCATGGGTCAGGTTCGCCATGTGAACATCAGAACGCAAGCACCAATTCTTATGAAAATTGTAATTCATAGACCAAACCGGACCGGTAAAACCACATCCGCGCTGCTTTGCTTCCTTGGCCTGCTTTACTGTAAGCTGGGCATATGCATCACAATTTAGGTTTCCATCTGCGAACGCTGTGGTTGTCATCAACAGAAATGCCGATAAGCTGCCGCCAAGAATTTTTATAATATCGAATTCTTTCTTCATAATATATCTCCGATGTTTCTTGGGGTAAGCCTTCTCCAGATCTTATAAAACCGTTTCTGAGTTTCGAGTGAATATCGTGTTCACTGGGTATTCATGAAAAGCAGATGCCATGATATGTCATCGTGGTTGAAAAGGGAATTCTCTCTCAATTTAAGAAAATGGTCCTGTCTATATCCCTGCCTAAACTGATCTTTGGTCTGGCCTTTATTGATCATCAGCTTTTCCTGAAAAGTCTGCAACTTTTCAGGGCTGATTTACAGATTGCCCACAACGCCTCCGCATTCGAAAATCTGATGCGCATGCATTCAATTTAGGCAACCCTTGAATCCGCGCAAATAATAATCACGCTGCTTAAATAAGTAGCGGTGGGATCACAATCAAATAACGAAATTCCCGTGAATGCCCGAAATTGCTGTGATTAAGCCGCAAAATGGACTGGCACAGTCCTTGCGATATTTATCGGACTTGCATCATGTCTACCATCATTTGGGCGACATGGCTTTTGGTACGTGCTGCGTAGTAAAATATGCGGCACGTACCATCCTCGTTATCAGTTTTGACAACTACCATTATTGACAAAGGATTTGTAAATGAGCGGAAATAAAGCCCGTCTTAGCGCGATTTCAGCTATAACAACACAAACGATCCTGCAATCAGGCTTCGACTTTGTAGAAAGCCCTACCAGCAGTGTTTGGTGCAAAAATGTTTTCAGCTTAAATGAAATGGCGCAGCGACTGCCAAAGCCCATCTTCAAATCTCTGAAGAAGACCATTGTGTCGGGTGAAAAGCTTGATCTTTCAACAGCTGATGCGGTCGCGGAAGCCATGAAGATATGGGCAATTTCAAAAGGGGCGACCCACTATGCTCACGTATTTTACCCACTAACAGGTCTGACGGCCGAGAAGCATGATTCATTCTTCGATCCGGATGGTGATGGCGGTACAATCGCAACCTTTTCCGGGGCGGCCCTGATACAGGGTGAGCCTGATGGTTCATCTTTCCCCAATGGCGGTATTCGGCAAACCTTTGAAGCACGGGGTTACACCATATGGGATGTGACCAGCCCGGCATATATAATGGAAAATCCAAACGGCACAACATTATGCATTCCAACTGCTTTTGTCTCCTGGACCGGTGAAGCGCTTGACAAGAAAACACCGGTTATGCGCTCCATGCAGGCGCTGAACAAGCAGACACAACGGGTTCTGAAATTCTTTGGTACTGATGGACCATTTGTATCCTCGACCGCGGGTGCTGAGCAGGAATATTTCCTGGTTGATAACCATTTCTATTATGCGAGGCCTGATCTTCTTGCCTGCGGGCGCACATTATTTGGCTCCCCTCCGCCAAAAGGTCAGGAATTCGACGATCATTATTTTGGGTCAATACCAGAGCGTGTGCAGGCGTTCATGTTTGAAGTTGAGCGCGAATGTTTCAAGCTCGGCATTCCAACAAAGACGCGTCACAATGAAGTTGCCCCCGGTCAGTTCGAACTTGCGCCGGTATTTGAATATGCAAATCTAGCGACAGATCACCAGCAGCTTGTGATGACCATCCTTAAAAAAGTAGCCGGTAAATATGGAATGACATGCCTGATGCATGAAAAGCCGTTTGCAGGTGTGAACGGTAGCGGCAAACACCTCAATTTTTCAATGGGTTCGTCCAAGGCTGGAAACCTGTTTGATCCGGGTGACACGCCTGCTGGAAATGCGCAGTTTCTGGTATTCTGTGCAGCAATGGTCAGGGCGACATATAAGCACGCAAAATTATTGCGTGCGGTGGTCGCTTCGGCCTCGAATGACCACCGACTTGGCGCTAACGAAGCACCGCCTGCCATTATATCAGTGTTCTTAGGTGATGAGTTGAACCAGATTATGGAATCCATTGCCTCAAGTGGTACGGTTACCTCGAAAAAGAGCACGTTGAATATCGGTGTTGATGTATTGCCGCCTATTCCATTGCATTCAGGTGACCGCAACCGTACAAGTCCAATGGCGTTTACCGGCAACCGGTTTGAATTCCGCGCTGTTGGCTCCAACCAGTCAATTGCGGGGCCATTGGTTGCCATGAATACCATTATGGCGGAAGCGCTTGATGAAGCGGCGACGTATCTTGAATCTCAAGACACCAGCACGCCGGAGTTGTTGGGCACTGCTGTTGAAAATTATGTCAAGAAGGTCTGGTCTACTTCTTCAAGTGTTGTGTTTAACGGGGATGGCTACTCTGATGCCTGGCACTCAGAAGCTTTGTCACGCGGGCTACCAAATCTCAAGACAACCGCTGATGCACTGAGTGTGCTGAAAGATCCTTACTATGTTGAGCTGTTTAAGACATATGATGTTTTAAGTGAGCGTGAACTTGAGTCTCGTTATGAAGTTTATGCCGAGCAATATATTGCAACGGTTAATGTTGAATCCAATCTTGTGGTTGAAATGGCAAAAACAATGATCTTTCCGGCGGCCGTTCGCTATCAGGGACAATTGGCGGCGAGCCTTGCCAGCATGAAATCGATCGGTGTGGAAACTGATCACACCACGATCAACATGCTTACAGATCTGATCAAGAAACTGCAGGATTCGATCACGGAACTAGAGCAATTCAAGACCAGTGAAGATGCGATCACCGAACCATTACAACATTGCCAATTTCTGAAAGATCAGGTGCTGCCCAAGATGGTCGAGATACGCAGCTATGTAGATGGTCTTGAAAACATGGTCGCGGATGACCTCTGGCCATTGCCGACATTCCAGGAAATGCTGTATATCAGGTAAGCGGGATAATATTTTCCACTTAGATTTGCCCTTCACGCATAGTTGAGCCATTTGTTTGTAGTCCCATACAAACAAATGGCTTTGCTAAATGGCTTGGAAAAATACTATAAAGTCCGATTGCCTGCGCTACAGATTCTTCTCCTCGTTGAGGAAAAAATTGTGCCTCTAAATCCATGCATGGCCGCAGGCTCTCCCCTTTCCATAAAAAAGGCCCTGGGGTCCACCAAGGCCTTCTCTATCAGTCACTTTTTTAAAGATTTGCGCCAAGCTTCAGGCATTATTCGCCTTCATCAATTCCCAGCTCTGTGGCGGCTTTGACCATGAATTCTGATAGTTTGGCGACAATCGCGTCCCGGTCAATATCGAGCCCGGCGGTTTCAATATCAGCCAGCACCTTGGATATGACATCCTCATCACCGGCTTCTTTCAGGTCCGATATGACAACCTCAGTGGCGTAACTCTTTGCTTCATCTCCGGTTTTACCCAACTTTTCTGCAAGCCAGAGCCCTAATAGTTTGTCGCGGCGCGCTTCAACTTTAAAGCGCAATTCTTCATCATGAGCGAATTTGGCCTCATAGGCTTTTTCTCTGTCTTTGAAGCTGTTCATCTGGTCCATCCCTTTCGTTGACGGCTTTGTCGCCTTGTGTCTGTGAAACAAGGAGGGGGCTTTCAAACCGCCCCACCACTGCAGAACACATAGTGATTATCGGGCGTAAATTCAATATATTTTGCGCTCCAGACCCGTTTCACCCCTTAAATTTTGCGGCTTTGGGGAAAGGGCGCCTTTAACATTGTTTTATCCTGGTGTTTCAGCTAATTTGCGGCACATAATTGCAGTTTGGAAGGGTTTTCCTGCCAATTCTTTTTGCAAAGGATCATTGAGATGAACCGTCGCAGACGCCTTTATGAAGGCAAGGCCAAGATAATTTATGAAGGGCCGGAGCCTGGCACACTTGTTCAGCATTTTAAAGACGATGCCACGGCCTTTAATGCGCGCAAGCATGACTGTATTGAAGGCAAGGGCGTTTTAAACAACCGTATTTCCGAATATATATTTGAGCGTCTTGGCACGATCGGGATACCAACCCATTTTCTCAAGCGGCTCAATATGCGTGAGCAGCTGATCAAGGAAGTTGAGATTGTTCCCATTGAAGTTGTGGTTCGCAACATTGCCGCCGGCTCTCTGGCGAAAAAGCTCGGGCTTGATGAAGGCACACCGTTGCCGCGCTCAATCATTGAATTTTATTACAAGTCTGACGAACTTGAAGACCCGATGGTCTCAGAGGAACATATCACAGCTTTCGGCTGGGCCTCGCCCCAGGAAATTGATGAAATGATGGCGCTTTCCCTCAGGATCAATGATTTTCTTTGTGGTCTCTTTATCGCCATTGGCATACGCCTTGTCGATTTCAAGATCGAATTTGGCCGCCATTTTGATAATGAGACAATGCGCATTATTCTGGCTGATGAGATCAGCCCGGATTGCTGCCGGCTTTGGGATGTCGAGACGGATAACAAGCTTGACAAGGACAGGTTCCGCCAGGATCTTGGTGGCCTTATCGATGCGTATCAGGAAGTGGCCAAACGGCTCGGAATTCTGGTTGATAACCCAAACACTGAGCCTTCCGGCCCGCGGCTTGTGACCTCAAATGAGTAGGGCCTTCTGGTCTGTTTCATCGTTGTAAGCTCTATGGTAAATTGCCATTTTCCTGACCAGCCTGACGCATAATTTTATCTTTGGCGGTTTTCTGCTTAAGGCCGCAACCATCACTTAGAGAGACGACACTATGAAAGCACGGATCACAGTCACCTTGAAATCAGGTGTTTTGGACCCGCAGGGTAAAGCCATTGAACATGCGCTGGACGGCCTTGGGTTTGAAGGGGTTACCGAGGCCCGGCAAGGCAAACTGATAGAGCTTGAGCTTGATCATACAGACAAGAGCGCGGCTGAGGCTGCTGTTAAAGAGATGTGTGAAAAACTGATCGCCAATACGGTGATTGAAAATTACGCCATTGAGCTGGAGTAGAGACCATGCGAGCTTGCGTGATTGTTTTTCCCGGTTCCAACTGTGACCGTGATGTCGCTGTGGCGCTTGAAGATGTTTTTGGCAGCCCGGCTGAGATGGTCTGGCACCGTGCTTCTGAGGTACCGCCTTCCGATCTTATTGTGCTGCCGGGGGGGTTTTCTTTTGGTGATTACCTGCGCTCTGGCGCCATGGCGGCGCAATCCCCTATTATGCGGGATGTTGTGACCAAGGCAAAAGCTGGCGTCCCGGTGCTTGGTATTTGCAATGGGTTTCAGGTCCTGACGGAATCAGGCCTTTTGCCTGGTGCGCTGATGCGCAACAGGGATATTCGCTTTATCTGCAAGGATGTCTATTTAAAGGTCGAGCGGAATGACACAATTTTTACAAGCCAATACAAGGCAGGGGAAGTGATCCGCGTGCCGATAGCGCATCATGACGGGAATTATTTTGCCGGTCCGGAGACGCTCACCCAGCTTGAGGGAGATGGGCTTGTGGCGTTTCGCTATGTGAGCGAAAACGGGGAGCGGTCTGCGGCCAGCAACCCCAACGGTTCGGTGAATGATATTGCGGGTATCTATAGCCGCGATCTGAAAGTGCTTGGCCTTATGCCCCACCCTGAGCGGCTGATTTCCCCTGAGCTTGGCGGCTCTGACGGGCGCTTGATGTTTGATAGTCTTCTGGAGCGGTTGTCATGAGTGAAAGTGAAATGTTGAAAGACACTGCAGACACACCCATTCCAGCTGATATCAATGAGGCGCTGATCGCGGAACACGGTCTCAGCGCCGATGAGTATGAGCGGCTTCTGGAGATTATTGGCCGTCCCCCCTCGTCAACAGAGCTCGGCATTTTCTCTGTCATGTGGTCGGAGCATTGTTCTTATAAATCTTCCCGCTTTCATTTGAAAAAACTTCCTGTAGATGGGCCTCAGGTTATTCAGGGGCCGGGTGAAAATGCAGGCGTTGTTGACCTTGGCGGGAATGATGCGGCTGTTTTCAAAATGGAAAGCCACAACCACCCCTCTTTTATCGAGCCCTATCAGGGCGCGGCCACGGGTGTGGGCGGCATCATGCGTGATGTCTTTACCATGGGCGCACGGCCGATTGCCAACCTCAATGCGTTGCGGTTCGGGGCAGTTGATCACAAAAAGACCCGCCACCTGCTCTCTGGCGTTGTTGCCGGGATTGCCGGTTACGGCAACTGCATGGGGGTGCCGACTGTTGGCGGTGAAACAAATTTTGACAAACGCTACAATCAGAACATTCTTGTCAATGCTATGTGTGTTGGCCTCGCCCAGAAAGACAAGATCTTCTATTCCGCGGCACGGGGTGTCGGGTTGCCTGTTGTTTATGTCGGCTCCAAGACCGGGCGTGATGGCATTCACGGGGCGACCATGGCTTCTGCTGAATTTGATGACCAGTCAGATGAAAAGCGCCCGACTGTTCAGGTGGGTGACCCCTTTACTGAAAAGCTGCTGCTTGAGGCCTGCCTTGAACTTATGAGCTCTGATGCGATCATCGCCATTCAGGATATGGGGGCGGCTGGCCTCACCTCATCATCTGTTGAAATGGCGGATAAAGGCGGCGTTGGTTTTGACATGAATCTTGACCTCGTGCCCCAACGCGAGACGGGCATGACCGCTTATGAAATGATGCTTTCAGAAAGCCAGGAGCGGATGCTGATGGTGCTCAAACCCGGCTCCGAGGATGCTGCGCGGGCGGTGTTTGAGAAATGGGACCTTGATTTTGCTGTGATTGGCACCACCACAGATACCGGCCGGCTGGTTGTGCGCCACAAAGGCATCGTTGAGGCGGACCTCCCGGTTGCCACCCTTGCTGACAGCGCCCCTGAATATCAACGTCCCTTTGTGAAAACGACCCCGCCGCCGCCTTTGGCAGATGATGCGGTGCCGGAAACTGATGACCTGATGGGCAGCCTTACCGCGCTGCTTGGCGGGGCACATCTTTGCTCCCGGCGCTGGATCTATCAGCAATATGATCACATGGTCATGGGTGATACCATCCGCCGTCCCGGCGGTGATGCGGCTGTTGTTCGCATTCATGGCACTGAAAAAGGTCTTGCCGCTGCAACTGATGTGACACCGCGCTATTGCATTTCTGACCCCATTGTGGGCGGCAAGCAGGCGGTTGTTGAGACCTGGCGCAATATTACAGCGGTTGGCGCGAAGCCACTGGCCATTACCAATTGTCTCAATTTTGGCAACCCGGAACGTGAAGATATCATGGGGCAGTTTGTCGGATGTCTTGAGGGAATGGCTGAGGCCTGTCTTGCGCTTGATTACCCGATCGTCTCTGGCAATGTTTCGCTTTATAATGAAACCAACGGGGTGGGGATTCCCCCGACACCGGCCATTGGCGGCATTGGCCTGATTGAGAATACGGCCAAACTGAGCCAGATGAGTTTTCAGGATGAAGGAGATGCCATTCTGGTGATTGGGGAGACAAGCGGCCACCTTGGCCAAAGCCTCTATCAGGAACTGGCAAGCGGTGACTTTGCCGGACCGCCGCCGCCAGTTGACCTCGCGCTTGAGCGCAAAACAGGGGATGCTGTGCGCCAGTTGATCCAGCAGGGCATGGTCAACGCCGTTCATGATGTTTCTGATGGCGGACTTTTGGTGGCGATTGCTGAAATGGCGCTTGCTGGCGGAAATGGTGCTGAGCTGCAATCAGCCCCTGATGGTATGACAAAGGCGGCCTTTTGGTTTGGTGAAGATCAGGCCCGCTATGTACTCACCGCAAAGCCTGGTACGGTTGGCTCTCTTATCTATGTTTTTGCGAATGAGGGCGTGCCTGTGACCCAGATCGGCACTGTTACCGGGGCTCAACTGGTTGTTGAGGGGGAAACGCCTTTACCGCTTGATGCGTTAAATAAAGCATATGAAGAATTTTTGCCAAATTTATTGGTTTAAATGAATTTCATACCTATATAGTAGCTCATAAGCCAGATACGAGGACCCGTACCCTATGCCCATGGAAGCTCAGGATATAGAACAGCTGATAATTGCGGCCCTGCCAGATGCAGAGGTTCAGATCACTGATCTTGCCGGTGATGGTGACCATTATGCGGCGCGGGTTGTGTCCAGCGCATTTGCCGGAAAATCGCGTGTGCAACAGCATCAACTGGTGTATACCGCTCTTAAAGGCAATATGGGCGGTGTTTTACATGCCCTGCAATTGGAAACCGTGGTGCCGGAAGATGGCTGAAAGGGTCACGCTAGTGACGCAAACAAAGGATTTAAGACTATGAGTGAACAAGAGATTCACGACTGGATTCGCAAAACAGTTGCCCAAAATGACATTGTGCTTTTTATGAAAGGCACACCGAAATTTCCGCAATGCGGTTTTTCAAGCCAGGTTGCGCAGATCATGGAGTTTCTTGGTGTCAGCTACACGCCTGTGAATGTGCTGGATGATATGGGCATTCGCGACGGGATTAAAAGTTTCTCTGACTGGCCGACCATTCCGCAGCTTTATGTTAAGGGCGAGTTTGTTGGCGGGTGCGATATCATTCGCGAAATGACTGAAGCTGGCGAACTGCAACAACTGCTGCGGGAAAAATCTGTCGCTTTTAATGAGAACAGTGCGATTGCGTAACAACAGACTTCAATCCAAATATACCGAGGCGTTAGCCGAGGGACTTTGGTTGACTACAATTTTTATCAAAGCATCTCCTGGGACTGGTCCCGCGAGATGCTTTTCATTTTAGATAAGTGATCATGTGTTGTGAGGAGCAGTGAGTGTTTTCTATCAAACACGGTTTATGGAACATCCTAATTCTAACCCTTACTGGTTAGTTGTTATCTTTGACATCAAGAGTTGCAAATAATCTTTTTAATGCCATTTTAATTCTTCCCGCATCATAGGAGTGATCCCAATATGATGTTAGATACGCCTCACTGACCGTCTCACCAAAATTTTTACCCCAGTCAATTAGTTCAGTGATATTTTCGAGAGATGGCAGATTATGACTGTCGTTGTCTTCAAAATATTTTGGATGTGCAATCCGATCATTCCTGAATAGAGTCAATTTTTTTAAAACTGAATTTCGATCACGGTTTGGCATTTTAGAGGAGGCTATTCTGATAAAATCTTCATCAATCGGTTTGCCGGAATTTTTTTTTACCCCTAGTAGTTCGATAAATGAAGCAAGACGCTCAGGGTCTATAGGTTTGCATTCTCGCAACATTTGTAATATCTGGCCAACACTGAATTTCACATATTTATTATCGATCGGTTCATAAATATTACAAACTCTCAGCACCATGCCCTCTAATGCGAGCTTCAGATAAATCCCAAATGAATATCCATGATTTTCGTTATTTATTTTTTCGGCATAATTAGAAATCTCATCAAAAACATTATAGCAAAGCAGGGCAGTATGAATGTTTTTATGAAATTCAATAAGTATATCATCTAATATTTCTCTGTTTTTTTCGAATACATCATCCATTTCCTAGACCTAAATTCATCCGAGATAGCTTTTCCATATAACGTTCTTTTTTTCAGAAAATCATAATGCCATTTATTCTGCAATTGATATCACGAGTGTCTTTTCTCTGTATTGACGTTTTCCATAAACCTCCAGGTCTTTGACCTTTTACAGACATTTTCTGGACTCGACTTTCTGCATCCCCAGACCTGAAAAAATGCAGCATCACCGAGAAATGAGAAAAGCCGCCCCCACCTGTCTTTGTGGTGTCGAAGACCCTTGAAGCGCCGACTGCCCCTAATTGCTAAACTGGAAACACTTTGTTCGTCCCCATTCTCATCATCAAATTCTCATGCTACTTCAACGTTCCGCCTTCGTTTTTCAGATTTTGGTAATGAAATGTCAGATTTATTGAAGATGAAGAAACGTCTCTTGGCTTCGTTTCTACCACAATGTAATAATCTCAACACTGATGTAAGATTAATAATAACAACGAGAAACGTCTTCGCTACCTTAACGCTGCTATTCACAATTTCCATTTTGCTAAAGATTGTAATAAAATAGGGATCAGTTGGCATGCAAAATACAAAACCTCAAAGGTCAATTATGAAGACGTTTCGTACGTTACCGATTGCTGCGATTGTTTCGCTCAGCATTATTTGGGGTGTAGCAGATGCAAAACCCCCTAAGCCAGACGCTTGGGCAGGGGATCTAACACCGATCGCAAAATCTGATTGGAACGAGCGCAAGGCAACCCATTTGCTTGAACGCGCGGGTTTTGGCGGCACACCCGCTGAGATAACTGAATTTTCCAAGCTCGATCCTAAAGCGGCTGTGCGCCGGCTTGTCTATTTTGAAGGCTCACCGGATGACCTGCTGCCTGCTTTTGATCATTCTGGCGTGCATGATCCAGGACTTGAGCCCTTTCCGCCAAGCCGCCCTGCGACGACAAACCTTGCCAGCAAGAATGGTGAAGCTTTAGGTGTCAAGGTCAAGGCATCGGGTAACCGCCGCCTGCAGCCGGTTGTAAATCGCTTCTTCTATTGGCTGCGCGCCAGCAAGCTTGAAACGGACCGTCTATCCTACTGGTGGGCCAATAGGATGTTACGGTCGCCGCGTCCACTTAAAGAAAAGATGGCCCTTTTCTGGCACGGTCACTTCGCCGTTAATGAGAGCAAGGTTCGTGACTACCGCAAACATTTGCAAATTCTCGAAATTTTTCAACAGCATGGACTTGGCAATTTCCGCGAGTTGCTGATAGCAACCGCGAAGAGCCCTGCCATGCTCTCCTTTCTGGATGCTGGTGTTAATGTCAAGGGATCGCCGAATGAGAACTTCGCACGCGAGATCATGGAATTGTTCACGCTCGGCGTCGGCCACTATACGGAAAACGATATCCGTGAAGCTGCGCGTGCATTTACGGGCTGGTACTACAATGACCTTAAATTTGTAGCGAGAGACGACCAGCATGATGAGGGAGATAAAACGGTTCTCGGTGAGACCGGAAATTTCAGCGGTGAGGATATAGTCGACATCCTCCTGGAACAACCCGCTGATGAGTTCATAGCAGCAAAGCTTTACCGCTATTTTGTCCATGACAATCCTTCAAAAGAAGTCACGAAGAAACTCGCAGCCGTTCTTCGCAAGAACAATTTTAACATCGCCGCATTGATGGAAACAATTTTTCTGTCACGAGACTTTTATAGTTCTAAAAGCGTCGGCACGATCATCAAGAGCCCCGTGCAACTTGCTGTTAGCACCTACCGCAAGCTGGAACTGACCCAGGTTCCAGGTGTTCCAGACTTTAACAGTGCGACACGCGAGCTTGGACAACATCTGTTCAATCCACCAACTGTGGCTGGTTGGGCGCAGGGCCGGGCCTGGATCACGCCCGGCCTTCTCATTGCCCGCAATAACTTTGCTTATGATCTGATGTTTCCTGACATCAACTTCATCCCCCATGACCGCTACCCGCGTGATCCTTTGATACGCTCGGTATCAAAACGGCTTGCTGACGGTGCCGTTATTTCCAAAGCCACGAAACCTCCGGGTGTTGAGGAAAAGGAAAATATGTCGATGGCCAATCTCATGGCAGACATGGATCAAGATTTCAACACGCGTTACGGCAGCTATCGCGGCTGGCAAATGGCGCTTGAGAAGGTAAAGCCAATACCGCGTCATACGGCAGCTTTTGACCTTGCAGGGATCGTCGAGCGGGAAAAATTGACAAATGCTGAACAGATTGTCGACCACTTCCTCTCGCGGCTGATGAGTGTGGAGGCAACAAGAGAGCAGCGCAAAACTCTCATCGAATTTTTTAAAAGTGAACTCGGCACAGACAGTATCGAGACGGCCAGGAGCTATATCGAAGATCCGCTCCGCGCGCTGGTGCACCGGATTATGAGCCTGCCGGAATATCAACTAGGCTAAATGCTGATGTTCTTGCATGTGTGAGGGCCCTCAGCTACGGAGATTGATATGAAGTACAAAGATAGCTTTGATACTCAACGCCGCAACCTGTTGCGTCTTGGTGCTTACGGCGGTGCTTACGGGCTTCTGGCGCCTTTCATGGGTGGCTTCGCGTTCGCGCGCGAAATTCTTGCAGAAAACCGCATCCTCGTTGTGCTGGAACTTTCGGGGGGGAACGATGGCCTCAACACTGTCGTGCCGTTCCGCAATGATCACTACTACAAGCTGCGTCCCAAGCTGGGCCTGAAAGAAAATACGTTGCGCAAAATCGATGAGGATTACGGGCTCAACACACACATGGCTGGCCTTGAGAAACTTTACAAGGATGGCCGCATGGCGATCATACACGGGGTGGGCTATCCGCAACCTTCCTTCTCGCACTTTAACTCCATGGCCTTTTGGCACACAGCGGCACCCAATAGCGGTGCTTCTTATGGCTGGGTCGGGCGGCTTGCCGATGTACTGCTACCGATGGAGGCGCCCTACCCGATCGTGAATATTGATGCGACGCAATCACTGGCAGTGAGGAGCCGGCAGCATGTTCCAATCGTCTTTGATGATCCTGCCCGGTTTGTCCCAAAGGGCCGTTCCTTAAACATGGAAATGGGTGCGGATGGGGCCGTTGAGAATGCCTCACAGAGCTTCCTGCGCGATGTTGCCCGCGGCGCAAAGGAAGCCTCTGTCAAGGTTGGTGAAGCCTGGCAAAAATATAACTCTCCTATCGACTATGGATTGGTCAATCTGGATCTGCCAAAGATTGCCGCTCTTATTGAAGCCCGCATGCCAACACGGCTCTATTACACTTCGTTCCGCAACAATGCATTTGACACCCATGTACAGCAGGCAAATCTACATTCGCGGTTGCTGACCTATTTTTCAGACGCCGTTTATGCTTTCATACGGGACATGGAGCGCATTGGCCGTGCCGATGATGTGATGGTTCTGGTCTTCAGTGAATTCGGACGGCGGGCCGCGGAAAACTCCAACCTTGGAACCGACCACGGCACGTCCAATGTTATGTTTGCGGTTGGCAACGGTGTCAAGAGTGGGCACTTTGGCACGCCGCCTGACCTTACTGAACTTGATGAGACAGATAATCTAATTCACACCACGGATTTCCGGCAGGTGATCGCGAGTGTGATCGAGGACTGGTTGCAATACCCCGATGCACAAGATGTTTTGAACGGAAAATACGACAAGCTTGGCATTTTCGCTTAGCTCTGGTTGCCGGTGGCTATTCTGGATCCCAGTAGCATTGCTTTGTACGGTTGTCATCATACAGGCCCGGTCACCGCCAGACTTTTCACAGGACTATTGAGCCAAATCTCTGTTGTTGTTGAGTGGTCTATTGTCTGGGATGGTGGATAAGGCTTCTGGAATTTAGGCTTTCCATAAACCGGAACGCCCAGGAATTTTATAGAACAACAGTTAGAGCCGGGTTTTGGCTCAATCCTTACACCAGAAACAGAGCGGCGAGGCCAAGAAATGAGAAAAAGCCGACAACATCCGTCACTGTGGTGACGAAGACGCTGGAGGCCACGGCCGGGTCTATATTATAGCGCTCCAGAATCATCGGGATCAGGATGCCGGAGAAGCCGGCGATCAGCATATTGAATATCATGGCAGCCGCCATAATAATGGCAAGCCCCATACTCTCGAACCAGACCAGTGTTACCAGCCCGGTGACGAGGGCAAAAAGCAGCCCATTTGCCAGCCCCACCAGGCCTTCCCTTGATATCACCCGTATGGCGTTCACCGATGTCAGCTCCTTGGTCGCAAGGGCGCGCACGGATACGGTCATGGTCTGGGTTGCGGCATTGCCGCCCATGGAGGCGACAATCGTCATCAATACGGCAAGCGCCACTTTTTCATTGATGGTTGCGTCAAACAGATTGATCACAAAGGAAGCCAGCACAGCTGTAAATAAGTTCACCATCAACCAGGTAAAGCGGCTTTTCAGGATGTTCAGAACCGTGTCTGTCAGGGCTTCGTCACCCACACCGCCAAGCCGGTGGATGTCTTCTTCGGCTTCTTCATGAATAACATCAACCACGTCGTCAATGGTGACGACACCGAGCAAGCGCTGATCCTGATCGACGACCGGGCCGGATAGCAGATTAAAGCGCTCAAACTGACGGGCCACTTCTTCCTGATCAATCTCTGCTTTGATCAGGTTGAGGTCGACATTCATGATATCAGAGACCTGGATTGGCCGGCCAGTGCGCAGCAAGCGGTCCAGACTGACAACGCCCAGCAGGTGAAAGTCCGGATTGATGATGTAAATTTCTGAAAAGGTGACGGGGAGATTTTCGGTTTCCCGCATGTAATCAATGGTTTGTCCGACAGACCAAAAGGGGGGAACTGCAATGAATTCCGCCTGCATCAGGCGGCCGGCACTGTCTTCAGGGTATTCAAGACTGCGTTTTAAGGGGGCAGCTTCAATTTCCGGAATTTGATCCAGGATTATTGATTGTTCTGATTCGCCAAGTTCTTCCATGACATGAACGGCGTCATCAGTATCAAGCTGGCGCACAACATCCGCGACCTGCTCATTGGGCAAGTCTTCGACGATCTGGGCCAAAACGGGTTCTTCAAGTTCCGGGTAGACATCAATATTGAGGTCTTCACCCATCAGATCAATGAATTCAGTCCGTTTTTTGGGTGGTAAATTTTCAAGAAGGTCAGCAAGGGTGGTTTCGTGGAATTCTTTGACAAGGGCTTTCAGCTCTTTGTCTTCTTCTGCATCAATGGCAGTGAGAACCGACCGGATCAGGTCTTTATTGACCTCATTCTCTTCCGGTTGCGTTGCATCGCCTGCTTTGTTGCCTGATGCCATGCGCTTGTTCCTGTCACCTCAATAGCCTGTCTATTTGGTGTATAAAGGAGGGGGCTGGTTTAGGCAATCATCATTTCTGAATATTGGTTTTCTCTGGCAGATTTTGTTGATCTGTCTCACCCGGGACAGGGTTTCTGTAAGGAGGGGCGCGGGGATGGGCGTTTTATATTATGAAAACTGACGTTTGATTTTGTAGATGTCCATTTTGCGGTAAAGCGTTGGCCTTGATATGCCGAGATGTTTGGCAACCTGAGATAAATTGCCATTTTTTTCCTTCAAAGCCTGTATGATCGCTTCTTTTTCCATACTCACTAAATTTTGACTGACGGGGACGCGGATTTCGCCTGTTTGTGGTTCGGTCTGGTGGGTAATTTTGGGTGGGGCTGCCTGAATTTCCGGCTCTTGTGTTAACTCAACTGGTAAATCGGATTGTCTGACTTTTCTGGTTTTATGCAGAATGTGCAAATTCTCGATGATGTTCTTCAATTCCCGGACATTGCCGTGCCAGTTATGGCTGAGCAAAGCGCTTTCGGCTTTTTCAGTGAATTTTAACGGCTCCAGTCCGGTTAACCGGGTCATCTGCTGGTTAAAATGCTCCGCCAGCAGCAAAATATCTTCGCCGCGTTCCCTCAATGGCGGGATTTTGATAGTGGCGGGGGATATCCGGTAATAAAGATCCTGGCGGAATTTACCCTTGGCCACTTCGTCTTTCAGAACTCTGTTGGTGGCTGCTACAAAAGTAATATCAAGGGGTGTGCCTTTATCTGCACTGATACGATAAACGACCCGTTCCTCGAGTACCCGCAACAGATAGGGTTGGATTTCCAGCGGTAATTCCCCGATCTCATCAAGGCAGAGCACGCCGCCATTTGCCAGTTCAAACTTACCAGCCTTGCCTTCTTTCAGAGCGCCGGTGAAAGAGCCTGGCACGTGGCCAAACAGTTCGCCGCCGATTAATTCGGCCGAGATGGCGCCGCAATTCACCGTGATAAATGGCGCTTTTCTCACCTGGCTGACGGTATGGTGAATGAGGTTGGCAAACAGTTCTTTACCAACACCCGTTTCGCCTTCTATCAAAATCGCCATTTGGATGGGTGAATTGGCCAGTGTCTTTACTGTTTCTATGGCCTCGAGTAACGGGGGGTGCTTGCCAATGATTTCGGGGCTGTCCTCCCGTTGGAGAATTGGCAGCGTCCGCTGTTTGGCTGTGCCAGCTGTCAGCTCTTTTTTGCCAGCTTTCCGTTTGGCCCCTTTTTCATCAAAAACCAGCATCGCGCCCTGGATGCCTTCTTTGCGCAGGATATTGACTGTGCATTCCTGAAATTCTTTTGGCAGAGCGCTATAGATATCATTGCTGGTGTTTATTTTGTCGAGGTTAAGATCAATGAGCTGGGCGCCGCGCCGCAGCACTGATCTCTCCTGAAAATCGGTAGCGTACTGGTCAACTTCCTTGCAGAAGACAATGCGGCCGTATTTATCCAGGATGACAACATCTTCCTTGACGTTCACCGTATTTACGGTGGAGAAAAATGCCTCCAGTAGTTTCACCTGATCTTCGTAGTTGATCTCGGCAAGGGCTTTTTCGATTTCGCGGGCTGCTTCAGCTATGAGAGCCGCTGTGTAGGGCTGGAATATTTCAACAGGGCCGGAGAGATCTATCACCCCGATGACAGAACCGTCCAGCGGGTCTCTAATGGGCGCGCCGGAACAGCTCCAGGATTTGATACCCAAACAGAAATGTTCCGCGCCATGGACGAAGACCGGTTTGCCCGTACTCAGGGCGGTGCCGATGCCATTGGTGCCGATTACCCCTTCATTCCAGTTGCCGCCAACGCTGAGGTTAATATCCTTACCGGCAAACAAAGTGGTTTTATCACCGATCTCATCGATCACGGTGCCATTGGAGTCTGTCAGTAACAGGATGGCATTGGTGCCGTTCAGTCTTTTACCGATGTTGGCGAAGGTCTGTCTTGAGGCGGCGCGTAATTTGTCAAATTTTTGAAGGCGGTATTCCAGATGGTCTTTATCCAGTTTTTCAGGGCTGCGTTCACTATCAGCTTTCACGCCGCTGGAGACACTGCGAAACCAGGATTCGTGAATTACTGAGCGGACGTGGTTTGCAGAATCAGCCTCCGTTCCTCCGGTGAGATATCTCTCCCAGGCATCCATTACCTTGTTTTCATCATAGTCACCCTGTTCGGTCTGGTTTTGCATCCGGGGCGACTTTCCTGTACTTGTCATGATCGGGGTTGAATGCTTTCTGTTACCTTTACTGCTGCCTATTCCTGACTTAAATATTCATGATCCTGTTTATTGTGGTGGTTATATGCCGAGGATTTCAGCGATTTTTTTGCTTAGCATTTCTTCTGTGAAATCGCCATTGATCTCAAGGCCGTCGCATTCATGCAGCATGTCGGTCAGATCTTTGTCTGCCGGGCTGAAAAATTTGTTTTCTGCCGTTGCCAGCAGAAATTTTTTGCCCTCTTTTGCGGCGCGGATTTCTCCCAGATGATGCATCTGCTTGCTTGTACGATCATCCACGATGACAACACGGCCATTGATGCTGATACGAATGTAGGGCTCTGGCGGGCCAGAATTGTCTTTGCTGGAGAGTATAAAATATTTTGTTCCGCTCTCCTGTTGCGGTTTCTGGTTAACCTGCTTTGCCCGTTGTTGGGCGGAGAAATTGCCCTGGGTCAATTGATCAGCAAGATTTCTTATGGTTCCCTGATTTTCCCTCAACATTTTTTTGAGGTGAACATCTTCTTTCCTGGGGCCATCTTTTTTGGATATTATGTCAACCATGTCCCTACCCGTCTTTACCTTTTCAGCCAGCCTCTTGGGCCTTGATTTGCCGTTCTGTTATCGTCATTTGTGTACTGTTGTAATATTAATGCACGTTTGAGGCGGATTTTTATTTTTATATTGTGCATTTTCTGGCACATGTTTTGGCAAATATTACCACAGTTGGTAAAACCAATACAAATGCAGGAAATCACCCGTTCTTCTCAAGATCAAGGGTTATGGCTGACAATCAAGCCGATTTTTGTTTTTTATCAATATTTACAGTGATTTATATCTCTGAACCAGAAATTAAGGCTGTTTCATTTTAAAAGAGAAGGGGCGGATGATTGGCCTGAAACAAGCCGCTCACCACCCCTCCCCTCTTAATCCCTCCCGAGATTTTCAGAACCACCGCCAAGGGCATATCCAGAGGTCGGGTCTTCTTCCTCTGTGACATCGCCGATAAGGGTTTCGGTGGTAAGAACCAGTGTAGCAATAGACGCGGCATTCTGAATGGCGCTGACGGTTACCAACAACGGATCAATAATGCCCGCTTCCATCATATCTTCATAGTCACCAGTGGCACCGTTAAAGCCAACACCTTCCTTGGATTTACTGACCTTCTTGATCACAACTTTCGGGTCGAACCCGCAGTTTTTAGCAATGCGGCCAAGCGGCTTGGTCAATACCGTCTGGATCAGCTCAATCCCTTTTGCCACGTCGCCGGAATGTTTGCTGATCAGAGGATCTAGTTTGGGGGCTATCTGTGCTAGGGCGACACCGCCGCCGGCAACCACACCTTCTTCGCTTGCCACACGCACTGCGTTCAAAGCGTCATCAATCAATTGAACTGTGCGTTTCTGCTCAGCTGGTGTTACACCGCCTGCCATGATCACAGCCGTACCACCAGAGAATTTTGACAGACGTTCTTTCAACTTGTCCTGTTCGATATTTGGCGGGGCTATATCAAGGCGCCGCTGGACCTGTGCTTTTCTGGCCTTGACGACTTCCTTGTCACCGGCGCCCTTGATAATGGTTGTGAAATTTGATGTTGTCTCGACACGTTCTGCAGCGCCAAGCTCGGCGCGCGTGATGTTTCTTAAATTGCCGCCAAGGTCACGTGCGATAACTTTGCCGCCAGTGATTATGGCAATATCTTCAAGCAGATCTTTGCGCCAGTTACCATATTCTGGTGGATGAACCACAAGGTATTTACCGGCCGCACCATCTCCGAGCAGGGTTACAACAACGGCTGGTGACATTTCTTCCGCAATGATCAGAAGTGAGCGGCCATCTTCATCGGCAATTGCTCTGGCGGCGGCCAGATCTTCCGGGTCCAGAATTTTCATATCTGTCATGATGATGTATGGCTTTTGTAGTGCCGCCATCATCTTTTCCGTATCTGTCACCATGTGGTGAGACAGGTAACCCCTGTCAAAGGACATGCCTTCGGCGATCTCTACTGAGGTTTCCGTTGTGACGGAATAGTCAGTTGTGATGATGCCATCCTTGCCGACAGTGTTGAAGGCTTTGGCCACGAGGGCACCCAATTCAGGGTCGGTGGCTGCGATGTTACCAACATTGGCTATCGTCTTTTTATCTTTGCAGGGTTTGGCGCTTTTCTTCAAAAGCTCAACAACACGCTCAACACCTTTGTCAATGCCAGCGCACATATCAACATTTTTGACGCCGCTATCTGTGGCTTTTACCCCTAACTGGATCATGGCATTGGCCAGGACAATTGAGGTGGTTGTGCCATCACCGGCTATTTCGTTGGTTTGCATGGAGACTTCGCGTGCCACCTGAGCGCCCAAATTTTCAAAGCGATCAATCAGCTCGATTTCCTCAGAAATACTGACACCATCCCTTGTGATAATAGGTGTGCCTACGGGCCGGTCTATAATGGTGTTCATACCTTTTGGGCCGAGGGTTGGTTCCACCGCATTTGCCAGTTTATTTACACCGATCGCCAGTGCTTTACGCGCGAGTGAACCGTGAGCTAACAGTTTGGGCATTCATGCCTCCTTAACGCTATCGTTATTGTTTTGTGACTGGAATTCATATGGAAAGGAACATGACCTGACTTGTGTGCCTGGTCATGTCCCTTGTTATTTTGTGTGTTTAGCAGAACTGATTATTCAATATATTGCATTGCATCATCCATATTGCCAAAGAGAATGACTGTGTTGTCATCAACACGTACCATCCGGCCATAGTGGGTGGATGTGTTGACTTCAAAAATCTCAGCTGTCATTTCCTTGCCAAGAATTTCGCCGATTTCATCCATTTTGAACTCAAGCTTTCCATGGCCGTCAATGCGGATGAGGGCTGGTTGATAGGTAACCGTTACGCCGTCTTTTTCACCCATAAATTCAGCAATGGCACGTGCCTCCACTGAATCGTTCATTGTCACTCCACATTCATCTGAAATGGTTTGCTCAAACTTCAGGTCATTCATGGACTTGAAGATGTTGTCAGTTTGACCTTCGGTACGCCCGTGATCTGACATGTTCTTAACTCCTTATATTGTCTAACCCATGCGCTGTGGCACGGGTGTTATCTGTTATATCTAGATCACGCCTTGCAGGGCGCCTTCGAGGTTTAGTTCACCGAGGATCTGTTTGACCCGTTCGTGAGATTTGGCACGACCTTCTTCAAATGATACCGGTTTTGAATGAGGCTGGGACCAGATGGGCTGGAGACCCATAGCTGCTGCATTTGCAAGTGCACCATGTTTTTTGATCCATGTATCAAAGAGAGCCATGTTATGGGCACCATGCTGCTCATCCGTTCCCAATAGATAGATAAGATCCACTGTGTTGGCGAGGTTGCGCTCATAGTCTGCTTCAGCAGCTGAGATCACAGGCGGTGTAATAGGGTCACCATTTGCGGCTGCGACCTGCATGAGGAAATTAGAGCGGAACAGTTCGCCAACCAAAGGTTCAAAGATAATGTTGATGGCAAAGTATGCCTCTAGATAGTCTTCGGTACCCATGATGGTTTCAATAGCCTGACGGCACCCTTGCCACATCGGATCTTCGAGCCAGGTCTTTTTACCCAATCCGTCGTCCCAACCATCCAGATCCATGCCAATTTCAGCCAGATACAGAGTGATGTCCTGTGAGAGACGAAGCTTGTAGGAAGAGTTAGTCAGCGTGGCATTGTTGATCATCTGCGTGAAGCCAAAACGCTGGCACCGCATGAGTGTTGTGCCAAGGCCGAACTCAGCATGTTTCCAGGCACCAAGATGCATTTGCAGAATTTTCTGCCATGAGGCATCAAAATTTTTGTGCAGGTTGTTGGCCCTTGCATTGTTGATCACATTCTGGACCATCGTTACAATTTTTGACTGCCGCTGATAGTGGGTGCGCTCCCATTCCTGATCGGGGGCACGAAAGAGATGCCAGTTTGAAGACTTGGCGGCGGTTGAGTCTTGCTCATAGCCACCTCGGCCATCAGCAAATTCAATGATCCAGCCTTGTTTCAGGTATCTGTCCGGATCTGGCTGCACGTCCACTGTTACATCTTCGTAGTGGGTTTGGCGTTTTCCTTTTGGTTCAAAGTATCGGTATTTCCGACTGTTGCTGTCTGAAAATGTTGCATCACCTGCAGCACCTGAGCCCACTGAGCTTGATATTACTGCCATTATGATCCTCCCATAGGTTTATTGAAACTTGTTTTGTTGATTTGTGTTTGTGTGTTTATTTTCATTAAATTATACGGCTATTTTTTCTGCTTCATCCGAGACTGATGATGTGATTGTGAATTTGTCATAGAAAATTCTGTCAGTATCAAAATCATGCATGAAGAGAACTGGTGTCAAAGCATCAATCATTGGTGGTGGTCCACATGCATAGACATCCCCCTCGCCATCGATTCCCAATTCTTTCAAGTGGCTGTCAACGACTTCATGAACAAAGCCACGGGCCCCTGTCCAGCTGGCGTCATCATTTGCATCCGAGAGAACAGGGATGAAATTGACGTTCGGGTTGGCTGCTGTGATTTCTGCTATCTTGTCCAGGTAGAAGAGATCATCCTGGGTTCTGGCACCGTAGAAGAAATGCACGGGCCGGTCTTCACCACTGGCGATGTGGTCATGCAAAATCGACCATATAGGTGACATGCCAGAACCGGCGCCAACCAGTACAATCGGGCCTTCTCTTTCCTCGCGGCGGAAACAACCGCCATAAGGACCGACGATTTTCACCTTTTGCCCCGGGGCTATCGTGCCATCATCAAGCAAGCCGGAAAATTTACCCTCCGGATATTTTTTAATAATGAAAGAAAGGGTCTGCCCATCACTTGGTGTGTTGGCCATGGAAAATGACCGCTTAATCACTTCGCCGCCAGGGGTCTCGACGATGATGTCGACATACTGGCCAGCCCAGAATTTCAGATCACCTTCAATTTTGACCCTCACGCTGCGTATGTCATGAGTTAGCTTGTCAAAAGCTGTGATTTCACCGGCGAATTCTTTGACCGCTATTGATTTTTCCAGAAGCTCTTCGTCATAATTTAAAAGTTCAACCTCGATATCCTCGAGGGCATAGGTCCGGCAAAGCAATATATGATCGCTGTCCCGCTCCATTTCACTGAGGGCAAATGTTGAGTATTTACCCAATTCAATTTCTCCGTCCAGCAATATGCATTTGCAGGCTGAACACTGCCCCTCTTTGCAGCCATGAGGCAGGGAAATACCTTGCCTGAAAGCAGCGTCAAGGACGCTTTCGTCTTCTTCGACTTCGAATTCCACACCAACTGGTTCGAGACGAACGTTATAAGTATCGCTCATATTCTTGTATAAATTCCCAAATGTTATTATCCGGCAATTACGCCGCTGAAAGAGCTTGGTGGAACCCTAGGGATAATTCCACCAAGCCTTCTTCACCTATGTTCCGTAAATGTAAGGACTAGTTACATGGATTAATGGTGAAACCAGCGCGATATTCAGCTAGGTGAGCTTCCCGCTCGCTATCTGACATTTCACGGAGTATTTTCAGAGGAGACATGAGGGTGTGACCACGCACGTCGTCGAGTGTCCACATGTCTTTGTCGTCGAACCGCATGTGCGGTTGTGGAACAAGTGTCTTGCCATCCTGGCGGACAAAGTTCAGATCCTTGATGCAATCAGCAAGATCCCAACCGTGATACAGGGTTTCCCATTCACGCTTGCCACCGAATTTACCCATGGCTGGCGTTGGCCGGCCCTGGTATTCATCAGCGAAAGCTTCAACAGCTGTCCAACGATCAAGTTCGTGGGCAAATGTGTGAAGTTGTCCATCGATCTTGTCGACCACCATGTCTTCACGGATCAAGCAAGGTACGAGGCAGCTCCAGCAACGATGAGGATAGACATAACCTGTCTCTTCGTTGAAAGTGACCACTTTCTGACCGGGCACACTCAATTTAGCGTACCATTTCCAGAATTCACCAAACTTGTCGTACCAGCCTGGATATTTGTACTCAAACCATTCGAAATCTTTTTCTGTCTGAGCTTCAATCCGCCAGAAGTTCACAGGCCAGCCAACAGCAAAGAACTGCGCTGTTGCGTGCACGTAGAATCTCTGTGTCAGACGGTTCCATGCTTCATGTACATCATCGTGATGGATTTTGATGCCGTATTTTTCAAGTGGCAACATGTATGTGCGATAGTAATCTTCAAAAATCCAGCGGTGCCACATTTCGGCATAGGATTCTTTGGTCTTATCGCGGTTGGTTGTGCCGTATTCGATGAAGGTACCGATGGCGGCGTCAACGATTGCGTGGTTCTGCCAGAATGCGTAACGAAGGTCACGCTCAAGCAAGAGATGATTTTCAGGCTCTTTCAGAGCGGCCATCAGCAATGAGTGGCCGTTACCGATGTGACGGCTTTCATCTGATTGCACTGAAAGGAACACTGTTGGCAGAGCGTAGTCACCATTTCGTGCGGCTTCTGAAGGCATCGCAACAAAGAGTGTGTTGGTGAACGCCGTTTCCGCCACAACTGTCAGGTACATGCAGGCAGCTGTCATGGTGTCGCCAGTGATGAAACCTTCACCAAACTGACGGCCAATGGTTGTTGCATAGCATTTACCGAAAGCTTCTTCTGTAATGTCGAAGCCAGCCGGGTCAATGTAGTTTTCCATGTACCATTTTTTCAGGTTCATCTGGATTGTTGAATGACGGAATTCATCGACCATCTGCATGGCCATGCCTGTGCGAAGTTCTTCACCTGGTGCCAGTTTGGCAACCATTGCCATGGAACGCGCTGCTGAAATTTCAGGGAAAGGAATGATCGCCAGGAACAGCTTCATCCATTCAACCCAACGCGGTTCCACGTTGCGGAACATGTTGCCACGTAAAGCCGCATCCAGAGCACCGTAAACACGGTTGTCTTTTTCCTCTTCCATCGGGAAGTAAGACCGAAGCACCTGCTTCATTGGATCTTTTGGCTCTTTCTTGATCACGTAATCAGATGGATGCACAGAAGCTTCCTGCACATATGTCGGGTTCCACCCCAGATCAGCGATCTTCTTAGTCGCTTCACCAACTGGAATTCCACGCTGGTTGGTGATTTTATTTAACGTCAAGGCCATTAATATACCCTCCTGTGAGATTATGAGCGAAGCTGGCAGATCTTCAAACTATCTTGGCCAAAAAACCAGTACGCTCACAAGCTAGGTTATCGTTTGCATGCTTCTGGTTAGCGAACAATTTTTCTGATTAGTGAGGGAATGAGTGCGGCTCTATCGATCCGCTTTAGCCCTTTGCAGTTGTTGTTAATTTCCTGCTTTCAGAGCTTTCATTTTTGACTTCAGATGACCCCAGAACACTTTACAGTTTTTAATTGTTATATTTGCAACCAGATTTTCAACCGGCAGTTTCACCTGCCCTTGGTTATTAATCCCACTTTAGTAGCAAGTCTCATGCCATTTATTTTTTTTATATTTATCAATGACTTGTGATCGCCTCTTGCAAGGCTGGAACATATGTTTCCACTAAAGTGTAATACAATTTTACTATTTGTTTACAGTTGACAAATGCGGCCTGGATATCTTTTTCGATCTTAGTGTTCAAAGTGAGGTCTCTGTCGTTCTCTCATCGCGTTTTTATTATCAATCGCCATTATAATGCACTAAGATTCGGGGGCTGGGGACGGGTGCAGAGAACCGGAGGATTTACCCTAATGAGAGTACAAATCGATCAGATAATCCAAAGTGATCAGACATGACGAAAAAGAACCGCTCAAATTTCGACCTCGGTGACAGTGAAAATGATATCGCTGCCAAGCTGTTGCAAAGAGCCGCGGATGATATTGTCTTGAAAATCAGTTTTGTTGGGGAAAGCCCGCATCTGCTTTTCAATTATTTCCGAGAGATGATTACCGAGGAGTTGCAGGCCCAGGACCTAGACCCGAATGAGGACCCCTTACTTGGGCTTTTTGCCGAAGCGCATGCGGCTGAACTCAGGGACTTTGTTGTAACCGGCGTTTCAATTGATCATATGATTCACGTCAGTGAACTTGAACAGCTGGAGACTTTGTCCCTAACGCTTTTGCAGACCGATATCTGGGACAGCTTGAAAAAGCACATTGCGATGGCTGAAGAACAGTTCAAGAAACAATCCAAAGATCTTCCAAAAATTATCCGCGGCCTTGACAGTCAGGGGGGGCTTGGTCGGCGCACCGGCTCCGAGAATTGAACTCATTTCTAAAAGCTTTTGCCCAATAGCAGTTGGGCGTTTGTGCTCTGCGGGTTGGTCAGCGCTCAGTTGGCACGGCCCGTTGTCTGCCACTGCTTCAGGATTGCCTCCGGATCCGTCGCCATAGCGATGTGTGTTTTCATTAGCAATTGATCGCGTTCCTCTTCCTTGAGTTGTGCAATCTCTTCCTGGGCAAGGGCTATATTACCAGGGCTCGGGTCATGCTCTGCTTCAATGAGCGCGGCTGTGCATTTGTGATCATCACCCAGTTGCTGCCTGGCTGCTGCGATAAGCTTGCTTAAAATTTCCGGACTGAAAAAATTAAATATCATTTCCTGGATTACCTCTGGTTTTCCTGCCTGGAATTTTGCTATACATTAGTACCAACAACAAGTGTTTAATGAATGAAACGAGACCATATGACAGATCAGGAATCTGAAATTGTTGAACTCATGACACGGCGCAATGACTATGTTTTGCGCCTTACTCTTTTGAATGCTGATTTGTTGAAACATACTCAAATCCATTCAGGCCTACAAGTTGATGAACTTGGCCTCGAGGAGAGCGATGGTGAAGAACATGGCTCCGATGAAATGGCTCTTGTCAAAGAAGATCAAAACAAAGTTGAGCAGGCAATCATGAGTACAGAAGAGGAAATAATAAGTCTTGAGGAAAAGATTTCCTTAATTGATCAGCAACTCAGTGACATGAATGATGATGCATAAAACAGTAAAAATAATAAGGGGCATTATATGAACAATCCAACAGCGCCAATGCCAGGTCTGTTCGAGCTTATTGGCCGTCAGTGGATGGTTGATGGCGGCGTTACCTATACAGTTTTTAACAGGACGACAAGCTGTTGTCTGGTAGCGCTTCAGGGCGGCGGCCTTGCCGTTATTTCACTGGAAGATGAAGAGCCGCCCCACTCTCGGATCAGAATTTCAGGGGAAGATGGGCGCTCCACTATTTCGCCCAGGGAAAAACCAAACCCTGATGTCAGGTCCGTTGATGGTGCCCCACAATCGCAGGCCATCATTACAGCTTACGGCGAAGATGGTTTTCTCGCGGGTGATCAGGAAGGCCAACTGTTCAAGATCAATTCTACTGGTGACCTGGAACAGCTCGGTGCTTCTGCTTCTGGCGCCATCTGCGGGTTGGTTTCCCTGCCTGACCTTAGTTTAACAATTGCGGCGTCTGCCACGGAACTTCTTTACTGGGGGCCCGAACAAACAATAGAGCGTGTTACCGCACCTATGGGCAGAGAACTGACAGCCATTGCCCTTTCTCCCAAAGGGGATAAGCTGGCCACAGGCCATGCTGGCGGTATTGATATCTGGTCTGTTGAGGCCCTTCTTCAATCGGAAGATCCAGGTGAGCCACTGAACAGCATAAGCTTTGAAGGCGGTGTGCGTTCAATTGCCTGGAGACGTGATGGGTTGTGGCTGGTCGTTGCGCTGCATAAAAACGGGTGCCAGTTGATTGACCTTGAAAGCGGACAGACTAAGGCCTTGAGCGGTTATCCTGCGCCGGTGCGGTCTGTTGGCTGGAGTTCTTATTCCAATGCGTTTGTTACGTCTGGCGCTTTTCGTATTACGGCCTGGTCCATGGAAACCCCACCGATTGAAAATGAAAAAGACGGCGCCTTGCAAACCGGCCTTTCTGGCATGACACCTGTTGGCTGGATTGCAGCCAACCCGGAGAATGCATTTGTTGCCGCCGGGTTTGATGATGGCAAGGCGGTGCTGGCAAAGCTGGGGCTGCGGGATGAATTGCTGGTTCAGGACGGCACGCACCCTGTGACCAGCCTTGCCTGGTCTGACAATGGCAGGCAATTGGTTATTGGCCGGGAGAATGGCGGGGTTTCTGTTGTTGATTTTCCACCGCAAATGTTTAAATAAACCTCAAACGAAGCCCGTGATAATTTTCGCGTGAAATAACCGAATGGGATATTAAAGGAACCTTTATAATGAGTGATGGTGATCCACAAGATGCTTCCCGGCAAAAAGCCGAGGAGGAAAGCAAAGATGAATTTTTTAAAAGAATTTCGGACCTTTCTGAGGAAATGGTGGCCGCGCATGGCAGAGATTTCAGCATGGGCGCTCTGGTGCTGGCTGCCCGTTGGATTGCCGAGAATAAAATTGGCGGTAAAGGACCTTCCGAAAATTCCTGAAGCATCCCGTTAAGTTCCTAATTAATCATATTATTTTCTTTATCTGTTTGGTTCAATGGTGAGCTTTAGAAACGTTTTTTTAGGCGTTTTTATTGCACACCCTTACTGGTGACAGGCCTTTACAATCCGGTCTGGCTCTTGAGAGGGATGATTGAGGGTCTGAACTGGTTTTTCATAAACCTTCTTTGTCTTTCAATTCACAAGGTTGCCCCGCCCCTGAAAAGCTAAACATTTTCCACTGCCTCTTCGTTAAAAACCGGCGGTTGCAGAAAAAGGCTTAGTTCCTCAATTCAATAGTGCTAGTGTGCCGCTCCAGAGGGGGCAATCCATGACCGAACATAATCTCAACCCAGAGACAGAAATGACTGCCGAAGAAGCGAGCAAGGATCGTTTTTTTAATCGGATTACTGTGCTTTCTGAAGAGATGACTGCTGCTCACGGGCGAGATTTTGCAATGGGAGCGCTTGTTCTTGCCGCGCGGTGGATCTCTGAACACAAGCTTGGCTCTCCTCAGGAAACTGACGAAATCTGATCATTTCACCCCTCTCGTTCAGCTTAGTTTTTCGCGCACAGCCCTCCTCTCACTCTCTTGAAAAGATAGCGGCGCAAGTTGCTGATCACAGCTGCATCCTTTTGCGCTCTTTACCGATTTCACTGGAGCCGACACTGGCGCTACGGATAGCGCTACAATTTGGACCTGTCCGGTTTTGTGAGGTTTTTTGCCTCAAGAATACCAGCCGGTAAAGAGCCCTTTTGCATTCACGTAACCAGATGTTTTGAAGGTGGTGTTCTGGCAAAAAAAGGGAGCTCACAGAGCTCCCTTTTCCCTCCCTCAGAAATGAGCTGAGTTATTTTTATAGATTACCTTTGCTCATTTCCTTAGCTATATATTCAGCCTGCCTTGTTGCAAGTGCCACGATTGTCAATGTTGGGTTTTCACAGGCACCTGTTGTAAAGACGGAGCCATCAGAGACAAACAGGTTCTTGACCTGATGAGTGCGACCCCATTTATCAACCACACCATCAGCCGGTTTTTCAGACATCCGATTTGTGCCAAGGTTATGGGTTGATGGGTAGGGAGGCGTTGGGAAGGTGCTTACCGCACCAACCGCATCATAGACCGCTGCACCCTTTTCATAGGCATGTGTGCGCATGGCAACGTCATTCGGATGGTCATCAAAATGGACATTGGCAACCGGCATGTCATTTGCGTCTTTGGCTGTTGAATGCAAAGTAATGCGGTTGGTTTCCTGCGGCATATCTTCACCAACCAGCCACATACCGGCCATGTACTCATAAGAATCAAGAGCGGTTGTGAATGAGCGGCCCCAGGCACCCGGATTTAAGAATGCTGCCATAAAGGGCAGACCCAGAGACAGGGTTTCCATTTCATAGCCGCCGACAAACCCGCGTGCCGGATCATGAGCAGACTCATCAGAAATGATGCCGGCCATGGTTGTGCCGCGCCACATCCGAACCGGCTTGTCAAACACACCGTAAACCGAGCCCGTCATATGACGCATATAGTTGCGGCCAACATTGCCATCGGCATTGGCCAGACCATCCGGGAACAGTGAAGAATGAGAATTCAGCAGCAGGCGGGGGCTTTCAATTGAATTGCCCGCCACACAGACAACCCGCGCTTTCTGACTTTGGGTTTTGCCGTCCGCATCCTTGTAGACAACGGCTGTGACTTTGCCGGATTTGTCATGCTCGATTTTGATCACATGACTGCCAGGGCGCACTTCCAATTTGCCTGTGGCTTCACCTTTCGGAATTTCCGCATAAAGTGTTGACCATTTGGCACCGAATTTACAACCCTGGAAACAGAAACCGACCTGCTGGCAACCTGGTCGACCGTCCCGTGGTTTGGAGTTGATCGCCATGCGGCCTGAGTGAACCTTTTTGTAACCCCGCGCCTTGGCCCCTTTTTCAAAAACTTTGAAATTATTATTGCCAGGCAGGCCTTCAATGCCATTGGTGCGTGTCACGCCCATGCGATCTTCTGCAATGGCGTAATAGGGCTCCATTTCCTTTAAAGTAATGGGCCAGTCCAGCAAATTAGCGCCCTGTACATTGCCGTAGGTTGATTTGGCTTTGAATTCATGCTCCTGGAAGCGCAGTGAAGCACCTGCCCAGTGGGTTGTTGACCCGCCGACTGATTTTACAATCCAGGCTGGTAGATTGGCAAAGTCTTTTGAAACGCGCCATGAGCCGGAAGTCATCCGCTGGTCTGTCCAGGCAAGCTGACTGAAGCTCGCCCATTCGTCGTTGACAAAGTCATCTATTTCGTGGCGTTTGCCCGCCTCAAGAATGACTGTATTAATGCCTTTTCTGGCCAGATCTGTGCCGACGACACCGCCGCCCGCACCGGAGCCAATCACAACAACAACTGAATCATCATTTAAATCAAATTTTACCATGATATTTGCTCCTCTCCCTAAAGCCAATCTATGTCATCAAACCCGCGGTTTTTATAACCGCCATGCTCATAGGAAGCACCCTGATAACCAAATATTGGCCAAACCTCTTTCTGGTTATAGAGACCAACAACGAGGCTGCCCCGGATTGCCTGGAACATGGGGCTTTTTTCGATTTTCTGGAGAATTGCAACCCGCTCGGCTTCCCAACCAACAGCCTTGTAATCAACGTTGTGACTGGCCTTGGCGAGTGAGTTCAGGAGTGTAATTCCTGTTTCGACGTCGTCTTTCAGATCTGCCTTGTCGAAACTTTTGCAGGCCACTGCATAATAGCGGTCCGCTACGCGGTCGTGGGGGTATATGTCGCGAGCGACCTGGATGAGGGTTGCCATGGTCTCAGGTTTGAGATTTTTAACCTCCATTCCCCATGCCTCAGTTGAAGACATGACGGCTGATCCTGAAATGATCAGGGCCGCGACGCCTGTTGCCGCACCTGTTGCGGCAATGAACTCACGCCTTGATACGTGGTGTTCAGGTTTCTTGTCCTGCATTACCATCCTCCCATGAATGATGACTTTATAAGCTTCCTAAAGTCTTTATTTGTCCTTGTGATTCTTATTATTGTTATGATTACAGTGCTATTATATTTATTATAGGGCTAATTAAAATTTATTGAGCTATTCTGCTTTATTGGAACCGGCCCATTTTCTGTATCAGCTCGATTTTGTATCCATCCGGATCAGTTATAAAAAAGAATTTCGCCGGTAGGTTTTCGTCCTTGAATTCCACGATATCCTGAACGGGAAGCCCCATCCCTGACAAGCGGGCATGTTCTGATTCAAGGTCGTCAACGACGACAGCCATATGACCATAGCCGGTGCCATGTGTGTAGGGCTCTTCGCGGCCTTTGTTAACCGTTAATTCCAATTCAAAATTTGAGTGGTCATTTTTCAGGTAGATCAGAGTGAAATCATCAAAATCAAAACGCTGTTTGTTGTTGAGGTCAAATACTTCCTGGTAAAATTTTACTGATTTGTCCTCATCCATAACACGGATCATTGAATGAACCATTTTTGCCATTTTATTGATTGCCTTCTTCGATGTTATTTTGTGTTTAACGCTCACATCCTGTGGCTGATACCGTTTCAGTTATCTTGTGCCAGTCTGCTTAGATCGTCTTATTAGACAGTCTGGGTAGTCAGTCTGATTGTTGTTCACAAAATACCGTTCAGCTAATGCTGTTGCCTAAAGCATGTCTAGCAGGTTAATTATTCTGCTGGGCGGCTGCTTCAACAACTGTGTTCTGCGTGCGCTCTTTATTCTGCCCTCATTTCAACCCGGGGCAAGCGTTATCATCTTAATACAAGCTGACCTCATTTAACAGAGGGTGTGCAATGCTAACCAAAGCTGTCGTTTATTTTTTCTTCTTGAAACCACTCAGGCTTTGGGTGCGATTGAGGTTCTTCAGACTGGATCGCTGAATTTCGTCTTTCAGATAAAATTACTTTATGCATGCAGTGCTTGAACTTTGGTAGTATAAAGCTACTACATCATTTTGAGTTGATTGTGCTTATAAGCTCGCAGCCATTTTCCGGTTGTGTCACCTTATGCTGTGAATGAACAGGGTGGGAATTTACCTTTTTATCGTCAATCTTGTGGCATCTATTCAATAGTCTTTTTGGCTTTTGATTGTTATAATGACGAAAGCATTTTATCTGGTGCTTCAGAAGTGCTATGATATTGGAACACCTTGACTATTATGACAGCTTATTAATTTAATTCAGGTTGCTAATATGTGTGAAATTTTTTCGAAACAGCCACCAGAAGCCTACCTTTCCCAAACAAGATCTGTTCGCTTGTCTGGCCATGCGACCAGCATACGGCTTGAAGGTGCTTACTGGCGTATCCTTGAAGAACTTGCTTACAAACAAGAAATCAGTCTGGGGCGGTTTCTCTCCAAGTTGTATGATGAATTTCTTGAATTCACTCATGATGAAAAAAATCTCTCTTCGAACTTTACCTCCCTTTTGCGCTGTGCCTGTTTGAACTATGTTGCCCTGCGTCAGGAGGATATCGTTTTCAAACCACAAGGCTTTAAAGTCAGGGAATATTCCGAAGCTTAGGCGCTCATGGGATGGCGCCTTTACTCTGATGTCTTTATTTAATGAATTTCAATTGCCGACTTTTCCGGCCCTGGGACCTTTAACAGGCCCGGGTCTTTTTTTTAAGCGCCCGCTTTTATTCATCACTGCTGCAGAAGCTGCCGACTTCCTGAGGCACTTCTTTCACCCGTCGTAAATGTCTGAATAGACATATTTGCCAGAGATCCTTGAGTGGGCCAGATATCTAAAATTTTCCATCTATAATGAGATTTTCATTTTCCAGCACCTTGAGTGTATTTTTCAAGGTCTGGTCCGGGGTGCCAGAAGCGTCTATCTCTATCCAGTTTTTCCTTAATGCGATGCGGCTTTCTCTCAGGTGTGAGATTTGTTTTTTCACCACGCTACGATCTGCATCAGAAGCATCGTTTCGGCGGTGGTCAACACGGCCGAATAAAATCTCCGCCGGGGCGGTCAGTAACATGCCTTTGAAGGCGGTGCCCTGTTTTTTGGCGGCGGCTTCTACCTTTTCCTGTTCCTGCCTATTCAGGAACACCGCATCAATGAGGACAGACTGACCCTGCTTTAAAATGATATTTGCTTTTTTTATCAGCAGATTATACACCATGGCACTGGCGGCCTCAGAGTAGAATTCCGGCTCCAGGGTTGAATATTCAGAACTTGCAAAAAGATGCTTGCGCTCCAGATCGCTGCGCAACCATACAGCACCCAAGGGGCCCGGCAATCTCAAAGCCAATTCTTTTGAAAGGGTTGACTTGCCAGTGCCGGACAAACCACCCACAACAATGAGTACAGGATCGCTTTGTTTTTGCAGGTTCATGGCCAGGTCAAAATATTCCTGAGCAAGGGCGGGGCTATTTGCATCCTGCTCGAGACTGACAAGGGCGCGAATGCCAGCACGCAAACTCATAAAAAATGGAAGCAGCCTCAGCCCTTCTGATTTCAATAGTGGCCAGGCATGAAGGACATAACGGTTCAATAGGGTATTTGCCGCCTCTTTCTGTTTGAGATGGATCAGATCCATCAACAAAAACGCAAGATCATACAGAACATCAATCTCGGCGAAGTCATCATTAAATTCAAGGGCATCAAACGGGGTTGGTCTGCCTTGCCAGAGTACGATGTTTTTCATATGCATATCTCCATGACAACGGCGCAGCATGCCGGCATTGGCACGTCTTGTGACCATTGCTTTCACATTGTCAAAGTCTTCAAGACTGCTTGTGATAAATGCTTTTGCGCTTTCTATCAGGGGGTTTGATGGTATAGCCGCAAAGCTTTTCCCCAGCCCCAGTATGATATTTTTCAGCTCAGTTGCAGCATGTTCTTTCTTTAGTGGGGGCAAGGCCTGATGGAATTCAGCGATCACTTCTGCCAGATCAGCCATAAGCCGTTGGTCAAGGCTGTTTGATTTAGCCAGGCAGTAGAATACATCTTCCTCGGGAAAACGACGCATTTTAACGGCCCATTCAATCACTTCACCATCACCGTTTATTTTTAGGTCTCCCGTTTTTTCACGGGTGATGGCCACGACATCCAGATAAATTTCCGGCGCTGTTTTTCTGTTCAGCTCCAGTTCTCTGAAACAGTTTGCGCGGCGTTGTTCCAATGCCCTGAAATCCATATAGGGAAAGGTGACCGGGCGCTTGATTTTATAAACGATTGACTGCCCGAGAAAGACGTATGAAGCGTGGGTTTCAACGCGCTTTATAGAGATGGTGCCGTCATCGAAGGCTGCCGGGCTTTGAAGAAAATGGCAGACAGTGCGAAAGTCTGTGCCTTCGCAGCCTTGCTCTCTCTCGGCATTTTGCGTTGATTGATCAACCATACTCGCCTTTGATTTATTTGTGGGCCATGATTATTTTAAGACATCATTTTCCCGCTGCCTTTGATGCGGATCAATTCAGTAAAAATGATTTTGTGTTACATGCGATAGCACTATGTTGATCATACTATCATACTGCCTGGCCTGGTTAATTCCCTTAGAACGGCAGAATGTTTTCAAGAGACAGTGATGGAAACAAAACCGCAGTTAAAACGTTCGTTATCCCTTACGCTTGTGACGCTCTATGGTGTTGGGGTGACTGTTGGCGCAGGCATTTATGTGCTTGTTGGACTGACCGCTGCCAAGGCCGGGATGTATGCGCCTATGGCCTTTCTTCTGGCTGGTCTACTGACAGCCTTTACCGGCCTCAGCTATGCTGAACTTTCCACAAGGATGCCGTACAGCGCCGGTGAAGCGGCTTATGTACAAGCCGGCTTTGGCTCCAGCAGGCTGGCTCTGATTGTCGGGTTGCTGGTTGCGGCTTCGGGCATTATCTCCGCTTCTGCTATTGCCATTGGGGCCGCGACTTATCTTCAGCATTTTTTGCCGCTTCCCTTACCGCTAATGACTGCCATGGTGATTGTGCTGCTTGGGTTTGTTGCCATTTGGGGCATCGTTGAATCTGTCATGCTGGCAGCCCTCTTTACGCTGCTTGAAATAGCCGGTTTGCTTTTTGTGATTTATGCCGGGACTAGTTCCGGCGCTGATCTTTTGAGTTTTGAGGGTGTTATACCGCCTTTTAAGAGTGACGTGTGGCTTGGAATTTATTCTGCAAGTTTACTGGCGTTTTTTGCCTTTGTCGGGTTTGAGGATATTGCGAACATTGCTGAGGAGGTGAAGCAGCCACGCCGCACAATGCCGATGGCCATTGTTCTGACTTTGCTGATTTCCAGTGTTCTCTATTTCTTTGTTGTGCGCGCCGTTGTCATGACAGTTCCCATCGGTGATCTTGTTAGCGCCAAGGCGCCCTTAAGCCTTATGTTTGAGGGAGATGCTCAAAACCTTTTTCATGTCATTGCCATTATTGCGACAATGAACGGCATACTGGTACAGATCATCATGGCGTCCCGGATTTTTTATGGCCTCTCACGCCTGAATAATCTGCCTGCTGCGTTTGGCACGGTGAACGCCTACACGCGGACACCACTTGTCGCCAGTCTTTTTACAATTTGTATTATTCTCTCACTGGCGCTGTTTTTCCCCATTTCACTATTGGCGGAGACCACTTCAATAGTGGTGCTTGTGGTTTTTGTTATGGTGAATCTCGCGCTTATTCTGATCAAAATGAGAGGGGCCCCGGCCAAGACTGACTATTTTAAAGTGCCTCTTCTTGTGCCCATTATAGGGTTTACAAGCGCATTGGGGCTTGTAGCTTCAAGTCTTTTTTAAAATGTCGTGATCAGTCTTACTAAGACTTGAATACCTCTATTCCAGAATTACGTTAGCAGGCTTTTTAACAACCGTTTTTTCAGTTTTATCTATGTGTCAGAAAAACCGGCCTATCGGTCCCTTCGAGGATTTGCTGGGTGATGCCACCCATCAACCACTCTCGTAAACGGTGCGTGCCAAAAGCCCCCATAATTATGAGATTTGCGTCGCTGTCAGTTGCGTGCTGCATCAGGGTTTCGGCAATGGTGTCTTTGGTTTTTGTCATTGGCTTTACGATGACATTTACATCATGACGAGCAAGGAAAACCGCGACATCATTCCCCGGGTTTTCACCCATATTCAGGGCTTCCGGATCGATCATCACCACATCAACATTTTTTGCCGCTTTCAGGATGGGTAAACTCTGATGAATGGCAGCCGCAGCTTCCGGTTTACCATCCCAGGCTATCATGATCGTCTCCGGTGATCTGATGTTCGCTGGATTGTCTGTTAAGATTATGCTGGGTCTTCCTGAATCTATAAGGGCCCGATAAAATGAACGCATGGTATCACTGTTGGTGAGCAAGCTTTTTTTGTTCAGGAGATTTAGGTCTGCGCAAAGGGCATAACGACAGAGTATTTCCCCCGTCATTGGCTGGAACTGTCGTTCTGCCACAACATTGGCTGAGAGGTGGTGTTTTTTCACCAGGCCCTCTACATCTTCAACCAATTGCTCTGAGGATTTATAGATTTCTGCATTGTGAAGGCGCCAGCTGTCATCCGCGATGCCACCATAAAAATAATCCGACGGGCTCAGCAATTCTCCGACAATGATAATATCGAGATGCGCGTCCAGGTCTTTTACCAGTTCAATTGCCGGTTTGAGATTGTTTATATCTTCATTAACCGGCAGCACTGTCAGGAATGTCTGGTAGTCCATAATGGTTCTTTCACCTTTGCACTCAAAGATTATTCCCCTTCTGACACTTCATTTTTCTACACAGTTTCGGCACAACAGGGCCGTGGGGATGGCTTTTAACCGGGCCTCTGAAATAGGTTCCCCGCATGAAGGACATATGCCATAGGTGCCGTTTTTTGTACGGCTTATTGCGGCGTCGATGTGATGCAAATGGCTATAAATTTTCTCAATCTGCAGTTCAAGAACTTCATCCTGCTCACGTTCAACAGAGCGTTCTTCAAAATCAGGGTCTTTTGGTTCAGCCAGTTGATGTTCCAGTTTTGATATGGTTTCGACGGCGGCATCGCGTTCATTCTGCAACCGGTTTGCAATGACTTCGGGGCTGTCTGTAGTTCCGGGTTTTTGCAAATCACCCTCCATTTTCTTTATCAGGTCGGGCCCTATGCCCAGCTTGACGATAACAGCCACCGACAATTCCCATTTTGACAAATCGCAATTTAAGTGTCTTTTGTGGCTTGTATGGGGGGAAAAGCTGCGCTTTATTCAATTTTCAGCTTTAAAGGGGTGGCTTTCATATCAGGGTTATTAAAAAGTTTTACGCTCTGACCCTGTCTCGGCTTTTCACTCCCCTGTTTTTTCATATATACTGTGAGGGTTAGATCCGAGTGCTTCACTCATTTCAGAAAAGGATTTAGAGCTGTGAAACTACTGATGAAACGTCTTTTTGATTTTCGATTTACCGGGATCATAACCGGTGCTCTTGCGTTGATGGTCGTTGCATTTTTTACGATCTCATCCGTGCATGCTGCCCAATCATTGAAAATCCTGCTCGGTTCATGGGGTGGTTCAGGTATTATGAAACTGAAGGATGGCGGGTCTGAGCGGGTTGGCTGCAATGGCTATTACACAGGGGGTGGCAGCCAGTTGGGCATGGTCATTCGCTGCACCAGTGCCGGCCAGAAAATAGAGATCAGAAGCAAGCTATCCGTGAATAACAATCGGCTCACAGGGAATTGGGAAGAACGTTCCTATAATGCGGTGGGGCATATTAACGGTAAGGTTACTGGCAATCAGATGAAGATGGCCATTCAAGGCGCTGTGACCGGGACGATGAATGTTCGCTTTAGCCGCACATCTCAAAAGATCACAATCCGCACCAATAATATTGGTATGTCCAGAGTTTCCATTACGCTGCGAAAAAAATAGCCTCTCACTGGAAAATTTAATAACCGCCTTCCTGATTGCGTGGACAACTTATGGCTAGCGAACAATTCATAGAAACCGGGGACAATCTTTCTCGCTTTGCCATTCAGCTTTCCGGTCGTTGGGTGTCGGGAAATATGGACCGCATCGAGCAGCAGACAGAAACTTTTCTGAATGAAATTCTGGGTGGCATAAAACCATCTGATGAACCGTTATTGTTTGATATTTCCAACGTTGAAGAGATGGATACCTACGGTGCCTGGCTCATGGAGCGGACACGCCGGCGGCTTTCCCAACTGGGGCACACTGTTGAAACCAATGGCTTGAGCGCGGATCATGCCCCGCTTGTAAAACTAATTGGAGGGGTTAATCAGAACCCGCCCAAAACCAAACGGCAAACCGGCCTTGGTAAACTGATTGATGCCGGCATTGACCAGTTGCGCCACTTTTATCTTGATGTTTTCTCTTTAGCCAGCATGCTCGGGGCGTTGAGCTCCTGTTTTTTATCGGTTCTGCGCGCTCCGTCCCGGTTTCGCTTTACCTCGATTGTCAATCAGCTGGACAAGGTTGGCTGGCAGGCTGTGCCGATCATTATTCTGATCACGCTGCTGATCGGAGGGATTATTGCACAGCAGGGGTTTTTCCATTTTTCCAAACTGGGCGCTGAGCTTTATGTTGTGGATATGGTTGGCATTCTGGTTTTGAGGGAAGTTGGCATTCTGCTGGTGGCAATCATGGTGGCCGGGCGCTCTGGGAGTGCCTATACAGCTGAACTTGGCTCTATGAAAATGCGCGAAGAGATTGATGCGCTTCGCACGATGGGCTTGAATCCCGTTGAAATTCTGATTTTGCCGCGGGTTCTGATGCTTATCCTTGCGGTTCCTATGCTGACATTTATTGGCTCTATCGCCGCGCTTTATGGCGGGGGTGTTGTGGCCTGGCTTTATGGCGGCATGACGCCTGAGATCTTCATCCACCGTTTAAAGGAAGCGATATCCCTCACTCATTTTCAGGTGGGGATGATCAAAGCACCGTTTATGGGGCTGATCATTGGGTTGGTGGCATGCACTGAAGGCCTCAGGGTTAAGGGAAGTGCTGAATCGCTGGGACATCAAACCACGAAATCTGTTGTGAAATCCATATTCCTGGTCATAGTTCTTGATGGTATGTTTGCCATCTTCTTTGCGTCTATCGGGATGTGACCTTATGACCAAAGCACCTATCATAAAAATCAGTGACCTGATTGTCGGTTTCGGGGAGCATGTTGTGCTGGACCATCTTGATCTTGATGTGCAGCAGGGGGAGATCCTCGGGGTTGTTGGCGGGTCCGGGTCCGGTAAATCCGTGTTACTGCGGACCATCCTCGGGCTTATTCCTAAACGGGGTGGCACGATTGATTTTTGCCTCCCTGAGTTTGCGGCCAGCAATGGCGATGACAGCGCCGGGGCAGGCCGTAATCCGTTTGGGGTGTTGTTTCAGCGGGGGGCCCTGTTTTCCTCGCTGACCGTTTTGCAGAATGTTCAGTTCCAGATGCGGGAGAATTTGAACCTTTCCAACCGGTTGCAGGATGAAATGGCAATTGCCAAGCTTGAGATGGTCGGGCTTTCTGCTGACGACCGTCACAAATACCCATCCGAGCTTTCCGGCGGCATGACCAAACGGGTTGCCCTTGCAAGAGCACTGGCGCTTGACCCGAAGCTGGTTTTTCTAGATGAGCCAACCTCGGGGCTGGACCCGATTTCTGCAGGTGAATTTGATGAACTTATTCGCACGCTGCAGCATAGTCTCGGCCTTACTGTTTTTATGATCACACATGATCTTGATAGCCTTTATGAAATTTGTGACCGGATTGCGGTTGTCGCTGATGGTCGGATCATCACCTCCGGTCCTATATCGGAAATTCTTATAAACCAACATCCCTGGGTGCAGGCTTATTTTGCCGGCAAACGGGGGGGATATGTGTTCAGCCGATTAAATGAACCGGCGGAATGAGAGGAAGCATGGAATTCAACGCGCGCTACGCACTCATTGGTCTCTTTACACTGCTGGTGATCTCTGCCGGTTTTGTTTTTGTCTATTGGTTGAACACAATCGGCGGGCTGCAGCAGAGAGATTATTACAAGATCCGGTTTGAAACGCCTGTGCTTGGGCTATCGCGCGGTTCACGGGTGCTTTATAATGGCTTGCATATTGGTGAGGTGAGTGGGCTTGATCTTGACTTTAAAGAACCTGGCAAGCTTTACGCCACAATTTCGATCAAAAGTGATTTTCCCATCCGGTCGGATACACATGTTGGGATTGATTATCAAAGTCTTACCGGCGGGGCGGCCATCGTGCTGACAGGGGTTGGCTCTGATACTGAGGTGCTAAGAGCCGGAGGGGGTGAGATGCCGCTTCTGGTTGCTGATGCTTATGCGGGAGCCAGCTGGATACAGGCGGCGCGGAGCGTACTGACAAAACTCGACAAGGTTCTGAATGAAAATGCCCCAGCGCTGAAAGACAGCATTGCCAATGTCAAAACTTTTACCGATGTGCTGAGCCGGAACTCCGACAAGGTTGAGAATATTCTGGCCGGGCTAGAGCGGTTTGCAGGCGGTGTCAAAGACAATAAAAAAGACATCATTTTTGATCTCTCTCCGCCGCTACAATTTCCAGCCACGATCGCCAAGGAGGAATGGACACTCGTGATCGGTGAACCTACTGTCTCTCTTGCCTTCAACACAGACAAGATCATGACTGAGGTCATTCCCGGGCAAACCAAAGTTCTCGCGGATGGACGCTGGAGTGATAACCTGCCCAATCTGATGCAGACTAAATTTTTACAGAGTTTTGAAAATGCAGGGCTTGGCGGGGTTGTCTCCAAATCTTCATTTGGGGAAGAGGAAGGGTTTGCCCTTAAAATTGATGTGCGCCGGTTTCACCTTTCCCTGGTTGAGAACCCGGAAGCGATTGTCCAGCTTTTTGCCAAAGTTACCGATGGTGAGGGGAAGGTGAGGGATAGCCGGATGTTTGTGGCTAAAGCTCCGGCAAAAGGTGCCACTGCCAGTGAGGCAACTGAGGCGCTCGAAGCGGCGTTTCAAAAAATTGTGGTTGATATCATGAGCTGGGTTGTTGAGACGCTCTAACTTTTGCCGCAACGCCGCCCTTCCTGCCGCCTGCTTCAAGGTTCTGACCTTTAATCGGCCACTTTTAGCTGTGTTCGCCTGATAAGGGCGATGACGAGAAGCGGCGCCAGCGTAGTTACCAACGCAACAATGATGAGCAGCAGGCCCAGATCACTGTAATCGGCGGGGGTTTCCGTCAGTTTTGTCTCCGGGTTTTTAATTTCTCTCGTTACGATAAAAATTTCATTCAGGTATTTGGTCAACAGACTGGAGGCTGAAAGGGCCAGGTTTGTGAAAGATGCCATCACAGCGAAAAATGTTGCCTTTAAATGAAGGGGGGCATGGCGGGCGATCCAGGCCAGCATGGGGATCATGGCGATCTGACCGAGGGGCGATTCAATAGCGGTGTCCAGAATGGCAATGAAACGGGCATCAACAATACCGTTCGTCATATCACTGGTTACATGATGGAGGCCGTAATATAGGCCGATGTTTGGCAGAGATAAAAGACCGGCAAAAACACTAAGAAGTATGATGATATAGGTGAGTGAGCGAGAAGCCATGAGCGGGCGCAGAACCACCATGCCAATGAGCGTTAAAAGAGAGGTGATAAGCGTCAACACTGACAGGAATTGCTGGTCAAAGCCGAGGATATCAATCTCAAACCAGGTCAGCCCCGGGCCAGGGGAGGGGACGGCACGAAAGATGAAAATAACAATGGCTGTTCCAAACAGGGTTCTGGCATATTCAGGGCGGAGCTCTTTGAAGAGTTTTTTCATCAAAAAGATGACTATGCCCATTGAACCGGCAAATGCGATTTCCTGAGCGAAGGGGATATTCAACAGACCGATAAGCACCACAAGAACAAACACAGCAACCCCGCCCAGCAAAAACAATGTGTTGAACTCAGCTTCTTTTGCCGGGGCGGCTGAACTTTGTGCCTGTTTTGCCTTTTGGTGATGGTCAGTTTTGGCGGTATTTCTTTGATCCAGCCAGGCTTTCAGAATAACCCCTGAGATTGATATGGCCGGAATAATCAGAGCCATGAGATAGATGTTGGCATAAAGGTTTTGCTTGGCCTCTGACGACCAGCCCTCCACCCCTTTAAATATGAAGATATTTATGGCACCTACAATCACCAGACCGCTGATTAGAGCGATACGACCAAATGTCTGCATTGTGGTGTGGAGGGATTTGGCTTTCTCTTCGCTTAACGGTTTGCCGCCTGCATCTTTTTGGGGCACAGCCTCGACTGACATGGCATCTGCCACTGCATCCTGGATTACCATGCCGAAGGCTGAGAGGATTATGCTTGTTATATACCAGGAGACCAGCGGCATGATGGCAGTGGCTTTTTCCGGTGCCTTGATCACCATCACCATAATCAACATGCTTATGGCGACAAGTCCTGCGCCAAGATATATGAGCCATGCTTTCCATTTCCACAACACATCAACCAGATGGCCAAAGCTCATTTTTAATGCCCAGGGCAGGCCTGCCCAGAAACTGACACCAGCAAGCGAAGCGGCGGATATGCTCAAATATTCTTTTACATAAAAGGTGCCCGCGATGGTGGTTAGGCCAGAGAGCCCCGCCGCCAGATAGATCAGCAGGGGCGGGAGGAAGGATAAGTGGATTTCATTTTTCAAATCAAAGAGTGTGGCTTTGATCCAGTTCTTCATGACTGAGCGCATCTCTCTAGCGATCGCCCTCTTTTTTCAGGACATCCACCGTTCTTTGATAAAGCTCGGTAGCCCTTTCATGTGTTTCACCAATACAGACAATGCCAAGCTTGCCAAACTCAGAGAGTGCGCCCATCAGGTGAAAAGCCACCCCCTCACCGGTGGCGGCATGGAAATGAAGGCCGTTCATCACTGAAATATCAATCAGGTCATCCGGGGTGAGGCCGCGCAAGCGCTCTGATTCGAGATTATCAGAAGCATAATAACATCTTGGTTTTTCGCCCATAGTCAAATACTGGCCGGAGGACGCATCATAGTGGCCATCTGTCAGGAACTGGAGCATGAGGAAGGGGTGTGTTGTGCCGCCTTTTCTCAGATTAATTTCAATGGCGTAATGGCGCCATGCCTCCCCTTCCCTGACAGAGATAAAATCTATGCCGAAGCGCCCCAATACGCCTTTTTCCACAAGCAGTTTGGCAGCTTTCATACCGGCGTCCTGAATATCGAGGCGGTATGCATCATCCGCCGGGAAACGGCAACCAGTGAATATCTGGGCGTTCTCCCCTTCAAGCACCTGATCATGTGTTGAAATGGGGATCAGTTTTTTATGAGGATCAATGCGAAACTGGGCAGAGGGGGAAGTTTTAATTTTACCGGGTATGAATTCTTCAACTATGCCGCCCATAGTGCGGAATTTTTCCTGATAAAGCTCCCAGCTCATATCTCTGGCTTCAAAACAAAGGTTTGGCAGTTGATCACCCACCCAGTTGCCCAGCCCGGTGCCTTGCGGGGCATGCTCCAGATTGAGAACGGCATTGCCCTCCCCTGAGAAACCTTCGTTGACTTTTACCACCGCTTTTTTCAAGCCGGGGTTTTTTGTTTTCAACTCTGTGATGGTTTCCTTGATTTCCTCAGGTGAGGACAGGTCTTCATATCCCCTTGGCAAGTCTATGCCTGCTTCTTTGAAAACTTTGCGCGAACCGCTTTTTGTGCCCCAGTAAAGGAGACCCGGGTCACAGCCAAAAATCGGCAGGTTGAGTTTGATTGAAAGTTCCTGTTCCAGTGCGGTCACATTAAAACAACTCATATGTGCCGTTTTTTTATCCGGAATTTCATTTAATATATGCTCCATCATTCTTGGGCGATCGAGAATTTTCTGAGTGAGGGGGACGGGTGACTGATCATAGCAGGAGAGCAGAGACAATCTGGCGCGGGCATGACGTGTTGGCACGCCCGGTAACAGATGCAGATAATAATCAATGATGGTTTCGTGTATGGGGGTGCTTGTCACATAGATGACTTTGGTGCGCGGCATGCGTAGCAAAAACAACAGACACAGCATGCGTTCCTCATAATGATGCACACCTGTGATCTTTGACATGATCTGCTGATCAAGGCTGAGGCTTGGAATGATCAGCACTGTTTTCGGGGTATTTAGATCATTTATCAGATTGTCAAAGGTTGCTTCAAAGCGGTTCTGAATTTTTTCATAGGCGCTGGCCTGTTCCGGGTCTATTTCTGGTTGCCCCAATTGAGGCACGTTGGTTTCTGCACGTGGCTGTGGGCGGGGATGACCGGGTGGTAGCTGATTATTTCGCACGGGGGTTGATCCTCTTTATATTCCCTTGGTTGGCCCTTATCTGGCCCAGAAGGGCAGAGTTTGTATCAATGGCACCCATTTGCCGGTTTTGTCAGTGAAATGCCGGGTCATCTGCCACATGGTTCTGGTTGCTGGCTTCTATTCTCTTCTTTTCGCTTGCTCGATCAGTTCTGTGCATTAAATAGCCGAGGCAATCTGCACGGATGGCTCTTTCCTCTCTGGTGAACATGGCGGGTATGACGCTTTTTGTCAGGGTAATTGTATTGTTATCATAGGCGATCAGCCCCTGATCAAGCGGGTCCCATTCTGCCGGGTGCAGCTCCAGTCTGGCGGTTTTCCGGCTTCCCAGAACTCCAAGCCGGGTGCCCTCTGTCAATTCTGAAAAATTAAGGTGATCGAGATCATCCCGAAAGCGGAAATCAGCGTCTGCGCCATCAAAGGATAGGGAGGCCTTGGCCGGGACTTTGATGATGGCATGGGTTTTCAGGAGATCGATGTCATCATCCTTGAGCGGATGGGCAGGGAAGCTACTGAGATGAAGGGCTGCTTCGATGAATTCAAGCGTTTTTGAGACTGTGGTTTTTTGCCCGACACAGCCGCATTCTATGGTCACTGCGGGGCAAATTTCTGACAGAGCCAGTGACTGGACGCCGCGCGGCCTTTTGAAATATACGATGGTGCGACTAAACAGCCTGGCGAGGTGGAGGTCCTTTTCCTCCAACTTATTAAGGCAGGCATAAAGCGGGTTATTGCCGGTGTTGTTGTGTATATCAATGCTGGCGAATGGATCTTGTTTTTCAACCTCACTGAAAACCTCTGCCATCAGCCTGACTTCCGGTGTTTCCTCATGGGGGGTGCCGGGCCAGGCTCTGTTATAATCCGTCTGGCCGGGCAGGGTGCGCCGGTTGGCTGCAGCGGCTTCAATATTCCCCGCGAACAGCAACAGAGAGCGAGGCAGTTCCTGGCCCTGATATTTTTTCATCAGGCGCTGGATCGCCTGCCAGCCTGTTGTTTCATTGCCGTGCAGCAAGGTCGTCACGAAAAGGGGTTGTTTATCGCGGCCCGCTATATGAAAAAGCGTTGGCCCTTTGAGGTGTTTTTTCAAGGTACTGGCTTCCGCCAGAAGCAATTCATCTTTAAAGCCTGTTTCATGAAAGAGGTGCAGCGGGTTTTCTCCGCCTTTTTGTGTGATATTGCCACTTTCAAATTTTTCAGTTTTCACGACAAGCTGGTTCCTTTTGTTGCCCTTTTATACATTCTGGCCCCTGCCCTTTGATGCTATCAAGGTGACAATGATCTGATGGATCAAGGCTATGCGACATCCCATTTTTTGACAAGTTTGATTTCATGTCAAAATGTAAGGATATTCAGTGGCTGCGAATATAGGCGTTTCGATGCATGATACACATGGCAGGCTCCGTTAAACCGGTGTGACTGCGTCAACCCCTCTTCCCCCAGCTTTGTTCAGTTGCATGAAAGTTGGAATATCGCGTTATATTTAACCATTGGTTATTGTAATGAAACTATTGCAGTTCATGTCTGTTATAGATTAGGTTCTGGTTCAAACGGGGACAGGGAAAGCGGCCGCATACTGGCACAGTGGTACAATGAATTTGCATGATAAAAGCCTGATTGTTGTTTTTACAGATCTTGATGGATGTCTGCTTGATCATCATTCCTACGATCATCGCCCTGCCCTTCCCGCCCTGAAGCGTCTCAAATCCCTCGGTATTCCGGTTCTACCCGTTACCAGCAAAACGCTTGAGGAGATCAGGGCGTTGCCGTTTGACTTTGGCGCTGTTCCGCTCATTTCTGAAAATGGCATGGTAACGGATATTCCGGATGGGTTTCTCCCCCGCCCTTATGAGAGCGCTCAAACACGCTACACCGGAAAAACATATGAAGAAATTCTGGCTTTTCTTGAGATACTGCCCGCTGAAATCCGTGCATTGATTAAAGGGTTTGCCGACATGTCTGCACGTGAGGTCAGCGATATAACAGGCCTTGATTTTCAATCTGCTGTGAAAGCCCGGGTCCGTCAGGCAAGTGAACCGTTTCTCTGGAGCGGCGATGAGGAACAGTTTGCCACTTTCAAAAGACGCGCTGACAAATCAGGTTTACAAATCACCAGGGGAGGCAGGTTTTTTCACCTCATGGCTCAGGGCGGCAAAGTGCAGGCCATGGCGGCGATGCTTGATTTTATTGTCCGCAGTTTTCCCGGGTTTTATGTCATTTCAATCGCGCTTGGTGATAGTGAGAATGATAAGGAGATGCTGGCAAGTGCTGATTATGGGGTGGTCATTCCGAATGATGACGGGTCCGGCCTTGAGATTACAAATGCCAGGGGACATGTGATCCGCGCGCCGAAACCTGGACCTGAGGGGTGGGGTGCGGCGATACTGAGATTGCTGGATGACTTTCAACTGGATAAAGCCAGTCCTTTTCCAGGCACAGCCGCAAATAATGAACATATAGATTAGAAGATAAATCTGAATTTTCAGGTTTCAATCAATTGTTATAGATACAATCAAACTGAGGTTATTACTGCTTATGGGCGATTTTCATCAAAATGGTGTTGTTACCACCTTGCATAACCTGACCGAGCGGCCGGTTGAGGAACTTGAAGAGCAGTTGGTGAAATATGGCAAACAGCGGCCCATGGCCCTGGTACTGCCTTCGCTTTTTTCCGAGCTTGAAGGCCCGGCTTTGAAAAAAATTGTCAATGATCTAAAAGAAGTTCCCTACCTTTCCAAAATTGTTATCGGCCTGGACCGGGCTGACAAGGCTCAGTTTGAATATGCCAAATCCTATTTTTCCGAGTTGCCGCAGGATCATGTTGTGCTCTGGAATGACGGGCCGAATTTGCAGGCGGTGCGCAACGAACTTGGACAGCATAACCTTGCACCGGAGAACCCGGGCAAGGGGTGTAATGTCTGGTATTGCTTTGGCTATATTCTGGCGGCTTGCCCGGACATTGAAGTGGTTGCCCTGCATGATTGCGATATTCTGACATATGATCGCTCGCTGCTTGCCCGCCTTCTCTACCCGGTGGCTGATCCAAATTTTGGCTATATCTTTTCCAAGGGGTATTATGCGCGGGTGGCTAACGGGGGGATGAACGGGCGGGTGACACGTTTGCTGGTCACGCCATTATTAAAAGCGTTGAGTAAAGTTTACGGCTATGATCCCTACCTTGAGTATCTGAGCGGTTTTCGCTACCCGCTTGCTGGTGAATTTGCCATGAATATTGATGTCCTGCAGGATATTCGGATCCCAACAGACTGGGGGCTGGAGATTGGTATTCTTTCTGAAGTCAGGCGGAATTACTCAACAAATGTGATCTGCCAGGTTGATCTGGCTGATTGTTATGATCACAAGCATCAGACGCTTTCGGAAGAGGATAAATCTTCCGGGCTCTCTAAAATGAGTATAGATATAGCGCTGTCAATTTTTCGGAAACTTGCAATTTCTGGTAAGATCATTTCCGAGGAACAGATCAGGACACTCAAGGCGACTTATCTGCGAACGGCGCTTGATATTGTTGAAATGTATCAGCATGATGCGCTCCTCAACGGGCTTGACTACAATATTCACAAAGAAGAAAAAACGGTGGAGCTTTTTGCCTCCAACCTGGTTGAGGCCGGGCAGGCTTTTATCCATAACCCTGATGAAACACCATTTGTGCCGCGCTGGAAACGGGTTCAATATGCAATACCGGATATCATGGGCCGTCTGCATGAAGCTGTGGCGCTTGATAACAAGTGATGCATCAGGCAGCTGCTTTCATTGTGGCTGAATGCTGGTTTTTTTCAAACCTGCCTAGAATATGATTTTGGGTAATTACAGTGTGTTGTTAGTGATCCAGAGACTCTGGTATGGCGCTAGGGACAGTTCCTGATCGCGGTCTTCAAAGACATTTCCACTCAAAATATCGACCCACTTTACCCCAACGAACATGTTGAGGGTATGAAGTGGTAGTTCCCTGGTTTCTTTCGTGATGTTTGTAATGCAGAAAATATCCTGATCGCGGTTTGGGCTCTGACGCCAGAAACCGAAAATGCCCTCAGGTAGCTGGAGGGTGAACTGGATGGCGTTGGGGTGGAAAGCCTTTTGCCTGGTTCTTATGGCAATGAGCTGTTTCAATTTTGAAAGGATATATCCCTGGTTTTCTGTTTCGTCTTCGAGTTTGGGGAGCAGGTCTTCATAATCATACTGATGCCGGTTGATACAGCGTTTCATGCCGCTCTTGTTAAATTTTTCATAATCATTCGGAGTGGCGAGTAAGGAATGGATGTAGAATGCAGGGACCCCTTCAAGCGCCATCATGATGGTGTGGGCGGCGAGGAACCTTGCATCCCTCATTTCATCTTCTCCCTCAATTGTGCCTTTCAGGGCATCATAAAGGGCGACATTCATTTCATATGGCCGCTCACTGCCGACCTCGGATGTGCGGGTGCTAATGGCGCCGCCAAATGAGATGATGGTATCTATCATCTGTTGCAGGTCCGCCTCTTCGAGGATACCGCTGACAGGGCGCAGGCCTATGCCGTCATGACCAGCGATAAAATTAAGATAAGCACAACCCTTTTGCGTCGGGGGGAGCTCCATCAGCCATTTTTTCAGGTAATATTCATTGCCTGTTAGCAGGGCATGTATCAGCAAGGGTGGCAGGGAAAAATTGTAAATGAGATGTGCTTCGTTCTGGTTGCCGAAGTAAGTCAGGTTTTCATGATTAGGCACGTTCGTTTCAGTGATCAACAGCACTTTTTCTTCTGAGAAATCGGTTAAAGTGCGCAGCAAGCGTATGATCTCGTGGGTTTGCGGCAGGTGGATTGAGGGGGTTCCCACTTCCTTCCAGAGAAATGCCACCGCATCAAGGCGAAAAATGCGTACTTGTCGGTCAAGGTAGTGGCGCATGATCCTGACAAATTCCAGCAACACTTTCGGGTTGGCAAAGTTCAGATCTATCTGATCAGGGCCGAAGGTACACCAGAGATGTTTTTCCCCGTCACTCGCGTTAAACCGGGTCAGCAGCGGGCTTGGCCTTGGGCGCACAACAAGGGAGAGGTTGTCTGCCGGGTCGGCTGTGAAGAAGAAATTTTCATATTTATCATCTCCATTGAGAAACCCCTGGAACCAGGTGCTTTTTGACGAGGCGTGATTTATCACCAGATCTGACATCAGCTCGAATGTGTCACCGATATTGCAAATGTCCTTCCAGTCCCCCAGATCCTCCCTGACGCTGTTATAGTCCATCACGGCGAAACCATCGTCTGAGCTGTAGGGAAAGAACGGGAGGATGTGCACACTTGTGATCACGTCTTTCAGGTGGCTGTCCAGAAATTCAGAGAGGGTTACGAGCGGTTTTTCCCCCTTTTTTAACAGGGTATCACCGTAAGTGATTAACATCGTTGTCTGCTCTGACCAGATGGAGCTGTCGGGCAAATGATCAGGGCTGGTGATTTTTTCGCTCCCCCCCGGCCAAAACGCATCGATGATTTTCTGGGTTAGGCATTCAAGATCATGATCAGGGTATATCAATCCTAGATGACTGATCAGCCGCTGGGCGAGGCTTTCTTGAATTTGCTCTTGATAAACAGTTCGTTCGCTCATAAGCCGTGGTTAACTTTCAGGGGGCCATAACTCCGGGGAGTAATATAAAGACCCGGTAGTCGTTGATGTTTGTATGTGTTGCACCAGTGATTACAAGTTGTTCCAGGGGCCTGAAATAACTGTAGGAATCATTATTTGCGAGATAAGACCGGGCATCAAGACCTAAATCATTGGCGATGGTTAATGTCTCTGGTGTTATGAGGGCGCCTGCGTTGTCACCGCTACCGTCAAAGCCATCACTGTCGCAGGCAAGGGCATATATACCTTTGGCCTTATTGAGGCTGATGGCAGATGCGAGGGCAAATTGGGTATTGGGGCCGCCCTTGCCCTTGCCTTCTATTTTTACCGTGGTTTCGCCGCCTGATAGTATGGCAAGGGGCCTGGTGAGCGGGCCCCTTTCGCTTAAAACCCTGTTGATACAATCAACATGTGCCCTTGCGGCCTGATTGGTCTCTCCTGTGATTTCGGCGGCAAATATGACGGGTTCAATGTCCCTTGATTTCCAAAATTCACACACCTTGTCCAGTGCTTCTGAGGGGGTGGCTATGAGGCGATATTGTTGGCGTTCAAACAGGGGGGCTTCCGGTTTTGGGGTTTCATTCAAAGGGTTTGTCAGGGCGAATTTCAGCTCTTCACTGAGTTTAATTTCATAACGCTCGATAATGGCAACAGCGTCTTCAAGGCTTGTCGGGTCGGCCACGGTTGGGCCTGATGCGATGGTCGATGGATCGTCCCCGACCACATCAGATATGGCCAATGTGAGGACAGAGGACCTTTGCAGGGCGTTTGCCAGTCCGCCGCCCAACAGGCGGTTGAGGTGTTTTCTGATGCAATTGATCTCATCAATGGAAGCCCCGCTTTTCAGCAGTGTGCCGGTTACTTCCTGCACGGCTTCAAATGACAAACCCTCAACCGGGGCGGACAAAAGGGCTGAGCCACCGCCTGAGAGCAGACAGATCACAAGATCTTCCGGGCGGGCGCTCTTTGCCAGCTGTTCTATTTCTTTTACGGCCTGTTCGCCTGCCTTGTCGGGTACTGGGTGGCCGGCCTCAACCACCTTGATGTGCTCTGTGGGGAGGGCGTGGCCGTATCTTGTAATGACCAGCCCTTCCAGGGGGGCTTTGTAATTTGCCTCCAGCTCAAGGGCCATGGCAGCGGCGGCTTTGCCAGCACCGAGAACAATTGTACGGCCTGATGGTGGTTCTGGCAGGTGCGGCCTGATACAGCGTGAGGGGTGCGCTGCAGTGACAAACTGGTTAAAGCTTTCCCTCAGAAGGGCTTTGATGGCTTGATCGTCCATGAAGGTGGATGTTCTTTAATGGCTGGAACCTGATTTTGTGGGCAAGATTAAGTGATGTCCCTGCCATCGTCCATAGTGATTATTCGAATACTATGATTTAAATTAACATACCCTCCTTCATGCCTTTCCTTGTGTTATCAGCTCCGCCTCATCCGTGGTTTGCCCCCGGTTTATGCAAGCCCTGGCTCCTGGCTTCCCCTTTGAGCGCTACTGGTCATTGGTGTGAGCTTCGTTTGGAAAAGCCCCGCTTAAGCTGACAGGAATGACATATCCGGAAGGCCTTTCAACAAGACCTTCCAGAGTTATTTTCCTCTTTTCATCTAGAGTTATACCGCTCAATATTCCTCCCTCACCGGTTAGCCTGAGATACCCAGTTTTTTACAAGGGCGGGCTTTAAAAAAGCATTTCCATTTTACAACACCTGGACCATGCCCTTTGCTTTGAATTTGCTTGCGGCATCCTTTTGATTTTTGTTTGGCCAGGCCTGTGTTGTTCCACCCAGGGCCTGCGTTTGCCTTCCAGTTCATACGGGCTTTAATTCTGGAAATGTGTTTTGACGCCTTGGTTGCGTAGCCCCAGACCATACCCTTGCAAACCGGCCCGGCTGCGGCCGGCACTGCTGCATAGGTTGTCATCAAGCCTGAAACGGCGATGGCACTCAGTAGTAAAATCATTTTCCTCATCACGCTCTCCTGTTTGGTTTATCTTCGTTGTACCTCTCTGATAAGTCGGGTGAGGATGCAAACTGGTTCAAACAATACTTTGCTTGTTCTGTCATTCTGTTTTGAGGGTCCTGTGGATATCAGGATTGTTTTTCTTTTCTGAGAGTCCAGACACTCTTTTGCAGGTTGAATTTTTCTACTTCCTGGACATACCAATGTGCTCCTCAGCCCCCAGCGCGGATTGGTGTAAAACCTGAGATAAAACCTTAAAAAAACCTGCAAATCAGCGAATTACAGATTAACCTTGCTCTATGAAGAAAAATATCCGCCTTGCGCTTTACATTTTCGCGGCGCTCACCGCGCTTTATCTTGTGTTTCAGCTGGTCTCTTACCGGGCTTACATAAATTACGAGCAGGTAAAGGCAGAACAGGTGGGCCAGCAGGCCAAGGACGCCCTTAAATCCAAAATCGAAACCTTGCTGCATAAAATAAAGACGGCGGGTGAAACGCTTGGAGAAATTTTTGCTGATCGGGATTATTCTGACAAAGAGATCCGTGCCTTGATCCGGCAGGTTTCTCTGGATAATCCTGAAATTCGCGGTGTCACAGCGTGCTATCAACCCTACGCTTTCTCCAAAGACCGCAAGCTCTACTGCCCTTATTATAACAAGGGTTCGCAATCTTTTGTCTATGTAGAAGAGAGCTATGACTACACCATCCCCGGTAAAGACACGACCTGGTACACGGATGTGATTGAAAAGGGGGCAAGCTGGGTTGAACCCTATTACGGAAAAGCTGCCAAAGAGTGGTATGTGGATTATGGCGTTCCGTTTTATTATAAATCTGGCCCCAGAAAGGGTGAGGTGCGCGGGATCATTGACTTCTCCCTTGAAGTGGGGGATTTCAAACGGCTGGTGCACTCCCTGAGTGTTGGAAAAGCGGGTTATGGGCTCATCACCTCAAGGAAGGGCAAATTCATCGCGCACCCGATTAATGATTATCTTGGCACCAGGTCTGTTCATGATCTCATAAAAGAAGAAACAAAGCCTGGGCTCCTTCAAGCTTACGAAGGGCTTGCTGGCGCGAAAACGGGGCATAGTGAATTTTATGACCCTCTGAATGATGTCACCTCGCTTTTTTTCTATGACAAAATTGATGTCTCAGGTTTTGGCATCGGGATGGTGTTTTTCAAACGGGACCTTCTGGGCGATCAGAGTGAGAGGAACAGGCGCTATATCAATATGTGCCTGACACTGTCTCTCTTGCTGGTGCTTGCTATAACGCTTTATTTTGGGAGTGATTCTCTTGACTGGCTGGAAATTGAATTCATAAGTTATCTGACAAGCTTGCTGCTTGTCATGAATATCGGTCTCATTGGCGCACTGCAACATGCATCAACAGGGACATTGGACAAGAAAACCAGCCCGCCGATTGTTGACACAGCTTCCCTGGGCAATTTTATCGGGCAACAGATAAGCCGGACAGAGACTCTCAAGATTCAACCTCCCGTTCCTATACCAACCGGCATTTACATTGAGCGTATCGAATTTCAGGATAGTCATAATGTAAATATTGGCGGCGTTATCTGGCAGAAATACCCGCTTGAGGTCGATGAGACTATCAAAATCGGATTTCGTTTTCCGCAGATGTCTCCGTTTGCAGAGGCCTCTTTTATCGAAGAATCTTACCGTAAGATTATCAGGGGCAAAGAGGGGGAAGCTGGGTATCTGCTTGTCGGCTGGGATTATCGTGTGACCTTGCGGTTGAATTTGAAATATACCAACTATCCTTTTGACAAACGGCACCTCGATATAAGAATTGCCCCGGTTGCCGCCAATAGTAATTTTCTGTTTGTGCCTGATCTTGTGGGGTACGATTTTACAAGCCCTATAAAAAAGGCTGGCCTGAACCCTGAGATATCACTTTCCGGCAACGAGATAACACGTAGTTATTTCAGTTTTACAGCTGAGCATTTTGATACCAATTTTGGGTTTTCCTCCAAAGCCCATTTTGAGAATGTTCCCCTCCTGCATTTTAATGTTCATATCAGGCGGTTGCTGCTGAATACATTTGTCACTTATCTCATTCCCATTGTTGTGTCTTTGTGCATGATTTATATTCTCATTCTGGCCTGTGCCAAGACGGAGGCGCGGCAGGGTATTATTGAGAGCATGGCCGCTTTCTTCTTTGTCCTGATTTTTTCTCATATTGATCTGAGGAAAAATATTGTCACAGCGGAATTGATCTTCATGGAGTTTTTTTACTTCATCACTTATTTGATGATCATTCTTTCTACCCTCAATTTAATGGCTTATACCAAGAGCAAGACATCCCTTTTTGATTATAATGATAACCAGATTTTCCGGGCCCTCTACTTTCCGGTGTTCTTTTTGCTGGTTCTCATTGTTATGTTGTTTAAATTTTATTGATTGAGCTTTGAAATTTACCTTACCAGGGGAGATGTCTGAGCTTGCACAGACCCTATACGAGATCAAAAACAGTTGAGCGCACACAATATGAAAAAACTGGCCCTTTATGGATTGAAGAACTGCGACACCTGCAAGAAGGCACGAAATGAGCTGGAAGCGGCAGGGTTGGCTGTGGTGTTTATTGACATCCGTGCGGAAGCTGACCTTGGGGTCAAAGTACCATTATGGATTGCCAGCGTTGGCGCTGAAAAGCTGGTGAATAAACGCTCCACAACATGGCGGGGTTTAAGTGAAGCGGATCAGAGTGCGGCGTTATCCGGGGGCGCGGAGACCGTACTGATTGCCAACCCCACCCTGATCAAACGCCCGGTGATAGAATTTGGAGATTCAGTATATACCGGATGGACGGGCGATGTTAAAAGCGCATTGATTTCATAATTCCAGCACCGGATAGTGTCAGACTTCCATTTGATTTGATGCTCCAAATCTGGACGGCTTATCGGTAGAATTTATGGAACAAAGTAAAGACCTCTCACTGAAACACTAACTCATTCTCCGGCACCCATGAAGCATAAGATCACCAATTCCATATCTCTCGATGACGATGAGTTACTTGAAAGCTTCGTGCGCTCCAGCGGTGCCGGGGGTCAGAATGTCAACAAGGTAGCGACAGCTGTGCAGCTGCGGTTTGATGTGAAAGGCTCCCCCCATTTGCCGGCCTATGTTCGGGATAAAATTCTGGCCTCGGGAGATGCGCGGCTTACGAAAGACGGTTTTATTCTGATTTTTGCTGATCGTCACAGAACGCAGGAAATGAACCGCCGCGCTGCACGCAAACGGCTGTTTGAACTTATACGCCGTGCTTCCATCATCCCCAAGCGGCGTCTGGCAACAAGGCCGACACTGGCCTCAAAGAAAAAGCGGCTTGAGGGAAAGAAGATCCGGGGGGCGCTTAAAAAAGGCCGCCGGGGTAAATTTGAGACGGACTGATCGGATATGGAAATTTTCAACCCATGCCGTCTGGTCAGGTTACACTTCTTCTTATGCCAACGGGCTGGTCTTGCGCTCTTTGATCATCTTATGATCTGGGCTGGACCCTAGATTTCTTTTCTGGCCCGGAGATAGATTTAGCTTTTAAAATCAGCATTTTCCCTGTGAAGTCTTTGTCACCAACAATGACCATAGACTGTAGTTGACCACGCCCTGAGTGATCTTTGTGCATTATGTCATGGCCGAGAGTGCATAAGGCCACCGGCTGATTAAACATTGCCAACCCCTCATGATAATCTCTATGCTGCTCGAAGATTACCTTTCAAAGAAGCACATAATGCTCGGAAGGGGAGGAAATGGCACACTACAGCAGGGACTGGCGCGGTTGGTGGACCACCGACAGCGTTCCGCAATCCAAATCCATGGCCTGGGAAAATGCAATCTCGGAAAGCTATTTTTCATGGCAACTGCTCCGGCCCGTGGATGATGAATTTCATGCGCGTATTCGGCAGCGCAAAATTGGTGATATCCGGCTGGTCGAGGCGCGCTGCGGGCCTTGTTCCGGGCGGCGTCTATTGAATAGTATAGCCCGTGAGGGCGGACCTTATATTGGTCTGCAAGCCGTGCTTGACGGGACAGAACGCTTTGAAATTGATGGTCGCTCCGTTGTGGTGTCCAAAGGCGATCTGGTATTGTGGAATTCTCACCAGGGTGCCGATTTCGAAATCAAAGAAAATTTGCACAAGATCACCCTTCTGCTGCCGCAATCAGTGCTTCAGTCAAGATTACAACTCGGCTCCATGATCAAGGGCGGTGTGGTTGATACCGGCTATGGTATAGGGCGTTTGCTATATTCCCATATTTGTGAGCTGGCCCGCGACTTTCACTCTGAATATCACGATGATGGCTTTGGCGCGAAATGGGCCACCGTTGAATTAAGTGCGGCTGCGTCTTTATCGCTGCAAGAACCATTGACACGCGCCCCAAAAAGTCATCTCCGGCGGGTTCAGAATTACATTTTGGAGAACCTGCAGGATCCTGATCTCAATGTTGTCAGTATTGCAGATGCCAATTCTATTTCGGCACGCTATTTACATACGCTTTTTACCGCGACTGATACAACGGTATCCAGGTGGATCCTTGAGCAACGGCTGCAACGCTGTCATGACGCGCTGTCCGGGCGCAAAGACGGGCGCTGTGTTGTTAAGGATGTTGCTTTCCAATGGGGTTTTGCGGATTCATCGCATTTCAGCCGGGTGTTCAAAAAACAATATGGGATTTCCCCGCATGAACATTGGCGATTGAGTAACAAATAAATGAGCTGGCTGCATCTGGTCTCTATAGATTACCGCCACTAAGAGGCAAACCTTGAATGGGAGCGCCCCCCCGATGGTCATTTCAGACGCCTAACCACTTTAAAAGTTCAGCCCCTTATGCGCATTGGGGCCCCTCATGTCTTTTGTGCACATTCTGGCAGCTTCTGTGCAGGGAGAGACAAGATCATCGGGCCGCTCTCATGCTAGGATGTGATTGAATTTCAGAATTAGGGGAAGAAGCAGAATGCGGCTTTTTCCAATAGCAAAACGGGAGAAACCGCATGCGCAAAGACATAGAATTCCAAACAGGTGACGGTGTTACGCTGCGCGGCTGGCATTATGTACCTGATGGTGTGACCGGCCCGGTGCCGACCGTTGTGATGTCTCATGGTTTTTCTGCTGTCAAGGAAATGTATCTTGATAAATATGCAGAGGCTTTTGCCGCTGTGAGTATTGGCTCTATTGTTTATGACAACCGCAATTTCGGGGCGAGTGAAGGCCTGCCGCGCCAGGAAATTGATCCCTGGAAACAGGTCAGCGATTACAGAGACGCCATCACCTTTGCCGAGACATTAAACGAGGTCAGGAATGATGCCATAGGTATTTTTGGCTCCAGTTATTCTGGCGGGCATGTGCTGACTGTTGGTGCGATTGACAGCCGGGTGAAAGCTGTTGTCAGCCAGGTGCCGCTGGCCTCCGGACACAGGAATGCGCGGCGTATCCTGCGTGCTGATAAAATTTCTGCCTTCCAGGATATGTTTAATGAAGACCGACGGGCACGGGCACGCGGCGAAGCGCCGATGATGGTACCGGTGGTGGATGAAAACCCGGATGCGCCTTCTGCCCTGCCGACACCCGATTCCTATCAATGGTTTACAAAAGGCCATCAGGAAAGAGCCCCGTCCTGGAAAAACGAGGTGACTTTGCGCTCTGTTGAAATGTTTACTGAATATGAGCCGATTGCCTATATGCCTTTTATCTCCCCGACACCGCTGTTGATGATTGTGGCGCTTGGTGATCATCTGACAATAGCCGGCCTTGCGCTTGAGGCTTATGAAAAAGCGCTGCACCCGAAAAAACTGGTGACTTTACCTGGCGGCCACTTTGACGCTTATATTGACGATTTTCACGCTTCTGCCGGCCCTGCGAGCGAATGGTTCAAAACTCATCTGACCTGAGGTGCGAACCTTCCAGGCTAAAATGTTCCTGTTCTGGGAATTTTGGAGATTTTGAAAACTGGTGCGGCCGAGAAGACTCGAACTTCCACCCGTGTTACCGGACAGCGACCTCAACGCTGCGCGTCTACCAGTTCCGCCACGGCCGCACGCTGTTTCGAAAGTGGCAGCCGCTTAAAGCTGCCAGGTAGGGGATGATTTCTATCAAACCTCTTTCGATCACGCAAGGAAGATATCTGATATTTTAATGGGTTTTCCGTGTTGCGGCGCCTAATTGCCCATTTTGACAAGAGACGGGAATTTAAGCTGCAAGATCGCTTAGATGATATTTTTTGGTGATTTCCACGGTGATCCTGTCACCTTCCACGATGACTTCACCCCGCCCGATCGGCACCATATTGGCCAGAATTTCCACATCCTCAGTGATGGTGGATTCAAGCTCGATGACAGCACCGCGGCCCATACGCAACAGATGATGGATGGGTATCGTGCGGCGTCCGATTACAACGCTTAATTCAATTTCCACTTCATTAATTGTGGTCATCTCTGATCCCTTTTGGCCAACCAAAATGCGCGCCCACCGCGGTTTATTTGGCCATTGCCTTCCCCAAGCATTGGTGTTACCAACCCTAGCTTGTGAGACTTGTTCGACTCAAGTGAACAGTCTCAGGGATGAAGGTTACCGAAATCTTAAATCAATGATAAAACCACAACAATTAGAATGGATTACCGCTTCATCTCCCGTGCCCTATTCATCTGCGCTGACTTTCATGGAAGCCAGGGTTGCTGAGATCAGCGCGGGGGAGGCGCCTGAGTGCATCTGGTTGCTCGAACATCCACCGCTTTATACAGCTGGCACCAGTGCACGTGATAAAGACCTGCTGACGCCTGATCGGTTTCCGGTTTATAAGACCGGGCGCGGCGGGGAATTTACCTATCATGGCCCCGGGCAGCGGATTATTTATGTCATGCTGGATTTGAACCGGCGTGCGAAGGATGTGCGCTGGTTTGTTAATGAACTTGAAGGTTGGGTGATTGACGCTTGTGGCCACCTTGGCGTAAAGGCCGAAAGACGAGAGGGCCGGGTTGGGCTTTGGGTGGCTCAGACCAGCGAGGGACGTAGCCGCGAAGACAAGATTGCCGCTCTTGGCATACGACTGCGCAAATGGGTCAGTTTTCACGGCATCAGCATCAATGTGGCGCCTGATCTCGAGCATTTCTCAGGTATTGTGCCTTGCGGAATTTCAGAGCACGGGGTCACCAGTTTCAAGGCACTTGGCCGCGATACAGACTTTGCAGATGTTGATGAGGCATTAAAAGCGACATTTGATGCCCATTTCCAGCCGCGGCCCTCAGCTCGTTCAGACTAGAGCTGCCCTATATTTTGTGAAGGCCTGTTATTCAAGGCAATTCATCAGCTCTACCGCCCTGTCAGTTCCCTTTTTGTGAAAGGCTGAACTCTGGGCATATTTGCGCATGTCGCCCTGAACATCCTCAATGTCTTTCAATGTGAATTTCCCTCTCCTGATCAGGATGCGGATTGCGTAACAATCTGCTTCCTGTTCAGCAGCATATCCGAGGCGGCGGAAATAGAGATGCCCCAGAACGTGGTGCCCGCATTCATGGGCAAGAAAAAACTTTTGCGAGGCTTTTGAAAGCGCTTTCAGACGCTGGTAATTGAATATGGTCATCGGGCCCATATTGATGCCGCGCACCCGCATAAGATCTGAAAAGGCGACATCATTGAGGGTATCATTTCGCACATTCAGGACCGGGCGCTTGTGATAATCAATACATCGATAGTCAAAGGCGGCATCCGGGGTGAAGCGCTGCGGTCCCTGGGGCAAATTTGCTGCCTGGGCAATTGATAGCGCAGCGGCACCAAGACTGAGAATGATGGTGATGACCAGACGCATGCTGATTTGTCCTTTCCTTAAACGAACAAACATCATGCCTCAAAGCGGGGTATTGGGTCAATTCAACTGGTTGTTAGAATTTTAAATGGCTAAATGCCTGCTGATCTACTCAAATTCCATAATGACCGCATCAACGGCAAGGCTATCCCCCGGGGCGGCATTAATCGCTTCAACGACCCCATCACGCTCAGCTTTCAGGATGTTTTCCATTTTCATGGCTTCAACAACACAAAGCGCCTGACCCGCTTTTATTTCCTCGCCAACTTCAACATGTATAGCAACAACAAGGCCTGGCATCGGGCATAGCAGCAATTTTGACGTATCAGGTGGCTCTTTAAACGGCATCAGGGCGGCCAGTTCAGCTTCCCGCTCGGTATAGACATGGGTATCAGCGCTCACGCCACCGTGGGAGAGTTCATAACCATTTAGAATTGGCCGGGTCTGCACCGCCTTGTTTACCCCATCGATGTTCCCCTGCCAGAGGGGATCGCCAAACCACCAGTTTGATGAAGTGATGATTTCATTTTGTGGCTTATTCTTTTCATCGAGGAAAATAATCCTCAACTCATGCGCATCGTCTGTGATCGGGACCACATGCAGGCGCTGGAGATTGTCATTGATTTTGACGATGCGTGTCTGGGCGAATGCCACCTTCTTACCCTGCATCTGGTCTGTGATGGCGCGGCGGCGGTTATTGCCAAGGTAATCGATAGCGGCAGCAACCGCTGACAGAATTTTTATCTCTTCCTCGCCCGGTACCCTCGGTTCAAACCCATCCGGATATTCTTCAGCAATGAAGTTGGTTGTTATATCCCCTTTTTGCCAACGTTCATGTTGCATGATGGCACTGAGAAACGGGACGTTGTGGCCGATGCCATCAATATAGAAACTGTCCAGCGCCGTTGACATATGCTCGATGGCGGCTTCCCTTGTTGGCCCGTGGGTCACAAGTTTCGCGATCATCGGGTCATAGTAAATGGAGATTTCACCACCCTCATAGACGCCCGTGTCATTGCGTACTGTCAGGCCGTTGGCGCTTTCTTCCATTGGTGGGCGATAGCTTGTTAAACGGCCTGTTGAGGGGAGGAAATTCCGGTAAGGGTCTTCAGCGTAGATGCGGCTCTCTATCGACCAGCCGTTTAGTTTGACATCGCTTTGCTTGATTTTGAGTTTTTCACCGGCTGCGACGCGTATCATCTCCTCGACGAGGTCGATGCCGGTAATCAGCTCTGTTACGGGGTGCTCTACCTGCAGGCGCGTGTTCATTTCAAGGAAGTAGAAATTGCGTTCTTTATCAACAATAAACTCAACCGTGCCCGCGCTTTCATAATTCACGGCTTTGGACAGCGCCACGGACTGCTCGCCCATGGCTTTGCGGGTGGCTTCATCAAGGAAAGAGCTTGGGGCCTCTTCCAGCACTTTCTGATTGCGGCGCTGAATGGAGCATTCGCGCTCCCCTAAATAGATAACATTGCCGTGCTTATCGGCAAGGACCTGAATTTCTATGTGGCGTGGGTCAACGATAAATTTTTCGATGAAAATACGGTCATCACCAAAGCTTGACATGGCCTCTGATTTGGAAGCGTTGAACCCTTCTTCAACTTCACCGGAGGAATGGGCAATCCGCATGCCCTTGCCGCCGCCGCCGGCTGAGGCTTTGATCATCACCGGGTAACCAATGTCATCAGCGATTTTGACGGCTTCTTTGGCTGTGTCGATGATGCCCATATAGCCAGGAACCGTGCTGACTTTAGCGTCATTTGCAAATTTCTTTGATTCGATCTTGTCGCCCATGACCTCAATGGCCTTGACGTTCGGGCCGATGAAGGCGATACCCGCTTTTTTGAGGGATTTGGCAAAGTCTGCGTTTTCAGAAAGAAAACCGTAGCCCGGGTGGATGGCTTCAGCACCGGTTTCCTTGGCCGCGGCGATGATCCTGTCGGCTATGAGATAGGATTCCGAGGCTGGCGCGGGCCCGATATGAACAGCCTCATCCGCCATTTCAACATGAAGGGCCTGCCTGTCAGCGTCTGAATAAACTGCGACTGTGGCTATTCCCATTTTTTTTGCGGTTTTTATGACCCGGCAAGCAATTTCACCCCGGTTGGCGATCAGAATTTTTTTGAACATGAGTTTTTTTGCAATTTTATGACTGATATGTTGGTTTCTTTTATACCCTGTGGAAGAGAGCGACAAGATAAGCTCTGGCCTTATTGATCAAAGGGCTAAGTTTTGCCCCTTTAAATGCCTGATTTACCAAGGTTTAGGGCCGTTACCTTACATACCGGCCCCCTTTTATAGCGGTATGTTGTCGTGTTTTTTCCAGGGGTTTTCGATTTTTTTGTTTTTAAGCATATTCAGCGCCCGCGAGATGCGCCGCCGTGTGTTACGTGGCAGGATCACCTCGTCAATATAGCCGCGCTCAGCCGCCACAAAAGGTGAGCAGAAGCGATCTTCATAATTCTTAGTGTGTTCCGCAATTTTATCAGCGTCGCCCAGATCCTTGCGGTGGATAATTTCCACAGCGCCCTTGGCTCCCATCACCGCGATTTCGGCGGTGGGCCAGGCGTAGTTAACATCACCGCGGATGTGCTTGGAGCTCATCACATCATAGGCGCCGCCGTAAGCTTTCCTTGTAATGACTGTCACTTTTGGCACTGTTGCTTCGGCGAAAGCAAAAAGCAATTTGGCGCCGTGCTTGATCAGGCCACCATATTCCTGGGCTGTGCCGGGAAGGAAACCTGGTACGTCAACAAAGGTGATTATGGGGATGTTAAAACAGTCACAAAAACGCACGAACCTTGAGGCTTTACGTGACGCGTCACTATCCAGAACACCGGCAAGAACCATGGGTTGATTGGCAACGATGCCGACCGTCTGACCTTCAATGCGGGAAAAACCAACCACAATATTGGCTGCAAATTTTTCCTGAATTTCAAAGAAATCGCCTTCATCGACCACTTTGGTGATCAACTCACGCATATCATATGGCTGGTTGGGATTTTCGGGGATGAGGCTGTCCAGGCTTTCTTCCACACGCTCGGCGCTGTCCTTGGTTGGCAGAACCGGCACGCCTGAAAGATTGCTGGAGGGTAAAAAGTCCAGAAGGCGGCGCATTTGCAGCATCGCTTCAACATCATTTTCATAGCCCTTGTCTGCTATGGATGATTTGGTGGTGTGAATGCTGGCCCCGCCAAGCTGCTCAGCGGTGACAGTTTCATTGGTCACTGTTTTCACCACATCCGGGCCGGTCACGAACATGTAGGATGTATCTTCAACCATGAAAATAAAATCTGTCATGGCGGGGGAGTATACATCGCCGCCCGCACATGGCCCCATGATCACTGAGATCTGCGGGATAACACCACTTGACAGCACATTGCGCTGAAAGACCTCACCATAACCACCCAGCGCGTCAACGCCTTCCTGAATGCGGGCACCGCCAGCATCAAACAGGCCGATAATCGGGGCCCGGTTACGTAGAGCCATGTCCTGAATTTTGGTGATTTTTTCTGCATGAGTTTTGGAGAGTGAGCCACCAAAAACGGTGAAATCCTTGGCGAAAACATAGATTACCCGACCGTTGATGGTGCCCCAGCCGGTGACGACGCCGTCACCCGGGATTTTGTTTTTTTCCATACCAAAATCGATGCAGCGATGCTCGACATACATGTCAAACTCTTCGAATGAGTTTTCATCAAGGAGTAGCTCTATCCGCTCGCGGGCTGTCAGTTTGCCGCGCTGGTGCTGGGCCTCAATCCGTTTTGGGCCACCGCCTACACGGGCATTTTTCCGCCGTTTTTCAAGCTCTTCTATGATTTCATTCATGGGTACCCCCAAACGGTTATAATACTGCGCATTGTTTTAGCACACGGACTTGTTGCGTCAATCTGGTATAAAGGTGAAGACGCCCGTTTATGCCTGCTTTCGCGATAATTGGTAAAATTCATGGGTTTTCAGAAATTCGGCGTGCCGTCGTTTGCAGCGGGCAGCAGCTTCTTCATCGAGGCCCCACTGTTCAGCCTGATAATCTTCATCGACATGGGCTGCCTGCCAGATGGCACTTGCCTCCGCCTCCCCTGCCAGAAGCGCCAGTGTCAAGATGGCTGAACCGGTGAGGGTGGTGATGTTATGGGCGGCGGTGAGGGCAAAATCATCAAAATCGCCAAGCAGGTTATGCAGTTTTTCCAACTCTTCTCCCGCTTGCTCAACATGAGTGATGCCTGAGGTGGTTTGCAATGTGATCTGATGGGTCGTCCGGAGCCAGGTGATATACTGGTCCCAATGGGCGGCTTCTTTCTCAACCAGGCTTTTTGGCTCCAACGCCCGGTAACAGAGGAGGTCTGTGCCGGCAAAGCTGGTGATTTCATCAATGATAGCGCGGCGCATCGGGCTGACCCGATCAAGCGCTGTGTTGATCAGTTTGGTCAGTAGCATGGTGCCCGGGTCAATATGTTCTTTCTGAGCGTCCCATTCCTGGCTGGCGGCTATTGCCAGCGCCTTGGCTGGTACTTTCAGCGTGTTTTTCATGGGTGTTTTAACGACCCGCTCATCCAGCAGGAGGGTGTATTCGCTTCCCTCTTCCTTTACAGATACAGTCTTATAGAACCGTTTGGGTTTTGGTCGTTTATCATCCGGTTTTGCCATGAATTTGGGGCCGATGCCTTGTTTCTGGCTTTGGTTGTCTTGATCATCTTGCATCGTCTGGTGTTACCGGTTTCTTGCGTTTCAGGAAGTTTGTTTGGTATTTGTGTGCTGGCTTATCACGGCCTTTAAAGTCTGCATATCATGCACGATGTGCAGCGGATTGTGCCGGGCCAGCACCTCTTCTTCGTGATAGCCCCAGCTTACGCCAATAGCCTTTGTGCCGGCATTGGCAGCCATTTCCATATCGAAGCTGGTATCTCCTATCATAATGGCCCTTTGCCGATCAATCCCCGTTTCACCAAGTGCGGCCTCGATCATGCCGGGATGCGGTTTGGAGGGGGCGGTATCTGACGTTTGTATGGTGTGAAAGTGGCGCTGCCAGTTGTTGCGCTCAAACAGACTTTTCACCCCTTTTGTGGATTTACCAGTTGCGACACCAAGCAGGACATGTTCGGTTGCAGCGAGATCCCCGATCAGATCAGCAGCGCCTTCAAAAAGTGGTTCCGGGTGGCCGTGTTTGTCGCGCAAATCGGTGTATTGCTGTTTGTATAGCTGGCCAAGCAACTGGTTTTGCGGCGTTTCCGCCGGGATGCCCAGAATTTCAATGGCATTATGCAGGGACAGCCCGATGACCTGATGAATGGCGCTGCGCTCCGGCGGGGCTTCACCGGCTGCAATAAAAGCGGCCTGCATGGCGCTGACAATGAGGGCCTGGCTATCAACCAGAGTGCCGTCACAATCAAAAATGATCAGCCATAGGTCTTCTCTCACGTTTTTTATCCTGATGATTGGTTGTGCTTTCTAAACAAGTGGATGTGTCTTTATACGGTCAGGCTTATCAGGCCTGTTCCGGGTCTTCGTCCTGATTGTCATAGCGGTTGGCATCAAGGCCCAGTGCCTGCCAGCTTTGAAGCATGTGGGGGGGAAGCGGGGCGCTGATATCAAGGCTGCCGCCGTTTGGATGGGGGATGACAAGACGGCGCGCATGCAGATGCAGTTTTTTGCCAAGCCCTTCCGGTATCTCCTCCCGGTTTTCTATTTTATATTTAGGATCAGACACAATGGGGGTGCCAAGCGCGAGCATGTGTACGCGTAATTGATGGGTGCGGCCAGTTACCGGTTTCAAGGAGACCCAGGCGAATTTTTGCGCGGCCTGTTCGATGATGGCGTAATAGGACTGAGAGTGCTGGGCGCCGGGTTCGCCTTTGTCGACCATTTTTACAATTTCCCCTATGGGGCTTGGCTGTTTTTTCAGATGTGCCGTGATTTCACCCTGCGGCGGGCGGGGGACGCCGTCTGTCAATGCCCAGTAAATTTTTCTGGCCGAGCGGGTGCGAAACACCCGGCCGAGAAAGGAGGCTGCCTTGCGGGTTTTAGCGATGAGCAGGACACCGGAAGTGTCCCTGTCGAGGCGGTGAACAAGGCGCGGGCGCTCACCTTTGTGCGCCAAACTCTCCAGCATCGCATCAATATGAACGGCGGTTTTGCTCCCTCCCTGAACGGCGAGACCGGAAGGTTTGTTGAGAACCAGCAGCGCCTCATCTTCATGGATGGTGAGGCTGTTAAGTTCTTTGATATGGGCTTTATTCGGCGGTTTTGGTTTTTCTGATGTTTCGGTCCTCTTGCCCTCCCCCCCCTGATCAATGGGCGGCACGCGCACAACCTGGCCGGCAACAATCCGGGCATTGGCTTTGACGCGCTTGCCATCAAGACGGATCTGGCCGGTTCGCAGCAGCTTTTGCAAACGGGGTTGGGTTACATCAGGGTAGGTGCGGCGGAACCACCGATCAAGGCGCTGGCCGTCATCATCATCAGAGATTTCAATATGTGTTACCTTCACAGCAGATGGCTCCCGCCAAGCATCCGCCCGAACCAGAGGCCGATGAAAATTCCAAGGACGCAAAAGACAACAGAGGCGAGGGCATAAAACAGGGCTGTGCCCCAGTCACCGCGCTCGATCATGTTCACGACTTCAAGGGAATAGGCGGAAAATGTGGTAAAGCCCCCAAGGATGCCGGTTGCAACAAAGGTGCGCAACTCTGGTGAGCCGTTTAATTTGACGGCAAGCAGATGGATGAACAGCCCCATCAAAATGGCACCGGCGACATTGACGATCATGGTGCCGTATGGAAATGCGGAACCCAGGCTGCGCAGAGCCAGCACACCAACCAGATAGCGCCCGCTCGCGCCCAGTGCGCCGCCGAGGGCAGCAAGGAGAATGAGTTTCATCCCTGTATCCCTTTGGTTCAGGATTTGAATAGAACGGCACCAAGAATGCCGCCAATGGCCCAGCCTATCATTACACTTGCACCAATGGTGATAAGATAGACCAGGCTGTGCTGAAACATCACCGTGTCTGAACTTTCAAATGTGCGGGTGGCGATAAACGTGTCACTCGCCAGCGATCCAAGATAAAAAACCGCCAGCAAAGCGCCTGCCATAGCGCCAATAAACTGCATTACCTGTTTCATCACTTAACCTCCCAAAACCAGATCTCCGAGGCATTGTCATAACCACCATAGTAACCGGCCCAGAAAAACCAGTTGATTAACCAGGCCGAGGCGGTACGTGAGCCATTCCAGACATCAATATGATCCCCTGAGGGGTACTTTGTTTCCCCTGTACGCAGCCAGTAGTTTCGAATAAGCATTATGCCAGAACGCCCGAAAAGGTCATGGTAATAGGTTTTCGGGTTTTTAAAAATTTCAGCCTTGCCGATCCCTGGAATGCCAGCTCTGTTTATGGCCCGGCCCAGTTCTTCCGCGCGAATATAGTGCATTTCCTCTTTGGGGTGCGCCCTGCACATCGCGAGGCCCCTTGGCATCTGGTTGTAGGTCACACCTGCGCCTTTCAGGGCCATACTCATGCGGATTGCGCATTGATTGCGATATGTTGGAAAGCCTGACATGCGGCACGGGTACCGCTCACTGAGATTTAAGGGGTGGCTGGCCCATAAGTCTTTGAACTTGATCATTACTGTTACACCCTTTAACGAGAATAGCCCTCATAGGTTTGGTGTAGCATATTTTCTGCCCTTCGGACAATTTCAATTGATAGAGTTACTGGAAATGTCTTCCCACGACGCAGTTGCCCCGCTTGCCATTAACCGGGCTGTTTTTTATTGCGCCCTTTTCTTAGCCCCTCCCAGTAACTGAGGCGTTTTTTAATTTCACGTTCAAACCCGCGCTCAACCGGTTGATAGAGTGACGGGCGCTCCTCCAGCTCATCGGGAAAATAATTCTGCCCGGAAAAGGCTTCCGGTGCATCATGGTCATAGATGTAGCCATCACCAAAGCCCTGTTCCGACATCAGGGCTGTTGGGGCGTTGATGATATGTTTTGGGGGGCGCAGGCTGCCATCCTGCTCGGCAACTTTCCTTGCTGCCTTATAGGCAGTATAAACCGCGTTTGATTTGGGGGCGGCAGCGATATAGACCACGGCCTGGGCCAGCGCCAGTTCGCCTTCCGGTGAGCCGAGGAGATGATAGGCCTCTTTGGCTGCATTGGCTTGCAGCAGTGCATCCGGGTCGGCAAGGCCAACCTCTTCCGCAGCCATGCGCACAAGCCGGCGGGCGATGTAGTTTGGGTCTTCTCCCCCCTCCAGCATACGGGCAAACCAATAAAGCGCCGCGTCCGGGTCTGAGCCGCGCACCGACTTGTGCAGGGCGGAAATCAGACTGTAATGCCCGTCACCGGATTTATCATAAGAGGCACGGCGCCGGTGCAGGGCGGCGGCGAGTTGATCCTTGTCCATCAACTCGCCGGGTTCAGCCATTAAAAACAGCTCTTCCGCCATGTTGAGGATCATGCGCCCGTCACCATCAGCCAGATCTATCAGGTGATCCCTTGCACCCGAGTTTATGGGCAGCGGGCGCTTCATGACAGCCTCGGCGCGGGATAAAAGGCGTTTCAGATCCTCATTGTTCAAGCGCTCGAATATCAGAACCTGGGCCCGTGACAGGAGGGCGTTGTTCAGCTCGAATGAAGGATTTTCTGTGGTAGCCCCAATCAGTATGATGGTACCGTCCTCCATCACTGGCAAGAAACTGTCCTGCTGGGCTTTATTAAATCGGTGGATTTCATCAACAAACAGCAGTGTGCCCTGGCCCTGGATACGGCGCGCTTTGGCCTCGGCAAAGGCTTCCTTGAGGTCCTTGACCCCAGAGAAGATAGCCGACAGCTGGACAAAATAGAGATCTGTTTCTTCGGCAAGGGCGCGGGCCAGGGTGGTTTTGCCGGTGCCTGACGGGCCCCAGAGAATCAGGTTGGAAAGGCGCTGGTTTTCCACCATCCGGGCCAGCAGACCGCCTTCCTTAAGAAGATGAGATTGCCCGGCCATTTCCTTGACAGATTTAGGGCGCAAACGATCCGCGAGGGGGCGGTGTATGTCCTCACTTAAACCGGCGACTTCAAATAAATCTGCCATTCTAGCCCCTTGAATTTAGGGTGGCTGCTGCCCGCCTGAGCTTTAGCGACCTGATATATTCCGCTGCAATATTCGCCGCCCGCGTTTGAATTTGATGCGCCAGAGCCGTGGCCGCAGTTTGGATTGGACCAGAATTTCACGGACTGAAAGCATCGGTGTAGAGTTTATGCTGATTATAATATCATTACGCCGGAAACCAAACTTAGCGGCATAACTACGCCGGGTGATGTCTGTGATAATGACACCTTCGACATCATCTATATCCAACTGATCGGCAAGGCCGGGGGAGAGATTGGCAACGATCGCACCGCTGAGAGGGTGAATGCCGGATATACTTTTTTTATTTGGGGCGGGTGTGAAGGGTGCGGCAATGAGGTTTACAACTTTTTGCTGTCTGTTACCATTTCTGAAGATGGTCAGATTTGCTCTACTCCCAAGCTCGAGGGTGGCAAAGCGGAATTGAAACTCCCTTGGATTGCGCACGGCATGGTCACCAACCTTCAGGATCACATCACCATTTTTCAGGCCTGCAAGCGAGGCGGGACTGGCAGGATAGACGGTGGTGATCAGGGCACCAGCAGGGCGGTCCAGGCCGAGGGAGAGCGCCAGGTCCGAGTTTAATTGCTGAAGGGCCGCACCAAACCAGGGCCGTTTGACGCGTTTGCCTTTCAAAGCGGATTTCAGGACCAGACGCACCATATTTGAGGGAATTGCAAAGCCAATGCCGTTGGAGCCGCCGGATTTGGAATAGATGGCGGTGTTAACACCCACCAGATTGCCGTTCATATCCACCAGAGCACCGCCTGAATTGCCTGGGTTGATGGCAGCATCCGTTTGAATGAATGACTGAAAGTCAGAAGTGCCGACGCGGGTTCTGGCCAGGGCGGAAACTATACCGCTCGTGACCGTCTGGCCAACACCAAACGGGTTACCGATGGCGAGCACCAGGTCACCCACACTCAGGTCATCAGAATCCCTAAATCTAAGATAGGGGAAGCCTTCCCCCTTGGGAGCATTTATTTTTAGGACAGCAAGGTCTGTATCCTTGTCGGTCAGTATAATTCTGGCGTCAAACTCACGGTTATCATTAAGAGCGACTTTAATCTTACCGTTCTCACCGCCCTTGATTACATGATAATTGGTCACAACGATGCCGTTGGGACGTAAAATCACTCCTGAGCCAAGCGAGTTTTGCATACGTTTTCGGGGGGATCCCTTGAGGCCGAAAAAGCGCCTGAACATGGGGTCATTCAACAGGGGAGAGCGAAACTGCTTGACCCGCTGGCGAACATAGACATTAACCACGGCCGGGGCTGCCGCCTTCACCACAGGAGCGAAAGAGAGTTTAATTTCGGCTTCTGATTGAGGCACTTTCGCGCTTACCATTCCACATAATGGGCTGCTCATTAAGATGAAAGCTAAGCTTAGTTTTATTGAAATGCTTTTAAAGCCATTTAACATTCATTCTTCTCCCTATGTGTGCTTTTGTGAAGTATCGGCTATGATTTTGTTCTTAATTTTTTCAGATACATTTTAATTTGTTATCAAACCTAGTGGAATTTTATAGGTTATATCATGGGAAGTCGTAAACTCTTAAATCCAGGGTGAATTAAAAATTAAACCTGCAAATTGAGTTTATGACGACAACCTATTCGTTGATTTATTTAGTATATTTTGCTCAGCTTATTACTGACACATTGTCAGATAATATCTCTGCTTGTTTGAAGTAAGTAATTACTAATTTCTAGTACTCTCTCATTGACTGTTTGCGCCACAACGTAGAAAGTCTCATCAGTTAGAAACTTGTTTTTAATAATTCGTACCGGAGGAATGTATGAGCAATTTTTTTAGTAAGCTAGCTTTATCTATTACAATGGTGGTGTTGATGACCAATTCTGCTATGGCGCTTGAAAAAGTCACTAAAGAAGTGACCATCAACGCGCCTATCAATAAAGTTTGGGATAAAATTGGCAGTTTTTGTGCGATTGCAGACTGGCATCCAGCTGTTGCAAAATGTGTAGAGAAACGCAAAGGCGAAGAGCTCCGCCGGACATTAACACTTGAGGGCGGCGGTGACATTCTTGAATTGCTAACTGGCGAGAATGAAACTAGCTATACTTATATTGTTGAAGACGGTGTTCTACCGGTTAAAAATTATACCTCTACGATTTCTGTTGCCCGCTCTGGTGATGACAAAACAAAAGTCACATGGACCGGCTCTATGAACGGTAAAGGCAAGACAGACAAAGAAGCTGCTGAGTTTATGGGCGGCGTTTATCAGGCTGGACTTGATAACCTCGCCAAGTTTGTCAAATAAGACAGTTTTGCGATTTTAAAGTCGATTTTCTATTCGACATATAAAAAAGGCTGGCCAAATGATTGGCCAGCCTTTTTTGATTTGTTTTCAGGCAGTGCTTTATGCCGCGACTTCTTCTTTTTCTTCATCATCGATTACAACAACCGGCCCTGAATCCTGACCTTTAGCGTCTTCATCGCGGTCAACGAGCTCGATGACAGCTAACGGCGCTGAATCGCCATAGCGGAAACCAGCCTTTAGCACGCGTGTGTAGCCGCCTGAGCGATCCTTGTAACGTTCGGCAAGGACATCAAACAGTTTCTTTGCCATGGCTTCATCCCTGATGCGGGCGACAGCCAGACGGCGTGAGTGAAGATTGCCTCTTTTACCAAGCGTGATGAGACGATCCATGACCCGGCGCAGTTCTTTGGCTTTGGGCAACGTTGTCACTATCTGCTCATGTTTGATCAGTGCTGCTGACATGTTGGCAAACATAGCCGTGCGGTGACTTGATGTCCGGTTTAATTTCCGCCCCTTTTTTCCGTGACGCATGAAATCTCTCCTTAATGGGCTTGTCTTGCAATATATTATTGCGACGAGCCACTGGGTTTAATAGTGATCTTCGAACCGTTTTGCCAGTTCTTCAATGTTTTCTGGTGGCCAGTTTGGCACTTCCATTCCAAGATGCAGCCCCATGCCAGCAAGAACCTCCTTAATTTCATTCAAGGATTTGCGGCCGAAGTTCGGGGTGCGCAACATTTCTGCTTCGGTTTTCTGTATCAGATCACCGATATAGACTATGTTGTCGTTCTTGAGACAGTTTGCAGAGCGGACTGAAAGTTCAAGCTCGTCCACTTTTTTCAGCAATGCAGCGTTGAACTCAAGCTCTGGTTGTTTTTCCTCGACAACCTCTTTCTGAGGCTCTTCAAAGTTGACAAAAATGCTCAACTGATCCTGCAGAATACGAGCTGCCAGGGCTATGGCATCATCGGGAATGACTGAACCATCTGTGTGGATGTCCATGATCAGTTTGTCATAGTCAAGGATCTGACCCTCACGGGTGTTTTCCACCTTGTAGGAAACCTTGCGGACCGGGCTATAGAGCGCGTCAACCGGAATGAGACCAATTGGTGCATCATCCGGCCGGTTACGGTCTGCCGGGACGTAGCCTTTGCCGGTATCGGCAGTAAATTCCATATGAATGCTGGCGCCATCGTCAAGTGTACAGATCACATGTTCCGGGTTGAGAACTTCAATTTCTGAAGAGACCTCAATATCACCTGCGCGGACGACACCGGGGCCGGTCTTTTGCAGAACCATGCGCTTGGTCCCTTCTGAATGGGCTTTCAGCGCAATTTCCTTAATGTTCAATACGATGTTCGTCACATCTTCCCGGACACCGGCAATTGAAGAGAATTCGTGCAAAACACCATCAATATGAACGGAGGTGATGGCGGCGCCCTGCAGTGATGAAAGCAAAACACGGCGCAATGCATTCCCAAGGGTCATGCCAAAGCCACGCTCGAGCGGTTCCGCGGTTGCTGTTGCATGGCGCTTTGGATCGCGCCCGCCCTGAATTTCCAATTTGCCTGGTTTGATAAGCTCTTGCCAATTTTTCTGGATCATGGCTCGTTATCCCTTGTTGAAATGCAATCTCATGTTCTGATCACTCAGTGAGATTTGCCTTTTGCTTAAACTGAGGTGCCTCGATAGCACCCCACATGCTCTCTCTGACACTCTTGTTTGTTTATGTAGCCTGAATTAAACGCGGCGGCGCTTTCTTGGCCGGCATCCGTTGTGCGGGATTGGGGTTACGTCCCGGATGGACGTAATCTGAAAGCCAACGGATTGAAGGGCTCTGAGGGCTGATTCACGGCCAGACCCTGGGCCTTTCACTTCAACCTCAAGGGTTTTCATCCCATGTTCCTGGGCTTTCTTACCAGCGTCTTCGGCAGCAACCTGGGCGGCGTAAGGCGTTGATTTACGAGACCCTTTAAACCCCATTGTGCCAGCTGAACTCCAGGAAATTGCATTTCCCTGAGCATCTGTGATGGTAATTTTTGTGTTGTTAAAACTAGCGCTTACATGAGCAACACCTGAGGTGATGTTCTTTTTCTCACGCTTTTTAACCCGCGCTCTTTCCTGTGCCATTCAATTTGTCCGTATATTAATTGCCCAAAGCCCTTGTTGCAGGCCGGGTTTTTCTAATGCTATTTCTTCTTACCTGCGATGGCCTTTGCCGGGCCTTTTCTTGTGCGGGCATTGGTGTGGGTGCGCTGGCCGCGAACTGGCAAGCCGCGGCGATGCCGCAAACCACGATAACTGCCAAGATCCATTAAACGTTTGATGTTCATGGATACTTCACGGCGCAAGTCACCTTCTACCATGTAGTCACGGTCGATCACTTCACGAATTTGAATGACTTCCTGGTCAGACAATTCATTGACCCGTCTTTCGCGCGGGATCTTAACTTCAGCACAGATATCTGTCGCATATTTGCGACCTATGCCATGTATGTATGTCAGCGCGATTTCAACACGCTTGTTGGTCGGTATATTGACACCTGCGATACGAGCCACAGCCTTCTCCTTCAGAAAGGCATTTCCTTAACAGTGGAAACGCACTTAACCTCTTCTGTTCATTTAACAATCCTGTTGTTCTTGCCTTATTGGCTACTGCTGGCACTGGCCACGGTTAGCGGATGTTTGCCATATGGTCCCCGTTGGCCCTGTAACCAGCCAAACCCGGAGCGCTTATAACGCAGTATCACCCCGTCTCATATTTTTTATGAGATGCCGGTGAGTAAGCAAAAACAGGCAGAGCGTACAATCGTACAGTCTGCTTATTTATTGGATCTTCCCGTGGAAAAGAGCTTTTTAAGGGTTTCCCTGTTTTTCGTCAAGCCCTTACGCTATTTCCTGGTAAAATCCTAAACGAGGCCGCCTTCACGCCTTCTCGTTTAAAACAGCTTCAATCTCCTTTGTAACAACTGGCATATCCTTCATGCCATCAATGGAGATGAGATTATCTTTTGCAAAATAGTAGCCGATTAACGGGGATGTCTCTTTGTAATAAGAGAGCAGTCTTGCCCGCAGTGTTTCTTCGTTATCGTCAGCGCGACGTTTGAAATTGCCAGAACCACAATTGTCACAAACACCTTCAGATTTTGGAAGGCGGAATTTGTCATGATAGCCCTCGCCGCAGTCACCACAGGTATAACGACCGGTAATGCGCTCCACGAGCTTGTCATCATCAACGCGGATTTCAATAACAGCGTCGAGTTTTTTGTTCTTTGCGCTCAACAAACCTTCAAGGGCCGCTGCCTGGGCCAATGTCCGCGGGAACCCGTCAAGGATAAAGCCGCCCGCGCAATCGGGTTCATCAATACGGTCAGATATGATGCCAATGACGATGTCATCAGATACAAGGCCACCTGCTTCCATAACAGCTTTTGCCTTCAGGCCGATTTCACTGCCTGCAGAAACTGCCGCACGAAGCATATCACCGGTTGAAAGCTGAACTAGGCCACGGGATTTTTCCAGTGACCGGGCTTGTGTGCCTTTGCCTGCGCCTGGTGGTCCGAGTAATATTAAATTCATCTGCGCCGTCCCCTTAGTTTTGATTTCTTGATCAGGCCTTCATACTGATGCGCCAACAGGTGGCTTTGAATCTGAGAAACCGTATCCATGGTTACGCTGACCACAATCAAGAGAGATGTGCCGCCAAGCGCAAATGATACAGCTGTGTATGATTGCAGATACTCGGGTAGCACACAAACAAGGGCGAGGTAAATTGCACCTACGACCGTAATTCTTGTCAAAACATAGTCGATATATTCAGCCGTTTTGCTGCCCGGACGGATGCCTGGGATAAAGCCGCCATATTTCTTCAGATTATCTGCGGTGTCTTCCGGATTGAAAACAATGGCCGTGTAGAAAAACGCGAAGAAAATAATGAGACCGACATAGATCGCCAGATATAGCGGCTGGCCGCGGCCGAGCATGGCTGTGATCTGAGAGAACCATTCTGGCCCGGTTGAGGTGCCAAACGCTGAAAATGTCGCTGGCAGCAGCAGAAGGCTGGAGGCAAAGATCGGCGGGATCACACCGGCTGTATTCAGCTTCAATGGCAAGTGAGAGCTATCCCCTTGTGCCATGCGGTTGCCCATCTGACGTTTTGGATATTGAACCAGCAAACGTCGCTGGGCCCGTTCCATGTAAACAATGATAGCGATAATGGCGATCACGCCGGCAAGGATGGCGATCAACACAATTGGTGAAATTGTGCCTTTTCTTGAAAGCTCGAAGGCACTGTAAAGGGCACCGGGCAATTCCGCGACGATACCGGCAAAGATAATCAAAGAGATACCATTGCCAATGCCCCTGGCCGTGATCTGCTCGCCAAGCCACATCAGAAACACTGTGCCGCCAACAAGGGTGATGACAGTTGTCGCCCGGAAAAACAGCCCCGGTTCCATCACAACAGTGTTTGTGGTCCCCTCAAGGCCAACAGCGATGCCATAGGCCTGAAGGGCGGCCAGAATAACGGTGCCGTACCGGGTGTACTGGTTGATTTGTTTGCGGCCTTGTTCGCCTTCTTTTTTCAACTGTTCCAGATGCGGTGACACAGTTGTGAGCAACTGGATGATAATCGAGGCGGAAATGTAGGGCATGATGTTGAGCGCAAAAATCGCCATTCTGGAAATGGCGCCGCCTGCGAACAGATTAAGCTGGTCAAGTATGGTGCCGCCACCCTGGCCCTGGGACTGGAAAACTGAACGCAGAGCCTCAAGGTCAACACCTGGTATCGGGATGTAGGTGCCGAGCCGGTAAACCAGTAAAGCGCCCAGGGTGAACCAGATGCGCTTTTTCAGTTCTTCAGCTTTTCCGATGGCGGAAAAATTGATATTGGCGGCTAACTGTTCAGCTGCTGAAACCATTACTTTCCAATTCCTTAACCTGTGGGCCGTTTGCTGCCCGCCTCATGGCACCTGACACGCTTCTTGCTGGTGCCTGTCTTTTGCCCTGGATTGTGTTCCCGTTTTAGTCGGCTGCCTTTTCAGTTGCCTCAGGCTTTAATATATTGATGCTGCCGCCAGCTTTTTCAATGGCTTCAATTGCAGATTTTGAAGCGCCAGCCGCCTCGATTTGCAATTTTGCTTTCAGCTCGCCATTGCCAAGAATGCGTACACCATCTTTTGCGCGGCGCAGAATGCCGGCCTCAACCAGTGTATCCGCTGTGATGGTGTCGCCTTCCTTGAGCACTTTGGCATCAATGGCTTTTTGCAGTCGGCCGATATTCACTTCGTTGTAGTTTTTGGCGAAGATGTTATTAAAGCCGCGTTTGGGAAGACGGCGGTGAATTGGCATCTGGCCGCCTTCAAAGCCCTTGATAGCAACACCTGAACGGGATTTCTGGCCTTTTACACCGCGGCCGCCTGTTTTGCCCTTACCAGAGCCGATGCCTCGTCCAACGCGTTTTTTCGCGTGGGTTGCGCCTGCATTATCTTTTAATTCATTTAGTCGCATGATCGCGTGTCCTTCATGTGGCTTATCGCTCAACCTGGCAGTTCTGCTTCAGCTGGCCTGACAAGTCCTAATCTACAATCCGCACTAGATGCGGGATGCTGTCTACCATGCCTCTGACGGATGGTGTGTCTTCCAATGTGCGCTGTTGGCGCGCTTTTTTCAGGCCCAGCCCGGTGAGCGTTGCCCTTTGTTTTTCGGTCTGGCGTATCGGGCTTCCGGTGCGCTCAACTGTGATTGTCTTTTTCGCCATAGTTCATGTTCCTGTTAGGGGCTGCAATTGCCTATCTGTGGCTTAAATTGGCCATTAAGAGGCTTTTGGCTCCCTTGAGCCTTTTCGTTATACGTCAGCCTGAAGCTGGGTGTTTTCACCAGCACCGTCACGGCGCCGCGCTACAATTTCACTTACCTTTTTGCCGCGCCGGGCTGCAACGCCGCGCGGGCTGTCTTCTGATTTCAGCGCCTCGAAGGTCGCACGCACCATATTATATGGATTTGAGCTGCCCTGAGATTTGGCAACAACATCCTGTACGCCAAGTGTTTCGAAAACCGCACGCATCGGACCACCGGCGATAATGCCTGTACCTGGAGGGGCGGCACGAAGAAGCACTTTACCAGCACCGTGGCGGCCTTTCACATCATGGTGCAGAGTGCGGCCTTCACGAAGCGGCACCTTGATCATGTTGTGTTTGGCAGCTTCTGTTGCCTTGCGGATCGCCTCTGGCACCTCACGGGCCTTGCCGTGGCCAAAGCCAACGCGCCCTTTTTGATCACCAACAACGACGAGGGCTGCAAAGCCGAAACGACGGCCACCTTTAACAACCTTAGCCACCCGGTTGATGTGCACGAGCTTGTCTACAAACTCGCTATCTTTTTCTTCCCGTTCTTTTGGGTTCCGTGCCACGTGACAATCCTCTTTATTAAGTAATTAAAACTTTAAGCCATTTTCACGGGCAGCATCTGCCAGCGCCTTGACACGGCCATGGTAAATGTACCCGCCGCGATCAAAAATAACTTCACCAACGCCGGCTGCCTTGCCGCGTTCTGCAATCAGGTTGCCGATTTCCTCGGCTGCGGCGATGTTGCCGCCATTTTTAATTTTCCCGCGCATGTCTTTCTCAATTGTTGAGGCAGATGCGAGGGTTTTGCCCGTTTTATCGCAAATGATCTGGGCGTATATATGCTGGGCTGAGCGGTTGACAGAGAGCCTTGGCCGCCCGTTTGCCGTGCGCCGCAAGCTCCGACGAACCCGGGCCTTGCGGCGATTGTGTAGTGATTGTCTGACGCTCATTTTCTTTGTCCTCTAATTCCGTCAATTGCGGCCTGGCGATCGCTCGCGGCGCCGGTCTATTTCTTCTTACCTTCTTTGCGGAAGATGTATTCGTCCTTGTATTTGATGCCCTTGCCTTTGTAAGGCTCTGGTGGGCGGTAGCTTCTGATTTCTGCCGCCACCTGGCCGACTACCTGTTTTTCAATGCCGGACACAATGATTTCGGTCTGACTTGGGCATTCAATGCTGATGCCTTCAGGTAACTCATAATTCACTTCATGGCTCAGGCCTAGCTGAAGGGAGAGGGCCTTGCCTTTCATCTGCGCACGATAACCAACACCGTTGATCTGCAGATGTTTTACAAAACCTTCCTGCACACCTTCTATAATATTCGCCACAAGGGTGCGTGACATGCCCCACATGGAACGGGCCCGCTTTGTCTGACCAACCGGATTGATCTGGATGCCGTCTTCTGTCTGTTCAACAGAAACATCATCCACCAATGTGACAGACAGCTCGCCTTTCGGGCCTTTTGCTGTCACTGTCTGGCCATCAATTTTGACATCCACACCAGAGGGGATCTCGACAGGTTTTTTCCCTATCCTTGACATGGTGTTTTACCCTTCCTTCACTTAGAGCCGTTGCTTGTGCATTGTTGCAATGCATCCCAGAAACATTGTTTACCAGGCGTATTGTTAATACTAGGCCCTAAACCACTGTATTTACGCTATTTTCTCTATTTGGGCTTCACGCCCGGAGAAATGCGTTTCCTATAAAAATGCTGAGCAATGCCTGCTTAAAAGACGTTGCACAAAATTTCACCGCCAACATTAGCATCACGTGCGTCGCTGTCTGACATCACACCTTTAGGGGTGGAGAGAATTGCGACGCCGAGGCCGTTGGCAACCATCGGTACGTTTCTGACCGCCGAATAAACACGCCGACCCGGGGTTGATACCCGGCTGATCTCACGGATAACCGGATCACCGTTGTGATATTTCAGTTCGATCTCGATTTCGGTTTTGCCGTTGCCATAGTCAACGGTTGCATAACCCCGGATGAAGCCTTCTTTTTGAAGCACTTCCAAAACACGCTCACGCAGCTTGGAAGCCGGGGTTACAACTTTATTCTTTTGGCGCATCTGCGCGTTACGTATTCTGGTGAGCATATCACCGAGTGGATCTGTCATTGTCATGAACAGGTCTCTCCTTACCAGCTTGACTTTACCATTCCGGGGATCAGACCTTGGTTGGTCAATTCCCGTAGCGCGACGCGCGATAGTTTCAGCTTCCTATAAAAACCGCGTGGGCGGCCTGTTAGTTGGCAGCGGTTTCGCATCCGTACCGGCGAAGAATTGCGCGGCAATTCTGCCAACTGCAACTGCGCCTTGAAACGTTCCTCGGCAGGCAGACTTTTGTCTCTTGCCACCGCTTTTAACCGGGCGCGTCTTGAAGCGTTCTGTTTCACCAGCTTTTTGCGCTTCACGTCTCGCTCGATCATTGCTTTTTTAGCCATTCGTTCCTCCGTCCACTTATTCCGTCAAGTCTGATCACTTGTCACGGAATGGGAAGTTAAATCCTTTTAACAGCGCCAGCGCTTCAGCATCGGTTTGGGCGCTGGTGCAGACAATCACGTCCATGCCCCATATCTGATCAACCTTGTCGTAGTCAATCTCGGGGAAAACGATATGTTCCTTGATGCCCATGGCGTAGTTGCCGCGGCCGTCAAAACTCTTTGGGTTCAGACCGCGAAAGTCTTTCACGCGTGGCAGGGCAATGGTGATCAGGCGATCAACAAATTCAAACATGCGGGCCTTGCGCAAAGTTACCTTGGCGCCCAATGCCATTTCCTCACGCACTTTAAATCCGGCGATGGATTTGCGCGCTTTGGTGAAAACGGGTTTCTGGCCGGCAATCAATGTCAGATCTTCATAAGCTGACTGTACTTTCTTGCGGTCATTCACAGCTTCACCGATGCCCATGTTGAGAACAATTTTCTCAAGTTTTGGGACTTGCATCGGGTTTTTATACTCAAATGATTTTAATAGTTCGTCGCGTACCACTTCATTGTAGTGGGTTTTAAGACGCGGTGTGTATCCGTTCGCCTCAGCCATCTATCACTTCTCCTGAACGCTTTGCAAAGCGCACCTTGCGGCCGTCTTCCAATGTTTTGTAACCAATGCGGGTTGGTCCGCCATCTTTCGGGTCTTCCAAACTCAGATTTGAGATATGGATTGACGCCTCTTTTGAGATGATGCCACCTTCCTGAGACTGCGTCTGACGCTGGTGCCGTTTGACAAGGTTAACCCCAGTTACAATGGCGCGGGACTGCTGCGGCAATACCTTGACCACTTCACCTTTTTTGCCCTTGTCCTTACCGGCAAGCACGATGACGTTATCGCCTTTTTTAATCTTCACTTTGGCCATGACTAGAGCACCTCCGGAGCAAGCGAGACAATTTTCATTTGATTTTTGGCGCGCAGCTCACGTGTTACTGGGCCAAAGATCCGGGTGCCAATGGGCTCACCACCCTGGTTGACCAGAACTGCAGCGTTGCGGTCAAAGCGAATGAGGCTGCCATCCTGACGGCGCACACCTTTTGCCGTTCTGACGACAACTGCTTTCATGACCTGGCCTTTTTTCACACGGCCGCGCGGTATTGCCTCTTTCACACTGACGACAATGATGTCACCAATTGAGGCGTATTTGCGTTTGGAGCCGCCAAGCACCTTGATGCATTGCACACGGCGAGCGCCAGAATTGTCCGCTACATCCAGGTTTGATTGCATCTGTATCATTTCTTCGATCCTTAATATTGTTGCTTCAGGTTTTTCACCTGAATGAGGGCTAATTCCTAATTAACCCCTGCAACTGTCCAACGCTTGTTTTTTGAGATTGGCGGGCATTCTTCAATGCTGACTTTATCGCCAATCTTGTATTGATTACTCTCGTCGTGGGCATGGTACTTTTTCGAGCGACGCACAACCTTTTTAAAGAGCGGATGTGTGAAACGGCGCTCGACTTTCACGACAATTGTCTTGTCTGTTTTGTCGCTGACCACTTCGCCTTTTAGAATTCGTTTCGGCATTGTCTTTATTCCTTACAACATAACCAGCAAGCCCTAAGCGCTTGCGGCCTGTTTCTCCGCTAATATGGTTTTTACCCGGGCAATTTCCCGCTTGATATGGCGGACGCGCGCTGTGTTTTCCAACTGGCCTGTTGCCGCCTGGAAGCGCAGATTAAATTGCTCTTTTTTCAATTTCACCAGCTCATCATCGAGTTGATCGGGTGTTTTATCTCTCAATTCACTCGGCTTCATGCCCATTTGTCCTTTAAGTCTCTACTTTAAAAACCCGCGTTTATCGCCTGCTGTTATCCAGCCTTTACAGACCGAGGCGTTTTACTATGCGCGTCTTGATCGGCAATTTTGCAGCTGCCAAAGTTAACGCTGTGCGCGCGGTTTCATCATCAACACCATCAATTTCAAACATTATGCGGCCAGGCTTGACGCGGGCGGCCCAGAATTCCGGGGTGCCTTTACCTTTACCCATACGTACCTCTGTTGGTTTTTTGGAAACAGGTACATCCGGGAAAATGCGGATCCATACGCGGCCGGCCCGTTTCATCTGACGGGTCATGGCCCGCCGCGCCGCTTCAATCTGGCGGGCGGTGATGCGTTCCGGTTCTACTGCTTTCAAACCGTATGATCCAAAATTCAAAGTTGTGCCGCCTTTGGCGCTGCCTTTGATCCGCCCTTTGTGAGCTTTGCGGAATTTGGTCCGTTTTGGCTGTAACATTTTCTTGTTCCTCTATCGCCCTCTTCAGGGCTTAACTTTTTAGGCTTTTGCGTCCTGTCTGCGTGGACGACCACCTTCTTGTGCATCAATCGCGCGGCGTTCTTGCGCCATTGGATCATGCTCCATGATTTCGCCTTTAAAGATCCAAACCTTGATACCGATGATGCCATAGGCTGTTACGCCCTTGGCTGTGCCGTAATCAATGTTTGCGCGCAGGGTGTGCAATGGCACACGGCCTTCGCGGTACCATTCCATACGGGCAATTTCAGCGCCGCCCAACCGGCCCGCGCAGTTAATGCGGATGCCTTCTGCACCAAGGCGCAGGGCTGATTGCACTGACCGCTTCATGGCGCGGCGAAATGCAACGCGGCGCTCCAACTGCTGGGCGATACCTTCTGCGACAAGGTTGGCGTCAATTTCCGGTTTTCTGACCTCGACAATGTTAAGATGGACTTCACTGTCTGTGAATTTGGTCAGTTCTTTTTTCAGTTTTTCAATGTCTGCGCCTTTTTTACCGATCAGGATGCCGGGGCGGGCACTGTGAACGGTAACGCGGCATTTTTTATGCGGGCGTTCTATCACAACCTTGGAGATGCCGGCCTGACGGCGATGCTTCATGATATGTTCCCGGATTTTAAAGTCTTCCAGAAGCAGATCACCATATTCACCTTTTGTGGCGTACCAGCGGCTGTCCCATGTTCGGTTGATGCCGAGGCGCAAACCTATCGGATTAGCTTTCTGACCCATTATGCAGTCTCCTCAACTTCACGAACCACGACGGTTAGCCGGGCAAATGGTTTTAAAATCTTGCCGACACGGCCACGAGCCCTTGGTTTCCAGCGCTTCATCACCAGGCCCTTGCCGACATAGGCTTCTGACACGACGAGGCTGTCCACATCCAGGCCATGGTTGTTTTCGGCATTGGCAATCGCGGATTCAAGTGTCTTTTTGACGTCCTTGGCGATGCGCTTTCTCGAAAAGGTCAAGTCTGCCAGTGCACTGTCAACTTTTTTGCCGCGAATGGTTGTTGCCACCAGATTCAGTTTCTGGGGGCTGACGCGCAAATTGCGTGTGATGGCCTGGGCCTCATTGTCTGCCAAGCGCCTTTGAGTTTTTGCCTTACCCATCGCTTATTTCCTTTTTGCTTTCTTGTCAGCAGCGTGACCAAAATAGGTGCGGGACGGTGAAAACTCACCAAACTTATGGCCCACCATGTCCTCGGAAACCATAACAGGTATATGTTTTTTGCCGTTGTAGACACCAAATGTCAGCCCCACAAATTGTGGCAGGATGGTTGACCGGCGTGACCAGATCTTAATGACATCCTTGCGGCCGCTTTCCTGATGGGTTTCTGCCTTTTTCAGGAGATAACGATCTACAAATGGGCCTTTCCAAGATGAACGTGCCATCTATGCTCTCCTATCTTTTCTTCTTCAAGTGGCGGCTGCGCACAATGAATTTGTCTGTGCTGCTATTTGAGCGGGTGCGCTTGCCTTTTGTTGGTTTACCCCATGGCGTCACTGGATGACGGCCACCAGATGTCCGGCCTTCACCACCACCGTGCGGGTGATCGATCGGGTTCATGGCAACACCCCTGACTTGCGGCCGCTTGCCGATCCAGCGTTTGCGGCCGGCCTTGCCGAGCTTGATGTTTGAGTTGTCCGGATTTGAAACCGCGCCAACTGTTGCCATGCAATCAGCATGGATCATGCGGGTTTCACCGGATGATAATTTCAATATGGCGTAGCCTGAATCGCGGCCAGCCAATTGGGCATATGTGCCGGCTGAGCGGGCGATCTGGCCGCCTTTGCCAATCTTCATTTCCACGTTGTGAACAATGGTGCCGATAGGCATGTTGCTCAACCGCATGGCATTACCAGGTTTCACATCGACCTTATCACCGGAGATGACAGTGTCGCCAACGCTGAGGCGCTGCGGTGCCAGGATGTAACCTTGCTCGCCATCTTCGTATTTGATCAGGGCGATGAAGGCCGTGCGGTTTGGATCATATTCGATGCGTTCAACAACGGCTGACATGTCTTTTTTCAGACGTTTGAAGTCTATCACACGGTATGCGCGCTTGTGACCACCGCCACGGCGCCGCGCGGTGATACGGCCATTGTTGTTGCGGCCACCATTTTTGGTCAGGCCTTCGGTCAGGCTTTTAACGGGTTTGCCTTTCCAGAGATCTGCCTTGTCAACCAGAACGAGATTCCGTTGACCCGGGGTGATCGGTTTAAACTTTTTCAGTGCCATGTCTTACCCCTTACAGCCCGGTAGCCACATCAATTGTGTGACCTTCTTCAAGCGTGATAATTGCTCTTTTTGTGTCGTTCTGTTTGCCTTTAATGCCGCGAAAACGCTTCACCTTGCCCTTGCGGTTTACGGTGTTGACGGCTTTCACCTTGACATTAAACAAACCTTCGACTGCCTGTTTAATGGCTGGCTTTGTGGCGCTTTTTGCCACTTTAAAAACAACCTGATTATGTTCAGAAGCGCCTGTGGATTTTTCCGTAATAACCGGCGCGACGATCACATCGTATAATTCTGCCTGTTTCATTTGAACCGCGCCTCCAGCGCTTCGATGGCCGCTTTGGTCAAGACCAGCTTCTCGCGGCGCAGAATGTCGTAAACATTGATGCCTTGCACGGGCAGGACATCAATTTCCGGCAGATTACGCGCGGCGCGGCCGAATTGCTCATTCACTTCAGCGCCATCAACAATCAGCGCCTTGTTCAGACCCAGTTTTTCCAACTGGGCTTTAAGGCCCTTGGTTTTTTCCTGACCCTTGCTGCAATCTTCCAGCACAATCAGCTCTTCCGCTTTGGCTTTAGCGGAAAGCGCATGCTTCAGGCCAAGGGCGCGAAATTTTTTGTTCAGATCATGGGCGTGGCTTCTTGGTGTCGGGCCGAATGCCTTGGCACCGCCGCGGAACTGAGGCACTTTCTTATTGCCGTGCCGTGCGCCGCCTGAGCCTTTTTGCTTAATCATTTTCTTTGTGGTGCCGCGCACGTCGGAGCGACCCAGTATTGAATGTGTGCCAGCCTGACGCTTGGCAAGTTGATAGCGAACACAACGGTGTAGGATATCAGTGCGTGGTTCCAGACCGAAAATATCGTCCCTCAGATCAACAGACCCGGCGTTTTTCGCGTCAAGAGTTTGGACATCAAGTTTCATCTCTTAACTCTCCTCTGTTCCAGAAGCTTCAGCTTGAGGGGCTTCATCACTGGAGGCCTCTGCTGTCTCTTTGGCTTTGGCTGCCTTTTTAGCGCCGCCTGCTGGTGCTTTGAATTTGCCCGGCACTGGCGCTTCTTCGGGAAGCGATTTTTTGCTTGCGTCGTTGATCAGAACCCAGCCGCCTTTGGCACCGGGCACTGCACCCTTGACCAAAACCAGGCCGCGCTCTGCGTCTGTTTTAACAATTTTCAGGTTCTGTGTGGTGACCTGCGTGGCGCCCATATGGCCGGCCATCTTCTTGCCCTTGAACACTTTACCCGGGTCCTGACACTGACCGGTTGAGCCGTGAGAGCGGTGAGAGATAGAAACACCGTGAGAGGCGCGCAAACCGCCAAAGCCATGGCGTTTCATACCGCCGGCAAAACCTTTACCGATTGAGGTGCCGGTGATGTCCACATACTGGCCATCAACATAGTGATCAGCTGTGATTTCGCTGCCGACATCGATCAGATTTTCAGGGGTGACCCGAAATTCCACCAATTGCTTCTTTGGCTCAACCTGGGCGATGGCGAAATGGCCGCGCGCCGCCTTGGTTGTGTTTTTCACTTTGGCACGGCCGGCGCCAAGTTGCAGCGCGCAATATCCGTTTTTATCATCTGTACGTTGGGCAACGACCTGACATTGATCAAGTTTCAATACAGTTACGGGGATGTGATCACCCTCATCTGTAAATACCCTGGTCATTCCGACCTTTTGTGCTATGACACCTGACCGCATTGGTCTCGTCCTTCACGTTAAATATTTCTTCTAACTCAGTCTTTCAGACTATTTTCATCCTGGTTGATTGGATCTCCAGGACTTTGTTTTTTGTCTACTTAAGACTTGCCAATTTTTTGGCCCTTTGCCTGCCCTGCCCTCTCATTTAAAAAAGGTGATGGGCGGCGCAATCACCTCTTAAAGCTTAATCTCGACATCAACGCCGGCGGCGAGATCCAACTTCATGAGTGCATCCACAGTTTGTGGTGTGGGATCGACAATGTCGATCAGACGTTTATGTGTCCGCATTTCAAATTGCTCGCGTGATTTTTTGTTCACGTGGGGTGAGCGATTGACCGTGTATTTCTCAATGCGTGTTGGCAAGGGAATGGGGCCACGGACATCAGCGCCGGTACGCTTGGCTGTGTTTACGATCTCCTTTGTCGATACATCGAGGACACGATGATCGAAAGCCTTGAGCCGTATTCTAATATTCTGGCTTTGCATCGAAGCTGACCTTTTTTGAATGAATGCGGCGCTCCCTCATTGTTTGAGAGAACGCCGATTTTTCATTATTGCTGTTACTCAATGATGTTGGAGACAACACCTGAACCAACTGTGCGGCCGCCTTCACGGATCGCAAAGCGAAGTTTTTCTTCCATGGCGATTGGCACAATCAATTCTACGTTGATTTCAACATTGTCACCTGGCATCACCATTTCAGTGCCCTCAGGCAAAGTCACAACACCGGTCACGTCTGTTGTACGGAAGTAGAACTGAGGACGGTAGTTTGTGAAGAATGGTGTGTGGCGGCCGCCTTCATCTTTGGTAAGGATGTAGGCTTCTGCCTTGAATTTTGTGTGCGGTGTGATTGAGCCCGGGGCACAAAGCACCTGGCCGCGTTCAACTTCCTCACGTTTTGTACCGCGAAGAAGAACACCAACGTTATCGCCAGCTTCACCCTGATCAAGCAGCTTGCGGAACATTTCAACGCCTGTACAGGTTGTTGTCTGTGTGTCCTTGATACCCATGATTTCAATTTCATCACCAACGTGGATGATACCGCGTTCAACACGACCGGTTACAACTGTACCGCGGCCAGAGATTGAGAACACATCTTCGATTGGCATCAGGAACGGCTGATCTTTAGGGCGGTCCGGTGTTGGGATCGCTTCGTCAACAGCTGCCATCAGCTCAAGAATAGAATTCTTGCCGATTTCGTCATTTGAATCTTCAATCGCTGCCAGAGCAGACCCTTTAACGATCGGAATATCGTCACCAGGGAAGCCATATTCTGTCAGAAGTTCACGGATTTCCATTTCAACAAGCTCAAGAAGCTCTTCATCGTCAACCTGGTCAACCTTGTTCATGTAAACAACAAGTGCGGGCACGCCAACCTGGCGGGCAAGCAGAATGTGCTCACGTGTTTGAGGCATGGGGCCATCAGCTGAGGACACAACAAGGATGCCACCATCCATCTGAGCGGCGCCTGTGATCATGTTTTTCACATAGTCAGCGTGGCCTGGGCAGTCAACGTGAGCATAGTGACGGTTTTCTGTTTCATATTCCACGTGAGCCGTTGAAATTGTAATGCCGCGTTCGCGTTCTTCCGGGGCATTATCAATGTCTGCATAGTTTTTTGCAGTGGCACCACCAGCTTCAGCAAGCACTTTGGTGATTGCAGCTGTCAGTGTTGTTTTACCATGGTCAACGTGACCGATGGTACCAATGTTCACATGTGGTTTATTACGCTCAAATTTTTCCTTGGCCATCTTGGCTCTCCATTTTTCAGTCTATTTGTGTTCTTCCAAACACGTTTTAACCAAACTAAAATTCACTTAACAATCTATCGTTTCAATCCGTTTGCTTCTTACAAGCCCACTTTTTTCCAAAGCTGACCGGTATTAAGCGTATTTGGCCTGAACTTCCTCAGCCACCGCTTGAGGCACCTGAGCATAGTGATCGAATTGCATTGTAAACTGGGCACGCCCCTGACTTTGCGAGCGAAGGGTGTTCACATAACCAAACATATTGGCAAGTGGCACCATTGCGTTCACCACGAGGGCATTACCGCGTTGTTCCTGACCCTGAACCTGACCACGCCGGCTGTTGAGGTCACCCATAATACCACCGAGGTATTCTTCAGGGGTGACGACCTCTACCTTCATGATAGGCTCGAGAAGTTTTGGACCTGCTTGTTTGGCTCCTTCACGGAAGCCGGCACGACCTGCGATTTCAAAAGCCATCACGGAGCTGTCAACATCGTGATAGGCACCGTCGTTCAGGGTTACTTTCACATCCAGCATCGGGAAGCCAGCCAATATGCCGCCTTCCATCACAGATTTGATGCCTTTTTCAACACCTGGGATGTATTCCTTTGGCACGTTACCGCCAACAACCGCACTTTCAAAAACAAAGCCTGAGTTTGCTTCGCCGGGTTCGATTGTCATCTTCACACGGGCAAACTGACCTGAACCACCAGATTGTTTCTTGTGGGTGTAGTCAACGTCTGCACTTTGCGTGATGGTCTCACGGTAAGCCACCTGTGGCTGGCCGATATTCGCTTCAACGCCAAATTCACGCTTCATGCGATCCACCAGAATATCCAGGTGCAACTCGCCCATGCCTTTCAGGATGGTTTGGCCTGATTCCTCATCTGATGAAACGCGGAAAGACGGGTCTTCCTGAGCCAGGCGATTAAGGGCAACGCCCAATTTTTCCTGGTCACCTTTTGATTTAGGCTCAACTGCGATTTCAATCACCGGATCCGGGAATTCCATACGCTCAAGGATCACAGGTGACGTCGGCACACAAAGCGTATCACCAGTTGTGACATCCTTGAGGCCAGCAATGGCTACGATGTCACCAGCAAAGGCTTCCTTTATATCTTCGCGGTCATTTGAGTGCATCAACAGCATCCGGCCAATACGCTCTTTTTTGTCTTTGACAGAGTTCAGCAGTGACACGCCTGATTCCACCTTGCCTGAATAGATCCGGCAAAATGTCAGAGAGCCAACAAAGGGGTCATTCATAATTTTGAATGCCAGCATGGAAAGCGGCTCATCATCAGAGGCCTTGCGTACTGTGTCCTCTTCCGTTTTGACATCCAGAGCTTTAATCGGCGGAATATCTACCGGTGAGGGCAGGTAATCAACAACAGCATCCAACAACGGCTGAACACCCTTGTTCTTAAAGGCTGTACCGCAAAGAATTGGGTGGAAATCAATGTTGATTGTACCCTTACGGATCAATTCCTGGATTTTAGCATTATCCGGCATATTGCCTTCCAGATATGCTTCCATCGCCTCTTCTTCGAGATCAACAACAGTTTCGATCAGATTTTCGCGGTATTCTTCGGCCTTGGCCTGAAGGTCTGCAGGGATCTCTTCCTCATGGAAAGATGCGCCAAGAGATTCTTCTTCCCAGATGATGGCTTTCATCTTCACAAGGTCAATGATGCCTTTAAAATCATTCTCGGCCCCAATGGGCAGCTGGATCGGCAGCGCTTTTGCGCCGAGGCGATCCTCAACCATGGCAACAGAGTTGTAAAAATCTGCGCCGATCTTGTCCATTTTGTTGACAAAGATCATCCGAGGCACGTGATATTTTTCAGCCTGACGCCACACTGTTTCTGTTTGTGGCTCAACACCGGCGTTGGCGTCCAGCAAGGCGACAGCACCGTCAAGAACACGCAAGGACCGCTCAACTTCAATTGTGAAGTCCACGTGGCCAGGGGTGTCGATGATGTTAAGGCGTTTGTCATTCCAGAAGCAAGTTGTCGCAGCGGAGGTAATGGTGATGCCGCGCTCCTGCTCTTGCTCCATCCAGTCCATAGTGGCCGCACCATCATGAACTTCACCAATTTTATGGCTTTTACCTGTGTAATAGAGAACACGCTCGGTTGTCGTGGTCTTACCTGCATCGATGTGAGCCATGATGCCGAAATTGCGGTAGTCCTCAATGTTATATTCGCGGGCCATCGGTCCGAATTCCTTAAAATAATGTACTTTTTCTGTCTGGCATTCTGTTTGCTCTTTTTTGCGGCCCCGGCTTTCCCACCAGAAACCGCCGCAAGCAAAAGGCCTTTATTACCAACGATAGTGTGAGAATGCCCGGTTGGCCTCAGCCATGCGGTGTGTGTCCTCACGTTTTTTCACGGCAGCGCCGCGGTTATTGGCCGCGTCCATCAATTCACCTGACAAACGCTCAACCATGGTGTTTTCATTGCGGCCGCGGGCGGCAGTGATCAACCAGCGGATGGCCAGCGCTTTCTTGCGCTCCGTGCGCACTTCCACTGGCACCTGATAGGTTGCACCACCAACACGGCGTGAGCGCACTTCAATCGCCGGGCTTACATTTTCAAGCGCCTGATGAAACAGCTCAACAGGATTGGTTTTTGCCTTATCCTCAATCCGGTCGAGGGCACCATATACGATGCGCTCGGCTGCCGACTTTTTACCGTCCAGCATGATTGAGTTCATAAATTTTGTTAAAACGATATCCCCGAATTTTGGATCAGGAATAATTTCTCGTTTTTCTGCTCTGTGGCGGCGTGACATGCAAATCTCCCAGCCGATTAATCTTTAAATTGCCAAAACCCTACTTAGGCCGCTTGGCGCCATATTTCGAGCGGCGCTGTTTTCTGTCAGCGACACCCTGTGTATCCAGAACACCCCGAAGAATGTGATAGCGCACACCTGGCAAGTCTTTCACACGGCCGCCCCGGATCAGCACAACCGAGTGCTCCTGCAGGTTGTGACCGACACCTGGAATGTAACTTGTCACTTCAAAGCCGTTAGACAACCGAACCCGCGCCACTTTCCGCATGGCTGAGTTTGGTTTTTTCGGGGTTGTTGTATAAACCCTGGTGCAGACGCCCCGCTTTTGAGGACATGCCTCCATCGCGGGAACCTTGTTGCGCTTAATTTGTGGTTTGCGCGGTTTTCTAACAAGTTGTTGTATCGTCGGCATGTGCCTTACCCAATTGTTTGCGCCTGCCGCCTCAATTTCAGAGACATAAGTTCAGGCTATATTGCTGAGATCTACCCTGCGGTTTTCAAAATGGCCTGCCTCTCCCAAGGTGGGAGATGTCCTGCAGTGCCTCCCCTTTGCTCTATGGGAGGGTGCCGCCTTGATAGAGAAAGCTAACCAGCCAGTCTGCATTCTCGTGATCTCTTTAAAACATGATCTTTTTAAAATCCCGGATTTCAAATCAATCCTGATCTTTTTAAAATCAAAAATTCCAAATTTTCGTACACCAAAATCATGCAAGACCTCAATTGACATACCTGTGCTTCTGCAGGTGTGCCAAAGGCCTTACAGCAAACATCAGAGGATCTCCAAGGATCATTCGCCGGTTGGCTTCCTGAACCTGAGATCATGGTCTCTCATGTAAAGTTTTGGTGTCTTACAACAGTGTTTAAGCGTTTCATCGCCCAACCATTAAAAATGGAATTTGGGATAGGTCCCCGCTGGCGATGGTGTCTCACTTACGACCTGCTGTGAGTTGGCTGGAACATATCTAGGGTTTGGGCTAACGTCAACAGCTAACATCATGGAAAAGTCACTTTTTTTATGTCTCAATTCAATTCATGAGGATATTCCTCGCATTTACGTCCGCCAAGGGGGCCTTATGGGGCATATTACCTTTCTGACCTATGGAACAAGGGGTGATGTTGAGCCTTTTCTGGCGCTTGCCCTTGAGTTACGCGCGCTTGGTTTTGCCATTCGTTTTGCTGCCCCGCTTGATTTTGAAGGCTGGATCACTGCTGAAGGATTTGACTATCAACCAACCACCAGAACACCGATCGCTGATCTGGTGGCTGACCCCATCCTTGAAGATCTTATGCATTTTAATCTGCTCAAGATCATGAAGGGCCTCAAAACCCTTAAAGGTTTCATGCATGATACGATCGTTGAGACGATGCCGAAGGCCGTTGGTAAGACGGACCTGATAATATCTCATGCGGGGCTGCCCATTGCGACTGATCTGGCTGAACATGCAGAGGCCCGTCTTTGTTATATAAGCCCTATTCCGGCGCTTCCCACCGCGGAATTTCCGTTTGTACCGTTCAAGCGCAACTTCGGGCGGTTCAATAGAATTTTCAATCTGCCGCTTCGCTATGCCCGCTGCTTTACACCGTCCCTTTATAAGGAAGCCCGTGAGGCGATGGGGCTTTCCCCCCGCTCACGCTTTCAAAAAGCTTTTATGATCAACGGGGCACCAGTGCCATTAATACATGCTTTCAGTCCGCATCTCATACCCCGCCCCAAAGACTGGCCGGCGCATGCTTTGGTCACGGGCTATCTTTTTTACGACCATAAGGCTGATGGTTGGCAACCAGAGCCGGCTTTGCAGGCGTTTCTTGATGCCGGGGCGCCGCCGCTTTATATCGGGTTTGGCAGTATGAATACCGGTGGGGCGACAAATCTGGTTGATATTGCCCTCACTGCTGCACGGGAGGCCCGTTGCCGTGTTCTCTTATCACGGGGCTGGGCGGGGCTTGACTATAGAGGTGGTGACCCGGATGTGTTTATGCTTGATGATGTGCCGCATCATGCGCTGTTCCGACTGGTGAAAGCAGTGGTTCATCATGGCGGGGCGGGGACCACGGCGGCCGGTTTGCGGGCCGGGCGGCCAACACTCATATGCCCGTTTGGCTTTGATCAACCCTGGTGGGGGGCGCTAGTTCACAAGCGTCAGCTCGGCCCGGCCCCTCTTGCGCAAAAAGAGCTGACAGTTCCGAGGTTGGCAAAAGCCTTTATGGATCTCACCACAAATCCGCTTTACACAGAAAAGGCTGCGCAGCTACAATCTCAGATGGCAAAAGAAGCCGGGGTGGTTAAAACAGCCCAAACCATTATATCTGTGTTTGAGCTGTCTTGATTGTTTGTTGTGTCGCCACGGCGGGTCAGGTGCCCGTTATTGACGGAACATCTCGGTTTCAATGATGATTTCCACCTCATCACTTGTCGCCGGTGCATACTGGCCCATACCAAACTCGCTGCGCTTGATGGTGGTTTTGGCAGAAAAGGCCGCGACATAGACATCTTTATATTTTGGGTTGAAAGCACCAAGCGGGTGTGCCTGGTCGACAATGTGGGTCATGTCCAGGGTCACGGGCCGGGTTTTACCCTTGATAGTCAGATTTCCCATGATCTTATAAGTTTTGCTGCCTGTTTTTTCGACTTTTGTGCTTTTGAAGGTGATGTCCGGATATTTGGCAACATCGAAGAAATTCTTGTCTTTCAAATGCTGGTCAAAAACATCCAGGCCTGTATTGACACTGGCGGCATCAATAGTGACATTAACTGAGCTTTTTTCCGGTGCGCTCTTGTCCATTTTGACTTCACCGCCAATTTTATTGAACTGGACATAAGAGCGGGACATGCCCAAATGGCGGTAGGAAAAGACCACCTCTGTATGGTTTGGATCGAATTTATAAGTTTCCTCAGCAGCATAAAGTGTCGGACTTTGGCTCAGGAACAATATGGCAGCAATGGCCAGTAATTTTTTCATTTATGATCTCCGCATAATCAGATTTTCTTTGATAACAGCATTCCGTTAAATTATCGCGCTTTTATGGCATCGACCTCAATGGTGAGGCCAATATCCGCATCTAAAAGCTCGTCAGTTTCCCATTCATATTCCCCGATCTGATAGCTCAGGCGGTTGATGATGGTGGTACCGCTGGCTTTGATACGTACGCGGCCCTGTTTATCCGTTGTTTGTTCGATATTCATGATAATTTTCAAAGGTTTTGTGATGTCCTTGATGGTCAGGGCGCCGTTCAGACGGTAGGTGCCCTCAGCCATTGCCTCAAAACCTTCAGCCCTAAACCGGGCCAGGGGGTGATTGCCTGCATCAAACCAGCCAGGTGCCAGGAGGGTTTGCTCAATCATGGCATTGCCGAGCTTCATGGAGGCTATTTCAATCTCAACCTCAACGACCGCCTTTTCCGGGGCATTGGGGTCAAATCTTAAGCTGGTTAGTTTTAAAGTTTCAAAATTGCCTGTGGTTTTGGCGCCTTTTTGGGTTGCTGTGAAAGTAAGCCTGCTTTTTTCACCAACCTGCCAGAGCGGGGTGTCCGGTTTGGCTTTTTTATCGGCCTGTTTTTTGTGGGCGTTTTCAATTGTTATTTTTTCACCCGTGATTTTTTGGGTTGCTGATTTTGGCGGCGGGTTGATGATCAGGTAATTGATCATGAAAGCCGTGGCCGCCAATAAACCTGCCCCAACAAAAACCTTATGCAAGAGCCCGGGGGACATTTTTTCCAGTATCGGGTCGTGCCAGAATTTGTGATGCACAACCACCGCACCGATATGCCCCGCGAGCAGAACAAGAAGTGTGTAGGCAGCGATTTCATGGGCCTGCTCCAGCGTGTTGCTCAAGGCTTCATTTTTGCCAAGAAGCTCCGGCAGCGGGATGATGTGGAACCAGACCACCTCGAACCCGGCGGTTGAGCTTCTTAACCAGCCGATGAGCGGCACCGCGATCAAGAGGCTGTAAAGGGCCACATGACCGAGCTTTGCCGCAATCTCTGCAGCCTCTGGCACATTGCTGGCCTGCTGTTTTGCCGGGACTGCTACACGAGGCCAAAAGAAGCGCCAGAACAGGCGAACAAGGGCGAGCAGAAGAACAGTGATGCCAATCCATTTATGCCAGGCATAAAGGTCCTGCTTTAATTTATTGAGGGGTAACTCCGTCATCACAACCCCCATGGCAACCAGCGCTATGATCAATGGAACTGTCCACCAATGCAACTGGCGAGAGAGCCATGAGTATCGGTTTCCTGGTGTTTTCATTTTGCTTTGTGTCACTCTTCTCTTGCTGGTTCATAAGAGATCTTTATCAGAGCCGCTTTACCTATGACCGCAATGCCTGCCGCGGCGGCAGGCTAAGTTGAACATGAGAATGCAAAAATAATAAGACATTCAGATTTTCAGTGGCGGGTTTACGAGCGGTGAGATAAGCAGCGAACAGGCATAGAAAAAAACCGCCCCAAAACGGGGCGGTTTCATATCTGGTTTATTCAGCCGGGGCGCCGTCCTCTGCCGGTGCCTCGGGGACGATGATCTCCTCCGGCTCCGCCTGCATGGCGGCTCTGGCAGCTTCGGCAGCTTTCTTCTCTTTCAGGATCAGCTCATCTCTGGTTTGGCTGATCTTGCGCATACGAGACAGCATACCGCCGGTACCAGCCGGAATGAGGCGTCCAACGATCACATTTTCCTTCAGACCTTCGAGCGTGTCCTTCTTGCCAGAGACGGCCGCCTCGGTAAGAACGCGGGTTGTCTCCTGGAAAGAGGCAGCGGAAATAAAGCTCTTGGTTTGCAGACTGGCCTTGGTGATACCCAGAAGGACAGGACTGCCTTTGGCAGGTTCCTTACCGGCATCAATTGCGGCCTGGTTGTTGTCTGCAAACTCATAGCGGTCGATATTTTCGCCCTTCAGCATTGTGGTGTCACCTGCATCTTCAACTTCAACTTTTTGCAGCATCTGGCGAACAATCACCTCGATGTGCTTATCGTTGATGGTCACACCCTGAAGACGGTACACATTCTGGATTTCATTCACGAGGTAGGTCGCCAGTTCCTCGACGCCCTTAATCGCCAGAATGTCATGCGGTGCCGGGTGACCATCAAGGAGATATTCACCCTTCTCGATGCGGTCCCCTTCCTGAACGGATAGGTGTTTGCCCTTTGGAATGAGGTATTCTGAATTTTCCTCGTTTTCATCATCCGGGATGATGGCTATGCGGCGCTTGTTTTTATAGTCACGGCCAAATTCTACCGTGCCTGAAATTTCAGCGATGATCGCATGATCTTTCGGGCGGCGGGCCTCAAACAGTTCAGCCACACGTGGCAGACCGCCTGTGATGTCTTTGGTTTTTGCACTCTCCAGTGGGATACGGGCGAGAACGTCACCAGCTTTAACCTTGCTGCCCGGATCAACCGAGAGCACAGCTTCCACAGAAAGAAGCGCCCTTGCATCACCGCCGCGACTTGGTTTTTTGATGTTGCCCTTTTCATCATTGATGATAATGGCCGGTTTCAGATTGTCACCGCGGGGGCTGGAGCGCCAGTCAATGATGACACGGTTGGCAATGCCGGTGGATTCATCAAACTGTTCGTCAACCGAGATGCCGTCTGTCAGATCTTCAAATTCAACAATACCGTCGACTTCAGACAGGATCGGGCGGGTATACGGGTCCCATTCAGCGATACGCATGCCCCGCTTGATCTTGTCGCCCTTATCGACCTTGAGGTGTGAGCCTTGCTGGATCTTGTGGGCGGCAAGTTCATTGCCTTCCTTGTCGACAATTGAGATGACCATGTTACGACCCATGGCGACGAGGCGTTTCTGGCTGTCTCTTGCGATGTTGTGATTGCGGATTTCAACGGTGCCGTCATAAGTGGCTTCGATGAAGGAGCTGTCCACAACCTGTGCCGTACCGCCAATGTGGAAGGTACGCATGGTCAATTGTGTGCCTGGCTCGCCAATAGACTGAGCAGCGATGACGCCAACAGCTTCCCCGAGATTAACGGATGTGCCGCGGGCAAGGTCACGGCCATAACATTTGCCGCAAACGCCGTTTCTGGTTTCACAGGTCAGGACAGAGCGGATCTTGAATTCCTGGGCCTGCGAAGCATCTATTGCTGCGGCGTGGTGCTCTTCAATCATGTCGCCGGCCTTGATGATCACTTCATCTGTGGCCGGGTCAATAACATCTTCGGCTACCGTTCGGCCAAGAGACCGTTTGCCAAGCGAGACAATCACTTCACCTGAATCGACAGCGGCTGAAACACTAATGCCGTTCTCTGTACCGCAATCATGTTCGTTGATGATGCAATCCTGGGCAACGTCAACCAATCTGCGGGTCAGATAACCGGAGTTCGCGGTTTTCAGCGCGGTGTCAGCAAGACCCTTACGAGCGCCGTGGGTGGAGTTAAAGTACTCCAGCACGGTGAGGCCTTCCTTGAAGTTTGAAATGATAGGTGTTTCGATGATCTCACCTGATGGCTTGGCCATAAGGCCGCGCATGCCGGCAAGCTGTTTCATCTGAGCGGGTGAGCCACGGGCACCTGAGTGCGCCATCATGTAAACCGAGTTGGTCGGGATGATGCGTTTTGTTTCCTCATCAATGTGAACAGCGGAGATCCTGTCCATCATTTCTGCGGCGATCTTGTCTGTGCATTTTGCCCAGGCATCAACAACCTTGTTGTATTTTTCACCACGGGTGATCAGACCATCATTATATTGCTGCTCATATTCACGGGTAAGATCGGACGTTTCTTCAACAATTCCGGTTTTGGTGTCCGGGATCACCATGTCGTCCTTACCGAATGAGATGCCGGCAAGGCAGGCATGTTTGAAGCCTGTCTGCATGATTTTGTCGCAGAAAATGACAGATTCCTTTTGACCGCAGTTTCTGTAAACCGCGTCAATCATGCCGGAAATTTCTTTCTTGGTAAGAAGACGGTTTACAAGGTCAAATGAGACGCCTGGTTTTTTGGGCAACAGTTCACCCAGCAACATACGGCCCGGTGTGGTCTCAAAAACTTCGGAGACCTCTTCACCCTCATCGTCAACGGCCTTAAAGCGACCCTTGATCTTGGTGTGAAGCGTGACAACGGCATTATCAAGCGCGTGGCGGATTTCTGCCACTGAGCCGAAGATCATGCCTTCACCTGGCTCGTTGTCATAAATCAGAGAGAGATAGTAAAGACCGAGAACGATGTCCTGAGATGGCACGATGATCGGTGCGCCGTTGGCTGGATGCAACACGTTGTTTGTTGACATCATCAGCACGCGGGCTTCAAGCTGTGCTTCGAGTGACAAGGGCACGTGAACAGCCATCTGGTCGCCGTCAAAGTCGGCGTTAAAGGCGGCGCAAACCAGCGGGTGAAGCTGAATGGCCTTGCCCTCAACCAGTACGGGTTCAAACGCCTGAATGCCGAGACGGTGCAGGGTCGGGGCGCGGTTCAGCATCACCGGATGTTCGCGGATGACCTCATCGAGGATATCCCAGACTTCCGGCTTTTCTTTCTCCACCAGTTTCTTGGCCTGTTTGACGGTTGAGGCATAGCCCTTGGCGTCAAGACGGGAATAGATAAAGGGTTTAAACAGCTCCAGCGCCATTTTCTTTGGAAGGCCGCATTGATGCAGCTTCAATTCGGGGCCAACCACGATGACGGAGCGACCGGAATAGTCAACACGTTTACCAAGCAGGTTCTGACGGAAGCGGCCCTGCTTGCCTTTCAGCATATCCGAGAGGGATTTGAGCGGGCGCTTGTTGGCACCTGTGATGACACGGCCGCGGCGGCCATTATCAAACAGCGCGTCAACAGATTCCTGCAGCATACGTTTTTCATTACGGATGATGATGTCAGGTGCGCGGAGCTCTATCAGCCGTTTCAAGCGGTTGTTCCGGTTGATCACCCGGCGGTAGAGATCGTTCAGGTCAGAGGTGGCAAAGCGGCCGCCATCCAATGGGACAAGCGGGCGCAGTTCCGGCGGAATGACTGGAATAACTGTCAGGATCATCCATTCCGGGCGGTTGCCAGAGTAAATAAAGCTTTCAACCACTTTCAGTCGTTTTGCCAGTTTTTTTGGTTTCAGCTCTGTTGTTGCTTCAGCAATTTCCCGGCGCAACTGCTCAGCAAGTGTCTCGAGGTCCATGCCCATCAGAATTTCGCGGATGGCTTCAGCGCCAATGCCGGCGGTAAAGGCATCATCTCCGAACTCTTCCTGGGCGTTCATGAATTCCTCTTCAGAGAGAAGCTGACCTTCCTGGAAGGGGGTGATACCGGCCTCAATGACAATATAACTTTCAAAATAAAGAACCCGTTCAAGATCCTTCAAGGTCATATCAAGCAGTTGGCCGATGCGTGATGGCAGAGATTTCAGGAACCAGATGTGGGCGACCGGGGCTGCCAGTTCAATATGGCCCATGCGCTCACGGCGCACCTTGGTCAGGGTCACTTCAACGCCGCATTTTTCGCAGATGACGCCCTTGTATTTCATGCGCTTATATTTACCGCACAAACATTCATAATCCTTCACAGGGCCAAAGATGCGGGCACAGAAAAGGCCGTCGCGCTCGGGCTTGAAGGTCCGGTAATTGATGGTTTCCGGTTTTTTTATCTCACCGAATGACCATGAGTGGATTTGCTCAGGGCTGGCGATCGAGATCCGGATTTGATCAAATGTCGCTTGCGGTGTGGTTGGATTGAAGAGATTTACGGCGTCGTGGTTCATCCCAATTCTCCATAAGAAAGAGCTGTGGCTCTTTTCATTTTAAAATTTCATTACCAGGTCAGTTTCGGTTTGGTTGGTTGCAACCGATTTATGTTCTGGTGTCTTTTATATTGGCCGGGCCCTGGGAGGCCCGGCACCATGTTGCGGCTTTATGCTCTGTTATTCGGCTGCGTCCGGTTCGGGCAGTTGTGCTGGATCTTCAATGATCTGCTCGAAGTCTGCATCAACAGCCGGCTTCACATCCTTGAACTGTTCCAGCTCGACATTCAGCCCCAGAGCTTTCATCTCTTTTATGAGGACGTTAAAGCTCTCCGGGATGCCAGCTTCAAAGGCATCATCCCCGCGGACGATGGCTTCGTAAACTTTGGTCCGGCCGGCCACATCGTCTGACTTGACGGTCAGCATTTCCTGCAAGGTGTAGGCAGCGCCGTAAGCTTCAAGGGCCCAGACCTCCATCTCACCAAAGCGCTGGCCACCAAACTGGGCCTTACCACCAAGCGGCTGCTGGGTAACGAGGCTGTAGGGGCCGATTGAACGGGCGTGGATCTTGTCGTCCACCAGGTGGTGGAGTTTCAAGAGGTATTTGTAGCCCACGGTGACTTTCCGGTCGAAAGGTTCACCGGTCCGGCCATCATGCAAGGTAACCTGACCGCTGGAATCCAGACCGGCACGCTGAAGCAGCTCAACAATATCGGCTTCATGGGCCCCATCAAAAACCGGCGTTGCCACAGGGACACCATTACGAAGGTTGTTTCCAAGCTCGATAACTTCATCTTCCGTGTAGTCATCCAGCAGAGTTTTATCGCCGTATACCTGTTCAATGGCCCCTTTGACTGTGCTTGTGTCCTTTTCAATGCGGAATGCGTCCATAGCGTCATCAATGACGCGGCCAAGACCACGGCAGGCCCACCCGAGATGGGTCTCAAGGATCTGACCCACATTCATCCGGCTTGGCACACCAAGTGGGTTGAGCACAATGTCAACCGGCGTGCCATCTTCAAGATAGGGCATGTCTTCCTGGGGCACGATCTGGGAGATCACACCTTTGTTGCCATGGCGTCCAGCCATTTTGTCGCCTGGTTGCAGCTTACGTTTCACCGCGACAAACACCTTGACCATCTTCATTACGCCAGGCGGCAGTTCGTCTCCGCGCTGGAGTTTGTCAACCTTGTCAACAAAGCGCTGTTCAAGGGCTTTTTTAGCCTCTTCATATTGTTTTTGAATGGCCTCAACTTCTGCCATCGCCTTTTCATTTTTGAGGGCAATGTCCCACCATTGACTGCGGGGGAGTTCATCAAGGGCGTCTTCTGTGACTTTCGCGCCTTTCTTCAGAGTTTGCACCCCTTTGATCACTTCCTTGTTCAGCAAAGCGTCTTTCAGGCGGCCATAAACGTTCCGATCAAGAATTTGCATCTCGTCGTCCCGGTCTTTGGCGAGGCGTTCGATTTCCTCGCGTTCGATGGCCATGGCGCGTTCGTCTTTTTCAATGCCGTGGCGGTTAAACACACGCACTTCAACAACAGTACCTGCAACACCTGGCGGCAATTTTAAAGACGTATCACGGACATCAGAGGCTTTTTCACCGAAGATGGCCCGGAGCAATTTTTCCTCCGGTGTCATCGGGCTCTCACCCTTTGGCGTGATCTTGCCAACGAGGATGTCACCCGGCTTCACTTCAGCACCGATATAGACGATGCCGGCCTCATCCAGATTTTTCAAAGCTTCTTCAGAAATGTTAGGGATGTCCCTTGTGATTTCTTCGGGGCCCAATTTCGTGTCACGTGCCATCACTTCAAATTCCTCAATATGGATTGAGGTGAAGACGTCATCTCGCTTGATGCGCTCAGAGATCAGGATGCTGTCCTCGAAGTTGTAGCCGTTCCATGGCATAAAGGCGACGAGGACGTTTTTACCCAGTGCCAGATCACCAAGATCAGTTGAGGGGCCATCTGCGATGATGTCACCAACCTTGACCTTGTCAGCGACTTTTACAAGAGGGCGCTGGTTGATACAGGTGTTCTGGTTTGAGCGCTGGAATTTGCGCATATTATAGATATCAACGCCGGGTTTTGAGGGGTCTGTCTCCTCGGTGGCGCGGATCACGATGCGGGTGCCGTCAATCTGATCGACAACACCTGTGCGGCGGGCTGTGATAGCGGCGCCGCTATCCCGGGCGACAACCTCTTCCATGCCGGTGCCAACAAAGGGGGCTTCAGGTTTTAAGAGCGGCACAGCCTGGCGCTGCATGTTTGATCCCATCAGAGCGCGGTTGGCGTCGTCATTTTCAAGGAACGGAATGAGGGCCGCGGCAACAGAAACGAGCTGTTTTGGTGAGACGTCAACATAGTCAACTTTATCAGCCGGTACCATCAGGGCGTCTCCGCCGTGGCGACAGCTCACCAGGTCCTCGAAGAATTTGCCATCTTCGGTGAGGGGGACAGAGGCCTGCGCGATATAGTGGCGGGTTTCTTCCATCGCTGAAAGATAGACCACTTCATCACTCATTTTACCGTCGATTACCTTGCGGTACGGGCTTTCGATAAAGCCGTATTTATTTACCCTTGCATAGGTGGCGAGCGAGTTTATCAGACCGATATTTGGCCCCTCGGGGGTTTCAATCGGGCAGATGCGGCCGTAATGGGTCGGGTGCACGTCACGGACCTCAAAGCCCGCGCGTTCCCGGGTCAGACCACCTGGGCCAAGCGCCGACAAGCGGCGCTTGTGCGTGATCTCTGACAGCGGGTTTGTCTGATCCATAAATTGTGACAGCTGACTGGAGCCAAAGAATTCACGCACCGCGGCGGCGGCGGGTTTGGCGTTTATGAGATCCTGCGGCATGACTGTGTCAATATCGACAGAGCTCATACGCTCCTTGATGGCACGCTCCATGCGCAACAAACCAATTCTGTACTGGTTTTCCATCAACTCACCAACTGAGCGCACGCGGCGGTTGCCCAGATGGTCGATATCATCGATTTCACCTTTGCCGTCCCTGAGGTCAACCAGCGTTTTCAAAACGCCGAGAATGTCTTCCTTGCGGAGCGTGCGGACAGTGTCATCGCATTCCAGTTGCAGGCGGATGTTCATTTTCACACGGCCAACGGCGGAAAGGTCATAACGTTCCGGATCGAAGAAAAGACCGTTGAACACAGCTTCGGCAGCCTCAACTGTGGGGGGCTCGCCCGGCCGCATCACGCGGTAAATGTCTATGAGGGCTTCTTCGCGGTTGTTGGCCTTGTCGACCATCAAGGTATTGCGAATGAAGGCACCTGTGTTGACGTGATCAATATCAAGGATCGGCAATTCAGTCAGGCCGAACTCTTTCAATTTCTCAAGCAGTTCTTCGTTAATTTCAGCGCCTGCTTCAGCGATGATCTCGCCGGTTTTCATATTAATGACTTCTTCAGCCAGGTAATGGGTGTAGAGCTCTTCATCGGTGTAGAGAAGATTTTCCAACCCATCTTCAGCCATTTTATTAGCCTGACGGGCAGTGATTTTCTTACCCGCCTCGAAAGCGACCTTGCCGTTCTTGGCGTTGATCAGATCATTTGTTGGTTTAACGGCTTTAAAGCGTTCCGGCACGAAGGGTGTGCTCCAACCTTTTTTGCCAAGCGAGTAGATGATCTTGTCATAGAAGATGTCCAGGATTTCTTCATCATCATGGCCAAGCGCGTATAGCAATGAGGTCGCGGGCAATTTGCGGCGACGGTCAATGCGGACGTGGACGATGTCTTTTGCGTCGAATTCAAAATCCAGCCATGAGCCACGGTAAGGAATGATACGGGCTGCAAACAGCAGTTTGCCGGATGAGTGGGTTTTGCCGCGGTCATGGTCAAAGAAAACACCGGGTGAGCGGTGCATCTGGCTGACGATGACCCGCTCCGTGCCATTAATGACGAAGGTGGCATTGTCTGTCATGAAGGGGATGTCACCCATATAGACATCCTGCTCCTTGATGTCCTTGACTGATTTAGCGCCGGTTTCTTCATTGACGTCAAAAACAATCAGACGCAATGTGACCTTTAGTGGGGCCGCGAAGGTCATGTCACGTTGCTGACATTCCTCTACGTCATATTTGGGCTTTTCAAATTCGTAGGAGACAAATTCCAGAGTTGCGCGTTCTGAAAAGTCCGAGATCGGGAATACAGATTTAAACACAGCCTGTAAGCCTTCATCGAGGCGGCCACCATCAGGCTCCCTGACCATTAGAAATTCATCATATGATCTTTTCTGAACTTCAATGAGGTTGGGCATTTCCGCGACTTCAGCGATTGACCCAAATTTTTTGCGAATACGTTTGCGACCAGTGAACGTCTTAGCCATGTCAGCTCCTCGAGTGATCAGCGATTTAAAGTGGGGGCTGGCCTCTTTGGCACGGTCAGCCAGCGGTCCCCTTTATTTTGCTATCTATTTTCAGCCTGTTTTCAGGTGACGGGCTCAACCTGCCATGCCCTGCACCTTGAAACGCCTTTTGACGGTTCTTGAAACAGGTGCCTTGCTACCTGTTGCAGGAAACGTCATTACTTGTTCTCAGACACTTGTTCTCAGACAATTTCATTTTGGCCATTTTGTTCTGGCCTGGTTTATTGTGACCTTTTTCAGTTTGCTCCTGATTTAACGGCCCTTAACAGACCGGGCTGTTTCATCGGCGCTCGGCCCACAGGCCCTGGCCCTTGAGAGGCAAGGGGATACTCTCCCCCTGCCTTCAAAAGTGATCAAATGATTACTTGACTTCAACTGATGCGCCAGCGGCTTCAAGTTTTTCCTTGAGCTCATTGGCTTCTTCTTTATTAACGCCTTCCTTGACAGGTTTTGGCGCGCCTTCAACAAGCTCTTTGGCTTCTTTCAGGCCAAGGCCAGTGATTGCACGGACCTCTTTAATAACGTTGATTTTCTTGTCACCGGCTCCGGCAAGTATGACATCAAACTCTGTCTTTTCTTCAGCGGCGCCAGCGTCACCAGCTCCGCCACCTGCAGCAGCGACAGCCACAGGAGCAGCAGCGGATACGCCCCACTCTTCTTCAAGACGTTTTGCAAGGTCTGCAGCTTCCATAACAGTCAGGTTTGAAAGCTCTTCAATGATTTTATCTAAATCAGCCATTTCTATTTGTTCCTTTAGTTCAATCGGTTTGTTCAAATTTTAACTGGTGCTCGACAAATTATTCGCTTTCCGCCTTGGCCGCGATGACACGGGCAAGCTGACCACCTGGCTCATTGAGTATCCTGGCTATTTGACTTGCTGGCGCCTGCAAGAGACCAACAATTTTGCCACGGAGCTCATCAAGTGATGGCAAGGAAGCAAGAGATTTTACAGCTATCGGGTCCAGAACGGTTTTGCCCATAGTCCCGCCGAGAATAACGAGTTTATCGTTGCCCTTGGCGAACTCGACCGCAACTTTTGGCGCGCTCACCGGATCTTCCGAGGTCATGATACATGTTGGACCCTGGAAAAGATCGGCTATGCCACCAGCATCTGTTCCTTCTAGTGCACGTTTGACGAGCCGGTTTTTTGCCACCTGCATTGCCCCACCAGCAGCGCGAATATCACGGCGAAGTGCCGTCATTTCTGCCACGGTCAGACCTGCATAGTGGGCCACAACGATGACGCCCGAATTTCCGAGCTTTTCGTTCAATGCGGCAACGAGCTGTTGTTTTTCTGCTCTTTCCACCAGCTTTCTCCATTGTTACAAGAGTGCCTTTTTGATAAGGGCAACCCTTGCGGCTTCAGTTTGTCATGGCCCCTGGTTTATGGCTGGTGGCTGAAGTTGCCACTTTGCCGGAAACCGCCGGTCCTGACGCTCATTTGCCTGTCCGGTCATCTGGCTTTATCGAGGGTGTGCGATAATTTTCAACACCCTGGCTTTGGCCGTTTGACCTTCATTTGTCGTTCAAACCGATTTGAGCTGAGGAATGCCCCTCAAATTTCAAATCTTGTTAAACCACCGTCTATGCAGGCCATTTGCTTAAGCCGGTTTCCCGGCACCTGCAGTCTCGGACAGGACTGATCCTGACGGTCCCTGGTTGAGATTGCTCCGGTTTGCCTTGACGGTTAGATTAACCGCCGAGGCCCCCGGTCTCTTTCGGGATCATCAGGTTTTTACCAAAGGGCCAGAAACAATTCCGGCCATTTGGGAAACTCTTGGGCTGGCATGTTCGCCAGCCTAGCTCCTTTGCTAGCCTTGCAAAGCTGAGCTCAATTCAATTTTCACACCAGGGCCCATTGTTGATGAGAGGGCGACCTGTTTGAAAAATGTGCCCTTGGCGCCTGATGGCTTGGCTTTACTCACGGCTGTAACAAAAGCGCGGATATTTTCCACCAGATCACCTTCGCTAAAGCTTGCCTTGCCAACACCGGCCTGAACAATGCCAGCCTTTTCAACGCGGAATTCCACCGCACCGCCCTTGGCGCTTTTCACGGCTTCAGCGATGTTTGGCGTCACTGTGCCGACCTTCGGGTTTGGCATCATGCCGCGCGGGCCCAGCACCTTGCCCAGACGACCGACGAGCGGCATCATGTCCGGGGTGGCGATGCAACGATCAAAATTGATGTTGCCTTTTTGAACTTCTTCAACCAGTTCTTCAGCGCCAACGATATCTGCGCCAGCTTCTTTTGCTTCATCGGCTTTTGCGTCCTTGGCAAAAACAGCGACACGCAATGTCCGCCCGGAGCCTTTGGGCAGTTCGCAAACACCACGGACCATCTGGTCAGCGTGACGAGGGTCCACGCCAAGGTTCATGGCGATTTCCACTGTTTCGTCGAATTTGGCGTTTGCATTTTCCTTGATCAGCTTCACCGCATCTTCAAGATTGTAAACTTTTGTGCGATCGACCTTTTCCATGGCCGCTTTCATTCTTTTACCTTGTGCCATTTTACTAACCCTTCACTTCCAAGCCGATAGAGCGGGCGGAACCTGCAATAATCTTTGCGGCCTGATCAATGTCGTTTGCATTCAGATCCACCATTTTCATTTCTGCAATTTCACGGACCTGAGCCATGGTGACTGAACCGGCCACTTCAAGGCCTGGCGTTCCACCACCTTTTTTCAGCTTGGCTGCCTTTTTAAGGAAATAAGACGCCGGCGGGGTCTTCATTTCAAAGGTGAAGGATTTGTCCTGATAAACAGTTATGCTTACAGGTATGGGAGAGCCGGGCTCTGCGTCACCTGATGCGGCGTTAAACGCTTTGCAAAACTCCATGATGTTAATACCGCGTTGACCAAGCGCAGGGCCGATCGGCGGTGAGGGGTTGGCCTGACCAGCAGGCACTTGCAGCTTTAAATAGCCTTCAATTTTTTTTGCCATTTCATGTTCCCTTCAGGTTTAACCTGTTTGTCTGATGCTCTTTGCATCTTTAAGGGTTTGTGGTGCGGCGCTCTCAAGGCCTGGCAATGCCCAGCGCGCCTCCCACAACCAGTTTGAAAAAACACTCTCTTCATCGTTTGACCGAGAGCATCTTTTACATTCACTCAGGCATCAACTTTCTTTTGCACCTGATTGAATTCAAGCTCAACCGGGGTTGCCCGGCCAAAAATCTCTACCGCCACCTTCAAACGCTGGCGCTCATCATCAACTTCTTCAATCTGGCCGCCGAAGCCTTCAAAGGGGCCATCCATCACTTTTACAAGTTCGCCGATTTCGTAAATGATGGTTGATTTCGGACGATCAATGCCTTCCTTGACCTGATGCAGAATGTTTTGTGCCTCTGCCTCTGTAATTGGAATTGGCTTATTATCCGTGCCTAGAAAACCCGTCACCTTTGGTGTGTCCTTGATCAGGTGATACGCGGCGTCTGTCATTTCCATTTTTACCAGCACATAACCGGGGAAGAATTTGCGCTCTGAGGCCACTTTGCGGCCGCGGCGCACTTCTATCACTTCTTCGGTTGGCACAAGCACTTCTTCAAACTGCTCTTCAAGGCCCTCACTTGCCGCACGCTCGCGGATGGCTTCCGCCACCTTTTTTTCGAAATTCGAATATGCGTGAACAATGTACCAACGCTTCGCCATAGCCTTCACCCCAATGATTACTGGCCAGAGCCGATGAGCAGCTGAACAAGCAGGTTCAGAACCTGATCCGCTGCAAAGAAAAACACCATGGCCATGGCCACTAGAATGAGAACCATGATGGTTGTAACTATGGTTTCCTTTTGGGTTGGCCATGTTACCTTGGCCATCTCAGCGCGAACCTCTTGGATGAATTCAAACGGATTTGCCATTAAAACCTCTCAGGCGCATTCTTTTGACAACGCCAAATTTTTATAGTGCGCGTTTGTTGACATTTTCATCGCGCGTTTTAAACTTCATCTGGTGCTCTTTAAAAATTGAGCGCCCTAACTCTTGTCTGGTTATCATCTGCCTGACCACCATCTGCTTGGCCATATTCGGCGCGCCTCAATTTATTAGCGCGGCCTGAAAAACTTACGCAGTGCAACCTCTGTTCAGAACCATCCCTGTTCAGATCCCTTTAATTGCAGATCTGAAATTTGCGGACATGCCATATTGCAATGGCCCGCACACCAACCTTATGTATTTCCAGATCTTTGAGGTCTTTTTGCCCGCTACCTGCCCTTAAACTTAACGACTTTAATTATACGGCCCTAAGTTACAGGCCACTACCTGACCCGATCCTGATCTCAGTTTTCTCCTGCCGAGATGGCAGGAGTGGAGGGACTCGAACCCCCAACCCCCGGTTTTGGAGACCGGTGCTCTAGCCAGTTGAGCTACACTCCTAAACCCAGCGGCACCGTTTGAAGACACTTGAATATTGCCATTATTTGCAAGAAGCCCTTTGAAACTCACCGCCGTTCATGCCGCCTCAAGAACTCAAGTGAGTTTAATAAATTGAGCATAAACAAACAGACCCCACCAACCGCCTAATGACGATTAATGCAGCCCATATCTCTGGAAAAGAGTTTTTTACGACAAATTTTGGCCAAGTTCAATAGAAAAAGCAACTATTTTTAAATTATTTAGCCCTGTTTGTTCTCCTAATTCGGTTAAGAACAAATGGGGTTCGGGGCTGCCTTTTCAAGTCTCAGGCGTGATTTTCAGAGTTTTTCACGCTCGTGGCCCTATGTTTGTGATAAATGAGATTATGTTCGGTTATGGAGCGGGTGAAGGGAATCGAACCCTCATCTTCAGCTTGGAAGGCTGTTGCTCTACCATTGAGCTACACCCGCATTTTAGTTGCGCTTCAGATGCCCACACAGCATCCGCGCTTTATTTGCGCTTCAGATGCCCACACAGCATCCGCGCTTTATTTGCGCTTCAGATGCCCA